>NZ_LMOC01000008.1:0-545556 GCF_001423465.1 Pseudomonas sp. Leaf129 | reverse complement strand
ACCGGTGTGGTGTTCGGGGTCAGCTGCTCGTAGTTGCCACCGGTTACGCCAGTGATCGCGGTGCTGACGGTGTCGGCGCCGTTGTAGACGTCATTGCCCAGCGGGAAGGAAACCGAGCCGCTGGTTTCGCCTACACCAATGGTGATGGTCTGGTTGTTCGACAGGGTCACAACCACGGGCGAACCCGTGACAGGTGCGCCAATGGTAGCAGTGTAGACAATGGTGCCGTTTTCGACGGCGCCGCCGGCCGGCGTGGTCGCGGTGAGCACGACGGTCGTCGTGTCGATCGAGTCTACGATGTTGACCACCGCAGGCGTTGTGCTTGGCACCAGGCTTTCGAAATTGCCACCGGTAGCGCCGGTGATGGTGGTGTTGAGGGTGGTCGGGTTGTTGTAGACGTCGTTGGCCGGTGCGGCCACGTCGACCGACCCCGACGACTGACCAGCCGCGATGGTAATGGTGGAGCCGTTTGACAGGGTCACGGTTACCGGCGTCTGCGCCGGATTGGTGAGCACGGCGGTGTAAGTGATCGTCGTGCCCTCGGTGACGGGGTTGTTGCCCACGGTCAACGTCACGGTGGTGACGTCGATGGTGTCGTCGACACGGGTGACGGCCGGGGTCGGATCGGTGGTGACCGCCAGGTCGCCACCGCCGGTGGTGCCGGTGACGGTTACGGAGATCTGCGACGGATCGATGTAAGGCGTGTTGGTGTCCGGCACGGTGACGTTGACGGCGCCTGTGGTCTGGCCGGCGGGAATGAGCACCGATTGGCCATTGGACAGGTTGACGGTCAGGTCGGCAGAAGGTGCCTGAGTCACGGTGGCGGTGTAGGTGATCACGCCGCCGGCTTCGGTGATGGCGGTCGTTGCCGTCACGGTCAGAGTGGCCGTGCGCTGGACGGCCGGGTCGTTACCGGTGTCGGCGTTGATCGGGTTGGTATCGCCTTCGATCTCGCGCGTATTTTGCGCTGCCCCAGCGTTTGGACCTTCGGTGGGGTAGCCCACGGTGGGATCGACTTCGCCTGCGGTTTCGCTGAGCAGTACGAAGCTGTGGCTACCGCCGCCTTCACCGCCTGTGTCGTTCGCGCCCGGGCCTGCGGCCGTGGCTTCCAGATCCTGGGTAGGGTCGGCGCCGGCCGCGATGGCCTGCTGCAACTCTTCTACCGAGGGGGCCGCCTGAGCCGTGGCAGCGCTCAGATCGGCGATTGAGTCGGGCGTGTTGGCACTCCATTGAGTGTCGCGTCCCAGATCGATGGTGCGGCCATCGGCCAGCGCCAACGTGACCGCACCGGCTTCACCCGTGACGACCTGCTCCCCGGCGAACAGCCTATCCCCTTCGATAAGCACTCGGCGAATCCCCTCGGGGGACACTGCGAATACTTGGCCAACAATGCTTTTGACGATGGCAACAACACTGCTCATGTGGGTGACTCTCCGGGGTGACGATTCGTTTGGTACGGTGCCTGAACATCGTCAGTGAAGGCGACGGGCATTCGGTACATATTGTATGTTGTAATATTGACGTCAAACTATTGTCTAAAATCCGCTAAAATGAACTTTATGACAATGTATTGACCTATTTGGCGCCATCCTAAACAATCCATTGTGTAATGTCACATTGATATTTCTTAGGTATGCAAAACGCTTCAACAGCGTGAGTTCATTGACGTCAAGACGACCACGACTGACATTTTTCGCCGGTTGATGTGACAAAAAAAGTCGCTTCTGGAATATCCAGGAGATGTCGTCAGGAAGGCTCGCCATGGATGCGTCGCAGGAAAGCCGGATGTAGCACAAAGCCTGCCAGGCGCGGGCTGCACAGTACGTGGAGCGTGGATGAACGGTAAATGGCCTGGGGCCTGGCGTGCGAATCGCCGGTGCGAAAATGGCGAGTTCAGGCTTACCGTTATATGTCAGGCACACAACATGGGTGGATGGACAAACATCACAACGGAAAGTTCGTAATTGTTGGTGTGCAAGTTATAAAGGCTAACTCCTTGTGTTGATTGAAGAAATTTTTTCAGTGGGGCACGGGTGCCAAATGGCCACCGACTGTTGATTGGCGAAATGACTACTCTCCCCGGTCGGATTGAATCAGCGATGAAACACCCCCCATGGCTATCGAGGTTGCCCGACTCGCCGTGCATCCGTTTGCCAAACGAGCTCATGCGAAGCCAGCGACCAGCGTGTACGCTGGCATCCCTTGTGCAAATGCAACCCAAACCGCTGCCAGACCAGGCGGGATGAACTGATCCTGATAGGGTCGAGGTGTTCAATGAGCGATAAGAGAGTGTCAGCGTGGATTCGGAATTAAGTTCGGTACTACTCAGCCAGGACCCACGCAGCCAGCACGATGATCCGTTGCTCGACGGCCTGCTGACCCTGTGCTCGCTGCATCACAAGCCCGCCAGCCGGGCGATGCTGACCACCGGCCTGCCGTTGCCCTCGCAGCGTCTGACCGCTGACCTGCTGCCGCGCGCCGCTGCACGCGCTGGTCTGCAAGGCCGTGTACTGCAACGCAATCTGGATCAGATTCCGTCCATAGCGCTGCCGGCCATGCTGATGCTCAAGGACGCGCGCTGCGCCGTGCTGTTGGGCTGGGAAGGCGATACCGCGCGGTTGCTGCTCAGTGAAAGCGATGGCGGTGAAGTGCGCGTGGCGCGCGAAACGCTGGTTCAGGATTTCACCGGCCGGGTGTTTTTCGCCCAGCCGCAGCACAAGTTCGACGTTACCAATGGCTCGCTGATCCCGCGTGCCCATTCCTGGTTCCGCGACACCCTCAAGCGCTCGCGCTGGCTGTATGCCGACGCCATCGCCGCCAGCCTGGTGATCAATATCATCGCCCTGGCCGCGCCCCTGTTCGTGATGAACGTCTACGACCGCGTCGTGCCCAACCAGGCCACCGCGACCCTGTGGGTGCTGGCGGTGGGCATCTGCGGTGCCTACCTGTTCGACCTGCTGCTCAAGGGGCTGCGCAGCCTGTGCCTGGACCTGGCCGGCAAGAAGACCGACCTGATCATCTCGGCCACGCTGTTCGAGCGCATCGTCGGCATGTCGATGAAAAACCGTCCGGCGCGCGTGGGCAGCTACGCGCAGAACATCCACGAATTCCAGGGCATGCGCGACTTCCTCACGTCGCTGACCCTGACCAGCCTGATCGACCTGCCGTTCACCATCCTCATCCTGCTGGTCATCGCCTTGCTGGGCGGGCATCTGGTGTGGATTCCGATCATCGCGTTCCCGCTGGCGCTGGGCATCGGGCATTTCCTGCAAAAGCCTCTGACCAAGACCCTGGAGCGCACCATGGCGCTGGCCGCCGAGCGCCAGTCGAGCTTGATCGAGACCCTGGGTGGCCTCGATGCGGTCAAGGTCAACAACGCCGAAAGCGAGCGCCAGTACCAGTGGGAACAGACCATCGGTACGCTTAGCCGCCTGGAATTGCGGGTCAAGACCCTGTCCAGCCTGGCCATGAACATCACCTTGCTGATTCAGCAACTGGCCGGTGTGGCGATCATCATCTTCGGTGTCTACCAGATCATCGAAGGCAACCTGAGCATGGGCGGCCTGGTGGCCTGCTACATGTTGAGCGGCCGCGCGCTGGCGCCGCTGGCGCAACTGTCCGGTTTGCTGACCCGTTACCAGCAGGCCAAGGTCACCATGGTGTCGGTCGACCAGATGATGGAGCTGCCTCAGGAGCGCAACTTCGACGAGCGCCCGATGAGCCGTCAGGTGCTGCAGGGGGCCATGGAGTTTCGCAACGTCGACTTCACCTACCCGAACCAGCAGAACCAGGCGCTGCACGGCATCAACCTGACCGTGCGCCCCGGCGAGAAGATCGGCATCATCGGCCGCAGTGGCTCGGGCAAGAGCTCGCTGGCCAAGCTGCTGGTAGGGCTGTACCAGCCCGACGCCGGCTCGCTGCTGGTCGATGGCGTGGACATTCGCCAGATCGACGTCAGCGAGCTGCGCCACAACATCGGCTACGTACCGCAGGACATCCAGCTGCTGGCCGGTACCTTGCGTGACAACCTGGTGTCGGGCGCCCGCTACGTCGATGACGAGATGGTCCTGCAGGCCGCCGAACTGGCCGGTGTGCACGAGTTCGCCCGCCTGCATCCGCAGGGCTATGAACTGCAGGTCGGCGAGCGCGGGCAGAATCTCTCTGGCGGTCAGCGGCAGAACGTGGCGCTGGCGCGGGCGCTGTTGCTCAATCCACCGATTCTCTTGCTGGACGAACCCACCAGCGCCATGGACAACACCGGCGAGGAGCGCCTGAAAGCGCGCCTGCAAGCCGTCATCGAGAACAAGACCGTGATTCTGGTTACTCACCGTGCGTCGTTGCTGAGCCTGGTCGACCGCCTGCTGGTGATCGACCGTGGGCAGATTCTGGCGGACGGGCCGAAGGCTGCCGTCATGGAAGCGTTGAAGAAGGGGCAGATCAGTGTTGCTTAAATCCTCCTCCGGCGGCTTCAAGAATTCCCTGGTGCGCTACTTCAAGGGCTCCGATTCGCTCGATGGCCAGCCGTTGCCCGAGGTCGAAAAGGCGCTGATCGACGATGCGCCGCGCATCGTGCGCCTGACCATCTGGGGCGTGATCGCGTTCTTCGTGTTTCTGCTCGCCTGGGCGCACTTTGCAGTGATCGACGAGGTGACCAAGGGCGACGGCAAGGCGATTCCTTCTTCGCGCATCCAGAAAATCCAGAACCTGGAGGGCGGTATCGTTGCCCAGATCTACGTCAAGGAAGGGCAGATCGTCGAGGCGGGCGCCCCACTGATTCGCCTGGACGACACGCGCTTCGCTTCCAACGTCGGCGAAACCGAAGCCGACCGTGTGGCCATGGAGCTGCGCGTGGAGCGCCTCAGTGCCGAGGTGGAAAACCGGCCGCTGAACATCACTGCCCAGGCGCGCAAGTCAGTGCCCAGCCAGGCGGCCAACGAAGAGTCGCTGTACATGAGCCGTCGCCAGCAGTTGGCCGATGAAGTCGGCGGCTTGCAGCAGCAACTGGTGCAGCGTCAGCAGGAGCTGCGTGAGTTCACCTCCAAGGCCGAGCAGTACCGCAACAGCCTGAACCTGCTGCGCCAGGAGATCAGCATGTCGGAGCCGCTGGTGGCCAGGGGCGCGATTTCGCCTGTCGAAGTGCTGCGTCTGCGCCGTTCGGAAGTGGAAACCCGCGGCATGCTCGACGGCACCACGCTGGCGGTGCCGCGTGCACAGGCAGCGATTGGTGAGGTCCAGCGCAAGATCGACGAGACCCGCGGCAAGTTCCGCAGTGAAGCGCTGACCCAGTTGAACGAGGCGCGTACCGATCTGGCCAAGACCCAGGCCACGGCCAAGGGGCTGGAAGATCGGGTGAGCCGTACCATGGTGACCTCGCCAGTGCGCGGGATCGTCAAGCAGGTGCTGGTCAACACGGTCGGTGGGGTGATCCAGCCGGGTAGCGACATGGCCGAGATCGTGCCTTTGGATGACAGCCTGCTGGTGGAGGCGCGGATTCGTCCTCAGGACATCGCATTCCTGCATCCGGGGCAGAAGGCGATGATCAAGTTCACGGCCTATGACTACACCATCTACGGCGGTCTGGAAGGCACTCTGGAACAGATCGGCGCCGACACGGTGCAGGATGAAGAGAAGAAGAACACCTTCTATCTGATCAAGCTGCGGACCAACAAGAGTCATCTGGGCTCCGATGAAAAGCCGTTGCTGATCATTCCCGGGATGGTGGCTTCGGTAGACATCATCACCGGCAAGAAGAGCGTGCTGAGCTACCTGCTCAAGCCGATCATCAAGTCCCGCGCCGAGGCATTGCACGAGCGGTAGGGATTCACCCGTTCGCGGCCGCTCACGTTCCACTGTAGGAGCGGTCTGCGGCCGCGAAGGGTTTGTGGGGTATGTCTGACGCCCTGCGGCGTTTTTTTCGCGGCCGATGACCGCTCTTACAAGGAATTGCATTCGGTCGGGCATTCTTGACGAAATGTTTCCGTTCCGCGAATATAGATAGTTAGCAAACTATGAATATTCGCACCTTCCCGATGAATATCGACAAGCTCCAGCTGAACATCAGCAGCGGCATGGTGGTTGCCTCGCGCCACTGGCGGCGAATCTGTCAGGCCACCTTGGCCAACTATGGTGTGTCCGAAGCCTGCGCCGTGCCCTTGTTACTGATCGTGCGCTTGGGCGACGGTGTCCGCCAGGTCACGGTGGCGCAGGCCGCTGGCCTGGAAAGCCCCTCACTGGTTCGCCTGCTCGACCAACTGTGCACGGCCGGCTACGTGGTTCGCACCGAAGACCCTACCGACCGCCGCGCCAAGGCCTTGAGCCTGACGCCCAGTGGCCGCGCCCTGGCCGAGTCCATCGAAGGCGAGTTGGTACGCCTGCGACGTGAAGTGCTCAAGGACATCGCCCCAGCGGACCTGGAAGCGGCACTGCGCGTGGTGCGTGCCTTCGAGGAAGCGGGACAGGGCACGCCCGGTGGTTATCCATGAAAGGTTTCTTCAGCGATGTGCCACCGGCCCGGGATTGGTTCTACGGCGTGCGAACCTTCGCCGCCTCGATGATTGCCCTGTACATCGCCATGGTCCTGCAGATGCCGCGCCCGTATTGGGCGATGGCGACCGTCTACATCGTCTCCAGTCCCTTCGTCGGCCCCACCAGTTCCAAGGCGGTGTACCGTGCGGTGGGGACCTTCACCGGCGCTGCGGCGGCGGTGCTGTTCGTGCCGCTGTTCGTGCAGACGCCGTTTCTGCTGGCCACGGTGATTGCCCTGTGGACAGGCACCCTGTTGTACCTGTCGTTGCACCTGCGCACTGCCAACAGCTACGCCTTCATGCTGTCGGGCTACACCTTGCCGTTGATCGCCCTGCCGGTGGTGGACAATCCCACGGCGGTGTTCGACATCGCCAGCTCGCGCTTTCAGGAGATCTGCCTGGGCATCGTCTGCGCCGCCGTGGTGGGCGCAATGTTCTGGCCGCGCCGGCTCACGCCAGTGTTCGTCGGTGCCGCTGGCAAGTGGTTCGAGGATGCCGCCGGCTACAGCGATCACTTCCTGGCGCGGGACGTCAAAGGCGAGGACGTCGGCCCATTGCGCTCGGCCATGGTCGGCACGTTCAACTCGCTGGAAATGATGATCGGCCAGCTTCCCCACGAAGGGGCGCGGCCACAGCTGGTGCGCAATGCCAGGGAGCTGCGCGGGCGCATGATCCATCTGCTGCCGGTTATCGATGCGCTGGATGATGCCTTGTTCGCCATCGAGCGTCGCACCCCCGAATTGGTGGCGCGTCTGGCGCCGGTCATGGCATCGGCCCGGCAATGGCTCAAGGACAGCATGGACGACCCCGATCAGGCCCGCTGGCAAGCGCTGCGCGATGAGCTGCACGCCCTGCGGCCAACCCCTGAGCAATTGGATGACCGCCGCGAGCTGCTGTTTTCCAATGCGGTGTACCGGTTGGGTGAATGGGTCGACCTGTGGCAGGACCTGCGCAGCCTGGAACTGGCGATCAAGACCGACAGCCGCCTGCCATGGCGAGCGGTCTACCGCCACTGGCGGCTGGGACGGCTCAAGCCGTTCCTGGACCGCGGGCTGATGCTGTATTCGGTGTTCTCCACGGTCACTGCGATCATCGTCGCATCGGTGTTGTGGATTCTGCTGGGCTGGACCGATGGTGCCAGTGCCGTGATCCTGGCCGCCGTGGCTTGCAGTTTCTTCGCCGCCATGGACGACCCCGCACCGCAGATCTACCGGTTCTTCTTCTGGACCGTGATGTCCGTGGTGTTCGCCAGCCTCTACCTGTTTCTGGTGCTGCCTAACCTGCATGACTTTCCGATGCTGGTGCTGGCCTTCTCGGTGCCCTTCATCGTCGTCGGTACCTTGACCGTGCAGCCGCGGTTTTTCCTTGGCACCCTGCTGACCATCGTCAACACCTCGTCCTTCATCAGCATTCAGGGCGCTTACGACGCGGACTTCATGAATTTCGCCAATAGCAACCTGGCAGGTCCGGTAGGCCTGTTGTTCGCCTTCGTCTGGACCCTGGTGGTGCGGCCCTTCGGCGTGGAGCTGGCGGCCAAGCGTCTGACCCGGTTCAGCTGGCGTGATGTGGTGCACATCACCCGTCCGGCGAGCCTGGCCGAACAGCGCGCGATGGGCGTGCAGATGCTCGACCGGCTGATGCAGCACCTGCCACGCCTGACCATGACCGGCCAGGACACCAGCGCGGCACTGCGCGATGTCCGCGTGGCGCTGAACCTGCTCGACATGCAGGCCTACGGCCCGCGTGTGCCGGCTGCCGTACAGCCGTTGCTGCATCAGGTGATCGACGAAGTCGGCGGGTATTTCCAGGCCTGTCGCAAGGCCAGTGAACGCCTGCCCGCCCCGATGGGTCTGCTCATGACCATGGACCGCGCACGCCGTGGCTTGACGGTGCAGGCCATGGCCGAGGCCGAAGAGGCGCGCGAGCATTTGTTGCATGCCTTGAGCGGCCTGCGCCTGGCATTGCTGCCGGGTGCCGAAGTGGTCACCGAGGCGGGCGAGGCCGCCGAACAACTGCCGCATGGCATCGATGGAGCTCCGCTGTGATTGGTGAACTGGATATCAGCGGGATCTTCCTGCCCACCGTGCTGGTGATGATGGTGTTCACCTACGGCCTGTTTCTGTTGCTGCATGGCGTGCTCAACCGCCTGCATTTCTACCGCCTGGTCTGGCACCGGGCTCTTTTCAACGTCGCTCTCTACGCTGTGCTGCTCGGCGCGGTGGACGCTCTCTGTCGAAGCCTGATGCTATGAAAAAACCGATCCTTACCTTTGGCCGCCTGGTCTTGACCCTGCTGTTCGTGTGCCTGGCTGCGTTCATCGTCTGGCGCATGGTCATGTATTACATGTATGCGCCCTGGACCCGTGACGGTCATGTACGCGCCGACATCATCCAGATCGCGCCAGACGTGTCCGGCCTGATCGAACATGTCAACGTGCACGACAACCAGCCGATCAAGGCCGGGGACGTGCTGTTCACCATCGACCAGGATCGCTTCCGCCTGGCCCTGCGTCAGGCCCAGGCGAGCATGGCCGAGCGCAAGGAAACCCTGGCCCAGGCCGAGCGTGAATTGCGGCGCAACCGTGGCCTGGGCAACCTGGTCGCCCGCGAGCAGCTCGAAGAGAGCCAGTCGCGGCAACTGCGTGCCCTGGCTTCGTTGTCCGAAGCCCAGGTCGCCGTGGACGCCGCGCAACTGAACCTCGATCGCTCGGTGATCCGCAGCCCGGTGGACGGCTTCATCAACGACCGCGCGCCACGCCCGCGCGAGTTCGTCACCGCAGGCCGCGCCGTGCTGGCCGTGGTGGATGGCACCTCGTTTCATATCGATGGCTATTTCGAGGAAACCAAACTGGGCGTGATTCACGTCGGCCAGGCCGTGGACATTCGCATGATGGGCGACAACACCCGTCTGCAGGGCCGGGTGCAGAGCATCTCGGCCGGCATCGAAGACCGCGATCGCAGCAGTGGCAGCAACCTGCTGCCCAACGTCAATCCGGCCTTTAGCTGGGTGCGCCTGGCGCAGCGGATTCCCGTGCGCATCGCCTTCGAAAGCCTGCCCGAGGGCTATCGCCTGATCGCCGGCCGCACGGCCACGGTGTCGATCATCGAAGACGGTGTGGTGGCGGGAGCGGCGCAATGAGCAAGGCCCTGCGTCTTTCCGCCCTCGCGGCGGCGCTGCTGTTGTCGGCCTGCCAGATGGTCGGACCCGACTACCATACCCCTGAGGAGGCGGCGCTCAACCGAGCCGATTTGCAGGGCTCGCTGGCCGAAGGCGACAGCAATGTGGTGTCGGCGCCGGTCCCGCAGGACTGGTGGAAGCTGTACCACGACCCACGCCTGGATGCGCTGGTACGCCAGGCCATGGCATCCAACACCGACCTGCGCGTGGCGGCGGCGAACATTGCCCGCTCCCGTGCGCAGATCGAGCAGGCCCAGGCCGAAGGCGGCTTCGATTTCAATGCCAAGGCCGAGGCGCAGCGTGTGCAGGAGTCGGGCGAAGCGTTCCTGCTGACCGAAAAGCTGCCGGTGGATAACCTGGGCAGCGCTTCCATCAACCTGTCCTACCAGTTCGACCTGTGGGGGACGCTCAAGCGTGGCATCGAGGCGGCACGCGCCAACGCCGACGCCACCCAGGCCGCGGCGGATACGGCGCGCATTACCGTGGTAGCCGATGTGGTGCGCGCCTATACCCAGGTCTGCGCGGCCAACGAAGAATACGAGATCGCCCGGCATTCGCTCGAATTGCAGCAGGAAGGCGTGCAACTGACCCAGCGCCTGCGCGATGCCGGCCGTGGCGACGAAACCCAGGTCACGCGCTCCGAAACCCAATACAAGTCCCTGGGCGCGGAGCTGCCGCGCTATCAGGCATCGCGTCAGGCGGGCCTGTACAAATTATCGATGCTGCTGGCCACGCCGGTTGCACAGCTGCCTGCCGACGTGGCCAGCTGCGCCGAGCTGCCGCGTATCAATCAGTTGATGCCGGTGGGCGATGGCGCTGCGCTGCTCAAGCGTCGTCCCGACATCCGCCAGGCCGAACGCCGTTTGGCGGCGGCCACCGCCAACATTGGCGTGGCCACCGGTCAGCTGTACCCGGACATCAGCATCGGCGCCACGGTCGGCACGGTGGGTATTCTCGACGACCTCGGGCATCCGGCAACCAATCGCTGGGGCATCGGCCCGCTGATCAACTGGAACGTTCCCACCAACGGCGCGCGGGCGCGGATTCGCGAGACCGAAGCTTCGACCCAGGCTGCGCTGGCCAATTTCGATGGGGTGGTGCTCAACGCCATTCGCGAGACCCAGACCGGTCTGGCGCAATATGCCGCCTTGCTGCAGCGTCGCGATGCCCTGGCCGACGCCGAGCGATCGGCCCAGCAGGCGGCGGATCAGACCCATCAGTTTTTCCGGGCCGGCCGCGCGTCGTTCCTGGCGGACTTGCAGGCAACGCGCACCTACACCGATGTGCGTGGCCAACTGGCGGCGGCGAACACTCAGGTGGCCATGGAACAGATCAACCTGTTCCTGGCCTTGGGCGGCGGTTGGGAAAGCGCCCGGCAGGTGCCGGGCGCACGTTGAAGCTTAGAAGCCTTCCAGGACGATCTTGCCCTTGGCCGTGCCGCTTTCGATCAGCTCATGGGCGCGGATCAGGTTGGCGGCATTGATCACCCCGTAGTGCTCGCCCAGGGTGGTGCGCAATACGCCGCTGTCGATCAGTTCGGCCACGCGCTCGAGCAGCTCGTGCTGCTTGATCATGTCCGGAGTCTGGAACAGCGAGCGGGTGAACATCAGCTCCCAGTGCAGCGACAGCGCCTTGCGCTTCATCGGCATCACGTCGAGGGTCTTCGGGTCGTCGATCAAGGCCAGCTGGCCCTGAGGGCGCAAGGCTTCGATCAGTTGCTCGAAGTGCTTGTCGGTGTGGGTCAGGCTGGCCACGTGGTCGACCTGGCCAACCCCGATGGCTTCCAGCTGCGCCACCAGCGGCTGGCTGTGATCGATTACATGGTGAGCGCCCAGGTCGGTCACCCATTGACGTGTTTCATCCCGCGACGCCGTGCCGATCACGGTCAGCTTGGTCAGCTTGCGCGCCAATTGCGTGAGGATCGAGCCAACGCCACCTGCCGCGCCGATGATCAGCAGGCTCTGGCCTTCGCCACCGCCCTCGGGCACGCCCAGACGGTCGAACAGCAATTCCCAGGCAGTGATCGAGGTCAGCGGCAGGGCGGCGGCGTGGGCGTTGTCCAGGCTTTGCGGCTTGTGCCCGACGATCCGCTCGTCCACCAGGTGCAGTTCGCTGTTGCTGCCCGGACGGTCGATGGCCCCGGCGTAGAACACGCTGTCACCGACCTTGAACAGGCTGACCTGATCGCCCACCTGCTGGACGATGCCGACCGCATCCCAACCCAGCACGCGCGGTTCGGTCACGGCAGCGCCGCTGCGCACCTTGGTGTCGACCGGGTTGACCGAAATGGCCTGGACCTGCACCAGCAGATCACGCGGGCCCGGTGTGGGCGCGGGCAGTTGCAGGTCGGTGAGCACGGAGGCTGCGCCGTTCTGGGTATAAGCGATGGCTTTCATCAGGGGATTTTCCAGGTGAGGTCTGTAGGATCGATGCGCCCTTGGCAAAGGGCGCTCGGTGGTCACGAAGATAGCGGAAGGTCAGGCGGAACGCATTTCCTGCGTGTCACGCTGCATCGACTGCAGGTTGCGCTCGATGTTTTCACAGAGCGAATCCATCTGGATCTGGTGTTCGCTGACCTTGAATGGGCTCTGCAAGTCGGTGCCGATGCGCTCGATGGCCAGCAGCATGAAACCGACCACGGTAGACGCCAGCGGTGTGAACCACTCCAGCGACTCTACCAGGCCGATCGGTACGATCAGGCAGAACACGGTGATGAACAGGCGAGGAAAGTAGACGTAGGGAAAAGGCAGTGGCGTGTTGGCGATGCGCTCCATGCCGCCCTGGCAGTTGGAGATGTCCACCAGTGTCGATTCCAGGCGCGCCAGGCGGATGCTGTCCAGGCGTCCGGCCTTGTATTCACGCGCCAACAGGGCGGCGGAGCCGGTGATGAGGTCGTTGGAAAAGTTGTTGGTGCTGTTGCGCCGTTCGAATTCCTCGGCGCTGATGAACGCTGCCACTTCCGGTGGGCATGGTATGTGCCGTACGTGCGCCGCCAGGCAGTTCACGTAGGCCACGTGGCGCCGCAATAGGGTGGCCTTGACTGGGTTCACGTCATCACCGACGTCGTCGATCAGGGTCAGCACCTGACGCGCGTAGCTGCGCGATGCGTTGACCAGCAAGCCCCACAGTGTGCGAGCTTCCCACCAACGGTTGTACGCGCTGCTGTTGCGGAAGCTGATCAATACGATCAGCGCCGAGCCCAGCAGGGTCAACGGCATGATGGGCAGGCTCAGCTTGGTATTGAGGAACAGCATGAAGTCGACGGTGACCGCGATATCCCACAGCAGCAACCAGAACAGGGACCAGCCGACATAGCCCATGGTCTTGATGATCAGACGGTATTTCTTGGCGATGGCTTCTTTCATAAGCGGACCTCAGGCGATGGGCGTGCCTAGGTCGGACGCCGACTTCGCAACAAGGTTCGTTGCAGCCAAACGAATGCCCGTTACCAGTTGCTACCGGCCGATACTGGCACTTCAGGCATGCCCGCGGCGGGCGAACAGCAGGCCAACGCCTGCCAGCCCCAGCAAGCCACCACAGGCGCGATTGAAGCGACGTTTGGCCTGCACTGTGTTCAGCCAGCGCTTGAGGTTCACGCCCAGGTACGCATACAGACCCACCGCGATCCACTCCAGTACCAGAAACAGCGCACCGAGTACGGCGAACTGGGCACCCACCGGTTGCTGCGGGTCGACGAACTGCGGCAGGAACGCGGTGAAGATGAGGATCGCCTTGGGGTTACCCGCCGCGATCAGGAACTCGCGGCGCAGCATCAACCACAAACTCGGACGGCTGGCCGTGGCGTCATCCGCCATGTCGGCGGGCTCACCGGTCCACAGGCTCCACGCCAGCCAGAGCAGGTACAGCGCCCCCACCGTCTTGATGACCAGGAACAACCACTCGGAAGCGAACAAGACCGCGGCCAGGCCCATGGCTGCCAGCGCGATCATCCCGCTGAAGGCCACCAGACGTCCGAAGCCTGCCAGGCAGGCGGCCTTGTAGCCGTGGTGGGCGGCATTGTTGATGGACAACAGGTTGTTCGGGCCTGGGGCCATGTTCAAGGCGAAGCAGGCGGGGATGAAGAGCAGGAGGGTGGTGAGGTCCATGGTGCTGTGTCTCTTGCGCAAAAAGGGCCGGGGTACTTGAACGTTGCTTTCGGAATGTAGAGAAACGCGTTGCCCACCGCAACGCCGATCTGCGCGAAGTGCTTTCACCGCCTTGAGGATTGGCCGGGTAATGATTCATGCCGCGATACATCAGCATCATTGGAGTTCTTATTGTCATGCGATCGGACTTTCTGTATGAACTGCGCTGTAATTTTAATGGTTCGCTTCCATAATAAGAGTGTGCAGTCCATGAGTGTTAGCGGATTGTTTGGTAGGAAAAATCTTAAGTAATTTTAGTTGGGATAAGTCGAGCTCGAAGAGCATATGAAACTGTAATTTATCAAGCAAATCATAGGCTTATGTATTAAAACTTGACGTTAATATACGGCATCCCTATCATCGCGCCCCTTTCGAGTTGATACAAAGCCATTCTGGCATCAGGGATTGAATATGTGGTCAAGGGCAGGACGCCGTGCAATTCCGTATTTCGCGGTGTTGCTTTGTTGTGCAACTAAGGTCTTCGCGGCGCCCACTACACCGGGCGAGCAGGACTTCATTCGTGACCGTCAGGACCGCCTGCTGCAAGAGCAGCGGCAGCGCTTGGAGGACCTCAAGAACCTGCCTGGTGAACAACTCAGCGCTCCTGCGCCTCCAGCCGTGGAGGACACTCGCTGCTTCACCATCCAGCGTATCGACATCCAGGGCGCCGATGCCCTGGGTCCTGCCCAAAAGGCCGAACTCGTGCAGCCGTACCTTGGCCAGTGCCTGGGTGTTGCGCAACTCAACGAGTTGCTCGGGGTCGTCACCGATCGCTATCTGCAACTGGGCCTGGTCACCAGTCGTGCCTATCTGCCGCAACAGGACCTGTCGACCGGCATCCTCACGCTTCAAGTGGTTGAAGGCCGCCTGGAAGGCATTCGACCTGCCGATGACAGCGGGTTATCGCCACGGGAAGTGAACATGGCTTTTCCGGGCCATGTAGGCGAGCTGCTCGATTTGCGCGAAGTCGAGCAACTGGTCGACCAGCTCAATCGCCTGCCGTCCAACGGTGCGCAAATGGAGCTGGCGCCTGGCGAGGCGGTGGGGGGCAGTACCGTGCTGGTCAGGAATGCTGCACAAAAGCCTTGGCGTGCTTCGCTGTCGCGCAACAACGATGGCCAGCGCAGCACCGGTCAGCAGCAGTGGGGGGCGGGTCTGGATTGGGACAGCCCCTTGGGCCTGGCCGACCAGTTGGTGCTGCGCGGCAGCCACGATGCGGTCAGCGATCACCATCGCAGCTCCAAAAGCACCACGGCGTACTACAGCGTGCCGTGGGGCTGGTGGAACTTCAATTATTCCTACAGCCAGAGCGAGTACGGCTCGCAGGCTTATGGCAACGGCTTCGCCTTCAAGCAAAACGGTGACAGCCAGAATCATCAGTTTCGCGCAGAGCGCGTGATACATCGCGACTCGGTCAGCAAAACATCGATCAACGGCGGCCTGGCCTATCTGCGCAGCAACAACTACTTGAACGGCAACCGCCTGGAAGTCAGCAGCAACCGTATCAGCGAGGCCCAGTTCGGCATCAACCACGGCCGCCGTATCGGCAATGCGTTCGTCAACCTCGATCTGGGCATGCAGCAAGGCATAGGCGCTTTCGATGCGCAAAGTCGCAAGGTCGAACAGCACGGCGACCCCAACGACCGCTATCGCAAATACACCGCCACCGTGAGCTACCTGCAGGGCTTCAACCTGTGGGGCGAAACGTTCAGCTTCACCAGCCTGGCCACCGGTCAGCGCAGTGAAGATGTGCTGTTCAGCCCCCAACGCATGAGCTTGAGCGGACAGTCGTCGATGCGCGGCATCAAGGACCAGAACCTGTCCGGCGACAGCGGCGGCTATTGGCGCAATGACCTGCGCTGGACGCGTCCGGTCAACCTCGGCTGGTTGCGACCGGTCCTTTATGAATACGGCATCGGCCTGGGCTACGACCAGGGCGTGATCCGGGGCGATCGCTACAACGGCGACCAGCATGGTCGTGTGTCCAGCAATTCGGTCGAGTTGTTCGCCCGAGGCCAGCATTTCGCGACGTCGGTGACTTTCGCCCATTCGCTGGAACGCCCCGACGCGCTGAGCGATCGCGAAACCCCGATCTACTTTCGCCTCGACCTCTTTCTCTGATTTCACGTTTCAGTAGGTAATCGACATGGACGTTCGCCAGTTCGCTTTTCTGGCCCGACAAACTTCGGCCCGAATTCAGCCCCGTGAGCAATTCTGCGGCTTGCCCAAGCGCGCACTGGCGTTGCTGCTGGCCAACGTCATGTTCTGGCAGCCGCTGTGGGCGCAAGCCGAAGGCATCGTGGTCAGTGGTTCGGGGACCAACCTGCAACAGGCCGGCAACGGTGTGCCGATCGTCAACATTGCGACACCCAATGCGACCGGTCTGTCCCATAACCAGTACAAGGATTACAACGTCGGCAGCCAGGGCGTGATCCTCAACAACGCCACCGGCCGCACCCAGAACACTCAACTGGGCGGCATCATCGTTGGCAATCCGAACCTGGCAGGCTCCGCCGCCAACGTCATTCTCAACGAAGTCACCGGCGGCAATCCCAGCCAGCTGCGTGGCTATACCGAAGTCGCCGGACAATCGGCCAAGGTCATTGTCGCCAACCCCTATGGCATGACCTGCAACGGCTGCGGTTTCATCAACACCCCGCAGGTGACCTTGACTACCGGCAAGCCGATCGTCGAGAACGGCCGGGTGCAGCGCTATCAGGTCGATGGCGGCGCGATCTCCATCGACGGCCAGGGCCTGAACGCCAGCAATGTCGATGGTTTCGAGATCATCACCCGCTCGGCCCAGATCAATGCGCAGATCAACGCGCGCAATCTCGCCATCGTGGCGGGACGCAACGATGTCGACGCCGCGACCCTGCAGGCCACCGCCCGTGCCGACGACGGCTCGGCCAAGCCGCAACTGGCCATCGACAGTTCCGCGCTGGGCGGCATGTATGCCGGTGCGATCAAGCTGGTGGGCACCGAAGCCGGCGTCGGGGTGAAGCTGGCCGGTCATCTGGCGGCCAGCGCCGGTGACATCCAGCTCGACGCCAACGGTCACCTGAGCCTGGCCCAAGCGGCGGCCAGCGGTGCCGTAAACGTCACGGCGCAAAGCCTGGACGCCCAAGGCCCCGTCTACGCAGGCAGCCAGTTGCGGGCGCAGACCCGTGGCAACCTGACCATAAGCAACAACCTGGCCGCCCGCGACAGCATCACCCTGAGCAGCGGCGGGCAGTTGACCAACAGCGGCATCATCGAAGCCGGGGTCAATGCGGACAACAGCCGCAATGCCCACGGTGACGTACACCTCGAGGCGCAAGCGTTCAGCAACCGCAACAGCGTGATCGCCAGCCGTAACCTGAAAGTCGTCAGCGCAGGTGCCATCGATAACCGCAACGGCTCCCTGAGCGGCGCCAACCTTGAGGCCCGCGCGGACCATCTGGACAACCGCAGCGGCCAGATCAGGGCGACAGAGACCGCCACTGTCACCGCCAAAGATCTCGACAACCGTCAGGGCCGCATCACCAGCCAGAACCAGCTGAGCGTCAACGCCGTGACCGGCGACAACCGCACCGGCATCCTGCAAGGCGACCGCAGCCTGCAACTGGCCGTCGACCACCTGGACAACCAGCAAGGCCTGCTCAGCGGCCGTGGCACGGTTGATATCACCTCCAGCGGCCTGTTCGACAACCGCGCCGGAACCGTGATCGGCGACTCCCTGCTGCGGGTGCGGGCAGGCGCCATCGATAACCGCGAGGGTGAGATCGTCGGCCAGCAAGACGTCGAGGTCCGCACTGAGGGGTTGGATAACCAGAATGGCAAGCTGATCGCCCAAGGTGCGCTGCTGCTCAGTGGCGCGCACCTGGACAACCGCCAGAACGGGTTGGTGGCGGCCACCCAGGCGTTGAACGTGCACGTCGACACTCTGGACAACCGTGGCGGCGAACTGTCTTCAGAGGCGGACATCGAGCTGTCCGGTGGCCAACTCGACAACGACGATGCCGGCCAAGTGTTGGCCCGAGGCAGCCTGATCCTCGCCTACGCCAACGTCCTCAACCGCGCCAAAGGCCTGCTGTCCGGCAAAGCCGGTATCGACCTGCGAGCAGACCGCCTGGACAACAGCGGTGGGCGCCTGCTCAGCCAGCGCAACATCGATCTCCTGCTCACCGGTGCCGCCCTCAACCAGAAAGGTCTGATCAGCAGCGAGGGGGCGTTGCACCTGAACGTCGGCAGCCTCGACAACACGGGAGGCAAGCTGTCCAGTGCAGGCCTGCTGACCCTGGACAGCCGCGGCCTGATCTTGAACCGCGGTGGCGAACTGGTCACCGATCAAGGCCTGACCCTTTCCAGCGCCAGCCTGGACAACAGCCAGGGCGGCCGCATCAGCGGCAAGGGTGCGGTGAAGCTGACGACCGGCGCATTCAACAACGATGGCGGGGAGGTCAGCAGTGCCAACACCCTCGATCTGAGCGCGCAGCAGGTCAGCAACCTCGGCGGCCGCATCGGCAGCCAGTTCGCCCTGACGGCCACTCTGCAAGGGCTGGCCACGCGGGCGGGGCAGTTTTTCAGCAACAGCGCCCTGACGCTGGACCTCAACGGCGGTGACCTGGACAACCGTGAAGGCCTGCTCAACGCACCGGAGCTGACCTTGCGCAACGTCGGCGGCGTGTACAACCAGGGCGGTGAAATCTCCAGCGGTCAGGCCTTCACCCTCAAAGCCCGCAGCCTGGACAACAGCGCGGGCAAGCTGCTCAGCAACCAGACCCTGACCCTGCACATCGAACAGGCCCTGGCCAACCTCAAAGGCCAGATTGCCGCCGCCGCGCTCAGCGTACAGACCGGTAGCCTGGACAACAGCGAAGGCGTGCTCACCAGCCGCAGCGATCTGAACCTGACCAGCCAGGGCAGCCTGCTCAACCGCAACAATGGCCTGATCAACGCGGCAGCCGTGCTGGACATCCACAGCGCCGACCTCGACAACCAGGGCGGCCAGTCGCTCGGCAACCGCGCTGTGCGTCTGGATCTGAACGGCGGCACGCTGAACAACAGCGCTGGCTTGATCAACGGCGAAGGCCCTTTGACCTTCAACCGCATCGGCGCCGTCGACAATCGCAACGGCGAAATTTCCAGCGACCAGAGCTACACCCTGACCAGTGCTCAGCTGGACAACCGTGCTGGCAAGATCATCAGCAGCGGCCAGCTGTCCGTCATCAGCGGCGCCATCATCAACCGCAATGGCCTGCTGTCCGGCTGGCAGGGTGTGAACCTGCAGGGCAGCAGCCTGGACAACCGCGACAACGGCACCGTTTCCAGCCGCGACGGCAACCTGGCAGTCAACCTCAGCGGGGCGCTGCTCAACAGCAACGCCGGTGCGCTGGCCAGTGCCGGACGTCTGGACATCGACAGTGCCCGCCTGGACAACAGCCAAGGCGGCATTCTGAGCAGCGGCGCCGGGCAAAGCCTGACCGTGCAAGACACGCTCGACAACAGCGAAGGCGGTCTGATCGACAGCGGCGCAGAACTGACCGTTCGAGCCACAGACCTGAGCAACCGCGCCGGGACCGTCAACAGCCAGCAGGACCTGAGCTTTACCGGTACGCAACTGGACAATACCAGTGGTCAATGGGCCAGCAACGGCAGCATCACGCTCGACTTGCTCGGGACCCTGATCAACGCTCAAGGCAAATTCGCCAGCGGTGGCCCTCTGCGCATTCAGCGCGCTGCGCACATCGACAACCAAAGTGCGCAACTGGTCAGCAAAAGTCTGCTGAGCCTGCTCATCGGCAGCCTGGACAACCGCAACCGTGGCACGCTGGCGGCGCTCGATCAACTGACCGTGGACGCCAGCGGTACCGTACAGAACGGCGCCGACGGTTTGATCTACAGCCAGAATGGCGCCGTCAGCCTCAGCGCCGCTCAGCTGGAAAACGGCGGGGGTGCCGTACAGAGCCAGACCGGCCTGACGCTGCACACCCGTGGCGCGATCAACAACGCCAACGGTCGTCTCATCGCCCAGGACGGCGACCTGTTGCTGAACGCCGGGAGCCTGGACAACCGCGGCGGCATCCTTTCCAGCCTGCGCGGCGCTCTTGAAGCGCGCATGGCCGGTAGCCTGCTCAACGCTCAAGGCACCTTGCAAGGCCAGCGCCTGACCTTGTTGGCCCTGGCCGGCCTCGACAACCAGAACGGCCGCATCGCCGCGCAGAGTGGCGACGCCAGCATCACCACCGCTGACCTCAACAACAGCGCAGGCGGCCTGTATGCAAAAGGTCTGATCGACGTCAACGCCAATACCCTCACCAACGCTGGCCAGATTGCCGGCGGCCGTGTGCGTTTTGCCCTGGGCGGTACGCTGATCAACCGCTCCGGCATCATCGAAAGCGACTCCTTCTTCGACATCACCGCGGCCAACCTCGATAACCAGGGCGGCACCCTGCGCGCACTCGGCACGGACGGCGCCTCGGTGTATCGCGTGGGCGGTGTGCTGGATAACCAGGGTGGCGTGATCGAGATTGCGAACGCCGATCTGACGGTCGACGCAGGCAGCTTCCGCAATACCAACGGCTCTCTACTGCACGTAGGCCTGGGTGAGTTCAATATCTCCAGCGCCAACGTCACCGCCGCTGGTGGCAGCCTGGTCACCCGTGGTGGCCTCACCCTCAATGCCGACAGCTGGACCAACAGCGGCGTGCTGCAAGCCGGGCGCCTGACCATCAAGGTCGGCAACTTTCACCAGACCGCCAGCGGCCAGTTGCTCGCTTCGCAGAGCCTACGTGGTGAAGGCGTCAACTGGAGCAACGACGGCAAGCTGGCCAGTGACGGTGACCTGTGGCTTGGGCTCAGCGGTACCTATGCGGGCAATGGCCGCGTCACCAGCCTGGGCAACCTGCAGATCGACGCCGCCCAACTGCAACTCGCGACCCCGGCCAGCATCACCTCCGGCGCTGGCTTGAAGCTGGACGTCGGCGGCACCTTGCTTAATCGGGGCCGCATCACTTCTGTGGATGACGCCGTGATCACGGCCGGCAACATCGACAACTACGGCACCCTCGGCAGTGCCCGATCCCTCACGCTCAAGACCGGCGCCTTGCTCAACGAGAGGGGACTGCTCTTCAGCGGCGGTGACATGGGCTTGCAGGTCGACACCTTCACCAACCGCTACGCCGACGTCTACAGCCTGGCCAATCTGCGCATCGATCGGGACGGCAATGGCGGCCACGCCAGCCTGATTCGCAACAGCTCCTCGACGCTGCAAAGTGACGGCAACATGAGCCTGGCTGCCAGTACCATCGAAAACGTGCGCGAAGTGCTCACCGTCAATGACGCCGGCATCTACACCGGCAAGATCTACCAGGTGGCCTGTATCGAGGGCGTCAACGCCGGCGACTGTTCGGGCAAACGCAATTTCGTCTTCGAAGTCCTGGAACGCCAAAAGCTGGAAGTCACCCAAGCGAGCCAGGCATCGAGCATCACCGCAGGCGGCAACCTGAGTTTCAACGGCGGCGACCTGCTCAACCAGAGCAGCACCATTGCCACGGGCGGCAACCTGAACGCCTCGGTCACCAACCTATTCAACCGCGGCATCGAAACGGGCGACACCGAATACGTGCGCACCTTCCGCACCAACCGCCAGCGGGGCGGACGCGGGCTGATCAGGGCAGCCAATGCTTTCAACGAACAGTACTGGCTTGAAGGTGCTCGTTACGACGCCAACAACCTGAGCGGCCTGGAAGCGGGTATCAGCAACTTCCTGGCCTACACCGAGACCGAGCTTCTCCAGTACGCCCGTGTGACGCAACTGGCATCTACTGATCAACGCTACGCGGCGGTCATTCAGGCGGTTGGCGACGTCAACATCACCACCCAGAACAACTTCGACAACAGCGTGGTACGCAACGACTACCACTACGTCAGCAGCGGCACCCGCACCGACACCGGTGCGTCAGGCAGCGATTTCAGTACTCGAGTCAGTCTCGACGCGCAGCTGCCTCCCGATCTCGCTCAGCAACAGATCAACCCGCTGTCTCTGCCGGGCTTCAGCCTGCCCAGTGGAGAGCATGGCCTGTTCCGTCTCAGTGACCTAGCCGCCACGGACACCGCCGCCAAACAGGCCGATGCCGCCCCGCACAGCTGGACCATCGGCAGCGCGAGCATCGATGCAGCCCAGCGCACCCAGACCGCCGACACCAGCGAGGGCCGTACCGTTCAGATGGAGGGTCAAGTCGCTTCTCATCAGGCAATGGACGGTCACGTACCCGGCTCTATCAACCGCGTCCAGGGCCTGCCCGAAACCCAGAGCACCTCACCTGCGCACAAATACCTGATCGAAACCAATCCGGCACTCACCGACCTCAAGCAATTCCTGAGCTCGGACTACCTGCTGGCAGGTCTGGGCTACAACCCGGACGAAAGCGCCAAGCGCCTGGGCGACGGCTTCTACGAACAGAAGCTGATCCAGCAGGCGCTGGTTGCCCGTACCGGCCAACGCTTCATCGACGGCCAGCACTCCGACGAAGCGCTGTTCAAGTACCTGATGAACAACGCCATCGCCAGCAAGCAGCAACTGGGTCTGTCGGTCGGTACCACGTTGACCTCGGCGCAAGTCGCAGCACTGACCCACGACATCGTCTGGCTGGAAGAGTACAAGGTCAACGGCCAAAACGTGCTGGTGCCCGTGCTGTACCTGGCCCAGGCCAACAACCGCCTCGGCCCCGACGGCGCGTTGATCGCCGGTCGCGACGTCAACCTGGTTTCCGGTAACGACCTGACCAACGCAGGCACCCTGAAAGCCAGCAACAACCTCAGCGCCAGCGCTGGCAACACCTTGGTCAACAGCGGCCTGGTGCAGGCCGGCGGCCGACTTGACCTGCTGACGGGCAACACCCTCGTCAACAAGGCCGGTGGCGTGATCACCGGTCGCGACGTGAGCCTGACCGCCGTCAACGGCGACGTGATCAACGAGCGCACGGTCACCAGCCATCAAAGCAGTAGCGGCTACCGCAGCGAACGCAGGGACTTCGCGGACACGGCCGCTCGGATCGAGGCGGCGAATGATCTGAGCGTGTGGGCGGGGCGGGATGTCAATAATGTGGGTGGGGTGTTGCAAGCTGGCAACGACCTGACACTGGCCGCCGGTCGAGATATCAACTTCGCTTCAGCCGAGCAGATTGAAAGCAATGACCGCGGCCGCAAAGCCAACAGCAGTTCCATTACCCAGCACGGCTCCAGCCTTGCCGCAGGCCGGGACGTCATCGCCACCGCCGGTCGTGACCTGACGGCCATTGCCAGCGACATCGACGCCAAACGCAATATCGCCATGGCAGCCGTCGGTGATCTCACGCTGAGTTCCGCGGCAGACGAACAGCACACCTACTCCAAAACCAAAAAGGTCACCGCACAGGAAGACCACGTCAGCCAGATCGGCACTTCGCTCGATGCAGGCGGCGGCATCGCGCTGACGGCGGGCAAGGACATGGCCCTGGTCTCCAGCCGTATCACGGCAGGCGACGAAGCCTATCTGTACGCCGGTGAAAACCTGGAGCTGCTGGCCGCTCAAGACAGCGATTATTCCCTTTACGACAAAAAGAAAAAGGGCAGCCTGGGCAGCAAGCAGACCCAGCGCGACGAGACGACCACCGTTACCAACGTGGGCACCGAAATCAAGACCGGTGGCAACCTCACCCTGGAAAGCGGCGGCGATCAAAAGTATCAGGTCGCCAAACTGGAAAGCGGCAAGGACCTGACCCTGGACAGCGGCGGCGCCGTTGATTTCGAAGGTGTGAAGGATCTCAAGCAGGAGAGCCACGAGAAGAGCAGCAGTGATCTTGCCTGGATGTCCATGGGGGGCAAGGGCAGGACAGATGAGACGGTGCGGCAGAGTGAGTTGGTTGCGCAAGGTGCGTTGGTTATCAACGCCGCCAATTCCATCACCATCGATGTCAAGAAATTCGACCAGCAAACGGTGGCCCAGACCGTAGACGCCATGGTGGCCGCCGATCCAAAACTGGCATGGCTCAAACAGGCGCAAGCTCAAGGCAATATCGACTGGCGGCAGGTGGAGGAAATCCACCACAGCTTCAAGTATGAACATTCCGGTTTGGGCGCAGGTGCTCAACTGGCACTGGCAATTCTGCTGGCTGCAGTAACGGGCGGCGCTGGCGCTGCATTGGTGGGTGCCACAGCTGGAACCACGACCGCCGCAATTGCCAATGCTGCGTTGGTCAGCCTCGAAGTAACGGCAGCCAACAGTGCAATCAGCAACAAAGGCAATTTGAAAGCCGTCACCAAAGATACCTTCGGCGCCAAAGGCCTGAAAAATGCTGCTGTGGCAGGCGCAACGGCTGGTGTCACCCAAGGCGTTATCGATCCAGCCCTGGGAGGCAAGACAAGCAACTGGAACAACGTCACCAAAGGGTTCGACCTGAACACCCTTGACGGTGTTGCAGGTTTCGCGCTGCACGCGGGTGCCCAGGGTGTGGCGGCAGGGGCAATCAACACGACCATAAACGGTGGCAGTCTGGGCGACAACCTCGGTCAGGGGCTGGTCGGCCAGACGACCAATGTCGTAGCGGCCACTGCGTTCAACTTCGTTGGCTCCTACGCACAGAGCCATTGGCAAGCCGCCAAGGATGCCAACGATCCGGCAACCATGGCGCTGTGGGCTGAGGGAGGCGCTGGCCGAGTCGCAATGCACGCGCTGATGGGGGGCGCGATTTCCAGCGCCATGGGCGGAGACTTCTCGACCGGCGCAGTCGCGGCCGGTGCGAGCCAGGCCATGGCACAGGTGCTGAACAATACGTTCGACAGCAACCCTGAACTGCGCGCCGCATTCTCACAGATCGTCGGACTGACGGCAGCAGGCCTCAGTGAGGGCGATGTCGGGAAAGCGGCCTACGTTGCGCAAATGGCGGACAACTACAACCGCCAACTGCACTACAAGGAAACCCTCAAGTTAGAGGAGTTGCAGAAAGCAGATCCTCAAAACGCCGCCCGGCTTGCAGCCGCTGCCTGTGCCATGACCCATTGCAGCGCCTCGGTGCCGGATGACGATCCCAATCGCCAGCGTTTTGTGGAGCTGGAAAAAACCGGCGCGCAGTACAGTGCCGAACTGGCAACGCTGCGGGCGTCCGGCGCTTTCGAAGAGTACTCGAGGTGGGACGCCGCGAACGACACTCTGCTGCGCGAAGACCCGATACTCAGCAAGGGCAACTCGGTGGGCCGTGCAGTGGCCGGCGCAGCAGGAGCGGCAAGCGGATTTGGCCTGGCCGTCGTCTCGACGCCTGCATGCATAACAGGGGTCGGCTGTGCGTTGCCGGTATTGGCGGGTGTGGGTGGTGCTGCCTCATTCCTGGATGGCGTACAGGCTACTCGGGACTACTTCGCACCTTATGAATACACCCAAGGGCAAAGGGTCGCGGACTCGTTTTCATCTCAAACCTATCCGGGCGATGTAAACCCGAT
This sequence comes from Pseudomonas sp. Leaf129, assembly GCF_001423465.1. Taxonomy (NCBI): domain Bacteria; kingdom Pseudomonadati; phylum Pseudomonadota; class Gammaproteobacteria; order Pseudomonadales; family Pseudomonadaceae; genus Pseudomonas; species Pseudomonas sp. Leaf129. The sequence continues at coordinate 520,250 of NZ_LMOC01000008.1, read as the reverse complement.
AAAGGACTACGGAACCACAGCGGCGAAGTATGCGTTGCAGGTTGCGTTGATCAAGGGAGCGGGTAAGCTGGCGGCAGGGCCAGGAAGTTCGGTGCTGGTGGAGGGGGTGCCGGGTGTTGAGAGCAAAGTTTCAAGAAAGGACTATGTTGACATTCTTTCGCCTGGTGCAAAGCAACATATTTTGCACGGCGATAAACCAGGTAGCGGTGGACATATGTGGCCAGGACAGGAAGGGAAGACAGTCTTTCCTAGAAGCTGGTCAGGGGATAAGATCATTGATGCAGTTGGTGATATCACAACATCTCCAAGCACTAAATGGTACGCGCAGACTGGTACTGGCGGGGCTTATACGGCTAAAGGAGAACCTGCTAAATGGGTTGCTTATGAAACTCGTGATGGTGTGCGAATGCGAGTTGTATACCAACCTGCTACTGGAAAGGTTGTCACAGCATTCCCTGACGATGCCCCTACCCCACCCTACAAGCCTATTAGGTAGAGTTTATGTTCGCGGATCGTATTATTGAATTTGGGATGAGGTTTAAAGGTCGGCTAAATGCTGACCTTCTTCAGGGGGCTCTGGATTATGTTGCGTACAATGAAGAAAGTTTGGCTTTTGAGATTTTATGTGACTATATATGGGAATACGATGTCCCTATCACGTTAGAAGAATACAATGAGGCTGTTCTACTAATTCAAGATATTGGGCTTGATTTAGGAGAAAGTCCATTTAGCCATTTGCTGGAATTGCAGAAATAAAAAACAGTAAATTAGTGGTGTAAGATCACCGCCATAGCTCTAATTAGGTAGCAGCTGTCAACCGTAGGTGCTAGCGGAAGCCTGATGAAAGGGCCTCGGGGAACAACTGCTGCAACGACTATCAATGAAATCGACTATTCAGCTCATGCTATTGACCAAATGCAAGGGCGCGGCATTCCACTATGGGTTGTTCAAAATACCATTCAAAATGGGGTTGTTTTCCCAACGCGTCAAGGGACAATCGATTACTACGATTCGGTTAATAACGTCCAAGTCATTACAAGTGGGTCTCTAGGGAGCGTAGTTACCGTCATTCCCAATGCACCAAGAAAATGAGTCGATCAAAAGATTATCTTGAGACCAGTGTGCGTAAGATCCCAGCCTAGGACTGGGATCCAATTGGGGTTAGAGATATATCTGGAGGCCAGGATGAATATGATATAAGCGTAGCGGATATTTGCGAAATGCTACGTGGGGCAGACGAGCAGTGACATCTATAGTCATCTGCATTGGATTGAGATAGAGCGAATGAGGCTTGGTGGAGATGAACTGCTTACACGGCAGATAACAAGAAATAATAGCCTTGCTATATTAGGGTGGATTTGCTTTTGGTAGTCGGCCTCATATCGTTTTGACGTTGGTGTAAATTCCTAATGCAGGACATTATAGAGGCTAAGTCTCCCGTCACCGATCCACGGGGGGTCCCAAGCGCGATTCGCTGGGACGTTCAGGGGAAAGTGAATGGGAGCAATGGCGCCTATGTGTTGGTTGTAGATTCTAGGACCAATACAGTGCTTCACTTTTATTTAAGAGTGGGAAGTGGTGATGTGCGGCCCATGCGACATTATCTACACCACATGTAATAGCGTACGGAAGAAATAAGCTACCGACGGAACAATAAGGGTTCAGTCTCCGTCTACAAAGTTAACGTCTAGACTAGCTAATCCGGATTAAATGCCATGATAAAAGTAAATATGTTAAATCCTTTAGTTGCCCTAGCTCGGTACAATGCCTGGAAAAGCCAGTGGGCTGAAAGTTGTAGTGTTGACGAGTTATCTTATATAGGCGGTGAGTGCCATCCGGAAGATTTTTTGCTGTTCGGAAAGCTATTATTTCCCGATTTGATTGTTGCAGGGGGAGGGGTTTTTTTAGCCAATAGTTACGATGTTGATGTGTTTGGATGCTGGCTGCAGAAATTTCACGGTGATGTGCAGGCTGTGGAGAGGATGATTAATCATACGCATATTTATGATACCTTTGACGGATGCTCAGAAGATATTGATGATCGTGTATTCAAATAAATAGCAGATATGATTGCATTGTCTTGGCGACTAAGCTTGAGTGACAAGTTTCCTGATAAAAGGTTTAATGTTGAAGTGTCAAATTCAGAGCTGGAATACGGCCCCGTGATAACCTTTTATCAAATGGATTTGTAACTTGAATGGGTTGAAAAAATCGGTGACCTCATTTTAATGATGAATCTGGAAATCATTATGACTATTGATATTCAGGTATCCAGCACTTTTGATGTCTTTACGAAAAACGAAGTAGTTAATCTTTCGCCTTCGCATACGGCTAGCAGGGTAAAACTGGGTGCAGCAAGTTTTTTGGCTTGTGTTGGAATGCATGAATCGTTAACCGTTGTCTTGGGTGCGGTTTATGATAGGATAAATCAAGTGTTTCCTAATTATGACATGTGGCTTTTCATAGGTAATCCGGCGGTGCAGCCAGATACACGGATAGTACGCTATCTAAGGTTGTGGGGTGGGTCTAAGTCAAGAGGGTTCGATCTGTCTTTTCTGAGTGGCTCGTTTGAAAATATGATTGAGATTGATAGAGGGCTAAAATTTTTTGGGGCAGTACCGTTTTCAAAAAATTCATTGGCAGTCGTGTCCGATTTGATTGTGGGTGAACGGTGTTCATATATTGCAGCATTACCAAATAGTTTTGATGTGAGATGTGCCTTAAGCAAAGGTTGGTCAGGAGATATATCAAATGATTTTGATCTTATTTGCTGTGCGTGCGAGAAGGAAGCCCTTGTGCTTAAGAAAATTGGCGAATTTGACGACTGTGAACGGGGTTTTTTAGCACTTGCTTTATCTAAGAATATCGGTGGATTAACAATCTAAAACGTATTATCGCCAACAGACTCTCAATCTGGCCGTGAGTCGAGCCTAAAAAACCCAAGAAAGATAGTGGCCGGCACGACGGCATTGGCCATGGGCGAGGATTTCAAGACCGGTGCCCTGGCCGGTGGCGCGACTGAAGCCATGGTCAGCTACCTGGCGGACCGGGTCATGCCTGAAGGCTATGAGCCTGGCAAAGGGAGCGCCGAACAGGCCAAGGCCAATCTGCTGGCCATGTCGAATGTGGTAGGCCTGCTGTCCAGCGTGGTGACAGGCGGCGATCCTCAGGTCGCAGCCGACATTGCAGCGACAGCTACGCAATACAACCACCTGAGCCACAGCGACCTCACGCGCGCAGCCAATGAGCTCAACGCCTGCGCCGCCAAAGACGGTGGTTGCTCAGAGGATGTTCTTCAAAAGTTCGTTAGGCTGAGCCGTGAGCAGGAAATTGCAGCGTTCCAGTCTTGCGCTACCAACCCTGACTCCTGTGCCACCACATCGTCGATGGTAGCCAATGCTCAGGCCAGAGCAGAGCAGAGCAGAGCAGAGCAGAGCAGCTCAAAGACCTCGCAGCAACGGCTGTGGCCCCCAATGCTCAGCATGTCTTTGCGCTTCTGCTGGCCGAGAACAATGAAGTTCAAAACGCATTGGCACAGGTCACAGCGGGCACCAAGGTCGATTCGGTTGTGCAGGAGCTGCAAAACCGGCTAGGGTTCAGCGACGCCCGGAACTAGATGATTCGCGACGCTATGGTGGCGGCTGCGTCGATGGCGGTTGGGGGGAAGGCGGGTAGGGGAAGGCGGGTGGGGCGAAAGCAACCACTAACGCTCCAAATACACCCAGGTTCATTACGGACTCTGCCGGTAATACTATTGATTTAGATTATACCAAGGGACTCAGGGAAACGAATGTGACGTTCACGGGAACGCGTGGTGGTGTTCAGTATCCGTTGCAAGGGCAAACTCCAGATTCTTATGCAAATCTTGGAAATGGGCATGTTGTTGTCTACGGTCCTGAGGGGCGTGCACTATGTGATGTGTCTAGCTCTCGGATTAAGGTGGTCGAATGGAACCAAGCTCCGAATGGAACATATTTCCCCAAGAAGGGAAGTGATACAAAAGTTTTGGAGGGGAATGTTCCTCAGTCGGTTCTTGATAGCTTGGGGTTGGAATGATGAAAATTTATCAGGGAAATATTTCTAAAGAGTCGTTGAGTCTGTTTGTTTCAGATATTGGCTCCGGGGAGTTTTTTTCATATGTAGGGAACTTGGTTTCATTAGAACAGGCAATTTCTGTTCTGGGTTTGCTCTCTCCTGATTTTATTGAGGTCAATGGTCACATTTTCTGGCTGCCTAACGCTCAGCAATACGATCCGCAAAAAATTCATTTGAACGGGCTGGTTGAGACCGAATCTAGTGTGTTGGAACAAAATACATCGCGTAGAGACGTTGAACGATACAGAAATATTTTTTCAATAAATCAGTTCTTTTCAAAGTGGGAGGATGCACCGGGTCGACCCGTATTTAAAGTGGGCCTGTCGGAAAAAGATTATCGTCTTTGTCATTTATTTGCCGAACAGATCACTAGATATTGGAGGCGCGCGTTATCCGATGCCTTTCCAGAGAAGGTATTTCAGTTTGAAATTGCTGACGATCTTCTCGATGAATATGGTGTCTGTCTGACATTCTGGCAGTCGTAGTTAAAAGAGCGCACAGGATGTGTCCGCGCTATTAAAGCCACTGCCAGAGGCTAAATAATAATCATGCGTTTAGATATAGTTAAGGAAAGCCTTGTAGAAAAAATTAAGGTAGTTAGTGAGGAACAACGAAGACATGCTGTAAAAATGGCTTGCGAAATTGCCTTACAGGCCTGCCGAGTAGAAGTGTCTATCGTTGCCGAGTCTCTTAGGTATCTACAATCTGGTAATAAACCCACGACTGATCAGGTTTCTGGGCTAGATACTTTAACTGCACGGTTAGATGAGAAGTATTTTGACTTGCAAGACAGCCTGGACGAAGGGCAAAGCTTAAATGGAGAAGGCCTTCAGCTGTTTAGCCAAGCTCGGGCTGTATCGGCGCTGTCCTTAGCTGGTGGAGAGGATTCGCTTATGGCAGCGACCGCAGCAATATATGATGCATCATCAGCCGTTGATGATGGAGCTAATATTTTTAAAGCCGTACTTTCGGTGCAAAAGATACCACTCGATTCATCGATAGCATCAAGGTTGTTGATCAAAAAACTGGTCAGGTCCTCCAAGGCACAGTTGATCTTGGCGCAACCTTGGATCGGATAAAGTCAGATGAATATTTCCCTGATCGAAACAACAGCTCTATATTCCAGAATCGCGCATCGGATCTGCCGCAGAAACCAGCCGGTTACTACGCTGAATACGTCCATCCTACGTCCGGCATTGCAGGGCCAGGACCTCAGCGAATCGTCGTAGGAAAAGGCGGCGAAATGTATTACACAGCCGACTACTACAAAACCTTCATCCCGATAAAAAATTGAGGCCTGTCGAAAATGTTGCCATTCAAGTTTGTGGACATCCCGCCTTCATATGACGCGGCCGAGGTTTTTTATGTGCGGATTGACCCGTCCATTGGGGTTGCAGAGGAATTGATAAGAGCGCTGTATTACCTACTGTGGTTGCCTGGGTATTTTGGATTTAATTGGGATGCCTTATATGATTGCTTAAGAGATCTTAGCTGGATTCCATGCCGCAAAATCGTCCTTGTACATGTGACTCTTCCAGGATTGCCAAGAGAGGATCTACAGGTATACCTTGAGATTTTACGTGACGCGGTGTTTGATTGGGTTGGTGACGAAGGGCACGAGATAGAAGTAGTCTTCAGAGAAATTGATAGGCTTACGGTCGAGGATCTGCTAGAAAAATAGCTTAAGCCGCTGGTGTCAACAAATCCAACAACGGTCGGAGTGAAACCATGAAGTCTGTCCCGGATTGGTTAGTCTTGTGTGTTTGGCGTGCTCTGATTGGCGAGATATATCCAGCAATCAGAGCAGTTGCGACTTCGCTTTCAGATAATGGAAAATTGTGTATCATTTACTATCTCGACAGACCGCCTACGGAGTTTGACTGGGAAAGTTTGGAGGTTGTTGCGACAGATATCTCAGCTTCGATTGATCGAGAAAAAATTTCGCATGTGGATTTGGATTGTAAATTCTTACTTGGATCAATAGGGCGTCTTGATTGCCTCGATGGCTTCATCTATTGTCGGCGAGAATATGACTTTTAGGTGAAAAGAAGCACAAGTTTAGTAGGCTTATCAGAGAAATACCACGTTGCGTGCTTTAAGATCCACAGGGCGTTCAGCACGTCTCTGCGCTTCTGCTGGCCAAGAACAATGAATTTCAAAAAGCTTTGGCACAGGTCACTGCGGGCGCTAAGGTCGATTTAGTTTTTGCAGGAGCTGCAAAACCGGCTAGGGTTCAGCGCCGCCCGGAAGGAGGTGATTCGCGACGCTATGTTGGCGGTTGGGGGGAAGGCGGGTAGGGGGGAGTGCGGAGTGCGGGTGGGGCGATAGGAGTTTCAGGTTCGACTCTGACAAGAGACGAATTGATCTCGGGCTTGCCTGTCGGCACTAAGATCACACCAGAAAATGTGGTTGATATCCGTAGACTGCCAGACCGCAGAACCGTCTGGCTGGAAAATGGTACTGATGCCGCCGGTTTGCAAGACATCTACAAGCGACACGAAGTCGAATTTATTAATAAAGGAATATCCCGGGATAACATTCCAAGTGTGTGATGAATGCTCTTGAGCGCGGAGGAGTTGTCGGGACCAATGGTTCGGCCAACGTGTATCGCATCACTTACAATGGTGTTGAAAAAATATCGCTGTTGGTGTTAGCTCAAACGGATTCGTGGTTCGAGCCAATCCGGTCAGCTCTTGGAAGCCATTGAAATGATCAGGTTAAGATTGACGAGTGAGTATTTGGCTGGGCCGATTTTCTGCCCAGATCCGGATAGCATGGGGCACATTGATATTGAAGATCTGCCTATTTCTCAGGAACTGAGGGCCAAAATTAGTAAGTGGGACGGTGAGTATCAGGCGACGTTCAACAGTGACTACCCGCCAGATTCCGGCTTCACTACGTCTGAGGCAGAGCTTCGGCACATAGCTGAAGGTATGCAACTAGCAAAATCGATACAACAAGAGCTAGAAAATAATTATATGGTAGAGTACTGCCCATAGCCAATGATTAGTCGGGGCGAAAAGAGCTGCGTTTTTTGGTGAGATTAAAACGGTTCTTGATTCTACCCCAGCCCCTACAAGGACAGCACAGTAATCTGTCACGCACTGTCTAAGCATGCTGGCAGAAATCCAGACATTTGGGGTAAAACCACAGGGTCGATGAGCGCGTGGAACGATCAGGCAATGAAGCACTTACGCGAAATTGCACGAGCGCCAGGGGAGTTTAAACCGGTTACAACTGATAAAGGGCTTAATTTTATGGAGAAACGGCTGCCCGATGGTCGCGGTGTTAGGTTGAACATGGACAATACTTTCAAGGGTTTTATTGATTAATGATATATGTCTGAGTGTTATGAGATTATCTTTGAGCAAGTTGCGTTTGATGACTTGTATAAGTTGGTTAGGTTTATCGAGAGGGAATCTCGAACTGTCTCAGGCTTAGTTGTTTCTGAGGATCTTGGAGAGATAAGTTCAGCAAGGATCAGCAAGAGATTAATTGATAAAGCTATTTCCTATGTAGGGAATGTATGTATGGTGGAGCAGTTGCATGAATTAAATTTTTTGGGAGTAATAAGTCTGCGTTTGGTTTGGTTAAGAGTAGTAAAGTATGAAGGAAAAGTTGACGTTGAACTATCTTTCAGTGATGTCCCGCCGATTGCTATCGACCACGTGATGCTTGCCGCACAAAGATATGCTGAAAGACTTTCAACAAAATTTAACATGAAAATATTTTATGGCGGGCTTGAGCCTGCAGGAGATACCGATACCAGATATTTTACTGGTAATACCTTGGGACAATTGTGAGAGCGAAGCAAAAAAATCTAGAAAATAATCATTGAGATGATGCTCCATCTAGAAGAGCCGCCCTTTAGAGGTGTTTTTTGTCCACGGTAACATGGATCGTGGTTTTGCCCTAAGCCGGGCGCTGCACTCCTATAGATCGTCGGAATAACGGCAGCAGGCCTCCGTGAAGGCGATATCGGGAAAGCGGCCTACGTTGCGCAAATGGCGGACAACTACAACCGCCAACTGCACTATAAGGAAACCCTCAAGTTAGAGGAGTTGCAGAAAGCAGATCCTCAAAACGCCGCCCGGCTTGCAGCCGCTGCCTGTGCCATGACCCATTGCAGCGCCTCGGTGCCGGATGACGATCCCAATCGCCAGCGTTTTGTGGAGCTGGAAAAAACCGGTGCACAGTACAGTGTCGAACTGGCAACGCTGCGAGCGTCCGGCGCCTTCGAGGAATACTCGAGGTGGGACGCCGCGAACGACACCCTGCTGCGCGAAGACCCGATACTCAGCAAGGGCAACTCGGTGGGCCGCGCAGTGGCCGGCGCAGCAGGAGCGGCAAGCGGATCTGGCCTAGCTGTCGTCTCGACGCCTGCATGCATAACAGGGGTCGGCTGTGCGTTGCCGGTATTGGCGGGTGTGGGTGGTGCTGCCTCATTCCTGGATGGCGTAGAGGCTACGCGGGACTACTTCGCACCTTATGAATACACCCAAGGGCAAAAGGTCGCGGACTCGTTTTCATCGCAAACCTATCCAGGCGATGTAAACCCGATAAAGGACTACGGAACCACAGCGGCGAAGTATGCGTTGCAGGTTGCGTTGATCAATGAAGCGGGTAAGCTGGCGGCAGGGCCAGGAAGTTCGGTGCGGGCGGAGGGGGTGCCGGGTGGGGGTATTGCGAGTGGCACGAAAGGCACTGTCGGCGAAAATGCAATTAAGGCACTACCAGCGCCTAGACAAATAGATGCATCGTGGAGCGCGAGCAGTTATAAAAAAGGCGGCGTTATGACAGGCATTGAGCATGTATTCTATCGCCATGGCCCAGGCTCGGGGTTTGCAAATGTAAGTAAGTTTTCTAAGGGGACATCTCTAACGATGTTTCTACTTTCGTTGATAATGCTTTGAGATATGGGAAGATAACTCCAAACGGCCCAGGTGGGCATGTTATTGAGTATGACGCAGGTAAGGTAATTGGAGTCAGCATCTCTGGGATTCCAACATCCAAGATCAAGGTAAATGTACGGAACGGCGTAATCCAAACTGCATTCCCATACTAGTTAGGAGTAGTTATGATTAGTGGCGGCACAATCATGGAGCGGTTTATCATCCATGAGCTGGACGACAGTATTCGCTCTATTTTGAGAGGTGCCTTGGATGAGCGGAAGCTCTCAAGAATCGTTTTGTGCAGGGAGTTTGAGTTTAATTGCTTTGACGTCGCGTTAGATTTTGAAAAAGGAATCGTCAGAGTACAAGATATTCTTTGCCCAGGGGAAGATGATTTTATTGATGTGCCGATTCAAGATTTCATAGTTATATGCGCGTTGGAATGAACCTGTTCATTACAGTGCGGAAAATGTTCTCTATGTGGACAAGGATATGGGTACGTTTATCGCACGGAAGGGTATTTTTGTCACCGGCGAATATTCTGGCTGGGAAATTGTTGTTGCGGATGACCGTGATGACAACACTGGCGGGTATTATCTTTACTTGAAGAAAAGTGATGTTGAAGGGTTTGACTACTGGTTCGAGCATGAGGCAGAGATTCAGGCTCAGCTAGCTGATTTTGAGGTGGATTGAATAGTTTAGTAAGTACGAAACAGCCTGCTATTTAATTCAGCGGTAGTTCCTCTAGTAAATGGTTTTTTAAGGGGTATTGATGTGGGCAGAATCATCGCAACTAATACTCCGAAAGATGGAGGCGTCCCTACCGCTGTGATAAAAGTATTTACTCATACGTAGAATGCTTGATAGCGGCAGCCCATAAACCCGGCAACGGGTGAAACTGGTGCTAGGGGAGATACGCATGTTTTACTGCCACCCAATACCGTGCCGCCTAAGCGTTAAGAGTAAAATATGATTAGTGAATCAGATTTGGTAGAGTTAAGGTTCGCAGTGCTGAAAGGTGTTACTATCGAGGTAGGTTCACATATTCCGGTTTCCGGGAATGGCGTAACCTTATTAATTTAGTGCCCTTTCAAAATCAATAGTAAAAGCGGACAGCGATGGGGGCACGGCGAGGATGTTGCTACTGCCCCGCTGTTGTTCAATTATGTGAATCATAAAGTTGGGCATGCTTTCATGGAGGAGGGAAAAGTATTGGTGCTTGATTTTGGAGGTCAGGGGTCTTTAGCGATTTTTCCGGATTTAAATGGTTTGGAATTTTATGTTCTGACGACAAAGTCTGGTGTGTCTCCAGTGCTAGTGATTTAAATATAAAAGGAACTCGACTCACGTCCTCAACCAACAAGACATTGCACTTAGGTTTGATCCGCAAATCTGGGATGCTAATGAGAGTGAAAAAAACATCGCTGTGGAACAAGCCATTTCAAGTCCCGGAGCTGGTTAGCAGCCACTCATCCTGACTGTTGCGCCGCCACCTCGTTGATGGTGGCAAATGCGCAGGCCAGAGCAGCTCAAAGACCTCGCAGCTACGGCTGTCGCGCCTAATGGCCAGCACGTCTTTGCTCTCTTGGTGGCTGAGAACCATGAAGTTCAAAACACCCTGGCACATTTCACAGTGGGCGCTAAGCTCGATTCGATCGTGCAGAAGCTGCTAAACCGGTTAGGGAAGCACGGCTCAGGCGCTTAGAGCCAAAGTGACCCCTGAGCCTAATCACTCAGCCTGCACCAAACCCTCCCAAATCCAGTAACCACCACAAACAAGCCCCAAGCGCCCACTTGGGGCTTCACAAAATCGCAGCTCTTCCAAACCCTACATCACAGCACAAACCTACTCATCAGCCCCTGCAGATGCACACCCAATCGTGCCAACTCAACGCTGGATGATGCCGTTTCCTCACTCGCCGAAGCCGTCTGCTCGGAGATGTCCCGAACGTTGATCACACTGCGGTTGATTTCCTCGGCCACCGCGCTCTGCTCTTCGGCAGAGGCGGCTATTTGCTGGTTCATCGACTCAATGGTCGTGATGGATCTGCTGATGTTACCTATGGAGGTACCTGCATCACGGGTCAAGGCAACGCTGTCATCGGTCAGCAGGCGGCTGTTTTCCAGGGTGGTCGCTACTTGTGCGGTTCGGCTGTGCAAGCCGTCGATCAGGGTCGCAATTTCTTCGGTCGAAGTCTGAGTGCGCTGGGCAAGACTGCGGACTTCATCGGCGACCACGGCGAAGCCGCGTCCGGCCTCACCGGCGCGTGCGGCTTCGATGGCGGCATTGAGGGCCAGCAAGTTGGTCTGTTCGGCCACTGCCTTGATCACGTCGAGCACGCCACCGATCTTGTTGCTTTCCTGTTTCAGCTCGTCCATTGCAACTTTGGAGCGCCCGACCTCGGTGGCAAGTGTTTCGATCTGAATGACGGCCTTGGAAACGACGGCATCGCCTTCGCGCACTTCTCGGGAGGCACTGACGGCGGCATTCGAAGCTTGCTCGGCATTGCGGGCAACTTCCTGCACGGTGGCAGCCATCTGGTTCATGGCGGTGGCGACCTGGTCGGTTTCAGTGCGCTGGCTGTTCACTCCGGCGCTGGTCTGCTCGGTCACGGCGGAAAGCTGCTCGGCAGCGCTCGCGATCTGGGTAACGCCATCGCGCAGGCCGCCGATCAACTGGCGCAGGTTCAAGGTCATGCGGTGCATGCTGGTTTGCAGCAGGCCAAGTTCATCCTTGCGCGTCGGGGCTTCATTGTGGGTCAGGTCGCCATTGGCGACGCGGTCAGCCAGCTGCAGTGTTTCACGCAGTGGAATGACGATCATTCGGGTGATGATCCAGGCCGCCAGGACGCTGGCGATAAGCGCGGCGACGAGCCAGAGAATCAACATGCGGTTGGCTTGATCGACGTCTGCAAGGCGCAAGGTTACCTGGTTCTGTGCCAGTTGATTGGCCGAACCGAGCAGCACTTCGATGTTCTTCGAGATCCCCGCCTGCCCTTGATTGATAGTGGCTTGCGAAGACGAGAATCCGTTGATGGCGGATCCATAGGCGTTCATCGAGTCCACCAGGCTGGCGACAGCGGAGGCGTCGATGCCGGAACTTGTCAGGCTTTTCATGTAATCGGAGGCTGCGGCAATCGAGGCGGCGGCCAGCTGTTGAGCCTCGGGTTTGAGGGTGTAGGTGTACCCACGCACATCGAAACGCATCTTTTGAAACAGCATGAGGGCCCGTTGCACCGCTTCGCGTTGCGCGGCGTCACCGTCCATTGAGTTGGCGCGCCCATTCAACTGCCGCAACTTGGCGTCTGCGGTATCGGCTGCAGCGCCGAAGACATCCCTGCTGGCTTCCCGCGCGCGGGTGGCAGCGATGATGCTGTTGTAATGATCCTTGTATTCCTTCATGGCTGCCATGGCCGCTTTCACATGAGGAATATTAAGCTCGGAGTTCAATACGCTGTTGAGGTAGGCAAGGTGGTTATCGAGATTTTCGTAGGCTTTCAGCCAGGTCGCGGCGTTGGCGTCGTCAGAGTTCTGGCCATAGACCAGTCGGGCTATGCGCATGTCTCGGGTCAGGGTGCTGAGCTTGGCAATGTCCGTGATGCGCTCGCTGCGCTCACTCATGGAGGCGATGCCTCGCCAGCCCGTCAGGGCGATCAGGACCGTCAGTACGATCACGAGCGTGAACCCGAGTGCCAACTTTGATCTGACTGATAAGTTGGTCAACGCATTGTTAAACATGTAAGCCTCTCGAATAGATGTTTTAGTTTTCCAGTCGGCTCCTCCATGCCATTGATGCGTCAATGCCATCGGCTGGGAGCGGGAAATCTTTAACAGCTATTTTTAAAAGAGGTGTCTAGTTTTGATGTTGTGAAGTTTAGAAAAAGTTCACTGGCTTTCAGGATATTTATTCAAGTAAGTATTTCAAGGTAATTCTTTCGAATGATGCGCACCCCTAAATCCCATACAGGTATCCCCAAGCTCATGCACAGCGGGCAGCGAAAGGTTGAGTTGGCAAAGCGAGCTGGTGCCAGGAGGCATGCTGCTGCAGCGATCATGATGGATGATCGATGGGGCGAAGGTCAGTGGGGAGACGGGCTTCGGACGACGAAGCGCAGTGCGGGACTACAGAAGGGAAAAGATGGTGCACCAGGCGGGATTCGAACCCACGACCCCTGCCTTCGGAGGGCAGTACTCTATCCAGCTGAGCTACTGGTGCAACGCGGGCGCCATGATACCCATGTCGGGGGTGGTCGTCCATTGCGATAACCGGCCCATCGTTTGTAATCTGCTACGGTGACAGGTGCACAGGCTGGGCAAGCCCTTGTTTACGGGGCCTGTCGTTCTTTTTTTCGAACGGCTATTGTCCTTTCACCCCATAGATCCTAGGATTCGTTTGAGATTTCAAACGCTCTTGTCTGGTCGCTGAAACGCATGAGTCCATCCATGCGCTATTTCCACCTCAGCCCGGGCGCCTTCTCATCCCTCCATTCGTGCCGTCACGTACGGCGCCGTTAAGGAAGCCGACATGCAGCTCAAAGACACCTCGTTGTTCCGCCAGCAAGCCTATATAGATGGTGCGTGGCTGGGCGCCGACAGTGGGCAGGCCATCAAGGTCAGCAACCCTGCTACCAACGAAATCCTCGGCACCGTGCCGAAAATGGGCGCCGCTGAAACGCGTCGCGCCATCGAGGCTGCCGATAAGGCGCTGCCGGCCTGGCGTGCGTTAACCGCCAAGGAGCGCTCGAACAAGCTGCGCCGCTGGTTCGAACTGATGATCGAGAACCAGGATGACCTCGCGCGTCTCATGACCCTGGAGCAGGGCAAGCCATTGGCCGAGGCCAAGGGTGAGATCACCTACGCCGCGTCTTTCATCGAGTGGTTTGCCGAAGAAGCCAAGCGCGTCTACGGCGACACCATTCCCGGCCACCAGCCAGACAAGCGTCTGATCGTGATCAAGCAGCCAATCGGCGTGACCGCCGCCATCACCCCGTGGAATTTCCCGGCCGCGATGATCACCCGCAAAGCGGGCCCGGCGCTGGCTGCGGGCTGCACCATGGTGCTCAAGCCTGCCTCGCAGACGCCGTTCTCGGCACTGGCGCTGGCTGAGCTGGCCGAACGCGCAGGCATTCCCAAGGGTGTGTTCAGCGTTGTGACCGGCAGCGCCGGCGACATCGGCAGTGAGCTGACCAGCAACCCGATCGTGCGCAAGCTGAGCTTCACCGGCTCGACCGAGATCGGTCGCCAGTTGATGGCCGAATGCGCCAAGGACATCAAGAAGGTCTCGCTGGAACTGGGCGGCAACGCGCCTTTCATCGTGTTCGACGATGCTGACCTGGACAAGGCGGTCGAGGGCGCGATCATTTCCAAGTACCGCAACAACGGCCAGACCTGCGTGTGCGCCAACCGCATCTATGTGCAGGACGGCGTGTATGACGCGTTCGCCGAGAAGCTGAAGGTGGCGGTGGGCAAGCTCAAGATCGGCAACGGTCTGGAAGAGGGCACCACCACGGGCCCGCTGATCGACGACAAGGCCGTGGCCAAGGTCAAGGAACACATTGCCGATGCCGTGGGCAAGGGCGCAACCGTGCTGACCGGCGGCAACGCACTGCAGGGCAACTTCTTCGAGCCGACCGTATTGGTCAACGTCTCCAAGGACGCCGCCGTGGCCAAGGAAGAAACCTTCGGCCCGCTGGCGCCGCTGTTCCGCTTCCAGGACGAGGCCGAAGTGATCGCCATGTCCAACGACACCGAGTTCGGCCTGGCGTCGTACTTCTATGCCCGCGACATGAGCCGGGTGTTCCGTGTCGCCGAAGCGCTGGAATACGGCATGGTCGGTATCAACACCGGTCTGATCAGCAACGAAGTGGCGCCGTTCGGCGGCATCAAGGCTTCGGGCCTGGGCCGTGAAGGCTCCAAGTACGGCATCGAAGACTATCTGGAAATCAAATACCTCTGCATTTCGGTGTAACCCACCGCGCAGATACCCTTGGCGGCCGGCGTCCGCAGCAGTCGATCATCGTATGCTGCTGCGGTACTCACCGGCCGCTCAATCCTTGAATCACGCCGACCGATGAGCGGCGAATGAGGAATTTCATGAGCAAGACCAACGAATCCCTGATGCAACGCCGCCAGGCAGCCGTCCCGCGCGGCGTGGGCCAGATTCACCCGATCTTCGCTGAGTCGGCGCAGAATGCCACGGTCACCGACGTCGAAGGCCGCGAGTTCATCGACTTTGCCGGCGGTATCGCGGTGCTCAATACCGGCCACGTTCACCCCAAGGTGATCGCCGCCGTACAGGCGCAATTGCACAAGCTGACCCACACCTGCTTCCAGGTGCTGGCGTACGAGCCGTACGTTGAGGTCTGCGAGAAGATCAACGCCAAGGTACCGGGCGACTTCGACAAGAAGACCCTGCTGGTGACCACAGGCTCCGAAGCCGTGGAAAACGCGATCAAGATCGCGCGTGCCGCCACCGGCCGCGCTGGTGTCATCGCCTTCACCGGCGCCTACCACGGTCGCACCATGATGACCCTGGGCCTGACCGGCAAGGTCGTGCCGTACTCGGCCGGCATGGGCCTGATGCCCGGCGGTGTGTTCCGTGCGCTGTACCCCTGCGAATTGCATGGCGTGAGCGTCGACGACTCCATCGCCAGCATCGAGCGCATCTTCAAGAACGACGCCGAAGCCCGCGACATTGCCGCGATCATTCTGGAGCCGGTGCAGGGCGAGGGCGGCTTCTATGTCGCGCCCAAGGCTTTCATGCAGCGTCTGCGCGCCCTGTGCGATCAGCACGGCATCCTCTTGATCGCTGACGAAGTGCAGACCGGCGCAGGCCGTACCGGCACGTTCTTCGCCATGGAGCAGATGGGCGTTGCGCCCGACCTGACCACCTTCGCCAAATCCATCGCTGGCGGCTTCCCGCTCGCCGGTGTGTGCGGCAAGGCCGAGTACATGGATGCCATCGCACCAGGTGGCCTGGGCGGCACCTACGCCGGCAGCCCGATCGCCTGCGCCGCGGCACTGGCCGTGATGGAAGTGTTCGAGGAAGAAAACCTGCTCGATCGCAGCAAGGCCGTTGGCGAGCACCTGGTAGCAGGCCTGCGTGCCATCCAGTCCAAGTACCCGGTCATCGGCGATGTGCGTGCGCTTGGCGCGATGATTGCCGTCGAGCTGTTCGAAGGCGGCGACACCCACAAGCCGAACGCCGCAGCAGTGGCCCAGGTCGTGGCCAAGGCGCGCGACAAGGGCCTGATCCTGCTGTCGTGCGGTACTTACGGAAACGTCCTGCGCATCCTGGTCCCGCTGACCGCGCCAGACGAGCAGTTGAACAAAGGCTTGGCCATCATCGAAGAGTGTTTCGCTGAACTGGCTTGAGTGATGTGATCGTTTGATAGAAAACCCGCTTCGGCGGGTTTTTTTATGGGGTGGTTTTATTTTGGCTGGCTATGCACTGATCGAGGATGGCACGAGCGATCCAGTCGGGATTGTCTTTGAAATAAGGTAATCAACGACGCCATCATGTCTGCACGTAAACAACGGTTTCCGAGTTTTTCCGAGGGCGCAGCACGCTGAAGGTCGCGCTACGAATATCAAGCTGAGCCGGTGCTTTACCAAGCCCGTGATTCTTCAACAGGCCGTTTGCAGCAAGGCGCGGCATGCGCTAAAAACCCTTTGCTGGATCCATCGTTCTGCACTACCGACACGTCATACTGTCGGTACTCACGCATCACGGCCCTGACCCGGCCTTCACCTCTGGCTCATGGAGTGCGCCTATGAATGCTGTTGCCAGCATGCCCCCTCGTGTGTTGATCGCCGATTCCGACCCCTGGATGCGTGATCTGCTGTCCCAAATGCTGCTGGCCGTACGGGGCGATGCGCGCCTGCAGATGTGCGCGACGGGGCCTGACGCGTTGGAGCATCTGCGTGAGCTACCGGATCTGGTGATCGCCACACGCGAGCTGCCGGGTATCAGCGGTCTCGATCTGTTGCGCGGCGTACGCAAAAGCCCTCGCCTGGCGACCTTGCCCTTTATTCTGCTGAGCGAGCGCGGCGACAGTGCCAGTGTGCGTGAAGTGCTGCCGTTGGCGCCGACGGCGTACCTGACCAAGCCTGTGGATATGGCAGGTTTGAAAGCGCGTCTGCTGACCTTGCTGCCAAACTCGGGAGATGCTGGAGCGCAGCGGGCTCCACAGATCGCTGCAGGTACTACGTTGGACCACTATGTCGAGCGTCGGCGCCTGGAGTGCGACGGCGGCCCTTTGTTGTGTGATGTGCAGGCGGCCGTGATTCGCGCATCGGGAGATATGAAGGTATTGGAAGCCAACCTGCGCAGTGATCCGCAGGTCACGGCAGTGCTGATCAGCGCGGCCAACAGCGCCGCGAAACCAGGTGCGTCGCCGGTATTGACGCTGCAGCAGGCACTGTACGCCTTGGGTGTCACACAGAGCAGAAATCTGTTGCTGGCCCTGGCCTCCAAACCTGGCGTTTACCTGACCGACCCACTGTTGCTGGAGCGGGCCGAGGTCTGCTGGAATCGCTCGGCCCATACCGCGGAATTCGCCCGCAGCATTGCGCGTCAGCAGCAGCTGGATGAGTGGTTTTGCCACTGCGCAGGTTTGTTGCACTGCCTGGGTGACCTGGCGTTGCTGCGGGTGTTGCAGGAATGGCAACTGGCGGGCGGCGAGCTCGACGAAGTCCGGATCACCCAGGTGCTGCGTACTTTCAGCGCGCCTTATGGATCGGAACTGCGCCGACGCTGGCGGTTGCCGCTTGAACTGCGAGAGTTGATCGCCGCAGCCTATCAATTGGGCGGAGGCGTCTACTCGAGGGAAAAGTTGATTGTGAATGTTGCGGCGCAAATGGCGTCGCTGGGGGCAGATGAAGATGTCACCCAAATCGCTCAAGGCAAACCCGCACGGTTACTCAAGATAGGGGTGTCGCAGCTGAACTGGTGGCGAGGGGCGCCGATGATTCGCTGATCTGCTGAACTACGCCGGGACATGGATAAAGACCTCTATCGACCCGGGGCCTTGGCGGCGATCGAGAGAGATGGGGGATCAACCACCCCAGCAATGGTCGAATATTTTCTGAGCGATCCAGGGCAGGTCACGCTGAAATTCTGGGAATACCTCGAAGCGGCCGAGCATGCGGTCTACACATATGAATACTTTTTGGCCAGACCCGGCAATGGTGCATATACCGCCAAGGCTAACATTGCCTTCGCGCGATACTGATACAGGCAAAGTATAAAGGCTGTCACATGATTGTATTTTGGTAGTACTTTTGTTCCATAGTGCAATATCTCTGAATTCTTGCGTTACAGATTTCCAGTCTTCCGGATCTACTGTCATCAAAACCGAGTTCGCTGGCGGAAATTCGAGCTCTGACTCACTGCCTCCAATAGCTGCAGTGGAAAGCAGTATGAGCTGGATAAGTATAAATAATTGTTTCATGTGTAACTCCTTGAGTGGTTATTCTCCGTCGTTCCATGGAAAAGTAAACCATGATCTAAGGTATGAATCAAGGAGGTGAACATGTCTTTTCAGAGAGAACAATTAACAGCATTTGTCGAGGCGGCGGTACGTTTTGGCGAGATCTCCACAGGCAGCCCATACGTGTCTAGCTACTCTACAGGTAAAAGTGGATTGACCTACGGTGCGTTTCAACATGATACAAAGACCAATCGCAATGCAAAAATTGTTTTAAAAGAAATTCTCGATGCTCAAGTGGCACAGGGGATGTTGACTCAGAAGCGAGCAGACTCTCTGTATACTAGGACGGTTAACTCTACAAACTCTGCAAAGATCTCTTCCATAGACCGCAGGCTGATCGACGAGGCCTTACAAAACCAGCAGTTGATCATAGATAGGGCTGATGGAGAAAGACTGAACTTGGTCATGCAGTATGTTGACTCTGCCCTTGAAACAGCAGCGCTGCACCCGGCTGGGCCAGGCGACCTAGATCCTTCAGCATTGAATCTGACGCTGGTTGCAGAAATGGCAATGTGGGGCAACCGTACTAACGGCCTCGATAAGTCAAATCTGTTCTTGCCAAAAATGGAAAGTATCACTCGAGAAGCTTGGCGCGACCAATATCTCTCGCAGCAACTACAATTCACAACTAGAGGTGAAAGCTTTGAAAAGTGGACCACCAAAGTTGAGAATGGAGTAATCAAAGGTGAAATTGCCGTGCTCGCCGGTCAACT
The DNA here is from genome assembly GCF_001423465.1 of Pseudomonas sp. Leaf129. Lineage (NCBI taxonomy): Bacteria > Pseudomonadati > Pseudomonadota > Gammaproteobacteria > Pseudomonadales > Pseudomonadaceae > Pseudomonas > Pseudomonas sp. Leaf129. The sequence continues at coordinate 501,059 of NZ_LMOC01000008.1, read as the reverse complement.
CATGCCGTTGATCGTTGCTACTGACATTACGAAAATTAACTTTGGTGATCTTAGCGACTTGATGAAGGTTTTCGATCCATGGCCTTTGATGTGTCTTCCTGAAGATACATTGAAATATTTCAACGAAGAGTTTGATGAGGCCCAGGCCACGAGAAGTCCTCTGGTGTTAGACCTGGATGGCAACGGCGTCAGTACCATTGGGCTGGATTCGAAAGTCTACTTTGATCACGATGGAAATGGCTTTGCTGAACATACGGGCTGGGTTGGCCCCGAAGACGGAATATTGGTCCATGACTTGGACAGTGACGGGATGATCAAGACCGGTGCTGAGCTATTCGGAAACTATACGATCAAAGCTGATGGTAGTCGCGCCTTCGACGGGTTTGACGCGTTGCGAGAGCTAGACGTCAACAATGACGGCCAAATTGATGTAGAGGATCCAGCTTTTGCGGACTTGGCTGTGTGGATCGACGCTAATAGCAATGCGGCGGTAGATGATCGCGAGTTGACCTGTTTAAACGAGGTGGGCGTAAAATCGCTGAAAACCGCGAGCGGTGGAAGGTTCGTTGATATTCACTTAAATAAGCATGTAAGCGGAAGTTACGTAAATACTGAGGGCGCGTCACACCAGATGAACGATGTGTGGTTTAGAGTGGATGCTTCTAAGAGCCTAAGTGCTGTTGATGTGCATATACCCGTGGAGATTAGAAACCTTCCAAACATCGACGGTATTGGCAATGCACTTTCACTCCATCAAACTATGGCAGTCGATAGCAGCGGGCGACTGAAGAAATTTATCGAAGACTTCATCAGCGGAACTCGTTCCGAGCGGCTAGCGCTATTGCCGAGTATCATCTATGCATGGGCAGGGGTTTATGATGAGAATCCCACTAAACGCTCCTCCACACGGGGTGCTGGCAACGCAATAGGAGACGCGCGGATACTGGAATCACTGGAAGTGATGCTTGGCCGAGATTATCTCGGCATCTGGTGTTGGGGTCAGTTGGATGCGAATCCTCATGGCCCTTCCGCTGCAATTCTGGCAAGCGCATTCGATGACCTATCCAACCTTGTATATTCCAGACTGATGCTACAGACCGAATATGGTAGCAAGCTTACCGCCGTCAGTTTTGCGAGTGAGGAAGGCGACCGTATTGTAGATACAAAAGCTGTATTTGATCTGCTGAAAGCCGAATACGATCTTGATCCTGTTCGATCTAGAGAAAGCATTGTCGACTTCACCAAGACATTGATGAGCATAGGGCAACTGGGAACTCAGATAATCCAGAGTTTAAGGGAGTACCCATGTGACGAACCAGAAATCACTATCGCATTACATGCTATTGAAATTTCCCATACGTATGGTCTAAATCCGAATGCGGTCCTGAACGGTGGGCCTGAAGATGATGTATTGAGTGGAGGCTCCGGCTCGGAAAAAATCTACGGTTATGGCGGAGACGATTTTCTTGCTGGAGGTGGCGGTGACGACTATCTTGCTGGCGGTAAAGGGTCTGATGTCTATCTATTCAATCGGGGTGATGGAGATGATGTAATATCTATTGCAACTAAAGATCGACCTGGGAAAACGGCTGACATTCTCCGGTTTGGAAAGGGTATCGTCCCCACTGATATAACGCTTGTGCGTCGGTATGATGATCTTTTATTGAATGTGAGTAGATCGGGTGGCTCTGTACTTATTGCGAATTATTTCTACGATAATGGTAGGGGTCTAGCTTGCGTTACTTTTGAAGATGGCACTGAATGGAAAACCGAGCAAATATACGAAATTATTGCTATGGCATCTATTGAGCCGAGTGTGGCTCCGATCATTCACTTGGAGGAAGATGCTGTCACGCTTGGAGAGCTTGACTCATTTATTAGCCTACCAGAAGAAGAGCTTTCAATAGATGAGTCTGGACTAAATTCTTTTTTCAGCAAAGAGGATGCAGTTGCCACTGTTATAGAAGCTGAAGGCGGCTACGCCAATGTTGAAGAGCAACAGAATGTATATTTCTATCGCGAAGATGCTGGCAATATAGTGATTTCCGCCGATGACACTCGCCAAGACAAACTGGTTATAGATCCCGAAATCGCGTCCGAACGAATCACATTTCATAGATCCGATTTTGATCTGCTTATTCGTATTAGATCATATCCTGAGAAAAGCATTAGACTTCTGAATCATTTTTTTGATCGCACTCCCGCGTTCAGATGGCTAACACTTGGAGGGACTACCCATGCTATCGAAGCAATCGCTGGGCAAGCTGTTGTGGATCCTATAAATGATGTCTTGTTTGGTACTCCCCAGAACGACGTATTGCTGGGCGGAATGGGTAATGATCAACTATATGGGGTTTCGGGTGACGACATAATGAAGGGTGGTCGTGGCAGTGATATGTACGGATACTCGGGCGGGGGTAATATCACGGTTGATGATACAAGTGGCGAGCTGGATACGCTGGTCATGAGGAACACTCATTCACGGCAAGATTTGATGGCTGCTGCAGTGCGCGAAGGAAGTGATCTGGTTCTAGATGTCGATCATGATGGCATTGATACCGCTACTGTAAAAGACTTTTTCCTTAGGTCAGATACAGTGGAGATTTTTAGCGGTTCTTCGGGCGAGGAAGTAACGAGGTCTGAAATCATCAACTTATTGGACGAAAATAGTACGCTTTCAGGGAACTATTACCAGTCCATGGCAATGCACGGGGAGAACATCCAAGGTTCTTCGTATGCAGACCATATCGAGGCAGGTGGGGGTGATGATACTATAAAAGGTAGAAGAGGGAATGATTTTCTCTTTGGCGGCGGTGGTAACGATACCTATTTATACACCAAAGGCGATGGAAGTGATGTAATTGATAACTCAAGCGAGCAATCGCCAAATCGCGATACTTTAAGCATCACAGGCTTCAGCTACCTTGATATCATTTTTATACAAAGCCTAAATGATCTCGTTATCAAGTTTTCTCAGAATGAAGACAGTATTACAGTTAAGAATTGGTTTTTGCAACCCTCTGCTCAGTTGTCCTCGATCGTTGTCAACAATTTCTCGATCAATGCGGCATCGGTAACCGCCCTAGCAGAAAAGATGCGAAAAGCCAATATTGGATCTGTAAACCCTGCGCACCATCCTATGGAAGTATCTCCGATTCAGGATCTAGCATTGATTCTAAGGGATTTTTGGGTCAGGACTGAACTTGAAATCGATCATATAGTTAAGTAACACGCGAAGCGATGGTAGTGCACGCCATCGCTTCCTCTTATTCCAGGTCTCCGATAGAGCATACGAAAATGTACCCGGGTCCCGGTGTCGTTGGGCGGAGACTTTACTGGCGGGAGATTATCAATAATAAGAATGCCGACCAATGCTTCAATACTTTCATCAGATGAAAATTTCACCCAAATCGCTCAAAGCAAAACCGAGGCTACTCAGGATAGGGGTATCGCAACTGAACTGGTGGCGAGGGGCGCCGATGATTCGCTGATGCGGTGACCTAGGCGGGCACGATCTGATTCTTGCCCTGGCGCTTGGCCTGGTACATGGCGGCGTCGGAGCGCGAGAAGAGTGAGTCGAGCATTTCGTCCTGGGGCTGGATGCTGGTCAGGCCTTGGCTCACGGTGACGCCGTAGCTCTTGCCGTTATGGTTGAAGCTCATCCGTTGGATCTCGCGTTGCAGGCGCTCGGCGATCTGCATGGCCATGTCCGGGGCGCAGCCTGGGAACACCGCGGCAAACTCTTCGCCGCCGATGCGCCCGAACAGGTCACCACGGCGCAACACCGCGCGGCCGGTTTCGGCAATGCGTTGCAGCACATGGTCGCCCTCCTGGTGACCGTAGGTATCGTTGATCATCTTGAAGTCATCGATATCCAGCAGCAGGAAGGCCATCGGTGTGTCGTTGAGGCGGGACTGTTCGAACTCGCGGTGGGCGCACTCGAAGAAGTGTCGGCGGTTGCTGCTCTGGGTCAGCACGTCAGTGGTGGCGAGGCGCTGGAGCTCGCCTTCCAGGTGCTTCTTTTCGGTGATGTCCTCGGCGATGCCCACCACAATGACGCGCTGACCGGGATCTGCCTGGTGGCTGACGAAGCATTTGTCGCTGAGCCAGCGGATCTGACCGTCGGCGCTGATGATGCGGTATTCGCGATCTTCGACGGCGCCCTTGTCGAGAACCTCGGCGAGGCTACGGTCGGCGTAGTCGAGATCGTCGGGGTAGATGCTGTCGCGCCATTCGTTGTAGTCGGCCAGCAACAACCCCACCGAGCGACCGAAGATCCGCTCGTAGGCAGGGCTGACGTAGATCATCTGCTGCGTTTCCCAATCGAACGCCCAGAGTACCGCGTTGACGCTGACCAACAGCGAGCTGAATAGCTGTTCGCGCTCTTTCAACCGCGCGACTTCACCTTGGGCATGCATCAAGGCGAGTAAGGTTTCGGCAGCTTCGGGTAAGGGCTTGACGGGTGTAGAAGGTAATTTTTTATTGACCATCATCACGGCATCTCAGAGGCGTTGGGATTACTGCGAACGGATGCGCGACAAAGGCGCGGCCCAGGCATGACCCCAGGCGGTAGCGCTATGAGTCTGAGAGCGGAAAACTGTGATGAAGTTCCGACGGTACGCCCCGGGGCCGGGGCGTACCGATAAACGGCTCAGGCTACCGCAGGCCTCAACGAATAGGTCTTGAGCTGGGTCGCAAAGTCGCGCAACGAGTGGATACCACTGGCTTCCGCTTCTTGGATCCAATCCTTGATGGCGGCCAGCATATCATGCCCGTTGGAACTGGTGCGCGCCCAGATCTGTTGCAGGGCCAGGCGCTTTTCGTAGATGACTTTCAAGGGGTGGCTGTGTTCGAGCATCGTCTGGATATGCAGATGATGACCCTCGTCCAGCAGGCTGGTTTCACGGGACAGCAGGCGCTTGGCGCGGCGAAATTGGTGGCGTACCGATTCGTCGACCTTGCTCAGTTCCTGTTGCACGAGGGGGGCGATGACCAGCTTGCGGTACTGCGCCATGATCTGGAAGCGGTTGTTCAGAATCGCCATGGCGGTGTCCATGTCGAGCTGGCCCTTGCCTTCCACGCGGTGGGCGATCGGGGCCACACGCTGCACCTTGGCCAGGCGCAGCCAGGTGAACAGCTTGATCCAGGCCCAACCCATGTCGAATTCCCATTTCTTGACCGACAGCTTGGCCGAGTTGGGGTAGGTGTGGTGGTTGTTGTGCAGCTCTTCGCCGCCGACGATGATGCCCCAGGGCACCAGGTTGGTGGCCGCGTCGCGGCATTCGAAGTTGCGGTAGCCCACGGCATGACCCAGGCCGTTGATGACGCCGGCGGCCCAGAACGGAATCCACATCATCTGCACGGCCCAGACCGTCAGGCCCAGGGCGCCGAACAGCAGCAGATCGATGACCAGCATCAGCACCACGCCGCTCAGGCGAAAGCGTGAGTACAGGTTGCGCTCGATCCAGTCTTCGGGACAGTTCTTGCCATAGATGCGCAAGGTGTCGGGGTTTTCAGCTTCTTTACGATAGAGCTCGGCGCCGGTGCGCATGACGGTGCCCAGGCCCTTGATGACGGGGCTGTGCGGGTCGTCGACGGTTTCGCATTTGGCGTGGTGCTTGCGGTGGATAGCGGTCCACTCGCGGGTGTTCTGGGCAGTGGTGAGCCAGAGCCAGAAACGGAAGAAGTGCTTGAGCCCGGCGTTGAGTTCCAGGGAGCGGTGGGCAGAATAGCGGTGCAGATAGACAGTGACACCGACAATGGTGACATGGGTCAGCAACAACGTGACTGCCACCACTTGCCAGGCGGACAGATCGAGAAAACCGTTGTACCACATAGGCGGGAGGGCCCTCGGTTGGGTGGGTAATGCGTGCAGCGCATTATCGACAAGCTATCAGAGAAAGCCAGTCGCTCTTTTGAAGAAGAGTCGCTGAATGTTTCTATTCTATAATTGATACACATTTTATGTGGGCCGATTGACCCTATGTCCGTTTTATCTCGGGTTACAACGCGCGCCGTTGTGATTTACCTGATTGCCTGCGTGTTGTGGCTTCTATTGTGCGATCGATTGTCCAACGGCCTTTTCGGCGCCTCGCTGGCCGGATGGGAGCTTCATCTGGCCACTTGCGCTGTGTGGCTGCTGGGCAGTGCCTTTGCCTTCGCCTGGCAGCGTGCGCGCCAGGCCAATCGCGAAAGCCGACGCCTGGCGGCAGCGGTCTTCGACTGCACCGCCGATGGCGTACTGGTGACCGATACCGCAGGGCGCATCCAGCAGGTCAATCGTGCCTTCATGGCGATCACCGGGTACGAGGAGCACGAAGTGCTGGGGCAGAACCCGAGCAGGTTCAAGTCCGGGCAGCACCCGCCGGCCTTCTATGAACAGATGTTCGGCACGCTGGCCGAGCACGGTCAGTGGAGCGGCGAGATCTGGAACCGTCGCAAGAGTGGTGACATCTATCCTCAGTGGCAGACCATCCGCGCCGTCCGCGATGATCGGGGAATGCTGAGCCACTACGTGGCGGTGTTCTCCGACATCAGCGCGATCAGGCATTCACAGCGCGAGCTGGCCCATCTGGCACAGCACGACCCATTGACCGGGCTGCCCAACCGCCTGCTGTTCAGCCGCCGCGCCGAGCACGCGTTGAACACGGCCAGGCTTGCGCACCGCAACTGCGCCTTGCTGTTGATCGACCTCGATCACTTCCAGAACGTCAACGACAGCTTCGGCCATGGCGTGGGTGACCGGTTGTTGATGGCGGTGGTCGAGCGGCTGCAGTCGGGGCTGGGCGAAGAAGTAACCCTGGCCCGCCTGGGAGGGGATGAGTTCGCCGTGCTGGTGGAAGGCGAGTTGCGCAGCGGTCAGGCGACGGCGCTGGGGCAGGCACTGCTTGAAGGCATGCGAGCACCTTTCGTCATCGATGGCCACACCTTGTTCATCAGCGCCAGCATGGGCATCAGCGTGTTTCCCGACGATGCCCAAGGCGCCGAACAACTGTTACGCAATGCCGATTCGGCGCTGTTCCAGGCCAAGGCGCGGGGTCGTTCGAGCTATGCCTTGTACACCGAAGAGCTGACCGCGCGGGCCCAGCAGCACATCGAAGTGACCGCTGAACTGCGGCAGGCTTTGGCGGATGGTCAGCTGTGCGTGCATTACCAGCCGGTGCATGCACTGCGCGACACCGCCATGGTCGGGGTTGAAGCGCTGGTGCGCTGGCAGCATCCGGAGCGCGGGCTGGTGCCGCCGGGACAGTTCATACCCATCGCCGAGCGCAGTGGTCTGATCGCCGAGATCGACACCTGGGTGCTGGCCACCGCCTGTCGGCAGATGCGCCAGTGGCAGACCGAGGGCAAGGCACTGGATTTCGTGGCGGTGAACATCTCCAGCCGTCTGTTCAGCCACCATGATCTCTGCCGGCAGGTCGAGAAGGTTCTGGCCGAGACGCAACTGGCGCCTGCGCACCTGGAGCTGGAAGTCACCGAAAGTGCGGTGATGGATGATCCGGACCGTGCCCTCGAGCAGTTGCATCACCTGCGCGACCTGGGCCTGCAGTTGGCGATCGACGATTTTGGCACCGGTTATTCATCCCTGCTCAGGCTCAAGCGCCTGCCGGTGCACAAGCTCAAGATCGACCAGGGTTTCGTTGCCGGCCTGCCGGGTGACGAGGACGATGTGGCAATCACCACGGCGATCATCGCCTTGGCCCGCAGCATGGGCATGCAGGTGCATGCCGAGGGTATCGAGCAGGCTGACCAGGCCTGGTTTCTGCTGGAACATGGGTGCGGACTTGCCCAGGGCTACTGGTTCGGTCGCCCTGTGGAGGCCAGTGCGCTGACATGGCAACCGCGGTGAATGGCCAAAAACACGTTTGGTTATATGAAAATTCTTAAACAGTATTTTTAAGAATAATAGGACCTCTCTAATATCGCGCTCACGCCACCTTGGCACCCCCTTACCCAGGAGCATGATCATGAGCGCATCGCTACGCAGCGTAGAAGGACAGGACGAAGCCACCATTCTGCGGGAAATTCAGAGCGCGCTGCGCGACCTGCGTTTCGGTGCGGTGGAGATCACCGTTCACAACGCTCAGGTCGTGCAGATCGAGCGCAAGGAAAAATTTCGTTTGCAGAACCCGGGCAACAAGCCCAGCTGAATACGCGCCCTGCGTATCAGTCATAAGAAAAACACCCGCCATTCCAGGAGCTTCGTCCATGTCTATCCGCCGTTATGCCTTGGCAGCCCTCGCCAGCGCCGTATTTGCCGGTTCCGCAGTCGCCAAGGACTACGAGCTGCTCAACGTGTCCTACGATCCGACACGTGAGCTGTATCAGGAATACAACGCTGAGTTCGTCAATTTCTGGAAGAAAGAACACGCCGGCGACAACGTGTCGATCAAGCAGTCCCATGGCGGTTCGGGCAAGCAGGGCCGGGCGGTGATCGATGGTCTGCCCGCCGATGTGGTGACCCTGGCGCTGGCGGGCGACATCGACGAGATCAGCAAGCTGGGTAAATCGCTTCCGGAGAACTGGCAGACCCGCCTGCCGGATGCGAGCACGCCGTACACCTCGACCATCGTGTTCCTGGTGCGCAAGGGCAACCCCAAGGGCATTAAGGACTGGGGCGATTTGATCAAGAACGATGTCTCGGTGATCACCCCCAATCCGAAAACCTCTGGTGGTGCCCGCTGGAATTTCCTGGCCGCCTGGGCCTATGGCCTGAAAGCCGGTGGTGGCGATGAGGCCAAGGCCAAGGAATACGTGCAGACGCTGTTCAAGCATGTACCGATCCTCGACACCGGTGCGCGCGGTTCGACCATTACCTTCGTCAATAACGGCCAGGGCGATGTGCTGCTGGCCTGGGAAAACGAAGCGTTCCTGGCACTGAAGGAAGATGGCGGCGCGGACAAGTTCGACATCGTCGTGCCTTCGCTGTCCATCCTCGCCGAGCCGCCGGTGGCGGTGGTCGACAAGAACGCGAAGAAGAAAGGCAAGGAGGAAATCGCCGAGGCTTACCTCAAGCACCTGTACAGCCCGGCTGGTCAGGAAATCGCGGCGAAGAACTTCTATCGTCCGCGCGACAAGGACGTGGCGGCCAAGTACGCGAAGCAATTTCCGGCGTTGAATCTGGTCACTATCGATAAGGATTTTGGCGGGTGGAAAACGGCGCAGCCCAAATTCTTCAATGACGGTGGGGTATTCGACCAGATTTATCAGGCTCAATAAGTTATAGACATGTGTTGAGGCGGCTGGCCTCTTCGCGGGCAGAGCCCCCGCTCCCACAGGTCACCGTTGACCTTGTGGGAGCGGGGTTCTGCCCGCGAAGAGGCCCGATTGCGTAAACCGTATTCATCAAGGACTTCTATGTCGCGTCGTATCTCCCCCGTCATACCCGGCTTCGGGCTGACGCTGGGCTACACCGTCGTGTACCTCAGCCTGATTGTGCTGATCCCCCTGGCCGCCATGTTCGTGCATGCCGCGCAGCTGACCTGGGAACAGTTCTGGACCATCGTCACGGCACCCCGCGTTCTTGCTGCGTTGAAACTCAGTTTCGGCACGGCGTTGTGCGCGGCCATCATCAACGGTGTGATCGGCACGCTGCTGGCCTGGGTGCTGGTGCGCTACACCTTCCCCGGACGCAAGATCATCGATGCGATGATCGACCTGCCGTTCGCCCTGCCCACGGCCGTGGCAGGCATTGCCCTGACAGCGTTGTACGCGCCCAATGGTCTGGTCGGGCAGTTCGCTGCCGATCTGGGCTTCAAGATCGCCTACACACCGCTGGGGATCACCCTCGCATTGACCTTCGTCACCTTGCCGTTCGTGGTGCGCACGGTGCAACCGGTGCTGGCCGACATTCCGCGTGAGGTCGAGGAAGCTGCGGCCTGCCTGGGTGCCAAGCCCTTGCAGGTGTTCCGCTTCATCCTGGCACCGGCGCTGTTGCCCGCTTGGCTGACCGGTTTCGCCCTGGCCTTCGCCCGAGGCGTGGGTGAGTACGGCTCGGTCATCTTCATTGCCGGCAACATGCCGATGAAGACCGAGATCCTGCCGCTGCTGATCATGGTCAAGCTGGACCAATACGACTACACCGGCGCCACGGCCATCGGCGTGATGATGCTGGTGGTTTCCTTCATTCTGCTGCTGCTGATCAATCTGTTGCAGCGGCGCATCGAAACCCCTTGAAGGAGGCTCCGCACATGTCTGCATCTTCCATTGCTGCCTCCACCAATGCGGCCCGACGTGGCAGCGCCACTTCGCGGCGGGTGTTGATCGCCCTGGGTTGGCTGATCTTCGCCGTGTTTCTGTTGTTGCCGTTGCTCATCGTCGTATCCCAGGGCCTGAAGCAAGGCCTGGGGACATTCTTTGCCGCCATCTTCGAGCCCGATGCATTGTCGGCGCTCAAGCTGACCGTGTTCGCCGTGCTCATCTCGGTGCCGCTGAATCTGGTCTTCGGCGTCAGCGCCGCGTGGTGCGTGAGCAAGTATTCGTTCCGCGGCAAGAGCATCCTGGTCACCCTGATCGATCTGCCGTTCTCGGTATCGCCGGTCATCGCCGGTCTGGTCTACGTGCTGATGTTCGGCGCCCAGGGTCTGTTGGGGCCGTGGCTGCAGGACCATGACATCCAGATCGTGTTCGCCTTGCCCGGCATCGTGCTGGCGACGATCTTCGTCACCGTGCCGTTCGTGGCCCGTGAGCTGATCCCGCTGATGCAGGAGCAGGGCACGCAGGAAGAGGAGGCGGCGCGCCTGCTGGGCGCGAACGGTTGGCAGATGTTCTGGCACGTCACTGTGCCGAACATCAAGTGGGGGCTGATCTACGGCGTGGTGCTGTGTACCGCGCGGGCGATGGGTGAGTTCGGTGCCGTGTCGGTGGTGTCCGGCCACATCCGTGGCGTGACCAACACTCTGCCGCTGCACGTGGAGATCCTCTACAACGAATACAACCACGTCGCCGCCTTTGCCGTTGCGAGCCTGTTGCTGATCCTGGCGCTCTTCATCCTGCTGCTCAAGCAGTGGAGCGAGTCCCGTATTGACCGCCTGCGCAACAGCGCCGCGGAGGAATGATTAATGTCGATCGAAGTTCGTAACGTCAGCAAGCGTTTCAATGCCTTCCAGGCTCTGGACTCCATCAATCTGGACATCCAGAGTGGCGAGCTGGTGGCCTTGCTGGGCCCGTCCGGGTGCGGCAAGACCACCTTGCTGCGCATTATCGCCGGGCTGGAAACCCCCGATCAGGGCAACATCGTGTTCCATGGCGAGGACGTGTCCGGCCATGATGTGCGGGATCGCAACGTCGGTTTCGTGTTCCAGCACTACGCGTTGTTCCGACACATGACGGTGTTCGACAACGTGGCCTTCGGCTTGCGCATGAAGCCCAAGCGCGAGCGGCCGACGGAAACGGTGATTGCGCAGAAGGTGCATGAGCTGTTGAACATGGTGCAGCTGGACTGGTTGCACGATCGCTATCCCGAGCAGTTGTCCGGTGGCCAGCGCCAGCGCATCGCCCTGGCCCGGGCGCTGGCGGTCGAGCCCAAGGTGTTGCTGCTGGACGAACCTTTCGGTGCTCTCGACGCCAAGGTGCGCAAGGAGCTGCGCCGCTGGTTGGCTCGTCTGCACGAGGACATCAACCTGACGTCGGTCTTCGTTACCCATGACCAGGAGGAGGCCATGGAAGTGGCCGATCGCATCGTGGTGATGAACAAGGGTGTCATCGAACAGATCGGCTCGCCGGGCGATGTGTACGAGAATCCGGCCAGCGATTTCGTGTATCACTTTCTGGGTGATTCCAACCGTCTGCAATTGGGCGGTGAGGAGCATGTGCTGTTTCGTCCGCACGAGGTGTCGCTGTCGCGCCATGAGTTGGAGGACCATCATGCTGCCGAGGTGCGTGACATCCGCCCCTTGGGCGCGACCACGCGGGTGACGTTGAAGGTCGAAGGGCAGAGCGATCTGATTGAGGCGGAAGTGGTCAAGGACCATGACAGCCTGAGTGGTCTGGCGCGCGGCGAGACGTTGTTCTTCAAGCCCAAGGTGTGGCAGAAGGCGTCAGGCCTGTAGCCGCGGCGCGTCAGACGTACCGCATGTGCCGCCGACGCGGCTCGCGCCGCTGCTACAGGAGATCGCGCACACCTGTAGCAGCGGCGCGAGCCGCGTCCGGGTTTGATGTGGCGCATTAATGGAATGTTTGGTTATTACCAAATAGCTTCTTATTCCTTAACGCGTATAAATCCTTTCCCTATACTGGCCTCCAACGCAACGTTTGCAGGAGGCGCATCCCATGCGCAATGAGTCGATCCGCTATCTGATCGTGCCAGGCTGGCAGGGCTCGCCCGATGACCATTGGCAAAGCCACTGGCAACGAAGCCTGCCCAACAGCGCGCGGGTCGAGCAGGACGATTGGCTCACGCCTCGGTGTGAAGACTGGGTGGCGGCGCTGGACCGGGCTGTGAATGCCAGCGCCGATCCGGTGATTCTCATTGCCCACAGCCTGGGATGCGTGACGGTTGCACACTGGTCGGCCAACGCGTCGCTGGTTTCGCTGCGCAAGGTCCGTGGCGCTTTGCTGGTGGCGCCAGCGGATGTCGAACGGCCAGCCTGCTCACCAGCACTGCGCAACTTTGCACCGATCCCCAAGCACCTGTTGCCGTTCCCCAGCCAAGTGGTGGGCTCGGACAACGACCCAGCCGCCAGCGCCCCACGGGCCTTGCAACTGGCCCGCGACTGGGGGGCCGAAGCGGGCATCCTGGCGGGTGCTGGACATATCAACGTCAAGTCCGGGCATCAGCGCTGGGAACAGGGTTTCGCCTACCTGTACCGCCTGCAGAGTCGCATGGACCAGCACATCCAGCTGCGCGCCTGATTGCCTGAAAACCGAGTACGCCGCCTGCGTTCAGGCCGGTGGGAGCTTTGCCCATGACTGCATACCACGACACCTTTGGCCAGCCGCTGCTGACCTTTCCCGACGCCGACAAGAGCCCGCTGAGCATTCGTGCCAAGGCACTGGTGTTCGTCGACCCGCGCTCGCGGCGCTTGCGCGAGGAGCTCGAACGGCTGGCGCCCAAGGCGTTGCCGGTGCTGATCCATGGCGAGAGCGGGACCGGCAAGGAGCTGCTCGCCCGGCACATTCACCGGGCCAGTGATCGCGGTGGGCTGTTCGTGTCGGTCAACTGCGGTGCGATCAGCCCGACCTACGCCGATGCCGAACTGTTCGGCTACAGCGCAGGCGCCCACAGCGGTACGGCCAGCAGCCGGGCCGGCTGGTTCGGCTCGGCCAACGGAGGCACGCTGTACCTGGACGAGATCGCCGACCTGCCGCTGGCCATCCAGACCAAGCTGCTCGCGGCACTGGAAACCCACGAAGTCACGCGCGTCGGCGCGGCCCAGCCCAATCCGGTGGACGTACGCCTGGTGGCCGCGTCGAGCATCGATCTGGCCCAGGCCGTGGCGGCTGGCAAATTCAACGAGCGCCTGTATGCCTATCTGGGCGAAGGCCGCCTGACGCTGCCGCCGTTGCGTGAGCGGATCGGCGATATTCTGGCCCTGGCCGAGTATTTTCTGGGCATCTACAGCCACCGCCTGAACCTGGCGGTGCCGCTGATCAGCACCCAGGCGCAGCAGGTGCTGGAGCGACACGACTGGCCCGGCAACACCCGCGAGCTGGAAAACGTCATCCATTTTGCCCTGCTGGTAAGCAGCGGTGATGAGATCCTTCCCGAGCATCTTAATCTGCCTTCGGCAGCGGGCACCTTGGGGTATATCGAACGGCAACTGACCCAGGCGCTCGAGCACGTCGATCCGACCGCCTTGGCTGCAGTGCTGACCCGCCACCTGGAGCGATTGCACAAAAAGGCATAAGGGGCGAACTAAAAGGTATTTGTAGGAATATTAATTCCGGGTATTGTCCGCGCAAGGCTGGCCATTTGCTGCCGCCGGCACCCAATTTCAAGGACTTAGCATGAAGAAGGCTTTGCTGTTCACCGCTTTGGCGGCCTCCCTGTCTTTCGGCCTGGCCAACGCGGCAGACAAACTCGTGGTCGCGGCCACACCGGTTCCCCACGCCGAGATCCTCGAGCTGATCAAGCCGACCCTGGCCAAGGAAGGCGTTGACCTGGACATCAAGGTCTTCACCGACTACGTGCAACCCAACGTGCAGGTCAACGAGAAGCGTCTGGACGCCAACTACTTCCAGACCCTGCCGTACCTGGAAAGCTTCAACAAGGGCAAGGGCACCAACCTGGTCACCGTGATCGGCGTGCACGTCGAGCCCTTCGGCGGTTACTCCAAGAAGGTCAAATCGCTGAGCGAACTCAAGGACGGCGCGACCGTGGCCATCCCCAACGAGGGCAGCAACAGCGGCCGTGCGTTGATCCTGCTGCAGAAAGCCGGCCTGATCACCCTGAAGGACCCGAGCAACGCTCTGGCCACTCCGAAGGACATCGCCAGCAACCCCAAGAACCTCAAGTTCAAGGAACTGGAATCGGCCATGCTGCCGCGCGTGCTGGATCAGGTCGACCTGGACATGATCAACACCAACTACGCACTGGAAGCGGGCCTGAACCCGGCCAAGGACGCCTTGGTCATCGAAGGTTCGGATTCGCCTTACGTGAACTTCCTGGTGGCCCGTCCGGACAACAAGGACAGCCCGGCCATGCAGAAGCTGGCCAAAGCGCTGACCAGCCCGGAAGTGAAGGCATTCATCGAGAAGAAGTACAGCGGCGCAGTATTGCCAGCGTTCTGATTCCGAGCGTCACGACAGTTCACCTGAGCGCCGACAGCTTGTACAGTGTCGGCGTTTTGCTGTGTCCGGACGGGGCCCTCCCCGGCAAATGAACCTAGAACTCGGCTCACAGTCGCATACACACCTAGCATCACAGCGCACGCAAAGGAGCCTGCATGGCTGGTCCTCGTTGGAAGGTTGTAGGGGTTGGTCTCTTGTTCATCGCGCTGACCGGCTGTGGTGAAGACAAGCCTATCGAGCCGACGCACCCACGCGTGCGCGTGGAGAATGTGCAGAGCGGCGAATTCGCCGCTGCCGTCAATCTCACTGGCGATGTGCAGGCCCGCATCCAGACCCAGTTGTCGTTCCGCGTTGGCGGCAAGATCATCCAGCGCATGGTGGATGTGGGCGACCACGTCAGCGCACGGCAAGTCCTGGCCCGCCTCGATCCCAAGGACCTGCAGACCAACGTCGACTCGGCCAAGGCTGCGGTGGCCGCCGAACAGGCCCGCGTGAAGCAGACCTCGGCGGCCTTCGTGCGTCAGCAGAAGCTGCTGCCCAAGGGCTATACCAGCCAGAGTGAATACGACTCCGCCCAGGCGGCGCTGCGCGGTGCGCAGAGCTCGCTGGCGGCAGCCAATGCTCAGTTGGCCAACGCTCGTGAGCAGTTGAGCTACACCGACCTGGTGGCCGATGCCCCGGGCGTGATCACCGCACGCCAGGCCGAGGCGGGCCAGGTGGTGCAGGCCACCGCGCCGATCTTCGGTCTGGCCCGCGATGGCGACCGCGATGCGGTCTTCGATGTGTATGAATCGCTGTTCGCCCAGCCGGGTGGACAGCAGCCGATCACCGTCAGCCTGCTCGACGACCCGGCGATCAAGACCACCGGCACCGTGCGCGAAGTCACTCCGGCGGTGTCCGCGCAGACCGGCACGGTGCGCGTCAAGATCGCCCTGCAGGGCGTGCCCAAGGGCATGGACCTGGGCTCGGTGGTCAACGCCTCGCTCGATGGTCCGGGCAAGACCAGCGTCGAACTGCCGTGGTCGGCGCTGACCAAGGACATCGAAGAGCCTGCCGTGTGGGTGGTTGGGGAAGGTGACAAGGTCAGCCTGCGCAAGGTCGAGGTGGGCCGTTACCTGACCGCCAAGGTGGTGATCGCCAATGGCTTGAACAATGGCGACCGCGTGGTGGTGGCCGGGGGGCAGTTGTTGCACCCCGACATGCAGGTGGAAATTGCCCAGGAGCGTCAGCCATGAAAGCGGTGATCGCGTTGTCTGCGGCCGTGCTGTTGCTGGCAGGCTGTTCGAAGGAAGAGCCGGCCCCCGAGCCGATCCGTCCGGTGTTGTCGGTGGAGGTCAAGGGCCTGGACCAGCAAAGCCTGGGTCGCTTCGCCGGTAATATCCAGGCGCGCTATGAAAGCACCTTGGGTTTCCGCGTGTCTGGACGCATTGCCCGCCGCGCGGTGGATGTCGGCAGCCAGGTGGAGAAAAACCAGTTGCTGGCCACTCTCGACCCGACTGACCAGCAGAATCAGTTGCGCGCCAACCAGGGTGATCTGGCCCGCGTCCAGGCGCAGTTCATCAATGCCCAGGCCAACGCTCGGCGTCAGCAGGAGCTGTTCGACCGTGGCGTCGGTGCGCAGGCCGGGCTGGACATCGCCCAGACCGACCTGAAAACCGCGCAGTCTTCGCTCGATCAGGCCAAGGCCGCCGTCAGCCAGGCCAAGGACCAGCTGAGCTACAGCGAACTGCGTGCCGACGATGCCGCGGTGGTCAACCAGTGGAAGGTGGAAGTCGGGCAGGTGGTCAGCGCCGGTGAAGAAGTGGTGGTCCTCGCTCGTCCCGACGTCAAGGAGGCGGTCATCGACCTGCCCGCCGGGCTCGCCGAGACCCTGCCTGAGGGCGTGGAATTCCACGTGCAGTCCCAGCTTGACCCCAGCGTTGCGACCATGGGCACCTTGCGCGAGCTGGAGCCACGCCCCGACAGCTCCACGCGTACCCGTCGCGCACGCCTGACCCTGCGTGAGAGCCCTGCGGGCCTGCGCCTGGGTACGGCGATCAGCGTCACCTTGAGTTCAAGCATCGCGCAGCGCCTGGAGCTGCCGGAAACCGCCGTGCAGGAGATCGACGGCAAGACCCAGGTGTGGCGGGTGGACGTCCAGAACAAGACCGTGAACCCGCAACAGGTCACCGTGCTCAGCCGCGACCGTGGCGTCGTGGTGGTGGGCAGCGGTGTGCAGGCGGGCGAGCGCGTGGTCAGCGCGGGCGTCAACAGCCTGAAACCTGGGCAGAAAATCAAACTGGACGAGGCGAGCCGGCAATGAAGGGAAGTTTCAACCTGTCCGACTGGGCGCTCAAGCACCAGTCCTTCGTCTGGTACCTGATGTTCGTCGGCCTGCTGATGGGCGTGTTTTCCTATTTCAACCTGGGCCGTGAAGAAGATCCGGCGTTCGCCATCAAGACCATGGTCATCCAGAGCCGCTGGCCCGGGGCGACGCAAGAAGAGACGCTCAAGCAGGTCACCGACCGCATCGAGAAGAAGCTCGAAGAGCTGGACTCGCTGGACTACGTGAAGAGCTACACGCGCCCCGGCGAGTCCACCGTGTTCGTGTACCTGCGCGATACCACCAGTGCCAAGGCGATCCCGCAGATCTGGTACCAGGTGCGCAAGAAGGTCGACGACATTCGCGGGACCTTTCCCCAAGGCTTGCAGGGGCCATCGTTCAACGACGAATTCGGTGACGTGTTCGGCTCCATCTATGCCTTCACCGCCGACGGCCTGAGCATGCGGCAGCTGCGCGACTACGTGGAACAGGTGCGCGCCGAGATTCGCCAGGTCGACAACCTGGGCAAGGTGCAGCTGGTAGGTCAGCAGGACGAAGTCATCTACCTGAATTTCTCCACGCGCAAACTCGCAGCGCTGGGCCTGGATCAGCAACAGGTGGTGGGTGCGCTTCAGGCGCAGAACGCGGTGACGCCGGCCGGTGTGATCGAGGCAGGGCCCGAGCGCATTTCGGTGCGAACCTCGGGGCAGTTCAAGTCGGAGAAGGACCTGGAAACGGTCAATCTCAGGCTCAACGACCGTTTCTATCGGCTGACCGACATCGCCGACATCGAACGTGGCTACAAGGACCCGGCCGCGCCGATGTTCCGCTACAACGGCCAGCCTGCCATCGGCCTGGCCATCGCCATGAAGGACGGCGGCAACATTCAGGAATTCGGTACCGCGCTGCACAAGCGCATGGACGAGTTGACCGCGCAGCTGCCCGTGGGCGTGGGCGTGCACAAGGTGTCGGACCAGGCCGAGGTGGTCGAGAAGGCGGTCGGTGGGTTCACCAGTGCGCTGTTCGAGGCCGTGGTGATCGTGCTGATCGTCAGCTTCGTCAGCCTCGGCGTGCGCGCCGGTCTGGTCGTGGCCTGCTCGATTCCGCTGGTGCTGGCCATGGTCTTCGTGTTCATGGAGTACAGCGGCATCACCATGCAGCGTATTTCCCTGGGGGCGTTGATCATCGCCTTGGGCCTGCTGGTCGACGATGCGATGATCACCGTGGAGATGATGGTCACCCGCCTGGAGGCAGGTGACAGCAAGGAGGAAGCGGCTATCTTCGCCTATACCTCCACCGCATTCCCGATGCTCACCGGCACCCTGGTCACCGTGGCGGGCTTCGTGCCGATCGGTTTGAACGCCAGCTCGGCAGGGGAGTACACCTTCACCCTGTTTGCCGTGATTGCGGTGGCCATGCTGGTGTCGTGGGTGGTGGCGGTGCTGTTCGCGCCGGTCATCGGCGTGCATATCCTGAGCAAGAACGTCAAACCCAAGCCGGAGCAGCCTGGGCGCGTCGCGCGCTGGTTCCACAGCGGACTGCTGGGCTGCATGCGCCACCGTTGGCTGACGATCATCGGCACGTTGCTGCTGTTCGCCGCCGCACTGTTCTGCATGCGCTTCGTGCAGAACCAGTTCTTCCCCTCGTCCGACCGGCCGGAAATTCTGGTGGACCTGAACCTGCCGCAGAACGCCTCGATCAACGAGACGCGCCAGGCGGTCGATCGCCTGGAAGCGACGCTTAAGGATGATCCGGACATCGTCCGCTGGAGCACCTACATCGGTCAGGGCGCGATTCGTTTCTATCTGCCCCTGGACCAGCAACTGGAGAACCCGTACTACGCCCAGTTGGTGATCGTCAGCAAGGGTCTAGAAGAGCGCGGGGCCTTGACCGAGCGTCTGAAAAAGCGTCTGCGTGACGACTTCGTGGGCATCGGCACCTATGTTCAGGCGCTGGAAATGGGCCCACCCGTGGGGAGGCCGATCCAGTACCGGGTCAGCGGCAAGGACATCGATCAGGTGCGCAAGCACGCCATCGAGCTGGCCACCCTGCTGGACCACAACGCGCACATCGGCGAAATGATCTACGACTGGAACGAGCCAGGCAAAGTGCTGCGCATCGACATCGCCCAGGACAAGGCCCGGCAGTTGGGGTTGTCGTCCGAGGACGTGGCGAAGCTGATGAACACCATCGTCAGTGGTTCGGCAGTGACTCAGGTCAACGACGATATCTACCTGGTCAACGTGGTGGGCCGGGCCAACGATGCCGAGCGCGGCTCGCCGGAAACCCTGCAGAACCTGCAGATCGTCACGCCCAGCGGGACGTCGATTCCGCTCTTGGCGTTCGCCACCGTGCGCTACGAGCTGGAGCAGCCGCTGGTGTGGCGGCGTGATCGCCTGCCGACCATCACCTTGAAGGCGGCGGTCAGCGACGATATCCAGCCGACCGACCTGGTGGCCCAGCTCAAGCCCGAGATCGAGAAATTCGCTGCAGGCCTGCCGGTGGGCTACAAGGTGGCCACCGGCGGTACGGTCGAGGAAAGCGGCAAGGCGCAGGGCCCGATCGCCAAGGTGGTGCCGTTGATGCTGTTCCTGATGGCGACCTTCCTGATGATTCAGCTGCACAGTGTGCAGAAGATGTTCCTGGTGGCCAGCGTGGCGCCGCTGGGCATCATCGGCGTGGTGCTGGCGTTGGTGCCGACCGGGACGCCCATGGGCTTCGTGGCGATCTTGGGGATATTGGCCCTGATCGGCATCATCATCCGCAACTCGGTAATTCTGGTGACCCAGATCGATGCCTACGAGCGCGATGGTTACAAGCCGTGGGATGCGGTGCTGGAGGCGACCGAGCATCGTCGTCGCCCGATCCTGCTCACCGCAGCGGCGGCCAGTTTGGGCATGATCCCGATCGCTCGTGAGGTGTTCTGGGGGCCGATGGCCTACGCGATGATCGGCGGGATCGTGGTGGCGACCTTGCTGACCCTGTTGTTCCTGCCGGCGCTGTATGTGGCCTGGTACCGGATCAAGGAAGGTGAGGGCGAGGGGAAGGAGGCTTGATGAGCTGAGGGCCTCTTCGCGGGCAGAGCCCGCTCCCACATGATCACCGTCTCATCTGTGGGAGCGGGGCGGGCGGCCGAGCCCTCTGCCCGCGAAGGGGGCTCTGCGGTCTTGCGACTAGCGCTTGTTGAGCACCCGCGCCAGACGGTCGCCGCTGAACTGGATCAAGGTCACCAGGGCCACCAGCAACACGATCACCGTGAGCATGATCTGGCTGTCGAAACGCTGGTAGCCGTAGCGGTAGGCGATGTCGCCCAGCCCACCGGCACCGATGGCGCCGGCCATGGCCGATGAGTTGATCATGGTCACCACGGTGATGGTGAAACCGGCGACGATGCCGGGCCGTGCCTCGGGCAGCAGCACATGCCAGACGATATGCCAGCGTCGGCAGCCCATGGCCTGCGCAGCCTCGATCAGGCCATGGTCGACCTCACGCAGGCTGACCTCGGCGATGCGCGCAAAGAACGGCGTCGCAGCGATGGTCAACGGCACCACCGCCGCCCACACCCCATAGGTGGTACCCACGATCAACCGAGTGAACGGGATCAGCGCCACCATCAGGATCAGGAACGGTACCGATCGGAACAGATTGACGAACGCGCCCAGCACGCGGTTCAGCGCTGGCGCTTGGTAGATGCCGCCTCGGTCGCTGGTGACCAGCACCACCGCCATCACGACCCCCACCGGCAACGCGATCAACGACGAAACGCCCACCATCAACAAGGTGTCGAGGGCGCCCTGCAGCAGACGGTCAAACCACATAGCCCAGCTCCTCTACCTGTTGTGCCCATTGCCGGGCGCGTTGCAGCAGATGCTCACGGTCATGGGGCGAATTACTCACCGCCACGACGAGGCTGCCCAGCGCCCGCCCTTGAATGCGTTCGATCCCGCCTTGCAGTAGGCTGACCTGCCCGCCCAGCAGGTTGAACAGCGAGGACAGATCCGCTTCACCCGTCTGTGCCCCGGTTACGCCTAGGCGCAACACCAGCGCGGCCTCGGGTGTCGGCGCCGTACTGCGCAGACGTGCTCGCAGCTCATCGGACAGGCCGTGTTGCAACGGTGCCAGGAGGGTGCGGCTGACCTCGTGCCGAGGGTCGCCGAAGACCTGCCACACCGGCCCCTGCTCGACCACCTGGCCGCCCTCGAGCACCACCACGCGGTCGCAGATGGCACGGATCACGGCCATTTCGTGGGTGATCAAAATGATCGTCAGCCCCAGGCGCCGATTGATGTCGCGCAGCAGCGCCAGGATCGATTCGGTGGTCTCCGGATCCAGCGCTGAAGTGGCTTCGTCGCACAGCAGGATCTGCGGATCGTGGACCAGCGCGCGGGCAATGCCGACGCGCTGCTTCTGCCCGCCGGACAGCTGCGCCGGGTACGCGTCGCGCTTGCCCTGCAGGCCAACCAGTTCGAGCAGTTCACCGACCTTGCGCCAGCGCTCGGCCTGGGGCACGCCGGCGACCTTGAGCGGCAACTCGACGTTCTGCCACACGGTTTTCGCCGACATCAGATTGAAGTGCTGGAAGATCATGCCGATGCGCCGCCGCAGCGCCACCAGACGATCCTCGTCGAAATCACCGATATCCACCTGATCGATCAGCACGCGCCCGCTGCTGGGCTGTTCCAGCCGGTTGATGGTACGGATCAGCGACGACTTGCCGGCGCCGCTGCGGCCGATGATGCCGAACACTTCGCCGCGCTCGATGGTCAGGTCGATACCTTGCAGGGCCTGCACCGGACCCTGCGCGCCCTCATAGGTCTTGCCGACGCCGATGAAGCGCACCAGGCTGTTGGCCAGTTGCGGGTGCAGCTCCAGGGGTTCGGCAGGCTGCCGGGCAAGGCCGGCGGTGTCGGCCAGCCGGCGTTGGACATTGGTGGTGGGCATACTCACTCCTTCCAGCCGACTTGGTAGAGCTTGCCGTTGATCTTGTCGAGCGAGGCGCGCACGACCGGCGAGTGTTGGTAGATATCCACGAACTTGGCCAGGCGCGGATCATCCTTGCGCTCGGGCTTGATCACGAACTGGATCACGTATTCGGGATGGTCGAGGCCGTCGAACAGCAGCGCCGAGCCGGCATCGAAGGTCTTGGCCAGGCGGATGTAGGCCGGGTAGCCCTGCACCAGGTCGGCGTCGTCGTAGGCGCGCACCAGTTGCACGGCTTCGACCTGAAGAATCTTGATGCCCTTGGGGTTGGTGAGGATGTCGTCTTCGGTGGCCTTATAGCCAACCCCCGGTTTGAGGGTGATCAAGCCGGCCTTGGCCAGCAGCTGCAGGCCGCGACCGCTGTTGATCGGGTCGTTGGCGATGGCCACGCTGGCGCCCTTGGGCAGCTCGTCGAAGCTCTTGTAGCGTTTGGAGTACAGCCCCACGTTGTTGATGATGCCCGGTGCATAGGGCACCAGGTCGGTGCCGGCCTGGGTATTGGCGTTTTCCAGAAAGGGGATGTGTTGGAAGTAGTTCACGTCGATGTCGCCGGCGGCCAGGCTGACGTTGGGTGCGATCCAGTCGGTGAATTCCACCAGCTTGACGGTCAGGCCTTGTTTCTTGGCTTCCTCCACGGCGGTTTCCAGGGGAATGGCGAAGGCGGCGGTGGTGCCGACGATCAGGGGCTTGTCATCGGCGGCGTGGGCCAGGCCGGTGAGGAGGGTGAGGGCGAGTAGCAGGGTGGGTTTGAGCATGGTGTTGGTCCATTGGTTTTTGTGGGGTTGGGGAGGGCCACTTCGCGGGCAGAGCCCGCTCCCACAATTAACGGGCGAGCGCTCGTGTGGGAGCGGGGCGGGCGGCTGAGCCCTCTGCCCGCGAAGAGGCCCGGTCAGGCACCGCGCTTGTAACTGAAACCGGCGTGCCCTTCGGGCAACCCCGGGCCTTGGCCGAAGACCTTTTCGCGCAACGTGCCCTGGGCATAGGCGGTCTTGTACGAACCGCGCCCCTGAAGCACGGGAATCACCAGATCGATGAAGTCGACGTAGCTTTCCGGGGTGACCGTGCGGGTCAGGTTGAACCCGTCCAGGCCGGTCTCGGCGATCCAGGCTTCGAGTTCGTCGGCAACCTGTTCCGGGTCGCCGACCAAGGTGATGTAGCGTCCGCCCAAGGCGTGCTGGTCGAGCAATTTGCGGCGGGTCCAGTCGTTGTTTTGCAGGGTCTTGGTGGCCGACTCGATGGCATTGCCCTTCACGTACTGAATGGGCTCGTCGAGTTCGTAGCGGGCAAAGTCGATCGCGGTGGAGGCGGCGAAGTGGGCGACCCCGGCCTCGGCGCTGGCGTAGCTCAGGTATTCATCATGCTTGGCCCAGGCCTGGGCCTCGGTGGCAGCGACAATGACAGTGATGCCCATGAACACCTTCAAGGCCTGCGGATCGCGGCCGGCCGCGCGGGCCGCATCGCGCACCTTGTCCACCTGGACGCGGGTGGCCTGCTTGTTTTGTCCGCTGATGAACACACATTCGGCATGCTGACCGGCGAACTGCAGGCCCCGTGCCGAGCTGCCGGCCTGGAACAGCAGCGGTGTGCGCTGTGGCGAGGGTTCACAGAGGTGGTAACCCTCGACCCGGTAGAACTCGCCTTCATGCTGCACCTTGTGGACCTTTTCCGGCTGGGCGTAGATGCGCCGCTCGCGGTCTTCGACGACGGCGTCGTCTTCCCAGCTGCCTTCCCAGAGTTTGTAGAGCACCTCCAGGTACTCGTCGGCCTGATCATAACGGCGGTCGTGCTCCACCTGCTGGGTCAGGCCCATGGCCTTGGCCGCGCTGTCCAGGTAGCCGGTGACAATGTTCCAGCCCACCCGACCGCGGGTCAGGTGATCGAGCGTGGACAGGCGTCGGGCGAACAGATAGGGCGCTTCGTAGGTGAGGTTGGCGGTCAGGCCGAAACCCAAGTGGCGGGTGACCGCGGCCATGGCCGATACCAGCAGCAACGGGTCGTTGACCGGAAGCTGGATCGACTCCTTCAAGGTCACATCGACCGAATCCTGATAGATGTCGTAGACCCCGACGATGTCGGCGATGAACAGGCCATCGAACAGGCCGCGCTCCAGCAACCGAGCCAGCTCGGTCCAGTATTCCAGGGTCTTGTACTGGCTCGAAGTGTCGCGCGGATGGGTCCACAGGCCGTGGTTGATGTGGCCCACGCAGTTCATGTTGAAGGCGTTGAGCAGGATCTGCTTCTTGCTCATCAGATGGTCCCCCGGCGTGGTGGCAACTGGTCGTTGAGGTAGTAGTTGCCGATGGCGTGGTACTTCCAGCGCACTGGGTCGTGCAGGGTGTGCACGCGGGCGTTGCGCCAGTGCCGGTCCAGGCCATGCTCGGCCAGGGTGGCCTGGCTGCCGGCCAGTTCGAACAGGGTGCTGCCGGCGGCCAGGGAAATCTCGGTGCTGAGGGCGCGGGCTTCGGCCACGGCAATCGAGGCGGCGCCGACGTGTTCGGCGGTGGGCTCGGCCTGGGCCTTGTCGAGGATCTCGCCGGCCCGCTCCAACAGCGCTTCGGCGGCGTGCAGGCGGATGGCCAGATGGCCGAAGCTCTTCAGCGACAGCGGATCTTCGACGGCCTTGTCGCTGGTGGCGTCGATCCACGGCCGGGTACGGGTGCGGACGAACTGCAAGGCGTCCTCGAACGCCCCGCGCGCGATGCCGGTGTCGATCGCCGCGTGGAGGATCTGTGCGAACGGGCCGACCGTAGTGGGCCGTTCGAACGCGCTTTGAAACGGCACGATGGCGTCGGCGCCGACCCAGACGTTGTCGAACACCACCGAGCCGCTGCCCGTGGTGCGCTGGCCGAAGCCGCTCCAGTCGTCGATGACCTGGACCCCGGCACTGTCGGCGGGCACGAAGGCCAGTTGCTGCACGCCTTGTTCATCGATCACCGAAGTGGGAATGCATTGGGCATACAGCGCACCGGTGGCGTAGAACTTGCGGCCATTGATGCGGAAACCGTC
This sequence comes from Pseudomonas sp. Leaf129, assembly GCF_001423465.1. NCBI lineage: Bacteria > Pseudomonadati > Pseudomonadota > Gammaproteobacteria > Pseudomonadales > Pseudomonadaceae > Pseudomonas > Pseudomonas sp. Leaf129. The sequence goes on along the minus strand of NZ_LMOC01000008.1, from coordinate 476,041 downwards.
GCCGTCGCGGGTCAGGCGCGTGGTGCGGTCGTGGGCGGTGCGGGTGCCGAGTTCGGCCAGGGCGTTGCCCAGCCGCTGGCCTGCCAGCACGTCGGTGTACAGGCGCTGCTGCTGCGTGGGGCTGCCGTTGATGCGCAGCACTTCCAGGGCATAGAAATGATTCTGCGGGATCTGTCCCAGCGAGCCGTCGGCAGCCGCCAGCAGGGCAATGACCTGGGCCAGGGTCACGTTGGACACACCGGCTCCGCCGAACGCCCTGGGCACGCTGATGCCGCCCAGGCCAGAGCGGGAGAACAGCGTCAGTTCGGCGTGGGGGAGCTGCCGCTCGCGGTCGCGCAGGGCGCTGTCGCGCTGCAACTGGGGGGCCAGCTGCCGGGCAACCTCCAGCGCCTGCTGATCGTTGGCGATGCGTGCGACGCCGTCGAGGGGGTGGGGCAATGAGCTCATGCTGATCTCCAGCGGTCTGGTCAAATCCAGGAATGGCGTGCGGGCAGGCTGCCGTTCAGGTGATAGGCGCCGACGGCGTGATATTTCCAGCGCACGGGATCGTGCAGGGTGTGCACGCGGGCGTTGCGCCAGTGGCGGTCGAGGTTGAACTCGGCGAGGGTGGCGCGGCTGCCGGCCAGCTCGAAAAGCTTTTCACTGGCCTGCAAGGCGATTTCGGTGGTGATCACCTTGGCCTCGGCCACGGCGATCGAGGCCCGGCCGGCGAGGGCGGCGTCCACCGGCCCCTGGCCAATCTGGTCGAGCACGCGGGCGGCCTTGCGCAGCAGTGCCTGCGCGGCGTGCAGTTCCAGCTTCAAGCGACCGATGTCGGCGACCACGAACGGATCGTCGCTGGCGCGCTCGACCCCGGCTTCGATCCACGGGCGCGATTTTTCCCGGACGAAGGCGATGGTGTCGTCGATCGCCGCTTCGGCAATCCCGGCGTCGATGGCGGCCTGCATCAGTTGCGACACGGCGCCCTGAATGTTCGGTTGCTGTGCCTGGCGCCAGATATGCACCACATGGGTGTCGGGTACGTGCGCATTTTCGAGCAGGACAGTGCCGCTGGCGGTGGTGCGCTGGCCGAAGCCGGACCAGTCGTCGACGATGCGCAGGCCGGGTGTGCCGCGGCGTACGAACGCCATGACCAGACGCTGTTCATCGTCCACGGCCTTGACTGCCACCCAGTGGGCGAACAGCGCGCCGGTGGAGTAGAACTTCTGCCCGCTGATTCGCCCGCCGTCACCGTCGCGGACGATGCGGGTGTTGATTTCCAACGTGTTGCGGGCGCCGCGTTCAGGGCCGCCGTTGCCGATGCGCGCGCCTTCGAGCACGGCGGTGAATAGCGCGTATTGCTGCGCTTCGGTGGCGGTGCCGCGCAGCATCTGCAAGATGCCGAAATGGTTCTGTGGGATCTGCCCCAGGGCTGGATCGGCGGCGCTGATGAGCCGGAAGACCTCGGCCAGGGTCACGAAACTGACGTCGGGGCCACCGAAGGCGCGTGGCACGGTGATGCTGCCCAGGCCGCTGGCGGTGAATTGCTCTATCAGTTGCCAGGGCAGTTCACGTTGCTGGTCTCGCCTGGCAGCGTGGGTGCGGGCACTGGCGGCAAGCGCCTGCGCGGCTTCGAGTGCGTCGGCGTCGTTGCGCAGGATCTGCGCAGGCAAGAGCGCCGGACCGTTGTCGGTTGTTGTCTGTGGTTGGGAGTGTTCGAGGGAAATCGAGTGGTTGACCATACCGTCCTCACGTCATGCAGGGCGTATGTCGCCTTGCTTGGATGTACGCAGGTCCGGTGGTCCGGTGTATATACCCTAATCGTTTGTTAAATTTAAATGAACTAACGATTGGGAATATGGATAGATGTGTTTTTTATGGCTGTACAGTGACCCTTGTGGGAGCGGGGCGGAGCCCCGCTCCCACATCTGAGGTGTGTCAGGGACGCTGCAGCGCGCCCTTCGCGGGCAGAGCCCGCTCCCACAAGCTGCGGTGTGTCAGGTACAGCGCAGTGTGTCCTTCGCGGGCAAGACCCGCTCCCACGATCGAGGCTCAGGCGGGGCGGGTGAGGGTCTTGACGCCTTCGGTGGTGCCCAGCAGCAGCACATCGGCCGGGCGGGCGGCGAACAGGCCGTTGGTGACCACGCCGACGATGGCGTTGATCTGTGTTTCCAACGCCACCGGGTCGGTGATCTGCATGTTGTACACGTCGATGATGATGTTGCCGTTGTCGGTCACCACGCCCTCGCGGTAGACCGGATCGCCGCCCAGTTTCACCAGCTGGCGCGCGACATGGCTGCGGGCCATCGGGATGACTTCCACCGGCAGCGGAAAGTCGCCCAGCACTGGCACCAGCTTGCTGCCGTCGGCGATGCAGATGAACGTGGTGGCCACGGCCGCGACGATCTTCTCGCGGGTCAACGCAGCGCCGCCGCCCTTGATCAGGTTCAGGTGCTCGTCGCTTTCGTCCGCGCCGTCGACGTAGAACTCCAGGTCGCCCACGCTGTTGAGTTCGTACACGGGAATGCCATGGCCCTTGAGCCGTGCCGCGGTCGCTTCGGAGCTGGCCACGGCGCCGTCGAAGGCGCTCTTGTGCTGCGCCAGCGCGTCGATGAAGCAGTTGGCGGTGGACCCGGTGCCCACGCCGACGACGCTCTTTTCGCCCAGCTTGGGCAGAATGAAATCAACGGCAGCCTGGGCGACGGCCTGTTTGAGTTGGTCCTGGGTCATGCAAGCTCCGCAGCGGCAGTTGGGGCTCTAGTGGTTGTGGCCCCGAAGGCGCGCATTATAAGGGCAAAACCTTGGTTTTGCCGTGGTCGTTGGCTTAGACTCGTCGGCCCTGCCCGTTATCGTCAGTGATGTCCGCCATGCTCGAACAGTACGTAAAGATGATCCTCACCTCGCGCGTCTACGACGTTGCGGTGGAAACCCCTTTGCAGCCCGCCGGGCAGCTGTCCGAGCGCCTGAACAACAAGATTCTGCTCAAGCGCGAAGACTTGCAGCCGGTGTTCTCGTTCAAGATTCGCGGCGCCTACAACAAGCTGGCTCAGCTCAGCGCAGAGGAACTGGCCCGTGGCGTGGTCACCGCCTCGGCCGGCAACCATGCCCAGGGCCTGGCGCTGGCGGCGCGCGAGCTGGGGATCAAGGCCACCATCGTGATGCCCAACACCACCCCCGAGATCAAGATCGAAGGCGTGCGTTCGCGCGGTGGCATCGTGGTGCTGCACGGCGACTCGTTTCCAGAGGCCCTGGCTCATTCCCTCAAGCTGGTGGACGAGCAGGGCATGGTCTACATCCATCCCTACGACGACCCGTATACCATTGCCGGCCAGGGCACGGTGGCGATGGAGATTCTGCGTCAGCATCCGGGCGATCTCGACGCGATCTTCGTGCCGGTGGGCGGCGGCGGTCTGATCGCGGGCATCGCTGCGTACGTCAAATACCTGCGTCCGGGCATCAAGGTCATCGGCGTCGAGCCGGACGATTCCAACTGCCTGCAGCAAGCCATGCGTGCCGGTGAGCGCGTGGTGCTGCCGCAGGTCGGGTTGTTCGCCGACGGTGTGGCGGTGGCGCAGATCGGCCAGTACACCTTCGAGATCTGCAAGGATCACGTGGACGAAGTGATCACAGTCAGCACCGACGAGATCTGTGCGGCGATCAAGGATATCTACGACGATACCCGCTCGATCACCGAACCTGCTGGTGCGCTCGGGGTGGCGGGGATCAAGAAGTACGTCGAGGCACGGGGTGTGTCGGGGCAGACCCTGGTGGCGATCGATTCGGGTGCCAACGTCAACTTCGACCGGCTGCGCCACGTGGCCGAGCGTGCCGAGCTGGGTGAGGGGCGCGAAGCCATCATCGCGGTGACCATTCCCGAGCGTCCGGGCAGCTTCAAGGCGTTCTGCGAGGCCATCGGCAAACGGCAGATCACCGAGTTCAACTACCGCTACCACACCGGTCACGAAGCACACATTTTCGTCGGCGTGCAGACCCACCCCGAGCGCGATCCGCGGGCGGTGCTGGTGCAGACGCTGCAATCCCACGGCTTCCCGGTGCTGGACCTGACCGACAACGAGCTGGCCAAGCTGCACATTCGCCATATGGTCGGCGGCCATGCGGTCCGGGTCAGCGACGAGATGGTGCTGCGCTTCGAGTTCCCGGAGCGTCCGGGTGCGCTGTTCAACTTCCTCGACAAGCTGGGCGGGCGCTGGAACATCTCGATGTTCCACTACCGCAACCATGGTGCGGCCGACGGGCGTGTGGTGGCTGGGCTGCAGGTGCCTGAAGAGGAGCGCCATCTGGTGGCCGGCGCGCTGGCCGAAATCGGCTACCCGTTCTGGGACGAGACGGATAACCCGGCTTATCAGTTGTTCCTGGGGTAGTGATGGAGGGCCTGGCTTGAGTCCGTGGTGTGCCATTCGCGGGCAGAGCCCACTCCCACAAGAGCGACCCCGGCTTATCAGTTGTTTCTGGGGTAGTGATGCGGTGCCTGGCTTGAGTTCGTGGTGTGCCATTCGCGGGCAGAGGGCTCAGCCGCCCGCCCCGCTCCCATAGGGTGAACTCGACGGGTGCTACGCTTGTCGATGATGCATCGTCAATGCCCATAGGGATCACGCGTCATGGAAAGCCTGGCGATTCTGAAAGTATTTCACGTCGCTGCCACGGTCGTGCTGCTAGGCAGCGTGGCGGCCGTCATCTACCGTGCCTGGCGCAGTTGGAAAGGCGGCGACCGGCTGCCCTTCGCCAGTACCCTGCAACGGCCCTGGGTGTACGCCTGGGTGGTCATGGCCGTGAGCCTGGTGAGTTTTCCGGTGACGGGCTGGTGGCTGGTGCACCGAGTCGGCTGGCCCTTGGGGCAAACCTGGATTCTCACCGCCGCGGTGTTGTATGTGATCGGCGGTGGGGTCTGGCTGCTGCTGATCAACCGGGTGAATCGCCTGCGTCTGGCGATAGGGCTCGATGAGGTCGTCGTTGCGGCCAAACGGCGCAATGTCTTGATCATTGCGACCGTGGCAGTGGTGGTGCTGCTGTCGATCATCGGGCTGATGGTGACCAAGCCTGCCTGAGGCTGCGCAGTCAGGCAGACCGCGGCGTACTCTTCCCGGCTGATGACCGCTCCTACGGTTGGCTACGATCCCTGTGGGAGCGGGCTCTGCCCGCGAAGAGAACGCCGCGGTGGATCAGACAGACCGCGGTGCATTCTTCGCGGGCAGAGGGCTCAGCCGCTCGCCCCGCTCCCACAGTGAGCAGTTATCAGCGCAGGGAGATTTCCTTCCAGCCGCGGCGCTTGGCTTCTTCGTGCAGGCGGGGGTCCGGGTCGACTACCACCGGGTGGGTCACCTGCTCCAGCAGCGGCAGGTCGTTCATCGAGTCGCTGTAGAAATAGCTGTCGTGCAGATCGTAGCCGTTTTCTTCCAGCCAGCGGTTCAGGCGCGTGACCTTGCCTTCCTTGAAGCAGGGCACATCGAAGCTGCGACCGGTGTAGCGGCCGTCGACCATTTCCACTTCCGTGGCCAGCAGCGTTTCCACGCCCAGGCGCTCGGCGATCGGGCCGGTCACGAAGCGATTGGTGGCGGTGATGATCACCAGCTTGTCACCCGCGTCGCGATGCTGTTGCAGCAAGGCGGCGGCCTTGGGCAGCATGATCGGCTCGATGCAGTCGCGCATGAAATCGCGATGCCATTCATCCAGTTGCGCCACGTCGGTCGCCGCGAGGATTTCCAGGGTGAAGTTCAGGTACTCGTTCAAGTCCAGACGGCCTGCCAGGTAGTCCTGATAGAACTCGTCGTTGCGTGCCTTGTAGGTGTCGGCATCGAGAATGCCGCGGGCGCACAGATAATCACCCCAGGCATGGTCGCTGTCGCCGCCGAGCAGCGTGTTGTCGAGGTCGAATAGGGCCAGGCGCATGAAATGACTCGCATTAAATGGGGAAAAGGCCCACAGAATACGGACTTTTCACATGCGTGCACATAAGCTACGCGGCGTCGTTGCTGCCTTCACAGGCTTTGTGGAACAATGCCAGAACATGCGTTTACGAGGTTGTTGCCGTGATCGACCCCGATGGTTTTCGCCCTAACGTTGGCATCATTCTCACCAATGACGCCGGTCAGGTGCTATGGGCTCGGCGTATCAATCAGGACGCCTGGCAGTTTCCGCAAGGGGGTATCAACCCTCAGGAAACGCCGGAAGAGGCCTTGTACCGCGAGCTGAATGAAGAAGTCGGGCTGGAACGCCAGGATGTAGAAATACTTGCCTGCACCCGCGGCTGGTTGCGTTATCGTCTACCCCAACGCCTGGTGCGCACGCACAGCCAACCGTTGTGCATCGGCCAGAAACAGAAATGGTTCCTGCTGCGCCTGGTGTCCAACGAGCAGCGCGTGCGCATGGACCTGACCGGCAAACCCGAGTTCGATGGCTGGCGCTGGGTCAGCTATTGGTACCCGCTGGGCCAGGTGGTGACATTCAAGCGCGAGGTCTACAGACGCGCGCTCAAAGAGCTAGCCCCGCGCCTTCTTTCGCGCGACTGACGACGGAGTTCGACCCCGAGCCATGCTCAATACGCTGCGCAAGATCGTCCAGGAAGTCAACTCCGCCAAGGATCTCAAGTCGGCGCTGGGGATCATTGTGCAACGCGTCAAGGAAGCCATGGGCAGCCAGGTCTGCTCGGTGTACCTGCTGGATCTGGAAACCAATCGCTTCGTGCTGATGGCCACCGAAGGCCTCAACAAACGCTCCATCGGCAAGGTCAGCATGGCCCCCAACGAAGGCCTAGTGGGCCTGGTGGGCACGCGCGAAGAGCCGCTCAACCTGGAAAACGCCGCCGGCCATCCGCGTTATCGCTACTTTGCCGAAACCGGCGAGGAGCGCTACGCGTCGTTCCTAGGCACGCCGATCATTCACCACCGGCGTGTGGTGGGGGTGCTGGTGATCCAGCAAAAGGAGCGGCGTCAGTTCGACGAGGGCGAAGAAGCCTTTCTGGTCACCATGAGCGCGCAATTGGCGGGGGTGATCGCCCATGCCGAAGCCACCGGTTCGATCCGTGGCCTGGGGCGTCAGGGCAAGGGTATCCAGGAAGCGCGCTTTGTCGGCGTGCCGGGTTCGCCCGGCGCGGCCGTGGGGACCGCAGTGGTCATGCTGCCGCCGGCCGACCTGGACGTGGTGCCCGACAAGAGTGTCAGCGACATCGATGCCGAACTGGCGTTGTTCCAGAACGCGCTGGAAGGCGTGCGCAACGACATGCGCACCCTGTCGGCGAAACTGGCCACCCAGCTGCGCCCCGAAGAGCGGGCGCTGTTCGACGTCTACCTGATGATGCTCGACGACGCTTCGCTGGGCAGCGAAGTGACCAACGTGATCAAGACCGGGCAGTGGGCCCAGGGTGCGCTGCGCCACGTCGTCACCGAGCACGTCAACCGTTTCGAATTGATGGACGACGCCTACCTGCGCGAGCGCGCCTCCGACGTCAAGGACCTGGGGCGGCGCCTGCTCGCCTACCTGCAGGAGGCGCGTCAGCAAACCCTGGTCTACCCCGACAACACCATCCTGATCAGCGAAGAACTGTCGCCGGCAATGCTCGGCGAGGTGCCGGAAGGCAAGCTGGTCGGCCTGGTGTCGGTCCTGGGCTCGGGCAACTCCCACGTTGCCATTCTCGCGCGTGCCATGGGCATCCCGACGGTGATGGGCCTGGTCGACCTGCCGTATTCCAAGGTCGATGGCATCAAGATGATCGTCGATGGCTACCACGGCGAGGTCTACACCAACCCTAGCGACATCCTCAGCAAGCAGTTCGCCGATGTGGTCGAAGAGGAGCGGCAGCTGGCGCTGGGTCTCGATGCCCTGCGCGAATTGCCTTGCGTGACCCTCGACGGCCACCGCATGCCGTTGTGGGTCAATACCGGTCTGCTGGCCGATGTGGCCCGTGCGCAGCAGCGCGGCGCCGAGGGCGTTGGCCTGTACCGCACCGAAGTGCCGTTCATGATCAACCAGCGCTTCCCCAGCGAGAAGGAACAGCTGGCCATCTACCGTGAACAGTTGGCCGCCTTCCACCCGCTGCCGGTGACCATGCGCAGCCTGGACATCGGCGGCGACAAGTCGCTGTCGTATTTCCCCATCAAGGAAGAGAACCCGTTCCTGGGCTGGCGCGGCATCCGCGTGACCCTCGACCACCCGGAAATCTTCCTCGTGCAGGCCCGCGCCATGCTCAAGGCCAGCGAGGGTTTGAACAACCTGCGCATCCTGCTGCCGATGATCTCCGGGACCCACGAGCTGGAAGAGGCTCTGCACCTGATTCACCGGGCCTGGGGCGAGGTGCGCGACGAGGGCACCGACGTACCGATGCCGCCGGTGGGCGTGATGATCGAGATCCCTGCGGCGGTGTATCTGACCAAGGAGCTGGCGCGCCAGGTCGACTTCCTTTCGGTGGGCTCGAACGACCTGACCCAATACCTGCTGGCTGTGGACCGCAACAACCCGCGCGTGGCCGACCTCTACGACTACCTGCACCCGGCCGTGCTGCAGGCTCTGCAGCATGTGGTCACCGAGGCCCATGCCGAAGGCAAGCCGGTGAGCATCTGCGGCGAAATGGCCGGCGACCCGGCTGCCGCGATACTGTTGATGGCGATGGGTTTCGACAGCTTGTCGATGAACGCCACCAACTTGCCGAAGGTGAAGTGGATGCTGCGTCAGGTCAACCTGAGCAAGGCCAAGGAACTGCTGGCCCAGTTGAGCAAGATCGACAACCCGCAAGTTATCCACAGCTCGCTGCAGCTGGCCCTGAAGAATCTGGGCCTGTCGCGGATGATCAATCCGAGCACGCCGAAGAAGCACTGAAGCGCTTGACCTGTGGCAGCCCGGTATGTGGCTGCCACGGGTTTGCCGCTAATAGCCGGCGCCCGGTTCCACCAGACCGACCATGACCTCACCTCGTTGATGCCTGCGGATATTCTCCAGCAGCACCTCGAAGGCCGAGTGCGGATCGGTCATGGCGCCGATGTGCGGGGTCAGCCAGATTTTCGGATGGTCGAGGAAGGGGTGATCGCTGGGTGGTGGCTCTTCTTGCAGCACATCGACGATTGCATGGGCCAGATGGCCCGAGTCCAGCGCCGCCAACAAGTCGGCTTCCATCAGATGACCACCACGGCCCAGGTTGATCAGGCTCGCGCCCGCGGGCAGCGCGGCGAAGGTCCGGGCATCGAGGATGCCGGCCGTGTCGCTGGTCAGGGGCAACAGGCACAGCAGGATGTCGCAGTTGCCCAGGAACTCCGGCAACTGGTCGCGGCCGCCGTAGCAGCGCACGTCCGGCAGGGTCTTGAGTGTGCGTGACCAGCCACTCAAGGCGAAGCCGAACGGACGCAGCGCATTCAATGCCGCCTGGCCCAGGTTGCCCAGGCCCATCACACCCACCCGACGCTTGCTGGCGGCCTGCAGTGGATGGGTCTTCCATACGCCTTGGCGCTGTTGCTGCAGGTAGGTTGGCATCTGTCGATGCAGGCCTAGCACGGCAAAGCCTACGTACTCGATGATGCCTTGGGCGATGCCGGGGTCGAGCATGCGCACCACGCTGACCGATTCGGGCACATGGGCAAGGTCGAACTGGTCGACCCCTGCCGAGGTGGCGAACACCACCTGCAGCTGAGGGAATCGCTCATACAGGTCCGCAGGCGGTTGCCAGGCCGCGAAATAGCGCACCTGCGCCGGGTCGCCGATGTCCGGCCAGAAGCGCAGGGGGATATCCGGTGCGTGCTCGGCGAACAAGGCTTTCCAGGCCGACGCACGCTCGTCGGGGACTTTGAACAGCAGCGTCATAAGGCGGGCTCTCATGGACCATCGGGGTTTACACCGACGATGCCAGATCGCGGCGCAACATTCTCCCGAATCGAGCGGGTCAAACAGAACAGTCGTCCGTAAGAGCGGTGCCGTGTGGGAGCAGTACTCTGTTGGAGGGGGGCTCTGTGGGAGCGGTGATAGCCTTTCCCACAGCGCGCTGCCGATAAGCTTTAAAGCATTGGCACCTTGTGGGAGCGTGCTCTGCCCGCGAAGGCTTCACYGCGGTACACCCGACACACTGCGGTGCYTGTTTCGCGGGCAGAGCCCGCTCCCACAGGGGAGCGGTGATAGCCTTTCCCACAGCGCGCTGCCGATAACCTTTGGAGCATTGGCACCTTGTGGGAGCGTGCTCTGCCCGCGAAGGCTTCACTGCGGTAAGCCTGACACACTGCGGTGTCTTTTTCGCGGGCAGAGCCCGCTCCCACAGGGGCGCTGTGGTGTGTCAGGGGTACTGCGGTGTTTTTTTCGCGGGCAGAGCCCGCTCCCACAGGGGTGCTGGGGTGCGTCAGAGGTATCGCAGCGCTTGTTTCGCGGGCAGAGCCCGCTCCCACAGGGGCGCTGGGGTGCGTCAGAGGTACTGCGGCGTCAGCAGGCGGCGGCGATGGCCTCGCCCAACGCGCGGGTGGTACCGGTGCCGCCGATATCGGCGGTAAGGGGCGCCTGTTCCGGGCCCATGGCCAAGACCTTTTCGATGGCCGCCAGAACTGCCGCACCTGCTTCCGGATGGCCGAGGTGTTCGAGCATCATGGCGCCGCACCAGATCTGCCCGATCGGATTGGCCACGCCCTTGCCGGCGATGTCCGGCGCCGAGCCGTGCACCGGTTCGAACAGGCTGGGGAAGTTGCGCTCCGGGTTGATGTTGGCCGACGGCGCAATACCGATGGTGCCGGTGCAGGCCGGACCGAGGTCGGAGAGGATGTCACCGAACAGGTTGCTGGCCACCACCACATCGAACCAGTCCGGATGCAGCACGAAGTTGGCCGTGAGAATATCGATGTGGTACTTGTCGACGTTGACGTCCGGGTACTGCTTGCCCATTTCGGCCACGCGTTCGTCCCAGTACGGCATGGTGATGGCAATGCCGTTGGATTTGGTCGCCGAGGTCAGGTGTTTCTTGGGTCGGCTTTGCGCCAGGTCGTAGGCGAACTTGAGAATGCGATCCACGCCAACGCGGGTCATCACCGTTTCCTGGAGAACGATCTCGCGGTCGGTGCCGGGGAACATCTTGCCGCCTACGCTGGAGTACTCGCCTTCGGTGTTCTCGCGCACCACCCAGAAATCGATGTCGCCTGGCTTGCGATTGGCCAGTGGTGCCTTGACCCCAGGCATCAAGCGGCAGGGACGCAGGTTGACGTACTGGTCGAACTCGCGGCGGAATTGCAGCAGCGAATCCCACAGCGAAACATGGTCGGGCACCACATCGGGCCAGCCCACGGCGCCGAAGTAGATCGCGTCGTAGCCCTTGAGCGTCTCGAACCAGTCATCGGGCATCATCTTGCCGTGGGCCAGATAGTAATCGGCACTGGCGAAGTCGAACCAGTCCCACTGCAAGTGCAGGTCGTGGCGGGCGGCCACGGCGTCGAGCACGCGAACCCCTTCGGGCATGACTTCCTTGCCGATGCCGTCACCGGGAATCACCGCGATCTTGTAAGTGGACTTGCTCATGCTGCACTCCAGTCATTGATGCATGTCATTGATGCATGGGTTGATGAACCTGTGGACTCAGTGTAATCAGTGTTCAAGGATTAATAATTGGCCTGCCGGTTAAGCCATTCTTAGATTCAGGTAAACAATCCATGAGCATGATCGATGACCTGAGCTTCTTCCAGCAGGTGACGACTCGCGCCAGCCTGACTGACGTCGCGCGCCACTTGGGTCTTTCACTGCCGGCGGTGAGCAAGCGTCTGAGCCAGCTGGAACAGCGCCTGGGCGTGCAATTGCTGCAACGCACGACGCGACGCTTGTCGCTGACCCCCGAAGGCGAGCTGTACCTGGAGGGCGGGCGGCCGATTCTGCGCCAGCTCGATGAACTGGAAAGTGCGCTGGGTACGCGTCAGCCGACGCTGCATGGCCGGTTGCGGATCAATGCCACCCTGGGCTTTGGCCGCAGGCACCTAGCCCGGGTGGTCTCGGCATTTGCGCGCCTGCACCCTGAATTGGAGGTTTCCCTGGAGCTGAGCAGCCAGCCGATGAGTCTGCTCGACGATCAGTTCGACCTGGGTGTGTTCATGGGCGAGCCGCCCGATTCACGGCTCATCGCCATCCGTCTGCTGGAGAATCCGCGGGTGCTGTGCGCGGCGCCCGGATACCTTGAGAACATGCCTGCACCGACCCAGGTGGCCGATCTGGCGGCGCACAATTGCATCGTGCTGCGCCAGTTTGGCAGCGATTACGCCATCTGGCGCTTTCACAAGGACGGCCGCGACTATGCGCACAAGGTCACTGGGACGCTGTCGAGCAATGACGGCGAGGTGGCGCTGGGCTGGGCGCTGGACGGTCACGGTGTGATCCTGCGCTCGCGCTGGGATGTGCAGGCGCATCTGGAGAGTGGCCGGTTGCAGGCGCTGCTGACCGACCATCAGGCGCCGCAGGCCGACGTGTACGCGGTGTACCAGCAACGGCGTCACACGCCCCAGCGCATCGTCGCCTTCGTGCATTACCTGCGCGAGGCGCTTGGCCAACGATTGCCGTTCGCCATGGTGGAACACGGCTGACTGGCACCTGCGTCCCGTAGCAGCGGCGCGAGCCGCGTCCGGCCTGTATGCGGTGGGTCAGGTTTACTGCGGCGTTGGTGACGCGGCTTGCGCCGCTGCTACAGGGGGTGTGCTGGGGTTGGACTCCATAACCTGAAATCATGGTGATACTGACTAATGGTGCATTGTCGTCCTGGGTTTTCGTCTTGTACCTTCCAGCGATCCCGCTCGGTCGAACAAAAATACAGAACCGGTGCAAACATGGGTTACCCGTCGAGGTTTTTGCCGCTGCCGAATTAATCTACCCACAGGATGATTTGCCATGAAAACCTTGTCTTTCGGTGCTGTTCTATCCCTGTTGTACGTGGCCATGGCGTGCGCAACGACCGCTCAGGCCGAGCAGATTACCTTCGTCTCCCAAGGTGGCGTCTACCAGGAAGCGCAAACCAAGGCCATCCTCGACCCGGCCGCCAAACTGCTGGGTATCACCATCAAGCAGGACAGCGTTCCGGACGCCTGGCCCATGGTCAAGGCCCAGGGCGAAACCGGCAAGCCGGTGTGGGACGTGATCGACACCCCACCTTCGAACTGCCTCCGCGGCGGCCGCGAAGGCCTGATCGAACCGCTGGACCTGGCCAGGATGCCCAACGTCAAGGGCATGCCCGAAGCCTATCGCACGCCGTATTCGGTGGCCTATGAGTTCTATTCCTCGGTCCTGGGCTACAACACCAAGACCCTGAAGAAGGTGCCGCAGAGCTGGGCCGACTTCTGGAACGTCAAGGACTTCCCCGGCACCCGCGCCTTGCGCAACGACCCCATGGGCACCCTGGAAGCGGCGCTGATCTCCGACGGTGTGCCGCGCGACAAGCTCTACCCGCTGGACGTCGACCGCGCCTACAAGCGCCTGGCCCAGATCAAGCCGGACATCGCTGTGTGGTGGAGTTCGGGCGGGCAGTCGGCGCAACTGCTCAATGACGGTGAAGTGGACATGCTGATGATCTGGAACGGCCGCGTGGGTGCGGTGAAGAAAGATAACGCCGATGTCGACTTCACCTACAACGACGGCATCCTGCAGAACACCCAGCTGTGCATTCTCAAGAACGCGCCGAACCTGGCCCAGGCGGTCAAGTTCGTCGACACCGCTGTGTCGCCCGAGCTGCAGGCCGACCTGCCCAAGTACATCGACTACGGACCAGGCAACCCGGCTGCCTTCGCCACCGGCAAGCTCAGTGCCGAACGGGGCAAGGAGCTGCCCAGCTCGCCGGAAAACGCCGCCAAGCAGGCGCTGATGTCCGAAGAGTGGTGGTCGTCGGCCGAAGGCATTGCCGCCAAGGACCGTTGGTTGAAATTCGTCCAGTAAGGCGGCCGCAAGCGTGATCGACTATCTGATTCTCGGCGGTGGCAGCGCGGGCTGCGTGCTGGCCGCGCGGCTGTCCGAAGACCCGAACAAGCGCGTGTGCCTGGTGGAAGCGGGGCGTGACATTGCACCGGGCAAGATGCCTGCGGCCATTGCCAGCCGATACCCCGGTCGTGCCTATCTGGATGTACGCAACATCTGGCAGCGCCTGACCGCGCGCATGGCCGCCCAGGGCAGTCGTCGCTACGAGCAGGCGCGCCTGCTCGGAGGCGGCTCGGCGATCAACGCGCTGATGACCAACCGCGGTGCGCCGGACGACTACGATGAGTGGGGACGGCTGGGCGCCGAGGGCTGGAGCTGGGACAGCTGCCTGCCGTACTTTCGCAAACTGGAAAGCGACTGTGATTTCACCGGACCCCTGCACGGTGATGCCGGGCCGGTGCGCATCCAGCGTACGGCACCGGCGTTCCTGTCGCCCTTCGTCAAGGGGGTCATGGGGGTGTTGGCGTCCCGTGGCTTGCCCACTCGGGCGGACCAGAACGGAGAGTGGCAGGACGGCGTCTACGTCGGCGCGATCGGGGTGAGCGAGCAGGGTGAACGGATTCCGGTGTCGGTGTGCTACCTCACCGACGAGGTTCGTGCGCGGCCCAACCTGACGCTGCGTACCGAGTGTGTGGTGGACCGTGTGTTGTTCAGGGGCACGCAGGCCGTCGGCGCGCGCGTGCTGGATCGGGCTGGCGCGGTCGAAGAGCTGCACGCTGCAGAGGTGATCGTCTGTGCCGGGGCGATCCACAGCCCGGCGCTGTTGATCCGCAGCGGGGTTGGACCGCTGGACCAACTGCTGGACCTTGGCGTGCCGCTGGTGGCCGACCGGCCAGGCGTGGGCGGCAATCTGATGGAGCATCCGTCGATCGCCGTGTCGGCGCTGTTGACGACACAAGGACGCACGCCGCACGTCGACGAACATCACGAACAGGCGATAGTGCGTTTTTCATCCGGGCTGCCGGGCACTGTGCCGGGTGACATGCACGGGGCGATCCTCTCGCGTTCCGGTTGGCATTCGGTGGGTTATCGCCTAGGCACGATGTTCTTCTGGGTGAATAAATCCTACTCGCGCGGGCGGGTGCAGGTGACGTCGCTGGATCCGTTGCAGGAACCGGATGTTCGTTTTTCGATGCTGTCCGAAGCACGCGACCTGCAGCGTTTGAAGCAGGCCCTGCGCATGGGCGCCGAGACGTTGTCGGCACCGGGCCTGGACCCTTTGCGCTCCGTGGTGTTTCCATCGAGCTATTCGCCAAGGGTGGCCAAGGTGGCCATGCCGGGGCGCTTCAATGCCTTGCAGCGCGGGGTGTTGAGCCTGCTGCTGGACATTGCCGGCCCCTTGCGCGGATGGGTGGTGCGTGGCCTGGTGACCCAAGGGGTAACCTTGGACAAGCTGTTGGCTGATGATCGAGCATTGAGCGAATTCGTGCGAGCCAACGTGGGTGGCACCTGGCACCCGTCCGGCACCTGCCGCATGGGCCGGGCGGACGATCCCCAAGCCGTGACCTTGAACGATGGGCGGGTGATCGGCGTGACGGGATTGCGGGTGTGCGATGCGTCGCTGATGCCGGCGATTCCGTGCGCCAACACCAACGTGCCGACCATCATGATCGCCGAGCGCATCGCCGATCTGATCAAGGCGGGGTGACGCTGCATTTCTTCAGATAGCTTGCGGTGCCTGATTCGCGGCCGATGACCGCTCCTACAGTTGGCTTGCAATGAACCGTAGGAGCGGTCCGTGGCCGCGAAAAGGACGCCGCGGTGTTTCAGATCCCCCA
This sequence comes from Pseudomonas sp. Leaf129, assembly GCF_001423465.1. Classification (NCBI taxonomy): domain Bacteria; kingdom Pseudomonadati; phylum Pseudomonadota; class Gammaproteobacteria; order Pseudomonadales; family Pseudomonadaceae; genus Pseudomonas; species Pseudomonas sp. Leaf129. The sequence continues at coordinate 460,367 of NZ_LMOC01000008.1, read as the reverse complement.
GCCGACGATACCCTTCACCTCCAGAAACGCTTCCAGCCCCCACTCGGCATATTCGCGGCCATTGCCGGACTGCTTGTAGCCCCCGAACGGCGCCGCAGGGTCCCAGCTGGGGTAGTTGATGTAGACACTCCCGGCGCGCATCTGCAAGGCCACCTGGCGAGCGCGCTCCAGGCTCGCTGACTGTACGTACGCCGCCAACCCGAACACGCTGTCGTTGGCCATGCGCACCGCGTCCTGTTCATCGGTATACGGCTGGATCACCAGCACCGGGCCGAAGATCTCTTCGCGGGCAATGGTCATCTGCGCATCAACCCCGGCGAAGATCGTCGGCTGCACGTAGTAGCCAGTGCCCAGACCGGCTGGCCGGCCCAGGCCGCCACACACCAACTGCGCGCCTTCGTCGATGCCGATGGCGATCATCCGCTGGATCGCCCGGTATTGCCGCTCACTGATGACCGGGCCCAGGGTTGTCGAAGGATCGTCGGGCGCGCCGACTCGATGGGTCGATGCCGCCTGGCGAGCGATGGCCACGGCCTGATCGTGCAGCGCAGCGGGCACCAGCATGCGTGTCGGTGCATTGCAGGACTGGCCGCTGTTGCCGAAACAGCCGTTGACCCCCGCCGTCACGGCCGCCTGCAGGTCCACATCGTCGAGCAGGATGTTCGCTGACTTGCCGCCCAGTTCCTGATGCACGCGCTTGACCGTCGGCGCGGCCAGGCGCGCCACTTCCACGCCGGCCCGGGTCGAGCCGGTGAACGAGACCATGTCCACATCAGGGTGACACGCCATGGCGGCACCCACGGTGGGGCCGTCGCCATTGATCAGGTTGAACACACCCGCGGGCACCCCGGCGTCGTGCATCACTTCAGCGAAAATGAGTGCGTTGATCGGCGCGATTTCGCTGGGCTTGAGGACCAGGGTGCAGCCGGCGGCCAGGGCGGGTGCCACCTTGCAGGCGATCTGGTTGATTGGCCAGTTCCAGGGGGTGATCAGGGCCACCACGCCCACGGGTTCCTGGTTGATCAGCGTGGTGCCGCGGCTCTTGCGAAACTCGAAGCTGTCCAAAGTGCGCAGCATCTGCTCAAGGTGCCGCTTGCCGATGCCGGCCTGCCAGTCATGGGCCAGGGCCTGCGGCGCGCCGACTTCCTGCATGATGGCGGCGGCGATGTCGTCGTAGCGGGCCATGAAGGACTCGAGAATCCGTTCGAGCAGCGCCTTGCGCTCGGCTGGAGTGGTAAAGGCAAACTCGGCAAAGGCCCGCCGCGCCGCCGCAACGGCTGCATCGACATCAGCCTGCTCACCCAAGGCGATTTCGGCAAAGGCCTGCTCGGTGGCCGGGTTGATCACCGCCAGGCGCCGCGCGCCCGAGGGCTCGACCCAGCGACCGTCTATATAGAACTTCAACGCGTTGTCCAAAAGTCGCTCTCCACCCGTGATGAAAAAAGCCGATGCCCCTGCGTACCCGTAGCAGCCGCGCGAGCCGCGTCCGGGGTTGTACGGTGTGTCAGGCATACCGTGTGTGCCGCCGACGCGGCTTGCGCCGCTGCTACAGGGACCGCGCACGCGTCTGGGGTTGTGTGGTGTGTCAGGCGCACCACGTGTGTCGCCGACGCGGCTTGCGCCACCCCTGTAGCAGCGGCGCGAGCCGCGTCCGGGGTTGTGCGGTGTGTCAGGCATACCGCGTGTGCTGCCGACGCGGCTTGCGCCGCTGCTACATGGGGACCGCGCACGTGGTTGGGTTTGTGCGGTGTGTCAGGCATACCGCGTGTGTTGCCGACGCGTCGGGCTGGTGGTCAGGATAGGAAGGGTTTCAGTGTCACGGCAATTTACTAATAGTTTTCCCAGGCATAAACTCAGGTCATGTCCAATCTTCGCAGAAAACTGCCCAGCTCCGGCTCCTTGTTCGTTTTCGAGGCGGCGGCGCGCTGCGGCAGTTTTACCCGGGCGGCCGACGAGCTGTGCGTCAGCCAGCCTGCGGTCAGCCGCATGCTTTCGCGGCTGGAAGATCATCTCGGGGTGCAGTTGTTCGAGCGTGTTCGTGGCGGCGCGCGGCTCACTGAAAGCGGGACCATTCTCTATCGCCGGGTCCAGGAAGGCTTCGACACCATCGAATCGGCCATCAGCGAAATCTCCGCCCGCGCCACGGGTATGGAAACCATTACCCTGTCCGTTTCCACCGCGTTCACCACTCACTGGCTGATGCCGCGCATGAGCCGTTTCAGCGAGCGTTTTCCTTCGGTGGACATGCGCTACCAGCTGATGTCCGGGCGCATCGGCGGGCCGTTGATGGATGTCGACCTGGGCATGCGCTACCTCGACGTTGGTAGCGTCAAAGCCGCAGACAGCCTGGTTCTGCCGGAAATCACCCTGCCGGTGTGCAGCCCCCAGTACCGCTCTGCAGTGCCGGGCGGCAAGGGCAAGAGCGCAGCCCCGGCGCTGATCCACATGGACAACCAGGACCGCGCCTGGGCCGCGCCTTTCGACCACGGCGGGCGCATCGACAGTGCCTTGGTGTTTTCCGATTATGCCGTGGTCGTGCAGGCGGCCCTGCTGGGTCAGGGCATGGCACTGGGCTGGCTCAACGTGGTGTCGCACTGCCTGGCCAACGGGCAATTGCTGCCGGTGGGCGATGCGGTGACCGTCAGTGCCCGGCGCTGCTGCCTGGTGACCCCGGCCAACCGTCCGAGCCGGCCGATCGTCGACAGCGTGCGCCAGTGGATCATCGAAGAGATGCAGGCTGACATCGCGCGAATCGACCTGCTTTATCCTCAGCTGGACCTGGCCGGAAAGATCGCCGAGGCGTCCTGAACCCAGGTATGCCGCGATCGCGGGAAAAACGGTAGGTTATGCCCTCAGGTAAGGACAAAACAGAACATATGGCGATTCACCCGGCTGATAATTGAACCACACCCAGCATCTTCCCTTGGTTCATCCTGCGGAGCGCCCTATGTCATTCAAGCAGTTCAAAGCCCTGACGTTCGATGTTGTCGGCACCCTGATCGATTTCGAAGCCGGCATTCTCAACCATGTGCGCGAAGTGGCCGGTGAAGCGGGCAAGGCGTGCAGCGACGACGACATTCTCAAGGCCTACCGCGAAGCCCGTGCCATGCCTGATTCGGGTTGGTGGCCGGACGACCTGGAGCGCTGCTACCACCTGATCGCCGGCAAGCTCGGCCTGCCGGACAACGACGAATATGCCCGCGGCCTGGCCCTGGCCGTGGAAAACTTCCCCGCCTTCCCGGACTCGGTCGAAGCGCTCAAGCGTCTGCACAAGCACTTCAAGCTGGTGGCCACCACTAATTCGCAGATCTGGGCCCTGAACCACATGGCCAAGACCCTCGACGAGCCCTTCGATGTCCGGGTGACGGTCGACGACGTGCGCTTCGAGAAGCCCGATCCGCAGTTCTTCGCCTACACCCGTGGCGTACTGGCCACTCAGGGCATCGTCTTCGAAGAGATCCTCCACGTCGCCCAGAGCCAGTACCACGACATCGGCGTGGCCATGCGTCTGGGCTACCAGACCTGCTGGATCGAACGGCGCCACGCGCAGAAAGGCAGCGGCGGCACCCTGGAATCCGAGCACACCAAGCCGCATTACCACTTCACCTCGCTGGCGCAACTGGCCGACGCGGTCGAGCAGGAACTGGGATGACAACCGCGGCGCTCATCTGGAGCGCCGCCACTCGTGGAAACCGGCTATGACTGTGAAGAGTTTGTGGGCGGCCACCGCCCGACCGGGGCCGGCACTGCAAGCGCTGCAGGGCGACCGGCAGTGCGACGTGGTGATCGTCGGCGCCGGCTATACCGGGCTCTCGGCGGCGCATCACATTGCCCTGAGCGGTCGCGAGCCGTTGATTCTGGAAGCCAATACCCTGGCCTGGGGGGCCAGCGGCCGGAACGGCGGCGTGGTGTCGCCCAAGTTTCGGGTCGGCTTTGCGACCCTGATGCAACGCTTCGACCGTGACACGGCGTTGCACATGTACCGCACCGGCTATGCCGCTGTGGACAGCCTGGTGGAAATGGTCGAAAGCCTGGGCATCGAAGACGCCCAACTGCACATGGGTGGGCACATCGCCGCGGCCCACAACGAGCTCGCCCTGACCGGGCTGCGCAACACCGCCGAGTGGATCAAGCGCGAAACCGGCGGCGAGTCGTCACGGATGATCGATGCCGCCCAGGTGCGGGAAATGACCGGATCGAGCATTTTCCACGGTGGGCTGCTGACGCCGAAGGCGGGCGGCATCCACCCGCTCAACTACGCCCGTGGCATGGCCAACAGCCTGCACGAACGGGGCGTGAAGATGTTCATCAACAGCCCGGCGTTGCAGGTTCGCCAAGAGGCTGACCGTGTGATCGTGCAAACGCCTCAGGGTCGGGTCAGTGCCAAACAGGTGGTGTATGCCACCAATGGCTATTCCGACCATAGCGCCGCGACCGACACCCTGCATCGACGACTGATCCCGTTTCGTAGCGCCATCATCGCCACCGCACCACTGCCCGCCGATGTACTGGCCAGACTCATGCCCGGCGGTCAGGTCTGTGGCGACACCAAGCGCATGCTGCGCTGGTTCCGCGTGGTTGGCGACCGGCTGATCTTCGGTGGCCGCGGTGCGTTCGGCAAGAACGACTCGGACAGTGCCTTCGCCACCCTGCAACGCAGCATGGGCGTGGTGTTCCCGATTCTGCGTGACCAGCCCGTGACGTTTCGCTGGTCGGGGCTGGTGGCCATGACCCTCGATTACCTGCCCCACGCCGGTCAGCTGGACCCGCGCAGCTTCTATGCCATCGGCTACAACGGCGGCGGTGTGGCGATGTCCACCTACATGGGCAAGCAACTGGCGGCCATGACTGCCGGCAAGCCGGTGCAACTGGGGCTGCTGGCGGGCGATACCTTCAAACCCATTCCCCTGCATGCCTTCCGCGCGCCCGGTGTACGCCTGGCCGCCGGTTGGCAACAACTGCTGGATGCCATCGGCCGCTGAGCCGCGAACCTCATTGCCAAGACGAGCCTTATGCCCCCGATCCTGCATTACTCACAACCTCCTGCGGACCGCCAATTGCCCTTGGCAGCCTTTGCCTTGCAGGACGACCCACTGGCGGCCGGGCGTACCGTGCATTTTCATGATCCGCGCAGCGGTTATGTGGTGGGTGCCTCGACCAGTGTCGGCGCCAACCTCTTGATCGAAGACTTTCCCTGGGTCGAGTTGGGGATCGTGGAAGCTGGCGAGCTGACCCTGCAAGGCGAGGGTTTCGATCTGCGGTTGAAGGCCGGCGATTGTTTCGTGGTGCCCCGTGGCGTGGCGGTGCGCTGGCAGCATCGGGGGCAGTTGCGCCGCCTGTTCATGGCCTTCCCCGGTTTGCCGCCGAGCAACGACATGCCGAACGCGCCGCTGAAGATCGACTTCACCCAATCACTGCCGCCCAGCGATCCACCGGCCGCCACGGTACTGCTCACGCCGACCCCGAAGGCCTGGAGCGAAACGCTGTTCAGCGCGGCCAATCTGCGCATCGGTCTGTGGCAGTGCGAGGCCTATGCGCGCAAGCAGGTGCAGCCGGGCTACAGCGAACTGATGTTCATCCTGGAAGGCGCCGTGACCCTCACGCCCGAGCAGGGCGAGGCGTGCACGGTAAGCGCAGGGGAGGTCGTGGTGGTGCCGGCAGGCGCGACCAATGCCTGGGCCAGCACGCAGACGGTGCGCAAGGTATTTTGCATATTGAGTTGAGACGGTGAGCTGGCTGGATGCGGTGCGGCTGTCAAACCGCCCGCACCAGACTGCGCAACGGCACTGCGCTCTTGAGCACCGGGCTCTTGATGACGATGTAGCTGAAATACTTGTCGATGCCGATGTTCTTGTCGAGGATCGACTCCATCAATTCCTGGTAGTGCTGGATGCTGCTGCACAGGAACCGCACTAGGTAGTCATACCCACCGCTGATCAAATGGCATTCGAGCACCTCGTCGATGTTGCGGATGCTGGATTCGAACTTCACGAAATCGGCGCGCTTGTGGTCCGACAGGGTCACCTCGGTGAACACCGTGACGGAGCTGGCGAACTTGGCCAGGTTGACGTGCGCTTCGTAGCCACTGATGTAGCCCGCCGATTCCAAGCGCTTGACCCGTTGCAGGCAGGGGCTGGGTGACAGGCCCACCGCTTCGGCAAGGCTGACGTTGGTCATGCGCCCGTCCTTCTGCAGTTGCACCAGGATATTGATGTCGATGCGATCCAGTTTCGTTGCAGCATCCATGGGGTGGACCTCGTCAAGTCAGAACATGAACGTGGGCCTCAGGCGTGCAATGCCGTTTGATGGGCATGGGCGAGGTCCGCAAGGCTGGCGTACTCACAGCGCTTGCCGTCCAGAGCCTGGGGCGAAAGATTCCATGGCTGGCGATGATCGCGGTGCAGGGTGCACACCGGAAAATCCACACGCAGGTTCCATGGGTCATCCGTTTCGGTACTGCGCACCGGCAGTAGCTGCGAACGCTCCAGGTCCAGGCGCTGCAGCTCGCTGGCGAGGCTGCTGTGCCAGGCGTCGTTGCAAGGCTCGATGACCGCATCGAATGCCACCGGCAAACGTTGGGTCAGGGCGCCGACATCGATACCCTGGGGTGGGGCGATCAGTATCAACCGGTAGAACTTGCTCAGGTATTGCAGGGCACCGGGGACGTCTTCGAAGATCGGCCAATGGGCTGACGAGCTACCGAAGGCAACACTTTCATCCCAGCCGGGAATCACATGCAATCGGTGCGCCATGCGTTGGTACAGCTGGCCGTGGAAAGCGCTGGCACTGGCGTTGCCGCCCGCCTGGCCCAGCTCCTGGGCGATCTCGCGATAGGCGTCCAGCAGTTGCTCGTCGCTGCTGGGCGTTCGGCTCTGCACCGACAGGGGTCGCAGGCCTTCGAGAATGCCCCGTTCACGGTCGACCAGGGTGGCATAGGAGAACCCCAGCGCCTTGTACTGTGTGACTTTCATGATTGGCTCCCGAGCGACGGTATGAGTGGCTTCCCTGCAGACTTCTACAGCTTTTCCGGCGTAGGAGCGGCCCGTGGCCGCGAAGAGCGCGCCGCCCGCCCCGCTCCCACAGTCAGGCCCCGGCTTTTGCCAATGCCTTGTCGAGCATCTGCAAGGCCTCTGCCACCTGCTCCTCGGTGGTCACCAGCGGCGCCAGGAAACGCACCACGTTGCGGTACAAACCACACTTGATCACCAGCAGCCCCGCATGGCGCGCTTCGTCGATGACGCGTTGGGTGAGGTCGACATCCGGGCTGTGCGCGGCATCGTCCTTGACCATCTCGATCGCCAGCATGAAGCCCAGGCCACGCACTTCACCAATACGCGGGTAACGTGTCTGCAATGCCAGCAGGCCCTCGCGCAATTGCACCGCGCGTTGCTCGCCCTGGGCCAGCAGGTCCTCACGTTCGAACAGGTCCAGCACCGCCAGTGCCGCCGCGCAGGCCACGGCGTTACCCCCATAGGTACCGCCCAAACCGCCTGGGGTCGGTGCGTCCATCATCTCGGCCCGACCAACCACGCCCGACAGCGGCATGCCACCGGCCAGGGACTTGGCCACGGTGACCAGATCCGGCTGGATACCGGCATGCTGGAAGCCGAACATTTTCCCCGTACGACCGAAACCGGCCTGGATCTCATCGGCGATCAGGACGATGCCATGTTGCGTGCACAGCGCGCGCAGCGCCTGGAGGAATTCGACCGGCGCGGCCAGAAAACCGCCGTCGCCCTGTACCGGCTCGATCAGGATCGCCGCCACGCGATCCGGTGCCACGTCGCTGGCGAACAGTTCGTGCAACTGCGCCAGGGCGTCCTCGCTGCTGATGCCGCGGTAGGCATTGGGGTAACTGGCGTGATAGATCTCCGCCGGGAACGGGCCGAAGTTCTGTTTGTAGGGCTGGCTCATGCCGGTCAGGGTCACGCCCAAAAGGGTGCGGCCGTGGAAGCCACCGCGGAACGAAATCACCGCCGGCCGGTTGGTATGGCTGCGGGCGATTTTGATGGCGTTTTCCACCGCTTCGGCGCCGGACGTGAACAGCACCGTTTTGTAGTGCTCATCCCCGCCGATCAGGGTATTGAGCCGTGCCGCCACGTCGATGTAGGTCTCGTAGGCCGCCACCTGGAAGCTGACATGGGACACCTTGCCCACCTGCTGACGCACCGCCTCGACCACGGCCGGATGATTGTGGCCGACGTTGAGCACGCCGATGCCGCCGACGAAATCCAGAAAGCGCTTGTTGTCCACGTCCCACAGCTCGGCGCCCTGAGCGCGCGCGGCGACTACGGGGTGGGCGGTGGCGATGCCACGGGGAACGTGTTGTTCGCGCAGGGCAAGCAGGCGTTGATTTTCGGTCAGTGCAGAATTCATCTCGATCTCCGTGAGCGCCGAGCGTGGCGGGTGATGTGATCAGGATAAGGAGTGGCGCAAATCACAAGCACCGAAGTTGCGGGTTGTGGTGGGGTGTTTGCCTGTTTTTTACGGGTGGGGCGGTAGATTCGGTTGTTTGGGTGGTGGGGTGTCAGTGCTGGCCCCTTCGCGGGCAGAGACCCGCTCCCACAGTTGTGCAGGTCTTTGTGGGAGCGGGGCGGGCGGCGAGCCCTGTGCCCGCGAAGAGGCCAGCACTGATCCACTTCAAACCCCGGCGCGGGGCACTACGATGGTGTCTTCGGGGTGCAGGCGCATCAGCATCGGCGAGCCGATCGGTGGCAGGCTCAGGTTGCCTTCGTGGTGGCTGGGCTGGCGCAGGCTGACCGTCGGACCGCCGTCGAGGTCGACGAAAACCTTCAGGCTCTCGCCCTGAAAGACGATGTCGGCGACCCGGCCGCTCAAGCGGTTCCACTCAGGCCCGGCGCTGGCGCTGTCCAGCAGCAGTTTTTCCGACTGCAGCGCCAGGAACACATCGCCCGAAGCCGGGACGGGCCGGGTGGTGCGCAGCGGCGTGGCGCCCAGGGTCAAGCCGTTGTCCGCCCCGCGTTGCAACGGCACCAGGGTGCTTTCACCGATGAAGCTGGCGACGAAGTCGTCCGAAGGGTGATCGTGCAGGCGGCGAGGGGTGTCGACCTGGACCAGTTGCCCGCCGCGCATGATGGCGATGCGGTCGCTCATGGTCAGCGCTTCACGCTGATCGTGGGTCACGTAGATCATGGTCGCGCCCAGGCGCTTGTGCAGGGCGCGCAATTCGATCTGCATGGTTTCGCGCAGCTGCTTGTCCAGGGCCGACAGCGGCTCGTCCATCAAAATCAGTTTGGGCTCGAAGACGATGGCCCGGGCCAGGGCCACGCGCTGGCGCTGGCCGCCGGAAAGCGCTGCGATCGAACGCTCTTCGTAGCCGCCCAGTTCGACCGTGGCCAGCGCCTGCTTGACTCGGTCGCGGCTCTTGCTCGCGCTTTCGCCGCGGGCGCGCAACGGGAAGGCCACGTTCTCGCCCACGGTCATGTGCGGAAACAGCGCGTAGTTCTGAAACACCACGCCGATCTCGCGCTTGTGCGGCGGCATCAGGGTGACGTTGCGCTCGCCGAACAGGATGTTGCCGGAGCTGACCCGGATGAAGCCGCCCAGGATGCTCAGCAAAGTGGTCTTGCCTGAGCCCGACGGGCCGAGCAACGACATGAACTCGCCGGCTTCGACCTTGAGGTTGACGTTGTCCAGCGCCTTGAGGCTGCCGTAGTGCTTGCTGACCTGGTTGACGCTGACCGATTCGAAACCTTCAGTGAAATTCATCTGTGGTGCTCCAAGAGATCAAGAATGTCGTTTCGGGAGGGTGTCAGTGCCGGCCTCTTCGCGGGCAGAGACCCGCTCCCACAAGACGTGCACATGACTCTGTGGGAGCGGGTCTCTGCCCGCGAATGAGGCCCGCCATGACCCCCCACCTTCAACCCAGCCCGCCGATGTGCCAGGCTTTCACTTCAAGGAATTCATCCAGGCCGTACTTGGAACCCTCGCGGCCGGTGCCCGATTGCTTCATGCCGCCGAACGGCGCCACCTCCATGGAAATGATCCCGGTGTTCAAGCCCACCATGCCGAACTCCAGGCGCTCGCCCACGCGCCAGGCGCGGCGCATGTCCTGGGTGAAGTAGTAGGCGCCCAGGCCGTAGGGGGTGGCGTTGGCCAGTGCCAGGGCTTCTTCTTCGGTATGGAAGCGGAACAGCGGCGCCACCGGGCCGAAGGTTTCCTCACCGGCCAGCAGCATGTCGGCGTTGGCGTCCAGCAACACCGTGGGCTGCACGTACAGGCCATCGTTTTGCGGCAACCCGCCGATGGCCACGGTAGCGCCTTTTTCCACCGCATCGTCGATGTGACGTGCCACCTTGGCCACCGCCGCGGCATTGATCAATGGGCCGATGGTCACGCCTTCGGCCAGACCATCGCCGACTTTCAGCTCGGCCACGGCCGCCTTCAGGCGTTCGGCGAAACGGGCATAGATGCCGTCCTGCACCAGGATACGATTGGCGCACACGCAGGTCTGCCCGGCGTTGCGGAACTTGCTCTGCATGACTCCGGCGATGGCCAGGTCCAGGTCGGCGTCGTCGAACACGATGAACGGCGCGTTGCCGCCCAGTTCCAGGCTCAAGCGCTTGATGGTCGAGGCGCACTGGCTCATCAACAGTTGGCCCACGCGGGTGGAGCCGGTGAACGACAGCTTGCGCACGGCCGGGTTGCTGGTCATTTCGCCGCCCACGCCGGCCGGCAGGCCGGTGAGCACGTTGAACACCCCGGCCGGAATGCCCGCGCGCTCGGCCAGTACCGCCAGGGCCAGGGCCGACAGCGGGGTCATCTCCGAGGGCTTGACCAGCACCGGGCAACCGGCGGCCAGGGCCGGCGCGCACTTGCGGGTGATCATGGCATTGGGGAAATTCCACGGGGTGATCGCCGCGACCACGCCGATCGGTTGCTTGAGCACCAGAATGCGGCGGTCGGCGGTGGGTGAAGGAATGGTGTCGCCGTAGATGCGCCGGGCTTCCTCGGCGAACCATTTGACGAAACTGGCGCCGTAGGCGATTTCGCCGCGCGACTCGGTCAGGGGCTTGCCCTGTTCGGCAGTCATGATCAGCGCCAGGTCTTCCTGGTTGTCCATGATCAGCTGGTACCACTTTTCCAGAAGCTTGGCGCGCTCGGCCGCCGGCACTTCGCGCCAAGTGGCGAAACAGGCCTCGGCCGCCGCGATCGCGCGTTGGGTTTCGGCGCCCTGCAGGGCCGGGACGTGGGCGATGGTGCTGCCATCGGCGGGGTTGGTCACCGCCAGGGTGGCGCCGTCATCGGCATTGATCCACTGGCCGTTGGCGTAGGCCTGCTCGACGAGCAGGGAAGGGTCACGCAGTGAGTGCTTCAACATGATCAGGGTGCCTTTGCAGTCCGAACGATGGACCTAGTGTAGAAATGTCCGCACAGTGGCCGATGCCGAGATGGGGCACGCGGCGGGGTGTGGATGCTGAATTGCGGTGGGGTGGCGGCAGGCTGTGCTGGGGTGTCAATGCTGGCCTCTTCGCGGGCAGAGCCCGCTCCCACAGAAGATCTCCATTGCATGAGCGATCCATGTGGGAGCGGGGCGGGCGACGAGCTCTCTGCCCGCGAAGAGGCCCGAACAGTCACCCCTGCTTGTTCCGCCCAGCCACCACCACCAGAATCAGCGACGCCAGGATCAGGATCGAGCTGATCGCCGCGATCGTCGGGTCGATCTCGTCGCGCAGCGCGGTGAACATGCGCTTGGTCAGGGTCTGGTTGTCGCCCCCGGAGATGAACAGCGCCACCACCGTTTCATCCAGCGAGGTAATGAACGCGAACAGGGTCGCCGAAACCACGCTGGGCTTGATCTGCGGCAGGGTCACTGCCATGAACGCGCGGAAGCGGTTCATGCCCAGGCTGCGCGCGACCATTTCCTGGGACATGTCGAAATTGCGCAGCCCGGCCAGCAGGGCGATGATCACGTAGGGCAGGGCCAGCATGATGTGCGCCAGCACCAGGCCGGTCAGCGAACTGATCAGTCCCACCCGCGCGTAGACGAAAAACACCCCCGCCGCGATCAGGATGATCGGCACCATCATGGGCAGCAGCAACACGATCTGCAGAGTGCGAATCACCTTCAGGCTCGAGTTGTTGATGGCGTAGGCCGCGGCCATGCCGATCGGCAGGCTGACCGCCGTGGTCACCACCGCGGTGATCAGGCTGACCCGCGCCGCCGACATCCACTCGGCGCTCTGGAAGAAGGCTTCATACCAGCGCAGCGACCATTCCTTGGGCGGGAACTGCAGAAAGCGCGCCTCGGAGAACGACATCGGCACCACGATCAGCACCGGCACGATCAGGTACAGCAGAATCGCCGCGACCAGCACGGTGAACAGCACGTGCGACAGGCGGAGCTGGCGCAGGTAGGCAAGCGTATTCATCAGCGTGCTCCCAGGATGCGTTCGATGGGGATGAAGCGGTTGATGCCCCAGAAGATCAGGAACACCACGAACAACAGCACCAGGCCCACCGCACTCGCGGCGCCCCAGGCGTGATAGAGCTCGACGTTGCGCTGCACCAGCATCGACACCAGGATGGTGCGGCCGCCGCCCAGCAGTTCAGGGGTGATGAAGAAGCCCAGGCAGATCACGAAGACCAGGATGGAACCGGCCATCACACCGGGCGCAGCCATCGGCAGGAACACCCGGCGAAAGGTGTAGAAGGGTTTTGCCCCCAGGCTTTCGGAGGCCTGCATCAGGTCTTGCGGGATTTTCTTCATCACCGAATACAGCGGCAGCACCATGAACGGCAGCATCACGTGCAGGGTGCCGATCACCGTGCCGGTGGTGTTGTGCATCATGTTCAACGGCTGGTCGATAATGCCCAGGTCCAGCAACGTCTGATTGACCACGCCGCGCCGTTGCAGCAACACCAGCCAGGCGTAGGAGCGCACCAGCACGCTGGTCCAGAACGGCAGGATCACGCAGATCAGAATCAGGTTGGCCCAGAAGCCATGCAGGCGCGAGGCGGCGTAGGCGATGGGAAAGCCCATGACGATGGACAACAGGGTCACGATCAGGCTGATCTTGAACGTCAGGTAGAAGGTGTCCCAGTAGATGCGTTCTTCGAAGATGCGCGCGTAGTTGGCCAACGAGAAGCCTTCTTCGGTCTGCACCGACTGGAACGCCAGCCAGCACATCGGCAGGATCAGCAGCACCACCACCATGAACAACGCCGGGGCGAGCAGCAGCAACATCGAGGTGTTCTCCCGACGCTCTTCGCGTGCCAGGGCATCGGCATTGCTTGCCGGTGGCTCACGGTGGGCGTCGGGCAGGGATTTGGCGAGATAGGCGTTGGACATGGAACGATTCCTCACGGCCGAGCGCCGGTGGACCAGCGCAAGCAGCTTGTTGTCGGTCGGTCAGGGCGACCCTCAGGGTTCAATGTACCGACAAGCCAAAGAACGAAGCGGGCTTAAACGGCCTGCGCGCAAGTGGTTTGTTTCGTATTGAGGGCGGGCGACAGCAGCAACTGCGTTGGCCCCTTCGCGGGCAGAGACCCGCTCCCACAAAAATTCTGTGGGAGCGGGGCGGGCGGCGAGCCCTCTGCCCGAGAAGAGGCCCGCCCTGGCACCGCTACTTCTTCTGCACAAAGGAGAGCCAGCGCTCTTCAGCCTTAACCCCTTCCTGGGACGCCCACCACTTGGCCGACAGCAGTGCCTGACGGGAGATGTTCTGCGGCGAAGACGGCAGCTTGGCCGCGCGCTCGGCGGGAATGGTGCCGGTCTTGAAGGCTTCCGGGTTCAGCGGGCCGTAGTCGATGATCATCGGCAACGCTGCCTGCAATTTGGCATCGATGGCCTCGTTGACGAACTTCATCGCCGCCGCCTTGTGCGGTGTGCCCTTGAGCACGCACAGCGAGTTGGTTTCCAGCACGCCCTGATTGTAGTCGAACGCCACCGGCGCACCGTCGGCCTGCACGGCCGTGATGCGGCCGTTCCAGGCCTGGATCATGTCCACTTCACCGTCGCTGATCAGCTGCGCCGATTGCCCGCCCGAGGTCCACCAGGTGGCGATGTGCGGTTTGATTTCCTCGAGTTTCTTGAAGGCGCGCTCCACGTCCAGCGGATACAGCTTGTCGGGCGCCACACCGTCGGCCATCAGGGCAATTTCGAGGGTGGGGCGCGGCAGGTTGCGCAGCGAGCGTTGTCCGGGAAACTTCTTGGTGTCCCAGAAATCCGCCCAGGTCTTGGGGACGTTTTCGCCCTTGAAGGCATCGGTGCGGTAGGCCAGCACGGTCGAATAGCTGATGTAGCCCACGGTGTAGTCGTCTTTGAGCTCCGCCGGAAGCTGCGCGGCATTGGGGATCAACGCTGGGTCGAGCTTTTCGAACAGGCCTTCGGCTTCGCCGCGCAGGCAGTCGCCGGTGGGCAGGTCGACCACGTCCCAGCTGACCTTGCCGCTTTCCACCTGAGTCTTGATGATCGGGTAGGCCTTGGGCGAACTGTCCTGTTTGAGGGTCAGGCCCAGCTTCTTGGCGGCCGGCTCCAGGATCGCCTTGCTCTGGGCTTCCTGGTAGGCGCCGCCCTGGGATACGAAGGTGATGTCCTCGGCCCAGGCCTGCCCGTAGGCGCCGACCAGCAAAGCCAGGCCGGTCAGTTTGAATGCGCGCAGCGTCATCGATGTCATGTACAGGACTCCCGAAAGTTGGCAGGTTGGAGGCGCGAGACGGTTGTCATGCGGTCGCTCTGCAGGACCTTGGGTATCCAATTTACCGGTAACGCTGTACTGCAAACGGTCACAAATTCGCGTCAGGGAAGCGTTTTATTGCAAAAACGCAGGGCCGCGCAGCACATTCTGCAGCGCGGTGGCAGCACGCCCGCCAGCCGGGCTGCCACCCGCCTGGTTGTGTTGCTACAGCGGTTTGATCAGCTGCAATTGCTGGCGGTAGTCGTCGGTCACCTGGCGTGCCTGACTGTTGCTGGTGACGACCCTGGGCGTGATCAGCACGATCAGCTCCGTGCGGTTCTTGCTCTTGCTGGTGTTGCCGAACAGCCAGCGCAAACCGGGCACCCGGCCCAGGTAGGGCACGGCTGAGACGGTATCGCTGTTGTCCTGCTTGATCAGCCCGCCGAGCAGCACCGTCTGCCCGCTCTGCACCGCGACCTGGGTGGACACCGAGCGCGTGGAAATCCGCGGATTGCCATTGCTGTCCGCACTGCCGTTGTTGTCGGCATCGCTGACCTGCTGCTGGATGTCCATGTACACCAGGCCACCGGGATTGATCCGCGGCACCACGTCGAGAATCACCCCGGTCTGGATGTATTCCACACTGCTCAAGGTGGTGTCCGAGGTGTTGGTATTGACCGTGGTCTGGCTGATTGGGATGTTGTCGCCGACCTGGATCTGCGCCTGCTGATTGTTCATCACCACCAGCGAAGGCGCCGACAGCACCTGGGTACGGCCGCTGGTTTCCAAGGCATGCAAGGCAAACTGCAGGTTACTGCTGACGAACGAGTAGAACAGCGAATCGGCGGCGCCCAGCCCGGCACCGCCGCCGCCCAGCGCGCCCTGGCTGCCTGCGGTGTTGGCCACGGTGGTGCTGCCGGAGTTGCCCGCCAGCCGGCCCAGATACCACTGCACGCCCAGGTCCAGCTCGCCGCTGAGGCTGACTTCCAGGATGCGCGTCTCGATCTGCACCTGCATCGGCGCGTTGTCCAGGCGCTTGATCGCAGCTTCGATCTCGGCCCACTGCGCCGGACGGGTGCGGATCAGCAACTGGTTGCTGCTCTTCTGCGCGGTGATGCGGGTGCTTTCATCCAGGCTCTTGGCCGTACCCGATTCGGCCCCGGCGGTGCCCCCTTCCAGACCACCTTCGTCGGTGGTTTCGTCCATGCCTTCTTCGCCGCTGTCCTCCTCGCCGTCCTGCACCTGGCTCTGCAGGTTGCCGTTGCCCATGCCCTGGCCCTGACCCATGCCGCCCATGCCGGTGGACGCAGTGCCGCCCATGCCGCCGTTGCCGTTGAGTGACGACAGCGAGCGCGTGCGCAGCCCCGGCGCCACCTTGGCGGCGCTGTCGTCCTTGATCTGGCCGTTGCCGTAGATCTGCCGCAGGTACTTGGCCAGGTCCGTGGCCTTCATGTTGCGCACGTCGTAGACGTACATCTGCGGCTCGTTGCCGCCGCCCTCGTCGATGGTGTGAATCCAGTCGCCGACTTCGCTCAGGTATTGCGGCTGCGATGAAATCGCCACCACTGAATTGGTCCGCTCGATGGGCAGGAAACGCACCATGCCTGCCAGCGGCATACCGCTGTCGGGGCCGAACATCTTCTGCAGTTCGGGCATCAGCTCGCCCACGGTGGCACGTTGCAGACCATAGACGCCGATGGACATGCCCTTGAGCCAATCCACATCGAAGGTGTCGATGGTGTCCTGGTAATTGGCCAGCTCATCCGGGGTACCCGCCAGGCTCAGCACGTTGCGCGCCGGGTCTACCAGCAGGAAGGCGTTGTCGCGGGCGAACGGCTTGAGCAGTTTCTGCATCTCGGTGGCCGAGATATAGCGCAGCGGGAACAGACGCGCCGACAGCCCGCTGGAAGGCTTGGACACGGGCATCTGCGGCACCAGCTTGCCGGCCACGGCCTGGTTCGACGGCAGGATGACGTAGCGGTCGCCCTGGCGAATCATGGCGTTGTCGGTCCAGGACAGCAGGGTCTCCAGAATCGACAGTGCCTGCTGCTTGTTCACCGGTTGTGAGGTGGAAAAGCTGACGTTGCCCTTCACACCCTGAGCAATGCTGTAGTTCTCGTGCAGCAGGTCGCCCATCACGCTGTTGATCACCGCCTCGATGGGCTGGTCGGTGAAGTTGAACACGATGTCGCCACTGGTTTGCGCGGTCCCCTTGGGCGTATTGGCCGCCGGCGCAGGGCCGCGGACGAACGTCTGATTGCCTCGTGTGATCTGACGGCGCGCTGCAGTAGTGGCCGCTGGCGTCGTCGGGCTTGCGGTGGCTGCAGGCGGATCGACCATCGCCGTGCGTTGCGAACCGGTGCCATTCAATGCTTCCTGCATCAGCGCCGGGTCGTTTTCGAAAGGCTCGGAGGTGGAGGCGCAGCCCGCAAGGGCGACGGCGGTGGCCAGGCACAGCAAGGGGCTGCGCAGACGGAAGAGCTCAGGGTAGCGATCGTTCATGGTGTGGTTACGTTTGGAAGGGTGATGGCGGGGGCCTTCGATGGCGGCGGAAGGCGTAGCACGGGAAGGCTCAGCTGTTGACTCTGGCCCTGATGCAGGAAGGTGGCGGTTTGCGGCGTGACGCTGGTCAGCGTCCAGCCGTTGTCCAGCGTGCTACCCACGGCCAGCTTGAGCGTGCGCTGGTTGGCCAGGCGCAGCAGCGCCCACTGGGCCTGACCGTCGATGATCACGCCGCTCAGGCGGATGCCGGCCAGGGAGGTGGCCTGGCTCTTGCCGGTGGCCGCATCGGGCTTGCGGTCGGGGCTGAACATCGATTGCTGCCAGGTCAGGGCCAAGGTGTTTTCAGGCAGCGCCGCCAGGCTGACGGGCTTGGCGGCGGGCGGTTGTTCATGGGGATGGCTGGCGGGCAGCCAGTCGACGGTCCGGCCGGCGCCCAGCAACAGGCTGCTGGCCACGCCGATCAGCACCGCCGCAGTCACCAGCAGGGTCAGGCCTACGCTACCCAGCTTCATGTGGCAGGCTCCTTGGCCAGGGTTACCGGCGCCGGTTGCAGATAGCCGCGCAGCAGCAGGTGTACGCGCAGACGCCCCGCGCCGCCGACCGAGGGCGCCGTGCTGGTGCGGCGAACGCTCAGGTTGTCGACGAACAGGAAGGGCTGGCCGTACTCCAGATCCCGCAACAGCCGGGTCAGGGGTTCCAGCGCGCACTCCAGGGTGAGGCTGACCTTGACCTGGCGGTACGGCTCGGCCGTGTCCTGCTCCGGGGTGATGGGCATGCGCTGGGTCACCTGGCAGCCCGGGCCTTGGTCGGCATGGGCCTTGACCAGGTCGAGGCTGCGTTGCATCAGATCAGCGGCCACGGCGCTGGGGTCGGTGCCCGGCAGCAGGCTGCTGCGGCTGGACGGGTCGCGCCGCGCGGCCTGCAGGCGCTGTTGCAGGTCATCGCGCTCGGCAAGTACGCCGGCGTAGCGTTGTTGCTGCTGGCGCAAGGTATCGGCCTGTTCTTCGATTGCGGCCAAGGGGTCCAGGAACCAGCTCTGCACCAACAGGTACCAGGCCAGCCACAGCAGCACGGCGAGGGCTATCCAGGCGGCGCCGCGGCGTTCGCGTGGCGTGAATTCACGGCGCATCGGCAGGCTCCTTGCGCAACTGGGCGCGCAGCGAAAAACGCTCCTTGGCGGTTTTTTCGTCGGGTTGGATGATGCCCTGGAATCGCGCATCGACCAGGGTCTGGCAGGCCTTGACCCGGGTGATCAAGGTGCTGGCTTTGGCGCTCTGCCCGCTGATGGACAGTGTGCCGTCTTCGGCGATTTCCAACTGCTCGATCCAGGTGTCGGCACCCAGGCAACCGGTCAGGTCCACGAGCACGCTGGTCAGGGTCGGCTTTGCGGCTTTCTGCTGCGCCAGATAGCGCGCAGCGCCCTGGGTGTTGGCCAGCTCCTGACGCAACGCCTGCACTTGCTGCACCTGCTCGCGCTGGGCGGCCACGCTGTCCTGCATGCTGGCCAGGCGGTCGCTGCGGGCGTCCAGCCACAGCAGCATGCAGGCCAGGGTCAAAGCCACGCACCCCAGCGCCAGGTAGCGGGTCAGGCGGTAATGTCCGGAGCGAGGGGGGCGGCGATCCGCCGGCAACAGGTCGACGCCCAGAGGCTGACCGGCACGGTCCAGGCCGTCCACGGCCACGAACGTCAGGCCACGGTCGCGACACTGATCCAGCATCTGCGTCAGACGCTCCTGCACGATGGCCACCAGCAACACCTGCGCCTGGGTCTTGCCCCGGCTTTGCAGGCGCGCCACGTAGTGCATGCGCTCGCGGGGGAAGGGCGTGTACTTGTCCAGTTCGAAACCCACCACGCTGTGCAGGTCGCGAATGGCTGCCAAAGGCAATTGCAGGGTCTGGGCCATCACCGTGTCGGCGGGCAGCAGCAGCACCAGGCGCTCGCCCGGAGCGCTGTCGAGAGGCTCTGACAAGGGCCAGCGAATCGAGCGCTCGCTCACCTGCGGCAGCAGCCGATCGCGCCAGCGGGCGGGCAGCGACTGGCGCAATTCGTGCAGCCATGCCCGCCACAGCCCAGGGGCGGGCGATGCGCGCCACTGGCTGTGCAAGCGTGCCTGCAGCGGCGCCAGGCGTTGTATGAGTCGTTGCTTCATTCTTGCCAGCGCAGGACCCGGTAAGGTCGTGCCCCCTCCTTCGATGGGTTGAGTAACAGGGTGACGCGCAGCGTCGTGGTGTAACCACCCGGCAGCGTCGCCTGGCTGCGGATCGTGACGATCGGCCCGGCGTCTTCGCCCACCGGCCCGCCCTGTGGCAGGTCCAGTGCGCGGCGCAGCCATGGCGCCGCCAGGCGTGGTTCGGGGCTCGGCAGGCCGCTCCACAGGGTCAGGTAGGGCGCAGCGCGCCGGTACAGCGACTGGTCCATGCCCGGTATCGCGCGCAGCTCTTCGAGCATGCGCAACGGTGCGTGGCCCTCGCCCCGGCGCTGTTCCAGCGCTCGGGCCAGCTGACGCGCCTGCTCGGCGCTGGCGCCGGCGGCCTGCAACAGCCGCGCGATCTGTTCAGCGGAACCGGCGTTGAGGTCCAGCTTGCCTTGCTCGCTGCGCAGGCTGACCGCGAGTTGCGCACCGTTGAAGCTCAAGGCGTGGGCTTGCCCGTCGGCCAGCCAGTGCCGTTGCGGATCGCGCTGCAGTTGCGCCACCACCGCCATGCCCACACCCGCTTCGGCGGCCAGCAACGCCTGGGTATGCTGGCGTTGCCACAGCGCCTGGCGGTTCTGCAGGTGCACCCAGCCCACCAGGCCGGCCAGCAGAGCGCTGAGCAATGCCAGCACCCACAGCACCAGCAGCAGTGCCACGCCGCGCTGACGACGCATCCCAGGTCGCGCCGTCACAGCGCACCGGCCTCGCCGGACAGGTCCAGACGCAGGTTCACGCTTTGCAGCGGCCAAGGCACCGGCCCTGCCAGCCGGACATCGATGCGTACCCCACGCGGCAAGCGGCTGGGCCATGGCCAGTGGTCCAGCCAGCCGGTGGGCTGGCCTTGCGGCGTCAGGCCGCGATAGCTCAACTGCAGCGCCTGCACCCGATGCAGCAACACCTGTGGCTCGCCGTGAGGTTGCAAGGCCTGCCCTTGCAACCGTGCCAGCGTGAGTTGCAAGCGCTGGCCCGCCAGTTCCAGACTGTGGCGATACACGCCGCCTCCCAGGCTGGGCGACAGCGGTGCATAGAAACGCACGTGCTGTCCGTCGCCCTCGAAAATCGCCTCGGCAGGCTGCCCTTCCAGCGCGCTCTGCCCGGCACCCGCCGCCAGCGGCAGGGCCTGCCCCAGCGCCGTGCGCAGAAAGTTCTGGCTGGCACGTACTTCGTCCAGGGCCATGCTGTAGCGCTCGGCCTTGGCCATGGCGCGGTTGGCGCCCAGGATGGCGCCTGCGATCAGACTCAGCAGCACGCCCAGCAGGCTCAATACCACCAGCACTTCGAGCAGGGTGAAACCATGGCTGCGCGCTTTCATCGATTGGCGCCACTGGCGCGGCTGCGCACCTGCAGCGTGCTGTATTCAGCCTGGCGGGCACCCTGACCGACGCGTAGATCCAGGCGCCAGACGTCTACCGGCGCCTCACCGGCGGGCAGGGTGCTGATCGCCAGCCGCCAAGGCAGGCCACTCCAGCGCCCTTCGGTGCTGCCTGCCTGCAATTGGCCCGCGCTGGCTTCGTCCAGAATCGAGCGCGCCGCCAGGCTCAGCTCATCGCTGCGCTGGGCCTGCTGCAGGGCGCGGGCGCTGTTGCCGAAAGCCAACACCAGCACCGTGCTGCACAGCGCCAGTATCAGCAGCGCCGCGAGCATTTCCAGCAGGGTGAAACCGCGCTGGCCGATCAATTGAGGCTGCGCAACTGAACGTTGCCGGTCAGCCAGTTGATGTCCACGCGCCAGCGTTTGTCATCGCGTGCCAGCAGCAGGTGCCCACCGCTGGCGCCGCCATCGGGGTAGAACTCGAAGGCCGGCCCCAGCCCGTCGGCCGTCTGCAACTGCACGTGCATGTCACCGGGCAATTGCCGGACCGGCTCGCGCGGCCCCTGGAAGCGCCCGGCGTTCAGGTCGAAGCGGGTCCGCGCCGGCTGACCGGTGACGATGGCCTGCACCCTGGCGGCCCGCAGCGACTGCACCACTTCACTCAGCGCGCGCCGCTCGCTGGCCGCGTGCAGGCCACGGCCGACGCCGAAGCCGACCAGGCCGATGGCGATGCCGATCAGCACGATCACCACCAGCAGTTCGAACAGGGTGAAGCCACGGTGGCTGCGCGGGCGGTTCATGCTTACTGCCAGTTGCCGATGTCGGCCTTGTAGCCGTCACCGCCGGGCTGGCCGTCCTGGCCGAGGAAAATCAGGTCGAAGCTGCCATGCTCGCCGGGGTAGCGGTAGGCGAAGGCGTGGCCGAACGGATCCTTGAGGTCCGACGGCTTGGCATAGGGGCCTGCCCAGCCGACGGCGTTGGCCGGCTTGCTCACCAACTGCTGCAGATTCGCCGGCGGCGAGCCGACGTCCAGGCCGTAGCTCTCGATCTTCATTCCCAGGCTGGCGAGCTGGGCCTTGCCGGCGCCGTACTTGCCCTTGTCGACATTGCCGCCGACCTGGCGCACCACGATGGTGGCGACGATGCCCAGCAGGACGATCACCGCGAGCATTTCCAACAGGGTGAAACCGCCCTGGCGGGTGCCGCGGGCAGAGTTGAATCGGGACATCGCAGTTTCCTCAAATGTTACTGGTAAGACTCATCAGCGGCAGCATGATGGCGAGCATGATCACCGCCACCATCACCGCCATCACCACGGTCAGGCTGGGCACCAGGGCGGCCAGCAAGCGGTCGATGCCACGCTTGGCCTCGACGTCGAATACGTCGGCCACCTTGAGCAGCATGGTGTCGAGGTTGCCGGACTGTTCGCCCACCTCGATCATCTGCAAGGCCAGCTCCGGCAGCAGCGGCTGCTCACCGAAGGCCTGCGCCAAAGTGCCGCCGCCTTTGACCCATTGCGTGGCCTGTTCCACCTGTTCGCGCAGGGCATGGTTGCCGCACACCTGGCGTACGATGGTCATGGCCTGCAGCAAGGCCACGCCGTTGTTCAGCAAGGTGCCCAGGGTTCGTGCCAGCCGCGCGACTTCGATACGTTGCAGCAACGGGCCCAGCACCTTGACCGACAGCACGCGACGGTCGTGTCGCTGGCGCCGCTGCGGATTGCGTCGCGCCACGGCAACACCCCAGACCAGCGCCACCAGGGCGGCGAGCAGGAGCAGCCCATAGCCGCTCAGAAATTCACCCAGGCCAAGGATCGCCTGAGTGATCAAGGGGATGGGCACGCCCAGATCGCGGAAGATGGGCACGAACTGCGGCACCACATAGGCCAGCAGCAATGCCAGCGAGCCGAGCACGCCGACCACAAGGAAAATCGGATAGATCAGCGCGTTGATCACTTCGCCACGCACTTTCTGGCTGCGCTCCAGGTAGTCGGCCAGCTGGTGCAGGGTGTGCTCCAGCGAGCCGCCTGCTTCCCCGGCGCGCACCATGCTCAGGTAAAGGCTGGAGAACTGCCCGTGTTCCTCCTCCAGCGCCTGGCTCAACGGCTTGCCGGCCTTGACCTGCTCGCGCACGCGCTCCAGCAGGGCCCGGCGCCGAGGTTCGCCAGCCTGTTTCAACAGGATGCCCAACGAACGCTCCAGCGGTTGCCCCGCCCCAAGCAGCGTTGCCAGTTGCTGGGTAAAACCGACCAGCGCGGCGGCATTCATGGCACCGCGCTGGCGCGTACCGCCAAGGCTGGCCTGGACATCGCTGTCCAGACTCAGCAGCAACAGCCCACGCTGTTGCAGCACCCGCGCGGCGGCATCGCGATCGCTGGCTTCGAGGCTGCCTTGACGGCTGCTGCCGTCGGCGTCCACTGCCCGGTACTTGAAATAGGCCATGATCAGTCGCCGCGCGTGACGCGCAGCACCTCTTCGAGCGAGGTGATACCGGCCACGGCCTGGCGCAAACCTTCTTCATACAAGGTACGCAGGCCACCGCGGCGCGCGGCCTGTTCGAGGGTGGCGGCATCGGCCTGGCGCATGAGCAGCGAGCGCAGTTCTTCGTTCATGACCAGCAACTCGGTGATGGCGCTGCGGCCGTGGTAACCGCCGCCGGGCAGCTCGCTGGCGGGTCGGTAGAGCATGATCGGGCGCTGCGTCGTGAAGCGCTCCAGCCCATGCTCGGCGATCAGTTCGGGCGGTGCCTCGAACGGCACACGGGTCAGCGGGTCGAGCCGGCGGACCAGGCGCTGGGCCAGAATGCCCTTGACGGTGGAAGCGATCAGGTAGCTTTCCACGCCCATGTCCAGCAGGCGGGTGATGCTGGCCGCCGCGCTGTTGGTGTGCAGCGTCGACAGCACCAGGTGGCCGGTGAGCGAGGACTGGATGGCGATGCGGCAGGTTTCCAGGTCGCGCATCTCACCGATCATGATGACGTCCGGGTCCTGGCGCACGATGGAGCGCAGAGCCCCTGCGAAATCCAGACCGATGCTGGGTTTGACCTGAATCTGGTTGATGCCTTCGAGCTGGTACTCCACCGGGTCTTCGACGGTGATGATCTTGCGCTCGGCGGTGTTGAGCCGCGACAGGGCGGTGTACAAGGTGGTGGTCTTGCCCGAACCGGTGGGGCCGGTCACCAGCAGAATGCCGTGGGGATTCTCCAGCACGTCCAGGAACGTGCTCAGCCGCTCGCCATCCATGCCCAGGCTGGGAAAGTCGAAGCTCACGGTCTGGCGATCGAGCAGGCGCATCACCACCGATTCGCCGAAGCTGGTGGGCACGGTGCTGACCCTCAGGTCCAGCTCCTTGCCCTGGATGCGCAGCATGATGCGGCCGTCCTGAGGCAGGCGGCGTTCGGCGATATCCAGGCGCGCCATGATCTTGAGGCGCGAGATGATCGCCGCCGACGAGGTCGATGGCGGGGCCTCGGCCTCGTGCAGCACGCCGTCGATGCGATAGCGCACCTTGAGCTGGCTCTCGAAAGGCTCGATGTGAATGTCCGAGGCCCGCTGCTCCACTGCGCGTTGCAGGATCAGGTTGACCAGGCGGATCACCGGCGCTTCCGACGCCAGGTCGCGCAGGTGCTCGATATCGTCCTCGGCACCGCTGTGCTCGTCGAGGGTTTCTATCAACGAACCCATGGCCGACCGCCCCTGGCCATAGAGCTTCTCGATCAGGGCGTCGACCTCACTGGCCGCCCCCACCGACACATACACCGGTTTTTCACAGGCGTAGCGCAATGCATGCAAGGCATAGTCGTCGCCCGGGTTGGCGGCCAGTACATGAATGCCGTCGCCATGGATGCCCAGCGGCACCAGGCGGTAATGACGCAGAAACCGCTCGTTGACGGTGGGCAAGGGCTCTTCGCAAAGCTGCACGGCGTCGGCCAGCAGCAAGGGCGCTTGCAAGGTCGCGGCCCACGCCTTGGCCAGGTCCAGTTCGGACACCAGCCCCAGGCGGGTCAGCAATTCCACCAGCGTGCTGCCTTCCGATTCCTGCGCCAACCACCGTGCCCGCTCCAGGTCGCTGGCCTTGAGGTGGCCATTGTCCAACAGCCAGGCACACACCTGCTCGACACCTTGTGTCGGCAAGTAATGGCTATCGATGGGGGCGACGGATAAAGACACGGTGGTGTACTTCAAATGATCAGGGGCCACTTTCGAGGCCCCTGAGGTGTAATGACTACAGTAACTAAGCGCGCTGCGTTAGTTTGCCGCAGGCTTGGTCTGCTCGGTGGGGCGGCCACGCTGGTTTTCATCGGACTGCTTTTGCTGCTTCTGTTGTTTCTGCTCCACTTTGACGTTCTTTTCCTGTGTCATGACCGTGGAGTCGCTGACGCCTTGAGCGTTTTGTTCAGTGCTGGATTCGGCTGCGAAAGTGGTGCCGGCAGCAACAAGAGTGAACGCGGCAATAGTGCCCAGTAGTGGCAATTTCATTTCAAGCATCTCCAAGGTTTGTATCGAGCCCGTCCGCCTCAGCGGATTGAAGCTCGCGATCGTTTGTCGATTTTCGCTCAAAATGGCCGCTTTACGAGCGTTTTTGAAGGTCGATCGACAAAAATGCTAAACCTACAGACCGGAAGGTTTAGCGATGGTTCCCCATGTGTAACAAAAAAATACCGAGAAAATACTAAAACCACCGAAGTTCACCTTTTCGTTTGACTTCGTTTGTAAACAATTGTCTTAATTTAAAGGCGCGGGCACGTCTCGTGATAATTACTGGCAACTTGCCATTCACCTTAGTTATCCAGGGAAATATCGCCTCAGAACTATCGTAAGTCGAAGTGCCACTAGCGGTGATCTTCCGTGCTTCCTGCGAAGTTGCGGTATAGGCCTACTATTGCCTGAAATAAAGGCGTGCAGCACATCGACTGCGACAAATGAGCGCGGGGGTACCTGATACTTGGAGATCGTCTTCACATGCTAAATCGGAAAACCTTGGGTGCTCATTCGGCCCTGGCCCTGCTGAGCCTGGCCGTCGGCCATGCCAACGCATCGACGACCATCAGTCCGAAACAACTCGCCGCCAATGAGCTGCGCGCCGACAAGGCCGCCGAACGAACCCTGGCCAAGATGACCCAGGAAGAAAAACTGGCCTACATCGGCGGTATCGGCGGCTGGGACGTCAAGCCACTGACCCAGTACGGCGTGCCGCAGATCCACGGTGCCGACGGCGGTGCAGGCATTCGCTACACCAGCGAAGGCAACGATCCGGGCGTGGTCTACCCTTCGGGACCGAACCTGGCGGCGACCTTCAACCCGCAGCGCGCCATCGACTTCGGTCGCGCCCTGGGCTACGACACCGCCACCGGCGGCTACCAGTTCGTCACCGGCCCGGGCATGAACCTCTATCGCATGCCGTGGAGTGGTCGTGCCTTCGAATACCTCTCCGGTGAAGACCCGTTCCTGGGCGCGAGCCTGGCTCCGGCGGTGGTCAACGGTATCCAGCAGCGTGGCGTGTGGGCCGAAGCCAAGCACTACGCAGGCAACGACCAGGAGACCAACCGTTTCATCCTCGACCAGGCGATGCCCGAGCGCGTGCTGCGCGAGCTGACGCTGCCGGCGTTCGAGTCCTCGGTGAAGAACAGCACCGTGGCCATGATGATGTGCTCGTTCCAGAAGGTGAACGGCGAGTACGCCTGTGAGAGCAAGCACCTGATCGCCGATATCCTGAAGAAGGAATGGCGCTACAAGGGGCTGGTGCAGAGCGACTACAACGCCGTGGTGCACGGCCTGCCTGCGGCCCAGGCCGGTACCGACCTCGACATGATGGGCGGCCAGATGAACAGCACGGTGCTCAAGCCGTACCTGGACAGCGGCGAGCTGGACATGGCGACCATCGACGACAAGGTCCGCCGCATCCTCAAGAACATCTACCTGTACAAGTTCGACAAGATCGACCCGCAGACCACCCACGACATGAACAGCGCTGCCAGCAACAAGGTCGCACTGAACATCGCCCGCGAAGGCATCGTGCTGCTCAAAAACCAGAACGACGTATTGCCGCTGGACAAGGCGAAGGTCAAGCGCATCGCCGTAGTCGGCAACCTGGCCAAGTACGCGCCGCCTACCGGTTTCGGCAGCGCCCACGTCGACGCCACGCACTACATCAGCGAGCTCAGCGGCCTGCAGCAGATGGCGCCGAACGCCAAGGTCGAGTTCCTCGACAGCCTGTCCCTGGATCCGGCAGCGTCCCAATGGACCACCACCGACAGCAAGGGCAATACGGTCAAGGGCATGAAGACCGAGTTCTTCACCAACGCCAACTGGTCCGGCGATCCCTCGGCCACCCGTATCGACAGCCACGTCGACATGGACTGGTCCACCGACGATATTCCCAGCAACGGCGACACGGCCAACACCTCGATCCGCTGGACTGGCCAGGTCACCCCGACCATCAGCGGCGAGCAAGTGTTCAAGGTCCGTGCCGACGGTGCGGTGCGCGTGTGGGTCGACGGCAAGAAGATCATCGATAACGGCGACGGTGAAAACATCACCAACAAGAGCATTCCGCCAACCATTCCCGAGTCCGGCAAGGTCACCCTGGAAGCTGGCAAGACCTACGATGTGAAGCTCGAGTACTCGCGCCGTGATGGCTACCTTTCGACCATGGGCGGCCTGGTGGGTGTGCAGATGGCCTGGGCCTCGCTGGCCGCGCCGCAAGACCTGTCCCAGTACGATGCCGTGGTGGTTGCCGTCGGCAACAGCAGCGAATATGAAGGCGAAGGGTTCGACCACAGCTTCGACCTGCCCGAGTATCAGAACGAGCTGATCCAGAACATCGCCAAGGTCAACCCGCGCACGCTGGTGGCGATGCACGGCGGTACCGCACTGAAGATGAGCGACTGGATCGATCAGGTCCCGGCCGCGCTGCATGCCTTCTACCCAGGCCAGAACGGCGGCCAGGCCCTGGCCGAGATTCTGTTCGGCAAGGTCAACCCATCGGGCAAACTGCCGATCAGCATCGAGCGCAACATCGAAGACAACCCGCTGTACGCGGATTTCCCGAACTTCGACAACACCCGCACGCTCAAGGACCTGAGCTACAAGAACGACCTGACCATGCTCGGTTACCGTGGTTACGACAAGACCGGCACCAAGCCGCTGTTCGCCTTCGGCCATGGCCTGTCCTACACCCAGTTCACCTACAACAACATCTCGGTGACCCCGGGTGTGGCGGTAGGCAACACGCCGATCAAGGTCTCCTTCGACCTGACCAACAGCGGCCAACGCGCCGGTGCCGAAGTGGCCGAGCTGTACGTCGGCCAGCAGCATCCTAAGGTGGAGCGCGCCGTCAAGGAGCTCAAGGGCTACAAGAAGGTCTTCCTGCGGCCGGGTGAAACCCGTCGTGTCACCATCGAGCTCAACGATCGCTCGCTGGCGTACTTCGACGAGAAGAGCAAGCAGTGGGTCGTCGATGCCGACAGCTTCGATATCAGCCTGGGTGCAGCGTCCGATGACATTCGTCTGAAGGGCCGTTTGGTCAATCCGTTCCGTCAGGAACTGTCGACCACCACCAGCAACCCACTGCCACGTTCGGCGTTGAAGTCGACCAAGGTATCTCAGTCGCACGACAACACAGGCGGTGTGTTCGAGCAAACCGAGAGCGAGAACGAATCGAGCGGAAACAGCGAGTACGAAAACGCCGCTTACTAAGTGAAACCGACGCGGCTTGCACCGCTGCCACAGAGGATCGCAACACCCCTGTAGCAGCGGCGCAAGCCGCGTCAGCGCTGGATGCAACCTGCCTGTCGCACCGCAACACACCGGGACCCGGCTCGCGCCGCTGCTACAGGGTCAGGCCGAGGGGGCTCGGATATCACGTTCTACCTGAGCTATATAACTGTCGAACCGCTCCACCAGATCGACAGTCTCCGGAAACCGCAGCCACTGCAACTGCAAGCCATCCATCATCGCCAGCAACTGGTGAATCAGCGCATCCAGGTCCACATCCCCACGCACTTCGCCAATGGCCACCAGATGGTCGAGCCGGGTGCGCATACGCCCGTGAATGGCCGCATAGCGTGACTGGAACCACTCCCAGCCCGGATGACTGTCCACCAGGCTTTCGGCATTAAGCATGCTGAAAGCGCGGATCACACCCGGCGCGGTCGCGTTGGAACGGTTGATCTGCTGCAGACCTCCCAGAAAACTGCTCAGCGTCAGCTCGCTCTGCAAGGCGTCGCTGATCTTCTGATTGACCTCGTCCCGGCGCGCCAGCACACCCATCAGCAATGCAACCTTGTTGGGAAAGTGGTGCAGCACGCCGGCCACCGAGATCCCCACCCGGTCGGCGATCCGGGCGATCGACGCACCGCTGTAGCCTTCCAGGGAAAACAGCTGCAGCGCCGCATCGAGCAATTCCTCGCGGCGCTTCTCGCCTTTGGGCGCGCGGCGAGTGCGGGGGGCGATGTCGGGGGTACTGTCGGTCATGTCTGTCATGGGCACATCCTGTGTGGGGTATTTCCTGCGTCAGGTGCTTCCTGACATGGAGCATCCTGCGGGGGGCTGAGGGGTCGGTTCGAGCAAACCTAATGCAGATGACCTGCGCCCTGCAATGGTGCGCCAGTGCAAGCCACGTTCAGATGTGTCAGCGACGAGCGACATTAAGTTCAGAGAATCCCGCCGCCGCACCGTCGAACCGGGTCGGCACTTTCTCGATTGGCACTTACTCGATTGGCACTTACTTGATTGGCACTCTGGCCGATGCGCAGGGTCACCTGCTTACCTCTTCAACAAAACAGGTTCGACCCATGATCACCGTTCACCACCTGAACAACTCCCGCTCGCAACGCATCATCTGGCTGCTGGAAGAGCTGGGCGTGCCCTACGAGATCAAGCGCTACGAGCGCGATGCGAAAACCAATCTCGCGCCCGCCGAGCTCAAGGTCGTTCATCCATTGGGCAAATCGCCGATGATCCAGGACGGTCCGCATACCATCATCGAGTCCGGCGCCATCGTCGATTACCTGATCCGTCGTCATGGCCATGGCGCGCTGCAACCTGATCCGGCCAGCGCCACCTACGACGAATACGTGCAGTGGCTGCACTTCGCCGAAGGCTCGGCGATGCTGCCGCTGATGCTCAATCTGTACGTGGGCCGTCTGGGCGACGCTGGCGCGCCGCTGCATCCACGTATCGAATCGGAGCTGGAGAACTACCTGGGCTATCTGAATACCGCCCTCAGCCTGACCCCTTACCTGGTGGGCGAAGAGCTGACCGGCGCCGACGTGCAGATGAGCTTCGTCGGCGAACTGGCCAAGGCCCAGGGCAAGCTGGATGCCTATCCGCACCTGTCGGCCTGGGTCGAACGCCTGCAGGCGCGTCCGGCTTACCAGAAAGCGATCGAGCAGGGCGGCGAGTACAAGTTCGCCAAGTGACCGCAGCCCGCGTCAGGCCGGCAGCAGCTTCTTGCAGCCGTCCTTGCGCGTCGGGTACTGGGTGCACTTGCGCGCCAGTTCCTTGACCTGCGCATCGTCCTTGAGCTGTTGGTTCGCTGCCAGCTTCTCGGTGATGAACAGCTCCTCGGAACCCAGCGTGCGTTCGGCCTGAGCGATCATCGCCAAGGCCGCACGCGGATCCTTATTGAGCAGATGATGGGCAATCATCAGGTCATACAATTCGGGGCTGGCCAATGACCAGTCCTTGATCGCCTGCAATGCCTGCAACGCTTCCCGGCGCTTGCCCTCGGCCATCTCCACACTGAACTGCGCACGGCGAATACCTGGCTGGTCGCGCACCGGCGAGGCCAACGCACGTTCGCTGAACAGGCGAGCTTCCCGCACCTGTCGCTGTTCCAGGGCCACCGTGGCGGCGTAGGCATCCTTGTACGCCTGCAACGACGGCGCCACGGCAGTGGAGGCGCGCAGCTGCTGCCAGCCATCCGCATTCACCCGCGCGCGGCGTTGGCCGTCATACTGCCGTTGCAGGTACTGACGCAGTTCGGTATCGCGATCCAGCGGCGACATATGCGAGCGCTGAAAGTATTGACCTGCGGCGCTAATGCCGGTGGTCAGACCCTGATTGAGGGTGACCCCAACCTCCTTGACCAGGCGATCGACCTGCAGATTTTTCACCGACTCCTGCAGGGCGTCTTTGCGCGCCGTGGCAAAGCTGCCGAGCAGGGATTGCTGCTTGCCCTGGAAGTCGCTCAGGCGTTGCAGGCTGTGGCTGGCCGCGCGCGGCGCGTAGCCGGCCTTGATCATCAGGTCCGCGCCCAGCAGATCGGCCTGATCTTCCTGGGTGCGGCCCCAGGCGGTGCTCCAGATGTTCTCCGAAAAACTGTTCATCAAGGCGGTGTACAGCACCGTATTGCTGACGGTCTTCTGGGTGCGCTGGGGGTCCTTGCTGACGAACTTCAACGTGTCCGAGCGATGATCGACCCGGGTATCGGCGACCTTGGCCGCGAGCACGATCGAGGTCGCCACGTTGGTCAGCATGGCGTTCTGCTGTTGGAAGGCCGCGCGTCGGTCGTGGTGATGCAGCAGTACATGGCTCATTTCATGGCCCAGCATCGCGGCGATTTCATCTTCGCTCTGGACGTTGTCGAGCATGCCCAGCGGCACGAACAGATTGCCGAACGGATCGGCCGAAGGACCGAAGCCGTAGCTGTCGATCACCTTGACCTGCAAGGCCGGCAGCTCGCCGGGCCACCCCTTGCCCAGGCGGGTGACGATGCCTTGCAGATACGCCTGCAAGGGCGGAATCAGCACCACGTTGTGCTGACGAATCTCGCCGGCCGGGATGGCCATGCCGTCGTAGCTCAAGCGTTGCGCCGTGACCCGCTGCGGGTCGAGCTTGTAGTACTGGCGCACATCGGCGGTATCCAGGTAGCGACCCTGGACCTGGGACTGGGTCGAAGGCCCGACCAGATTCATGAAGGCCGCATCGGCACCCTTGAGCGTGCCGCAGCCGGCAAGCAGCAGGCAGGCCATGGCGCCGAATACCAGGCCGATGCCATGACCGCGCGGGTGTTTCATTGGCCGGATCATGGCTTGTTGCAGCCTGAACCGAAGCCTATGGTCGAGGCATTGCGGGTGTCGGCTTTCTGGCTGTTGGACAGGCGCTCGCATGGCGTGGTGACGATCTTGCCTTCACTCAAGCGCAGGTCCATGGTGTCCAGCCAGACCTTGCGTCCGCCGAGTTCGACCTGCACCAGCTCCAGGTTCGGATTGCTTTCCAGCACCGGTAGCGGCGGCTTGGGCGCGTCCTTGAGGGCCAGCGTACCCTGGGATTTGCCGTGCGCATCGAGCAGCGTCAGCGGATCAGCCTCGAAAGCCTCCACGGTGGCGGCAAACACGCCAGGGCTGCACAGCGCAGCCAATAGCAGAAAAGTGGTTCTGGTCATCCTTGAGTTCCTTTGAGAAGTGAAATACGGACGCGCCTGCGTCGAGCGAAGCCGCGCAGAAGCGACCGCCATTGCCGCCTGACAAACTGGCTGATCGGCTCTGCAATGATGGAAAGGGACAGCACGGCGATGGCCAGCACGTTGGCCGGACTGATGTTGTTCCTCCACAGCCCCCAGCACATCGCAGCCAGCGCCACCTGGACGACGGCCCACCAGAACAGCGGTGCGCGCCAGCTTCGGGCCCGGCGATGACGGCGCCGTCGGTACCAGGCGCGCAAGCCGACGATGACAATGACAAAACCCAGTTGCACCAGGTCCAGCCAACTGATCGACAGCCAGGCGTAAGGCTGCGGATCGCGTTGGTACCCATCGTGGTAGGTCACCAGGTTGTCCAGCGCCATGGCGTGCAGGTACACCCCCGGCAGCAGGCCGTGCACCGGCGTTTGGGCCAGGTCACCGGCCGACGTGATCTCGGCACCCACCAGCACCAGCTTGTCGCCGAGCATCTGCCGCAACAGCGCGCGATCCTCCGGCGAATTGGCTTCCAGGGCACTGGCCTTGAGCGTGAGGGTGTAGGCGCAGCTGGCTGGGGCGCTGTCGCCGAACTTCCAGAAGATCGCCTGCCACAGCTGGATGTACCAGGCAGTGTCGTCAATCGAACAGTCCGCCACCGAGGTAGACCGCGCTTGCAGGGGCGACAGCGTCGTTCCCCAGCGCAGCGCCATGGGTGGGCGTTGCGCGGCCTCGGCGGCATCCACCGGCAGCCCGGCACAGTCACGGTCGCGGCAGAACTCGCGGTACAGGCCCAGCGCTGGCGTTTCGAGCAGTCCTTGGGAAGTCTCGACGGCCAGCGGGTACC
This sequence comes from Pseudomonas sp. Leaf129, assembly GCF_001423465.1. Taxonomy (NCBI): domain Bacteria; kingdom Pseudomonadati; phylum Pseudomonadota; class Gammaproteobacteria; order Pseudomonadales; family Pseudomonadaceae; genus Pseudomonas; species Pseudomonas sp. Leaf129. The sequence goes on along the minus strand of NZ_LMOC01000008.1, from coordinate 427,474 downwards.
TGTCGCCGACATCGCTCCACTTCACCAGGGCGCGACGGGTCATCCGATCCAGCGAGTCCAGGGCATTGGCCTGGCCGTCGACGCCGCGCCGGTCGCCGGTATTGGCCAGCAGCAGTGCGATGCCTTGTTCCCGATAGCGCTCGAAGACATTCACCAGCAGTTGGCTGCCGTTGTCGGCATCATTCGGTGCATGGTCGTGGCTGTACATCAAGTCCACGAACACCGCCCGTGGCTTGTAGGCGAGCAGGCGCTTGAACAACTGGCTTTGCTGCGCATAGGGCAGGGGCCAGAAGGTGGCGTTGTGCATGAGATATTCGTCATCGATCAGCACCACGACCACCTGCTGTTGACCGGTGTCCGGGTAACTGCTGGCGGTGATGCGATTGATCCACTGCGAAGACGCAGCATCGCTGGCACTGGACAGCCCGAAAGGATCGAGCAGTGCAATGCAGCCTATGACCAGGCCGAGCAACACTTGCCCCAGCCAGAAGCGAAAATAATTAGCCTTCATCCGTGGCCTGATAGCGATTCCTTGTGTGTCGGCTTTGTAAAGGAAGTGGACGGATGATGTCAAGGCGATGGCAGGCGGCGCTGCGAACGGTTGAATATGGTTATTCTGTAATCGTATTTAAAATAAATTTCTTATGCACATATAGTCGCTCCCATACATCCCTGATGCCTTGCCTGGAGCGCTTATGTCTAGATCCACTTTCAGCCGTCTGGCTACCGCCGTCGGGCTAGGCTTCAGCCTGTTGGCCGGTGCCGTGGTTGCACCCGCGCAGGCCCATGCCGAGGGCGAAATCCGTATCGCCGAGCAGTTCGGTATCGTTTATCTGTTGCTCAACGTGGTGCGCGATCAGCATCTGATCGAGAAGCACGGCAAGGAGGCAGGCATCGACATCAAGGTCGACTGGACCCAGCTGTCCGGCGGCTCTGCGGTGAACGATGCGTTGTTGTCCGGCGCGATCGACATTGCCGGGGCAGGCGTGGGTCCGCTGCTGACCATTTGGGATCGCACCCATGGACGACAGAACGTGAAGGCTGTCGCTTCACTGGGCAACTTCCCTTACTACCTGCTCAGCAACAACCCCAAGGTCAAGACCATCGCCGACTTCACCGAGAAGGATCGCATTGCCGTGCCCGCCGTCGGTGTGTCGGTGCAATCACGCTTTCTGCAATACGCGGCGGCCAAGCAGTGGGGCGACAAGGAATACAACCGTCTGGACAAGTACACCATCGCCGTTCCTCATCCCGATGCCACTGCGGCATTGATTGCCGGCGGTACCGAACTCAGTGGGCACTTCTCCAACCCGCCGTTCCAGGATCAAGCCCTGGCCAATCCCAATGTGCACGTGGTGCTCAACACCTACGACCTGCTGGGCCCCAACTCACCCACCGTGCTGTTCGCCACCGAGAAATTCCGCGAGGAAAACCCCAAGACCTACCACGCGTTCGTCGAGGCCCTGGCCGAGGCGGCCGACTTCGCCCAGAAAGACAAAGGCGCCGCTGCCGATACCTACATCCGCGTGACCGGCGCGAAGATCGACCGGGCCGCACTGCTGAAAATCATCGACAACCCGCAGTTCGAATTCTCGATCACACCGAAGAACACCTACCCCCTGGCCGAGTTCATGCACCGCGTCGGCGCGATCAAGAACAAACCGGCCTCCTGGCAGGATTACTTCTTCAAGGATGCCAAGCCGTTGCAGGGGAGTTGAGATCTGATGCCCTATGCCCCTAACGCCGACGTTCATGCATGTGGCATGACGTTTTCATTGGCCTGCTGAGCAAGCTGGTATTCAAGGGAGGTGCCAAATTTATGGGCGCTGACCACATGGGGCAGAATTGCTGGGCTGATAGCCCAGCGCTGATATTCGCTCCACGTCATACCCAGATAGTCGTGCAGTTCTATTTGGGTGCCCGCCCGACCTTCATGCCAGGCTTCGATGAACCTGTCGATCTCGTCTTCGCGCGCGTTCCCCTCGATGCAAAGTTCTACGAAGGTCATGTCTACCTCTCAATTGGTTCTGATTCGTCGGCCACGAACTGCGGGCTTCAGCAACCGTCCTGTTTCTGGACACACCGAGCCCAGATGAAACCCACGCCGGTCGAACACCTCGAACTCGCCATGCAACGAATCCCAAGAATAGTATCGCTGAGCTATTGGATCAAAGTAGACCTTCCTGCCTGCTTCAACAAAGGCGACTCTGAAGCCGCTGACGATTGACGGATCTGGCTTCGACTTGCCTGCCATTGAACACTCCCTGTCTCGGTCCCACGGTGCAGCAGCACGGGCAACGGGCGGAACTATGGCGGTGAGTGCTGTAACCAGTAGCTGGCCGCTTCAGGCCAATGGTTTCAAGATGTACGTCGCGCTGCCCAGAAATAAAAAAAGCCCCGTCCATCACTGGCGGGGCCTGGGTTGTTCGCGCTGCGAATTACTTTTTCTCGGGCGCCTTGATCTCGTCCGGTACGTCCGAGGACAGCGCCTGATGGCGGTCTTCGGTCACGCGCTTTTCGCGGGCCTTGTCGTGTTCTTCGGCGGCTTCGGCTTTTTCCTCGGCGGCTTGCTCAGGCTTGCCCTCGGCTTGCTTCTGGGCGGCGGCTTCGGTGTGCTCGTTGGCTTTCTGCACGTGGTCTTCGGACGTCTTGTCACAGGCCGCCAGGCCCAGGGCAGAAATCATCAGCAGAGCGAGGGAAAGTTTCTTGGGCATGGGACGCAACCATTGTTCTGAATGAATCCCTTTGAAACCGGCGCACGGCGATTGGTTCACCGCCAACGCCGGGCGCGACGCTCTGCCGCAGGCCATCAGCTCACGTTCAGGCGATCCAGCAGGCTGTACCAGGCCACGCCGGCGCCGATGTAGAAACGTTGCAGCCCGTGCATCGGCAGCTTTTGCAGAGGGCTCACCGGGTAGGCGAAGTCAGCCTGGCTGTCGCACAGGCTGATCGCCAGTTGCTGCCCCATGCTGGTACACAGGGCAATGCCACGGCCGTTGCAGCCCAGCGCCAACGTCAGGCCCGGCGCGGGCTGATGCACATGCGGCATGAAGTCCCGGGTGATGGCGATGCGTCCGGCCCAGCGGTACTCGAAATCCAGCCTGCCCAACTGCGGAAACAGCAAGGCCAGCGAGCGTTCCAGATGAGCGAAATCCTGGGGTGCACCGGGATCGGCGAAGGTGCCGCGGCCGCCCATCAGCAGGCGCCCATGGCTGTCCTTGCGAAAGTACAGCAACAGCCGCTGCGCCGTGGACACCGTCTCCTGTCCGGGCAGAATGCTCTGAGCCGCAGCGCCCTGCAGCGGGCGGGTGGCGACGATGAAGCTGTTCGCCGCCAGGACGCTTTGCGCCATGCCCGGCCACAGGCCATCGCTGTAACCGTTGGTGGCGAGCACCACCTGGGCTGCGTTGACCGTGTGGCCGCTGGCGGTCTGCACCTGCCAGCCCGACGCGACCGGCTGCAGCCCGATCACCGGGCTCTGCCCATGAATGCTGGCACCGGCCGCCTGGGCTGCCCTTACCAACCCACGGGCATAGGCCAACGGCTGAATGGCCCCGGCACGGCCATCCAGCCAGCCCCCGGCAAATGCCTGGCTGCCCATGCGCGCCGCCACGTCGGCGGCATCCAGGCACTGCACCGGCACCCCGCGACGTTCCCACTGCGCGGCCCGCGCGTGCAGGCCGGCAACGCCCTTATGCGAATAGGACACCTGCATCCAGCCCTTGCGCACCGCAGCGCACTCAATGCCATGGCGATCGATCAGGTCGAACACCAGGTCGGCCGAGCGCGACACGGTGTCGATCAACGGTTCCGCCACGGCCGCGCCGTACAGCCGCACCAGTTCGTCCGGGTCATGCTTCAAGGTCGGATTGACCTGCCCGCCGTTACGTCCCGATGCCCCCCAGCCCGCCTCCCGTGCTTCCAGCACGCACACGCTGACACCACGCTCGGCCAGGTGCAGGGCAGTGGACAAGCCGGTGTACCCGGCACCGACGATCACCACATCGTACGTGCCCGATTCGCGCAGTGGCGGTGTCACCCGCGCAGGCGGCGCGGTCGCGGCCCACAGCGAAGGCACGTCGATCATGGCTGGCTCCGCGTGCTGGTGGTCGGATGCAACACCCGACGCAGGAAATCCTGGGTACGCGGATGTTGCGGATTGCCCAGCACTTCTTCGGCCGGTCCGGTTTCCACCAGGTAACCACCGTGCAGAAAGCACACGCGGTCGGCGACTTCCCGGGCAAAGCCCATCTCGTGGGTGACGACGATCATGGTCATGCCCTCGTCGGCCAGGGTGCGCATCACCTGCAGCACATCGCCCACCAGCTCCGGGTCCAGCGCCGAGGTCGGTTCATCGAACAGCATCGCCTTGGGCTTCATCGCCAGCGCGCGGGCAATCGCCACGCGTTGCTGCTGGCCACCGGACAACTGCTCCGGATAGGCATCGGCCTTCTCCGCCAGTCCGACCTTGTCGAGCAACGCCAGTGCCTCGCGGCGCACCTGCGCGGCCGGCTCGTTTTTCACGTAGAGCGGCCCCTCCATCACGTTTTCCAACACGGTGCGATGGGGAAACAGATTGAAACGCTGAAACACCATGCCCATGCGGCTGCGCAAGGTATGCACCGTCTTGCTGCCGCGCTGCACGGTTTCGCCGAAAGCCAGGATCGAGCCGCCTTCATAGGTTTCCAGCGCATTGATGCAGCGCAGCAAGGTCGACTTGCCCGACCCCGACGGGCCGATCAGGCACACCACTTCGCCTTTCTGCACCTGCAGATCCACCCCGTGCAGCACGCGGTGGTCGCCATAGTTCTTCTGCAGTCCACTGATCTGGATCATGCCTTTTTCCTCCGGCTCAGACGCTGCTCCATGCGCCGCAACCCGTACACCAGCGGCAGGCTCATCAGCAGGTACAGCAAGGCCACCAGGGTGTAGACGGTCATGTTCTGGAACGTCGACGAGGCGATGAGCTGGCCCTGGCGGGTCATTTCAGCCACGGTGATGGTCGACACCAGCGACGAGTCCTTGAGCATCATCACCAGCGTGTTGCCGTAGGGCGGCAGCGCGATGCGAAACGCCTGGGGCAGAATCACCCGGCGCATCATCATGAACGAGCGCATGCCCAAGGCTTCCGACGCCTCGCGCTGGCCCTGGTCCACGGCAATGATGCCGGTGCGAAAGTTCTCCGCCTGATAGGCCGAGTAGGCGATGCCCATGCCGATCACCCCGGCCTGGAAGGCCGTGAGGTGAATGCCCATGTCCGGCAGCACGAAATAGATGTAGAACAGCTGCACGATGATCGGCAGCCCACGGATCACGTTGATCACCGTGCTCGCCGCCCACGACAGCGCGCGGATCGGCGACAGCTTGAGCAGCGCCAGCACCAGCCCGATCGCGCTGCTGAGCAGGAACGACAGCACAGTGATCTGGATGGTCACCCACGCGCCCTGAAGCAGAATCGGCAGGAAGTCCTGCGCGTTCTGCAAGAAGTCAGCAAGCTTCATGGTCGCTCCTCAGCCTACACGCCCCACTTCTGCACGATGCCCTGCAGCGTACCGTTGGCCTTGATGGTGTCGATGGCCTTGTTCAAGCGCTCCAGGGTTTCGCTGTCACCCTTGCGCACCACGAAGCACACATCTCCCACCTTGGCCGCCTTGTAGTCGGCAGCCAGCTTCACCCCTTTGAAGGTGTTCTGGCGAATCTGGTAGGCCACGATCGGCTGATCGGCCACGGCCGCCTTGATGCGGCCCAGGGACAGGTCGCGGACCATCTCGGCGATCGAATCGTAGGTGCGTACTTCCTTGAAGATGCCCATCTTGTTGACCAGGTCGTAGAACGCGGTGCCCGCCTGGGCGCCGATCACTTCGCCCTTCAACGCAGCCAGGTCGGGGTAGGCGGTGTTATCGTCGGCACTGACGATCAGGCCTTCGCCGTAGGAATAGACCGGCGCGCTGAAGTCCACCACCTTGGCCCGCTCGTCGGTCTTGAGCATGCCTGCGGAAATGAAGTCCAGCTTGCCCGAGGTCAGGGACGGGATCAGCGCCGCGAAGTTGGTCTGTTCCATCTGCGTGCCGAAGCCACCGGCCTCACCGACCGCCTTGGCGATGTCCACCATCATCCCCTGAATACTGTTGCTCTTGATGTCCAGAAAGGTGAACGGCGAACCCGTGGCGGTTGCACCAACCTTGTACAGCGGTGCCTCGGCGGCGTGCACGAGGGATGCGCCGAGTGTCAGGCAGATACCGAACGCGAAACGGCGAAACAGAGGGGAGAGGCTGTTCATCGGGTCACTCCAGAAGGAATCGGAAGGTGGGACCGCCAGGCGGACATGACCGAAGTCGCAAGCTCTATGCCATTTCACACCGCAATCATCGATTTTCAGTGATTGGAAATCGATAAACATGACGTTCGTATCGGTATCCGATTTTCAGGCGCGTAAATTGCTGTCTCTTTGCTGTTGTCCGGGTCCATTCGCAGAATATTGCCTTGAGGCTTCCATGTCCGAAGATCGCAACAGCCTGTTCAATCAATCCCTGGAAAAAGGCCTGGCCGTGCTGCGTACATTCAGCGCCAAGCGCCGCAGCATGAGCCTTGCTGAGATTGCCGAAGCCTCGCACATGACCAAAAGCTCAGCCCAGCGCATGGTCTTCACCCTGGAAAGCCTGGGTTACCTTCGGAAACACTCGCGCACTCGGCATTACCAGCTGACACCCCATGTGCTGGAACTGGGCTTCAGCTACCTCGATGCTCATTCCCTGATCGAAGTCGGCAACCCGTTCCTGGCCGAACTCACCCGACTCACTGGCGAGACCGCCTGCCTGACCGAACCCACCGGCGTGGAAATGACCTACATCGCGCGCTTCGTCAGCGCCCGTTTCGTACCCGTGCACATGCCCATCGGCAGCCGCGTGCCGATGTACTGCACCGGCTCCGGCCGCGCCTACCTCAGCGCCCTGCCCGAAGCCGAAGCGCTGGCCCTGGTGCAAAGCAGCACCCGCGTCGCCCACACCCCGCATACCCACACCGAGGTGGACGACATCATGGCCTCGCTGCAAACCGTGCGTGACTGCGGCTACGCCGTGAACACCCAGGAACTCTTCCTGGGCGACATGACCATCGCCGCACCCGTCATCGGCGGCAACGGCCGACCCGTAGCCGCGGTGCACGTGGTAGCCCCCACCAGCCGCTGGACCCGCGCCGACGCCGAAAGCCAACTGGCACCGGCCTTGATGCAGTGCGTGCAGGTGTTGAGCAATTCGGCGCGGAGTTTGGGGTAGGGGGTGGAAGAGGATAGATACAGACGTCAGCCTCAGCGAGGCAGAGTGATTTGATAGCGCGTACTCCTACCCCCACTTGGCAACCGTTGCAGCAGCCCCTTTTCCAATAGATCCGCGAGGTGGCGTGTGGCGGTTGCCTTGCTGACCTTCGCCACCGCTTGATACTGCGCGGCGCTGATGCCTCCTTCGAATCCCTTGGCACCACCATCGAGCAGCCGATTGATTACCTTCAACTGCTCCTTCGACAACGGCAGCGCACGGTGCGCCTGCCAGAAGCGGGCCTTGGCCAGCACTCGATCGATGTTCCTGATCGCCTCGGCAATTGCCGCGAACAACGTCCGAAGAAACCACACCAGCCAAGACGTGACGTCCATGTCGGCTTTCTGCGTTTGTTCCAGAACCGTGTAGTAACCCGCCCGGTTGTCCAGAATGCTCGCTGACATCGCGTAGAAACGTACGGCTTGGTTATCGCCCTGAGCAAGCGCCAGGTCGGTGAGCGCGCGGGTCAAACGACCATTACCGTCGTCGAAAGGGTGCAGAGTGACGAACCACAAATGAGCGATACCAGCGCGCAACAGGGGATCCAGCGTGGCCGACTCCACGTTGAACCAGTCAACGAACGTTTCCAGCTGCTGCTCCAACCCATGCCGGGGCGGGGCTTCGAAATGCACCGTTGGCCGATCCAGCCGGCCCGACACCACCTGCATCGGCTCATCGCCACGCCACTCGCCCACGCGCATTGGCCTGTGCAGCCAACGCGAGTCATCCGCTGGAAACAGCAACGAATGCCACTGCAACAGACGCTCCACGCTCAAAGGTTGAGCGTGATTGCACGTTGCATCGACCATCAATTGCGCCAACCCTTCACTGCGTGAAGTGCGCTGTGCCTCTTCCGGCTCATGCACGCCAAGCCGGCGAGCCAGGGAAGACCGCACCGAGCCTGCATTGAGCGTCTCGCCCTCGATCGCCGAGGACGTGATGATGTTCTGCAGCAGCGTATCGAGCATGCCCTGTCGGCTGCTCTCATCACCAACGGCGCCAAGCCTGCCCAATAGCCGCCCCTGCTCACTCGTGCACTGACGCAGCAGGTCAGCCAGCTTGTCGGATTGCCAGGAGAACTGCGGCCATTGAGGTTGCTGCCAGATCCACTGGGGCATAAGCGTTTTTGCCTTGATGAGCCGGTTGATAAACTTATTCGGCTCATATGGTGAGCCGAATGTTGAGTCTATTCGGCTCACGCTGAATATCAAGGATCTTCGTCGAGGCGCTGTTTTAGCCCGCCGATCCACAGTTCGTCTTCAAAACACCTGACAAATCCGCTCGCCCGCACACTCCAACCGCTCGCACAGCGGGTCGAGCAGGCAGCGCATCTTGTCGGCATCCAGTGCCGTGGTATGGTCCGCACCGAGTAACTGCCCGGTCAATGCCAGTGCATCGGTGACATCCACCACCTGCTGAATCGCAGGCTGGATGCTTTCCAGTGCCTGACTGAGGGCATTGAGTCCGCTCAGCCATTGCTCAAGCGTGGCTTGGGACACTGGGTTTGGGACGTCCAGGTGTTTGAGCATTGAGGCGTTCCTTGCGAAGAGGTGGGTGTTTGATCTTGGGCTAAGTGGGTCAAACTATCTGCAAGGATCCTTCCTTGCAGTCGGCGATTGACCTGTTCAGTCTGCCATAGCCCTATACCCTGCATACTAAGGAGTACTTAGTTTTTGGGGTTGAAGGACGTGATGGAAGTTAAGAGCAAAGGCTGCTACCTATGAAGTGCAACAAGTACTCAGCTTGATGTTTTATGCGTGTGAAAGTTTCTATCAGGGCTGGCCAAACTAATAAAATTCACGAACTACCTAGGTGTTACCTATTGAGGAGAGAGTCGCATAGCGGTGTGTACACTGGCCGCCCCTGCGAGAGCCAGTCAGATAAATTTATCACCGGCTACGGCGAGACGCTTTGGTAGTATGATGACCAACAGATGGAGTAGCCAGATCACAGGAGTTGTCATGCAAGCCATTAGCGATAAGATTCGTCACTACCGAAAAACCTTTCGTCCGCCAGTCTCCTATGCTATGGGAAGCTTGGTCCTATGGCTTTCCATAGCTCTCACAATGCTTATCCTTTTGCTGTTCTTCGGCGATCTTTACATCAGGATTGCGCATGACAATTTTCTCCTAAGTACAGGCTTCCAATTTTCACTGCTTTCGGCAGAGATACCTGTAATGTTTGGCATTGGACAGGCTTATTATGCGGGCAGCGTGCGCCGATTTCGGCTATACAATCCTAATGCCGTATTATTCGGCTTCCGGCGATCTTTTTCGAATTTTACCAATGAAAAAACGGTTTATTTGAAGGGGGTTTTTCGTATTGAAGATGATTTGATGAGATTCGCCGCTGAGCTAGTCGATGAATGGGAGTGGCGCGAGAAAATCAAGCTTCGGTGCAAAGAAACCTGGCTGATACGTGCTTCTGGTTTTTTTAAGTTTCCTTCGGCGTCTAACTTTGCAGCTTATGTCACTGGTATCCTTGCGGTAGTGGCAGGTATCGTCATTGCAACTATGACGCCCGATGCCGTGTTTGGTTCTATCAATGAATATGTTGATACCGCTTTGGCGATGACTGAGCTGTTTTGGCTGGTTATCATTATTGCCGTTTGTGTGTTGCCCTGCGCAGTCATCCTTGGCTCGCTGAAGTCAGTTGGCGATGTATTGCTGGAGTCCATAAATGATCAGTACCTTAGTAATACAGCCTTCTATAGGTTTATTTCGGAAGTCTTGGAGTTACACGATCTCGGCGACCGCCTATTGCTTCGAAAAACGGTAGGATGGGTATATTGGAGCGTGCGGGTCCTCGTCTCACCTATACATGAACTGCCCAAAATTCGTCGGGGTATTCGACGCGCGAAGCGGCTTCATCGGCCCTGCTATACGCATCACCTACAGCAGAAATAGCGAATTCAGCGCGCCATCCGGAAAGATTGTCCTGTTAGGTTTAAAAGCTACAAGCGGGCGTCCGGTTGGCTCCAGTGCACAGCCTGTGTTGGTCCAACACAGGCTAGTGAAAAGATCGTGTAGGTTTGAGACTGTCTAGTGCTTAGCCCACGTGGCGACGCCGCTTGAAACGTCCGTTAAAGATTCTCTCCCTCTCCAACCTGCGGATCCGGGCATCGATCCAATCAAGGTGGCATACTCCTGTGCCTACCTGTGGGAGGTGCATTGAATGGACGAAAGCAAGATCGACCAGTGGAGTGACGAATACGTTCTTGATCGTCATCTGACGCCTTTGCTCAAGCACTACGATGTCAAATGGCGTGGGCATGGCCGCCTCTACGTCGACCACCAACGCCACAATATCGAAACGGCGCAACGCATTGTGACCGATTTAAGCATCACTTTGGGTGTATCGACATCGGAGGTAGGGTCCAGGCTGATGCAGTTAAACTGGCTCAAAGACGTTCGGCGCACCTGCTACGATTCTGCGCATGGGAGCGGCCCCCGAACCGGTTGGCACGTCAGTTACGGTACTACCCGTATAGTGACGTTTGCACGATGAGTGATGTGTGGCGCAACAACGGCCCTCATGAAATGTACCGCCTGGCAATGAGAGTCTATGCACGCCGAACATGTTGATTTATCCCATCCCGTTTTCCTGCCTGTCGCCGAGGAAACCTGTGTACGCCTGCTCGCCGAGGATGGTGCCGCCCAGCTCGAATCTCTGAGCAATCCAGAGTTGGCTGCCGTGCTCGTCATTCAAAACCTGGTACAGGCCGCTGAGAAAGACTTGAACGCTGCTGGGGCCGAAAGAATATTGGCCAGGCTGATCGGATGGGCCGTGGCCTCTAGACAACCGACCGGTCTGTTATCTGAAGCACAACGGTTGTTCGACCAAGGTAAGCTTTATTACGGCCTTGAGGCGATCAAACCCCTGAAACTGCGTTTGCTTGAAGCCGAAGAGGTCGCCACCCAGGATTACCTCTTGCCTGGGGGGGAGTGGGATAGCAGCTTCAGTATTCGACACTACCGAGCGAACAACCCTTACCGCGAGCATGTGATTACGCCACGGCATCGGGAGCGCTGGTTGAGCGACGAGCAGGACAAACTGTTGCGTACCTTCCGCGCCAATCTGAATGAGGACCTGCACGTTCAAGGTTATGCCGGCGTCGGGAAGAGCCATTTGCTGGGTGCACTGCTAGAGTTCCTGCGCCCCGAAACCACCTTGGTATTGGCGCGCTCAAAGAGCAAGCTTGAAGTGTTGCGCAAGCACATGGGCGGCGATCGCGACAGACAAGCCGGTTCCACCTTCCAGGGCTTTGCGCACGCGCTGCTGAAGCACTCCAGGTTCAACACGGCAACGGCTCCGGCCAGATTGCCTACGAAGCAGGCACTTGCTCTGGAGCTCAACATCCTGGGAATGCGCCAATATGACGGGCTTACTACCTTAGGCCTTTGCCTCAAGATACTGGAAAACTACAGCGCTTCCAGAGACTACAGCTTGAGCGCTGCACATCTTCCGCATTTCCAGCAGGAACTGGCCAGTGAGGATACCAAGGTGCTGCTCGAGTATGCCAGACGCCTATGGCGGTACCTGGACTCAACTCCGGCATGGGCGGGTCATGGAGTTTTCGCAACGCTGTTGATGATCAAACGTGCCAGCTTGGCGGACTGCGTTGTACCGGCACGGTTTACCCATGTGCTCATCGATGAAAGCCAGGACATACCTGCGTCGTTATTGCAGATCATTGAGCGTGGCAAACAAGTGTTAATCACCCTTGGCGACGAGTATCAGCAGATCAAGGGTGCAACGGTGCCACGCCGTCGTGGAGTACGGCGCAGCGATATTAGCTATTCGGTACGTTCGGGGCGCAACGTGGAGCGGTTGGTCAACCCGCTTATCTCTCGGCACTCGGCCAAGAGCAAAGTGTATTTCGAGGGGGCTCGTAATGCGGATGTACGAGTAGAACATTATCACGAGGGCTTCGTGCCGCCCGAAAGCTGTGCGGTGTTGACGGCTTCGCACTGGGACACCATGAAATGGGTCATGCAGCTTCACGATGCCAACTGTTGCTTCAGTTTCTTGAACAAAAAGGCTCAGGACGACCTTCAGCAATTCATGTCCACGGCCGTCGCACTCTACAAGCCCCAATATTACAGCCTTGACCACAATGGCAAAGGCGTACACCCGGAACTTAACGAATTGCTTGACTGGGCCCAAGTCCGCGAAGCTAATCGATACGACAATGCGTTCTTATGGGTAGAAGCAATACTGGAGAAAGGGTTCAACGTTGCGGACATAACGCGGCTGAACCGCTTGCAAGGTCAGCCCGGCAGCAGTTGTATGCTGATGATGGCCAAAGACGCTGGCGGAATGGAGTTCGACCAGGTGCTGCTTACCCCCGAGCTGCTTACCACCGAAACCTTCAAGGATGCCGCCGAATTCGATGAGCGAATTTGTGCAGTGTATGTCGCAATTTCCCGCGCTCGGCACCAGTTGTACATTCCTTACGATGTGGAGGAGTGGGTTGAATACCATAAGGGCCAGGCATTTCGGGAGCTTCACGGTTATTGATGATGCTTGTGAATGCTTGCAAGAAAGCGTTCGGTTTGGCGGTTGGAACGCAGGTACACAACCCGGCAGGTCATAGGAGCGGTGGCTGAGACCTGCTTCATCTTGAGGCGTGCGCTGTACCGAGTTTTCCACATGAAGGTCAGAAAAGTCGGAAGATTGCTTACGGACTCAGGACAGTTCTCAGGCAGGCCGGGACGGGTATGACCTCGTTGGACTAACGTTGTGAGTACCACACGCCAGAACCGAAGTGCTGGCGCGCGATCAATCCATATCAACAGATCAGCTCGAGCGATTCGGTTATCCCATGTCGTAGAGTGCCCGCCTTCGAATATCCACAGATCCTTGGCCGCGATTTCGTTGCAAAGGCGTGTTTCTCCTGCGTGCTTCTTTCGATCCAGCCTGACTGCCAATGAATGGTGTCGATGTGAAAAACAGGTAGGCCCGTGAGTGTACCCATCTTGTGAGCCAAGGTACTTATACCTGAGCCAGGCTGGCCAATTATCATTACACGACGCATAGAACTATTATCTCCGTTCTTTTCTTCGTGACTTATTCTTGTAATTACAAATCCAGGCGGTGTGGCGTTGACCTTTTCGGTCTTGCCCAAGTAAGGCGTTATATCGATATCGAGCATTCCCCAGCTCATGTCCGTGTATTCGGCTTCGTTACGAAGGACTGCAGTCGCGCTTGGGAGAGAAATACGCTCTCCACGAGCCGCGATTTCTTCCAACATGATATGGGCGATCTCAACCGCAGCACTGTAGGCCTCTTCGAATGTGTCGCCAGCGGTGATGGCGCCAGGAATGTCGGGCACCTGAATTCCGACGGCCGTAGTTTCATCGCCCCACTCGATGCAGATTGGGTAGCGCATGGCATCTCCAGACACTTTTTGTACATAGGTTTTTAGAATTGAATGCGCTTGGGCTTCCCTGATTTGCCCCAAGCCTTTTCAAGATAACGGGTATGCCGTTTCGCCTGAAAACCCTGGCGTTTCCAGAAATGTCCAACCAGCAGCCTAGATCCCCACAAACCCGACCACCTGCATCAAGTCCACCTCCCCATGGCCGATAGCGACAGCAATGCAAGCCACGCCCCGCGTGCGCTGTGCAACCTTTCCAGCGAGCCATGTGATGAACCTCTTCAAACGCTTCAACCCCACCCGCGCACTCAGCCAGGGTGCCGTGAGCCTGAGCTGCACGGCCAATGAGCTGGACCGCGGTTTGGCCGGTTTGCGCGCGGATCCTGTGCTGGTGACAGGCTTCGTCTCGCCTCACCTGGACATCGACAAGGTCGCGGCCAGCGTTCGGCAGCGCTTCCCCAATGGCACCATCAGTCTGTGCACCACTTCAGGCGAGCTGTGCAACAGCGCGGATGGTCTGTACTGCGCGGCGGGCGAGCACTGGGACCGCATCGTGCTGCAGTGTTTCGAGCGCAATGTGATTGCCTCGGCGGAAGTGGTCATGGTGCCGCTGGAGTGCGAAGACATCCGCAACGGTGGCAAACGCATGGAGATGCGCGAGCGCATCGCGAAGCTGGTCGCCAACATCAAGCGCGTCCAGGTCAGTACGCCCATCGACCACCGCGATACCTTGGCCTACGTGGTTTTCGACGGGCTGTCGGCTTCCGAATCGTTCTTCATGGAAGCGCTTTACGAGTCGGGCCGCTTCCCCTGCCTGTTCGTCGGCGGCTCTGCGGGCGGCAAGTCGGACTTCCAGAAAACCCTGATCCACGATGGCAAGCGCAGCTACCAGAATCACGCCCAGATCGTCTTTCTCAAGACCGCATCGGATATCCGTTTCGGTGTGTTCAAGAGCCAGAACTTCGAGCCGGCCGGGCTGACGTTCAGCGTGCTCACCGCCTCCGTCGAAGACCGCACCATCGATCAGGTGATCGACAGCAGCGGCAACATCATGAGCATGGTCCAGGCCCTGTGCAACGCGTTCAAGTGCGACAGCCATTCCCTGGAAAAGAACCTCGCCGAGTACTCTTTTGCCATCCGCGTCGGCAGCGAATTGTTCGTGCGTTCCATTGCCCGTATCGACCATACCCAACAGATCATCCAGTTGTTCTGCGACGTTGCGCCGGGCGAAGAGCTGGTCATGGTCAAGCGCACGCCGCTGCGTCAGGCCACGGAAAAAGACTACCGACAGTTCCTGCAAGGCAAGGGCGGCCAACCGGTGGCTGCCATTCTCAACGACTGCATCCTGCGCAGGCTCAACAACGCCAATGACCTGGGCAGCATGCGCGGCCTGTTTGGCGACGTGCCAGTGGTGGGCTTCTCTACCTTCGGTGAAATCCTCGGCTTGAATCTCAACCAGACCCTGACCGCGATTTTCTTCTTCCGCGTCGCCAAGGGCGCATCCTTCACCGACGAGTATGTGGATAACTTCATCGCCCACTATGGCGAGTTCAAAGCCTTCTTCCTGCGCCGCCAGCTCAAGAAGATGATCGGCCTCAACCACGTGGTGGTGAAACAGATCGAAGCCTTCAAACGCAACGATTTCACCAGCGCCCTCGACACCCGGGGCCTGGACACCGGCATCCTCCCCGTTTTCAAAGGCCTCGCCGCTCTGGGCCAGGTGCTCGCCGACGCTGGCGAACACCAACAGCAGATGGCCACCCAGATCAACCATTATTCCGGCGAGCTGCACCTCTCCATGGACGACCTGGCGGCCACCATCAACCGGCAGAATACCGTTTCAACCCAGGCCGGCAGCACCGTCGAAGATCTCGCCCGGCAGGCCGACCAAGCGGTGATCGGCGCGCGCGCCCTGGCCAGTTCGAGCCTGCAGATTCAATCCATCGTCCAGGTGATTCAGCAGATCGCCGGCCAGACCAACCTGCTCGCGCTCAACGCCGCCATCGAAGCAGCCCGCGCGGGCGATCTGGGAAGGGGCTTCGCCGTGGTGGCCGACGAGGTCCGCAAACTGGCGGAAATCACCCGCAAGAATGCAGCGGACATCGGCGTGGATGTCGATCTGCTGTCGAGCGAGATCCAGCGAGTGGCTCAGCAGATCGAAGATCAGTCCACAGGAGTGAGTGCGTTGAGGGAGATGCTGGACACCTTGGAGGCGTCGAGCCAGGCAACCGAGGGGACGGCGAGACGGACCAAGGGGATTGCGGATACCTTGACCGAGTTGACGCGGCGGTAGGGGAGTTCCAGCAGGTAAGCGATGGGCCCACCGCTCAAAGCCTGAACCCCTCGACGATATGCTCGGCCAACGCATCGATCATCGGCGACCGGGTATCGGGGTTGCGCAGCAGCATGATGCTCGCCAATGGCAACAAGGGCATGCCCTCGGCTTCGCCGATGATCCGTAGCCCCGGCGTGATCAGGCTTTGCAGCTGCGCGGTGACCGCCAGGCCAACGCCGACCGCGGCCATTATCGCCGCGAGGCTGGGGCTGGAATAGGCGATCCGGTAAGGCTTCTGCCCGGCGTCCAGGGCATTGCACGCCCATATCCGGCAAAAACAATCGGTATTGAACATCGCCAGTGGCACGGGCGTTTGTTCGTGAAGAAAAAAGCCCTCGGCTTCGGCCCACACGAAGCGCTCCTGACGCAGCAACTGGCCTACCTCGCGCCCTGGCTCACGGGTAACGATCGTAAGATCCAGATCCTTGCGTTGCATCAACTGCCGGGAGCTCTCGCAATGCACTTCCACCTGCACCAGCGGAAATGCCTGAGCGAAGCCGGACAAGATCCCCGGCAGAAAGCGCATGGCGTAGTCGTCCGGAGTACCGATGCGCACCGTGCCGACCATGTGCGGCTCGCGCAAGGTGGTGAACACTTCGCTGTGCAATTTGAGAATGCGGCGCGCGTAACCCAACAGAATCTGCCCTTCAGCCGTCAGCTTCACCTGCCGGCCATCGCGCTCGAACAGTTGCCGACACAGCACGTCTTCCTCGAGCCGCTTCATCTGCATGCTCACCGCCGACTGGGTGCGATTCACCCGCTCACCGGCCTTGGTGAAACCGCCCTCATCGGCGATGGCCACGAAAGTACGCAGGACTTCCGAATCGATGCTCTGGTAGTGGGACATTGATCAATCTCTGAGATGCACTGCATTCAAAACATTCGTTGGATTGATGTTAAGCCTGAACCGAGAATCAAGCCATCAACCCGGAGGATGAGCAGATGAAAGGTCAAACAGTGAGTGCCTGTGCTTCGCATAGCTGCTGCACCCAAAGTGAATCAGCGAGATCTTTTGCCAATCCATGGAAGCGCATCGCGCGCTGGTATGAACTGGCCCGGCAACGGCATCAACTGGAGCAGATGAGTGACGCCGGGCTCAAGGACCTGGGTTTGAGCCGGGCGGATATCTACAAGGAGATCGAGCGCCCGTTTTGGGATGATCCGTTTTGCAAGTGAGGAGAAAGTCGACCGGGGGTAGCTTGCCCAAACGCACTTTTTGCTTCACTGTAATGACCGTTGTCATTACAGAAGAACTTCCCATGGCGTCTATCAACATACGTATCGACGACGAGCTGAAAGCGCGCGCTTACCACGAGCTGGAAAAACTCGGCGTCACCCCATCTGAACTGATGCGGCAAACCCTGCAGTACGTGGCGGAGCGAGGCCAGTTGCCCTTCAAGTCGGTTTTGATGACCGAGGACGATGAAGCCTTGCTTGAAACGGTGCGGGAACGGTTGGCGAATCCTCAGCGAGTCAAGGTTTCGCTGGATGACCTATAGCCTCGAGTTCGACGCGCGGGCGCTAAAGGAATGGCACAAGTTGGGGGATACCGTACGCCAGCAACTCAAGAAGAAACTGGTCGCGATTCTGCTCAATCCCCGCAATGAAGCCAACCGTCTGCATGGCTTGCCCGACTGCTATAAGATCAAACTGCGCAGCAGTGGATACCGCCTCGTTTACCAAGTTATCGACCAAGAGGTAGTGGTGTTTATCGTGGCCGTTGATAAGCGTGAGCGGGAGGCCGTATATCGCAAGGCGGCTGAGCGGCTGAGTTAGCGAGCAGGAAACGGGATAATCCGCTCGGCCATCGCCAGATCAAGACAAACGACGCCGTCATCCGTCTTATTGGCAACCGAGCGCATTCTCCACCGCGTAGGTTTGCCGTTCGGCTTCTTCTGAGGTCAACGCCCTACGCTCACGTGCCTGCACAGTAAGGAACACCCAGAAACATGATCCGCAGAGTATTTACCGTATTGAGCGCATGGTTGCTCGGTGCAACGATGGCCGCTCAGGCGCAGCCGGTTGCGCTGGACGGCACCGAGCAATGGGCGATGAAAAGCGAAGGAGGGCTGGAATACCGCATCATGATCAGCCTGCCCGAGGGCGATGTTCCTTATACCGGTGGTTACCCGGTGATTTACCTGTTGGATGGCAATGCCTATTTCCCCGCGTTCCATGCCGCCAAGCGCGCGCAGGCCAAATTGCGCGGCTCGATCCTGGTGGCGATCGGGTATCCGAGTGACACGCCGCTGGACTTCAACAGACGCGCGTTCGATCTGACACCGCCTGCACCGCAAGATCGCAACACGCCGGCACAGGGTGGCCAGGATCTGTTTCTCGACTTCATCCAGAAACGCTTGATGCCCAAAGTGTCCGAGCATTTCAAAGTCGACGAGGATCAACGCAGCCTGGTCGGGCACTCATTTGGCGGCATGCTGGGTGTGTACGCGGTGTTCACTCGGCCCACCCTGTTTCAACACGTTGTAGCGGTCAGCCCCAGCCTGTGGTGGCGTGACCAGTTCCTGTTAGCGTCTGAACGCGCTTTCGCCGAGCGCGTCCGCGCCGCACAACTCGATATGACGCAGACAAGCCTGAGCATCGTGATGGCCGAGCGCGATTCGGTTCAGGCGATCCAGGATGCCAGCGCGTTGTATTCACGCCTGCAAGCATTGTCAGGCTTTGGACTGCGAAGCGGCTTTAGGGTCGAAGCTGGCGAAGACCATGCGTCCATACCCTTTCGCATCCCCAACCAGGTGCTGGGTGAGCTGATCGGGGCTAGGCGCTTTTAAGGCAGGGATATACATGGTTGTGTGAGTGCGGGCAGGAGCGCGCAAGCGCAAATGATTCTCTTTGTGATATTTTCCTGCCCTTGCCACTCCGCCTTTCAAGGTTGCGTTCATGTCCGGCTCAGATCTCAAGGCGCTGTACCTCGCCCACCGCAGCGAAATCCAGGATTACCTGGATCGTCGCTTGCGTTGCAAAGAGACCGCCGCCGACCTGACTCAGGACACCTTCATTCGCCTGTCCGAGCAAATGGGTCGCACCCCGATTGCCAATTTTCGCGCCTATCTGTTCTCCAGCGCCCGCAATCTGTTCATCGATCACACCCGGTGCCAGGAACATCGCAAAGGCGAGACCCTCGATCCCCAGACAACCTCCAGTTTCGAGCCGTCCACGCCCACCCTTGAACAAGCGGCGATTGCCCATCAACAGCTGAATACGTTGAACGACGTGATTCAGAATATGCCCGCGCCGTGTCGCGAAGTGTTTCTGATGGTGCGCGTGGAAGGCCTGACCTACGTGGAAATAGGCCAGCGCCTGGGGATCCCGTCGAAGACCGCTTACAGCCGCATGGTTCGTGCCTTGGACTTGATCAAGATCGGTATGTCCGAATGAGCGTCGAACCTCCATCAGTGTCGCGTGTTGACGACATCAGCCATCAGGCGAGCGCCTGGTTCGCTTTGGTTCAGGGCGGCTCACCCACTGCCGCCGAGCGGGCGGAGTTGGCAGCATGGCTCGATGCCGACCCCCGGCATGCCGAGGCCTACGCCCAGCTCGAGCACCTGTGGGCCGCTTCCGCGCAGCTGTACCCTCAGACCTTAGCACCGACCGCCCCACAACTTTCCCGCCGACGTTTCGTCGGCTTGGGCATCGCCGCCAGTGCCGTCGCCGTCACCGCTTGTGCATCGGCGCTATGGCTCAACGATATGGGCCTGCCGTTCGCCGATATCCGCAGCGCCGTGGGCGAGCGTCGTACCGTCACGTTGCCCGATGGGTCCTCTGTCGATCTCGCCGGCAACACTGCATTGAATGTGGATTTTTCACCGACCCGGCGCGCCGTGGAACTGCTTCACGGCGAGGCCTATTTCAATGTGCTGCCCTCGGCGGCCGGCGAGTTCACGGTCAACAGCCGATCGGGGCAGGTGGTGGCCGCCGACGCTGGATTCTGTCTGTCATGCGATGAAGGTTCGGCGCTGCTGGCGGTGAACCGCAAGACGGTCCGTGTGGTGACGGCCAACCAGCAGGTCGATTTGGGAGAGGGCCTGTCGGTGCGCTTCAGCAGTGATCGTACCGGCGCCATCCAGCATGCCGAGCTTGAGCAGATCCTCGCCTGGCGCAGCGGACGATTGGTGTTTTTCGACAAGCCTTTGCTCACCGTCATCGATGAGTTGCAACGCTGGCGCGAAGGCCGAATCTTCATCATGGACAAGCAACTGGCCATGCGCCGAGTCAGTTTGATACTCAACCTGAACAAGCCCGAGCAGATGCTCGACGCCATCACCAAAGCCTTGGCCGTTCGAGTGGATCGCTACACCGACCTGATCACCCTGATCTATCCCACCTGATCCCGCTGTAAATAATTCACGCGACCTTAGGGAATTGCGCTCGCTCATGCGTCTTAGCCTGACTGATTGGTATTCGCATCTTCGAAGCACTTCCTGGGGAACGACCGCAATGGCAACGCAACTCAACCATGAATCCAGAATCGACAGCCGCTGGCAGCGTCACGCACTGGGCACCGCATTGGCGTGCACGCTGTTCGTCGGCGCGCTTCAGGCTCATGGGGCACAGGTCCATCCGGCGACGGCGTCCGTAGAGCGTCTACCCCTCAATATCGCTGCCCAACCTCTGCGTCAGGCCTTGCTACTGTTCAGTCAGCAGTCGGGCCAGAACGTGTTGCTCGACGGCAACCTGGACAGTGCCCTGCGCAGCACCGCAGTGGAAGGTCGCTACTCCACGGAAGAGGCCCTCGCCAGGTTGTTGCAGGGCAGTGGCTACACCTTCGCCCGAACCGATGCCACGACCGTTTACCTGGTCCCGGTTCAAGCCGGGCAGGCCAACAGCGAAATCCTGCTGGCGCCCACGCAGATCCAGTATCAAGACAACGCAGGCGTCAGCCCAAGCCAGAGCTACCGGGCAAACCCTGTATCCAGCACCACTCGCCTAGGCCTGAGCGACAAGGAAACGCCGCAGGCGATCACCGTGGTGACCCGCCAGCAGATGGACGATTTCCAGCTCAATAGCGTGAAGGATGCGCTACGCAACGCGCCGTCGGTGACCGTCGAACAGTTCGAAACCGATCGCACCGCCTTTACTTCGCGCGGCTTCAAGATCGAAAACTTCGAGTTCGACGGCATGAGCCTGCCGTTCTCCGGCGGTGTGCTGGTCGGCGATCAGGACATGACCGAGTTCGAGCAGGTCGACGTGCTGCATGGCGCCAACGGGCTGATGAGCGGCACCGGCGATCCGTCCGCCACAGTCAACCTGGTGCGCAAGCGCCCTACGGATACGTTCCAGGCGCGGGTCGATAGCAGCGTGGGTTCATGGGACAACCGCCGCTTGGGCTTTGATGTGTCCGGTCCACTCAGTCAAAGCGGCAATGTTCGCGGACGCTTCATCACCTCCCATGACAAAGGCAATTCCTACCTCGACCAGTACGGCCATGAGGTCAACGTGGCGGCGGGCCTGTTGACCTTCGACCTGTCCGAGGCCGACACCCTCACCGTAGGCTTCACCCAGCAGAACAGCTACTCCAACGGCAGCACCTGGGGCGCCTTGCCCATCGCCGATTACCAAGGTAACCGCATTCACTACAGCAGCCGCAGTTCAAGTGTCGGCCAGCCCTGGACCTCCTGGGACGTGAAGACTCAGCGTGCATTCGCCGAGCTGACCCATGCTTTCGACAACGGCTGGAACAGCACCCTTACCGTGGCTGGGATGAAGCAAGATTCCGACACCAAGATGCTCTACGCCATCCCCGCCACCGCCGACGAGGCCTACGCCTATATCAACCGCACCACCAGCAAGGAAGAGCAGGTCACGGCTGAAGCGAAACTGTCCGGCCCCTTCGCGCTGTTCGGCAGGCAACATGAGTTGACTCTGGGTGCCAACTACGGGCGAACCCACCACGACGAGGTCGGCCATTACAGGGACTCATCCGGCTACCAGATGGTGAGCCTGGCCGACGCGCTGTCCGGCAATGTCGTGCAACCGCCGCTCAACTACACCGACGACCGCAATACCCAGCTGTTCACCGACCGCCAAAAAAGCCTGTTCGCCGGCGCCCGCTTCAGCGTTGTCGATGACCTGCACTGGATTGCCGGCGCGCGCATGCTCAGCGCCGACGGCGATGGCGCCGGGTATGGATCGCCCCACGATACGCGAGTGCACGGCAAAGTCACCCCCTACACCGGCCTAGTCTACGACCTCACCCCACAGTGGAGCCTTTACACCAGCTGGACGAAAATCTTCAAACCGCAATACCTGCGCAGTACCGGCGGTGGCTTGCTCCTTCCACTTGAAGGCAAGAGCCTGGAAGTCGGTATCAAGGGACTCGTGCTCGACGAGCGACTCACCCTGACCGCCGCGGCGTTCAAAACCGATCAGCAGAACGTTGCCGAACTCACTGGAGAAATCGTCGGCGGTCAGTACCTGTATCGCGGCACGAACCTCAAAAGCCGTGGCTTCGAGCTGGGTGCATCGGGAGAAGCGTTACCAGGCCTGGACATAGCAGGTGGCTATACCTTCGTGCAGATCGAAGACGCCAATGGCGATGAAACCCGCAAGTACATCCCCACCCATAGCCTGCGCGGCAGCCTGACCTACCGCCTGCCCGAGATGCCCAGTGTCAGAGTGGGCACCCGTTTTCAATGGCAAAGCGCAACCGAAGTGGACACCAACCGCAATGTGCGACAAGACGCCTATGCGCTGATGGACCTGATGGCCAGTTACGACATCGACGACAACTGGAGCACGTCGCTGAACCTGAACAACGTCACCGATCGCAAGTACTTGCTGTCGCTGTATCAATCGTCCGGTTCCACCAACTACGGGGCGCCGCGCAATTTGACGGCGTCGGTGACGTGGAAGTATTGAGCTGCGGGGGACCGCTTGGTCATCACCCGGCAAGCTAACCCGTCGACGCTATCGGTGGGCTAAACGGACTTCTTCGAGGGATGTGGTGAGCGTCTGCAACAGGACGGTCACCACCCGCTCCTCGCCATTGGCCTAGCGCCCGATAACACCCTTCGCCACTTGCACGCGAAGCACCTTGTTGGCAGCGGTGATATAGGCCCAACTGCCTTGTTCATCCGAGCAGAACGTCAAGTTGCTGGTATCGCTCGCGCTTACCAAAAGTTTGCCCAGCGACTTGCCGGCTGCGGAAAAGACCTGGATGCCTTCCTTGCTGCTGCTCCAGACGTTGCCAAGGGCATCCACCTTGATACCGTCGGGAATGCCGGATTCGATCTCGGCAAAGACCTTGCCGTTGCTCAAACGACCGTCGCGGACCTGATAGACCATGATGCGGTGGGCCAACGTCTTGTTGCTGAAGTCATGGGCCATTTGCGAGTCGGCCACATACAACAGCTGTTGATCCGGCGAGAAGGCCAGCCCGTTGGGTGAGTGCACTTCTGGCGTCTCGAGACGGGTGATCTCACCGGTATCGGGCACATAGCGATAGACGAACTCCCCACCCTGCTCGGGTGTGCCGCCATAGCCTTCGCTTTTGCTCAGCACCCCGAAGGTGGGGTCGGTAAACCAGAGAGTGCCGCTGTTATCGGCCACCACATCGTTCGGGCTGTTCAACCGCTTGCCCTGGTACGTGTCGACCAAGGTCCGCCACTCACCGTTGGCCTCCTGCCGCACGATACCGCGCTTGCCGTGAGACGCCGCGACCACACGGCCCTGCGCATCCAGCGTATGCCCGTTCTGGAAGTCGGCCGGTTCCAGCCAGGTCGATACGCCATCCTTCGCTTGCCAACCGCTGACCTTGTTCGCCTTGATATCGCTCCATATCAAACGACCATCCTGCAGACACAGCGGCCCCTCGGCCCACTTCGCCTGATCGGTGAGCAGCTCGACCCGGGCCTTGGCGTCGACCAACTGGCTGAACGCCGGATCCGTGACCACTTGCCGGACAGGCGCCGCTGCAGTGGCTGCGCTGGCAGAACCTGCGACCAGAATCGCGCTGCCTAACAACCAGGACGAAGGGCTCAGGAACAGTTTTTTAAAGGTTGGATTCATGTGTTCAGGTCCGTTGGAAATCAGTAGGCACAGCTGCCGTTGGTGCGCTTTTCAGCCGCATCTGGCTTGAGTTTGATGATCAACTGAACATTGGGTTCATCGCCTACGGTGCGGGTCAGGGACCGAGCGCCGACACATCACAGCAGGAATAACTTTCCGGAGCAGGTAGGTTGGTCAAATTTGAGGTAGTGTTTCTAACGCACCAGACAAGCCCCCAGGCTGGAAAAGCAAAACCCTTGTTCATAGACCGAGTGAGCTTTCATGAATCGCCGCAATTTCATTCTAGGCGCCGGCACGGCAGTGTTGATGTTGAAAGTAGCGGCCATTCAGGCCAAAGATCCAACGGCCAACAGTGAAACAGTCCAGCTGTGGAGCGACGTCCCGCCAGGGGGCGGCGGACCCTCGGGCAACCACCTGCTCACATCCCATGGCTCGCTAAGCAACGTCACCCGTCCATACCTACAGATCTTCAGACCCGTCAAACCCAACGGAAAAGCGGTGATTGTCGCTGCCGGTGGCGGGTACAAACGAATCGAACTGGGGATCGAGGGATGGCCCTTGGCGGATTGGCTCACGGAGCGCGGGTACACCGCGTATGTGCTGGCGTACCGCTTGCCGAGTGAAGGCTGGAACGCCGGCAACATCGTCGCACTGCAAGATGCGCAGCGCGCGCTACGCATAGTCCGCAGCCGGGAAAGCCACGTCTCGCTACTGGGCTTTTCAGCCGGTGGACATCTGATGGGCATGACCGCAACGCTGGGCGATTCTCAGACCTATGCAGCGCAGGACAGCATCGATTCGATAGCCGCCGTGGTTGAAGGAGCGGCGTTGATCTATCCACCTATCACGTTGGAACGGCCTTATACACATACCTCGACTCACAAGGTGCTGGTGGGGCCAGACGCGTCGATGCAAGAGGAGGCTGAGTGGTCTGTGCAGAATCGGGTGACTGGAACTACACCGCCTGAGTTCTTGGTACAGGCGGAGGATGACTCGGTTGTGGATCCGCACAATACGCTGATCATGGCTGCGGCGTGTGAGCAGCGTGGGGTGGCTGTGGAGATGCATCGGTATGCGACAGGGGGGCATGGATTTGGGTTGGGGAGGAGGGGGACGGCGACTGGAGAGTGGCCGGGGCGGTATGAAGAGTGGTTGGGGAGGTTGGGAACGGGTTGACCTACGGTGATCAGGATGTGGCTGTAACTAAGCTTGTGGCCACCCGCGGTTCCTGCCGGGCTCAAGCCCTACAAACGCCAGAGCGGATCCTGCCCCATCGTTGCCGTTGCCCATTCTACAAACGCACGCACCCGGGCGGACAGGCGCCTTGAATAGGGATATACCAAACTCATTGGCATGCTTGGCAAGTGCCACTCCGGCAGTAGCTGCACCAGCTTGCCATCTGCCAACAACGCCTGTGCCTCGCACAGCGGCAAGGCCACAAAGCCCAATCCTGCTTGCGCCGCCGCCACGTAGGCACCACCGCTGTTGAATCGCATAGCTGGAGTCTGCTCGATCAGCACGCTTTGACCACTACATTCCAGACGCACCAGGTTTTGCCTGCCGCTGGCGGGAAACACAAAAGCCAGATAGCGCAACTGCGTGAGGTCTTGCGGACTGTTTACCGGCGGATGTTCATTCAAATAGCCAGGCGATGCGCACAGCACAAACCGCATCTGCCCGATAGGTCGGCACACCAGGTCCGGATCCGTCACCAGGCCGCCGCGGATAGCGCAGTCGATGCCTTCCTGAACTAAATCAGCCACCCGCTCGCTGCAGCCCAGATCCAATTGGATATCAGGGTAGTCGCTCACAAAGCTCGGCAGCGCGGGGATCAATAAGAAACGGCCTACGGGCGAAGGCATATCGACCTTGACCTTGCCGCGCGCGACGAAGCGCGTTTGCAAGACGCTGGCTTCCAACTCGTCGATGTCTTCCAGCACCCTGCGTGCCCGTTCGTAATAGGCAGCGCCGTCCGTGGTGGCAGTCACACGACGAGTAGTGCGGTGCAGCAGCTTTAGGCCCAGCTGATCCTCCAAAGCCCGAATCTGGCCCGACAGCGTAGTCTTTGCTATGGGGAGCGCCTCTGCGGCGCGGGTAAAGCTGCCCAATTCAACAATGCGGCAAAACGCACGCATCGCCTCCAGTCGGTCAAAGGCCATGATTGTCCGGATAGTCGTCTAATGCTTACGATTTTAGCCGATTTATGGATTATATCCTGACCAATAAAGTGAGCGTGCTCCCGGTCATCCACCGGGCCACTTTAAAGGACATCACCATGACCGCTCCACGCGTGAATTATGCACATGTTGCCCCACACACTTACAAAGCCCTGCTGGGTTTGGAAAAAGCGATGGGCGAATCGTCGCTGGAAAAGTCGCTGCACGAGTTGATCAAGATACGCGCTTCCCAACTCAACGCATGCGCCTACTGCATCGATAAGCACACCAGCGATGCCATCGCGCTTGGAGAAACCCCACGGCGTATCTTTGCCCTTTCGGCCTGGCATGAAACTCCATTTTTCACAGACCGTGAACGCGCTGCTTTGCTGTGGACCGAGACCCTGACCCTGCTGGCTGACAAGGGCGCCCCGGAAACAATCTACACGGTGGTGGCCGAGCAGTTCGACGATCGTGAGTTAACCGATCTCACCTTTGCCATTGCCACTATCAATGCTTGGAATCGTTTTGGCGTTGGGTTTGGTATGCAGCCGGCGGAGTGATTGTTTTCGCTTTGGGGTGAGTGGCGCTTGTTACGGTGATTTGGGTGTTTGTCAGGCTGGCTCTCGCGAGGAGAATCGCTGCAGAGGCACTTTTTACAGGGAGCTAACTAAGGCGGTGGTCAAAGCAATTCTTTTGCTAGGCAAAAAGCGTAGCAGAGCGTTGACCAAGCAAACAGATTGCCCCCAAGCCTGAGTATAGACGACACCCGAACATGATCTACACCTAACGATATTCACTTTTGGCCATTCGTGTACCGTGCTTTCACCATCCAACCCAGCGTCAACACCGTTGGCCAAAACAATGTGTTCGAAACGTCGTGCACGCTGGCCTCCCATCGCCAGTATCCGAATGTCGCGATGTCATCCCCTGCATCGAGCCACTCTCCAGCGCAAGCCAGCCCCAATACAACCGCCCAGCCGATGTAGAACGGGTAGCGGCGTATGAAAACGACCAAGCCTAGATAGATCGCCATGCCGACATAGATGTGGAGGGCGTCCTTGGACAGGCCGGTCGCCGAGACGATGATCAGTTTGATGGTTTGAAAAAGGGAGGTGTCCATGGTGGGTTTGGCCTCCTTGATTTCATGGAACTGTAGTCGCAGTTGTAAGTGTGCGGTATTCGCGTGCCGGGGTTGGTGAGATGTTGGGGAAGGGCTTAGGGCGGTGGTGAGAGGGCCGACGGTTTGGCGGCCACGGGTCGCTCCCACAAAGATTGCAGGTGAATCACGTGGAAATGCATTTTCACAAAAAACACAAACAAAAAAGGCCCACCTTTCCGTGAGCCTTTCTCGTCGAACGATAGTGCGGCACCAGGAGTCGAACCAATCAATAACTTATTGGTGAGGGTCATTATTATCTTCAAGACTGCGTTTTTCTACCTCTAAGACTACCTCAAGACGTGCGCTCGCTTGTTGATAGCTATAAAAATAGGCATATCAGGATGCAGATGGCTACTTGGCACCCAAATCGTTGGCGTGCCGCAGGCCGTTCTCCGGAGGGTTACAGCCGTATCTCTGTGATCGCTGCTTTTATCACCCTTTGGAGTCGTTGAATTGCTGTGGTTAGTGCTGCGCATGAATCCCATAAGTTTTATGGCGATGCCTTCGTAAAGCACCTGTTTCGCTATTTATGGTCATGGACGCTCCGCGGCTTTAAGCCAGTCATTCATGCCGTCGACACCCAGAGTCAGCAGCGAATCCTGCGTCGCTACCACTCGCTGCAGCATGGCACCACCGTCTGACTCCTCCTGTTCTTCAGCCTGCGCGAAAAGGCGGGTTAGCAGTTGTGTGAGGTTGTTCTCATGGTCGTATAGATAGGGTTTTGTCTGTCGAACAAAATCAAGGTAAATCTCGGTCGCTTCTAATGCATACATTGGATCGCGAAGTGATATAGCGTTCAGCCATGCGTCGAAGCCATAGATGTCGTTTCGTGCAGAATCAGCTTCTGTTCCTAGCAAGAACAAGCAGCGCCGAATTAGCTCAATGGGTACAGCAACCAGCGGCGTTGTCTCCTGGAAGAGGTTGCGGAATTTGCGGGCAACGGCAAGAGCATAATGATTCTCGGCATCCAAGCCGGCCTCAAGACCGGCAAGACACTGTTCCCGGTGCTGCTGAATGTTGTCGCTGTGAGTCCAAACGCTCGCCGCACCACACCACGCTTCGACGGTTTCCCCTGCGTTGATTTCTACGAGAAGGGAAGAAAACTCCAATCGTTTCGAAAGAGCTGCCAGTGCGGATATACGCCCCCAAGTCTCAAAATCCTTGTTGCTGCCTTCGCGATAAAGACGTGCTAGCCACAAAGCGACAATTTCGAATTTTTGGTAGTAAGCGTAATACAGGCTAGATTCGGCTATTGGCCAAAGTCCGGGGGATTTCTCCTGCATGGTAAGGCCAAACAGCTCCCAGCCAAGTTCAGGGTGACGGCTTTGTAAATAGGGCATACGCCGCAGCAATAGGGCGCGAATAGCGGGGTGCGGGTCTGCGGCAAATAGGCGTAGCGCATTCGGTAGCAATTGGGGCCACGGTACGCCGTTCTTTTCAAGTTGATTGGCCACGATCATCAAGGCTTCCGCTGCGTTCCCTTTGGCCATATTGATGCCAGCTGTGACCAAATCAACGGAATCCCCTGAGATGGAGCTCTCCTCCTGTAGTGTCGAAAAATCCGCAGCCAAAGACACTAGCCGCGTAGCGTCCTGTGACAGTTCAACTACGTGCGCACAGCTCTCTATTGCTTTAGATGCGACGCGGTTGTGGTACCAATGACTCGGATGCGCTTCCAGCTCATTTAGGATTTGCTGCACCAACGCTGCCGCATTGGGCTCATCTTTGGGTGACCAAGTGCCATTTACCTGCAAGTTGCCGTAGCGGTGAGCTAGGTAGGTCGCAATGCCCTCCATGAGGTCGTCTCGAAAGCGGTCCGAGATCCGCTCCCAGTTGGCTGATAAAAGACTCATAAAGCGGGTGGGGTGGCGCGAAGCCGCCTCACGTAATTGTGAGCCAACCTCTCTCCCCCCCCCCATCAGAAAGTCATCAAAAGGGCTACTGGCATGCGCTTTGTAGTGATTCAGCAGGCCCAGCACAGAGTCATCGCTTGCATCAAGAAACACCTCGAAAGAAAACGGTGCGCTAACCATTCCTCCACCTATGTGAATGTCCGGCTGGCGAATCAGAGGCCATATTTCTTTTTCGCACTCATCCAATACAGCCTGTGCGTCGGCTGAACGCAGATGGCAGGGGATGGTAAGAATTAGTTTCGCTTGATCTCGTAGCGCCCATGCATGGTGCTTCGGGTCAGTTGTAGTTTCCAGGCGAAGGGTTAAAACAGTCGAATGTATTGCGTCTTGCGTAGCCGCATCAAGGTGCAGAAAAGTGGTCTGTATAAGCGTGCCGAGTTCATACGACAAAGCGGATTCGAGCAGTTTTTTGTTGCAAAGCATGCGGCCAATCACATCCAGGTTAGCGGTTGGTGCTGCCATGCACGCGAGGATGGCGAAATAGCGCAATGCGCCTTCTGTGCTGAAGCACAGACGTTCGCTGTTGCTTTTCCACCAATTCGATTGCGTGTTTGCGTGATGCACGATGGCGGTTTCAACGGCATCCAGCAGTATGCGTTCACTATCAAGGTGCCGGTGGTCGGTCTGGGTGTGTGCGTCGTTGTATGACGTTTGGTGTAGGAAGCCGCTCCCAAAATTTTTCGGAGCCTCGCCATAGCGTGAGTTCTTGATTTGGCTCCATCGCTCAATCGATGCTATAGCCAGGTCAAGCAATGCCGTGGACTTTCGCATTCGATCTGCGAGAAAAGTTTTATTGCTTGTCCCAAACTCATGCGGTTGACAGTGCAGCTTTTTGTCAAAGCTATAGGCAAGCACATCTTCGTCGGTGACTTCGCCAGCGACATAACGCCACAGAACCGTATCATCCATACCGCCATCTTTTACGCAGCGCGCGAGTGCATGCCCGAGAAAGCTGTGTTCTTGCCTCGGTAACTTAAGCAATTCGACAAGCAAAGGCACAAGCATCGCCGAATGGTCTGCATGGACTTGCGTGATCGCATGTGCAATAGAATTTGTCAGCTGGGTATTATCCACCCCATCCAGTGCCAGTACCTCGGTCCAAAATGCGAACACCCCTACGGCATCGTCATTTTTCCATTGAGATACTCGGTGCACATGCATCGTTAACCCGTCAACATCGCGGGTATCTTTCAAAAACGGGACTAGATGCTTCATCCAGAAGTGATGCCATTCCACCCGAGCCGCCTGGGTATAGATCACCTGAAAGACATCACGATGCTGGTTGCGCAGGTCGCGTATTAGAAGCCAGTCGTCATCGTGTGGGGGTTGTTCTGTAAAGGTTTCCGCCACAAGACGGCGAATATGGAAGGCATTGTTGCCTGTCAAAACAGTACGCAGCTGTTTTCGGAATTCGCGTCGATCTCCGGTTGTCAGCTGCGTGACAAAGCTGCGAATGCTGGGGCGCACAAAAGGCACGGGCGGTAAACGTTGTATGAATGCGTTCAAAGTAACAGCTTGGCGTACCGCGCCGCTGATCACCAATACGTCGAGCAGCGTCTGGTGCCCGAATGTCAGTTGCCCATCCTGCGTCTCATGCAGCACCTTATTACTGAGAAGTGCACGTTGAATATCTTGTGAGGCGGTGAATCGCTGACGTGGCACCGCAAGGCTGCGCAACTTTAGCATTTCAGCCGCGATGGCTTCAATGGCTTGCATGGCGGCATCGCCCAGTGCGCTATTGGCCTGCACGATCGTGGCAAGGTAGCGCTGTGCCAGCGCTTGGCTGGTCACTACATTGAAGCTACCTCCTTGCTGCGCTAATTCAACAAACAAGGCCAATTCACGTGGATTACAAATCAATTCGCGCGTGGTCGTATCGGTGGCCGATGCGTCAATGCTGAGTTTTACGAGCAGCGGCGCTATCTCGGTATCCCATTCCAATGGCTGGCAGGTGATTTTTTTACCCCAACTGCGCTGGGCAATACGCCGATCGTAATGACAGTCAAAGTCGCGACAGGCAGTGACAACGGTAATGTTGGGAACCAGCAGCAGACGATCAATTTGGGCAAGGAAGTACGTAAGTACGCTGTGTTCACGGGCAATGGAAAGTACATCTAACGAGTCGATCATTACGACTACGTGCGCATCCTCCGCCATGCGTGCCGCTCCTTCTACCCAATGTTCAGGCAGGCCTAGGGCTTGACGGTCTTGCGCAGTGACGATGTCGGCGAACTCGCGCGATTGAATGAACAGCGGCAGTAGGTCAGTGCGGGTTTGGGCGAGTTGTTCCAGTGCTTCTTGCACTGCCAGCATTACGCAAGTCTTGCCAGATCCCGGCAAACCGGTGAGCAAGATAGAGCCATGTTTGGCTTCAATGGCTTTGATGAGTTCGTTGACGGACGGATTCGAAACGCTTTCACTGCCAATATCTCTGCGCCATGACCGGCCAATGGCAGAAGTGCTTTTGAATGAAGTACGAACCTTTACCATGTCCATGGGAGGGGTCAGCAGCGAGCCTGCGTTGTCCAGCAAGACTTTCAGGTTGTCCTTTGTCAGTCGATGTTGCGTAGCACTACTTTCGCCGTGGCCGCTAACGCGCATTCCGAGGTAATCAAGGCGTGTCCATAGGGTGTTGTAAGCCGCTGAACCGTTGCTTACCAACCGCCACAAACGCTCGCGCAGAAATGCCTCCATGCGATCCAGTTCTGGACTGATTTCAAACGTCGTGCGTTGTAGGAACTGGTAGGTTGAAAGATTTGACGCCTGTTCGACAAGCAGACTTCCTAGTTCGGTATCTGACTCTTGGAGCGCCTTGCCCAGATTGGTTTGGTAGGTTGCTTCATCGGCATAGTTGGTGCTGTATTCCCGCAGTCTTGAGAGATCACCAAACGCGCTGCGCGAATAGAAGCGAATTTCCGCTGTCGGATCGCTGGTCAACAAGCTGATTGCCTTGCGCAATTCGTCGGCGAGGTCGGCAATAGACCAGGCCTTATGCAGCGTCTGGTTTTTTTTGCATTGGCAGTAAATTTTGGTGCCATCTACTTTGCCGATCACCACATCGTCCACTGACCCGCTTACTGAGTCTACTTCAAGCCACTGGTAACCAGGCTGCGAAAGAATGCTCAAAGCCCAGTCAAAGGCAACCAGCGTTTGGTAACCATCGCCTCGATTGGACTGAATACCTGCTTTGCTCATTTGCTTGTCCTGTTTGACTACGACTGCCCCCTGACCTATTCAGCAGCCAGGCTGTGCCGCACCTTATTTTTCCCGGCACGATTAGCCAACGCGCCACGCGATATCCGAATACGTCCACAACGCTCTAGAGTTGGGGGGGACCTTTTGTCGTGCGTAGCACCGGCTGACGAATTATCGCGTCCGATGCCACATATCGGTGTAGTTCATTGGTTGCCAAAAGCGGTCTGGGGAAATGAGCCGTTATCTGGAGCATAGATTGACCGTTAACATGGATATTGTCACCGGGCATTCCGCAGGGCTGCCGAGCTGTATCCACGGAAGGCCAAGCATGAGAACTCCCCGCCTTTCTAGGGCAGATGGCTGGCTAGCAACAGCGGATGCCGTTACCGACCATCCTCACCGGGGAGCAAAGTGGACCATGCCGGCTTTCCACCCCTGGCCGATCTAGGCCTGTCGCCCTTTTTGCGTGCAATGATCAAATCGGGTGAAAACGTTGGTCAGCGTCTCTCCCGAGGTCCCCTATAGATGCTGACCTTGAAATGCCATGGCTTACCTAAGCGAATAGTGAGCAAATGCACGGTCAGCAGATAGTAATAGCGCGTGGATTCAGTGCGCTGGTTCAGGTGCTGATTTAGAAACCAATCGATATGTTTTCGCTGCCAGGTCCATGGATTGTCTAGGTGCCAGCGATAATGTATCGCCGCTTGAATGGCCTTCGCCTGACGAAGGTGACGCATGCGGGTGGAGTGCGATCCGGTCAGAGCGCCCACCAAGAACAGCTCCATATCGAATGGCTTACTCATGCTCGACCACCGATGTAAGCCGATACCAGGTCGATACGGCCGTGCCCAAGTTCATAGCTGAGTTGTTCTCGGGCCCGCCGATCAAGGGGCCGGTCAAACTGGTCGCACCGCCCATCATTATTGATGGGCGCGGGATAGAGGGTGATTTGCTCATAGCGTTCGCACGCATAGGCTGCGCGCAGTTCGTGGAAGCCTTTGAGGTTGTGCGTATGGAGGACGTCTCGGGCGGGGCGTACGACGCGTTGCTGGAAATCGAGGTAGCTCTCGTTCGGTGCCAGTAGGTTGTGGCTGCCATGCGGTAGGATCTGCTCGGTATATCTGAGTGCTTCGCGTACATGGTCATCCACCACGATCCAGCGAGCTGCTGTTGCTCCGCTGCGCCCACCTTTTGTGCCGTCCTGGATGTTGATCCTCCCGAGTTGCTCGGCTTCGCGTTGCAGTCGAGGAAAATCGGCCAAAATCGCCTCACGCAAACGCATGCCAGTGGTCCTCGCTAACTGAACGATGGCGGCAGCGTGCGGCTGCTGATGTTCGTAAAGCTCGTCAACGATCCGCTTAACGTATTCGCGGTCTTGGCCTTGCGGTACTGAGCGACGAACACTCGCCCGCTGCATTCCCAACGTTTGCTTGGGCTCGGTACTCACGGATTCCGCAGAACGCGGGCGGGTTTGGCTCGATCAAGGAGGCGGCTGAGATCTGGGAGATGAATGAGCTGGAGCCGATTCAGGTGGGATTATGGCAGGTGAATGATTGGGTGGGGGAGGAGGTGGTGCGGTTCACCGGCATCGAGCAGACATAACGTAAAAATATTGGACGGGGGATAAGCCTGTGGATTGGACAGGAACTGTCGGCCATATGAAGCAATCCCTAACTTCACATTTGTTCTTAGCAGATTGCCGCAACCCTCAGAAAAATAATGATTTTCAGAAAGCCAATAATCTGGCGCCATCACTAACCATGGCGTCGCGCTATGGCTAACTACGTTGGCTAATTTTTGATCAGGTGGCCAGTAGGTTAATATCAGGGTCCTTCAACCCATTGAAAAATAGCGTCATGCAAGATTTTTCAGAAAAGTTGTGCACAGCTTTATCCACAGATATATCGATATTCTTGTGGATAAGACCACAAAAAAAACCCATATATGGGCTTGCTTTGATTTCCTGAGGACTTTAGTATCTGCGACAAGAGAACGTCACATGCAGACTTAAGTCAAACATGACGTCAATAGATTGGCCTGTGGCCTAAAGAAAAGTCCCGCAATTATGCGGGACCCCAACGCTGAGAAGGGCTAGTTTTGCAGGCTCAACCCTTTTCGGCTCTCCTGGCTTGGAACCAAGGTTTTCGGATTCTACATCTGAGTAATGTTGATGGCAATTTTTTTGATTTGCCCCGACTTTTTCGGCTGTTCCGCCTTGGCGTCAAGCATTAGTAACGCATGCCAAATGGAGTATGCATTATGTCAAACGGCAAAAAACCAGGCGAAAATACTGGCCGTAATGGTGGTATCTACCAAGAAGAAGGTCCACGTGGTGGGAAGAGGGACAATTTCACAACTGTCCCTGATAACACTCGGCTTCCCCCAACGACTAGTCCAGGCTCCACCTGGGTACCTCGGAACAGGACGCCCGATAGTAAACGTTAACTAGCAGCTTAAGTCGTACTGCTAGCTTCAAAAAGCCGCCCAGCTTGCTGGGCGGCTTTTTTTGTGATCGGTTGCCATTGCACGTGCCCTATCGGTCTGCAACGTATGGGGCCTTTAAAGCATGTCTAGATCCAGTACGCGCGCCGTCATCCCCCCACCTCGCCTACGGGCTAGATAGGTCGCGTTTTCTGCACACCTGCAACTGGTATCCGCGCAGGGCTGTTCGGGTTGTATCTTGCATCCTCAAGCAGACTATTACCTGCAAAATCCTGCACCGAACCGTCGATTCTTGGCGCACTCGTAGAGGCGATCCAGAGTCCCATTTATGGGAGACCCGTGGGGAAAAGGTAATTGAGGAAACTGGAAACTAGAAACTGGAATCGGGCTGAAGGCCAACGGCGATGCGGGTTGTAGCGCTTACCCAGTGGAGTAATCTCGGGTAACAGTACAGGTAATTTTCTATTAACTAGCTGTTTTATAAGGATTTTTAATATAGGCGCGCTCACCCTGCTGAAAGGTAAGACCATTACTTCAAATTACTCGGAAATTACTTTCATAACTGGGCTACAACGCTTGTGTGGCAAGGCTTTCCGAGGAGTAGACCGAAAAATTATCTCGGTTACCTGTTTCCCACGGGTCACCATGAAAACAGGATTAGCCACGCTGGGAGAGGGCTCGTAGATGGCTGCACGCTTGGCCGCAAGACCGCAAGACCGCAAGACCGCAAGACCGCAATGCGCGGGCGTCTGCCCATGCTCGGTCGCGTGCTTGTTACGTGGGTTGTTACGTGCGGGACAAAAACAAAGGGCCTGCATCGCTGCAAGCCCTTGTTTTGTATGGTGCCGGCACCAGGAATCGAACCCGGGACCTACTGATTACAAGTCAGTTGCTCTACCATCTGAGCTATACCGGCAAGTGAGGGCGCTGATTATAGCCATTCGATCGCCCGAGTAAACCCCCCTGCGGCATTATTTCTTCGTCTTTAGCTCTTAACCCGTCAGTGCTTATGCACATTCGGCGTGCCAACCCGGTCGACCGTTCGCCGATTAGGTCGTTTTGATGACATCGTTCGCAAGCTACTGTTTTCGCTGGCGAATCGGACATGACCGAAAAATGACCAGTCTGCATTCCAGCGTTCTGGCGCAGCACCGATGCGTCGCGTCACACTTCTACCCACAGAGTTATCCACAGGTTGCGCAGGCTTCAGGTGAGTTCGGCGATGATCATCAGATTGCGGGGCGTCAGGGTTTCCGGGCAGAAGGTGCCGACCTGTGCGGTGTACTGGCGCTCTTGCAGGTACAGGGCGCGGTCGAGCACCAGCCACAGCTCCAGGGGCTTGCGGAACAGGCCGCGCAGCAGCTCGAGGTTGCGGACGTGGGCCAGTCGTTGCCAGCCGCGCGCTTCGAGGTTGTTGAAGTCCACACCATGCCCTATCGGTACGCTCTGCAATGCGGCCAAGTCGCGGCAGTAGTCGGCGAAGGGTTTGGCCAGCCAGGCGGCGGGCAGGGAGGGGCAGGGCAGGTAGTGGTCGATGCCGAGTTGCTCGCGCTGCAGCAGGTCGAAGGCCAGGCGGCGGGCCATGGACTGGTCGCGCTGGCGGCGCACGCGGGCGCCGGCGGTGACGGTGGCTTCCAGGGGCAGGCCGAGGTCTTCGAGGGTGAGGGAGAGGGCGGAGGGCTCGCTGCACAGTTGGCGGTAGGCGCCGTGGGTGCGGTTGTAGCAGCAGGGTGCGAAGGCCAGGTGCTGGCAGCCTGCCTGGGTGGCGCGGTGCATGAGCTGGACGTGCAGGTCGCCGCAGGCGTGCAGGGCGACGGGGGTGATGCAGGCTTGCAGGCACAGGTCGTCGGCCATGACGTCTTGCAGCCGGTGGTGGGCGGGCAAGGCGTGGTGGGTGCTGAGTTGGGCGCCGCTGGCGACCAGTGCGGGGTCGTATTCCAGGCAGGTGAGGTGTTGGCCATCGCGCAGCAGGCGGCGGCCGAGGTGGCCTTTGCCGGCGCACCAGTCCAGCCAGTGGCTGGTGGAATCGGCGAAGGGCAGGGCAGCGGCGAAGGCTTCGATCTGTTGCCATTTGCGGCCGGGCACGTCGACGTTGAGCCGGTGGCGAGCGGCGGGCACGTCAGTGGTCGGCAGCGGGCCCACTGCGCTGAGCGCATGTGCCTGCCGGGCCAACGCAGGAAAGGGCGCCGGGCCGTCCAGGTCGAGCAGCGAGTTATGCACAGCCTCGGCGTCGGCCAGGGTGCGGGCGCGCAGCCAACTGGCAAGCTCGGGATACTTGGCTTCCCAAGGTAAGGTCAGTTGGGTGAAGGGCTTGGGCCGCCACAGGTCGACATGCGCGGTCAAAAAGGCGTCCAGTGCGTGAAAGCGCTCACGCAGCTGGTCGCCTTGCAGGGTCAGCGGCCCTGGCACGCGTCCACGCGCAGCCAGCGCTCGAGCAGTTTGAAGGCCTGCACCAGCACGAACGACATCGCCAGGTAGAACATGCCGGCGGCGAAGAAGATTTCCACCGGCAGGTAGGTGCGGGCGATGATCGTGCGGGCCATGCCGGTGAGTTCCAGCAGGGTGACGGTGCTGGCCAGCGAGCTGGCCTTGAGCATCAGGATCACTTCGTTGCTGTAGGCCGGCAGGCCGATGCGGGCGGCGCGTGGCAGCATGATGTGCACCAGCGCCTTGCTGCGAGACATGCCGAGAGCGCAGGCGGCTTCGATCTCGCCCTTGGGAATGGCTTGCAGGGCGCCGCGCAGGATTTCTGCGATGTAGGCGGCGGTGTGCAGGGTCATGGTCCCGGCGGCGCACCAGAACGGGCTGCGCAGGTAGGGCCACAGGCTGCTCTCGCGCACCGCGTCGAACTGTGCCAGCCCGTAGTACACCAGGAACAGCTGCACCAGCAGCGGCGTACCGCGAAAGAAGAAGATATAGGCGTAGGGCAGCCCGCTGATGTACCACTTCTTCGAGGTGCGGGCGATGCCCAGCGGGATGGCCAGGATAAGTCCGGCCAGTACCGCGATGGCGACCAGTTCCAGGGTCAGGGTGGCGCCTTGCATCAGGCGCGGCAGCCACTTGATGATCACTTCCCAGTTCATTGCGAAGCCCTCGCGAAGCCGCGCGCGGCGCGTTTCTCCATGAAGTGCAGGGCAACCATGGCGACCACGGTGAGGCTCAGGTACATCAGGGCGGCGACCATATAGAAGGTGAACGGCTGTTTGCTGACGGTGACGGCGTTCTGCGCGTTGCGCATGATTTCTTCCAGGCTGATGACGGACACCAGCGCGGTGTCCTTCATCAGAATCAGAAATAGATTACCCAGCCCCGGCAGGGCGATGCGCCACATCTGCGGCAGCACCAGGCGGATGAAAATGCGCGACGTGCTCAGCCCCAGGGCCAGGCCGGCTTCGCGATGGCCTTTGGGAATGGCCAGGATGGCGCCGCGGAACACTTCGGTGGCGTAGGCGCCGAAGCACAGGCCCAGCGCAATCACGCCAGCGGCGAAAGGGCTGAGCTCCAGGCTGCCGACGCCCAGGGCCAGGCCGAAGCTGCGCAGGCCGTTGACGGTGCCGAAGTAGATCAGCAACACCCACAGCAGTTCGGGGATGCCGCGTACCAGCGTCGAGTAGAAACCGCCGAGCCACTGCAGGGGGCGGTTGCGCGAGGTTTTCGCCAGAGCCCCGGCGAGGCCCAGCAACAGCCCCAGGCACAGGGCGCTGAGGGCCAGTTTGACGGTCATCAGCGCGCCTGCGGCAAGCGCAGGGCCGAAGCCATAGAGATCGATGTTCATGGGCAGGCTTGTTCAGGGGCAGACGTCGGCCTTGTAGGTCGACGCCTGCCGGGCTGTCAGAGAATGCTGAAAGGGAAGTACTTGTCGTTGATCTTCTTGTAGGTGCCGTCAGCGATGATTTCCTGCAGTGCCGCGTTCAGCTTCTCGCGCAGAGCGTCGCCCTTGCGGACGGCAATGCCGATCTTGTCGCTTTCCTCGACCGCATCGCCCTTGAACTCGAAGTCTTGGCCGGCCTTGCTTTTCAGCCAGTCGTAGCTGGCGTACTTGTCGGCCAGGATGGCATCGAGGCGGCCGCTGCTCAGGTCCAGGAAGGCGTTTTCAGAGGTGTCATAGAGCTGAGCCTCGATACCGTATTTGTCTTCCAGCCAGGTGCCGGACAAGGTCGCGCGCTGGGCACCGATGGATTTGTTCTCCAGGCTTTCGCGGTCGATGGGGAAATCCACACCCTTCTTGGCGATGAACTGCAGCTTGTTGCTGTAGTAGGGGTTGGTGAAGTCCACCACTGCCGAGCGCTCGGGGGTGATCGACATGGACGACACCAGGAAGTCGAACTTCTGCGACTGCAGCGCGGGGATGATGCCGTCCCAGTCGGAGGTGACCACTTCACATTCCACTTCCATCTTCGCGCACAGGGCCTTGCCGATGTCGACGTCGAAGCCCACGACCTGGCCGCTGGTGTCCTTGCTGTTGAACGGTGGGTAGGCCGCTTCCACGCCCATGCGCAGTTTTTCGGCCGCCATCGCCGCGCCGTTGACCAGCAGTGTGGCGGCAACCGCCAGAAAGAGTTTCTTGATGTTCATATTGTTATTGCTCCGTTAGCGGTTGCTGGACATGAACTGCCTGCAGCGCGCCGACAAGGGGTTGTCGAATACTTGCTCGGGCGTACCCTGCTCTTCCACCAGACCTTGATGCAGAAACACCACCTCGCTGGAGACTTGCCGGGCGAAGCCCATCTCGTGTGTCACCAGCAGCATGGTACGGCCTTCTTCGGCCAGGTTGCGAATAACCGAGAGCACCTCCTGGACCATTTCCGGATCCAGCGCCGAGGTCGGCTCGTCGAACAGGATAACCTTGGGCTGCATGGCCAGGGTGCGGGCAATCGCCGCACGTTGTTGCTGACCGCCGGAAAGCTCGTTCGGATAGGCGTGGCGCTTGTCGGCGATACCGACCTTTTCCAGCAGCGCCTCGGCTACCTCGACCGCTTCGGCGCGGCTCTGGCCGAGCACGCGGCGCGGCGCTTCGATGATGTTGTCGAGCACGCTCATGTGCGGCCACAGGTTGAAATTTTGAAACACAAAACCGATCTGGCTGCGCAGCCGGTTGATCTGGCGATTGTCGGCGGCAATCAGTTCGCCGTTGCGTGCGGCCTTGAGCTTGAGCGCTTCACCGGCCACCAGGATTTCGCCCTGGTGAGGGTTTTCCAGCAGGTTGATGCAGCGCAGCAGGGTCGACTTGCCGGAACCGGATGAACCGAGGATGGAGATCACTGCACCGTCGTTGGCGGCCAGCGATATGCCTTTGAGCACGTCCAGTGCACCGTAGCGCTTGTGCAGGTTACGGATTTCCAGAGCGGGCGTGGCCTGAGCCATGTGCGGTCCTCATATAGGCGAGTGCGGCCTGCCATCGTCGACATGAACAGCCAGGCGCACAGCTAGCATAGCGCGGATGGCGGGACTGAACGTGCAGCTGGGTTCTCGAGTGCCTGATGCACGGTGCAAGGGCACTGTGGCCAGGAGTTCGGACGGGCAGGGCGCGGTAAAAAAGGCGCGATGTTGCCAGTTTTGCCGGGACGAGGAAAGCGCGAATGCAGGGGATGTTCAATGGCGCGATGAGAGGCGGGTGGCACGAAGTAGCACCTGAGTCGTGCATTGTCCGTGTAAAAGTTGCGCCTTCAGGTTGCACTGTTTTTGTGCGAGGGTGTTACCGGCGTCGTTTTTTGGTGCGGCATAACGATCCAGGCTGAGTAGTTCGGTAATGCGCAGGAGCCACAAGGGCAATCCTCAACGGATTCAATCCCTTGCCACGATCGGTCGAGAGGTCCGATTCAGGGCGGCAGGATATACCTTGGTACAATTTGGCGCAATTATTGCGTAAAAGATATGGAACGGGGTGTAGCGGACTTTGCACAAGGCTCGCGACCACCGCCGGACAGAACGCTATTTTTCGCAAAGGTAGTTTTATGAGTACGCAGAATTCCACAGGTCTCGCTCAGGGACTCAAGCCGCGTCATGTAACTATGCTGTCGATCGCCGGTGTGATCGGTGCCGGCCTGTTCGTAGGTTCCGGCCACGCCATCGCTGCTGCCGGCCCTGCCGTGCTGCTGGCCTATGCCGCTGCCGGTAGCCTGGTGGTACTGGTCATGCGCATGCTGGGTGAAATGGCCGTTGCCTCGCCTGACACCGGTTCGTTTTCCACCTACGCCGACCGCGCCATTGGCCATTGGGCCGGTTTCTCCATCGGCTGGCTGTACTGGTGGTTCTGGGTGCTGGTAATCCCGCTGGAAGCCAACGCCGCCGCCTCGATCCTGCACGCCTGGATTCCCGATGTTGCGCATTGGGTGTTCGCTTTGGTGATCACCCTGGTGCTGACGGTAACCAACCTGTTCAGCGTGAAGAACTATGGTGAATTCGAGTTCTGGTTCGCGCTGATCAAGGTGCTGGCCATCATCGCCTTCATCGTCGTGGGCCTGGGCGCGGTGTTCGGCTTCATGCCCAACAGCCAGGTCAGCGGTGTCAGCCACCTCACCGACACCATGGGCTTCATGCCCAACGGGCTGGGCGCCGTCGTCGCTGCCATGCTGACCACCATGTTCTCGTTCATGGGCACCGAAATCGTCACCATCGCCGCCGCCGAATCGAAGAACCCCGGTCAGCAGATCTCCAAGGCCACCAACTCGGTGATCTGGCGGATCTTCCTGTTCTACCTCGTATCGATCTTTCTGGTGGTGGCCCTGGTGCCATGGAACGACCCGCGCCTGGCCGAGCTGGGTTCCTACCAGACCGTGCTGGAGTTGATCGGTATTCCCAACGCCAAGCTGATCGTCGACATCGTGGTACTGGTCGCCGTAACCAGCTGCCTGAACTCGGCGCTGTACACCGCTTCGCGCATGCTGTTCTCCCTGAGCAAGCGTGGCGACGCGCCGGCTGCCGCACAGAAAACCTCGAAGTCGGGCACCCCGTCGGTAGCCGTGCTGATGTCCACCGCCGCCGCCTTCGTGGCCGTGATCGCCAACTACGTCGCGCCAGCCGCCGTGTTCGATTTCCTGCTCGCCACCTCCGGCGCCATCGCGTTGCTGGTGTACCTGGTGATCGCTGTGTCGCAACTTCGCATGCGCCGCAAGCGCGAGATCGCCGGTGAGAAGATCGAC
Organism: Pseudomonas sp. Leaf129; assembly: GCF_001423465.1. Taxonomy (NCBI): domain Bacteria; kingdom Pseudomonadati; phylum Pseudomonadota; class Gammaproteobacteria; order Pseudomonadales; family Pseudomonadaceae; genus Pseudomonas; species Pseudomonas sp. Leaf129. The sequence continues at coordinate 385,412 of NZ_LMOC01000008.1, read as the reverse complement.
TTCAAGATGTGGCTGTTCCCCGGCCTCACCTACCTGGTCATCCTGTTCATCGTTGCGGTACTGACCACCATGGCGCTGCGCGAAGACCACCGCGTGGAAATCCTCGCCACGGGCGGCCTGGCCATCGCGGTCGTGGTTGCGGGCCTGATCGTCTCCAGCCGTCGCAAGGCCGGTAATGCGCGAGTAGCGCTGAGCCGCTGATCGATTGGACCGTTGGAATGCAAAGGCCGCTGTCAGTGATGACAGCGGCCTTTGTTGTTTCTGTAGCCCTGCATGCGGGCAAGCATGCCTGGCTCGGCGTGTCAGCCGCTCAGGTTATCCAGCTCCTTCGCTTGGGAATCATTTACCCGCGCCCTGACAGGTGGTTTGAGAAACGCTTGTTTCCATTCCGGCCACTGTTCGACCTTTCGCCGGCACAAGGCAAGGTGGTCGAGGAATGCTTGTTTCTTTGCAGCCGCGCTTGGCTGCCCTGCCGTCGAATGCGTGGCTAGCGAAAGGCGTTCGAGTTTTTCATCACTGTGCATGCTGACTCCGTGTGCTGAGTGCTGATCCGTCCGTGGATCAATGGGAACTCCCGGTGTGTTTCGAGAGGTATGAGGTGAAGGCAAAGGGTAGCCCATGAGCCTGCCACGCACCTGTATAAGAACTTTCGTTCCGCCTTCTGAAGTTTGGATAGCCGATCTTTTATTAATGGTAATGGTAGCGAGAATCACTCTATGTTAGATTTTCGCGCTTTTTGTGGCATTTCATTACAAAAAATGGCTGGTCTTCGCAGGATCTTCAGGGGAGGGGATGGTAGATGGCTTGCAATAACAAGATGAATTCCAGCGCGAATTCTGTGGCTTTGCTAGTTGCCGCACTCAGTTGGCAGGGCATCGCCGCTGCCGACGAAGCGCCCGCCAGGCCAGTGGCCCAAGGCGCAGCTCTACAGTTGCAGGAATCGGTCATTACCGAACAAGCACCGGAAAGCCAGCAGACCGTGGGTTATCAGGTGCAGAACAGCACTGCTGGCACCAAAACCAGTACGCCTTTGTCCGAGACTCCGCGTTCTGTCTCGGTGGTCACGCGCCAACGCATCCAGGACCAAGGTTCTCAGACCCTTACCGATATTCTCGGCTACGTGCCGGGCATCTTCGCGCCGCCTTTCGCCGTGGGCGATGGTTTGGCCGGTGATCTGTTTTCCATCCGCGGTTACAACGCCACGGACTACGGCTATGGCTTGCTGAAAGATGGTTTGCGCCTGCAAGGCAATCGTTACGACACCACCACCGAGCCCTATGGGCTGGAGCGTACCGAAGTCTTTCGAGGCCCAAGCTCGATTCTCTACGGGGAAAATGCGCCGGGCGGACTGGTCAATCTGGTCAGTAAAAAGCCGACCGAAACCGCGCAGGGCGAGGCCAAGTTTACCTATGGCAGCAACAATCGCCGCCAACTCGGACTCGATGTTTCGGGTCCGTTGACGGACGACAACCGTATTCTGGGCCGGCTGGTGATGCTGGGCCGAAATGCCGATACGCAAGTTGACTCGGTGCCGGATGACCGCCTCTACATCGCGCCGTCGATGACGTTCAACTTCAGCGAAGACACCGCACTGACCTTATTGTCGACTTACCAGCGCGACCGCACCAAATTGCTGTTGGGCTATCCGGCAGCAGGAACGCTGCTCAATAACGTCAATGGCAAGATCGGCAAGGACCAGTTCAACGGCAATCCGAACTGGGACGATTTCGAGCGCGAAACCTGGACCTTGGGTTATGAGTTCAGCCATCAGATCAATGACGTCTGGCAGTTCCGTCAGAACTCGCGCTACATGGAATCGCGCTTGAACCGTCATGAAACCTGGCCAAACAATCTGAACCGGGCGGGCTTTGGCAGTACGTTGAGCAGCACGGCTTATGATCGTGACAACAAATCGATCACCTATTCAGTGGATAACCAGTTCGAAGGCCACTTCACTTCGGGGGCGTTGGACAACACAGTGCTGCTCGGTGCAAGTTACGACCGCACTTCGTTCAACCAGGATTGGAACGCAGGCTTGGGCGGTACTTACAACGTGTTCAACCCGGTGTTCTCGGCGGTGCAACCGAACGCCTCGCAATACGTGCAGAACTCCCAGCTCGATCAGCACATGTACGGTGCGTATGGCCAGTTGCAAAGCAAGTACGACAACTGGATCTTCCTGTTGGGCGGGCGTCAGGACTGGGTGCAGAGCGAATACCGCAACCGCGCCAGCGCGGCCCGTCCAGGCAGCGCAGCAATAGCGGCGACGGACCTGGATGGCTGGGATCATCGGTTCAGTTGGCAGACGGGTTTGATGTACCAGTTCGAAAACGGCATCTCGCCCTACGTCAGCTACTCCACGGCATTCACCCCCGTACAACAATCGTCCCAGCCCAATGGCGATCTGCTCGATCCGATTCTCAGCAAGCAGTATGAAGTGGGTGTGAAGTTCGAGCCCACAGGTTGGAACACGACCTTCAGTGCGGCTGTTTTCGACTTGACCAAGTCCCGCGACGTGGTCGCAGGCAGCAGCGGCTTCAGCCGGCAAGTGGGCGAGAGCAAGTCTCAGGGGCTCGAGCTTGAGGTCAACAGTGACGTGACGCCCAATCTCAGTCTGGTGGCGTCTTACACCTACACCGATGCACGGGTGACCAAGGACGCGCCAGGCTCATTGTTCGAAGACCATCAACTGACGGGCATTCCACGCAACCAGGCGTCGACCTGGGCGACGTATCGCTTCCTGGATGGCGCGCTGAGCGGCTTGCGCCTGGGCGGCGGCGTACGCTACTTCGACAACACCTTTGCCTACACAGCACCGACGCTGTACGGCAAGCTGAAAACCGGCGATGTGACGCTGGTGGATGCGTTGGTGGGGTATGACATCAACGAGCATTGGTCGGTGGACGTGAACGCAAAGAACCTGTTCGACAAGGAATACGTGTCGGGCTGCAACAACGCGGGTCGCTGCTATTGGGGCGAGGAGCGAGCGGTGCTGGGGACCGTGGCGTTTCGCTGGTAAGCCAGCCAACTTGGCCAGGGAGGGCGCGCTGGGGCTGTGAGTGGATCCGAGGACCGAACTCGATCCATTCGCATGCCCACGGGCTTTCACAAGGCGTGAAACGCCAGACAACAAAAAGCCCGCACTAGGCGGGCTCTCTGTGTGTTTTCAGGTACTGCACGCACCACCTGAAAACGGAAGGTGGTGCCCAGAGACGGAATCGAACCGCCGACACGGGGATTTTCAATCCCCTGCTCTACCGACTGAGCTATCTGGGCAACGGGGCGCATTAAACTGGTTTTTCGACGGGTCGTCAAGCGTGATGTCGAAAAAAATTTTAATTAATACCGTCGCTTACGATTTTGCTGGTTATTCGGCGGGTGGCACGTAGCCGTCGGCCTTGGCGTATTCCTCGCCGGACAGGTACTTGTCCATCTCACCCTGCAGGAATTTGCGGTCTTCGGCGTTCATCATGTTCAGGCGGCGCTCGTTGATCAGCAGCGTCTGGTGTTTCTGCCAGTCGCCCCAGGCTTGCTGGGAGACGTGGTTGTAGACGTCTTCGCCCTTGGCGCCGGGGTAGGGCGGGCGCTCGAGGCCGGGCAGTTCTTCTTTGTACTTGCGGCACATTACGGTGCGGGTCATTACAGATCTCCTGCGTTCAAGGCGTCGGCTGCGTGTTGCAGCAGCTTCTTCACCGGGGCTGCCAGGCCCAGGCGCGGCGGTGTGGCGAGGTTATACCAGAGCCAGTCGGCCTCGGCCACGTGGTGGGCGGTCTGCTCGACCTGCACCAGCCACGGGTCGATGGCCAGCTGGAAATGGCTGAAGGTGTGAGTCAGGGCAGGTAGCTGGCGCCGGCCGAGCAGATGCAGCGCGTGCTGGTCGGCGAGGTGGCCGAGGTCGTTCAGGTCGTCGAGCTGGGGAAGGCTCCACAAGCCGCCCCACAGGCCGCTGGAGGGCCTGCGGTAAAGCAGGATGGCGCCTTCGCGGTTGGCGAGCAGAGGCATCAACGTTGCGCGTTGCGGGACGGCCTTGCGCGGCTTGGGCACCGGGTAGCGGATTTCCAGGCCGAGCATGTGCGCTTCACAGCTTTTTTCCAGTGGGCAGAGCAGGCAGCTGGGCTTGCTGCGGGTGCACAGGGTGGCGCCCAGGTCCATCATCGCCTGGGTGTAGTGGTTCACTCGGGTCTGCGGGGTCAGGCGCTCGGCGGTGGCCCACAGCGCCTTGGCCACCTTGGGCTCGCCCGGATAGCCTTCCTGCGCGGTGTAGCGGGCGAGCACGCGCTTGACGTTGCCGTCGAGGATCGGCGCGCGCAGGCCCATGCTGATGCTGGCGATCGCCCCGGCCGTGGACAGGCCGATGCCGGGCAGTTCGACCAGTTTCTCCACGTCGTGGGGAAACTCGCCGCCGTGCTCGGCCATCACGATCTTGGCGGTTTTCTGCAGGTTGCGGGCGCGGGTGTAGTAGCCCAGCCCGGTCCACAGGTGCAGCACTTCGTCTTCCGGCGCCTCGGCCAGCGCCTGCACGGTGGGCAGCGCCGCCATGAAGCGGTCGAAGTAGTTCAGCACCGTGCTGACCTGGGTTTGCTGCAGCATGATTTCCGAGACCCACACCCGATACGGATTGATGTCCTGCTGCCACGGCAAATCATGTCGGCCATTGCGGTCGTACCATTCCAGCACGGCGCTGGAAAACTGCTCGGGACTCATCGGTTGAACAGACCTCGCAACGCGTCTTTGAGTTTGGGGTCGACCTTGTCGCCCAGTTTTTCTTCGAGCTTCTCGTCGATCTTGTCGCGAATACGGTCGCCGGCCAGCTTGGCAGCCACCTGGCCCAGGCCGTCACGATCGATGCGGCAGGCCTTGGCGCCCATCTCCAGCGGGCCGCGGCAGCGCAGCGGCAGTTCCACGCCGACGAAACGCTCGCCCACCTGGCAGGCCGGATCGGCGCTGGTGCCCTGTTCGCCTTCCACCACTACGCCCACGCGGTAGTCCATGCCCAGTACGCGCAGGTCGACGTCGCCGTTGCCCTTGACGGTCAGGCCGGGAATACGCACCAGCAGGTCCTGGTTGCTGGCCACGCCATTGCGGAACACCAGGCTGCCCTTGAGCTCCTTGAACGGTGTGTCCTTGCCACGCGGTTCGCCGTTGAGGGTCTTGCGGTTGAGCACCGAGATGCCACGGCAGATCTGCTGCTCCAGGTTGGCGTTGACCAGTACGCCGTCGTTGAGGACGAAGCTGGCGGTGCCGTTGAGCGATTCAACCAGCGCTTTCTGGCTGTTGCCGGAGCCGCTCAGGTTGCTGTTGAGGTTCAACAGGCCCCTGACCGGTGGGTTGGCGTTCTGCGACTTGATGAAGTTTTCCACAGGCACCTTGTCGATGCGCGTCTGCAACGCCAGCAGCGGTGTTTCCGGACGCACGTCGAGGGTGCCCTGGGTGTTGAAGGTGCCGTTGTAGAGGCCACCGGCCAGGGTTTGCAAGGTCAGCATGCCGCCCTGGCCCTGGGCCTTGAGGGTAGCGTTGCGTACTGGCAGGCCCTTGAGGGTCAGTTGGCCGATGGCGAGGTCGGCTTGTACGTCCAGAGCTCGCAGGCGCTCGACGGGCAGCAGGCGATCGTCGCTCCAGGCGCCGCGGGTTGGCGCGTCGGGCAGCGGTGATTCACCGGATGCCACGGCGGCCGCTTCGCTGTTCTGCACCTCGGCCTGGCGCGCCGCGCTGGCGTTGGCGGCCTTTTCGGTCTTGGCCGGCAGGTAGCGGTCGGCGTTGAAGGTGTCGCCCTTGAGCTGCAGGCGCACTGCCTGGCGGGCGAAATCTTCCACGGCGATGCGGCCGGTGAAGGTGCTCTCGTCCAGTTTCAGCGTCAGGTCTTCCAGGCCCAGGCTGTCGCGGGTGCCCTGCAGCCGGCTGACCAGTTCGAACTTGCCGAGGCTGCCCGGGGCCATCGCTGGCAGCGGTTGGCCGATGCTGTCGAAGAAGGCACGCAGATCCAGCTCGGCAATCGACAGACCGCCGGTGAGCTGAGGCTCGCTGTCCAGATTGCGCACGCGCAGTTCGCCCAGCGCCCGCATCTGGTTGGCGGCCAGCTTCAGGCCGGTCCATTCGGCGATGTTGGCGGACTGGTCGAGCAGCAACTGCCCTTGGGCGCTGAAGGTGACCGTCTTGCCTTGCAGCGGATCGCCCGAGGCTTCACCGCTCAGGCGCATGTCCTCGAGCTGGTAGCGCTTGAGCACGCGGTCGAAGCGAAGCTCGCCGGCCAGTTCGGTACGGGCCCGCACCACGGGCTGGTTGGTGCCCAGGAACGCGGTCAGTTTCAACGGGATGTCGGCGCCTTCGTGCACGGCGCCGGTGCTGAGCTGGATGCTCTCGGCGGTGTACATGCGGCCGGTGCGTGCGTCGTGGTACTGCACGCGGGCGTTGTTCACGGTGAGGCTGTCGATGTCCAGCTTGACCGGGCGCGACGGTGCCTGGGGCTTGCCGGGTTCGGTGACTGCCGGGGCGTTCGGGTCGTTGGGGTCTTCCGTGGTGGTGGGCAGGGGCTTGCCGATGTCTTCCCAGTTGCCGTGGCCGTTGGCGTCACGCTCCAGGGACAGGTTCAAGCCCTCGACCCGCACGTCGCTCATCTGCACTTCCTTGCGCAGCAGCGGCAGCACGCGCACCGAAAGGCCGAGCATCTGCAGGTCGGCGAAAGGCGTCTTGGGGTTGGCGAGCGTAGCCACGCTGGCGTCGTGCAGTTCCAGACCCAGCCATGGGAACAGGCTCCAGCCGATGTCCCCGTTGAGGGTCAGCTCGACGTGAGCCCTGTCCCGTGCCAGTTGGCGAATCTCGTCCTTGTAGTCGTTGGGGTCGAAGAGGTGGGTGAGGGCGAAACCCAGGGCCACCAGAATCAACAACAGACCGAGAATGCACAGGCCGAGGATTTTGCCGAACGCTTTCATGGGCGAGTCCTTTAGTCCGAAATTTGGAAGTTAGCGGGAGAGTATAACGTTGTGCGTCTGGTGATGTGGGCGGTCTGTCGGTGCCGTTGCATCAGGCGTTCGACGCTGCCTTGCGAGGGCGTCGCGAGCGCTTTGGCGCGCAGGTTTCGGCGATCCGGAGGAAATCCTCGGGACCGTTCGGGAGGTTTTGCCAACCATCCGGCAGATCATTGAAATAAAGGGATAGCAGTTTGCTTTCATTGGTTACATCTGGTGGTAATCTTCTCGCCTTCGACTGTCCGCTGCGACTTTATGTCGCGATTTGCCAAATGCTGCCGATAAAACAATCGATCGCCAACGTGCATGAAGGATGTGGGCGCATTTGTGTGCAGACAGCTGAACTACAAAAATCAACGGGGGTTACGAAATGAGCAGTAGTCTTTCGGGCGGCGGCGTGGGTGCCCAGCCAGGATTTCTGTCCAAGGAGCGGATCATCGCCAAGCCTGGCTTCAACCGCTGGCTGGTTCCACCAGCCGCGTTGGCCATTCACTTGTGCATCGGCATGGCGTACGGTTTCTCGGTGTTCTGGTTGCCGCTGTCCAAGGCAATCGGCATCACCGCACCAGTGGCGTGCGCGCCCGACCTGAGTTTTTTCAGCCAGGTGTTCTCATCGTCCTGTGACTGGTCGGTGTCGATGCTGAGCTGGATCTACACCCTGTTCTTCATTTTCCTGGGCTGCTCGGCGGCCATCTGGGGTGGCTGGCTGGAACACGCCGGGCCGCGCAAGGCCGGTGTCGTGTCGGCACTGTGCTGGTGCGGTGGTCTGGTCATTTCCGCGTTGGGTATCTATACCCACCAGATCTGGCTGATGTGGCTGGGCTCGGGCGTGATCGGCGGTATCGGCCTGGGGCTGGGCTACATTTCCCCCGTATCGACCCTGATCAAGTGGTTCCCGGACAAGCGCGGCATGGCCACCGGCATGGCGATCATGGGCTTCGGCGGCGGTGCCATGGTCGGCGCCCCTCTGGCCGCTGCCTTGATGGGCCATTTCGCATCCCCTACCAGCGTCGGCGTGTGGCAGAGCTTCCTGGTGATGGCGGCGATCTACTTCGTCTTCATGATCGGCGGCGCGCTGTCGTACCGCGTCCCACCGACCGGTTGGAAGCCTGAAGGCTATGTTCCTTCGGCGAAGAAGGCCAAGGGCATGATCACCAACCGCCATGTGCACGTGAACGTGGCCTGGAAGACCCCTCAGTTCGCACTGGTCTGGCTGGTGCTGTGCCTCAACGTTTCCGCCGGTATCGGTATTCTGGGCATGGCTTCGCCACTGCTGCAGGAAGTGTTCGGCGGCAAGCTGCTGGGCGTTGACCTGGCGTTCAACCAGCTGGACTCGGCGCAACTGGCGCAGATCGCTGCCATTGCAGCGGGCTTCACCGGCCTGCTCAGCCTGTTCAACATCGGTGGCCGGTTCTTCTGGGCTTCGTTCTCCGACTACATCGGCCGCAAGGTGACCTACTTCGTGTTCTTCGCCCTGGGCGTGGCGCTGTATGCCTCGGTACCGACCCTGGGTCATTCGGGCAACATCGCACTGTTCGTGGCGGCTTTCTGCATCGTGCTGTCGATGTACGGCGGCGGTTTCGCCACCGTGCCGGCCTACCTGGCCGACCTGTTCGGTACGCAGATGGTCGGCGCCATTCACGGTCGCCTGTTGACCGCCTGGGCCGTGGCCGGCGTGTTGGGCCCGGTGCTGGTGACCAACCTGCGTGACTACCAGCTGGCCCACGGCGTGGCCCGTGCGGCGGTGTACGACACCACGTTGTACATCCTCTCCGGCCTGCTGGTGCTGGGCTTCATCTGCAACGCGCTGGTACGTCCGGTGGCCGACAAGTACTTCATGACCGATGCCGAGCTCAAGGCCGAGCAGGCGCTGGGCCATGACAAGGGCACCGATGGCACCACCGTGCTGGAGTGGAAGGCCAATCCTGCGTCCAAGCCTCTGGCTGTCGCGGCCTGGCTGGCCGTGGGCATTCCGTTGGCGTGGGGTGTATGGGTGACCCTGCAGAAGACGGCGGTGCTGTTTCATTGATATAGACGTTTGAATCGGTGATTGCCCTTCGCGGCCCATGACCGCTCCTACGACATCCCGTAGGAGCGGTCATGGGCCGCGAAAAGGCCACCGCAGATCACCCATTCCCCCCTCTTGTGTTCCTGTTTCCCGCCCGCGTGCCTATAATGATCACCTTTTTCGCCCAACGATTTTGCGGAGCTGGTGATGGCCGAACGTATCGCGTTCGTCGAGCGCAACACTCTGGAAACCCAGATCAAAGCCTCGATCAACCTGGATGGCACCGGAAAGGCCCGATTCGATATCGGCGTTCCTTTTCTTGAGCACATGCTTGACCAGATCGCCCGGCACGGGCTGATCGACCTGGACATCGAGTGCAAGGGCGACCTGCACATCGACGACCACCACACCGTGGAGGACGTCGGCATCACCCTGGGCCAGGCGTTCGCCAAGGCCATCGGCGACAAAAAGGGCATCTTTCGCTACGGCCATGCCTACGTCCCGCTGGACGAAGCGCTGTCGCGCGTGGTCATCGACTTCTCCGGCCGCCCCGGCCTGCAGATGCACGTGCCCTATACCCGCGCCACCGTTGGCGGCTTCGACGTCGACCTGTTTCAGGAATTCTTCCAAGGCTTCGTCAACCACGCCAACGTCTCCCTGCACATCGACAACCTGCGTGGGCACAACACCCATCACCAGATCGAAACCGTGTTCAAGGCCTTCGGCCGCGCCCTGCGCATGGCCGTCGCCGTCGACGAACGCATGGCCGGCCAGATGCCGTCGACCAAGGGCGTGCTCTGATGCAGACCGTCGCGGTAATCGACTATGGCATGGGCAACCTGCACTCCGTGGCCAAGGCCCTGGAGCACGTGGGTGCCGGCAAGGTGCTGATCACCAGTGACGCCAACGTCATTCGCGAAGCCGACCGCGTGGTTTTCCCCGGCGTCGGCGCTATCCGCGATTGCATGGCCGAGATCCGCCGCCTGGGCTTCGATGCGCTGGTGCGCGAAGTCAGTCGGGACCGGCCGTTTCTGGGGATCTGCGTCGGCATGCAGGCGCTGATGGAGCACAGCGAGGAAAACGCCGGCGTCGACTGCATCGGCGTGTTTCCCGGCAAGGTGCGCTTCTTCGGCAAGGACCTGCACGAAGACGGCGAACACCTGAAAGTCCCGCACATGGGCTGGAACGAAGTGCAGCAGGCGGTGGATCACCCGCTGTGGCACGACATCCCCGACCTGGCGCGCTTCTACTTCGTGCACAGCTACTACATCGAGGCCGGCAAGCCGGGCCAGGTGGTAGGGCGCGGCCATTACGGTCGCGACTTCGCTGCGGCACTGGCCGAAGGTTCGCGTTTCGCCGTGCAGTTCCACCCCGAGAAAAGCCATACCCATGGCCTGCAGCTGCTGCAGAACTTCGCAGCCTGGGATGGACGCTGGTAATGGCCAAGGCCAGCAAGCCGCCCATTCTGACCCTGACGCCGGAGCAGGAAAGCGAAGCGGCCGACAAGATCAAGCGGTTCATGCGCGACCGCTTCGATCTGGACCTGGGTTCGTTCGAGGCCCTTGAGGTGCTCGAGCTGTTCACCCGCGAAATGGCTCCACACTATTACAACAGGGCGATTTTCGATGTGCAGGCGCACCTCAGCGAGAGGTTCGAAAGCATCGAGAGCGACCTGTGGGCGCTCGAGAAGAACTGACTTCCGAGCATCGCCGTTCACCGACCCCGAAGGTTTTTGCAGATGCTGATTATCCCCGCTATCGATCTTAAAGACGGTGCCTGCGTGCGCCTGCGCCAGGGCCGCATGGAAGATTCCACGGTGTTCTCGGACGATCCGGTGAGCATGGCGGCCAAGTGGGTCGAAGGCGGCTGCCGTCGCCTGCACCTGGTCGACCTCAACGGTGCCTTCGAAGGCCAGCCAGTGAATGGCGAGGTGGTCACCGCGATCGCCAAGCGCTACCCGCACCTGCCGATCCAGATCGGCGGCGGCATCCGCTCGCTGGAAACCATCGAGCACTACGTCAAGGCCGGCGTCAGCTACGTGATCATCGGTACCAAGGCGGTCAAGCAGCCCGAGTTCGTCGCCGAGGCCTGCCGTGCGTTCCCCGGCAAGGTCATCGTCGGCCTGGACGCCAAGGACGGCTTCGTCGCCACCGACGGCTGGGCGGAAGTGAGTACGGTGCAGGTCATCGACCTGGCCAAGCGCTTCGAGGCCGATGGCGTGTCGGCGATCGTCTACACCGACATCGCCAAGGACGGCATGATGCAGGGCTGCAACGTGCCCTTCACCGCTGCCCTGGCGGCCGCGACCAGGATCCCGGTGATCGCCTCCGGCGGTATCCACAATCTGGGCGACATCCGTGCCCTGCTGGACGCCAAGGCCCCGGGCATCATCGGCGCCATCACCGGCCGGGCCATCTACGAAGGCACCCTGGACGTCGCCGAGGCCCAGGCTTTTTGCGATTCGTACAACGCGTAATGGCTAAACGCGGCCCGCGCCCCGGCTCCCTGTAGCAGCGGCGCAAGCCGCGTCCGCAGACACCTCGCTCCCAATCCGATCGGAGAACCCCCATGGCCCTGGCCAAACGCATCATCCCTTGCCTGGACGTGGACAACGGCCGCGTGGTCAAGGGCGTCAAGTTCGAGAACATCCGCGACGCCGGTGACCCGGTCGAGATCGCCCGGCGCTACGACGAGCAGGGCGCCGACGAGATCACCTTTCTCGACATCACCGCCAGTGTCGACGGCCGTGACACCACGTTGCACACCGTGGAGCGCATGGCCAGCCAGGTGTTCATCCCGCTGACCGTAGGCGGCGGCGTGCGCACGGTGGCGGACATCCGCAACCTGCTCAATGCCGGTGCCGACAAGGTCTCGATCAACACGGCGGCGGTGTTCAACCCCGAGTTCGTCGGCGAAGCGGCCTCGCGCTTTGGCTCGCAGTGCATCGTGGTGGCCATCGACGCGAAGAAGGTTTCCGGGCCGGGCGAAGAGCCGCGTTGGGAAATCTTCACCCACGGTGGTCGCAAACCGACCGGGCTGGACGCCGTGCAATGGGCGCAGAAGATGGAAGGCCTGGGTGCGGGTGAGATCCTGCTGACCAGCATGGATCAGGACGGCATGAAGAATGGCTTCGACCTGGGCGTGACCCGCGCCATCAGCGATGCGCTGGGCATCCCGGTGATCGCCTCCGGTGGGGTGGGCAACCTGCAGCACCTGGCCGATGGCGTGATCCAGGGCGGCGCTAGCGCGGTGCTGGCCGCCAGTATCTTCCACTTCGGCGAATACACCGTACCCGAAGCCAAGGCCTTCATGGCCAAGCAAGGCATCGTCGTACGCTGACCCTGTAGCAGCGGCTGTAGCAGCGGCGCGAGCCGCGTCAGGCCTCACCGCGTTCTTCCAGGCCTCACCGCAGTGCCCGCCGACGCGGCTCGCGCCGCTGCTACAGGAAATCGCAGTGCCTGTAACCGCATTCTGAGTCGCCGCAACCCCCGTAGCAGCGGCGCAAGCTGCGTCAGACGTCACCGCGTTGCGCCAATTCCACCGCGGTGCCCGCCGACGCGGCTCGCGCCGCTGCTACAGGAAATCGCAGTGTCTGTAACCGCATTCTGAGTCACCGCAACCCCCGTAGCAGCGGCGCAAGCCGCGTCGGCGGGCGCCGCGGTAGGCCTGACGCGGCTTACGCCGCTGCTACGGGGAGCAAGGAGTTGTGTATGTACCATGGCGAACGAATGAACGCCTGGACCCATCTGGTGGGCGCCGTGCTGGCGGCGGTCGGTGCTGTCTGGCTGCTGCTTCTGGCGGCGTTTGAAGGTGACCCCTGGAAGATCATCAGCGTGTGCATCTACGGCGCCACGCTGATTGTGCTCTACAGCGTGTCCACGATCTACCACAGCGTGCGCGGGCGCCGCAAAGCGATCATGCAGAAGCTCGATCACTTGTCGATCTACCTGCTGATCGCCGGCAGCTATACGCCGTTCTGTCTGGTGACCCTGCGCGGGCCCTGGGGCTGGAGCCTGTTCGGCGTGGTCTGGGGGCTGGCGGTGCTGGGCATGCTGCAGGAGATCAAGCCTCGCTCCGAGGCCCGCGTGCTGTCCATCGTCATCTACGCGGTGATGGGCTGGATCGTGCTGGTCGCGGTCCAGCCGCTGCTGCACCTGCTCGGGCCAGCTGGGTTCGCCTTGCTGGCTGCAGGCGGTGTGCTGTACACCGTGGGCATCATCTTCTTCGCGCTGGACAAGCGTCTGCGCCACGCCCACGGTATCTGGCACCTGTTCGTGATCGCGGGCAGCGTGCTGCACTTCATCGCGATCTTTTTCTACGTTCTCTGAAGCCTAGAAATCCCCCCACAGCTGCTGGGCCACCGCCAGGGCGACCACCGGCGCGGTTTCGGTGCGCAGCACGCGGGGGCCGAGGCGGGCAGCGTGAAAGCCGCCGGCCTTGGCCTGCTCGACTTCGGCATCGCTGAGGCCCCCTTCGGGCCCGATCAGGAACGCCAGGCTGGCAGGCTTGGCGTGGCTGAGCAGCGGCTCTGCGACAGGGTGCAGCACCAGCTTGAGCTCGGCGTTGCTCGCGGCAACCCAGTCGGCCAACACCTGCGGCGAATGAATGACCGGCACGCTGGAGCGACCACATTGCTCGCAGGCGCTGATGGCCACCTGTCGCCAATGGGCCAGGCGCTTGTCGGCGCGTTCGTCCTTTAGGCGGACCTCGCAGCGTTCGCTCACCAGCGGTGTGATTTCGCTCACGCCCAATTCAGTAGCCTTCTGGATGGCCCAATCCATTCGCTCGCCACGGGACAAGCCCTGGCCCAGATGGATGGCCAGCGGCGAGTCGGGTTGGCCGGTGAACTGTTCGTCGAGGGTGACGCTGACGCGTTTCTTGCCCACTTCCAGCAAGGTGCCCAGGAATTCCTGACCGCTGCCGTCGAACAGCTGGACCTTGTCGCCGGTGGCCATGCGCAGCACGCGGCCGATGTAGTGGGCCTGGGCTTCGGGGAGTTCGTGTTCGCCCAGACTCAGGGGGGCGTCGATGAAAAAGCGGGACAGTCGCATGGGGGTGTCTCTGGTGATTTTGTGGTGTTTATTCTGGCCTCTTCGCGGCCACTGGCCGCTCCTACGGTTGCATCGTGTGCCCCTGTAGGAGCGGCCGGTGGCCGCGAAAACGCTGGTACAGGCGACGTCCTACTCAACCCGGATCGCGAAACCCAGGATGGAAATCTTCAGCCACCTGCACGCTCACGCTGCTGCGCGTGGCGATATCGATCCCCTCGCTGGCCACCTCGGCCAGGAAGTCGATCTGCTCCGGCGTGATCACATAGGGCGGCAGGAAATACACCACGCTGCCCAGCGGCCGCAGTAACGCTCCACGTTCCAGGGCGTGGTTGAACACCTTGAGTCCGCGTCGCTCCTGCCAGGGGTAGGCTGTCTTGCTGGCCTTGTCCTGGACCATTTCGATGGCCAGGACCATGCCGGTCTGACGCACCTCGGCCACGTGGGCATGGTCGGCCAGGTGCGCGGTCGCAGTGGCCATGCGCTGGGCCAGGGCGCGGTTGTTCTCGATGACATTGTCCTGCTCGAAGATGTCCAGCGTGGCCAGAGCCGCAGCACAGGCCAACGGGTTGCCGGTGTAGCTGTGCGAATGCAGGAAGGCGCGCAGTGTCGGGTAATCGTCGTAGAAGGCGCTGTAGACGTCGTCGGTGGTCACGCAGGCCGCCAGCGGCAGGTAGCCACCGGTCAGCGCCTTGGACAGGCACAGGAAATCAGGACGGATGCCGGCCTGCTCGCAGGCGAACATCGTCCCGGTGCGACCGAAGCCCACGGCGATCTCGTCGTGGATCAGGTGTACGCCGTAGCGGTCGCACGCTTCGCGCAACAGCTTGAGGTACACCGGGTGATACATGCGCATGCCCCCCGCGCCCTGAATCAACGGCTCGATGATCACCGCGGCCACGCTTTCATGGTGTTCGGCCAGAGTCTGCTCCATGGCCTGGAAGAGGGTGCGCGAGTGCTCTTCCCAGCTCATCCCTTCGGGCCGCAGGTAGCAGTCAGGGCTGGGGACTTTCAGGGTATCGAGCAGCAGCGCTTTGTAGGTCTCGGTGAACAACGGCACGTCACCGACCGACATCGCGGCGATGGTTTCGCCGTGGTAGCTGTTGGTCAGGGTCACGAAGCGCTTCTTGTTCGGTTGACCACGGTTGACCCAGTAGTGAAAGCTCATCTTCAGCGCGACTTCGATGCATGAAGAACCGTTATCGGCATAGAAGCAACGGGTCAGCCCTTCGGGCGTCATCTTGACCAGACGCTCCGACAGCTCGATCACCGGCTGATGGCTGAAACCGGCCAGGATCACGTGCTCCAGCTGATCGACCTGATCCTTGATGCGCTGATTGATGCGCGGATTGGCATGCCCGAAGACATTGACCCACCAGGAGCTGACCGCGTCCAGGTAACGCTTGCCCTCGAAGTCCTCCAGCCACACGCCTTCGCCGCGTTTGATCGGGATCAGCGGCAGCCGCTCGTGGTCTTTCATCTGGGTGCAGGGGTGCCACAAAACCTCGAGGTCTCGTTTCATCCACTGATCGTTGAGTCCCATCTTTCTCTCCCGCGGCAACACGCTTGGCAAACAGTCGCGCAAGCCTATGCAATGAGGCCTCGGCTAACAACCCAAACATGCTCGATGGCGACACTGGCGGGCACTATGCCGCTGGCGTATGCTGCGCGGCAATTTGCCACTGCCGGGGCTCGATCCGGCCATTTCGCTTGCTCTGCCGGAGTTCTCTGCATGTCTGCTGGTTGGTTGCGCGCCTGGGCGCTGATAGTAGTAGGGCTGTTCAGCGCGCAGGCGTTGGGCAATGACAAGGCACAGACGGCGATCGTCGTCGGCGGCGGTCTGGCGGGGCTGACAGCCGCCTACGAGCTGCAGGCCAAAGGCTGGCAAGTGACCTTGCTGGAAGCACGACCCAGCCTGGGCGGCCGCTCGGGCCTGGCCACCAGCGAATGGATCGGCGGCAGCAAGATCCAGCCGGTGCTCAATGGTTACGTGAACACCTTCAAGCTGGCCACTCAGCCGGCACCGGAATTCGTCCGCAACCCTGGCTACCTCATCGACGGCGAATACTTCACCGCCGCCGACCTGGCCACCAAGCAGCCAGCCACCGCAGAAGCGCTCAAGCGCTACGAGAAAACCCTGGATGACCTCGCCCGCTCGGTCAAGGATCCGGAAAACCCCGGCGCGACCAGCACCCTGTTCGCCCTGGACCAGATCAACGTGTCCAACTGGCTGGATCGCCTGCAACTGCCCGCCACCGCGCGGCAGCTGATCAACCAGAAGATTCGTACGCGCTACGACGAACCGTCGCGTCTGTCGCTGCTGTATTTCGCCCAGCAGAACCGGGTCTATCAGGATATCGACGACCGTGATCTGCGCGCCTCGCGCCTGATCGGTGGCAGCCCGGTGCTGGCTCAGGCGTTCGTCAAACAGATCAAGACCATCAAGACCGATTCACCGGTGTCGGCCATCAGCCAGGACAAGGACGGCGTGACCGTCAAAGTGGGCGCCGTGGGCTACCAGGCCAGCTACGTGGTCCTGGCCGTCCCTCTGCGCGCATTGGGCAAGATCGCCTTCACCCCTGCACTGGACAACCGCCAGCTGGCGGCAATCAAGGGCACCAACTATGGCTGGCGTGACCAACTGCTGCTCAAATTCAAGACGCCGGTGTGGGACAGCAAGGCGCGGATGTCCGGCGAGATCTACAGCAACACCGGGCTCGGCATGTTGTGGATCGAGCCCGCCTTGAAGGGTGGCGCCAATGTGGTGATCAACCTGTCCGGTGACAACGCCCGCCTGCTGCAGGCCTTTGGCGACAAGCAGATGGTCGACCAGGTGTTGATTCGCCTGCACGCGTTCTATCCACAGGCGCGCGGTGCCTACACCGGCTACGAGATCCGTCGCTACAGCACCGATCCTTCGTATGGCGGTGCCTACCTGGCCTACGGACCGGGGCAGATCAGCAAGTTCTGGAAAGTCTGGGAGAAGCCGCAGCAGCGCATCGCCTTCGCGGGTGAACACACCGACTCGCTGTACCCCGGCACGCTGGAAGGCGCACTGCGCAGCGGTCAGCGTGCTGCCGGCCAAGTGGTTGATCTGGCGGCAGGCAAGTCTTTCGAACCGGTCAAGGTCGCCCCGCCTGCGGCAGCACCGGTCAAGGCTGCCGAGAGCAAGCCTGGGTTCTTCTCCAAGTGGTTCGGCGGCAGCGACACGCCAGCGGCCAAGCCCGTCGAGCCTGCACCTGCGCCAGTACCGGCGGCTGCACCTGCTCCCGTTCCAGCGCCCACGCCTGCACCTGTTCCGGTGCCCGCCGTCGTGCCCGCGCCCGCACCGGTCAAGGCAGAGCCTGCGAAGAAAGCTGCGCCGGTGAAGAAGGTGGAAACGAAAAAACCGGAGCCCAAGAAGGCCGAAACCAAGAAGCCTGTGGTCAAGAAGCCGGCTGAAGCGAAAAAACCGGTTGAATCCAAAAACAAGGTAGAAGTAACCAAACCTACGGTGCAGCCGTAGGTTTCGCACCGCAGCCGTCGGCCTTTTCACGGGTCGGCGGCGCCTTTACGCGTATAAAACCGCGTTCCTGGCGTCAGAGCAGTCCGCTTAATACTGTCTTAATCAACTTTATCGATATTTCAAAGCGAGATTTTCCGCTTTAATCCGATAGATAAGTCAGTCATCTTGAGCGCAGTTCTTACAAGGTCCAGGCACATGCAACTACGTAATTCCACTTCACGCTATGGCTGGGTCAGCATCGTCCTGCACTGGGGCGTCGCGCTGACCGTATTCGGGCTTTTCGCTCTCGGGTTGTGGATGGTGGGCCTGGGTTACTACGACCCATGGCGCAAGGCCGGCCCTGACCTGCACAAGAGCATCGGCCTGGTGCTGTTCTTCTTCATGCTCGTGCGCGTGGTCTGGCGCTTCATCAGCCCACCCCCGCCGCCCACACCCAACCAGGGCAAGCTGACCCGCACGGCGGCTCATCTGGGGCACCTGTTCCTCTATGCGGACCTGTTCCTGGTGATGAGCGCCGGCTACCTGATCTCGACCGCAGACGGGGTAGGCATTCCGGTTTTCGGGCTGTTCGAAATACCGGCGCTGGTCAGCGGCCTGCCCAATCAGGCGGAAACCGCCGGTACCGTGCATTTCTACCTGGCGTGGGTACTGGTGATATTCGCCGTACTGCACGGCTTGGCTGCATTGAAACACCACTTCATCGATCGTGATGCAACCCTCATCCGTATGCTGGGTCGCAAAGCTTGACTGCCGTACCTATCAAACTTCAAGAGGAATACTCCCCATGTTGAAAAAAACCCTCGCTGCACTCGCCATTGGCACTGCCCTGTTCACCGCAGGCCAGGCCATGGCCGCTGACTACACCATCGACAAGGAAGGCCAGCACGCTTTCGTCGACTTCAAGATCAGCCACCTGGGCTACAGCTTCATCACCGGTACCTTCAAGGACTTCGACGGCAAGTTCAGCTTCGATGCCGCCAAGCCCGAAGACGCCAAGATCGACGTGACCCTCAAAACTGCCAGCGTGTTCACCAACCACGCCGAGCGTGACAAGCACATCAGCAGCAAGGACTTCCTGGACGTGGCCAACTTCCCGGAAGCCACCTTCAAGTCCACCAGCGTCAAGCCGACCGGCAAGAGCGCCGATGGCAAGACCACTGCTGACGTGACCGGTGACTTGACCCTGCACGGCGTGACCAAGCCCGTCGTGATCAAGGCCACCTTCCTGGGTGAAGGCAAGGATCCATGGGGCGGCTACCGTGCCGGCTTCGAAGGCACCACTTCGATCAACCGCAAGGACTTCGCACCCAAGTCCATGGACCTGGGGCCACAGTCGGACACCGTCGAGCTGTACTTCACCTTCGAAGGTGTGAAAGCGAAGTAAGTGATTCGCTGACATGAAAAAACGCCGCAGCCTGTGAGGGCTGCGGCGTTTTTTTGTATCCGGCATGGGAGCCGTGGTGAAACCTTCGCGGGCAGAGCCCGCTCCCACAGGGCAGCGAGCCTGCCTACCTCATGCTCAGCCTTCGCGATTGCGCGTCAGCAGTGCAGGTTTTTCACCCCGCGGGCGGCTTGGCAATTGCTCCAGTTGCTCGGCAGTCGGGAAACGATCGATCTTCGATTCCTTGTGCACGATCACCGGTTGGCTCGGGTTGCGCGAGTTGCTCACCGCCGGTTCCTGGCGTGGCTGCTCGTCGCGTGCCGGGCGACGGTTGCGCGGGTTGCTGTCGCGACGTGGCTGGCCGTCACGAGCGCCACCACCGTTGCTGCGCGGACCGCGCTTGGCGCCGGCGTTGTCGCCAGTGCCGGCCGAACGTGCGCCGCCACCGTTGCGCGGTGCGCCACCGGCAGGGCGACCCTGGCGAGGCGCTGCTGCTGGAGCAGTACCACCGGCCGGTGCAGAACCGGCAGGACGACGACCGCGCCCTTGGTTCTTGCCCTGATAGGGGCTGACGTAATCCGCACGGTTGCCGAAGTTGTCCACTTCGTCATCGAGGAATTCGTCCGGCGCACGGTTGGCGGAAACCGCCGGTTCTACGGCCGCGCGTGCAGCCTGTGGCTGACGTGGCTTCTGGTCACGGGGTTGGCGTTCAGAACGCGCCCCGGCGGGCTTTTCCTTGCCTTTGTCCTTCCCTTTGTCCTTGCGACCGCTGCTGGCGTTGCTGGTGCCATCGCCGCGAGGTGCGCGAGCACCGCGGGCATTGTTGGCCTGAGGACGCTCGCGCACCTCGGGTTTTTCCGCTTCCACGGTGCTGGCATCGAACCCCATCAGATCACCGTCCGGGATCTTCTGCTTGGTCATGCGCTCGATGCTCTTGAGCAGCTTCTCCTCGTCTGGCGCGACCAGCGAGATCGCCTCGCCACTACGACCGGCACGGCCGGTACGGCCGATACGGTGCACGTAGTCTTCGTCGACGTTGGGCAGCTCGAAGTTGACCACGTGCGGCAGCTGGTCAATGTCCAAGCCACGCGCGGCGATATCAGTGGCGACCATGATGCGTACGGAGCCGGCCTTGAAGTCGGCCAGGGCCTTGGTGCGCGCGTTCTGGCTCTTGTTGCCGTGGATCGCCACGGCGCTCAGACCGTGCTTCTCCAGGTACTCGGCGAGGCGGTTGGCACCGTGCTTGGTACGGGTGAACACCAGCACCTGCTCCCACGCGCCCTGAGTGATCAGATGCGCCAGCAGCGAACGCTTGTGGCTGGAGGCCAGGCGATAGACGCGCTGCTCGATACGCTCGACCGTGGTGTTGGGCGGCGTGACTTCGATGCGCTCGGGGTTGTGCAGCAGCTTGCCGGCCAGGTCGGTGATGTCCTTGGAGAACGTCGCCGAGAACAACAGGTTCTGACGCTTGGACGGCAGGCGCGCAAGGACCTTCTTGACGTCGTGCACGAAGCCCATGTCGAGCATGCGGTCGGCTTCGTCGAGCACGAGGATTTCAACGTGGGACAGATCGACGCTGCCTTGGCCACACAGGTCGAGCAGACGGCCGGGGCAGGCCACCAGCACGTCGACGCCGCGGGACATGGCCTGTACCTGCGGGTTCATGCCGACGCCGCCGAAGATGCAGGCGCTGACGAACTTGAGGTCGCGGGCGTAGAGCTTGAAGCTGTCGTGAACCTGGGCAGCCAGTTCGCGAGTGGGGGTCAGGACCAGTACGCGCGGTTGGCGCGGGCCGTGACGTTGGGATTTGTCCGGGTGACCACCTGGGAACAGCCGCTCCAGAATCGGAAGGGCGAAGCCGCCGGTCTTACCTGTACCTGTCTGAGCGGCGACCATCAGGTCGCGGCCTTGCAACACGGCGGGAATGGCCCGCTGTTGCACCGGGGTGGGCTGGGTGTAGCCCGCTGCCTCGATGGCGCGGACTAGAGCCTCGGAGAGACCGAGGGAAGCAAAGGACATGAGTAATCCTGTTCTAGTAGGGGCTTATGCCCGAGGGATAATCTTGCCTGGCGCGACGGGTGTGGGGTGACACTGTCGCGTCCGGTCCTGCTGGGGTTGCAAAGTGCGCTTCACGAAGCGGTGCGCGGGCTCAGGCCCAGCTGGCAGGTGCTTCGAGAGGCCTTGGCAAGGCCGAGCGGCCGGACGTAAGCCTGGCACAAGGGCCGAGTATAACAGAGCAATCACATTGCGCTGCTTTCACGCTGCCCAGCGGTGCCTGCGGGCGATGGCTGCAGTGTCTGCGGCGCAGCGGAAGGTATCGTTTTACCACTCATTGGCTCGACGGCATAGCGAGCCAGCAATTGTGCATAGGCCGGCTCCTGCTTGAACCGGCGCAGTTCGGCGGCGAAGCGCTGCACCAGCAGATCCATTCCGGCACCTCGGCGCACCGCCAGAAACTGCGGATTGTTACCGATCTCCATGGGCAGGGGACTGACCCGCTGTTGCAGGCCCAACCGCTTGACGGTGTACTCACCAACGCGGCGGTCGGTGATCAACAGGTCGATGCGCGCCTTGGCCAGCTTGCCGAAGTTGGCTTCCTGGCTGGGCCCGCTCTCGCGAACGACACCGGGCGCCTGTTCGAATGCGTCGCCGTAGTCGTAGCCGGCGGTGATGCCCACGGTCAGCCCGTCGAGGTCGGCCATGCTGTGCACCAGGTGCGGTCGATCGTTGGCCTGGTAGAACACCCATTCCACTTCCGACAACGGTTCCTTGGCGTAGAACAGGCTGGCATCGCGTTCGTTGGTCTGAAAGATGTCGAGGATTCCATCCGCCTGGCCTTGATCGAGCATGGCCAGGCAGCGCTTCCATGGCAGGAACTGCCACTGCACCTGGATGCCCAGGCGTTCGAAGATCAGCGCCGTGATGTCATAGTCGATCCCTTGCGCGGTGCCGTTCTCTTCAAAGGCATAAGGCGCCCAGGAATCGGTAACGATGCGCAGCGTTTCGCCATGGGCCTGCAGGCACCAGCAAAGGAGAAGCGCAGAGGGCAACGAGCGGAGGATGGCAACCATGGGCCGGAGATTACGACGCCTTGCCGCGCTTGAAAAGGTCTATGCCGGGCTTCAGGCACCACTGACCTGATTCTATTGCGACTGATCGATACAAAAAGGCCCCGGCAGAATGCCAGGGCCTTGAGGCTATGCGAGAGGACTCAGCGGCCCAGTTTCAGATTGTTCCATACCGCCAGGCTGGGTTCTGCCTGGTTCAGGGTATAGAAATGCAGGCCGGGGGCACCGCCCTGCAACAACCGCTCGCACATCTGCGTGATCACTTCCTCGCCGAACGCCTGGATGCTTTTCACGTCATCGCCATAGGCTTCCAGCTGCTTGCGCACCCAGCGCGGGATTTCCGCGCCGCAGGCATCGGAGAAGCGCGCCAGCTTGCTGTAGTTGGTGATCGGCATGATGCCCGGCACGATTGGAATGTTCACGCCCAGCTTCTGCACGCGCTCGACGAAGTAGAAGTAGCTGTCAGCGTTGAAGAAGTACTGGGTGATCGCACTGCTCGCGCCGGCGTTGGCCTTGCGCGCGAAGTTGACCAGGTCATCTTCGAAGTTGCGTGCCTGCGGGTGCATCTCGGGGTAGGCCGCCACTTCGATGTGGAAGTGATCGCCGGTTTCGGCACGAATGAACTCGACCAGGTCATTGGCATGGCGCAGCTCGCCGCTGGACATGCCCATACCCGATGGCAGGTCGCCGCGTAGCGCGACGATGCGCTTGATGCCGGCCGACCGGTACTGGTCGAGCAGACCGCGCAGGTCTTGTTTACTGTCGCCCACGCACGAAAGGTGCGGAGCGGCGGGAACGTTGACTTCGCTTTCCAGCTGCAGAACGGTGTTCAGGGTACGGTCGCGGGTCGAACCGCCGGCGCCGTAGGTGCAGGAAAAGAAATCGGGTTTGTAGGCAGCCAACTGGCGGGCGACGCCCATCAGCTTTTCATGCCCGGCATCGGTCTTGGTGGGAAAGAACTCGAAGCTTAAGGGACGATCGTGAGACATGGCAGTTTCTCGGTAAACCCATCGAGCGGGCCAGCGTTGACTGGCCCGCCGTATCAAGAGCCTGAACGCTTAGTAGCGGTAGGCTTCTGGCTTGAACGGACCTTCGACGGTCACGCCGATGTAGTCGGCCTGCTGCTGGGTCAGTTGAGTGACCACGCCGCCGAAGCCGCGGACCATTTCCAGGGCCACTTCTTCGTCCAGTTTCTTCGGCAGCACTTCGACGGTCAGGCGGGCAGCCTTGCCGTCGGCGTCCAGGTCGGCGTACTTCTGCTCGAACAGGAAGATCTGCGCCAGCACCTGGTTGGCGAACGAACCGTCCATGATGCGGCTTGGGTGGCCGGTGGCGTTGCCCAGGTTCACCAGACGGCCTTCGGCCAGCAGGATCAGGTAGTCGTCGTTCTGCGCGTCGAAGCTACCGGCACCGGTACGGTGGATCTTGTGGACCTGTGGCTTCACTTCTTCCCATGCCCAGTTCTTGCGCATGAAAGCGGTGTCGATTTCGTTGTCGAAGTGGCCGATGTTGCAGACCACGGCACGCTTCTTCAGCGCCTTGAGCATGTTGGCATCGCAGACGTTGACGTTACCGGTGGTGGTGACGATCAGGTCGATCTTGCCCAGCAGCGCCTTGTCGATGCTTGCTTCGGTGCCGTCGTTGATGCCGTCGATGAACGGCGAGACCAGCTCGAAGCCGTCCATGCAGGCCTGCATCGCGCAGATCGGGTCGACTTCGGAGATCTTGACGATCATGCCTTCCTGACGCAGCGACTGAGCCGAACCCTTGCCCACGTCACCGTAGCCGATCACCAGCGCCTGCTTGCCCGACAACAGGTGGTCGGTGCCGCGCTTGATGGCGTCGTTGAGGCTGTGACGGCAACCGTACTTGTTGTCGTTCTTGCTCTTGGTCACCGAGTCGTTGACGTTGATGGCCGGGATCTTCAGCTCGCCCTTGGCCAGCATGTCCAGCAGGCGGTGCACGCCGGTGGTGGTTTCTTCGGTCACGCCGTGGATCTTGTCCAGCATGGCCGGGTATTTCTTGTGCAGGATTTCGGTCAGGTCGCCGCCGTCGTCCAGGATCATGTTGGCATCCCATGGCTGGCCATCCTTGAGGATGGTCTGCTCGATGCACCACTCGTATTCTTCTTCGGTTTCACCTTTCCAGGCGAACACCGGGATACCGGCGGCGGCGATGGCGGCGGCGGCCTGATCCTGGGTGGAGAAGATGTTGCACGAGGACCAGCGAACTTCGGCACCCAGGGCGACCAGGGTTTCGATCAGCACGGCAGTCTGGATGGTCATGTGGATGCAGCCCAGGATCTTCGCGCCCTGCAGCGGCAGCTGGCCGGCGTATTTGCGGCGCAGGCCCATCAGCGCGGGCATTTCCGACTCGGCAATGATGGTTTCGCGACGGCCCCAGGCAGCCAGGGAGATGTCGGCGACTTTGAAATCGGAAAAACCAGCAGGCGTAAGTACAGCGCTCATTAAGAGCCTCCATTCGTAGGTTCGAATGGGCGCCGTTGTATGCGTTTGGCGTCCCCAGGCAAGACCTGTAGGGACAACGCCCCATCCGAGCCTGACAGGTCGAACCTGCTGCAGCGCCCCTCGGACGGGTGGCGGGAACGGCCGGGAAATGAAGAAGGCCGTTGAGTGAATCGCTGGCGATTATATAGAGGTGTGGCCAGCTTCCAAAGTATTTCTGACGATTACCGCCGGATGGATAATGGTATTCATAGGTAAAGCTCAATGGAGGCGGGCGCTGTGGTCTGCCATGATTCGACACACTTAGGTGAAGAGCAGAGGAGCCAGCATGAATTTTCATACGCGCAAATGGGTAAAACCTGAAGACCTCAACCCCAACGGCACCCTGTTCGGTGGCAGCCTGCTGCGCTGGATCGATGAAGAAGCGGCGATCTATGCCATCGTGCAATTGGGCAACCAGCGGGTGGTGACCAAGTACATCTCCGAGATCAACTTCGTCAGCGCCTCGCGCCAGGGCGACATCATCGAACTGGGCATCACCGCCACTGAATTCGGGCGGACCTCCATCACGCTGACCTGCGAGGTGCGCAACAAGATCACGCGCAAGAGCATTCTCACCGTGGACAAGCTGGTGTTCGTCAACCTGGGCGAAGACGGCCTGCCGGCACCCCATGGGCGCACCGAAATCCGCTACATCAAGGATCAGTTCGAAACCATCGACTGAACCCGGCCCATGTAGCGCTTGTCCCGTTCCAGGCCGCGTGTGGCCTGGCTTCTGGCCGACCGGCGGCGTTGATGAAGTGCCTGTGTTTCTGTACTGTACATAAAAACAGTATCGGGAAATTTCATGCAATTGATCGATAAGCTCAGCATCCTCGCCGACGCCGCCAAGTACGATGCCTCGTGCGCCAGCAGCGGTGCGCCCAAGCGCAGCTCCGAAGGCAAGGGCGGGCTGGGTTCGACCAACGGCATGGGCATTTGCCACAGCTACACGCCGGATGGTCGCTGTGTATCGCTGCTCAAGATACTGCTGACCAATTTCTGCCTGTTCGACTGCCAGTACTGCGTCAACCGCCGTTCCAGCGACGTGCCACGGGCGCGTTTCACGCCTGAGGAAGTGGTGCGCCTGACCGTGGACTTCTATCGGCGCAACTGCATCAGCGGCTTGTTCCTGAGCTCCGGCATCATCCGCTCGGCCGACTACACCATGGAACAGCTGATCCGCGTGGCGCGCCTGCTGCGCGAGGAACATCAGTTCCGCGGCTACATCCACCTCAAGACCATTCCCGAAGCCGACCCGGCACTCATCGAAGAGGCGGGTCGCTACGCCGATCGTCTGAGCGTGAACATCGAGCTGCCCACCGATGCCAGCCTGCAGACCCTGGCGCCGGAAAAGGATGTGAAATCGATCAAGAAAGCCATGAGCACCATCTACACGGGCCAGCAGACCGTGCTCAACGAACCGCGCGCGCCACGCTTCACGCCGGCCGGGCAAAGCACGCAGATGATCGTCGGTGCCGACCAGACCGACGACAGCACCATCCTGCACAGCGCTGAATCCCTGTACGGCAACTACGGCCTGAAACGGGTCTACTATTCGGCGTTCAGTCCCATCCCCAACAGCCCCAAGAGCGTGCCGCTGGCAGCACCGCCGCTGATGCGCGAGCACCGCCTCTACCAGGCCGACTTCCTGTTGCGCAGCTATGGCTACAAGGCGGACGAGTTGCTCTCCGGCCCGGGCGACCTGGCGCTGGACATTGACCCCAAGCTGGCCTGGGCGCTGGAAAACCGAAGCGTCTTCCCATTGGATCTGAACCGTGCGGAACCTGCGCTCATTGCCCGCATTCCCGGCATTGGCCTGCGTACCACCAAGCGCCTGGTGGAGCTGCGTCGGCAGCGGCGAATCCGCTATGAAGACCTGACCCGCCTGCGTTGCGTACTGGCCAAGGCCAAGCCGTTCTTCATCACCAGCGACTACCACCCACAGCAGGCAGAAATCTCTACTTTGCTGCTGCGCGACCAACTGCGTGATCGCCCCCAGCCCCAGCAATTGGGGCTCTGGGGATGATATGTCTGGACTGCGACGACCTGTTCGCCACCTGGCGGCAGCAGGCGCGCTGGCTGCTCAGCCATCAGATCGATCCGAGTCATGTGGGCTGGAACACCGTAGCGGACCTGTTTGCCACGGACGAGCATTATCCGGAGGAAATCGGTCCTTTCCAGGCGCGCATTCCCGTGGCCCTCATCGAGCTGCTGCAAGGCGCCGCGCAGTACCGTGGCGAGCAACGCTGGAGCCTGTTGTACGAAGTGCTCTGGCGCGTCAGCCATGGCGACCGCACGGCCATGCTGGCCGGCGATCGCCTGGGCAGTGAGCTGCACCGGCGTATCAAGCACGTTCGGCGCGAGAGCCATCATCTGCATGCCTTTCTGCGCTTCGTCGAGATGCCGGTCGCGACCGAAGGTCCACCCGGTCCTGAGTACGTGGCTTGGCACGAACCAGCGCACGACATCCTGGCCTTGGCCAGCGAGCATTTCATCGGGCGCATGGGGCGCAGTCGCTGGCTGATAGCGACGCCTCAGGACGGTGTCTATTACGATGGCACCCAGCTGATCCACGAACGGCGATGCCCATTGGAGTGGCAGCAACTGGCGCAGCAGGCCCATGACCCCCAGGGCGAGCTGTGGCTGACCTATTACAGCCACATCTTCAACCCGGCGCGCTTGAACCCCAAGGTCATGCAGGGCCACTTGCCCACCCGCTTCTGGAAAAATCTGCCTGAAGGCGCGTTGATTCCCGGCCTGATCAGCGATGCGCGCACCGGCAAGCAGCGCGATGGCCAGGCTCGCGACATCGGCAAACGCCAGGGCAAGCGCATCGGGCGCTCGGTCTAGCGCTCGCTAGACCCCCTGCAGATGAACCTCACCCAGCACACTGCCCAGCGGGCCGAAGCTGCGCTCGATCATTTCCCGATGACCCTCGGCGTCAACGATAACCACCGTGCTGGCCCGCGTTCCGTAACTGGCGCCGGTGATGAACACGCTCGACAGCAGCCGCTCGGTGGCCAGGCCCACGCCCGTATCGGGTAGCGCATGTTCCGGTGCCTGGTCGGCATCGGCCAGCATTGCCAGTAATGCGTCAGGCTGGCTACCAGCGACCTCCAGCCCGTGACGGGCTTTCACCAGCTTGGGCCATGGGGTGTCGAGGCTGGCATTGGACAGCCCGTAGGTGCCTGCCTGCAGGTACTGCGGCGTGCCTGCAGCGGAGTGCAGGTAGCACAGGCGCTGACCATCACCGAGCAGCAGATTGAATCCGGCGTATTGGTCCAGGCGATCCGTGACGGCCTGCAGATAAGCCTCGATCGACAGTTCACCGGTTAGAAAACCCGCCACCAGATCACCACGGGAGCGCCGCGCCGGTGGCTGACCGGGACGACGGATATTGGTCAGCGCGGCGATACGCCCGTTCGGCCCGATCCCCAGCCAGCTACCGCCTGCCTCCAGGTCCCGACCGGCGTACACCCCGCAAGACTCCCGCCACTGGGACAACGGCGCCGTGGGTCGGGCGTGGAATTCGTCACGGTTGCCTGCCAGTACCAGGGGTTGGGCTTGGCCGGGCTGCCAGGTGAAAACGATCAGGCACATTCGTGGAAATCCTTGCAGTTTGGCTTCACTCTACCGATCCGCTGTCGGTCTATCCATCGCTGCAAGGTGGAGCGTCAGGCCCCGGTTCCGGTACCATGCCGAACGGTTTGCGGGCGCAATCATGAAATTGCGATGTACCTACCGCCCGGTGCCTGCACGGTGCTCTGGCCCAGCGTATAGTTCCGAATTCGCCCATGCGCCCGCCTTGGCATGCATCGCCATCACCGTCTGGTTTCGCCAGATACGCTGCGCGCCGGGCGCACAGATTATCGTTCAAGGTGCTCAAACACCTGTTCGCCGCGCTGCCCTTCGGCGTCGGCATGAGTTTTTTGCTTAGCTGAGGAATTGCAATGCTGCCTTACCCGCAGATCGACCCGGTGGCACTGGCCATCGGACCGCTGAAAATCCACTGGTACGGCTTGATGTACCTGGTGGGCATTGGTGGCGCCTGGTTGCTGGCCTCGCGCCGGCTCAACGGGTTCGACCCGACCTGGACCAAGGAAAAACTCTCGGACCTGGTGTTCTGGTGCGCAATGGGGGTGATCCTCGGCGGCCGCCTCGGCTACGTGCTGTTCTACGACTTGGAGCAATACATCGCCAACCCCACCTTGATATTCGAGGTGTGGAAGGGCGGCATGTCGTTCCACGGCGGGCTGCTGGGCGTGATGCTGGCCACGTGGTGGTTCGGCAAGAAGAACAACAAGTCGTTCTTCCAGCTGATGGACTTCATCGCTCCGCTGGTGCCGATCGGTCTGGGCGCCGGGCGCATCGGCAACTTCATCAACGCCGAGCTGTGGGGCAAACCCACCGACGTGCCCTGGGCCATGATCTTCCCGCCTTTCAGCGATCCGGCGCAGTTGCCCCGTCACCCTTCGCAGCTCTACCAGTTTGCGTTGGAAGGCGTCGCGCTGTTCGTCATCCTCTGGCTGTTCTCGCGCAAGCCGCGGCCGACCATGGCCGTATCGGGCATGTTCGCCCTGTTCTACGGCATCTTCCGCTTCATCGTCGAGTTCGTCCGCGTGCCCGATGCGCAGTTGGGCTACCTGGCGTGGGGCTGGCTGACGATGGGGCAGGTGCTGTGTCTGCCGATGATCCTGGGCGGCCTGGGGTTGATCTGGCTGGCCTACCACCGCGCGCCGGCAGCTCCGCGTCCGGCTGTTTGATTCTTTTTTGCCTGGGCGCGACCACGATTGCGCCCTGAACGATGCAGGTACGTCATGAAGCAATATCTGGAACTGGTCGCCCACGTCATCAAGAACGGCACCTTGCAAAGCAACCGCACCGGCGTGCGCACCATCAGTTTCCCGGGTGCCATGTTGCGGTTCGACCTGCAGGAAGGCTTTCCGGCGATCACCACCCGGCGCCTGGCCTTCAAGTCGGCCATTGGCGAAATGGTCGGGTTCCTGCGCGGCGTCAACAATGCCGCCGAATTCCGCGCCTTGGGCTGCAAGGTCTGGGACCAGAACGCCAACGAGAACGCCCAATGGCTGGCCAACCCCTTCCGCCAGGGTGAAGACGACCTGGGCGAGATCTATGGCGTGCAGTGGCGCCAGTGGCCAGCCTACAAACGCATCGCCCTGAGCAACCCGGCGGCGATCGAACTGGCCACCAGCCAAGGCTATCAGCAGATTGCCCAGGCCGAGGAAAGCGGCGAGAGCTTCGTGGTGCTGTACAAGGCCATCGACCAGATTCGCCAGTGCCTCGACACCATCATCAAGGACCCAGGCAGCCGTCGAATCCTGTTCCACGGCTGGAACTGCGCCCAGCTCGATGAAATGGCGCTGCCGCCGTGCCATCTGTTGTACCAGTTTCACCCCAACCCGGAAACCCGCGAGATCTCGTTGACGCTGTACATCCGCTCCAACGATCTGGGCCTGGGTACGCCGTTCAACCTCACCGAAGGCGCCGCGCTGCTGTCGCTGGTCGGGCGCCTGACGGGCTACACGCCGCGCTGGTTCACCTACTTCATCGGCGACGCCCATGTGTACGAGAACCATCTGGACATGCTCAACGAGCAAATGAAACGCGAGCCGTTACCTGCTCCCAAGCTGGTGATTTCCGATCGCGTGCCCGAGTTCGCCAAGACTGGTGTGTACCAACCGGAGTGGCTGGAGCTGATCGAACCCAGCGACTTTACCTTGGAAGGGTACGAACACCACGCACCACTGACTGCACCGATGGCGGTGTGATTGTACAGATCGCTGTATGCGCGTCAGACCGGTAGCCAGAGCCTTACCAATCCGTCGAATAACTCATGCTCAGTGTTCTGCCTTGTGCGTTCGCAGAAGGCGCACTGGCATTGGCTTGAGTGAACAGTGTTTGGTAGGTGGCATTCGCTACGTTGTAAACCCCAGCTTCCAAGCGGCCCACGGGTAAACTCATACCTCCTATGATATCTACTGTCGTGTAACTCGTGGTTCCGCGACCATTGTTGTCGCTGGCTGCTGCGCCGTAACCGGCCAGGTGCATGGCTTGAAGGCGTAGGTCGTACGTAGGTGTCTCGTATTGGACATAGGCGGTCGTCTTGGCAGGCGCCACTCGGGTTGCTGGCAGATCGAGCCATACACGCTGCTGCCGAGTCTCGCCTTTGGTCCACGCATAAGTCCCGCCGGTATTCAAAAATGCGCTCCAAGCGTAGTCGATGCTGGCTTCAATGCCGCGAACGCGCTCCTGTTGATCGATCAGCCGCAGGACCCGTGCTTTAGCGTCATAGAATTGAGTAACGTTGGAGCGATTTTCGTATACGCTGATACTTGTATGCCATTTGTTCCAACTGCCACGCCATCCCAACTCGTAACTGTCGACTTTTATCGCCTGGGCATTGAGGGTTTGGATGTCAAAGTCGCTGGTCACCTCGCGCAGAAAGCGCTGGACATCAGGTAATGAGAAGCCTTGGCTGAAGTTGGCGAAAACATTCTGCTGATCGTCTATTTGGTAGACGGCACTTAGATTATAAAGTGTTGCGCTGTACCTGAGCGTATCACCCGGCAGTACGGCGCGATTGCCGGTCTGGACAATTTCACCATAAGCGATGCTGTCGGCGACCTGACTGTTGATCCACTCCTGACGGATGCCGCTCCTGAGAGTCCAGTCGCCCAAATACCAGGCGGTCTGCGCAAAAAGTCCATGCGTTTGAGTTTTCAGGTCCGGCCCCAGCTCATAGATAATACCCGTTTTATCGTATTTTATTCCTTCTATCCGATATTGCTCGGCAGCTTGTCGAGACAGCTCACTGCTGTAGTCGGCCCCCCAAACCAGATTACCGTAGCCATTTCCGTACGGAGGGAGTTCTGTTTCGATTGCAAGGCGAACGCCGTGGACATCCTGCACGCTGCGGGTATTGGCTATTCCGGCATAACCGCGTTTGCGAGCCGGAAAAAATAGTGCATCGGCCTGCCTCCAATACGTCTCGACCTGTAGGCGCTGTCCGTAGAATTCAGCGTCGCTGTAATTGAAATTCACAGCTTTGTTGCGTGTATAGGGTTGGTCCCTAAGGATCAAGCCTTTGACGGCCACAGCCTGTGCGGTGTCCAGTGGATCTTTGGTGTAGGCGGTGTTCTGACTATCTTTGTAGTTCTGCAGCGATAAAGAGAGCGTCTGGTTCTCGTTGAGCGCCAGGCCCAGCCGGGTCTGCAGATCATAAGTGTCGGTATCCATGTTGCTACCTTGCGACGTGTCTTGAGGAATGCGTTTCCCCCTGCCGTCATACTGATCATTGCGCTGCGTGAGATTAGCCGATCCATACCAATCGAACGGCCCCTCGCGACCGCTTACGCTTTGAAAAGCTTCGTAAGTGAACCCCTTGGAATCCAGATCGTCTGGCGAGGTAAGACCAATTTTGCTATGAAGTGCGAGCTCATCGCCTTTGTGACGTTTGGTGATGACGTTGATAATGCCTCCTGAAGCACCTGCGCCATAGACACTGGTCGCGCCCGAGATAATTTCGATACGTTCGATGCTGCTGGGGGAAATGCTGTTGAGCTGGCGGTAAGTATTGCGTGTAGCATTCTGCGAAACACCGTCGATCAGGACTAGCACGTTTCGTCCGCGCAGAGACTGGCTCAAGTTGCTCATTCCTCCCGTTGTCGGAGAAATGCCTGGTATGAGCTGCCCAAGTACATCCGAAAGACGGCGACCAGCGCCGGTCTGCTGGCTTATTTGCTTTTGCTCGATGATCTGCACCGACCCTGGTATCGAGGCAATGCTGGTCTGTGTACGAGTGGCAGAGATGACACTGGCTTCCAAGTCCAACGCGTTGTCGGGTTGAGTGCTTTCAGCTTGAGACTGTGTGTTAAGGAGTACGAGGATAGGAACCATCCACGTAAATCGAATCATTGTAGGCATACAAATTCCTTTTATTGGATAATCACCCAGCTTGGGTAACGGGCACGCGTATCCTTTTGCGTATCAGCCTGATGGCCAAGGCCGCAACCACATAAGCGACTACGACAATCCAGAATAAATAAGAGAGTTCGATCAAGGCCAAGGCTGCGCTACCCACGGTAATTCCCAGTAACGCGCCCCCTTTGGCAGCACTGTTACCCAGAGAAAACAAGAAGCCGTGATGGGCTGGTTCGGTTGTTTGTGCGATGAGGATATACATCACTGGAAGCAACGCCCCTTGCCATACCCCCCAAGCCAGCCGAGCAAAGATAAAAGCTGTCCAGTTGGATGCTATTGCTGCCAATCCCATTGTGATTGCACTGGCCCAAGCCACGCACTCGATAGCACCAAGGGTTTGTGATACAGGCCGCTTATTAAATAGACGCCCCCACAGTGGCGCAGAGATCGCAAGCGTCATCGCACTTGCTGCATAACTGATGCCTATCAGCCAGCCCGGCCCACCTAGCACTTCAGCGATATAAAGTGAATAGAACGGCTGCGGGAAAACTTTCGCGATTTGCAGGAGGGCTGTCGTAATGAGTAACCCGCTTATCCATAGCCTGTCGGTTTTTTCATATGAGCCAGGTTTTTGTTTGATAAGTATCTGAGGGCGATGGTCGGGCAAGAGCAGGCAACATCCTGCGCACACAATGCAAATGGCCGAAGCGATGGCACATATAAATTGAAATCCGTAGATATCAAGAACCCAGCCGCCCAACACAGGGCCGAGCAAAGCACCAATTGCCGTAGCTGACTGCAACATTGCTAAGGTTCTGGCCTTTTCAGCACCGCAGCACAGTAGCGAGTAAGCCTGCGCCGCGACAAGGAAGCCTGCAAGACCACCTTGCAGACACCGAAATGTCACTACCACGATTGGGTCCGATGTGAATACCATCAGTACCTGGAACATCCCCAGTGCGACGAGTGCGCGGATGACCATAGCTCTGAGGCCTAGCTTGTCACCTAATCGGCCCCATACTGGAGCAAATGCCATAGCGGCCAGCATCGGACCCGCATACGCCGTCATGGCAAGCAGTGCTAAATGTTGCTGCCCTGTCGGTCCCAGCAGCGCCTGAATGTGCAAAGGCCAGAACGGTCCCGTTATTTCCATGGCAGCCATTGAAAGCGCTTGGATCACGATCAGGGAAGAAAGGGCGCCTCGATCAGTGAACATCGATGTAAGCGCTTAGCGGATTG
Organism: Pseudomonas sp. Leaf129; assembly: GCF_001423465.1. NCBI lineage: Bacteria > Pseudomonadati > Pseudomonadota > Gammaproteobacteria > Pseudomonadales > Pseudomonadaceae > Pseudomonas > Pseudomonas sp. Leaf129. Next base: position 351,750 of record NZ_LMOC01000008.1, on the reverse strand, counting down.
TCCATGCGCTCAACCAGATCCGCAGAGCCGCCCGCCAGCCACATTTTCAAAAGGGCTTTTGCCGGCCACTTTCCAAACAGAATTTCCAGTCGTTCCGTCTTCCAGCGTTGAGGCGATACCTTAGGCTTCAACTTTTGAAAGGCAGCGTCAACTTGTTGTGCAAAAAGATTCCAAAGTTTTTCGTGCGGAATATCCCAATGTGACGCGCAAAGAAGTGCCAGCTCTCCTAACTGACACATGAAGGTGGCGTGGAGAAGTTTGTCACGAACAAACGTCCGGTCTTGGTATATAGTCGATTTAGGATCATGCAGCGCCAATGGAAGGTTGTGATTAATAAAGGTGTCGTGATCTATCCGCAGATCCCCAAAATCTCTTATCAGCAACTTACTCGGACGTTGGTCTTCGTCCATGACCACGAAAGTATTTTGCTGATGTGCTTCAAAGGCCACGCCATAGATTAAATAAAAACCGAGCAGGCCAGTTAGCGCCGTTGACAAGTAGGCTGTATAAAAATCGAGGACATTGTCTGGCGTGGCGCTTCCATATAGAAGGCTGATCCACTGTTCGAGTAAAGGATTTTCGTTATCGTCCCTGGCAAAAAGACTTCCTACCGGGATAGCCAGTTCGCCTGGCTTTACCAAGCTCGCGGGATTATCCCGAAAGAGCGCCCCTACGTGTTTGGCTACTTCTTCGCACATCGGTTTCGAACGGAGCTGGACACCGACTCGCTCAGGTACGATAGTCAGGTAGTCATTCAGCAACGGTTCGAGTGTACACATTTGCTGTAGCAGGCGGCTCAAGCGCGGTCCCATTCTCACCGATCTAGCGGAACTGTACGAACGGCGCTCGTCATCCTTACGGCGACTGGTAACTTAATCATCGGCAGCGTTCTGCTGCCGTTTGGAGTTACTGTTCGGAAAGACATTGAGGGATGGGCTGTGAACGCAACCACATCGGTCAGGACGAAAACACGAGTGGCTATTTCGTTGGCTAGAAGTGTTGGGAGTTCCGTTCTCGCCTGCCAAGGGTGTACAGGCAGAGGAATGTAGTCACAAGCCTCGACACCAAGCTTCGTCAATGCCGTCTTCCATTCCCGGGTCTCGGTTGGGAAGTGACGTGTCCACCAGCAAGTATGATGCTCCGGATCATCCATGGATTCTACATGACTAAAATCTCTATTCAGCGCAGCCAAGGTTATTGGAAGTCGTGATTCAAACTCGGGAGAAAAGGCGATAGCTTCCTTGACCGTAAGGCCGCGTTTGCTTTTGTAGTTTGGATGCCACGGATGCCCTGATGTACCCCATTGCTCCAAAAGAGCCGTTGGATTCGTAGATTTTTCTGCACGTAACGAATCCAATGTATTGCTATACCCATTGTCTGTCGCCGCCGCGCGAAGCTGTATTGCCCAGCGGCGTCGGAACGCCAGAGACAAGATATCGTTTGCAAAACTATCATCCAGCTCTGCTTGCAGGCCCGAGATTGCTGAATGTGTTTGATCCATCCTGAGCAGCGGAGAGAGCGCGGCCAAGAGCTCAGAAGGTAACTCGATTACCCGCGTGGCAGTATTCTTTTCGCTGACGGTGACTACGCCCGAGAGCGACCAGCTGTCCATTGGGCCAGCCTTTAGTGAATCGAAGTGGATGCTCCTATCATTATTTACTGTTAGGCAGGCCATGCCAGATGGCGATACCTGACAGGAAGATATTTGAAGAATACGCTCACGGAACAATGCCTGTATCAGTCTTTGGCAACTGCCTTTTAAAGCTTGCGATTTTGCAATTATAAGGTCGTCAAGCGTGACTTCTCGCTGCTTGAAGGTCTCCGTTTCGAGAGCTTCTATCCACTTCGAAAGGATCTGCTGCTGCGCACTTAAACTTCTCGCTGGCACTCGATACGCTCTGCATACCAAAAAATGAAGAGCGCTAATGTAAAGATTACCAGCCTCAGATAAAATAGAATGATTCCCATTATCGTGTAGGATTCGTCTGGGTGCTGCCACGTTTGCTGCTTTCGTTTAGCAATGTGACTGGATCGGGTCGTGTCGTCTGTTTTGGGAGCCCTGTGCCTGCTAAACGCACTGCGGCTTACCCGATGCATCGCGCGCAGGCGTTTCCGTTCAACTACGTTGATGCCCTTGTGAAGATATTCATCCCCCCAACGTCAGTCTCGATCTGCTCCCAGCCAAGCCGACGGTAGTACGCCGACTTTTCCTCGACAGCACATAGATAGACCCGCTCGACACCCTCCGCTTTCGCTTTCTGCATTCCGGCTGTGAGTAATGCCGCCCCGACGCCCTCATTGCGGCTCTCGGCCTCCACCCACAGCGCCGCCAGCCAGGGCGAATACTGCACTCGTTCATCCATGTCCGAAACGATCAGCGATACCGTGCCCATGAACCGCTCACCTGCATGAGCGACCAAAGTGGTGGGAATGGGCTTGGAACGCAGGCTGTCTTCCAGAAGCGTCAGCACATCTTCCAAGGTGTGGCCGTCTTCCTTCCACCAGGCTTGCCACAGCCGCTCGCCCACGATGGCAAGAAAACCAGGTTCAGTGCGCAGATCTGATATTTGAAAGGGGGTTGCGGTGCGATTCATGACAGGTTCTTTTTGTTGGACATGTGCAACGAACCTATAGGCAGGCTTTGCAATAGCGAAACCAGGATTGTTTCAAAACCTTGCTCGCTGATTCAGTTAAGAGATCCGAAAGTCCGCATGCAGCTGTTGCCAATGTTGGCGCAGGATCGCTTGCTGGTTTGGCTTCATGACGCTGGCCGCTAGGGCCTCAGGCCACAGCGTTCGTGCTGCGTCCAGTGTTTCTCGTAGATGAACGAGCACGGGTCGCCAAGGTATTCCAGAGGTCTCGGCCCATCGTTTGAAGTGTTCGAGCGAGACGTCATACCAGGCTTTGGTATCGGCCATGTTCAACGCAAACTGGCTCTCGCCGGGAATAAATACCTTGGTCGCGACGATGTCGTAAGCCGGGGACAGTTCTGCGCTGAAAGTGTCCGGATAGATCAGGCTCCAGTTCTTCAGATGCGCGTCGCCGTTGGCCAGGAGCACATTGACCAGCAAACGCACAGCCATTTGCGTGACATCCCGTTGGCCATGGTGGGTCTGGGTGTAGAGCAATCTGGCGATCTGTTCATAACGGCCGCTGCGGTATTTATCGTGGGCGTAAGCGTAAAGCACCTGGGCGAAGTCTTCTGAATGAACGCGCTGCCCTCCGGCAAGCCGATCATAACGACGAATGCCGTAGGCCCACTGCTCGTCGGGCAGGTTGATTGCGGGCAAGCTGTCGATCATGTCCATGCCGATCAGGCGTATTTCAGGAATGTCGACGCCTGCCAACTGTGCCAGCTGCATGCAGGTGTATTCGTTGAGCGGCACGAATGGGTGAACGGTGGAGGGCGTCTTGATGATCCAGTCTCCCGGCGTCGCAGGATCGGCGGTTATGTAACGGCCATCCCTGTTGTGCATGGAGAATTTCATCTGTACGCCGGCCAGCGAGAAGTGCGAGCGATGGTCGGGTGTGTCGATGGATACTGGATTGATCTTGCCGTGGTTGCCCAGTGCATAGGCTGGGATATGGTCGGCGGATACCGGGGTTGCGACCAATGCACCCGGCAAGTCCAGACCGAGCCAGCTCAACAAGGGAAATTCGCTGTCTGGATGCACTTTCATGGCTTGTGCAACCAGGCTACGCAGCGCGCCTTCCGGAAGTAGATTGCTCAACACGGGGTGAAGCCGGTGATGGGTGACGTAAGGGTGCTTGTCTGCCAGTTGACGTCTGAATACGTCCGGATTGAGGTGAGACAAAGTCAGCGTGCGTCGATGTGGATCAGCGATGTAATCCGGCGCCAAGGTGAGTACATTCTTGCCATTCGAATGGCCGGTAACGTAACCGACCAATTGCGAATGCAGCGTCAGCTTCAAGGCCGCTACGGTTTCTACACTCATGGCAGATCATCCCAAGGATTTTCCGGATAGTTATCCACAGGTCGATCATCCTCGAAATACACCGGCGCGCCTGCGAGGATCTTTTCGATCAGTTTGAGTTGGTCCTTGGGCACCAGGACCATGCTTGCATCCAGACCTTCGGCAATCAGGTCCAGGGTGTCGAGGCGCGGGTTGCCGTCCTTTTCGATCTTTCCGTATTGCTGGCGGGTGAGGCCAGTGCGCAGGGGCATGTCCTGAATCTGAAGACCCAGTTGTTGGCGGCGGTTGCGGATCTGTTGCAGAAGTGTGGTTAACATAGGCTGAGTATGAGCCTGATATGGTTCATGTCAAATGTAATGAGCCATATATTATTCATATTTCTTGGGTGATTCGAATGCCAGGGTGTATCTGCTGAACCGCGACGTATTTTTTTCAATGCCCGTGACTGCGGCCCACATGTGAGTGCTCAGCATCGGGGACGGTGACGGCGCCGCTGACTTCCAAACGCTGGAGAATCGCGCAGTGCTCCTCGGCGGTACCGCCATGGCATTTCTGGCGCAGAGCAACGAGCTGCTCCTGCAAGGCTACCAGGCCGTCTATCCGCGCCTTGACGTGATGGATGTGTTCATCGATCAGGTCGTTGACGCTCTGGCACTGGTCCTGGGGGCTGTCGCGCAGGGTCAACAGGTTGCGGATCTCGTCGAGGGTCATGTCCAGGATGCGACAGTTGCGGATGAACGTCAGCCGTTCCACGTGAGCCTGGGTGTAGAGGCGATAGTTGCCGTCGCTGCGGGCAGGGGGCGGCAAGAGGCTTTCGCGTTCGTAATAGCGGATGGTTTCGACTTGGCAGTCGATGATTTTCGCCAGTTCGCCGATTTTCATGCTCAAAACCCCTGAAAGATGCTTGACCCTATAGTGGCTACAGGGTGTTCACTTGGCAACCTGCACTTCAGGGAATTGCGACCAATGAGCCACCCCACTTCCGGCCATGCCCACGATCATAAGCACGAGCACGAGCACGAGCACGAGCACGAGCACGAGCATGAGCACGAGCACCAGCCAAGCTCCGCACCGTCGAGCCACTGCTGCTCGAGCAAGTCGACTGCACCGTCGACCGTCCAGCTGGCACCCGGCGACAGCCAGGATGCCCGGCTGAGTCAGTTCCGCATCGAGGCGATGGACTGCCCGACCGAGCAGACCTTGATCCAGAACAAGCTGGCCAAGCTGACCGGCGTGCAGCAGCTGGATTTCAACCTGATCAATCGGGTGCTCGGCGTGCGCCATTCGCTGCCCGATACCCAGGCGATCGAGAGCGCCATCAAATCGTTGGGCATGCACGCCGAACCCATCACCGGGGACGAACCTGCTACCAACGACCTGCCGGCGCCGCGCAAACCCTGGTGGCCGCTGGCGCTTTCGGGTGTGACGGCAGTGGCGGCCGAAGTGGTCCACTTCACCCAGGCGGCGCCGACCTGGGTCGTGGCATTGCTGGCCCTGGTGTCGATCGCCAGTTGTGGTCTGGGCACCTACAGCAAAGGCTGGATCGCACTCAAGAACGGCAACCTCAACATCAATGCGTTGATGAGCATTGCGGTGACCGGCGCGGTGCTGATCGGTCAATGGCCGGAAGCGGCGATGGTGATGTTCTTGTTCACCGTAGCCGAATTGATCGAGGCCAAATCCCTGGATCGCGCCCGCAATGCCATTGGCGGTCTGATGCGCCTCACGCCGGACACGGCCACCGTGCGCCAGGCTGATGGCCAATGGCTGGAACAGGACGTCAAGGCCGTCGCCTTGGAGGCCATCGTGCGCGTGCGTCCGGGGGAGCGTATCGGTCTGGATGGTGAAGTGATTTCCGGTCAATCCAGCATCGATCAGGCGCCCATCACCGGTGAAAGCCTGCCGGTCGAGAAGAGTGTGGGCGACAAGGTGTTCGCCGGGACCATCAATCAGGCCGGCTCGCTGGAATACCGGGTCACGGCCGCCGCCGGCCAATCGACACTGGCGCGCATCATCCACGCGGTCGAGCAGGCCCAAGGTGCGCGCGCGCCTACCCAGCGCTTCGTGGATAACTTTTCGCGGGTCTACACACCCGTGGTGTTTGCCTTGGCCCTGCTGATCGCGGTGGTGCCGCCGCTGGTGGGGTTGGGCGCGTGGTTCGACTGGATCTACCGCGCGCTGGTGCTGCTGGTGGTTGCCTGTCCGTGTGCGCTGGTGATCTCCACGCCCGTCACCATCGTCAGTGCCTTGGCCGCTGCTGCGCGCAAAGGCATCCTGGTCAAGGGGGGCGTGTACCTGGAAGGTGGTCACAAGCTGGACTATCTGGCGCTGGACAAGACCGGCACGCTGACCCATGGCAAGCCGGTGCAGACCGACTACACGCTGCTCGATTCCGCCTTCGAAGGCCGGGCACAGGCGATTGCCCAGGCGTTGGCGGGACGTTCGGACCATCCTGTGTCGCGAGCCATTGCTGCTGACGCCAATGGGGCGGCCCTGACCTTGGACAACTTCGAGGCCTTGCTTGGGCGAGGCATCAAGGGTCAGGTGGAAGGGCAGACCTATCACCTGGGCAACCATCGCCTGGTGGAAGAGCTGGGTCAGTGCTCCCCGGCGTTGGAAGCGCAACTCGATCAGCTGGAGCGCGAAGGTAAATCGGTCGTGGTGTTGCTGGGCCCGCAGGGGCCGGTGGCGCTGTTCGCGGTGGCCGATACGGTGAAGCAGACGAGCCGCGAAGCCATTGCCCAGCTGCATGCGTTGGGCATAAAGACCGTGATGCTGACCGGAGACAACCCGCATACCGCCAAGGCGATCGCAGCTCAAGTGGGGATCGATCAGGCGATTGGCGACCTGTTGCCTGCTGACAAGCTCAAAGCTGTGGAGCAGTTGTACGCTCAGGGTCACCGGGTCGGCATGGTTGGCGACGGGATCAATGACGCGCCAGCGCTGGCGCGGGCGGAAATCGGTTTCGCCATGGCGGCCGCAGGTACCGATACCGCGATTGAAACGGCCGATGTCGCCTTGATGGACGATGATCTGCGCAAGATACCGGCGTTCATTCGGCTGTCGAGGCAGACCCGTTCGGTGCTGTTGCAGAACATCGTGCTGGCCCTGGCGATCAAGGCCGTATTCCTCCTGATGACCGTGGCCGGCATGGCGACGCTGTGGATGGCGGTGTTTGCCGACATGGGTGTGAGCCTGCTGGTGGTGTTCAACGGGCTGCGGTTGCTGCGCAAGTAACCGCCTACCATGCTGCTCCTGCGGCATCGAATCCGTAGGAGCGGTCATCGGCCGCGAAAGGCTCACCGCGATGCATCTGAACATCGCGCTGTTGCTTTCGCGGCCACGGACCGCTCCTACGGGGTTGTCAGAGCTGTCGGGCAAGTACCTCGATCTGTTCTTCACGCTCGCGCTGGGTCAGGTGCTTGTGGCCGTTGAGCGAGGACCATTGCGGGTAGGCTCGGGCCTTGTTCAGGGCTTCGGGCAGTTTGCCTTCGCGCCAGGTCTGCTCCTGTGGCGCCGCCACCTCGATGGTGCCCAAGGCAGCATGGCCACGGGCATCGAGCGCTTTCACCAGTTGCTGCTGACGCAAGGCCAGCAGCCGCAGCACGTTGTCGTCCACGGTCAGTTCGCGCTCGCCCTTGAATTTGCCCAGCAGGCGCGCGCCATAGCCACGGGCGGTCTGCAGGGCGCCGCCGGCAATGGCGCCAGCGATGGCTGCCATGCCCAGGGTCAAGCCGCCCACCAGCAGATCGACGCCAGCGCCCGCCGCAGCGCCGGCCGCAATGCCGCCGCCGACCTTCACGCCCAACTGCTTGAGCGTATCGGGATTGAACAGATCGTCGCCCCAGCGCCCATCCGAAAGTGGCAAGTCTCCGGCCGACGCATCCTGGCTGCGAAAGGCATACAGCTTGAGCAAGGCTTCCACGCAGCGCTGCTCGCGCTTGCGTACCGCCTGGCGAAGTTCTTCGATGGCGCCTGCGGACGCTTCGCTGGTCACGCTGCGGCGACAGGCTGCACAGTCGATCAACAGTTCGGCGATCAAGCGCCGTGCACTCCCCTGACGCGCCAGTCGTTGCGCCTGTTGATCATCGATCAGCCGCTGCAAAGCCGGGCGCGAATGTTCCAGCAGCAATGCCAGGCTTTCATACAGCCGCCGCTCGCCATCCTCGGGCGGTGCCACACTGTCGAAGCGAACCAAGGCGTGCAGACCGAGGCGAGCCAGTGCCTCGCGCCAATCCCCCTCGCGTTGCTGGCTGCTGCTGACGAAGTTGAGCACCGGCAGCAACGGTTTCCCGCAGTTGGCCAGCACTTCCAGTTCGTCGCGGTACTTGGCCAGCACCGGCTCGCGTGCGTCGATCACATACAGGCCGGCATCGCTAGCCAATAGCTGGCGCAGCACCTTGGCCTCCTGCTCGAAACGTTGGCGCGCCTCGGTGCCCTGCAGGAACCGCTCGACCCGCGCCGGACCGTCGAGCCGCTCGCCGGGGCGGTCCAGGCGATCGAGGAAATCCAGCAAGGCGATGGCATCTTCCAGGCCAGGGGTGTCGTAGAGTTCCAGCAGGGCGTCGCCATCGACCGAAAGGCGTGCGCCTTCCACATGACGCGTGGTGCTGGGCCGGTGCGACACCTCGCCGAAGCCTACGTCGCGGGTCAGCGTGCGCAGCAGGGAGGTCTTGCCGACATTGGTATGGCCGACTACGGCCAGGGTCAGGGGCTTACTCATGGCCGGTCTCCAGCCAGTGCAGTGGGGTCGATTCATCAATGGCCAGGCCCAGTGCATCCAGACCGGTCCGCCAATCGCCGAGCCGTTGCGGGTCGAGCACCTGGCCGGGCGGTGCCGGCAACAGCCACACGCGGGTGACCGTGGCGCAGCGGGCTAGCTCGGCGATCAGGCCGAGGCTGCCGCGGTCGGGCGAGCGCCGCGGATCGCAAGCGATCACCAGCCGCGCGGGCGGGAGGCGGGTCATCTGTTCCAGCAGCCGCTGGCGCGACTCGCGGCTGTCGAGCACGCCAGCGTCCTGAATGCCGGTGGCCAGGGTGGGCGGCCATGGGTGCTGGCCGTCGAGTTCCAGACCTACCAGCAACGCGCCATCGCTCGGCTCGCTGGCTGGCGCCGTCGTAACCTGGGGCAGGACGTCAGGCGCTTCATCGCGCACACCAAGGCGCTCACTGCTGGGCATCAGCCGTTCACGCAACTGGCTGTAGCCCGGCAGAGTGGTATCCAGCGTCAGGCGTGCCCGGCCTTGGCGCCAGCGCCACTGGCAGAAGGCGGCCAGCAGCAGGCGCGGGCCGATTCCGTAGACCAGCAGCACGCCGACCAGCCAGCCGGCCCAGGCCTGGCGTGCCCCTTCGACGTTGGTCGCCTGATCGCCACTGGCGCGGATCATGTCGATGTCCGGCACGCTGAAACCCAGCAGCGCGGGCACGGCGCCCAGGGTCTGGGTCAGGCTGATGAAGGTGTCCGCGCCAAGAATAGTGGTCTCCCAGACGAAGCCGTAGCGACGGGTGGCCAGCAGCAACAGCAGCACGGCCAGCGCACTGAGCAGGGCCAGCAGCCACAAGCCATGCACCAGCGTGCCCAGTGCCCAGCGGTTGAGCCGACGACGTTGCAGCAGCAGTACCAGCGCCGGCGCCAGGTGCACGGCCTGCGCATCGCGCGCCAGTTTCTCGCTGAGCCACAACCACAGCCGCCCCAACACCGCGCCGTGGCCACCGGCGGCAACCAGCCCCAGCAACCAGCTCAGCAGCAGAATGAGATTGAGCCCCAGCAGGCTGCCCAGCGCCCAGAACACATTGACCGGCTGCTGGCCATTGCCCAGCGCCGCGAACGCCAATCCTGCCCCACTGAACACGGCCAGCACAGCCAGCAGCAGCATCGCCAGCCGTGCGCCCTGCAGCCAGTGGCGCAGGGCCTGGCGCTGGCCATCGCGGTCGGCCAGTATCAGGGCGCGATGTTCGATGCGTGCGGCCAGGTCGCCCCCCTGTTGCCGCGCTCGGCGGTTGGCTTCCAGGTCTTCCAGGGGGCCTGCCTGTTCTTCGCGCAGGCGGATAGCTTCACTGAGCCAGAGTGTGTGCAAGGGAGTGGGTGCGCTCACGCGTTTTTCCAGGCGGCGGATTCGCCATGAGCATAACCCAAGGAGGCTCTGCTATTCTGCCGGCCATGAAGACATCTCTCCCTTTAAGCCTGATCGCGGCACTCGCCGAGAACCGCGTGATCGGCATCGACAACAGCATGCCCTGGCACCTGCCGGGCGATTTCAAGTATTTCAAGGCCACCACCCTGGGCAAGCCGATCATCATGGGTCGCAAGACCTGGGATTCGCTGGGCCGACCACTGCCCGGCCGCCTGAACCTGGTGGTCAGCCGCCAGCCGGGCCTGCAACTGCCGGGTGCGGAAGTGTTCGCTTCGCTGGACGCGGCCATCGAGCGGGCCGAAGCCTGGGCTCACGAACAGGGCGCGGACGAGGTAATGCTCATCGGTGGTGCTCAGCTGTACGAGCTGGGCCTTTCTCAGGCGGACCGTCTGTACTTGACGCGAGTCGCCTTGCAGCCGGAAGGGGACGCCTGGTTTCCCGAGTTCGACGAGAACCAGTGGCAAAAGGTGTCGAGCGTGGCGAACGAAGCGGTCGATGAAAAACCGGCCTATGCGTTCGAGGTGTGGGAACGCAGGTGATCGGGTTGCCTGTTCGCGCTGCCTTTACCAGAAGGCACCCGCGAACAGGCAACACTGGTTAGGCCGAGGCCAGCTCCTTGTGCTCATCGGCCGCCAGCAGCGCCTTGTCGGTCTGACCCATCACCTGGCTGGTGATGGTGCCCGCCGCCATCGAACCGCTCACGTTCAGGGCGGTGCGGCCCATATCGATCAATGGTTCGACGGAAATCAACAGCGCCACCAGGGTGACCGGCAAGCCCATGGCCGGCAGCACGATCAACGCTGCGAACGTCGCGCCGCCGCCGACCCCGGCCACACCGGCCGAACTCAGGGTGACGATGCCCACCAACGTGGCGATCCACAGCGGATCCAGTGGATTGATCCCAACCGTGGGCGCGACCATCACCGCCAGCATGGCTGGATAAAGACCGGCGCAACCGTTCTGGCCGATCGTCGCGCCGAACGATGCCGCGAAGCTGGCAATCGCTTGAGGCACGCCCAGACGCCGGGTCTGCGCTTCGATGCTCAGTGGAATGGTTGCCGCACTGGAGCGGCTGGTGAAGGCGAAGGTCAGCACCGGCCACACCTTGCGGAAAAACCGCAGCGGGTTGACCCTGGCCAGGCTCAGCAGCAGCCCGTGCACCGCGAACATCAGCGCCAGGCCGATGTACGACACCACCACGAAACTGCCCAGCTTGACGATGTCCTGCACGTTGGAACTGGCGACCACCTTGGCCATCAGCGCCAACACGCCGTAGGGCGTCAGCTTCATCACCAGGCGCACCAGGCGCATCACCCAGGCTTGCAGCACGTCGATGGCGGCGAGCACTTTTGTGCCCTTGTCCGTATCGTCCTTGAGCAGTTGCAGTGCCGCCATCCCGAGGAACGCAGCGAAGATCACCACGCTGATGATCGAGGTGGGCTTGGCGCGCGCCAGGTCGGCGAAGGGGTTCTGCGGAATGAACGACAGCAACAGTTGCGGCACGTTGAGGTCGGCGACCTTGCCCGCGTAATCGCTCTGGATCGTGGCCAGGCGCGCAGCTTCCTGAGTCCCGGCCACCAGGCCTTCGGCGGTCAGGCCGAACAGGTTGGTCAGGCCGATGCCGATCAGCGCGGCGATGGCGGTGGTGAACAGCAGCGTGCCGATGGTCAGGAAGCTGATCTTGCCCAGCGAGGATGCGTTGTGCAGACGCGCCACGGCGCTGAGGATGGACGCGAAGATCAGCGGCATGACGATCATCTGCAGCAACTGCACATAGCCGTTGCCAACCAGTTCCAGCCAGCCGATGGTGCTCTTGAGAACGGGGTGCCCGGCGCCGTAGACGGTGTGCAGGCCGATACCGAACAGCACGCCCAGACCCAGGCCCAGCAGGACCTTCTTGGCCAGGCTCCAATCGGTGCGACGGGTTTGTGCCAAACCCAGCAGCAGCGCTGCGAAGATCAGCAGATTCAACAACAGGGGCAGGTTCATGTCAGCTCCGGAAAATGAAGGACCGCACCTCTGCGGGCGCTGGTCAATCGCGGATGCTAACACCTTGAATCGAAAGCCGATTAATACCGGAATGGAAGATGCTTAGGTTTTTTTGGAATAAGCGTCAGGCACCTTTCCAAGGCCTGGAGTGGATCTTCACACTAGCGCTGTGAAGACCCACCCATAGCCAGGAAACGACGTGTGCTTACAGCCCGTCGAGCATCGCCTTGTTGCGCACGGCACCTTTGTCGGCGCTGGTGGCCAGTAGGGCGTAGGCCTTGAGCGCGGTGGTCACCTTGCGTGGACGCACCTCGACCGGCTTCCAGCCCTTCTTGTCCTGCTCGGCACGACGGGCTGCCAACTCGGCATCGTCCACCAGCAGGTTGATCGAGCGATTGGGGATGTCGATCAGCACCTTGTCGCCGTCCTGCACCAGACCGATGGCCCCACCGGCGGCTGCCTCAGGCGAAGCGTGACCGATGGACAGGCCCGAGGTGCCGCCCGAGAAACGGCCGTCGGTCAGCAATGCGCAGGCTTTGCCCAGGCCCTTGGATTTGAGGTAGGAGGTGGGATACAGCATCTCCTGCATGCCCGGACCACCTTTGGGGCCCTCGTAGCGAATGATCACGATATCACCGGCCTTCACTTCGTCGGCAAGGATGCCGCGCACCGCGCTGTCCTGGCTTTCGAAGATCTTGGCATTGCCTTCGAACACATGGATCGACTCATCCACACCGGCGGTTTTCACCACGCAACCGTCCAGCGCGATGTTGCCGTAGAGCACGGCCAGGCCGCCCTCCTGGGAGTAGGCATGTTCGAAGCTGCGGATGCAGCCGTTCTCGCGGTCGTCGTCCAGCGTGTCCCAGCGTGTCGACTGGCTGAATGCGGTTTGTGTCGGAATGCCCGCCGGGCCCGCCTTGAAGAAGTGATGCACCGCTTCGTCGGTGGTCTGGGTGATGTCCCACTTGGCGATGGCTTCGGCCATGCTGCGGCTGTGCACGGTCGGCAGGTCGGTGTGCAGCAGGCCGCCACGGGCCAGCGAACCGAGGATGCTGAAGATGCCACCGGCACGGTGCACGTCTTCCATGTGGTATTTCTGGATGTTCGGCGCCACCTTGCACAGCTGCGGCACGCTGCGCGACAGACGATCGATGTCGCGCAGGTCGAAGTCGATCTCGGCTTCCTGGGCTGCGGCCAGCAAGTGCAGGATGGTGTTGGTCGAGCCGCCCATGGCGATGTCCAGCATCATGGCGTTTTCGAACGCCTTGAAGTTGGCGATGTTGCGCGGCAGGACCGATTCGTCGTTCTCACCATAGTAGCGCTTGCACAGCTCGACGATGGTGCGGCCCGCCTGCAAGAACAGCTGCTCGCGGTCGCTGTGGGTTGCCAGAGTCGAGCCATTGCCTGGCAAAGCCAGGCCCAGCGCTTCCACCAGGCAGTTCATCGAGTTGGCGGTGAACATGCCGGAGCACGAACCACAGGTCGGGCAGGCGCTGCGCTCGTATTCGGCGACTTTTTCATCCGAGGCGGCGGGGTCGGCAGCGATGACCATGGCGTCGACCAGGTCCAGGCCGTGGCTGGCCAGCTTGGTCTTGCCCGCTTCCATCGGCCCGCCGGAAACGAAGATCACCGGCACGTTCAGGCGCAAGGCAGCCATCAGCATGCCCGGGGTGATCTTGTCGCAGTTGGAGATGCACACGATGGCGTCGGCGCAGTGGGCGTTGACCATGTACTCGACCGAGTCGGCGATGATCTCGCGGCTGGGCAGGGAATACAGCATCCCGTCGTGGCCCATGGCGATGCCGTCGTCCACCGCAATCGTGTTGAATTCCTTGGCCACGCCACCCGCGCGCTCGATCTCGCGTGCAACCAGCTGACCCAGGTCCTTGAGGTGCACATGGCCCGGCACGAACTGGGTGAACGAGTTGGCGATGGCGATGATCGGCTTCTTGAAATCGTCATCCTTCATGCCAGTGGCACGCCAGAGCGCGCGGGCACCGGCCATGTTGCGGCCGTGGGTGGATGTTTTCGAGCGATAGTCAGGCATGGAACGACTCCGGGCGGCTAATCGGGTTTCAGTGAGGGAGTGAGCTTTTCCTGGTCCGCGGCACGCTCGGTCGGTGTGTTGCCGTGCTTGCGGATGAGGCCGGTAACGCTGCGGGATCGCCACGCGTTCGGCCGAGCTCATAAACCCGCCGGGGGATGATTGGCGAAGAGTAGGGCGATTCTACACCCATGGGGGAAGGATGGAACGTGGGGCAGGGCAAGTAATCGCCAGTGATGCCTGACGCGGCTCGCGCCGCTGCTACAAAGCCCCTGTAGCAGCGGCGCGAGCCGCGTCAAAAGCGCCGTTGCATCAGCTGTTGGGCAACAACCGGCATGTAATGCTCTTGATGTACCGCGTTTCCGGAATCGCTGGATGCACCGGATGGTCCGGGCCCTGGCCGCCGCGTTCCAGCAGTTGGATGTTGCGGTCCAGGTGGCGGGCGCTGGTCAGCAGGATGTTCTGCAGGTCGTCCTCGGGCAGGTGCATGGAGCACGAAGCGCTGACCAGGATGCCGTCCTTGCTGAGCAGGCGCATGGCTTGCTCGTTGAGGCGGCGGTAGGCGCCTTCGCCGTTCTTCAAGTCCTTCTTGCGCTTGATGAACGCAGGTGGGTCGGCGACGATCACGTCGAAGCGCTCTTCGGCGGCCTTGAGTTCTTTCAAGGCCTCGAACACGTCACCTTCCACGCAGGTGACTTTCTCGGCGAAGCCATTGAGCGCGGCATTGCGCTCGACGCCATCGAGGGCGAAGCCCGAAGCGTCGACGCAGAACACTTCGCTGGCGCCGAAGGCGCCGGCCTGCACGCCCCAACCGCCGATGTAGCTGAACAGGTCGAGCACGCGCTTGCCCTTGACGTACGGCGCCAGGCGCGCGCGGTTCATGCGGTGGTCGTAGAACCAGCCGGTCTTCTGGCCTTCCATCACGGGGGCTTCGAACTTCACGCCGTTCTCTTCCAGTGCGACCCACTCCGGCACCACACCAAAGGCGCTTTCCACGTAGCGTTCCAGGCCTTCGGCATCGCGGGCGGCGGAATCGTTCTTGAACAGGATGCCGCTGGGCTTGATCACCTGGATCAGCGCGGCCATGACATCGGCCTTGTAGCGTTCCATGGTGGCCGAAGCGAGCTGCACCACCAGAATGTCGCCGAAGCGATCCACGACCAGGCCCGGCAGCAGGTCGGAATCACCGTACACCAGGCGATAGAACGGCTTGTCGAACAGCCGCTCGCGCAACGACAGGCAGACGTTGAGGCGATGCACCAGCAACGACTTGTCCAGGCTCAGCTTGACGTCGCGCGACAGCAGGCGGGCGCAGATCAGGTTGTTCGGGCTCAGTGCGACGATGCCCAGAGGCTTGCCGCCGGCCGCTTCCAGAATGGCCTGGTCGCCCGCCTGGAAACCGTTCAGCGGGGTCGCGGCCACGTCGATCTCGTTGCTGTAGACCCACAGGTGGCCGGCGCGCAGGCGGCGGTCGGCGTTGGCTTTAAGGCGAAGGCTGGGCAGGGACATGAAGTCGCTCCGGGTAAAAAAGAGCGGGAGTATACCCCTTTGGTCCCGGCCTCGAATGGAGGATTCGACAAATGACCCGCCGCGCACGGTGGGCGCTAGGGGCCGCAGCGGTTAGAATCCGCGCTGTCCGAGGCGTGGAGCCTGGGGCAGGCTTGCCTATCGATCCGCGTTTCCCGTCAGGAGCCCCATGCCTGAATTACCCGAAGTAGAAACCACCCGTCGGGGCATCGCCCCGCACCTGGAAGGGCAGCGTGTGAGCCGCGTCATCGTGCGCGATCGACGCTTGCGCTGGCCGATTCCCGAAGACCTGGATGCGCGCCTGTCCGGGCAGCGGATCGTGGCGGTCGAGCGGCGGGCCAAGTACCTGCTGATCAACGCCGAAGTGGGTACCTTGATCAGCCATTTGGGGATGTCGGGCAATCTGCGCCTGGTCGAAGCCGGCCTGCCGGCGCTCAAGCACGAGCACGTCGATATCGAGCTGGAGTCGGGCATGGCCTTGCGCTATACCGATCCTCGGCGCTTCGGCGCCATGCTCTGGAGCCAGGATCCGCTCAACCACGAACTGCTCCTGCGCCTGGGCCCCGAGCCGTTGACCGAGCTGTTCGACGGCGAAAGGCTGTTCCAGCTGTCGCGTGGGCGCAGCATGGCGGTCAAGCCGTTCATCATGGACAACGCCGTGGTGGTGGGTGTGGGCAATATCTACGCGACCGAAGCGCTGTTCGCCGCCTGTATCGATCCGCGCCGCGCGGCGGGAGGCATATCCCGTGCCCGCTACCTGCGCCTGGCGGTCGAGATCAAGCGCATCCTGACCTATGCGATCGAGCGCGGCGGCACCACGTTGCGTGATTTCATCGGCGGAGATGGCCAGCCGGGCTACTTTCAGCAGGAGTTGTTCGTCTATGGTCGCGGTGGGCAGCTGTGCAAGGTCTGCGGCACCACCTTGCGCGAGGTCAAGCTGGGCCAGCGTGCCAGCGTGTATTGCCCGCGTTGCCAGAAATGACGGTGCTGCACGGACGGTGTCGAGAGGGGCAGGGATAGCCAAGCCTTCGGTTCTTCAAGAAGCGGCTCGCCCCTGTCCTGCACAATCCCGAGCAACTGATATAGTTACCGCATCGCAAATCGCAGTCGCCCACGTGAGCAGAAGGATTGTGCCATGAAGCTGTTTCGAACCCTGTCGCTGGCGCTGATCGTCAGTTTCGGCCTGCACGCCGTGCCGGCCATCGCTGCCGACTCGAGCATGAGCGCAAGCAGCGGTGACCCGACCTACCAGATCCAGAATCCGCCAGCCTACGCGATGATCGGCGATCTGCTGATTGCGCGGCCGTTGCTGGTCGCCGCCACCATCGTGGGCGCAGGTCTTTTCGTGATCTCGTTACCGTTCACCGCAGCCGGTGGCAACGTCGGGGCCAGCGGCAAGGCCCTGGTGGTGGATCCAGGCAAGGCAGCGTTCGTGCGTTGCCTGGGCTGTACGCAGAGCGGCTATAACAACGCCGGCAATTGAGCCGGCGTTGATATGGGAATTCAGTGCTTGCCGGTGATCTGGCGGTACTTGGCCATCAGCTGTTCCTGGGATTCAGGGTGCGCTTCGTCCAGTGGAATGCAATCCACCGGGCAGACCTGCTGACACTGCGGCTCGTCGTAGTGGCCCACGCACTGGGTACACAGGTTGGGATCGATCACGTAGATCTCCTCCCCCTGGGAAATGGCAGCGTTCGGGCACTCGGGTTCGCAGACGTCGCAATTGATGCAATCGTCGGTGATGATCAGGGACATGAAAACTCCGGCCCGAGACTGCGGCCCAGGCATGTGAAAACCAATGGCCGCAATTGTGCCGCATTAGCGCCCGCAGTGCACGCGGGCGCAACACCGGATGCCTACTTCTTGCTGAAACGCTGGGTCAAGGCCTCGGCCACGGCCGGGTGAACGAACTTGGTGATGTCTCCGCCCAGCGCGGCGATTTCTCGCACCAGCGTCGAAGAAATGAAGGAATAGCGTTCCGAAGGCGTGAGGAACAGGCTTTCCACGTCCGGCGCCAATTGCCGGTTCATGTTGGCCAGCTGGAACTCGTATTCGAAATCGGACACCGCTCGCAGGCCACGCAGCAGCACGTTGGCGTTCTGCTCCTTGGCGAAGTGCGCGAGCAGGGTCGAGAAACCGACGACTTCGACGTTCGGCAAGTGCCGTGTCACTTCGCGCGCCAACTCCACGCGTTGTTCGAGGGCGAACAACGGATTCTTCTTGGGGCTCGCGGCGACCGCGATGATCACGTGATCGAACAGGCGCGAAGCGCGTTCGACCAGATCACCGTGACCCTTGGTGATCGGGTCGAAGGTACCTGGGTACAACACTCGGTTCATCACGGCGTCCTGGCGGGAATCGGTTGGGGAGTGCGATGGTATCGCAGCCGGAGAGGTCGGCCAAGCCTGCATCGCGGGCGCAATGCAAGGGTGATCGCCTGTGGCACGCTGTCGCGGTGCGCGCGCGTCCGCGGTAGGATGGCGGACAGGCCGGGTGCGCTGCGTGCGCCGACGTGCCTGCTGCTACAGTGAATCATGCCGCGATGGATGCTGTCTGAGCTGGTCCAGCGAAGGGCAAGTCCATCATTCATTCACCGCTGGAGTCCTTCATGCCCCTCGCGCAACTGATCAGCCCGCAAGCACTCGCCGAACACCTCGACTCCCCCGAATGGGTCCTGCTGGACTGCCGCTACAGCCTCGAAGACGCCGACTATGGCCAGCGCAGCTATGCCGAAGGCCATATCGCCGGTGCCCATTTCGCCGACCTGGGCCGCGACCTCAGTGCGCCGGTGATCAAGGGTGTGACCGGGCGTCATCCGTTGCCTGAACCTGCGCACTTGCAGGAACGGTTGCAGCGTTGGGGCATCGATGCAGACAGCAGAGTCGTCGTCTATGACGACGGACCTGGCGCCTATGCGGCGCGGGCGTGGTGGCTGCTGGCCTGGCTGGGCAAGCGCGATGGCGTCTTTCTGCTCGATGGTGGGCTGGCCGCATGGCACGCCGCCGGTCTGCCCTTGAGCCTGGATGCTGCGCCCACCGAGCCGGGCGATTTTGTCGGCACACCGGATGGCGCACGGGTGGTCGATGCGACCGATCTGCAGGCACGCCTGGAAGATCCGCAATTGACCCTGCTGGATGCACGCGCGTTGCCCAGATTTCTGGGCGAGGTGGAGCCCATCGATCCTGTGGCCGGGCATATCCCCGGTGCGCAATGTGCAGCCTTCACCGAAAACCTGGGTCCGGATGGACGCTTCCTGCCGGCAGCGCAATTGCGTGAGCGCTTCGACGCTCAGTTGCAGGGCCGGACCGCGGAACAGGCGGTGGCTTATTGCGGTTCCGGCGTCACCGCCTGCCACAACCTGTTCGCCATGGCCCTGGCCGGTTACCCGTTGGCGACACTGTATGCAGGCTCCTGGAGCGACTGGATCACCGATCCGCAGCGACCTGTGCAGAAGGGCTCATGAACTCGATCCACTGATTCAGCCATTGTGGTATGCGCCGCTCCAGGTAATAGCCGGGTTGGCGCAGGCTGCCATCGACGAAACCGACATGTCCACCCCGTGCATGCAGTTCGAATTCTATGCACGGCGACATCTCGTCGGCGGTCGGCAGGCTGTGGGGGAACACGAACGGATCGTCCTGCGCCTGGATGATCAACGTGGGTTTTGCAATGCCGCCCAGGTAGTACCGACTCGAAGAACGTCGATAGTAGTCCTGTGCATCCTTGAAACCGTGCAGCGGCGCCGTGACCTGGCCATCGAAGTCCCAGAAGGTCTTGATGCCCTGCAGTGACCCAAGCGCCTCCAGCGCCGCCAGCCCTTCGTGATGGCCTTCCTGCTGGAAGCGACTGCGCTTGTCGGTCAGGTAGGCGAGCATGGCGCGCATGAAATGGGCCTGGTACACCTTGGAGAAACCTTGGGTCATGCGGTCGGCGCACTGATCCAGGCGAAACGGCACAGAGACCGCCACGGCCGCCTGCAACGGGCTGTTCAGCCCGCTTTCGCCCAGGTGCTTGAGCAGAATGTTGCCGCCCAATGAGTAGCCTACGGCGAACAGCGGTGCCTGGGGCCTCTGTGCGCCCAGGTGATCGAGTACGTGCTGCAGGTCTTCGCTGGCGCCCGAATGGTAGCTTTGCGCCAGAAGATTGGGCTCGCCGGAACAGCCGCGCCAGTTGACGGCCACGCTGGCACACCCGTACTTGCCCAATTGCCTTTGCAGGCCGGCGACGTAGGGCGAGTTGGATGATCCGGTCAGACCGTGCAGTACCACCACCAACGGGGCGTGGGGTGTGTGGGGGCCGTGCCAGTCGAGGTCGACGAAATCACCGTCCGCCAGCCACAAGCGCTCACGCTCGCGCTGCAACGCTGGCTGCTTGCGCCACAAGGGGCCCCACAGCGTCTGTATGTGTGGGTTGCCCAGCCCGAGGGCTGGGCGAAAGCGAGGATGTGCTGCGTTCAACGTGAATACCCTGCCAAGCCGATGTCAGCCGCGCTGCCACAGGGAGTAGTAGACCTGCCCGGCTTTCTTCTCGCGGTGCAAGCGCCAGGTAGCCGGCATCTGCAAGGCCGAAGGCGGTGTCTCGCTCTCGGTGTAGATCCAGGCGCGCTCGGCCAGCCAGCCTTTTTCTTCCAGCAGCATGCAGGTTGCCGGCAGCAGGTTCTGGTGGAAGGGTGGGTCGAGGAACACCAGATCGAATGCGCTCGGAGTCTGGGTTTCCAGATACTTCAACGCATCGCTTTGCAGCAACTGGCCCGTGGCGCAACCGAGCAGGTCCAGATTGTGCCGAAGGCTGGCGATGGCGGTGGCATTGGCATCCAGCGCCAATGCCATGCTGGCGCCGCGGGACAGCGCTTCGAGGTACAGAGCACCGCTACCAGTGAAGGCGTCCAGCACCTTGGCACCTTCGATGTGCGCCGCCAGCCAGTTGAACAGCGTTTCGCGTACTCGATCAGGGGTCGGACGCAAGCCAGGCGCTTCCGGGAAGCCCAGCTTGCGGCTGCGCCACTGGCCACCGATGATGCGCAGGTGGCCTTGGCCACCATGGGGTTGCTTGGGTTTGACGCTGGCCATCAATGCTCCGGTACGCCGAGCGGTTGCTCGGTAGGTTTGTCCGTTGGGGCCGGCAAGGGTTGCTGCGCAACCTTGGGGCCAGCCGTGACGATCACCAGTTTATCGGCATCCAGGTGTTTGTTCATCGCGGTTTTCACCTGCTCCACGGTCAGCGCCTGTGACTGCTGCAGGAAGTCTTCCATCCAGGTCAGCGGCATGTCATAGAACCCGGTGGCACCTAGCTGCGCAACGATGCTCGCATTGCTGGCATTGGACAGCGGGAAGCTGCCGGCCTGTTCACGCTTGGCGTTGTCCAGTTCTTCCTGAGTAGGGCCGGTCTTGAGGTAGTCGCGCAGGATGTCCTGCACCAGCTTCAGGGTGCCATCGCCGAGTTCGGCGCGGGTCTGCAAGTTGACCATGAACGGTCCACGGACCTGCATCGGGGTGAAAGCCGAGTAGACGCCGTAGGTCAGGCCGCGTTTCTCCCGGACTTCGCTCATCAGCCGCGTACCGAACGCGCCACCCCCAAGGATCTGGTTGCCCATGGACAGCGCGGCGAAATCAGGATCCTTGCGATCGATGCCCAGCTGCGCAATGAACATCTGCGTCTGCTTGGACGGGAAGTCGATATGGGTCACGCCGGCCGCTGGTACGGCTGGCTGTGCCGGCTTGGCCAGCGCAGGGCCCTTGGGCAGGGCGCTGGAGACTTGTGCGGCGATCTGCTCGGCTTCGTTTCGCGACAGATCGCCGACGATGGCGATGACCGCATTGCCGGCAGCATAGGCACGCTTATGGAAGGCACGCATCTGCTCGATGCTCAGGCCGGGCAGGCTCTTGGCGTCGCCTTCGCTGGGGTGTGCATACGGGTGGCTGCCATACAGGCGTGTGAACAGCTCGTTGCTGGCCAGCTTGGCGGGGTTCTGCTTCTGGAACTCGAAGCCGGCGAGCAGTTGGTTCTTGATGCGGGCCAGCGCATCGGCCGGAAAGGTCGGCTTGCCGACGACTTCGGCGAACAGCTTGAGGGCCGGGGTGCGCTTGTCGGTGTCGCTGAGGCTGCGCAACGAGGCCACGGCCATGTCGCGATAGGCACCGTTGGAGAAGTCCGCGCCCAGGCCCTCGAAACCTTGGGCGATGGCGTTGACGTCCTTGCCGGCCACACCTTCGTTGAGCATGGCGTTGGTCAGCAGAGCGATGCCAGGGTGGTTCTGATCCTGACTGCTACCGGCGGCGAAAGTCAGGCGCAGATCGAACATCGGCAATTCGTGAGCTTCGACGAACAAGACCTTGGCGCCTTCGGCCGTTGTCCAGTTCTGGATGTCCAGGCGGCGATGGCTGGGGGCGGTGTTGCCCAACTCGCTCACCGATTGCAGGCCGCGCGCGGGTTGGCTGGCGCTGGCAGTGTCTGCGGCCTGGGCTCCGAAAGTCACGAGCCAGCCGGCCAGCACCAGAAGGGTCGAGCCAGCCAGGAGGCGACGGGGGGTGATGGGCTCACTCATGAGCGGCTTCCTCGGGCAGAACGTGGGCGATGCTCAGGCGATCGCGGGTAAAATAGGTACGGGCGGCGCTCTGGATGTCCTGCGGCGTCACGCTCTTGAGATCTTCGAGTTCGCTGTCCATCAGCTTCCACGACAGCCCCACGGTTTCCAGCATGCCGATGGTGGTGGCCTGGCTGCTGATGGAGTCGCGGCTGTAGACCAGATCGGCGATGACCTGGGCCCGCACGCGCTCGAGCTCCTCGGCCGAGGGCGGCGTGGTCTTGAGCTCATCGAGCAGCTTCCAGATGCCTTTCTCGACATCGGCCAGGGTTTTTTTCTTCTGCGCGTTGGCGGTTGCGGAAATGAAGAACAGGCTGTCGCCGCGGGTGAAAGGGTCGTACTGGGCGCCGCCGCTGGAAATCAGCTCCTGGCCGCGCTCCAGGCGTGTCGCCATGCGTGCACTGTAGCCACCGTCGAGCAATGCCGAGATCAACCGCAAGGCCTGGACATCACGCGGCTTGTCGGCAGTGGCCAGGGCCGGAACGTTGAAACCGTACATCAGGCTCGGCAGTTGGGTGCGCACATGCAATGTGGCAAGGCGCTGGCCAGGGGTGGCCAGTTCCAGCGGGATCTTCGCCGGTGGCGTGGCACGGCTGGCGATGTTGCCGAAGAAACGTTGAGCCAGCGCCTTCACCTCGTCAGGCTGGACGTCGCCCACCACCACCAGAGTGGCGTTGTTGGGCACGTACCAGGCCTGGTACCAGTGGCGCAGCTCTTCGACCTTCATGCGATCGAGGTCAGCCATCCAGCCGATGGTGGGCGTGTGGTAGCCACTGGCGGGAAAGGCCATGGCCTTGAACATCTCGTAGGCCTTGGCGCTGGGCTTGTCGTCGGTGCGCAGGCGGCGTTCTTCCTTGATGACTTCGATTTCACGCGCGAATTCTTCGGCGGGCAGGCTTAGGCTGGCCATGCGGTCGGCTTCGAGGTCGAACGCCACGGCCAGGCGGTCCTTGGCCAGCACTTCGTAATAGGCGGTGTAGTCGTCGCTGGTGAAGGCGTTTTCCTCGGCGCCGAGGTCGCGCAGGATGCGCGAGCCTTCACCGGGGCCCAGTTTTTCGGTGCCCTTGAACATCATGTGTTCGAGCGCGTGGGACAGGCCGGTCTGGCCCGGCGTTTCGTAGCTGGAACCGACCTTGTACCAGATCTGGGACACCACCACCGGGGCGCGGTGGTCCTCGCGCACGATGACCTTGAGGCCGTTGTCCAGGGTGAATTCGTGCGTGGGCTGTGTATCGGCGGCAAAAGCTGCCAAGGGCAGGCTGAGCGTGCAGAGCAGCAGGCCTGCGGCGCGGCGGGCGAGGACATTCATGGGATTCAGAACCTTGAGAGCTACCCGCTTGGCCTTAGCGTCTACGGGCGAGGAGGTGCTAGGATACTGATCCGGTTCGCTGGGGGCCATGCCTGGTTGGCATGAACCTGCGCGGGCAACTCGACAAAATGTTGCGCGTGAACGAGCCGGCGTAAAAGCAGTCTGTGTTGCGTCTTCGAATTTTTTCCGACAAGCCGCCTGGCGTGTCGCTACCTTGAGATAGCCGTCTTCCATGTTTGGTTCCAACGACGACAAAAAGACCCCGGCCCCGGCCGGTGAAAAGAAAGGCCTGTTCGGATGGCTGCGCAAGAAGCCGCAGACACCTGTCGCCGAACCGCCATCGCCCCCTGCCGCCCAGGAGCTCCCGACCGAAGCCGAGACGGCTGCGCAAGCCGCCGTGGCGCTCGCCCCGGAGCCGGTGCTGCCGCCCAAGACCGAAGCCGAACCTGAGCCCGTACCGACGCCAATCGAGCAGCCCGTTGCGCACGGGTTGGTGCTGCCGGTGCCCGAGGAACCGGTGGCGCTGGTCGAGGACGATGCGCCGCAGACACCGCCGGCCATCGCCCCACGGCCGGAAGTGTCGGCCCCAGCCGCGGCAGAGCCGGTTACCGCTCCTGTTCCGCCACCTGCTCCTGCAGCGCCCAGCGCACCAGCCCCTGCACCAGCTCCGATTCCAGCGCCTGTGGCAACCATCGTGCCGCCCGTTATCGAAGCGTCACCCCCTGCGGTCATCGCTCCGCAACCTGCAGGGCAGGCCAGGACGGGCTTCTTCGCGCGCCTCAAGCAGGGCTTGGCCAAGACCAGCGCCAGCCTTGGCGAGGGCATGGCCAGCCTGTTTCTGGGCAGCAAGATCATCGATGACGATCTGCTCGAAGAGCTGGAAACCCGACTGCTGACCGCCGACGTGGGCGTTGAAGCCACTTCGGTGATCATCCAGAGCCTGACCCGCAAGGTCGCGCGCAAGGAACTCACCGATGCCGCCGCCTTGTACAAGGCGCTGCAAGGTGAGCTGACGGCACTGTTGCGTCCGGTCGAGCAACCGCTGGTGATCAAGGCCGAGCACCAGCCGTTCGTGATTCTGGTGGTGGGCGTCAACGGCGCCGGCAAGACCACCACCATCGGCAAGCTGGCCAAGAAGCTGCAGCTCGAAGGCAAGAAGGTCATGCTGGCGGCGGGCGACACGTTCCGTGCTGCGGCTGTGGAGCAACTGCAGGTGTGGGGCGAGCGCAACAAGATCCCGGTCATCGCCCAGCACACCGGCGCCGATTCGGCGTCGGTCATCTTCGATGCCGTGCAGGCTGCCAAGTCGCGCGGCATCGACGTGTTGATCGCCGACACCGCCGGCCGTCTGCACACCAAAGACAACCTGATGGAAGAGCTGAAGAAAGTCCGCCGGGTGATGGGCAAACTCGACGAGCAGGCACCGCACGAAGTGCTGCTGGTGCTCGACGCCGGCACCGGGCAGAACGCGATCAACCAGGCCAAGCAGTTCAACCAGACGGTGGCCCTGACCGGCCTGGCCCTGACAAAGCTCGACGGTACCGCCAAGGGGGGGGTGATCTTCGCCCTGGCCAAGCAGTTCGGCTTGCCCATCCGCTACATCGGCGTGGGCGAAGGTATCGACGACCTGCGCACCTTCGAGGCAGAACCCTTCGTCCAGGCATTGTTCGCCGAGCGGGAGCCTTCATGATTCGATTCGAACAGGTTGCCAAGCGCTATCCCAATGGCCATGTCGGTCTGCATGAACTGAGCTTTTGGGTCCGGCGTGGCGAATTCCTGTTCGTTACCGGTCATTCCGGCGCGGGCAAAAGTACCCTGCTGCGTCTGTTGCTGGCGATGGAGCGACCCACCAGCGGCAAGCTGCTGCTGGCCGGCCAGGACCTGGGGCAGATCACCAACGCGCAGATTCCGTTTCTGCGTCGGCAGATCGGCGTGGTGTTCCAGAATCACCAGTTGCTGTTCGATCGTACGGTGTTCAACAACATCGCCCTGCCGTTGCAGATCCTCGGCCTGAGCAAGCCGGAAATCGCCAAGAAGGTCGATTCGGCGCTGGAGCGTGTGGCGCTGGCGGACAAGGCCGAGCTGTACCCCGGCGACTTGTCCACGGGCCAGCAACAGCGTGTGGGCATTGCCCGCGCCATCGTCCATCAGCCAGCCTTGCTGCTCGCCGATGAACCTACCGGCAACCTCGATCCGCGTCTGGCGGCCGAGATCATGGGGGTCTTCGAAGACATCAACCGGCTTGGCACCAGCGTCTTGATTGCCAGCCACGATCTGGCGCTGATCGCGCGCATGCGTCATCGCATGCTGACTTTGCAGCGTGGGCGTCTGATCGGTGACGGAGAGGCAGGACAATGAGTGCGACACGCAGTCCCAAGGTCGCGGACCGGGTAGCGCCCAAGGGAGGCGAGCCCCAACCGCAGAAGCCGAAGAAACGTCGCAATGACGACGATGACGGGCCGGATTTCAGCAGCCTGCTGCGCGCCTGGATCGAAAGCCATCGGGCCAGTTGGACCGACAGCCTGCGCCGTCTGGGCAAGCAGCCGATCGGCAGTTTCTTTACCTGCCTGGTCATGGCGGTGGCCCTGAGTTTGCCCATGGGGCTGTCCCTGCTGCTCAAGAACGTCGAGCGCCTGGGCGGTTCCTGGCAGCGTGCGGCGCAGATTTCGCTGTACCTGGACCTCGACGCCGGCGAGCGGGAAGGCCAGGCGTTGGTGACCCAGATCAAGGGGCTGTCGGGCGTGGCCCAGGCCGAGTTCGTCAGCCGCGAGCAGGCGCTGAGTGAGTTCCAGCAGCAGTCCGGGCTGGGCGAGGCGCTCAAGGAGCTGCCTGAAAACCCGCTGCCCGGCGTGGTGGTAGTGACGCCTCTGGAGATCGACAAGGCTGCGTTGGAGAGCCTGCGCCAGCAGCTCGCCGAGTTGCCGAAGGTGCAGCAGGCGCAGCTTGATCTGGTATGGGTGGAGCGGCTCGCAGCCATTCTGAAGCTGGGTGATCGATTCGTCTTCGGCCTGACCCTGCTGCTGGTTTCTGCGTTGTTGCTGGTGATCGGCAACACCATTCGTCTGCACATCGAGAACCGCCGCATCGAAATCGAGGTCATCAAGTTGGTAGGCGGCACGGACAGCTATGTGCGTCGGCCGTTTCTGTACATGGGTGCGCTGTACGGCTTCGGTGCAGGCATTTTCGCCTGGGGCATCCTGGCCTTCGGCCTGGATTGGCTCAACGATGCGGTCACTGGATTGTCCGGCTTGTACGGCAGTGACTTCGCGCTGGGCGGTGTGCCTGTGGCGGACGGATTGTCGCTCTTGCTAGGCGCGGTATTGTTAGGGTATATCGGTGCGTGGATTGCGGTCTGGCGGCACCTGCGCGAACTGGCGCCGCGTTAGCCCGCAGTATCTGTGCAGTACCTATGTAGGCTCTTTGAGTGTGTAGTTGAGTTAACTTTATTGTCATGGACCGTTAAAGCGTCATAGGGAACTTGTCAACTGGTTCCCGGTCTATTTTTCGCAGTGCCTACGGGCACGAGTCATGTGAGTCGGAGGTTTTTTCGTATGACCACTTCTTTGCAACCTGCTTATGCGCTGGTCCCGGGTGCGAACCTGGAAGCCTACGTGCATACGGTGAACAGCATTCCCTTGCTGACGCCCGAGCAGGAGCGTGAACTGGCCGAGAGTCTCTACTATGAGCAGGATCTTGGAGCGGCTCGGCAGATGGTGCTCGCTCACCTGCGTTTCGTCGTGCATATCGCGCGCAGCTATTCGGGCTACGGCCTGGCTCAAGCCGACCTTATCCAGGAAGGCAACGTCGGCCTGATGAAGGCCGTGAAGCGTTTCAACCCGGAAATGGGTGTGCGCCTGGTGTCGTTCGCCGTGCACTGGATCAAGGCTGAAATCCACGAGTTCATCCTGCGCAACTGGCGTATTGTCAAAGTGGCGACCACCAAGGCGCAGCGCAAGCTGTTCTTCAACCTGCGCAGCCAGAAGAAGCGTCTGGCCTGGCTGAACAACGAAGAAGTCCACCGCGTAGCCGAAAGCCTGGGCGTGGAGCCGCGTGAAGTACGCGAAATGGAAAGCCGTCTGACCGGCCATGACATGGCCTTCGATCCGGCTGCCGAAGCCGACGACGACAGCGCGTTCCAATCGCCAGCCAACTACCTGGAAGATCATCGCTACGATCCGGCGCGTCAGCTCGAAGACGCCGACTGGAGCGACAACTCCAATACCAACCTGCACGAAGCTCTGCAGGTGCTGGACGATCGCAGCCGCGACATTCTCTACCAGCGCTGGCTTGCCGAGGAAAAGGCGACGCTGCACGAGTTGGCCGAGAAGTACAACGTGTCGGCCGAGCGTATTCGTCAGTTGGAAAAAAGCGCGATGAACAAGCTGAAGGTCTCCATCGCTGCCTGATGTGAGCCGTTGACGCGCTGCATGCAAAAGCCCCGACTGGTTCGGGGCTTTTTGTTGTCTGGCAGGGCGTGATCGCGGCCTAATCGGCCCAGGGTGCGGGGCGTGGCTGGTCAAGGCGCAGGAGGTAGTCATGGCCGCCCAATTGGCCCATCTGCTGACGAATCCAGCCAGCGCGACGGCTCACATAGGGGCTGGGCCGACTGGCGCTCCAGTTGCGCGGATTGGGCAGTACGGCGGCGAGCAGGCTGGCTTGCTGCCGAGACAGCTGAGCCGCATCAACGCCGAAATGATGGCGCGCCGCTGCTTGAGCGCCGAACACACCGTCGTCCCATTCGGCGCTGTTGAGGTAGACCTCGAGGATGCGCTGCTTGGACCAGAAGATTTCGATCAATCCGGTGAACCAGGCTTCCAGGCCCTTGCGCAGCCAACTGCGCCCCGACCAGAGGAATACGTTCTTCGCCACTTGCTGGCTCAGGGTGCTGGCGCCTCGCAATGAACCGCCTTCCTCGTTATGGGCGAAGGCTGCGCGGATGGCGGCGATATCGAACCCCCAGTGCTCGGCAAAGCGTTGATCTTCACCGGCGATGACCGCTACCTTCAAATCGTCGGAAATGTTCGCCCAGGATTGCCAGTCTCGCTGCAGATCGATTGGCTGGCCGTCGGCCCAGGATTCGATCTTGCGTTCGACCATGAGCATGGTGCCCGGCGGCGGGATGAAGCGAAAGATCACCACCAGAGCCACGCTTGCGGCGACAAACCAGAGCAGTGCCTTGCACAGACGACGGAAAAGGGATTGCAGCATGAAGGGCTTGGCCTGGCCGGGTGAGCGGGCCATTATACAGACCCTGCGATGCAACACGGCTTTATGAGGACAAACCTGGATGCTGCGTACGTTCATGATGCTGGCCGCGTTCTTCGGCTTCACCGGCGTGGCGCTCGGCGCGTTTGCCGCACACGGGCTGAAGAACCGGCTGAGCGCCGATTACCTGGCCATTTTCCAGACTGGCGTCAGCTACCAACTTATCCACACCCTGGCATTGTTCGGCGTCGCGCTGCTCAGCGTCCATGTGCCAGGGCGTCTGGTGGGGTGGGCAGGCGCGCTGTTCTGTCTGGGCATCGTCCTGTTCTCGGGCAGCCTCTACCTGTTGACCCTGACCGGCTTCAGCAAGCTGGGTATCGTCACGCCGTTCGGCGGTCTGGCCCTGCTGGCCGGGTGGCTGTGCCTGGGCCTGATGGCCTGGCGCCTGGGTTGATCGCACGCGTGGTCGGCTTGGCCTTGGGAATCCTCGGCGATCGGGCTAGAATAACGACCCCCAAAAAATGATGGCTGCCGACCGCATGCGCATTCAATTGAACGGCGACCCTTTCGAACTTCCCGACGGCGAAACCGTTGCCGGGCTGCTTGCCCGCCTCGAACTGGTCGGGCGCCGCGTCGCCGTCGAGCTGAACCAGGACATCGTCCCGCGCAGCCAGCACGGTGACACCGTACTGGGCGAAGGTGACCAGATCGAGGTGGTTCACGCCATCGGCGGCGGCTGATCGAGTCGCCAGCACCTTCCACGTCCGTATCTTTACCTCAGCAGAGGAATTCCGATGAGCAATGCTCGCATTGACAAGCCATTCACCCTGGCCGGTCGCACCTTCGAGTCGCGCCTTCTGGTCGGCACCGGCAAGTACCGCGACCTCGAGCAGACCCGCCTGGCCATCGAGGCTTCGGGTGCCGAGATCGTCACGGTTGCCGTGCGCCGCACCAATATCGGCCAGAACCCTGGCGAGCCGAACCTGCTCGACGTGCTGCCGCCGGATCGCTACACCATTCTGCCCAACACCGCTGGCTGCTATGACGCCGTGGAAGCGGTGCGCACCTGCCGCCTGGCCCGCGAGCTGCTCGACGGTCACAACCTGGTCAAGCTGGAAGTCCTGGCCGACCAGAAGACGCTGTTCCCCAATGTGATCGAAACCCTCAAGGCCGCCGAAGTGCTGGTCAAGGACGGTTTCGATGTGATGGTCTACACCAGCGACGATCCGATCATTGCCCGCCAACTGGCCGAGATCGGCTGCATCGCGGTCATGCCGCTGGCTGGCCTGATCGGCACGGGCCTGGGCATCTGCAATCCATACAACCTGCAGATCATTCTGGAAGAAGCCAGGGTGCCCGTGCTGGTGGATGCCGGCGTGGGTACCGCGTCCGATGCCACCATCGCCATGGAACTGGGCTGTGAGGCCGTGCTGATGAACTCGGCCATCGCCCACGCGCAGGATCCGATCATGATGGGCGCGGCCATGAAGCACGCCATCATTGCCGGGCGCATGGCCTATCTGGCCGGTCGTATGCCGAAAAAACTCTATGCCAGCGCCTCTTCGCCGCTGGATGGTCTGATCAAGTAAGAGACCCCGATGACTGACTCGCAAGAAACGCCAACGGCCGACGAAGGCGAACCGCGCCAGCACCGCGCTATCAAGAGCTTCGTGATGCGCGCTGGGCGCATGACCGAAGGCCAGCAACGCGGCCTTGACCAAGGCAAGCCGTTGTTCGTGCTGCCGCTGACCGACGCACCGACGGACTTCGACCAGGTGTTCGGTCGCAGTGCCCCGCGCACCCTGGAAATCGGCTTCGGCATGGGCCACTCGCTGCTCGAAATGGCAGCGGCCTCGCCGGAACTGGATTTCATCGGCGTGGAGGTGCACCGTCCCGGCGTTGGCGCGCTGCTCAACGGCGTATTGACTCAAGGTCTGAAAAACCTGCGGGTCTACGACTGCGATGCCATCGAAGTGCTCAAGCAGTGTGTGGCCGACAACAGCCTGGATCGCCTACTGCTGTTTTTCCCGGATCCTTGGCACAAGGCGCGCCACCACAAGCGGCGCATCGTCCAGCCGGCATTCGCCGAATTGGTCCGCAGCAAGCTCAAGGTGGGGGGTGTGCTGCACATGGCGACCGATTGGGAGCCCTATGCCGAGTACATGCTGGAAGTCATGAACGTGGCGCCCGGTTACCGCAACCAGGCGGCCGACGGTGGCTGCGTACCGCGTCCGGCCGAGCGGCCGGTCACCAAGTTCGAACGCCGCGGCGAGCGGCTGGGGCATGGAGTGTGGGATTTGAAATTCGAGAGGGTTGACTGAGGGTTATGTAGTGCTCTGGCGGGCCTCTTCGCGGGCAGAGCCTGCTCCCACAGGGTCTTGCACAAAACCACGCCTTGTGGGAGCGGGGCGGGCGGCGAGGCCTCTGCCCGCGAAGAGGCCCGCATGGCTCACGCATCACTTGCGATCAGCGACAATCCCCAGCAGCACAAGCACCACCAACAGCACCGGCGCCAGGCTGTAGTTGTTGAACTGGCTCAACCCCTTCAGCACCCAGGGCGTGGCATAGATCAATGCCGCGCCACTGCCGATCACGCACATCAGGGCAATCAGTGGTACTCGCAGCGCGCCCGAAAGCGAGCCCAGGCGGCCTTCGGCCCACGCCTTCACATCGGCGCCAAACAACACCAGCACGCAGCCTACCAAGGCCAGGGAAATCTCCGAAAGGTTGCCTCGGCCCCAGCGTGAAACGGTGGCGAGCAGATCGAGCACGAAATCCATCAGGACAATCCTTATACCAGGAAGTATTGCAGCAGGTCGTTGAGGAACAACTGCCCGCGGGCGGTGGCGACCAGACGCGTCGGTTCGACCTGTAAAAGGCCTTTTTGTTCGGCCTCGGCGCGTGCTGCGGCCAGGGTCTGCAAGGGCAGGCCGGTCCGCTGCGCGAACAGCTCGGCGTCGACGCCTGGCGTGAGGCGCAGCGCGTTCATCAGGAACTCGAAGGGCAACTCGTCGGCGGTCAGGGTTTTCTCGCCCGCCTTGAACTGCTTGCCAGGGTTCAGGTAATCCTTGGGCAGACGGGTTTTCCAGGTGCGCACGATGCGGCCGTCGGGGTGGCTCAGCTTGCCGTGGGCGCCGGCGCCAATGCCGATGAAGTCGCCGAAGCTCCAATAGTTGAGGTTGTGACGCGCGGCCTTGCCCGGTCGAGCATAGGCCGACACTTCGTATTGGCTGAAGCCGTGCTCGGCGAGCAAGGCCTGGCCGGCCTCCTGGATGTCCCAGAGGATATCGTCCTCGGGGAGCTCGGGCGGCTGGTTCCAGAACACTGTGTTGGGCTCCAGGGTCAGCTGGTACCAAGACAGGTGCGTGGGCGCCAGAGCGATGGCCTGGCGCAGGTCGTCCAGGGCTTCTTCCAGGGACTGGTCGGGCAGACCGTGCATCAGGTCCAGGTTGAAGTTGTCGAAACCGGCGCGGCGCGCCATTTCAGCAGCGCGCAGCGCTTCGTCTCCGGTATGGATACGCCCGAGGGCTTCGAGCTTATTCGGCTGGAAACTCTGGATGCCGATGGACAGGCGATTGATCCCCAGCTTGCTATAGGCCACGAACTTGTCCTGTTCGAATGTGCCGGGGTTGGCCTCCAGGGTGATCTCGATATCCGCCGTGAACGGGATGCGTTGTTCCACGCCCGCGAGCAGTCGGCCCAATGCCGCAGCACTGAACAGGCTGGGCGTGCCGCCGCCGAAGAAGATCGAGCTCAGTGGCCGTCCGTAGACCGCTGCCAGGTCCTGATCCAGGTCCGCCAGCAGTGCGTCGACGTATTCCTCTTCTGGCAGTACGGGACTGGCCGCGTGGGAATTGAAGTCGCAGTACGGGCATTTGCGCACGCACCAGGGGATATGGATGTACAGCGCCAGCGGCGGCAGCTGCGTCAGCACCTGGCTGGGAGGCGGCGCCGCTGGGTAGATCAGTGAATCGTTCATGCCAGGCTCAGGCGTTGACGCAGCAAGGCCATGGCGCGGGCGCGATGACTCAGTTGGTTCTTTTGCGTGGGGTCGAGCTCGGCGCTGGAGCAGTTGCGTTCGGGCACCCAGAACAATGGGTCGTAGCCAAACCCATGGGCACCGCTGGCGGCGTGCAGGATGCGGCCGTGCCAGAGCCCTTCGCAGAGGATCGGCAACGGATCGTCGGCATGCCGGACCAGCGCCAGCACGCAGACGAACTGCGCGCCGCGCTGTTCGTCCGGGACGCCCTGCAGGGCATCGAGCAGCTTGGCGTTGTTGGCGGCATCGCCCTGGCCATCGGCGTAGCGCGCCGAATAGATGCCGGGGGCACCGCCGAGAAAGTCCACGGCCAGGCCGGAATCGTCGGCCAGCGCAGGCAAACCTGAGAGACGGGCGGCGTTGCGGGCCTTGAGGATGGCGTTCTCGACGAACGACAGCCCGGTTTCCTCAGGCTCGACCTGGCTGAATTCGCCGACCGAACGCAGCTGCACCGCGCCGCCGAGCATGGCCTGGAGTTCCTTGAGCTTGCCGGCGTTGTGGCTGGCGAGGACGAGTTGAGTGAAATTGATCATGGTTGTGAATGGGTTCCGAAGGGTTCAAAGAGCCAGTTCATGCGGGCGGCCTGAGGTATCGGGTCGCCTTCTTCGCGGGCAGAGCCCTGCTCCCACAGGATCGTGCGCAAAACTCACCTTGTGGGAGCGGGGCTCTGCCCGCGAAGAAGGCGCCATGGTCGTCGAGTGTTACACCGCCACCCGATGCTCCTGCAGACCAGGGCTGCTGACCCGGTAGATGCCGATTTCACCCAAAAGGTTAGGCCAGATCTTGCTCGCCCACCCGTGCCGGTGCTGTTGATCCACCGCCAGGCGATTGAGGACCTGCGCCCGGCGCTCGCTGCACAGGGCTTCGAAGTCGGCGAAGGTGCAGAAGTGGATGTTCGGCGTGTTGTACCAGGTGTACGGCAGAAACTCGGACACCGGCATGTGGCCCTTGCTGGCCAGGTACCAGCGGCAGCGCCAGTGACCGAAGTTGGGGAAGGTGATGATGCACTGCCGACCGACCCGCAGCATCTCGTCGAGAATGCGATCCGGGTATTCCACGGCCTGCAGCGCCTGGGTCATGACCACGATGTCGAAGCTGTTGCTGGCGAAGTTGCCCAGGCCCTTGTCCAGGTCCTGCTCGATGACGTTGATGCCCTTGCGCACGCACTCGGTGATGTTGTCGGCATCGATTTCCAGGCCGTAGCCGGTGACCTGCTTGTGGTCGCGCAACCAGGCGAGCAGTTCGCCGTTGCCGCAGCCCAGGTCGAGCACGCGGCTGCCGGCGGGGATCCAATCCTGGATGATTTCTAGGTCAGCTCTCATGGATGCCTCACAGTGCAATGCGGTTCATGTAGCTGCTGAACGCCTGCAGATACCGTGGAATGGGGATCAGGAAGGCGTCATGACCCTGAGGTGCATCGATTTCCAGGTAGCAGACGTCTTTCTTGGCGGCCATCAACGCATCCACCAGTTCGCGCGAGCGGGCCGGCGAGAAGCGCCAGTCGGTGGTGAACGACATCACGCAGAACTTGGCCTTGACGTTGGCAAAGGTCGCGGCCAGGTCATCGCCATGGGCAGCGGCCGGGTCGAAGTAGTCCAGCGCCTTGGTCATCAGCAGGTAGGTGTTGGCGTCGAACCGACCGGAAAACTCCTCGCCCTGATAGCGCAGGTAGCTTTCAACCTGGAACTCGACGCTGTGGAAGTCGTAGTTGAGCTTCTCGCTCTTCAGGCCACGTCCGAATTTCTCGCCCATCGAATCGTCCGACAGGTAGGTGATGTGCCCGACCATGCGCGCGAGCATCAGGCCGCGTTTGGGAATCACGCCACGGGCCTGGAAATCGCCGCCATGGAATTCGGGGTCGGACAGGATGGCCTGGCGGGCCACCTCGTTGAAGGCGATGTTCTGCGCGCTGAGCTTGGGCGCTGAAGCGATCGCCAGGCAGTGGCGGACGCGGTCGGGGTAGGTGATGGTCCACTGCAGCGCCTGCATGCCGCCCAGGCTTCCACCGACCACCGCTGCCCACTGGGCGATGCCCAGCGCGTCCGCCAGACAGGCCTGGCTGTGCACCCAGTCTTCCACGGTCAGGACCGGAAAATCGGCGCCGAACGGCTTGCCGGTCTCGGGATCGATGCTGCTGGGGCCGGTGGAACCGTTGCAGCCGCCGAGGTTGTTCAGGCTGACCACGAAGAAGCGGTTGGTGTCGATGGGCTTGCCGGGGCCGATGCAGCTGTCCCACCAGCCCGGCTTACGGTCTTCGGTGGAGTGATAACCGGCTGCATGGTGATGACCCGACAGCGCGTGGCAGATCAGCACCGCATTGCTGGCGCTGGCATTGAGCTGGCCGTAGGTCTCGTAGATCAGGTCGTAGGCGGGCAGCGACCGGCCGCAGGCCAGGGCCAGGGGTTCGCTGAAGTGGGCAATTTGTGGAACGACCAGACCGACGCAATCATCGGGAAAGACAGTGGACATCGACCCTGCTCACGCTTGAATGAGGCGTAAGTCTAAAGAGCGCAGGGCAGAGGGGCAAGCAGCGCTTGGCGGGGGTGCAGACGAGTGTGCAGGCAGGCTTGCCAGCTGCGCCAGCGCTCGTTGGAGCGCTCGCGCAGCTGGCGTGCAGCGGTCAGATCAGCAGGCGCAGAATCTGCGGCATGCCGGTGGTCATGGCCAAGTTGTTGATGACCAGCATGTCCAGCAGTTTGAGCACCATGAAGGCCAGGATCGGCGAGATGTCGAGGCCGCCCAGGTTGGGTACGATGCGCCGGAACGGCGCCAGGGCCGGTTCGCAGATCTGGTTGACCAGCTCGGCGCCGGGGTTGTGGCTCTGCGGCGCGACCCAGGAGAGGATCACGCTGATGATCATGGCGAAGAAGAAGATCTTCAGGAACAGCGCCGTCACCCCGATGATCGCCCACACCAGCAATTGCAAGGGGTTGCCCGTGGTGCCGTAGGCCAGCAGCAGGGTCAGCGCCATGATGATCATCTGGATGACGATGGCCAGCAGCAGCGACGACATGTCTAGCCCGAACAGGCTGGGAATGATGCGCCGCACCGGTTTGAGCAGCGGCTGCGTGGCGCGCACGATGAACTGGCTGAGCGGGTTGTAGAAGTCGGCACGCACCAGTTGCAGCACGAAGCGCAGCAGCATGATCAGCAGGTACAGACTGCCCAGGGTTTGCACGACATAGATTGCCGCAGTATTGAGACCGTACATGAAAGCTCCTTATTGACCCAACTGCTCGGCCAGTTCGGCCGAGCGCCGGGCTGCCGCGTTCAGGGCGTTCTGCACCAGGGTTTCGAAACCCTCGGACTGGAATGACTGGATGGCCGCCTCGGTGGTGCCGGCGGGTGACGTGACGCGACGGCGCAGCTCGGCGGCATCGACATCGCTGGCAACCGCCATGTGTGCGGCGCCCAGCGCGGTCTGCAAGGTCAACTTGGCTGCCGTCTCGTGGGGCAGGCCCAGTTTTTCCCCGGCGGCGGTCATGGCCTCGATCAGCAGGAAGAAGTACGCCGGGCCGCTGCCGGACACGGCGGTGACGGCATCCAACTGCTGCTCTTCGTCCAGCCACAGGGCCAGGCCGACGGCGCCCAGCAGGTCTTCGGCCTGTTGGCGTTGTTCGGCGTTGACGTCGGCGGTGGCGTACAGACCGCTGGTGCCCTGGCGCAGCAGTGACGGTGTATTGGGCATGCAGCGCACGATCGGCTGTTGCTCGCCGAGCCAGCGTTGCAGGCTGGCGCAGTTGATGCCAGCGGCAATCGAGACCACCAGCTGACCGGGTGCGAGGCTGGGCGCCAGTGCCTGGCAGGCCTCTTTCATGCCCTGCGGCTTGACCGCCAGCACCACGACGTCAACCCCTTCGATCGCCTGGGCGTTGTCGGCGAACACGTCGATGCCGTGTTCGGCCGCGACCTTGTCACGCTGCTCGGCGCCGCGATCGCTGGCGCGGATGTGGCTGGCTTCGACACCCTGCGCACGCAGGCCGCCGATCAGACTGGCGGCCATGTTACCGGCGCCGATGAAGGCAATACGAGTCTTGCTCATGAAGGATCCTTGGTGAAAGGCGAAGGGGCCGCGCCCGTGTCCGCTGGTGGAGTGTGCTGGCCGTAGTCGCGGGCGCCGAACAATGCCGTGCCGATGCGCACCCAGGTGGCGCCCTGGGCGACGGCAGCCTCCAGGTCGTGGCTCATGCCCATGGATAACGTATCCAGCGGCAATTGCAGGTCGTGTTGCAGCGCGCGAACGTGGGCAAAGGCAGCGTTCTGCGCCGCCGGATCATCGGTGGGTTCCGGAATCGCCATCAGGCCACGCAGGTGCAGGTTCGGCAGCGCCGCAATGGCGGTGGCCAAGGCGTGCACATCGTCCGGCGCGCAACCGGACTTGCTGGCCTCGCCGCTGACGTTGACCTGAATGCAGACATTGAGCGGTGC
The DNA here is from genome assembly GCF_001423465.1 of Pseudomonas sp. Leaf129. Classification (NCBI taxonomy): domain Bacteria; kingdom Pseudomonadati; phylum Pseudomonadota; class Gammaproteobacteria; order Pseudomonadales; family Pseudomonadaceae; genus Pseudomonas; species Pseudomonas sp. Leaf129. Next base: position 314,557 of record NZ_LMOC01000008.1, on the reverse strand, counting down.
CAGGGTGCTCGGGCGCTGCTCGCTGAGCCGTTGGGCGATCTTGAGGCGGTCCACGGAATGTACCCAGGCGAAGTGTTCGGCGATTGCACGCGTCTTGTTCGACTGAATGGGGCCGATGAAATGCCAGATCAAGGGCAGGTCGACAAGTTCTTCTTGTTTGCTCAGCGCTTCCTGCAGGTAGTTTTCGCCGAAATCGCGGACACCTGCAGCGAATGCCTCGCGGATGGCCGTGGCCGGTTTGGTCTTGCTGACCGCGAGCAGGCCGACTTGGCTCGGCTCCCGCTGCGCCTGCCGGGCAGCGGCTGCGATTCGGGCACTCACTTGCGAAATGTTGTCTGCTATCGTGGACATTGAATTCGTGCCGGCGGGTTTCAGGTCTGCGGCATTCTACCTGCTTGTCTGTATTTGGGGAGTCTCATGGACATTACCGAGCTGTTGGCCTTCAGTGCGAAACAAGGCGCATCCGATCTGCACCTGTCCGCAGGCCTGCCGCCGATGATTCGGGTGGATGGCGACGTGCGCCGCATCAACTTGCCGGCGCTGGACGACAAACAGGTCCAGGCGCTGATCTACGACATCATGAACGACAAGCAGCGCAAGGACTTCGAGGAGTTCCTGGAGACTGACTTCTCCTTCGAGGTGCCGGGTGTGGCGCGCTTTCGGGTCAACGCGTTCAACCAGAACCGCGGCGCCGGTGCGGTGTTCCGGACCATTCCGTCCAAGGTGCTGAGCATGGACGACCTGGGCATGGGAGATGTGTTTCGCAAGATTACCGAAGTGCCGCGCGGGCTGGTGCTGGTCACCGGGCCGACCGGTTCGGGCAAGTCGACCACCCTGGCCGCCATGATCGACTACCTCAACAGCAACAAGCACCACCATATCCTGACCGTTGAGGATCCGATCGAATTCGTCCATGAGTCGAAGAAGTGCCTGGTCAACCAGCGTGAGGTGCATCGCGACACCCTGGGCTTCTCCCACGCCCTGCGCTCGGCGCTGCGCGAAGACCCGGACGTGATCCTGGTGGGCGAGATGCGTGACCTGGAAACCATTCGGCTGGCATTGACCGCAGCCGAGACGGGTCACCTGGTGTTCGGCACGCTGCACACCACGTCGGCGGCGAAGACCATCGACCGGGTGGTCGACGTGTTCCCGGCGGAAGAGAAGTCGATGGTGCGTTCGATGCTGTCCGAATCGCTGCAGGCGGTGATTTCCCAGACCTTGCTGAAGAAGATCGGCGGCGGGCGGGTGGCGGCGCATGAAATCATGATCGGTACGCCGGCGATTCGTAACCTCATCCGCGAAGACAAGGTCGCGCAGATGTACTCATCGATTCAGACGGGCGGGTCGCTGGGCATGCAGACGTTGGACATGTGCCTGAAGAACCTGCTCGCCCAAGGTGTCATCAGCCGCGACTCGGCCCGTGAAAAGGCCAAGTCGCCGGACAACTTCTGATCTGCATCAATCCGGCTGGACGGCGGTGTTCCTTTCGCGGCCACAGACCGCTCCTACGGGGTACCTCAGCATCCCGGGGGAACGGTCAGCGACCGCGAAGGGCGCGCCGCAGTCGATGGGGATCAGCGTTGCACGATGCGCAGCGCAGGTTCCTTGGGCAGGACGCGCTTGGCGACGGCGTAGTGGGTGTTCCAGTACGGCTTCTTCAAGGTGTCGATGGTCACGGCCTTGCCGCGGCGCGGGGCGTGGATGAAGCGGTCGTTGCCCAGGTAGATGGCAACGTGGTTGACCTTGCGGCTCTTGATGTTGAAGAACACCAGGTCACCCGGCTTCAGGTCCTTGCGCTCGACCTTGATGCCGTGGCCAGCGGCCATGGCGTTGGACGTGCGTGGCAAGTCGACGGCCTTCACATCGTTGAAGGCATACTTGACCAGACCGCTGCAGTCGAAACCCTTGCTCGGGCTGCTGCCGCCCCAGCGATAGGGCGTGCCGAGCACGTTGACGGCGCGGCTGAGTACATCGCTGCTCTGCCTGGAGGCCGAGGTGCCAACCTTGACGGTGGTGACCTTGGCCAGGGCCTGGTTGTTACCGGCGGGGCGGGTCACGACGATGCGTGGCGCACGTTGCGATTGTTCGGAAGCCGGCTTGGCGGTGTAGCCATTGAAGCCAGCGGGAAGTCGTTGCTCACGATTGGTGGCGTGGGCGGCCAGGGGCAATAATAGGCAGATGGTCAGCCATGTCTTGAAAAATGGACGCATTCGGCAGGGCTCATATGGGTAGGCGCGCGACTTTATAACAGCTTTTTGTAGGGTTTTTAATCCGCTGGTCGAGGCTCGAAGGTCGCAAATGGCACCATTTCGGCGCAGAATTGTCTGTTGTGCGGCACGCAAGTCAGGTGCTGCAAGGGTTCAGCCGATGTCGGTCACAGAAATGCCATACGTCGGGACGGGACAAAAAAGTCACAAATTTGTTTAGAAAATTTTTATATCAGAGGACTTGCATCGAGAATGAACACCTATCGGATCCATGATACCCACAGCAAGATCATGGGCTATCTGCTGTGGATTTTGGGCTTCACCGGCGCTCATCGCTTCTATTACGGCAAGCCGGTCACCGGAACGATCTGGTTCTTCACCCTAGGCCTGTTCGGTATCGGCTGGATCATCGATCTGTTCCTGATCCCGGCCATGGACCGGCAGGCCGACATGCGCTTTCACAGCGGCGATACCAACTACAACGTGGCGTGGGTGTTGCTGACGTTCCTCGGTTTGTTCGGTGTGCACCGCATGTACCAGGGCAAGTGGATCACGGGTGTGATCTACCTGCTGACCGGGGGATTGTTTCTGGTGGGTGTGCTGTATGACTTCTGGACCCTGAATGATCAGGTGTCGATGAAGAATGCGCAGCGTCGGTAGGGGATGGGTTAAGGCTTGTGGCCTCTTCGCGGGCTGAGCCCTCTGCCCGCGAAGGGTGCGCTGCGGTATCAGTGACTGAAGCTGATATGCCCGTCCACCAGGGTGTAACGCACGGCACCCGGCAAGGTGTGACCGAGGAACGGACAGTTGGCGCCCTTGGACAGCCAGCGCTCGCCGGCCACCGTCGAGACGTTTTCATCGAACAGCACCAGATCCGCCGCCGCGCCCACTTGCAGGCGCCCTGCCGGTAGCCGCATGGCGTCGGCCGGGCCTTGACCCAGGCGCGCCAGCAGGGTCGGCAGGTCGAGCAGGCCGTCCTGCACCAACGTCAGAGCCAAGGGCAACAACAGTTCCACACTGCTGATGCCTGGCTCGGTCGCACCGAATGGCGCCAGCTTGGCGTCGCGATCGTGCGGCTGGTGGTGGCTGGCAATCGCCTGCACCACGCCCTTCTTCACCGCCGCGCGCAGGCCTTCCCGATCCGCTACGGATCGCAGTGGCGGTTGCACGTGGTACAGGCTGGAAAATCCGGTCAACGCTTCGTCGGTCAGAATCAACTGGTACAGCGCCACGTCAGCCGTGACCGGCAGCCCGCGCGCCTGCGCCTGTTCGATCAGCTCCACGCCGCGGGCGGTGGTCAACTGGCTGAAGTGCGCGCGCACGCCGCTCTGCTCGACCAGCAGCAGGTCGCGCGCCAGGGCGACGGTTTCTGCGGTGGCGGGAATGCCCGCCAAGCCCAGAAAGGCAGCGGTTGGCCCGTCGTGGGCGAGCCCGCCCGCAGACAGATCACGGTCCTGAGAATGGAAGATCACCGTCAGGTCGAAGGTGGCGGCATATTCCAGCGCGCGGCACAGCGTGCGATTGTTGCCGAAGCTGTTCAGGCCGTTGCCAAAGGCGATGCAGCCGGCATCGCGCAGGGCAATCAGCTCGGCCAGTTGCTCCCCTTCCAGACCCTTGCTCAAGGCGCCGATCGGGAACACCTTGGCATGGCCGGCTTCGCGGGCGCGATCCAGGATCAGTTCGGCCACCGCCGAGGTATCCAGAATCGGTTTGGTCAGCGGCGGGCAGCACAGGCTGGTGACGCCACCGGCCGCGGCGGCACGGGTTTCACTGGCGATGGTGCCCTTGCGGCTGTAGCCGGGCTCGCGCAGCGACACGCTGAGGTCGACCAGGCCGGGGGCGGCGACCAGGCCAGTGGCGTCCACGCGCTGGCTGGCGGTGAAATCGGCGGGTGCGTCGCCGATCGCCACGATCCGGCCCTGGCTGATGTGCAGGTCACTGATCTGGTCCAGGCCGCTGGCCGGGTCGATCACCCGGGCGCCAAGAATACTGAGGCTCACTGGGCGTTCTCCTGCTCGAATTGACGCTGGGCTGTCTGCCCGCTCATGGCCATCGACAGCACCGCCATGCGGACCGCGATGCCGTAGGTGACCTGGTTGAGAATCACCGAATGGGGGCCGTCGGCGACGGCCGATTCGATCTCGACGCCGCGGTTGATCGGTCCGGGGTGCATGACGATGGCATCGGGCTTGGCGCCAGCCAGGCGTGCGGTGGTCAAGCCGTAGAGCCGATAGAACTCGCCTTCGCTGGGCAGCAGGCCGCCGCTCATGCGTTCACGCTGCAGGCGCAGCATGATCACCACGTCGACGTCCTTGAGGCCCTGTTCCAGGTCGGTGAACACCTTGACGCCATATTGCTCGACGCCCACGGGCAGCAGCGTCTTCGGCCCGATCACGCGGATGTCCCGGCAGCCCAGGGTCTTGAGTGCGATCATGTTCGAGCGGGCCACGCGCGAATGCAGGATGTCGCCAACGATCGCCACCGACAGGTTCTCGAAGCCGCCCTTGTGCCGACGAATCGTGAGCATGTCGAGCATGCCCTGGGTCGGGTGGGCGTGGCGGCCGTCGCCACCGTTGATGATGGCCACTTCCGGGCTGACGTGCTCGGCGATGAAATGCGCGGCTCCGGAGTCGGCATGGCGCACGACGAACATGTCGGCGGCCATCGCTTCGAGATTGCGCAGGGTGTCGAACAGGGTTTCACCCTTGCTGGTCGAGGAGGTCGACACGTTCAGGGTAATCACGTCGGCGGACAGGCGCTGGGCGGCCAGTTCGAAGGTGGTGCGGGTGCGCGTGGAGTTCTCGAAGAACACGTTGCACACGGTCTTGCCGCGCAGCAGCGGGACTTTCTTGACCGCACGCGCGCCGACTTCCAGAAACGAGTCGGCCGTGTCGAGCACTTCGGTCAGCAGTTCGCGGGACAAGCCGTCGAGGGAAAGAAAATGGCGTAGCTGGCCCTGGTCATTGAGCTGCAGCGGGCGCTTGGCGTCGATAGGCGTCATGGCGGGGGCTCTTAAAGGCTGGAGGCGGAAGCGAGGTCCTGGCGCTCGAGGGCGAGCGGGGACGGGCCGAGCAATTTTACCCGCTCATGGGCGGCCAGTGACAGGGTGGCGCCGACGATGTCGGGACGAATCGGCAGTTCGCCAGCGTCCAGGTCGAGCAGGCAGACCAGGGTCACGCTGGCGGGGCGGCCGTAGTCGAACAGCTCGTTGAGAGCTGCGCGGACGGTGCGGCCGCTCATCAGCACGTCATCGATCAGCACCAGATGCTGGCCCTCGATCTCGAAGGGCAGGGCCGAGGGGCGCACTTGCGGGTGCAGACCGTTCTGGCTGAAGTCGTCGCGGTAGAACGATACGTCCAGGGTGCCCAGCGGTGCTTCGCTGTCCATGGCCTGCAGCAACGCTTGAGCGACCCAGACACCGCCGCTGTGAATGCCGATGTAGCGTGGCTCGGCAATGGAGCGCCTGGCCAGATGGGCCTTGAGGTCGACAGCCATCGCGCCGATCAGCTCGGCCGGGTTGGGAAGGCTCATGTGTGCTCCTGTGGTTGAGATCGTCCGAAGAGAGGGGTGCAACGTGGCGCGGCTTGCACCGCACCTGTAGCAGCGGCGCGAGCCGCGTCGGCGGTCGTGCGGTGTATCTGGAAAAATGCGTCGAGGCCGGACGCGGCTTGCACCGCTGCTACAGGGGGGCGGGGTGCGGCGGCTGTCATCTTCAGGCGTTGTCACCCAGCGCGTTGGCCTCCAGCCAGCCCTGCAACAGCAGCTTGGCGGCGATGGCATCGACCGGGTTGTCGCGGTAGCTGCCACGCTGGCCACCGCGGGCCATGCGTTCGCCCTTGGCTTCGAAGGTGGTCAGGCGTTCGTCGTGGGTGTGCACCGGGATATTGAAGCGGCCGTTCAGGCGGCGAGCGAACTTTTCCGCGCGCTCGCTCATTTCGCTGGGGCTGCCGTCCATGTTCAACGGCAGGCCGACGACGATGGCGTCCGGCTGCCACTCCTTGATCAGCGCTTCGACACGAGTCCAGTCAGGCACCCCGTTCTGGGCCTTCAGGGTGCACAGTTCGCGCGCCTGGCCGGTGATGACCTGGCCCACCGCGAAGCCGATCTGCTTGGTGCCGTAGTCGACGCCGAGCAGCAGTCTGGGGGCGGCCATCAGGCGTGTCCCGCCTGGCTGGTGAGCAGGCTGAGATTGATGCCCAGGCGTGCTGCGGCGGCGCCAAGGCGCTGTTCGCTGTCGGTGTTGAACAGGATATCGGGGTCGAACGGACAGGTCAGCCAGGCGTTGTCGGCCAGCTCGGCCTCCAGCTGGCCGGCTTCCCAGCCCGCGTAACCCAGGGTGATCAGGCTTTGCGTGGGGCCTTCGCCGTCGGCGATGGCGAACAGGATGTCCTGGGAAGTGGACAGCGAAACCTCGCCCAAGTCCACCGTGGCCTGGAACACCGGGCCGCTGGGGTGCAGGACGAAACCGCGGTCGGTCTGCACCGGTCCGCCATTATGGATCGGCACCTGTTGGCAGGAGGCTGCGGGTTCGGTTTCCGGTCGCAGTTGCTCGAGTATATCCGCCAGGTTCAGGTCCTGCAGGCGATTCACCACCAGGCCCATCGCGCCATTGGGCGTGTGCTCGACGATGTAGGTCAAGGTATGGGCGAAATTGGGGTCCGCCATGTGTGGCATGGCGATCAGGAACTGGTTCCTGAGGTAGCTGGTTTCGAGGTTTTTCATACTTTGTAGTGTGGCGTTGCCTCGTCGGCCTGACAAGCGTGGGGGCACAGTTTCATCCGCTTCAGTTGCTTTGCAGACGGTCGCCCTTGGCGAAGCGCCAGGTACGGATGATCTCCAGGCGATCGACGTCGGCCAGATCGCCGGTAAACGGTGCGAACGGCGCAGCCAGGCGTACGATGCGCTGAGCGGCCTGGTCGAGCAGCGGCTGGCCGGACGACTCCAGCACCAGCACCTCGTAGAGCGACCCGTCGCTGTTGATCGAGACCATCAGGCGCAGGCTGCCGTAGATCTGCTGGCGCCGCGCTTCGTCGGGGTAATTGAGGTTGCCGATACGTTCGACCTTCTTGCGCCAGTCGTCCTTGTACCAGGCGCCCTTGTCGCGCATGGTCGAGGCCGCACTCAAGCGGTGGATGCGCGGGCGCTTGGCATAGGCCTGCTGTTCGTGGGACAGCTCGGCTTCCAGGCTGGCGATCTCGCTGGACAGCTGCGAGCTGTCGAATTCGGGGGTGGCGGCCTTGGGCTTGGGCTCGGGCTTGACCGGCGGCGGTCGCGCCTCGGTCTTCACAGGTTTGGGCGCCGTGGTGGCGATGGCCTTCTTGACCGGCGCAGGCTCGGGCTGGGTGACCGGCTTGGGCGCGGGCGGTGGCGTCACCTTGTTGATCTTGTCGTCCTGGAAGGGCGCCACTTCGGTGGTCTTGGGCACCGCCTTCTTGTCCAGGGTGCCGCTGCCCTGCTGGTTGTCCTGGGCCAGAAAGTCCGCATCCTTGGGCGCGGTCTGGCTCTTGAGCGGTGCCAGGGTCACTTCCAGCGTCTTGCTGATCTGAGTCGGTGGCTGGATGCCGAAGCCCACCCCGGCGATCAGGGCGACGTGCAGCAATGCCGCAAGAAACAGGGTAAAACCCAGCCGATCCGCAGGGCGAGCACCGATGCGGGTCAGTTCAGCAGGGAGGTCGGCGGGCAGCGTCATGAAGAATCCGGCAGGCATGCAACCCGGGCGACGATGCGTGCCCGGCAACTGAAAGGGCGTGCATCATAACCCGTAGCAGGGACGTAGGGTCAGCGTGCCTTGAGCTTGCGATCGATGGCTTCCATCAATTGGCCACCTATATCGGTGCCGAAAGCCGCGTCGATTTCGCGAATGCAGGTGGGGCTGGTGACGTTGATTTCGGTCAGGTGCTCACCGATCACGTCCAGGCCGACGAACAGCAGGCCCCTGGCGCGCAGCGACGGGCCGACCTGTTCGGCGATCCAGCGGTCCTTGTCGCTCAGCGGGCGAGCTTCGCCGCGACCACCGGCGGCCAGGTTGCCGCGGGTTTCACCGCTGGCCGGAATGCGCGCCAGGCAGTAGGGCACCGGCTCGCCGTCGATCATCAGGATGCGCTTGTCGCCGTCCTTGATCGCCGGCAGGTAGCGCTGCGCCATGATCTGCTGGGTGCCCATGGCCGTCAGGGTTTCGAGGATCACCGACAGGTTCGGATCGCCCACCCGATGGCGGAAGATCGAGGTGCCGCCCATGCCGTCCAGCGGCTTGAGGATGACGTCGCCATGCTCGGCAGCGAACTCGCGCAGGATGTCGGCGCGGCGGCTGACCAGCGTGGGCGGAGTCAGTTGCGGGAACAGCGTGGCGAACATCTTCTCATTGCAGTCGCGCAGGCTCTGCGGCTTGTTCACCACCAGCACGCCAGCGGCTTCGGCTTGTTCGAGCAGGTAGGTGCTGTAGACGAATTCGAGATCGAAGGGTGGGTCCTTGCGCATCAGGATGACGTCGAGATCGGCCAGCGGTGCGTCGAATTCCGACTCGAACTCGAACCAGTGCTGCGGATCGGCGAAGACCTTGAGCGGACGCATCCGGGCGCGGGCCTGGCCCTGGCCTTGATACAGGTCCTGGATTTCCATGTGGAACAGCGACCAACCACGCGCCTGTGCGGCCAGCAGCATGGCCAGCGAGCTGTCCTTCTTGTAGGAGATGTTGGCGATCGGGTCCATGACAATGCCGAGGCGAACGCTCATGGGGTAGCTCCTGTACGCGGGACGTGCCGCTTGCGAATGGGTCTTGGAAAGTGGCGTCAGGGTGGCGCCGCGTGGCCCGCAGGTCAAGGGGCAGCGGCCATGGAACGCCGTGGGAGAGTGTGCTAAAAAGGCTCGGGCATCTCTATTGGCCGGATGGCCCTTTCGCGAGCCGTCTGCCCGCGAATGGGCCCATCGGAAAAATCGCACACCAGAGCCTCCATGAAAACGCCTGACGCCTTCAAGATCATGGTGATCGACGACTCCAAGACGATTCGTCGCACCGCCGAGCTGTTGCTCGAACAGGCAGGCTGCCAGGTGATCACGGCCCTCGATGGTTTCGACGCCTTGGCCAAGATCGTCGACGAGCGTCCCGATATCATCTTCATCGATGTCATGATGCCGCGCCTGGATGGCTACCAGACCTGCACGCTGCTCAAGAGCAACAGTGACTTCAGTGCGATTCCGGTCGTGATGTTGTCGTCGCGTGATGGCCTGTTCGACAAGGCCTGCGGCCGCACCGCAGGCTCGGATCAATTTCTGACCAAGCCTTTCAGCAAGCAAGAACTGCTCGCCGCGATCCGTGCCCATGTGCCGGGTTTCGCCGCGTAGCGAACGATGTCCGGCCCTGGCGCGTGCCAGGGTCTTCACCGCATGGGGAACAGCATGGCTCGAATCCTGATCGTCGATGATTCGCAGACGGAAACCTACAAACTCACCGGCATGCTGGAAAAGCACGGTCATGAAGTGCTCAAGGCTCAGAACGGTGCCGATGGCGTGGCCCTGGCCCGGCAGGAAAAGCCCGACGCGGTCCTGATGGACATCGTCATGCCGGGCCTGAACGGCTTCCAGGCGACACGCCAGTTGCATAAGGATGAAGAAACCGTGGGCATTCCGGTGATCATGATCACTACCAAGGATCAGGAAACCGATAAGGTCTGGGGCACCCGCCAGGGCGCCAAGGGCTACCTGACCAAGCCGGTGGATGAGGAGACCCTGATCCAGACGTTGAACACCGTACTGGCCGGTTGACCCGCGCCGATGCTGGAGTCACGCACCGCATTCGACCTGCTGCTGGATATCGACCAGCGCTGCCGTTTGCTGGCCGCCGAATTGCCTTCTCAGGAACTGCGTCTGCAGACGTGGAGCGGCATTGGCTTTCGCCTGGCCGGGCACTGGTACGTCGCGCCGATGGGCGAGGTCGCCGAAGTGCTGCCCGAACCACGCAGCACCCGCTTGCCGGGCGTCAGGCCTTGGGTCGTGGGTGTGTCGAATCTGCGTGGGCGCCTGCTGCCGGTCATCGACCTGGGCGGCTTCTTTGGCCATGCCCTGTCGCCGCAGCGCAAACAGCATCGAGTATTAGTGGTGGACCGCGCGGACATCTTCGTCGGTCTTCTGGTGGACGAAGTGGCCGGCCTGCAGCACTTCGGTTCGGCCAGCCACGAGCCTTCAGTGCCTGACACGGCACTCCCTGCGGCCGTGCCGTTCCTGCAAGGGCACTTCGTGCGTGAACACCGCTGGTGCGTGTTCAGCCCGGACCGCCTGGTACAAGCCCGCGTTTTTCTGGATGTAGCACTCTGACCATGCCTATGCGTATCTCCATCTTTTGCACCGAGTTCTTCATGCGCAGGCCCGCGCGATGATCAAGCGCTGGCCAGGCAATTCCCTGCTGGGCTCCCGAGCCGGTGCGCAGATCATCGGTCTGTTCGTGGCCCTGGTGATCTTCATCGTGTTGTTGTTCGCCAACTTCACCTACCTCAACACCCAGTCCACCTACGACAAGCAGTACATCGGCCATGCTGGCGAGTTGCGCGTGTTGTCTCAGCGCATCGCCAAGAACGCCACCGAGGCCGCCGCCGGCAAGACCGCAGCGTTCAAGCTGCTGGCGGATGCGCGCAACGATTTCGAGCGGCGCTGGGGCTTTCTCAAGGAAGGCGACAGCGCCACCGGGCTGCCTGCAGCCCCCGCGGCGATGCGTGAGCAGATGCGCCTGGTGCAGCGTGACTGGGACGAGTTGCGACAGAATGCCGATGCCATCCTGGCCAGCGAACAGACCGTGTTGTCGCTGCACCAGGTGGCCGCGACCCTGGCCGAAACGGTGCCGCAGCTGCAGGTCGAATACGACAAGGTCGTCGACACCCTGCTGCGCGGGGCAGCGCCTGCCAGCCAGGTGGCCGTGGCGCAACGTCAGTCGCTGCTGGCCGAGCGCATTCTGGGCGCCGTCAATACGGTGCTGTCCGGCGATGAAAGCGCGGCCCAGGCAGCGGAGAGCTTTGGTCGCGACGCCAACCGCTTCGGTCAAGTGCTGGGCGGCATGCTCGACGGCAATGCGCTGATCCGGGTGACCCAGGTGCAGGACCCGGAAGCGCGTGCCCGCTTGCGCGAGATCGCCGAGCTGTTCCAGTTCGTCTCGGGCAGTGTCGACGAGATCCTGGAAACCTCGCCCGAACTGTTTCAGGTGCGGGCTTCGGCCAGCAACATCTTCAACCAGTCGCAGACCCTGCTCGAAGAAGCCTCGCGCCTGGCCAGCGGCTTCGAGAATCTGGCCAACGGCCGTTCTGCCGGCACGGTCGGAGGCTATATCCTCGGCCTGTTGGCGCTGGCTTCGATCATTCTGATCGCGCTGGTGATGGTGCGTGAAACCAAGCGGCAACTGCGTCAAACGGCCGAGAAAAGCGAGCGCAACCAGGCCGCGATCATGCGCCTGCTCGACGAGATCGGCGGGTTGGCCGATGGCGACCTGACCGTGACCGCCTCGGTGACCGAAGAATTCACCGGTGCCATTGCCGACTCGATCAATCACTCCATCGACCAGCTGCGCGACTTGGTCGCCACCATCAACCTGACCGCCGAAGAAGTGGCGACTGCCGTCCAGGACACCCAGGCCACTGCCCACCAACTGGCACGTGCGTCGGGGCATCAGGCGCAGCAGATCAGCGATGCGTCGGTGGCGATCAGCGACATGGCCCAGTCGATCGACCGGGTGTCGACCAACGCCTGGGAATCGGCCAAGGTCGCCGATCGTTCGGTGACCATCGCCAACAAGGGCAGCGAGGTGGTGAACAACACCATCCAGGGCATGGACAACATTCGCGAGCAGATTCAGGACACGGCCAAGCGCATCAAACGGCTGGGTGAATCGTCCCAGGAGATCGGCCATATCGTCAGCCTGATCGACGACATTGCCGACCAGACCAGCATTCTCGCCCTGAACGCGGCGATCCAGGCTTCCATGGCGGGCGAGGCCGGTCGTGGTTTTGCCGTGGTGGCGGATGAAGTGCAGCGCCTGGCCGAGCGCTCGTCCTCCGCGACCCGGCAGATCGAGACGCTGGTGCGGGCGATCCAGGCCGACACCAATGAGGCGGTCACTTCCATGGAACAGACCACCTTCGAGGTGGTGCGCGGTGCGCGCCTGGCCCACGATGCTGGCATTGCCCTGGAAGAGATCGAAGGCGTATCCCAGGATCTGGCCGAGCTGATCCAGATCATTTCCAGCGCGGCCCAGCAGCAGACTAGCTCGGCAGGGCAGATCTCGCACACCATGTCGGTGATCCAGCAGATCACCGAGCAGACGTCCTCAGGCTCCAGTGCCACGGCTGAAAGCATCGGCAACCTGGCGCAGATGGCCAGCGAGATGCGCCGTTCGGTGTCCGGCTTCACCCTGCCTGCGCCCAGCCCCGATGCGAACCCGGAGTGATCATGGCTGAACGGCACGAATACGTACTCCCGGCCTTGTGCGAGGAGTTGCTCAAGGTCAAGTCGCAGCTGGACCTGTTCGTGCGCGGCGGGCGCGAGTACACCCAGGAACTGAACGCCCTGATGGCACCGTTGCGGCAGATTGCCGACGCCTTGGCGGTGCTGGGTTTCGGTCAGCCGCGCAAGGTGATCATCGATCAGTTGGCAGTCATTCAGGGTCTGGTGCAGGGCACGCGCGAACCCAACGATGCGGTGTTGATGGACGTCGCCGGAGCCCTGCTCTATGTCGAGTCCACACTGGCCGGCATGGCCGGCCCCAGCGATGCGCCCGGCCGCGACGAGCCGCAGGCGTCCAGCACCGACCTGATGCAGATTCGCCAGGTGGTGATGCGCGAAACCCGCTTCGGGCTGCAGGAGGCCAGGGACGTCCTGATTGACTCCACTGACGGGCAATGGGATCTGCCACGCCTGCGGACACTGGCCCCGCTGCTGACGCAGTTGCGCGGCGCCTTGGTCATGCTGGCACTGCCCCGGGCGGCTGCCGTGCTGCAAGCGTGCAACCAGGCCGTTCAAGACAGCCTGCTGGCCGGCCCGCAGGCTTCCTGGGAACGGGTCGTGACCGGCCTGACAGCCGTCGAGGACTATCTGCAGCGCACCAGCGAGACACCGCAACTGGCCCATGAGGCTGTGTTGGAAGTAGCTGAGGCGGCGTTGGCAATGACGGCGCCGCAAGCCGAGCCTCTCGGCACGCCAGCGGCCGAGCGGGGCCTGGAGCCCGAACCGCTGGATACGCAACTGCTGGAGATCTTTCATAGTGAAGCCCTGAGCCACCTGAGCGGTGTCGAGCGGTTTCTCGCGCTGGACGAGCAGGGCAGCGATGTAGCGATCACTGACGAGTTGCAGCGGGCCTTGCACACGCTCAAGGGCAGTGCGCTGGTGGCTGGTGTCACGCCGTTGGCCGAGTTGGCCACCGCGTTCGACGTCATGGCCCGCGAGCTGCGTGCCCACCGGCTACCGTTCCAGGCCCGGGAGTTGAGCCTGCTGGGCGACGCCCACTATCTGATGCGGCAGAAGCTCCTGCAGTTGCCCACGCAGCCATTGACAGCCATCCCTGGCGCTGTCGAGTTGATCCAGCGTGTGCAGGAACGCACCGCCGAGCGTCTGCAGGGCGTGCAGGCGCAAGGTGATGCCCGGCAGGTCCAGGCGCCGCAGCTGATCGAGCGGCTGCTGGACGAGGGCATGGATATCCTCCTGGATGCCGAGCGTCTGCTGCAGCGCTGGCAGCAGCACCCGGACAGCCGCCAGGAATTGCCGATTCTGCTCGACCAACTGACGCTGTTGGGCGAACAGGCGCAATTGACCGATGTGCAAGCGCTCGACGAGCTGTGCGAGGCCTTGCTCGACCTCTACGGTGCGGTCGAAGAAAGCAGCCTGAGCGTTAGCCCCGGCTTTTTCCAGGAAGCCGAGCAGGCCCAGGAAGCCATGATCGGCATGCTCGACCAGTTGGCCGCAGGCCAGGAGGTCAAGGCGCAGCCCATCCCTGTGCGCGCCCTGCGCACGTTGCTGCAGGGGTCTCTGGATCCGCACGCCATGGGCGTAGTGCCGCGCGACGGTGGGGCGATGATCGATCTCGCCCGGCTTGGCAGCGGGGTTGCCAACGCTGGCGACGAAGAATCGATTGAACAGACCCAGCGGCGCTGGCTGAGCGAGTCGGACGCTGACAGCGAGGCCGAGGACGCCGACGACGACGGCGAGTTGTTGAGTATCTTCATCGAAGAAGGCCTGGACATCGTCGAAAGCGCCGGCGCTGCGCTTCTGCGCTGGCAGGCCGAGCCCGCCAACCACCTCGAAGCGGAAAACCTGCTGCGCGACCTGCACACACTCAAGGGCGGGGCGCGGATGGTGGAGATCGGTCCGCTGGGCGATCTGGCCCATGAACTGGAATCGGTCTACGAACGCATCTCTCAAGGCCAGCTGCAGGCCTCGACGCAGTTGTTCGGCTTGCTGCACAAAGGTCACGACCGTCTGGCGCAGATGCTCGATGCGGTTCGCTCCGGGCAACCCTTGCCGGCGGCCGGGAAGCTGATTGCCGCGATCGCCGAGTTCGCTACGGGCAGTGAGCCAGCGCCTGCCAACCTGCCCAAGCCTGCGGCTGCCGAACCGGTGGCGGCGGAGCGTGGTCCGGTCGATGTGATCAAGGTCGGCGCCGAGCTGCTCGACGAGTTGGGCAACCTGGCTGGCGAGACATCCATCTTTCGCGGGCGCATCGAACAGCAGGTCAATGACGCTCAGGTGGCGTTGCAGGAAATGGAAACCACCATCGAACGCATGCGCGACCAGTTGCGCCGTCTGGACACCGAAACCCAAAGCCGCATCCTCAGCCGCCAGCAGGTGGAGGGCCAGGGTTACGAAGATTTCGACCCGTTGGAAATGGATCGTCATTCGCAGTTGCAGCAGCTGTCACGTGCCTTGTTCGAATCCGCGTCGGACCTGCTCGACCTCAAGGAAACCCTGGCCGGACGCAACCTGGAGGCGCAGACCTTGCTGCAGCAGCAGGCGCGGGTCGACAGCCAGTTGCAGGAGGGCCTGATGCGAACGCGCATGGTGCCGTTCGAGCGCCTGGTGCCGCGCTTGCAGCGGGTGGTGCGGCAGGTCGCCGAGGAATTGGGCAAGGAGGTCGAGTTCGAAGTCAGCGAGGCCCAGGGCGAGATGGACCGCAGTGTGCTGGAGCGCATGATCGCGCCGCTCGAACACATGCTGCGCAACGCCGTCGACCATGGCCTGGAGCCGGTCGAGATGCGAATGGCGGCCGGCAAGCCCGCTGTGGGGCACATTCGCCTGGCCTTGCTGCACCAGGGCGGCGACATCGTCATCGAAATGAGTGATGACGGTGCCGGGGTGCCCCTGGCTGCGGTGCGGGCCAAGGCGATCAAGCGCGGCTTGCTGGATCCGCACAGCGAGCTCAGCGATCACGACGTGCTGCAGTTCATCCTGCAACCCGGTTTCTCCACGGCCACCAAGGTCACACAGATTTCCGGCCGGGGCCTGGGCATGGACGTGGTCCATGAAGAGGTCAAGCAGTTGGGCGGCGCCATGAGTATCGACTCGCGGCCAGGGCAGGGCGCACGGTTCCAGATTCGCCTGCCGTTCACTGTGTCGGTCAATCGTGCCTTGATGGTGCAGTGCGGTGAGGAACAGTACGCGATCCCGCTGAACAGCATCGAGGGCATCGTGCGGGTCTTGCCCGGCGAGTTGCACGACGCCTACCAATCCGCTCCACCGCGCTACGGCTACGCCGGGCGGGTCTACGACCTGCGCTACCTGGGTACCTTGCTGCATGGGCTTGCCGTGCCCTCGCTGACCGCGCAAAGCCAGCCTTTGCCGGTACTGCTGGTGCGCGCCTTCGATCAGCAGGTGGCGGTACAGGTCGATGCCCTGGCCGGCTCCCGCGAAATCGTGGTGAAGAGCCTGGGCACTCAGTTCGCAGCGGTACCAGGCCTGGGTGGGGCGACCATTCTCGGCGATGGCAGCGTGGTCCTGATTCTCGATCTGCTGGCGCAGCTGCGGGCCCGCCAGGGGGTGCACGTGCCCCGTACCGGCTACCAGCACGGCGCGCAGGTGCGGCGCTTGCAGGTACTGGTGGTGGACGACTCGGTGACCGTGCGCAAGGTCACCAGCCGCCTGCTGGAGCGCCACGGCATGCAGGTGCTGACGGCCAAGGATGGGGTCGATGCCATGGCGCTGCTGCAGGAGTACAGCCCCGACATTCTCCTGCTGGACATCGAGATGCCGCGCATGGACGGTTTCGAAGTGGCGCGCCGGGTTCGCCAGCATCCTACGCTCAAGGATCTGCCCATCATTATGATTACGTCACGCACCGGGCAGAAGCATCGTGAGCGGGCGATGGCCATTGGCGTCAACGAATACCTGGGCAAGCCCTATCAGGAGAATCAGTTGCTCGAATGCATCGAACGCTGGGGTGACTCCCATGCTTGACCGGGCGATCGGTCGTCGCGACAGCCTCACCGCGCTGATGCTGCCCCTTGCCGACCGCAATCTGCTGCTGCCCAACGTGGCGGTGGCCGAGCTGATTGACTACCTGCCCGGCGAGCCGGTGCTGGGAGCCCCGCGTTGGCACCTGGGGATGATCGAGTGGCGCAACCTGCGCCTGCCGCTGGTCAGCTTCGAGGCCGCCAGTGGCGGCGAGGCGGTGATCGGCGAGCGCGCACGCATCGTCGTGCTCAACGCCTTGGGCGAAACCTCGATGCGTTTCATCGCCGTGTTGATCCAGCACGTGCCTCGCTCGTGCCGGGTCGACAGTCAGTTGAGCTACGTGGACGTGCCGCTCAAGCCGCTGGAAATGGCCGCCGTGCAGGTCGGCGAAACCGTAGCCCGGGTGCCGGACCTGGCCGCTCTGGAAAACCTGCTGCACAGCGCGTTGTAGACACATTGTCGCGTAATCGTTGCAGCGCTTTACAGCGGTCGATGCGCCCGGCACTCTGGCCATTGTCATTGCTGCAGAGACCTCGTAATGCTCGACCGCACCTTTCTCGCCTTCGCCTTCTGTGCTGCGCTGTTCAGTGGCAGTGCCGTGCGCGCCGAAGTTCCGGCGGGTTATTCGATGGTGTTGCTGACCGAGAATTTTCCGCCCTACAACATGGCCAGCAACGACAAGAACTTCGCTCAGGAAGACAACATTCGCGGGATCGCGACCGAGTTGGTGCAGGAAATGTATCGGCGTGCCGGGATTCCCTACAGTATGACCCTGCGCTTTCCCTGGGACCGTATCTACAAGCTGGCCCTGAACAATCCCGGTTATGGGGTGTTCGTCACCGCCCGTCTGCCCGAGCGCGAACAGGCCTTCAAGTGGGTCGGTCCTCTGGGGCCGGATGACTGGATCATGCTGGCCCGGGGGGACAGCCCGATCACCCTGGAGAATCTCGACCAGGCCCGGCCGTATCGGATCGGCGCCTACAAGGGCGATGCCATCGCGCAAAGTCTGGCCGAGCGGGACATGCGTCCGATCCTCGCGCTGCGCGACCAGGACAACGCGCGCAAGCTGCTCGACGGGCAGATCGACCTGTGGGCCACGGGTGACCCGGCGGGTCGATACCTGGCTCGTCTGGAAGGGATCAATGGGCTCAAGACGGTGCTGCGTTTCAACAGCGCCGAGCTGTTTCTGGCGCTGAACAAGGAGACGCCGCCGGAGGTGGTCGAGCGCCTGCAGCGAGCGCTCGATGACATGCGTCGCGAAGGCGTGGTCGACCGGGTCTTCGCCAAGTATCTATGACACTCGGCAAGCGTGGATCAGTGGTAGATCCCACCCTTGCCGTGAGCGGCCGTCGCGCGGTTGCCGCGCTCGCCGATCATCTGCCGGACCGGTACCCACTCCACTCCCTTGGCCTTCAAGCGCGGTAGTTCGCGCTCCAGCACTTCCAGGGTCTGTGGATAAGGGTGGCCGATGATCACCACCGTGCCTTGCTTGTGCGCCAAGGCAATGGCTTTCTCGAGCTGGCCAGCGATGGCCTCGACGGTGCGCGTGTCGTCCAGGAAGACGTCCCGCGACAGGCTGGCCAGGCCAATGCTCTGGGCCTTGGCGGCGGCCACGGTGGCTGCGCTGGTACGGCTGTCGACGAAGAACATGCCGTGTTGCTGCAATTCGTTCATCAGCAGGGCCATGGCCTCGGGCTGCGACGTCATGCGGCTGCCTTCATGGTTGTTCAGGCCGGCGGCATAGGGCACGGCCCGCAATGCAGCCTGCAGGCGGCCGAGCAATTCACTGGCAGGCATGTCGGGACGCCAGGCGAACGGGCCGGTCGCCGGGTCCATTGGCATGTGCACTATCACGGTCTTGCCGGCCTTGTGCGCCTGACGGGCGAAATCGGCCGCATGCGGGGTATCGGGCATGATCGCCAGGGTCACCGGACCGGGCAGGGCCAGGGTGCGACTGTCTCGGGCAGGTGACTGGCCAAGGTCGTCGATGATCAGGCTCAGGTAGGCCGGACCGGCGAAGGCCGGTCCGGCCGTCAGCAGCAACATGGCCAGCAACAGAACATGGCGCATGTCAGTTGCCGCGCGTCACGCTCAGGCCCTTGAGCAGGCTGAGCGCCTGGCTGATCTGGAAGTCGTCGTCCTGCGGCCGCGCCTTGCGGGCGCCGATCGCTGTCTTGCCCGAAGGCCGGTCGGCGCCACCGTTGCCGTTGCCGAGGTGACCCTGCAGGTCGGCTTCCTTGAAGCTTTCGGTATCGGCGTCGCGGGTCACCTTGCCCTGGCGCACCTCGACGTCCGGGACGATGCCCTGGGCCTGGATCGAGCGACCATTGGGCGTGTAGTACAACGCCGTGGTGATCTTCAGGGCGCGGTCGTTGTTCAGCGGCAGCACGGTCTGCACCGAGCCCTTGCCGAAGCTGTCGGTGCCCATGAGGATGCCGCGCTTCTGGTCCTGCAACGCACCGGCAACGATTTCCGCCGCCGAGGCGCTGCCGCCGTTGATCAGCACGACCAGAGGCACGCGCTCGCTGGCGTCTGCCGGGTCGGCGGAGAAGCGCAGTTCCGAGTTGGC
This sequence comes from Pseudomonas sp. Leaf129, assembly GCF_001423465.1. Taxonomy (NCBI): domain Bacteria; kingdom Pseudomonadati; phylum Pseudomonadota; class Gammaproteobacteria; order Pseudomonadales; family Pseudomonadaceae; genus Pseudomonas; species Pseudomonas sp. Leaf129. The sequence goes on along the minus strand of NZ_LMOC01000008.1, from coordinate 295,363 downwards.
GATACGGCCTTTGGTGTACACGATCAGGCCCTTGGTCAGGAAGTGGTCGGCCACTTCCACCGCGCTTTGCAGCACGCCGCCTGGGTTGTTACGCAGGTCGAGGATCAGCCCCTTGAGCTTGCCGTTGTTGTCCTTGCGCAGCTTCGCCAGGGCCTTGCCGACTTCTTCGCCGGTTTTCACCTGGAACTGGGTGATGCGCAGGTAGCCATAGCCGTTTTCCAGCAATTGCGCCTTGACGCTCTTGACCTGGATGGTGGCGCGCGCAAGCGTCACGTCGAAGGGCGTGCCACCGTCGCGCACCAGGGTCAGGGTGATCTTCTCGCCGAGCTTGCCGCGCATCAGGTCGACGGCCTCGGTCATGCTCAGGCCCTGGGTCGGCTGGTTGTTGATCTTGACGATCAGGTCGCCCGCCTCGATGCCGGCCTTGGAGGCTGGCGTATCGTCGATGGGCGAGACCACCTTGATCATGCCGTTGTCGCTGCCCACTTCGATACCCAGGCCGCCGAACTCGCCGCTGGTGCTTTCCTGCAGCTCCTGGAAGTCCTCGGGGCCCAGGTAGGCCGAGTGGGGATCCAGGTTGCTGAGCATGCCCTTGATGGCGTTCTCCAGCAGGGTCTTGTCATCCACGGGCTCGACATAGGCCGCCTTGATGCGGTCCATCACCTCGGCGAAGGTCCGCAGCTCGTCCAATGGCAAAGGCGCGGCGGCTGGTGCCGCGCTCGCCGCCCGGGCGGGCTGGGGGGACAGATCGGCGGCGACCACCGCAGGGGCGGCGGTGGCCACGGCGATCGTCAGGGCCAGCGAGGTAAGGCGGGACAGATGCGGCATGTCTAACAGACTCCTGATACGGGTTCGCGCCTTTGAGGGCTGCTTTTGAACGACTGCGCCAGTCAACCGCGACACCACTGCGAAGGGTCGGTCGGTTTGCCTTGCTGGCGTATTGCAAAATACAGCGCTGGCGTGCTCTGCCCGCCGCTGGTTCCTACGGTGGCGATGGCATCACCGGCCTTGACCACGTCGCCGGCCGATTTGAGCAGGGTCTGGTTGTGACCGTACAGGCTGAGATAGCCATTGCCATGGTCGAGAATGACCAGAAGCCCGGCGCCACGCAACCAGTCGGCGAAGACCACGCGGCCACCGTGCACCGCATGCACCTGGCTGCCGGCCGATGCACTGATCATCACCCCATCCCATTTGGTACGAACGTCGTCACCGCGGGTTTCCCCGAAGCGTGCCAACAGTCGACCATCGACAGGCCATGGAAGTTTTCCCCGCGCCGAGGCAAATGCACCGCCGAAGCTCTCGCCGCTGCTCGACACCATGGGGCCCGTTGGCGCACGAGGCGCCTGGGGCGCGGGTGTTGGGGCTTCTCGGGCTGCGGCTGCAGCCGCTTCACGCTGGCGACGCTGTTCGGCCTCCTGAGCGGCGAGCAGGGCCTTCTGCCGCGCTTCCTCGGCCTCGCGTGCCTGGCGGGCCAGGGTTTCCTCGATGGTCTTGAGCACCTTGGCCAGGTCTTCCTGATCCTGCTGGCGGGCCTGCAGCTTCTGATCGCCTTGCTTGTACTGGTCGTTGAGCTTGGCCAGGGCGACCTGGCGCTCCTTGCGCACCTTGTCGAGGTCTTCGCGCTGGCTGTCTAGGTTGCCTTGCTGCACCAACAGCTGCGCCTGCTGCAGATTGATGTCCTTTTCCACACCGGCCAGCTTCTGCAGGGTCTGGTTGAAGCGTTTCAACTGTTCCAGGCGGGCCTGGCTCAGGTAGTCGTAATAGGTCAGGGTGCGGGCGAACTTCTCCGGGTTCTGCTGGTTGAGCAGAAGCTTGAGGTATTCCTGGCGCCCGCTCTGATAGGCCGCGCGGGCCTGGATGGCAATGAGGCGTTGCTGTTCGACCCGGGCGGCCTGGAGCTTGGCTTTCTCGCCATCGAGACGCTCCAGCTCGCCCTCAGTCTTTTTTAGTTCTTTCTGCAGGGCCTCCACCTGCTTTTCCAGCTTGCCCATCTCGGTTTCGGTCGTGCGCAGCTCTTTCTGCACCCCGGATCTTTCTGCCTGCAGCGTGCCAAGGGTTTTCTGCAGCTCGGCGATGTCCTTGCGGGTGGCATCGATCTGCTGCTGGGTTTGCGCGCGCTCGTCGGCGAAGGCCGGGCCGAGCAGGCAGGTCAGGGTCAGGAACGTCAGGGCGCGGAGCATGGGTCAGCCTTGTACCAGGATCGAGGTGCCGGTCATTTCTTCGGGCTTGGGCAGGCCCATCAACCAGAGCATGGTCGGCGCCACGTCGGCCAGCACGCCGCCTTCGCGAACCTTGACGTCGCGCTTGCCGACATAGATGAAAGGCACCGGCTCGGTAGTGTGCGCGGTATGTGCCTGACCGGTGCAGACGTCTTCCATCTGCTCGCAGTTGCCGTGGTCGGCGGTGATCAACGCTTCGCCACCGACCTTGTCGAGTGCGGCGGTGATACGGCCTACGCAGGTGTCCAGGCACTCTACCGCCTGGATCGCGGCGGCCATGATGCCGCTGTGGCCAACCATGTCGCCGTTCGCATAGTTGACCACGATGACGTCATAGCGCTGCTGCTCGATGGCTTCGACGATGCGGTCGGTCACTTCCGGCGCGCTCATTTCCGGCTGCAGGTCGTAGGTTGCAACCTTCGGCGAAGGCACCAGAATGCGTTCTTCGCCAGGGAACTCTTCTTCGCGACCGCCGGAAAAGAAGAACGTCACGTGGGCGTACTTTTCGGTTTCGGCGATGCGCAGCTGGGTCTTGCCGTTCTTCGCCAGGTACTCGCCCAGCACGTTGTTCAGGCCGGTAGCGGCAAATGCCGCCGGTGCCGGGATCTTCGCCGAGTATTGGGTCAGGCCGACATAGCCGGCCAGCTTGGGCTGGCGTGCGCGCGGGAAATCGTTGAAATCGTCTTCGACGAATACGCGGCTGAGCTCGCGCGCGCGGTCGGCGCGGAAGTTCATGAAGATCACGGCGTCGCCGTCTTCGACACGGACGGGCTCGCCTACCGTGGTGGCCTTGACGAATTCGTCGCTCTCGCCACGCTCGTAGGCGGCCTGCAAACCCTGCACGGCAGTGGCGGCATGGAATTCCGAGGTGCCGTCGACGATCAGGTTGTACGCGGCGCTGACGCGATCCCAACGGTTGTCGCGGTCCATGGCGAAGTAACGCCCGATCAGGCTGGCGGTGCGGCCGTGGCCGAGACGGGCGAAGGTCGCGTCCATCAGTTCCAGCGAGGCCTGCGCGCTCTTGGGCGGTGTGTCGCGGCCGTCGAGGAAAGCATGCAGGTAGAGCTTCTGCGCGCCGCGACCGGCGGCCAGCTCGGCCATGGCGACCAGGTGGTCCTGATGGCTGTGCACGCCACCGTCGGACAGCAGACCCATGAAGTGCACCGTCTTGCCGGCTGCGACGGCCTTGTCCACGGCCGCGCAGATGGTGGGGTTGGTGAAGAACTCGCCATCGCGGATGGCCTTGGTCACGCGAGTGAAGTCCTGATACACCACACGCCCGGCGCCCAGGTTCATGTGGCCGACTTCCGAGTTGCCCATCTGCCCGTCGGGCAGGCCGACATCCATGCCCGAGCCCGAGATCAAGCCGTTGGGCTGGCTTGCCGTGAGTGCATCGAGCACCGGCTTGCGCGCCGAATAGACCGCGTTGTACTCGTGGTTTTCGCTGTGACCGAAACCATCGAGGATGATCAGGACCAGGGGTTTGGGCGTGGTTGTCATGGATCCCACTCGCTATGTCAGAAGAGCATTCAGGAGAAGCCCGGCATTTTAGGGCATTGCGGGGCTGTGTGACGAATCATGGCGGTTTATTTCATCGCGGACGCAAGAACAACAAGCACAGACCCGCAATGAGGCCGAGCGGTTCCGTCCGGCGGGCTTTGGCCGGACTTGGCGGCTGTGTATACTGGCCGACATTTTAACGCCCTGGAACCCGCTGATGGTTGCTCACCTGATTGAATTCGCCACAAATCACTATCTGCTCGTGACCGCGTTCGTGGTCCTGCTGGTCATGCTGATCATGCTGGAAATGAGCAAGGGTGCCAAAAGCCTCAGCCCCCGCGAGCTGACTGCGCTGGTCAACAGCGAGCAGGGCGTGGTCGTGGACATCCGCAACAAGAAGGAATACGCCGCCGGCCACATCGTCGGTGCCTTGAGCATTCCTCAGGACAAGCTGGCCAGCCGCGTCGGCGAGCTGGAAAAGTACAAGGGCAAGACCCTGATCGTGGTCGACGCCATCGGCCAGCACGCCGGTACTGCCTGTGCCGAGCTGGTCAAGGCCGGCCACACCGCCGCCAAGCTGGCCGGTGGCGTATCGAGCTGGCGCGCCGACAACCTGCCCGTGGTGAAGTGACATGAAGCCGATCGTCGTCTACTCCAGTGACTATTGCCCCTACTGCTCGCGCGCCAAGTACCTGCTGGAAAGCAAGAAAGCGAAGTTCACCGAGATCAAGGTCGACGGCAAGTCCGAGCTGCGCCGCGAAATGGCCGCCAAGGCCGGCCGCACCTCGGTGCCACAGATCTGGATCGGCGACTTGCACGTCGGCGGCTGCGACGACCTGTTCGCCCTCGAGCGCGCCGGCAAACTGGACGCGTTGCTGGGGGCCTGATTCGGTCCCCTTTACCCCCACACCTCTGAAGATCACAAGGATCAGCGATGACCGATCAAGCGAACAATGGCGCTGCCGCCGAAAACGAACCGCAGTTCTCGCTGCAGCGCATCTACGTGCGTGACCTGTCGTTCGAAGCCCCGAAAAGCCCGGCGATCTTCCGCCAGCAGTGGGAGCCCAGCGTTTCCCTGGACCTGAACACCCGCCAGAAAGGCCTGGAAGGTGACTTCCACGAAGTCGTGCTGACCCTGTCGGTCACGGTCAAGAACGGCGAAGAAGTGGCGTTCATCGCCGAAGTGCAACAGGCCGGTATCTTCCTGATCAAGGGTCTGGACGAAGGCTCGATGAGCCACACCCTGGGTGCTTTCTGCCCCAACATCCTGTTCCCGTATGCCCGTGAGACCCTGGACAGCCTGGTAACCCGCGGTTCGTTCCCGGCGCTGATGCTCGCTCCGGTGAACTTCGACATGCTCTACGCGCAGGAACTGCAACGCATGCAGGAATCGGGCGAAGCCCCTTCGGCCCAGTAAGCATGGCCGTGCTGTGAACGAAAAGCGCCTTTCGGGGCGCTTTTTTTGTGTGTGCGTGCTGCCTCTTTCGCGAGCCCTTTGCCCGCGAAGAGGCCCTCAAGCCCTACTCAAACCCCAGCTGTCGCCAAGCCTCATACACCGCGACCGCCACGGTATTGGACAGATTCAAACTGCGGCACCCCTCGCGCATCGGCAGGCGCAACTTGTGCTGGCTGTCCAGCGCGTCCAGCACCTCGGCCGGCAGCCCACGGCTTTCCGGACCGAACAGGAACGCATCGCCCTTCTCGAAGCTGGCATCATGAAACGGTCGCGAACCCTTGGTGGTGAACGCGAACACCCGTGGCTGCCCCAAACTTTCCAGGCAACTGGCCACATCGGCATGGCGCTGCAGCGTGGCATATTCGTGATAATCCAGGCCGGCCCGACGCAAGCGCTTGTCGTCCAGCTCGAAGCCGATCGGCTCTATCAGGTGCAGGGCACACCCGCTGTTGGCACACAGCCTGATAATGTTGCCCGTATTGGGTGGAATCTCTGGTTGAAAAAGGATCACGTGAAACATGCGCGGCACCGAACTGAAGGACGGGCAGCATTCTACTCCTGATCCGAGCGAGCGTTCGCAACTGTGGCCACGGGTCTTGGGCTCGCTGGCCCTGTTCGGCCTGCTGATCGGCCTGATGATTGGCCGCCTGACCAATCCCGAGCCTGCTCGCCTGGACAACATCGAAGTGCACCGCGACCAGTTGGTGCTGTGGTTCAACGACGAGCCGAAGGTGCATGCCGAGTTGGTCGAAGGAACGGTGGCAATGCTGTTCGACGCCACGGGTGCGCCGGCCAGCGGGCGGTTGCTGGTGGACGGCAAGCCGGTGACCTGGCGCATTCAGCGCAGTGATGAGGGGTTGTTGTTGACCGCCGTGGCGGCGCGCCCCTTGCAGCTGCACTGGCGCGCGGTGCAGGTCGATGGACGTTGGCAAACCACCATCGAGCTGGGCGAGCAATAAAAGAGGGGACTCCAGCCTGCCTGTACCGGAGCCCCCCAAGCGGGGATGAAATACCTGGCGCGGGGCCAGGTGTTTCGGTGTAAAGAAGGGGAGTCCCGGCCTGCCTGTACCAAGGTCCCCAAAACAGTTGTGCGGTATTCCAGCCTTGGCTGGAGTCGCGGTGTAAAGAGGGAATCCCCGGCCTGCCTGTACCAAGGTTCCCGAAACTGGGTAATGATTAGTACATTGCAGCGCGCGTGCCAGTTTTGTTGCAGAAGCTTTCTGAATACCCCAAAATTTTTTGCCGTACTGTCTATCTGATTGAAATATAAGGAAAAATATTTTTATCGGATAACAGTCTTTTAGCTCATTGAAACGAACGAGGTTTCATCCGAGCGATCAGCGATGTTCAACAGCGCATCGTGTGGGTGCAGTGCACACCGCGAATGCACAAAAGCGGAGAGTTTCTTCAAGCCCCCCCTGTAGCAGCGGCGCAAGCCGCGTCGGCGGTATGTGCGGTGCATCAGACTCACCGCGGTGAGGCCGGACGCGGTTTGCGCCGCTGCTACAGGGATCGGGTATGCCCGAGGCGGTGTGCGGGACGTCAGGCTTCCTCGACTTCGTCCTCGTCGGCGCCATCGACTTTCATGCCCAGCTCCTTGATCTTGCGGGTCAGGGTGTTGCGACCCCAACCCAGGAGCACGGCGGCGTCGCGACGGCGTCCGGCGGTGTGCTTCAAGGCCGTCTCGATCATGATCCGCTCGAAACTGGGCACGGCGCTGTCGAGCAGGCTCGACTGGCCGCGTGCCAGGGCCTGGTCGGCCCACTGGCGCAGCGCCTGCTCCCAGTTGGTCACCGGTGCTGCGTCCTGCGGCAGGCTCAGCAGTTCGGGCGGCAGATCGCTGGTGTGCACTTCCCGACCCGATGCCATCACGGTGATCCAGCGGCAGGTGTTCTCCAGCTGACGCACGTTGCCGGGCCACGGCAGGTTTTTCAGGTATTCCTCGGTTTCGCTCTTGAGCAGCTTGGGCTCGACCGCCAGTTCCTGGGCGGCACGGCTGAGGAAGTGGCGGGCCAGGGTCGGGATGTCTTCACGGCGGTCCGACAGGCGCGGGATGTGGATGCGGATCACATTGAGGCGATGGAACAAGTCTTCGCGGAACTTGCCGGCGTGCACCAGGGTTTCCAGGTTCTGGTGGGTGGCGGCGATGATACGCACGTCGACCTTGACCGGAATGTGCCCGCCAACGCGATAGAACTCGCCATCGGCCAGCACGCGCAGCAGCCGCGTCTGGGTATCGGCCGGCATGTCGCCGATTTCGTCGAGAAACAGCGTACCGCCGTCGGCCTGTTCGAAGCGTCCACGGCGCAGGTTGGCCGCGCCGGTGAAGGCGCCCTTTTCATGGCCGAACAGCTCCGACTCCATCAGGTCCTTGGGGATCGCCGCCATGTTCAGCGCAATGAAGGGAGAAGCGGCCCGTGGGCTGTGCCGGTGGAGGGCGTGGGCGACCAGTTCCTTGCCGGTGCCCGACTCACCGTTGATCAGCACGGTGATGTTGGAGTGGCTGAGTCGGCCGATGGCGCGGAAGACTTCCTGCATGGCCGGCGCTTCACCGATGATCTCGGGCGTGCGGGTCAATGCCGGGACTTCGGTCAGGCCCTGCTGTTCCTGCGCGTGCTGGTTGGCGCGCTTGACCAGCGAGACCGCCTCGTCGACGTCGAACGGCTTGGGCAGGTACTCGAAAGCGCCGCCCTGGTAGGAGGCCACCGCGCTGTCCAGGTCCGAATGGGCGGTCATGATGATTACCGGCAGGCGCGGATGCTGTTCGCGAATGCGCGCCAGCAGGTCCAGGCCACTGGCGCCGGGCATGCGGATGTCGGAGATGATCACGTCGGGCTGCTGGCGTGCCAGCCGGCTCATGACGCCATCGGCGCTGTCGAAGCTTTGGGTGGTCATGCCTTCTTGCTGCAGGGCCTTTTCCAGTACCCAGCGGATGGAACGGTCGTCATCGACGATCCAGACAGTTTCACTACGGCTCATGACGAAGCGGCTCCTTGTTCCAGCGGCAGGAAGATCGAAAAAGTGGTGTGGCCGGGGTGGCTTTCACATTCGATCAAGCCCTGGTGCTGACTGATGATGTTCTGGGTAATGGCCAGCCCCAGGCCGGTGCCGTCGGGACGGCCACTGACCATGGGGTAGAAGATGGTTTCCTGCAGTTGGGCCGGGATACCCGGACCGTTGTCGGTGATCTCGATCTTGCTCACCAGGCGATGGCGCACATGGCCGATGGTGAACTGGCGCATGGCGCGGGTGCGCAGGCTGATGCGGCCCAGGCGCAGCTCGTTCTGGCCGCTGATGGCCTGCATGGCGTTGCGCACGATGTTGAGCACCGCCTGGATCATCTGTTCGCGGTCGATCAGGACATCGGGAATGCTCGGGTCGTAGTCGCGCACCAAGGTGATGCAACCCTGGCTTTCAGCCTCGACCAGATTGGCCACCCGCTCCAATACCTCGTGGATGTTGGTCATGGCTAGCGAGGGCAGCTTGTTCGAGCCAAGCATGCGGTCGACCAGGTTACGCAGGCGGTCGGCTTCCTCGATGATGACGTTGGTGTAGTCCTTGAGACTTTCCTCGGGCAGCTCGCGGGCCAGCAGTTGGGCAGCACCGCGGATGCCGCCCAGCGGGTTCTTGATCTCGTGGGCCAGGCCGCGCACCAGCATCTTGGTGGTTTCCTGCTTGGACAGCTGCGCCTCCTCTTTGGTGATGCGCAGCAGGCGATCGCGCGGATGCACTTCGAGCAGTAGCCAGGTCGCGCCGTTGCTGAGGATCGGCGTCACGGCATAGTCGACCGTCAACGTCTGCCCGGCCAGCGCGGTCAGCATCGCTTCGCGCTTGGTGAAGGGGTGCGCCTGCTCGACGGCCTGGCGCAGAGAATTCAGGGCTTCGGTCGATTCGGTGAACAGTTCGCTGATGAACTGACCATGGCTGCGCTGGCCACTGATCGCCAGCAACATCTCGGCTGCGGGGTTCATGTACTCAAGGCGCAGGTCGGCATTGAGCAGAATGGTGGCAGTGGTGAGGTTGTCGAGTAACAGTCGGTGCAGGGCATCGCTGATGGTCATGGGGACAGGTGACCTCTTTTGGCACAGGGCGCCCGTGGCAATGCCCGGGTTCGCGCGCGAAACAAACTCGCTGGTGCAGGGAAAATGCAAGAACCAAACCAAGGCTCCGAAAAGAAGCGCCGATCGTACAAATGAGTGCCACAGGTGCTCAGCGTCTGCGCGAAAACCCGTGGCATGCCGCCAGGACGAACCAAAATGGCACGTTCCGACTTTCGTCTGCCGTGATAGTGCACCAATCGAGTGCGCCAGTGTTAACCGCCGGGTCGCGGCTCAGTCGTCTTCGGGTTTGTCTTTGAGCGGGCATTCCGGACGTACGCCGTAATCGGCAGTCCGGCAAGGATGGACACGGCGCTTCTGGATCAGCGAGATGCGCTGCAGATGAACCGGCTGGGCAGGTGTGCGTTCGATCACGTGGTCGTCCTGATCGATGATCTCGGCAGCCAGGGTATGGGTGCCGCGGTCAACATTGCTCAGGGCGAATACCGGACTGCGGCCCGGAGCCTGTGCGATTTCACCGTCCAGCAGCAGGCGGTAGCGATGGTTCGGCTGCAAGGCTGGCTCGCTGGTGAGGGTGACGATCAGTGAACCGTCTTCCTCGCGCACGGCGGTGTCCGGCAGCGGGCCGAGGATGCGCAGCATCTGATAGCGCATCACCGTCGATTTGCTCGGCATGACCACCTTGCCGGTGCGTGGCGGTGTGGCGGTCGCCGGTGCGCTGGTGCCGGAGCGTGTCGGCATCGGCACGCGTTCGGCGCCTTTGCCGGGCTGGTCGGTGAACACCCGGTTGCCGTTGGCGTCGACGTAGGTGTACACCGCAGCTTGCGCGGAGGCGGTAACCAATGCCAGCCAGAGCAGGGCCCGGTACCTCACGGCAGGTGAACCCGCTGCACCGTGAAGGTGACGGTGGCGCTTTCCTGGATGACCGCTTCCTGGCTGTCGACCACCTGCACCGCCAGGCTGTGTTCACCGCGATCGACGTTCACCAGTTGCAGGCGCGGCACGTTGGTCGGCTGGCCGTAGGGCTGGCCGTCGAGGACCAGGCGCAGCCGGTCCCCCGAGCGCAGGCGGGGCACGATCGCTACGCCAACGTCGAAGGTACCGTTATTGGCGCGCAGTGCCTCGTCGCTCGGCAGGCCGGTAAGGTCCAGCTGGCTGTACTGAGTCTGCGGCACCTGGACGGCCGTGTTGGGCAGGGTCACCGGCACCGACTTGCGCGGCGACTCTACGCTGTTGAGCGGCGGCAGTTCGACCGTCTGGCTCGCACGCCCCTCGGGAGGCTGGTTGCTGTAGGCGGTGTTGCCCTGGGCATCGGTGTACTTGTAGATCTGCGCGGCGGCAGGCAGCGAACACAGCAGTAAAAGCGAGGCTAGGGGTGAGCGCATGGAAACTTCTCTGAGTGGCGCTTGCATGGAGGCCAGCATAGAGCAAATGGCAGGTCGGGTGCACCGCGGCTGTGGCGACCGCGCAACGAAAAAAGGCCACCCGAGGGTGGCCTTTCTGTCACATCACAGGGATCAGACGCTGTAGTACAGGTCGTATTCCAGTGGGTGTACGAAGGTACGAACCTTGATTTCTTCTTCGCTCTTCAGAGCGATGAAGGCATCGATGAAGTCGTCGCTGAACACGCCGCCCTTGGTCAGGAACGCACGGCCCTTGTCCAGCTCTTCCAGGGCTTCCTTCAGGCTGCCGCAAACCTGCGGGATTTCCTTGGCCTCTTCAGGCGGCAGGTCGTACAGGTTCTTGTCGGCGGCATCGCCAGGGTGGATCTTGTTCTGGATGCCGTCCAGGCCAGCCATCAGCAGGGCCGCGAAGGCCAGGTACGGGTTGGCTGCCGGATCCGGGAAGCGGGCTTCGATACGACGGCCCTTAGGGCTGTTGACGTAAGGAATGCGGATCGAAGCGGAACGGTTGCGAGCCGAGTAGGCCAGCATCACTGGTGCTTCGAAACCTGGGACCAGACGCTTGTAGGAGTTGGTCGACGGGTTGGTGAAGCCGTTCAGTGCCTTGCCGTGCTTGATGATGCCGCCGATGAAGTACAGGGCGGTATCGGACAGACCGGCATAGCCTTCGCCAGCGAAGGTGTTCTTGCCTTCCTTGGAGATCGACATGTGCACGTGCATACCCGAGCCGTTGTCACCGTACAGTGGCTTGGGCATGAAGGTAGCAGTGCGGCCGTAGGCGTCGGCAACGTTGTGCACGACATACTTCAGGGTCTGCACTTCGTCGGCCTTGGCGACCAGGGTGTTGAACTTGACGCCGATTTCGTTCTGGCCGGCAGTCGCCACTTCGTGGTGGTGAACTTCGACGACCTGACCCATCTCTTCCAGTGCGTTGCACATGGCAGTACGGATTTCGTGGTCGTGGTCGACCGGTGGCACTGGGAAGTAGCCGCCTTTCACGCCTGGACGGTGGCCCTTGTTGCCGCCGTCGACGTCCTGGTCGGTCATCCAGGAAGCCTGTTCCGAGAAGATCTTGAACATGGAGCCGGAGATGTCCGACTTGAACTTCACTTCGTCGAAGATGAAGAACTCAGGCTCGGGACCGACGAACACGGTGTCACCGATACCGGTCGACTTCAGGTATTCCTCGGCACGGTGGGCAATGGCGCGCGGGTCGCGATCGTAGCCTTGCATGGTCGACGGTTCGATGATGTCGCAGACCAGAATCAGGGTCGGCTCTTCGGTGAACGGGTCGAGCACGGCGGTGCTGTCGTCGGGCAGCAGGATCATGTCGGAGGCTTCGATGCCTTTCCAGCCTTCGATGGAGGAGCCGTCGAACATCTTGCCGACTTCGAAGAAGTCGTCGTCCAGTGCATCGCGCGCTGGCATGGTCACGTGCTGCTGCTTGCCTTTGGTATCAGTGAAGCGCAGATCAATCCACTTGACGTCATGATCTTTGATGAGTTGAACCGACTTCGACATGTTGTCCTCCGGGGTGGAATAGGGCCGATTATGGTGAGGGCCCCAAATATGAGTGATGCCGGGCCCGATAGTCGGCCAAGGCAACCTGCCTCACAAGGGAGCAATTTGCATGCCAGTGCCCCGTGATGGGTGCAACGCAGATGTGCACGATCCCTATGTTCGAGCACATTCCCCTGTAGCAGCGGCGCAAGCCGCGTCATGCTTTGTTTTAGGCATCAATGCTTATAAAGGCGGGACGCGGCTTGCGCCGCTGCTACAGGGGGCTGTGGTGAATGTGGGTGCGCCGGTTTGGTGCGGGGTGTTTGCGGGCGGTCCAGAATGGTGCGTTCGGCCGTTCGTACGATAACTGGTCAAACCTTGAGCAATTTCCGCTATAATCCGCGCCCCTCTTTTCAGGCTGGCATTTCGCGCGCTGTTTTCATGAAACTTATCGTAAAAGTCTTCCCAGAGATCACCATCAAGAGCCCGCCGGTGCGCAAGCGTTTCATCCGCCAGCTCGCCAAGAACATCCGCATGGTGCTCCGTGACCTGGACCCGCAGCTGGTGGTCAATGGCGTGTGGGACAACCTTGAAGTCCAGACCAAGCTGACGGACGCCAAGGTGTTGCGCGAGATGACCGAGCGCCTGAGCTGCACGCCAGGTATCGCGCATTTCCTGCAAGTGGACGAATACCCGCTGGGCGATATGGATGACATCGTGGCCAAGTGCAAGGCGCACTTCGGCCCGCTGCTGCCTGGGAAGATCTTTTCGGTGCGTGCCAAGCGTGCCGGCAAGCATGCCTTCAGCTCGATGGACGTGGAGCGCACCGTCGGCAGCCAGTTGCGCCGTGAGTGCGGCGCCGCTGGCATCGACCTGAAAAAGCCCGACGTCGTGGTGCGCCTGGAAATCCGTGACCAGCGCCTGTTCGTCATCCATGACCAGCACGATGGCCTGGGCGGCTACCCGTTGGGTGCTCTGGAACAGACCATGGTTCTGATGTCCGGTGGTTTCGACTCCACCGTCGCGGCCTACCAGATCATGCGTCGCGGCCTGATGACCCATTTCTGCTTCTTCAATCTGGGCGGTCGCGCCCATGAACTGGGTGTGATGGAAGTCGCTCACTTCCTGTGGAAGAAGTACGGCAGCTCCCAACGCGTGCTGTTCATCAGCGTGCCGTTCGAAGAAGTGTTGGGCGAGATTCTCGGCAAGGTCGACAACAGCCACATGGGCGTGATCCTCAAGCGCATGATGCTGCGTGCCGCCACGCGCCTGGCCGACCAGTTGAAGATTCCTGCGCTGGTCACCGGCGAGGCCATCTCCCAGGTCTCCAGTCAGACCCTGCCCAACCTGTCGGCGATCGACAGCGCCACCGACAAATTGGTGTTGCGTCCACTGCTGGCCAGCCATAAACAGGACATCATCGATCAAGCAGTTGAAATTGGGACTGCCGATTTTGCCAAACACATGCCAGAATATTGCGGCGTGATTTCGGTCAACCCGACCACCAGCGCAAAACTGCCGCGCGTTGTCCATGAAGAGAAGTCTTTCGACATGGCCGTGCTCGAGCGAGCGTTGGAGCGTGCCAAGCTGGTGTCCATCGATGAAGTCATCGACCAGCTGGGCCGGGATATCGAAGTCGAAGAGGTCAGCCAGGTGCTGCCCGGACAGGTCGTCATCGATATCCGCCACCCCGATGCCCAGGAAGACCAGCCATTGTCACTGGCCGGCATCGAGGTCAAGGCAATGCCTTTTTATGCCCTGAACAACCGCTTCAAGGAACTGGACTTCACACGCCAGTACTTGCTGTATTGCGACAGGGGCGTCATGAGCCGACTGCATGCTCACCATTTGTTGAGTGAGGGACATGCCAATGTGCGCGTTTATCGTCCGACATAGAGTTCCGGGGTTGAATGGCGGAAGTATCCGCCATCGCCCTCCCGATTGCAGGCAGCGCGGGAGTCACTGCGCCGCTTGACCGAATTCGCTGTTTATTAATATTCGCCACGTAGAATGCGCGGCAACCGAATCCTCTGATCGAGATACACAAGTGATCGAAAATCTACGCAACATCGCCATCATTGCTCACGTTGACCATGGTAAAACCACCCTGGTAGACAAACTCCTGCGTCAGTCCGGCACTCTGGAGCGCAACGAGCTCAACGACGAGCGCGTGATGGACTCCAACGACCAGGAAAAAGAGCGCGGCATTACCATTCTGGCGAAAAACACCGCCATCAACTGGAACGGCTACCACATCAACATCGTGGACACCCCGGGCCACGCCGACTTCGGTGGTGAAGTAGAGCGTGTGATGTCGATGGTCGACTCCGTGCTGCTGCTGGTCGATGCCCAGGACGGCCCTATGCCGCAAACCCGTTTCGTGACCAAGAAGGCGTTCGAAGCCGGCCTGCGTCCGATCGTCTGCATCAACAAGGTCGACCGTCCGGGCGCGCGTCCTGATTGGGTTCTGGACCAGATCTTCGATCTGTTCGACAACCTGGGTGCCACCGAAGAACAGCTGGACTTCAAAGTCGTCTACGCCTCGGCCCTGAACGGCATCGCCGGTCTGGACCACAACGACATGGCCGAAGACATGACCCCGCTGTACCAGTCGATCGTCGACAACGTTCCAGCGCCAGCCGTGGACCGTGAAGGTCCATTCCAGATGCAGATCTCCGCTCTGGACTACAACAGCTTCCTGGGCGTCATCGGTGTTGGCCGTATCGCTCGTGGTTCGGTCAAGCCGAACACCCCGGTTGTGGCCATCAGTGCCGACGGCAAGAAGCGCAACGGCCGTATCCTCAAGCTGATGGGTCACCACGGTCTGCACCGTGTGGACGTCGAAGAAGCCGCTGCTGGCGACATCGTCTGCATCAGCGGTATGGACTCGCTGTTCATCTCCGACACCCTGTGCCACCCGGACACCGTCGAGGCGATGAAGCCACTGACCGTCGACGAGCCGACCGTTTCGATGACCTTCCAGGTCAACGACTCGCCTTTCTGCGGTAAGGAAGGCAAGTTCGTCACCAGCCGTAACATCAAGGACCGTCTGGACAAGGAACTGCTCTACAACGTGGCTCTGCGCGTTGAAGAAGGCGACTCGGCCGACAAGTTCAAGGTCTCCGGCCGTGGTGAGCTGCACCTCTCGGTACTGATCGAAACCATGCGTCGCGAAGGCTTCGAAATGGGCGTCGGTCGTCCGGAAGTGATCATCCGCCAGGTTGACGGCGAGAAGCAGGAACCGTTCGAGAACGTCACCATCGACACCCCTGAAGAATCCCAGGGCAAGGTCATGGAAGAAATGGGTCTGCGTAAAGGCGACCTGACCAACATGGTGCCGGATGGCAAGGGCCGTGTTCGTCTGGAATACAACATCCCTGCTCGTGGTCTGATCGGTTTCCGTAACCAGTTCCTGACCCTGACCAACGGTGCTGGCATCCTGACCTCGATCTTCGATCGCTACGCTCCGATGAAGTCGGGCCACATGTCCGGCCGTCAGAACGGCGTACTGGTTTCGGTCGAAACCGGCAAGGCGCTGACCTACTCCCTGGAAACCCTGCAGGCGCGCGGCAAGCTGTTCGTCGAGCACGGTCAGGAGATCTACAACGGTCAGATCGTCGGCCTGAACAGCCGTGACACCGACATGGGCGTCAACCCAACCAAAGGCAAGAAGCTGGACAACATGCGTGCCTCGGGTAAAGACGAGACCATCGCTCTGGTTCCGCCGGTTCGCTTCACTCTGGAACAGGCCCTGGAATTCATCCAGGACGACGAGCTGTGCGAAGTCACGCCGAAGTCGATCCGTCTGCGCAAGAAGATCCTGGACGAAGGCGAGCGCACCCGCGCTGCCAAGAAAGCCAAGAACTGATTCGTAGTTCCGGTTGATCGAAAAAACCCCCGGCGCGAAAGCGTTCGGGGGTTTTTTTATGGCTGTGGGTGCTAGCAGGTCTGGCCTCTTCGCGGGCAGAGACCCGCTCCCACAGGGGGCTTGGGTGTGTCAGGGAGGCCTTCGCGGGCAGAGGGCTCGCCGCCCACGGATGATCGCCGCCACTGTGGGAGCGGGTCTCTGCGCGCGAAGAGGCCGGCTTTGGCACCGCAAAGCCCTCTATCGTCCGCCCTCCAGTTTTCCACCCCCAGGCCGATAGCGCAGGCAATATCGATTCCCTCCGAAGGGGGCCCCATGCGCCTGCTACCCACCAAGATCATGTCCCGCTTCAGCCTTGGCATCGTGTTTATCCTGCTGGTAACTGCGGCCGCCATCTATGCGGTCATGGTGCTCAGCGGCGAGCCCAAGCTGATCCAGTCCAACACCAAGAGCGCCGAGCAGTCGGCCACGGCCATCGCGCGGCAACTGTCGGTCGAACTGGCCGAGATCGAAGGCCGCGTCGCTGCCTTGGCGAGCCTGGGCGCGACGCTGCCAGCGGACGTCGAGCTGGTGAAAGGTACCTTGGCTCCAATCATCGATTCCCAGGGCAATACCGCCATCGCCGGCGGTGGCCTGTGGCCCGAGCCGGACGCATTCAGCGCAGGCGTGGCCCGTCGCAGTTTCTATTGGGCGCGCAGCGGCCAGAGCCTGGGGTATTCGGAGGAGTACAACGCCAGCACTGTGGATGACTATCACACCGCCGACTGGTACGTGCAGGGCAAGGCCTCCGCGCCCGGTCGCTGCGCTTGGTCGGATGCCTACGAGGACCCGGTCAGCAAGATTCTGATGACCACCTGTACCGTGCCCTACAGCCACGACGGCCGTTTCGCCGGCGTGGCGACCATCGACCTGACCCTCACGGGCCTGGCCGACTTCCTCAAGTCCAATGGGCAGGTCAACGGTGGCTATGCCTTTGCGATCGATCCGTCCGGCAAGGTCCTGTATTTCCCGGCCACCGGCGAGCAGCCGGCGCCTGCTGACGAAACGGCACTGCTCGCCGCCTATCCCTGGTTCAAGGCCGTCACCCAGTGGCGCAGCAGCGGCCAGCGTGAGGCGCAGACCTTTCAGGTGGATCATGATGCGCAGCTGGGTGGGGCAGGTTACATCAGCCTCACGCGGGTTCCGGCCAGTGGCTGGACAGTGGGCCTGGCCACGCCCCAGGCACACATGACCGGTATTGCCAGCAAGTTGACCATCGATATCCTCACCACCCTGCTGCCGATCCTGGCGCTGGTGTTTGGCCTGGCCTGGCTGGCCGGACGCGCGGTGTTCAGTCAGATCAATGAAACCACGGCACAGATCGACAAATTGGGCGAGCAGGGCGGTGGCACCAGCGCAGAACTGGACGTGGCACGGGTCGATGAGATCGGCCAGTTGCGCGGCGCGGTCAACCGCTACGCCGGCAACCTGCGCAACATGCTCAAGGCGATTGCCGATGAGGCGCTGCGCTTGCAGCAGCAGTCCGATGATGTCGCGCGGCTGTCGGTGATCATGGCCGAGCGCGCGGAAACCCAGCGCCAGGACAATACCTTGCTGGCCACCGCGATCACCGAGATGTCGTCCAGCGCCCAAGAGGTTGCCTCCAACACCACGGAGTGTTCCGACACCGCGCAGCTGTCGCTGTCGACGGCGCGCGCGAGTCAGGGGCATGTGGAGCAGAACAGTCAGACGATCGATTCTCTGACCGGCGATATTGCCAGCGTGGCTCACGCCATCACCCGCTTGGGTCAGGACATCGAGAGCGTCAGCGGTGTGCTCGACGTGATCAAGTCGATTTCCGCGCAGACCAACCTGCTGGCGCTCAACGCTGCCATCGAGGCGGCTCGCGCGGGCGAGCAGGGCAGAGGCTTTGCGGTGGTCGCCGATGAGGTGCGCACCCTCGCCGGGCGCACCCAGGCGTCGGCCGACGAGATTCAGCAGATGATCGGTGAGTTGCGTCAGGCGTCGGTAAAGGCGGTCGATACCATGGTGGCGGGCGAGGACCGGACGCGCACCGTGGCGCAGCAGGCCGGTGTGCTGAGCGTATCGCTGGGCAGCACGGTGGTGGGTTTCGACGACATCGTCCAGCGCACTCAGCAGATCGCCGTGGCGGCCCAGGAGCAGAGCCATGTCACTCAGGAAATCACCGAGCTGGCGGTGCGCATTCACGCGGCCAGTGAGGACGGCGCGCGTGACGCGTCCAGTCTCAGCGAACTGAGCCAGGGCATGCAGGCGCTGTCGACGCGGCTGGCGGGATTGAGTCGGCAGCGGTGACCGGCGGTAACTCGGCGGCGCGTCCTTCGCGGGCAGAGACCCGCTCCCACAGATGACCACCGCCATTGTGGGACCGGGGCGGTCTGCCTGACACACCGCAGCTCAGTGTGGGAGCGGGGCGGGCGGCGAGCCCTTTGCCCGCGAAGAGGCCGGCTTTGGCACCCCGCTCCCGCATTGAGCTGGGGTGGGTCAGCCTTGGCGCGATATCGGTTTGGGCTGGTAGGCGCAGTAGCCGGGGCGAGGTCCGATCTTGGGGTGGTTGCGGCAGGTGTCCGGGCGCTTTTCGTAGATCGTGCACAGGCGGCTTTTCTTGTCCAGGTACAGACAATCGTTGTTGCTCATGCGCGTCAGGGTGAAAATGCCCGACTTCTGGTTGAAGCGCTCGACGATGCCTTCCTTCTGCAACCGCTTGGCGACATTCTTGGGTGGATCGCCTTTCTCGAACTCATCCACCACACCGATACGGATCAGGTCCTTGATCTTCACTTCCACCGGCAGCGTGCAGCAGGTCGAGATACAGGCGCCGCACATCGGCGCAGAATATTTCTGCCAGGTGTCCAGGCGGTCCACTTCGGCGGCGGCAATCAAAGAGCTTTTCATCGTCAGGTCATCAGGCAAGATGGATCAGGGCGCGCGATCATACCGGCATTGGTGAAAAAGTGAACAACCTTCTGCCCGAAACCCCGCGAATGGTGCAAAGTTACGAACCTGAGCATTGAGTGTGTGTCGAAGCGTCTAGGCTCAGGTATTCCATCCAGTATCGTCAATTTCCCCGAGGACGCATTGCATGTCTCAGGAACCGCTTGTCCGTGACGCCGAGGTGGCCGATTTTCGCGCTGCTGTACTCGCCAAACTCACCTACGCGGTGGGCAAGGACCCCGATCACGCATTCGACCATGACTGGTTCGAGGCCATCGCCCTCGCAGCGCGCGACCACATGGTCGAGCACTGGATGGATCACACCCGGCAGATCTACCGCAAAGGTCAGAAACGGGTCTATTACCTCTCCCTGGAATTTCTCATTGGTCGGCTGCTCTACGACAGCCTGAGCAACCTCGGCCTGCTGGACATCGCACGTGAAGCGTTGACCGACCTGGGCGTGGATCTGGAGCGCATTCGCCTGCTCGAACCCGATGCGGCGCTGGGCAACGGCGGCCTTGGACGCCTGGCGGCCTGCTTCATGGAAAGCATGTCGACCCTGGGCGTCGCCGCCCACGGCTATGGCATCCGCTACGAACACGGTCTGTTCCGTCAGGCCATCGTCGATGGCTGGCAGCAGGAACAGACCGAAAACTGGCTGAATTTCGGCAACCCCTGGGAGTTCGAGCGTCCCGAGGTGATCTACCCGATCAGCTTCGGCGGCCATGTGGAAACCGTCACCGACAGCGAAGGCCAGCAAAAGCAGGTCTGGTCGCCCAGCGAGACCGTACGCGCGATCGCCTACGACACGCCGGTGGTGGGTTGGCGCGGCTCCAGCGTCAATACCCTGCGCCTGTGGCGTGCACGGGCGATGGAAGACCTGCACCTGGAGCGTTTCAATGCGGGCGACCACCTCGGCGCCGTGGCCGAAGTGGCCCGCGCCGAAAGTATCTCGCGGGTCCTGTACCCCGCCGACAGCACCGAGGCTGGCCAGGAGTTGCGCCTGCGCCAGGAGTACTTCTTCGTTGCAGCCTCCCTGCAGGACCTGTTGCGTCGTCATCTCAATGGCAACGACAGCCTGCTCAACCTGTCCGACAAGGCCGCCATCCAGCTCAACGATACTCACCCCTCCATTGCAGTGGCGGAGCTGATGCGCCAGTTGGTAGACGAACACGGTCTGGCCTGGGACACGGCGTGGGAAATCACCGTCAACACCTTGGCCTACACCAACCACACGCTGTTGCCCGAAGCGCTGGAAACCTGGCCCGTGGGCTTGATGGAGCGCATGCTGCCGCGGCACATGCAGATCATCTACCTGATCAACGCCTATCACATCGATTCGCTGCGCGCCAAAGGCCAGGACGACGTCGATGTGCTGCGCGCGGTATCGCTGATCGAGGAAGACAACGGCCGTCGCGTGCGCATGGGCAACCTGGCGTTTCTCGGCTCGCACAGTGTCAACGGCGTGTCGGGCCTGCACACCCAGTTGATGCGCAGCACGGTGTTCTCCGAGCTGCACAAGCTCTATCCCGACCGGATCAACAACAAGACCAACGGCATCACGTTCCGCCGCTGGTTGTACCAATCCAACAGCGAGCTGACCGCCATGCTGGTCGACAAGCTCGGGCCGGAACTGCTCGACAATCCGGAAAAGCTGCTGAAGAACCTCGAGCCTTTTGCCGACCAGCCCGAGTTCCGCAAGGCGTTCGCTGCGCAACGACTGAACAGCAAGAAAGCACTCGCGCGCATCATTCATGAGCGCGTGGGGGTGGCGGTCAATCCCGAGGCCATGTTCGACGTTCAGGTCAAGCGCATCCACGAGTACAAGCGGCAATTGCTCAACCTGATGCACACCGTGGCGCTCTATCAGGCGATTCGCGCCGAGCCGGAAACCGCCTGGGTGCCGCGGGTGAAGATATTCGCCGGCAAGGCGGCGGCCAGTTATCACCAGGCCAAGCTGATCATCAAGCTGGCCAACGACATCGCTCGGGTGGTGAACAACGATCCAACCGTGCGCGGTCTGCTCAAGGTGGTGTTCCTGCCCAACTACAACGTCAGCCTGGCCGAAAGCATCATTCCGGCGGCCGACCTGTCCGAGCAGATTTCCACGGCCGGCTACGAAGCGTCGGGTACCAGCAACATGAAGTTCGGCCTCAATGGCGCGTTGACCATTGGTACGATGGACGGCGCCAACGTGGAAATGTGCGACTTCCTGGGCAAGGAGAACATGTTCATCTTCGGCATGACTGCAGCCCAGGTCGAAGAGCGCAAACATGCCGGGGGCTTCAGCGCTCATGGTGATGTCGCTGCTTCTCATCGTTTGAACGACGTTCTGCAGGCCATTCGTGGCGGTGTGTTCTCGTCCGATGATCCATCGCGCTACGCCGGTTTGGTCGACTCGTTGACCAGCTATGACCGCTTCCTGCTGTGTGCCGATTTCGATGCGTACTGGGATGCGCAGCGCAAGGTCGAGGAGACCTGGCACGACGCCGACAAGTGGTGGCGCATGGCCGTGCTCAATACGGCGCGCATGGGGTGGTTCTCGTCGGACCGGACCATTCGCGAGTATGCGCAGGATATCTGGCAGGCGCTGGAGTAAGGCCGGGAACCGCGGTGTTTCCTTCGCGGGCAGAGCCCGCTCCCACACCTGCCGATTGTGGGAGCGAGCTCTGCCCGCGAAGGGCATGCGGCGGTGCACCTGATACACCCCCTTACCGAACTATCTCCATTGATAGCTATCTGATAGCTGCCGCGGCGTGGCTAGCGCTCGCTAGGTTTGACCGCACCCGTGTAAACTGTGCGGGCTTTCCCCAACCCCCTTTTCTACTCCGGAGTCGTCCATGTCCCGCGTTACCCTGAGTCGCTACTTGATCGAGCAGACCCGTAGCAACAACACGCCGGCCGATCTGCGCTTCCTGATCGAAGTGGTGGCGCGCGCGTGCAAAGAGATCAGCCATGCGGTGTCCAAGGGCGCCCTGGGTGGCGTGCTTGGCAGCATGGGCACCGAAAACGTCCAAGGCGAAGTGCAGAAGAAGCTGGACGTGCTGTCCAACGACATCCTGCTCGAAGCCAACGAATGGGGCGGTCACCTGGCCGGCATGGCGTCCGAAGAAATGGACAACGCCTACCAGATTCCCGGCCAGTATCCCAAAGGTGCGTACCTGCTGGTGTTCGACCCCTTGGACGGCTCCTCCAACATCGACGTCAACGTCTCGGTCGGCACCATCTTCTCGGTGCTGCGCTGCCCTACCGAGCACCTGAGCCAGAACGACAGCCTCAAGGAACAAGCCTTCCTGCAGCCTGGCACCCAGCAGGTCGCTGCCGGTTACGCCATCTACGGGCCGCAGACCATGCTGATCCTGACGCTGGGCAATGGCGTGAAGGGGTTCACCCTGGACCGCGAAATGGGCAGCTTCGTGCTGACCCACGAAAACATTCAGATCCCGGAAACCACCGCCGAATTCGCCATCAACATGTCCAACAAGCGCCACTGGGAAGCCCCGGTGACCCAGTACGTGGACGAGCTGCTGGCCGGTGAAGAAGGCCCGCTGAAGAAAAACTACAACATGCGCTGGATCGCTTCGATGGTCGCCGATGTGCACCGCATCCTGACCCGCGGTGGCCTGTTCATGTACCCACGCGACAGCCGCGAGCCGGAGAAGCCAGGCAAGCTGCGCCTGATGTACGAAGCCAACCCGATGTCGTTCCTGGTGGAGCAGGCCGGTGGCGCTTCGACCGACGGCCGCCAGCGCATCATGGACATCAAGCCCGAAGGCCTGCACCAGCGCGTCGCGGTGTTCCTGGGCTCCAAGCAGGAAGTCGAGCGTGTGACCGGCTACCACACCAAGTAAAGGTCGCGCGGCTAGCACGCTCCGGCAGATTCCCGCCCCCCCTTTTGTGGGAGCGGGGCGGGCGGCCAAGCCCTCTGCCCGCGAAGATATCGACGCGGTGTGTCAGGCAGATCGCGGTGAAGCCTTCGCGGGCAGAGCCCGCTCCCACAGGCCCGCTCCCACAGGCCCCAAGCCCCAACCCACAAGCCATGAGGGTCGCAATTGGAACCCACGCGGTCTGCGCTCTTCTAAGCAGCACACACCCTGTGTCTGCTGTTCAAGGAGAGCCCCCATGTCGTTGCGCAAGTTCGCCTTGCTACCTTTGTGCCTGTCGCTGATGATCGCCGGCTGCAGTAACGCCCCCGACGCCAGCATGGCGCCGCGCACCGTCGACAGCGTAGACCTGCAACGCTATCAAGGCACCTGGTACGAAGTGGCCAGATTGCCCATGTTCTTCCAACGTAACTGCGCCCAGTCCGAAGCCCACTACACCCTGCAAACCGATGGCAATATCGGCGTGCTCAACCGTTGCCGTACCGAAAGTGGTGAATGGAGCGAAGCCAAGGGCACGGCGTCGCCACAGGTCCCGGGCAAGACCGACAAGCTGTGGGTAGTGTTCGACAGCTGGTTCTCCCGGATGGCGCCAAGCCTGGCCAAAGGCGACTACTGGGTCTTGGATGTGGACGACAGCTACCAGCATGCGCTGGTCGGCAATCCGAGCCGCAAGTACCTGTGGCTGCTGTCACGTACTCCCCAGGTGTCCACCGCAGTGCGCGAGCGGATGTTGGCGAAGGCACGTCAGCAGGGCTATGACACCAGTCGCCTGATCTGGCGCGCGGCGGATGCCGACATCGGCAAATAAGGCCTGTCGCGACTTGCGCCCGGCACGAGTGGCGTTACAGCCCAGGCGCGAGTCGCGTTACAATGTCGCTCGCTGTGCCCTACGAATCAATCAAGGAATTCCCGTGCCGACTCCGCCTGTTGTCCCTGCGCTGGCTGCCCAGATGGGCGAAAGTCCGGCGCCCTTGTATGCCCGCGTCAAACAGATGATCGCGGTGCAGATCCTCAACGGCACCTGGCCACCACACTACCGGGTGCCCTCGGAAAGCGAACTGGTCAATCAGTTGGGCTTCAGCCGAATGACCATCAACCGTGCCCTGCGCGAGCTGACGGCCGAAGGCCTGCTGGTGCGCATGCAGGGCGTGGGTACGTTCGTGGCCGAGCCGAAAAGCCAGTCGGCGCTGTTCGAGGTGCACAACGTCGCCGACGAGATCGCCGCTCGCGGCCATCGTCACAGCAGCCGCCTAGTGCTGCTGGAAGAAGAGGCGGCCGGTGCCGAACGCGCATTGACCTTGAACATGCGCGAAGGCCAGCGGGTGTTTCATTCGATCATCGTGCACTACGAAAACGACATCCCAGTGCAGATCGAGGATCGTTACGTCAACGCGCAGATCGCCCCGCAGTACCTGCAGCAGGATTTCGTCGAAGAAACCCCCTATGCCTACCTGACCCGTGTGGCACCTTTGACTGCCGGCGAGCACGTGGTCGAAGCCATGCTGGCCAACCCCAGCGAGTGCGAGCTGCTGCAGATCGAGCGTGGCGAACCGTGCCTGCTGATCCTGCGGCGTACCTGGTCGGGCAAGACACCCGTCACCGCCGCGCGCCTGATCCACCCCGGATCACGCCATCGCCTGGAAGGCCGCTTCACCAAATAGGCCTCCCCACGGCACAAATATGCCAATCTGCCGTTCGTCGCGCAGAACAATGGCTCATCGTGCGGTCACACCCATAGATCGCCGTGACCATGGCCTATGTGGAGCAGGACCCGATGAAACTGAACAAGACCCTCCTGGCAACGACCCTGTCTCTGGGCTTGCTGGCCGGTGCCACCAGCAGCCAAGCCGCTGGCTGGTGCGAATCGGGCAAGCCGGTGAAATTCGCCGGCCTGAACTGGGAGAGCGGCATGCTGCTCACCGACCTGCTGCAATTCGTCCTCGAACATGGCTACGACTGCAAGACCGACAGCCTGCCCGGCAACTCGATCACCATGGAGAGCGCCCTGGGCAGCAACGATATCCAGGTGTTCGCCGAGGAATGGGTCGGCCGCAGCGAAGTCTGGAACAAGGCCGAGCAGGCGGGCAAGGTGGTCGGGGTCGGCGCACCGATCACC
Source organism: Pseudomonas sp. Leaf129 (assembly GCF_001423465.1). Lineage (NCBI taxonomy): Bacteria > Pseudomonadati > Pseudomonadota > Gammaproteobacteria > Pseudomonadales > Pseudomonadaceae > Pseudomonas > Pseudomonas sp. Leaf129. The sequence continues at coordinate 270,407 of NZ_LMOC01000008.1, read as the reverse complement.
GGCGCCGTGGAAGGCTGGTATGTGCCGCGCTACGTGATCGAAGGCGACGCCAAGCGAGGCCTCGACGCCAAGGCCCCCGACCTTGCCGCCATCGCCGACCTGGGCAAATACGCCAAAGTGTTCAAGGACCAGGAAGAGCCGAGCAAGGGCCGTTTCTACAACTGCCCGGCGGGCTGGACCTGCGAGCTGGAAAACAGCGAAATGCTCAAGAGCTATGGTCTGCAGGACAGCTACACCAATTTCCGCCCCGGCACCGGGCCAGCCCTGGATGCGGCCGTGCTGTCGAGCTACAAGCGCGGCGAACCGATCCTGTTCTACTACTGGTCACCAACCCCGCTGCTGGGTCAGGTCGATGTGGTCAAGCTGGCGGAAAAGCCCGGTGTGGACAAGACCATCAGCATCAAGGTCGGCCTGTCCAAAGCCTTCCACGAAGGCGCGCCGGAGTTGCTTCCCGTGTTCGAGAAGGTCAACCTGCCCATCGACCTGCTCAACCAGAACCTGGCGCGCATGAGCCGCGAGCGTATCGAGTCGCCCAAGCTGGCGCGCTTGTTCCTCAAGGAGCACCCGGAAGTCTGGAAACCGTGGGTCAGTGAAGCGGCAGCCAGCAAGATCGAAGCGGCGCTGTAACGTGCCCCTTGTATTGAAGCCCCTTGCCCCGAGAGCGCTCCATGTTTCCTGAGAGTTTCACCTTCTCCATCGCCGACTGGGTCAACGACGGCGTCGATGCGCTGGTCACCCGCTACGGCGATGTGTTCCGGCAGATCTCCGACACACTACTGTGGGCCATCGTCAACCTGGAAAGCCTGCTGCGCATGACGCCTTGGTGGCTGATGCTGGCCATCGTCGGCGGCATCGCCTGGCATGCCTCGCGCAAATGGCTGACCACCGTGGTCATCGTTGGCCTGCTGTTTCTGGTGGGAGCCGTGGGCTTGTGGGACAAGCTCATGCAGACCCTGGCCTTGATGCTCGTGGCCACGGTGATTTCCGTAGTGATCGCCATTCCCCTGGGCATTCTTGCTGCGCGTAGCGACCGGCTGCGTGCGGTACTGATGCCGCTGCTCGACATCATGCAGACCATGCCCAGCTTCGTGTACTTGATCCCGGTGCTGATGCTGTTCGGCCTGGGCAAGGTGCCTGCCATTTTCGCCACGGTCATCTACGCGGCACCGCCGCTGATTCGCCTGACCGACCTGGGTATTCGCCAGGTGGATCGAGAGGTCATGGAGGCGATCAATGCCTTCGGCGCCAACCGCTGGCAACAGCTGTTCGGCGTGCAACTGCCGCTGGCCTTGCCCAGCATCATGGCTGGTATCAACCAGACCACAATGATGGCGCTGTCCATGGTGGTGATCGCCTCCATGATCGGCGCGCGCGGCCTGGGCGAAGACGTGCTGGTCGGCATTCAGACGCTGAACGTGGGCAAGGGCCTGGAGGCGGGGCTGGCGATCGTCATTCTGGCGGTCGTAATCGACCGCATCACTCAGGCCTATGGTCGCCCCCGTCACGAGGTAGGCCGATGAACCCACCCAAGATCGAAGTGCGCAACGTCTACAAAGTATTCGGCAAGCGCGAGAAAGAGGCGCTGGCGCTGAGCCAGCAAGGCCAAAGCAAGGAACAGGTGCTGGCCGCAACCGGTTGCGTGGTTGGCGTCGATGACCTGTCGTTGTCGATCGCAGCGGGGGAGGTGTTCGTGATCATGGGGCTGTCCGGTTCGGGCAAGTCGACATTGGTGCGGCATTTCAACCGACTGGTAGACCCTTCCAGTGGCCAGATTCTGGTGGATGGCGAAGATATCCTGCGCTATGGCATGCCAGCGCTGCGCGAATTTCGCCGCCGCAAGATCAGCATGGTGTTCCAGAGCTTCGGCCTGTTCCCGCACAAGAGCGTGCTCGACAACGTCGCCTATGGGCTCAAGGTTCGCGGTGAGAGCAAGGCGCTGTGCCAGGAGCGGGCGCAGCAGTGGGTCGAGGCGGTCGGTCTCAACGGCTACGAGCGTGCCTATCCCCAGCAGCTGTCCGGCGGCATGCGCCAGCGCGTGGGCCTGGCGCGGGCACTGGCGGCGGACACCGACATTATCCTCATGGACGAAGCGTTCAGTGCTCTGGACCCGTTGATCCGTGCAGAAATGCAGGATCAGTTGCTGGAATTGCAGACCCGGCTGCACAAGACCATCGTGTTCATCACCCACGACCTGGACGAGGCGATTCGCCTGGGCAACCGGATCGCCATTCTCAAGGATGGGCGCTTGATCCAGGCCGGGACTGCCAGGGAAATTCTGCACAACCCGGCCGACGATTACGTCGACCGGTTCGTGCAGCGTCGCAGCGTTGCGGTTTGAGGTAACCGGTGGTGGGGTCTGGAAAGCGTCTGCCGACATTGCTGTCAGACATTTCTGTCGGAAGTTTCTGAAAAGTGCCTCTTTCAGAAACTTCCGATTGTTGTCCCTCAATACCCTGCCTAGCGTGCAGGCATCCGTTCAGGAACAAGGAATGCCTGCATGCCCGTCACCAAGCACTACCTCAGCGATGAAGCCATCCACAAGGCGTTGCGCATTGCCGACTTGACCGATGCCTGCGAACCGCCCCACGCGGTACGCCTGCTGGTCAGGGATCTGCTCGCGGGTCTGGTGCGCCAAGGCTGGCCCCTGGCCGAAGTGCACAAGGGACCGCGGATCATCTCCGCAGTGGAAAACTTTCAGCTGTGCGGTGACGATCCTCAGGTGATGGATGAAGTCAGCACTCACAGCTGTTGGGTCGATGATGAATTGCTGCTGCGGACCCAGACCAGCAGCGCGGTCATCACCGGCCTGCAGGCGGCGGCGGGGCGTCGCGCGCCGGGCGAAACCATCATGCTCGCCGCGCCCGGCATCACCTTCCGTCGCGACATCCGCGATCGCTGGCACTGCGCCGAACCGCACCAGATGGACATCTGGGTAGTGGGCGACGCCGCGCTGGGCAATCGTCAGGAGCTGCTGCGGCTGGTAGGCGACGTGCTGGACATCGCCGTGCCGGGACGCATGTGGGCGCACAGCTCGGGCGTCTGCGGTTTTACCCGCGATGGCCTCAATGTCAGCCTGGTCACCCGCCAGGCGCCGGTGGATATTCTGGCTTGCGGTTGCATCTGCCCGGCGTTCCTGCAACGCCTGGACGTCGATCCCCAGGCCCATGGCGGTCTGGTGCTGCGCCTGGGGCTGGATCGCCTGGCGATGCTGCGCAAGGGTGTTCCGGACATTCGTCTGCTGCGTGACGGCCATCCCCAGGTCCAGGCGCAGATGGGCGACCTCAAGGCCTGGCAACCGCTGTATCGCCAGCCGGCCATCAGCCGTGACCTGTCGCTGGCGGTGGAACCGGGATTGGGCATCGAGGACATCACAGAGCGTGTCCTGCAGGTGGCCGGCTATCGCGCCGGCTGGATCGAAGAACTGCACATACGGGGCTGCTGGTCGTTCGAGGAATTGCCTTCCCTGACCATCAAGCGTCTGGGTATCGTGCGTGGCCAGCACAACCTGGTGCTGCAGGTGGTGCTGCGCGACCATGCCCAGTCCTTGACCGCGCAACAGGCCGATGACCTGTACCGGGACATCCGCGCCGCCCTTCACCAAGGCGTGCCCGGTGGCGCCTATCTGGTGGGGGAGCGCTTGTGAAACCCTGCAATGGATAGGGAGAATGCGCCGAGTGGTCATTCGGGTTTATGATGGCCGACGGCAGAGACCCAACTTCCAACGGAGCGCACGATGCAAACCTTGTACCCGCAGATCAAACCCTACGCCAGGCATGATCTGGCCGTGGAAGAGCCGCACGTGCTGTATGTCGACGAGAGCGGTTCGCCGCAGGGCTTGCCGGTGCTCTTCATCCACGGCGGCCCGGGTTCGGGCTGCGACGCGCAGAGCCGTTGCTACTTCGATCCCAACGTCTATCGCATCGTCACCTTCGACCAGCGCGGCTGCGGCCGTTCCACCCCCCATGCCAGCATCGAGAACAACACCACCTGGCGGCTGGTGGCAGACATGGAGCGCATTCGCGAACACCTGGGCATCGACAAGTGGGTTCTGTTCGGCGGCTCTTGGGGCTCGACCCTGGCGCTGGCCTATGCCCAGACGCACCCCGAGCGCGTGCATGGCCTGATCCTGCGCGGAATCTTCCTGTGCCGCCCGCAGGAAATCGAATGGTTCTACCAGTGCGGCGCCAGCCGCCTGTTCCCCGACTACTGGCAGGACTACGTCGCGCCGATTCCACCGGAAGAGCGCGGCAACCTGTTGCAGGCCTTCCACAAGCGCCTCACCGGCAACGACCAGATCGCCCAGATGCACGCTGCCAAGGCGTGGTCCACCTGGGAAGGCCGTACCGCGACCCTGCGACCCAACCCGTTGGTGGTCGACCGCTTCTCCGAGCCGCAACGTGCACTGTCGATTGCCCGCATCGAGACCCACTACTTCGTCAACAACGCTTTCCTGGAGCCGGATCAATTGATCCGCGACATGCCGCGTATCGCCCATTTGCCGGCGGTGATCGTGCATGGCCGCTATGACGTGATCTGTCCGCTGGACAATGCCTGGGCGCTGCATCAAGCCTGGCCCAACAGCGAACTGCAGGTGATTCGCGACGCCGGCCACGCCGCCTCCGAGCCGGGCATCACCGATGCGCTAGTACGTGCCGCCGAACAGATGGCGCGCCGTTTGCTGGATTTGCCTCTGGAAGAGGCATGAAGGGGCTGCTGCAACGGGTCAGCCAGGCCCGTGTCGAGGTCGCCGGGCAGACCATAGGCGCCATCGATCAGGGTTTGCTAGTACTGGTGGCCGTCGAACCGGACGACACCGCCGCCAGTGCCGACAAGCTGCTGCATAAGCTGCTCAACTATCGAGTGTTCAGCGATGAGCAGGGCAGGATGAATCTGTCGCTCAAGGACATCGGCGGCGGGTTGCTGCTGGTGTCGCAATTCACCCTGGCGGCGGACACCCGCAGCGGCCTGCGCGCAGGCTTCTCCACCGCAGCGCCACCGGCCTTAGCGCAGGCGCTTTTCGACCACCTGGTCGAGGCTGCAAAAAAAGCGCATGGGCAGGTTCAGGTAGGGCAATTCGGTGCCGATATGCAGGTAAGCTTGACCAATGATGGGCCTGTAACCTTCCTGTTACAAAGTTAGTGGCCTATTGATGGCGAATTTGCGGTCGTCGACCGCTCTTCGTAGCATAAATACTTCGGCTACCCTGATGCGTTGTGGCGCGACGTACTAGATAATCGCGCGCTAGGGGGCCACGTTTTGCTACCCGGTATTTCCAGTTTGAAGCGTGTCTGGCTCCGCTTGGGGAATCATTAAGCCCTTTTGGAGTCGGAACAGTGCTCGCCAACCCGGCGCAAGATTGCTGGCCGTTGGTTTTTCGATATGTTTTCGGCGAGGGTTGCTCGTGATTGTTAGTCCTTTAAATGCTTCAAGAACACCCCGCACTCGGTTGCGCAAAGCGATGCTGGCCGGGTCTGCACTGTTCTGCCTGTTCACCGCCGGCCAACTCTGGGCCTTCAGCTTGGACGATGTTGCCGGACGCGCCAAGGAGCTCGCCGGTCAGAAATTCGAAACCCCGCGCAGCAACTTGCCCAAAGAGTTTCGCGACATGAAGTTCGCGGACTACCAGAAGATCCGTTTCCGCAACGAGAACGCAGAATGGGCCGATGCCAAGACCCCGTTCAAGCTGTCTTTCTATCACCAGGGCATGCATTTCGACACGCCGGTGAAGATCAACGAAGTCACCGCCACTGCCGTCAATGAAATCAAGTACGACCCTGCGCGTTTCGATTTCGGCGACCTGCAGTTCGATCCCAAGTCCACCGAGCAGTTGGGCTACGCCGGTTTCCGCGTACTGTTCCCGATCAACAAGGCGGACAAGCAGGACGAGATCATGACCATGCTGGGCGCGAGCTACTTCCGCGTCATCGGCAAGGGTCAGGTCTATGGCCTCTCTGCCCGCGGCCTGGCCCTGGATACGGCACTGCCGTCGGGTGAAGAGTTCCCGCGATTCCGCGAATTCTGGGTAGAACGTCCGAACGAAGGCGACAAGCAGCTGGTGATCTTTGCCTTGCTCGATTCGCCGCGCTCCACCGGCGCCTACAAGTTGACTCTGCGTCCGGGCAAGGACACCACCGTCGACGTCGAGTCGCGGGTGTTCCTGCGTGACCGTGTCAGCCGCCTGGGTATCGCGCCGCTGACCAGCATGTTCCTGTTCGGCTCCAACCAGCCGTCCCGTGTGCAGAATTATCGCCACGAGCTGCATGACTCCACCGGCCTGTCCATCCATGCCGGCAACGGTGAGTGGCTGTGGCGCCCGCTGAACAATCCCAAGCACCTGGCCGTGAGCAGCTTCACCGTCGAGAACCCCAAGGGCTTCGGTCTGCTGCAGCGTGGCCGCGAGTTCTCCCGCTACGAAGACCTCGACGACCGCTACGACAAGCGCCCAAGCGCCTGGATCGAGCCGAAGGGTGATTGGGGCAAGGGCACCGTCGACCTGGTGGAAATCCCTACCGCGGACGAAACCAACGACAACATCGTGGCGTTCTGGAACCCGGAGAAGATCCCGGAGCCGGGCGTGGCGCTGGAGCATAACTACCGCCTGCACTGGACGATGGACGAAGACGAGTTCCATTCGCCCGACATTGCCTGGGTCGACCAGACCCTGCGCTCGACCGGCGACGTGAAGCAGTCCAACCTGATTCGTCAGGCCGATGGCAGCATCGCCTTCCTGATCGACTATCAGGGTCCGGTGCTGGCCGCTCTGCCTGAGGACGCCGCCGTTCGCAGCCAGGTCAGCGTCGATGACAACGCCGAGCTGGTCGAGAACAACGTTCGCTACAACCCGGAAACCAAAGGCTGGCGCCTGACCCTGCGGGTCAAGGTCAAGGATCCGAACAAGGCCGTGGAAATGCGTGCGGCGCTGGTCAAGGATCTGCCGGTGGAGCCCGTCAAGGCTGCCGAACCGGTCGAAGACAAGGCTGCGCACAAGCATGACAAGGCGCACGGCAAGGCCGAGAAGCCAGCCGAAGTGGCCCAGGCCCCTGCAGCGACCGCGCCGGAAGCCGCTGCCGAAACCGCTCCTGTCACACCTACCGAACCGGTCAAGACCGAACAGGTCCTGACTGAAACCTGGAGCTACCAGTTGCCCGCCGATGACTAATTCTCCAGCTCGGCCAGAATCGCTTGGCGAATACCTGGCTCAATTGCCCCTGGGGGACGCACAGCGCGCAGAACTTGCCGACTGCACGTCCTTCACCGAACTGCACGAGCGCCTGTCCGGGCGCCCGGCGCACGATGCCGTGCTCGGCGCACAGAACTCGGTCGAACAGCGCCTGCGGCTGGATTCGGCTGCCGAATTGGAAGAGGCCGAGATGTTCGGCGTCGACGCCAGCGGTCGCCTGCAGCTCAAGGCCACGCCACCGATCCACCGTACGCTGGTGGTTCCCGAGCCCTGGCGCACCAACGTCCTGGTTCGGGCATGGCGCAAGCTGACCGGCAAGGCCAGCAAGCCCGAGCCGACCAGCGACAAGCGCGAGCTGCCGAAAGCGCGCTGGCGCTGGGTCGGTTCGATGCGTCGCTACATCCTGCTGGTGCTGATGCTCGGCCAGACCATCGTCGCCGGCTGGTACATGAAAGGCATCATGCCGTACCAGGGCTGGGGCATGGTCGACCTCGACGAAGTGGTTCGTCAGCCGATCATGCAAACCGCCACCCAGGTCCTGCCGTACTTCCTGCAGACCAGCATCCTGATCCTCTTCGGTATCCTTTTCTGCTGGGTATCGGCGGGGTTCTGGACGGCGTTGATGGGCTTCCTCGAACTGCTCACCGGTCGCGACAAGTACCGCATCTCCGGTGCCAGCGCGGGTAATGAGCCGATCGAAGCCGGTGCGCGTACCGCGCTGGTGATGCCGATCTGCAACGAAGACGTGACTCGCGTCTTCGCCGGTCTGCGCGCCACGTTCGAATCGGTGAAGGCGACCGGCGATCTGGATCGCTTCGATTTCTTCGTGCTCAGCGACACCAATGACCCCGACATCGCCGTTGCCGAGCAGCAGGCGTGGTTGCAGGTGTGCCGCGAAGCCGGTGGTTTCGGCCACATCTTCTATCGTCGCCGTCGTCGTCGGGTCAAGCGCAAGAGCGGCAACCTCGACGACTTCTGCCGTCGCTGGGGTAGCGAGTACCGCTACATGGTCGTACTCGACGCGGACAGCGTGATGAGCGGTGAATGCCTGACCAGCCTGGTGCGCTTGATGGAAGCGACGCCGGACGCAGGTATCATCCAGACCGCGCCCAAGGCGTCGGGCATGGACACCCTGTATGCGCGCATGCAGCAGTTCGCCACGCGCGTGTACGGTCCGCTGTTTACCGCCGGTCTGCACTTCTGGCAGTTGGGCGAATCGCACTATTGGGGGCACAACGCGATCATTCGCATGAAGCCCTTCATCGAGCACTGCGCCCTGGCGCCGCTGCCGGGCAAGGGTGCGTTCGCCGGTGCGATCCTCTCTCACGACTTCGTCGAGGCGGCCCTGATGCGCCGTGCCGGCTGGGGCGTGTGGATTGCCTACGACCTGCCAGGCAGCTACGAAGAGTTGCCGCCCAACCTGCTCGACGAACTCAAGCGCGATCGCCGCTGGTGCCACGGCAACCTGATGAACTTCCGCCTGTTCCTGGTCAAGGGCATGCACCCGGTTCACCGGGCGGTGTTCCTGACCGGCGTGATGTCGTACCTGTCGGCACCGTTGTGGTTCTTCTTCCTGGTGTTGTCCACGGCCCTGTTGGCAGTGAACACGCTGATGGAGCCGACCTACTTCCTGGCGCCACGACAGCTGTACCCATTGTGGCCGCAATGGCACCCCGACAAGGCGGTGGCGCTGTTCTCCACCACCATCGTGCTGCTGTTCCTGCCCAAGCTGCTGAGCATCATCCTGATCTGGGCCAAGGGCGCGAAAGAATACGGCGGCCGGTTCAAGGTCACCCTGTCGATGCTGCTGGAGATGCTGTTCTCCATGCTGCTGGCGCCGGTGCGCATGCTGTTCCACACCCGTTTCGTGCTGGCCGCGTTCCTGGGCTGGGCGGCAACCTGGAACTCGCCGCAACGCGACGACGACTCCACTCCATGGAGCGAAGCGATCAAGCGTCACGGCTCGCAAACCCTGCTGGGTGCGGCCTGGGCTGCCCTGGTGATCTGGTTGAACCCCAGCTTCCTGTGGTGGCTGACGCCGATCGTGGGTTCGCTGATGCTGTCGATCCCGGTATCGGTGATTTCCAGCCGGACCAATCTGGGTGTGCAGGCTCGAGAGGAGAAGCTGTTCCTGATCCCGGAAGAGTACGACACGCCGCAGGAACTGGTTTCCACCGATCGCTACACCCAGGAAAACCGCGACAACGCGCTCAAGGACGGTTTCGTACGTGCGGTCGTCGATCCGCGCCAGAACGCCCTGGCCTATGGTTTGGGAACGGCACGGCACGGCAAGGCCGCGCCGATCGAGAGCATGCGTGCGCAGTGGGTCCATCAGGCTTTGCAAGGTGGTCCGCAGAAGCTCGATAACAACACGCGCATGTCGCTGCTCAGCGATCCGGTGGCGATCTCGCGTCTGCATGAGCATGTCTGGGCCGATCAGAACACGGCCTGGCTGGATGCCTGGCGTCAGTCCAAGCAGGCGGAACGCTCGGCTCAGCCCGTGCAACCGCTCGGCGCTGTACCGGCAACAGGCTTGCAGAACGCCTGACCGTGTTGGCCTCATTCGCGGGCAGAGCCCGCTCCCACAAGTAGCAAAAGCACTTCTGTGGGAGCGGGGCGGGCGGCTGAGCCCTCTGCCCGCGAATGCTGCACCTCGATATTCCCGCCATGCCCCCCAACAGTGCCATCCGGCACTAATTTCAGTACCGAACTTTGTCCAGACCCCCGTTTGAGTTAGGATCGCACCCCGAAATGGTGCGCCCAGGCCGGGTCGTGCCCGAAGTTGGCTAGGGGAATTGGTGATGAACAAGTATCTGTCGATGCTGCTGCTCGGCGTCATGGCCATGGCGGCCGTGGGTTCGGCGCACGCGGGCGCTATCGATGAAGCGGTCAAGCGCGGCACACTGCGCGTGGGCATGGACCCCACCTACATGCCGTTCGAGATGACCAACAAGCGTGGCGAAATCATCGGTTTCGAAGTCGACCTGCTCAAGGCCATGGCCAAGTCCATGGGCGTCAAGTTGGAACTGGTATCGACCAGCCTGGACGGCATCATTCCCGCCCTGATGACCGACAAGTTCGACATGATCGGCAGCGGCCTTACCCTGACCCAGGAACGCAACCTGCGTATCAACTTCAGCGATCCGTTCATCGTCGTCGGCCAGACCCTGCTGATTCGCAAGGAATTGGCCGAGAAGATCAAGACCTACAAGGACCTGAACTCGGAGGACTACCGCATCACTTCCAAAGTAGGCACCACCGGTGAGTTCGTGGCGCGCAAGCTGATCGCCAAGGCGCAATACCATGGCTACGACAACGAGCCCGAAGCGGTACTCGATGTGGTCAACGGCAAGGCCGACGCATTCATCTACGATTCGCCCTACAACGTGGTGGCGGTGGATAAGGTCGGCAACGGCAAGCTGGTCTACCTCGACGAGCCCTTCACCTACGAACCGCTGGCGTTCGGTTTGAAGAAGGGCGACTACGACAGCCTCAACTTCATCAACAACTTCCTGCGCCAGGCCCGTGAAGACGGCAGCTACGATCGTATCCACAAGAAGTGGTTCGTGAACAAGAACTGGCTCAACGAAATGCAGTGACTGCGCCTCTGGCCAGACTCTCCCTGACGCGCGGGTTTGCCCCGCGCGTCGGTCTTCTAGCGGATTGAACCCCCTGTGATCAAACACCACAAAGCCCAATGGCCCTGGCACGGGCTGACCGCGCTGGTGCTCATCGGCCTGGCTTTCAGCTTGTACGCCGCGACCTCGCGCATCTCCTACGAGTGGCACTGGAATCGGGTGCCGCAATACTTCGTCTACCAGGCCGAACAGCCGCAGCGCGCCGAAGGCTACGGCAGCGTCGAACAGATCACTCGGCAGGGCGGGCAGGCGCAAGTGACCCTGCGCGATGAAGACGGCGGCGAGCAGGTGTTGCGGGTGGACGCCAGCAGCGTTGTGCTGCAGGAGGGCGATGACGTGTCCGAAGGCGATCAGATCGGCGTGACCCGGCACTGGACGGCCGGACCGATCGCCTGGGGCTTGTGGACCACCCTGTGGCTGTCGCTGGTGTCGGGCGTGGTCGGGCTGCTGCTGGGTCTGGTCACCGGTCTGTGCCGGCTGTCGAGCAATCCCACCCTGCGCCATCTTTCCACCGTGTATGTGGAGCTGGTGCGCGGCACGCCGCTGCTGGTGCAGATATTCATCTTCTACTTCTTCATCGGTACCGTGCTCAACCTCTCGCGCGAGTTCGCCGGTGTTGCGGCACTGGCGTTGTTCACCGGCGCCTACGTTGCCGAGATCGTGCGCTCGGGCGTGCAGTCCATCGCCAAGGGGCAGGGCGAGGCCGCCCGTTCGCTGGGCCTGGATGCCGGCCAATCGATGCGTTACGTGATCCTGCCGCAGGCGTTCAAGCGTGTATTGCCACCGTTGGCGGGGCAGTTCATCAGCTTGGTCAAGGACACGTCGCTGGTTTCGGTGATCGCCATCACCGAGCTGACCAAGAGTGGGCGCGAGGCGATCACCACGTCGTTCTCGACGTTCGAGATCTGGTTCTGCGTGGCAGCCCTGTACCTGGTCATCAACCTGCCGCTGTCGTATTTCGCCAGCCGGCTCGAGCGGAGGCTTGCGCAAAGTGATTGAAGTACGCGACCTGTTGAAGGTGTTCAATACCCGCGGCCAGGTGGTACGTGCGGTGGATCAGGTCAGCACTCAGGTGGCCAAGGGCGAGGTACTGGTGGTCCTGGGGCCTTCGGGCTCGGGCAAGTCCACGTTCTTGCGCTGCCTCAATGGCCTGGAGGCGTTCGATCAGGGCTCGGTGAGCATCGACGGCCTGCGCCTGGATGACCCCAAGACCAACATCAATGCCTATCGGCGCGAAGTCGGCATGGTGTTCCAGCACTTCAACCTGTTTCCGCACATGACCGTGCTGGAAAACCTCTGCCTGGCGCAAAAGGTGGTGCGCAAGCGCGGCAAGGCCGAGCGCGAGGCCAAGGCCCGTGCGTTGCTGGCCAAGGTCGGCATCGGCGAGAAGGCCGATGCGTTTCCGTCACGGCTGTCCGGCGGCCAGCAGCAGCGCGTGGCCATTGCCCGCGCGTTGTGCATGGACCCCAAGGTGATGCTGTTCGACGAGCCGACTTCGGCGCTCGACCCGGAGATGGTCGGTGAAGTGCTGGAAGTGATGAAGACCCTGGCCGAGGAAGGCATGACCATGGTGTGCGTTACCCATGAGATGGGTTTCGCTCGGGAAGTGGCGGACCGGGTGCTGTTCTTCGATCACGGCCGCTTGCTGGAAGACGCGCCTCCGGCCAAGTTCTTCGATGCACCCAAGGACCCCAGGGCACAGGCGTTCTTGCGGCAGGTGTTGTAGTTCTGCTGCTTGGGTGACTGTAGGGCCTCTTCGCGGGCAGAGGGCTCGCCGCCCGCCCCGCTCCCACAGTAGTACGGCAGGAGTTGTGGGTCTGTTGCCTGGCTGACTGGCTGTGTTGGCCTCTTCGCGGGCAGAGGGCTCGCCGCCCGCCCCGCTCCCACAGGAGTACGGTAGGAGTTGTGGGTCTGTTGCCTGGCTGACTGGCTGCTGACCTTTTCGCGGGCAGAGATCCGCTCCCACAAGAATCTGCGGTGATCTTGTGGGAGCGGGTCTCTGCCCGCGAAGAGGCCCGCAAGCCCACCACCCAACCTCAAACCTTGAACTGCCCCACCAACCCCTGCAGGTGTGTCCCCAGCCGCGCCAGCTCGATGCTCGACGCTGCGGTCTCCTCGCTCGCCGCCGACGTCTGCTCGGAAACCTCGCGCACATTGAGCACGCTGCGGTTGATCTCGTCGGCCACCACGCTCTGTTGCTCCGCCGCTGCCGCGATCTGCTGATTCATGGCCTGGATCGCCGACACCGTGCGGGTGATGTCGCTCAACGACTGGCCGGCACGACGAGCCAGTTGCACGCTGCTGTCGGTCATTTCCCGGCTGCTGTCCAACGCGCTCGACACCTGATGAGTCCCTGTTTGCAGGGACGCGATCAACGCCTGGATCTCTTCGGTCGATTGCTGGGTACGTTGGGCCAGACTGCGTACTTCATCAGCCACCACAGCGAATCCACGGCCGGCCTCGCCGGCGCGGGCCGCCTCGATCGCCGCGTTGAGGGCCAGCAGGTTGGTCTGCTGGGCCACGGAGGTGATCACATCGAGTACACCGCCGATCTTGCTGCTTTCCTGCTTCAACTGGTTCATGGCTTCGCTTGAATGCAGCACTTCGGCCGCCAGACGTTCGATCTGCCCCACCGCCTGGCTGACCACCCGATCGCCTTCGCGTGCCTGCTGATCGGCAGCCACAGCGGCCTCGGACGCCTCTTCGGCATTGCGCGCGACTTCCTGCACGGTAGCGGCCATCTCATTCATGGCGGTGGCGACCTGATCGGTTTCGACCTTCTGCGCATTGACCCCGGCACTGGTCTGCTCGGTGACCGCGGACAACTCCTCGGCCGCGCTGGCCAATTGCGTCACGCCTTCGCTGATGCCGCCCACCAGTTCACGCAGGTTCAAGGTCATGCGCTGCAAGGCCAGCTGCACCTGGCCCAGTTCGTCACGCCGGGTAATGGCGGGCGACTGCCTCAGGTCGCCGGACGCAACCCGTTCGACGCTGGCCAAGGTCTGGCGCAAGGGGCCGACGATCTGCGCGGTAATGGCCCATGCCGCGGCAATGCCGAGCAGGGTCGCCAACGCTGCCGCTGTGGCCAGCCACGCTTTGGCGCGGACCGTATCGGCATCGCGCTTGGCGGTCTGCGAGTCGCCGAGTCGATCGCTCAGATCGAGCAGTGAGGTCCCCAACGTCGTCATCTTGTCGATGCTCTGAAAAGTGGCCTGCTGATTCTCGCTGAATTGCGCCACCGCGGCGCGGTAGGCGCTCAAGGATTCCCCGGCTTGCTGCAGACGACCGGTGAACTCACTGGATACGCTGGCCTGTGCAGCGGCGACCGAGGCGATCGCCTGGTCGATGGCCGTCAGTGCCGGCTGGCGCGCTTCGTCCTTGGCGCTGTAGGTGTAGCCACGCACCTGGAAGCGAGCTTGCTGGATCAGCCGACTGGTTTCCACCAGCGTGCTGAACGCCGACAGGCCACCTTGGCCGAGCAGGGCTGCCTGCACCTGATTGACTTCGGCGACGGCGCGGTCGGCGGTGCTGCCCAATTGACTGCGGGCGGCTTCGCGACCCTGGATCGACAGCAGCGACGCGGCGAATGCCTGGCGATAGGCCTGGGTAGCCGCTATTTCCTGCTCGACCAGCTCTATATCTTCGGACATCACGAGGGTGTGCTGTGCGATCACCAGGTTGGCATTGAGCTCATCGAGCAGGCGAGTGACGGTGTCGGCACCGGAACTGCCTTTCTGCAATTCGAACGATTGAGCAGCGATGCGCAGGTCGCGCATGCGGTCATCGAGTATGGAAATGCTGGTGATCTTGTCGGCCCGCTCGATCAAGCGGGACAAGCCAAACCAGCCGGTGGCGGCGATCAGCAGCGTAAGCAGTAGCACCAACCCGAAACCGATCCCCAGTTTCAGATTGACGCTCAGATTGCCCAGGTAACGGGCAAAGGTGTTCGACATGATTGAAGCTCCCTTTCAGGCCGACGGCGTGATTGTCGGCAGTTCAAGGGCATCGGCGTGAATGGAGGAAACTCGATAGTGGCATGTAACTAAATGCGGCGGCCGCTGCCACCTTCAGCAGTAGCCGCTTCAGAACAGCCGGGCGAGCAAGACCGCCACGGCAGTTTCAACCCGCAGAATGCGTTCGCCCAGCTGGACAGGCTGCAGGCCCGCCTCCTTGAGCAGATCGATCTCGTAAGGAATCCAGCCGCCTTCCGGGCCGATGGCCAGCGTGACCGGCTCGACGAGCTGGCGGGGGCAGGGCGGATAGTCGCCGGGGTGCCCGACCAGGCCCAGGGTGCCAGCGCACAGTGCCGGCAGGCGATCTTCGACGAAGGGCTTGAAGCGCTTTTCGATCACCACTTCCGGAAGCTGCGTGTCGCGGGCCTGTTCCAGCCCCAGCACAAGTTGTTCGCGAATGGCGGCGGGTTCCAGAAACGGGGTCTGCCAGAAGCTCTTCTCGACCCGGTAACTGTTCACCAGCACCACCTTGGCGACCCCCATGGTGGCAATGGTCTGGAATACCCGACGAAGCATCTTCGGCCGGGGCAGCGCGAGGATCAGGGTGAGCGGCAGCTTGGCCGGTGGTGCCTGGTCGAGCACCACGTCCAGCTCGGCTTCGTGACCCTCGAGACGGACCACTTCGGCACGGCCCATCAGGCCGTCGAGCTTGCCTACCCGCAGGCTGTCACCCAGCTCCACGCGGTGCACGGCCTGCATATGGGTGAAGCGGCGGTCGCGCAACACCACCTTGTCCGGCGCGATGAAATCGGCCGTTTCGAGCAGCAGCAGGTTCATGCCTGGGTCGCGGGCGGCTGATCGTTGCGATCGTCTTCCTCGGCGGGTTCGTCACCCCGCTTGCGGATCAGGGCGCCGAACAGGATGCCGATCTCGAACAGCAGCCACATCGGCACTGCCAACAGCGTCTGCGAGAAGATGTCCGGTGGGGTCAGGATCATGCCGACCACGAAGCAGCCGATGATCACATAGGGACGAATCTTGCGCAGGTACTTCACGTCGACCACGCCGATCCACACCAGCAGCACCACTGCTACGGGAATCTCGAACGCCACGCCGAAGGCGAAGAACAGCGTCATGACGAAATCCAGGTAGCTGGCGATGTCGGTGGCCATGGTCACGCCCACGGGCGTGGCACTGGCGAAGAACTTGAACACCAGCGGAAAGACCAGGAAATAAGCGAAGGCCATCCCGGCATAGAACAGGAAGATGCTCGATACCAGCAACGGTATGGCGATGCGCTTTTCATGCTTGTACAAGCCCGGTGCGATGAAGCCCCAGACCTGATGCAGGATGATGGGCACGGCCAGGAACAGCGAGACCATCATGGTCAGCTTGAACGGGGTGAGGAACGGCGAGGCCACGTCGGTGGCGATCATCGTTGCGCCGGCGGGCAAGTATTCGCGCAGCGGCGCCGATACCAGGGTGTAGATCTGTTGGGCGAACGAAAACAGCCCGGCGAAGACCAGAAAGATCACGGCAACGCAGCGCAGCAGCCGCGTGCGCAGTTCGGTCAAGTGCGAGACCAGCGGCATGGGCTGGTCATTTTCCGGAATTTCGCTCATGGGGCTCGCGGTGGCTGTGTAGGTTCATTGGAGGTGACGGGTATCGCGACCGCTGCGGCGCTGCTGGTATCGCGCTCGATCACGTCGGCCTGTTGCGCGGCAGTGGCTACGCTGGTCGGGGTGACGGCGGCGCTCACCGCATCGCGGTCCAGCACCGGCTGTGCCTGAGCTCCTGGCGCGATGGGCTCGGCCAGCGGCGCAGGAGGCTCGCTCGGCCGCGCAGGACGCTGCGGGTCGAGAATCTTGCGCGCTTGCTCCTCCAGCGACAGCACGTGCTCGTTGTGCAATTGACGACGAATCTCGTCGGCGCCTATCTCGCGTTCGACTTCGGTCTTGATCGCATTGAAGCTGCGTTTCAGACGCCCGATCCACAGCCCTGCGGTTCGCGCGGCGCCGGGCAGTCGTTCAGGGCCCAGCACCAACAGGGCGATGAGGCCCACGAGCATGAGTTCACTGAAGCTGATACCGAACATTGATCAGTCTTTCCTGATGGGTTCTTCGACTTTCTGATGCTGGCCGTCGAGGGTGTGCGGCGGGGTCAGCGGCGAGCTGGCCTGCGGGTGCACCGGCTGGGTGGGCTGTTCGGCAGCCGGTTTGTCGTCGTCGTTCATGGCCTTGCGAAAGCCTTTGATCGACTCGCCCACGTCGGTGCCCAGGTTCTTGAGTTTCTTGGTGCCGAAGACCAATACCACGACGATCAGGATGACGATCCAGTGTTTCCAATCAAACAGACCCATGATTCAACTCCTCCAAAAAGACATTTCAGGCTGACGGCAGGCGGGCGGCTTTCTCATCGTGACCGGACAGACCGAAGCGGCGGTCCAGTTCATCGAGTACAGCCTGTGGGTGTTGGCCGAGTTGTGCAAGCATGACCAGGCTATGGAACCACAGATCGGCGGTTTCGTAGATGACATCGCTGCAGTCGCCGCTGTGCGCAGCGTCCTTGGCGGCAATGATGGTCTCGACCGATTCCTCGCCCAGCTTTTCCAGAATCTTGTTCAAACCCTTGGCGTACAGGCTGGCGACATAGGAGCTGTCGGCGCTCGCGCCCTTGCGTTCTTCGAGTACCGCAGCAACGCGGTCCAGGGTGTCATTCATGGCCATGGCCTGTGTGATAGATGGCATCGGGGTCCTTCAGAACCGGATCGACGACGGTCCATTGGCCGTCCTCGAAGACCCGATAGAAGCAGCTTTGGCGGCCGGTGTGGCAGGCGATGTCGCCAATCTGTTCGACGCTGAGCACGACCACGTCGGCGTCACAGTCCAGGCGCAGTTCATGCAGCTTCTGCACGTGGCCGGACTCCTCGCCCTTGCGCCACAGTTTGCCACGCGAGCGTGACCAATAGATGGCCCGGTTTTCGGCGGCGGTCAGCGCCAGTGCTTCGCGGTTCATCCAGGCCATCATGAGGATGCGCCCGGTCTTGTGATCCTGGGCAATCGCCGGCACCAGGCCGTCGCGGTCCCATTTGATCTCGTCCAGCCAGTCTTTCATGTGCGACTCCGACAACAGAGAGGGCTAGTGTGCCAGCCGATGGCGCCACTGGCTATCGGCGCACGACCAGGTACAAGCCCGATGCCAGCATCAACCAGGCCGGCCAGGCCTGCACACTGTCCAGGGCAATGCCGGAGACGGCGGTCACTGTGCCGCCCACCAGCAAGGCACCGCCGAGCAGCCGCAGGGCCCACCGATCATGGCGTTGCTCCCAGGGCGGTGGTGGATCCTTGCGATGAGGCTGAGACATCCGTTCGAGTAGATCGCGGGTCATATTGGCCAGATGCGGCAATTGCTCGACCTGCGATTGAACATTCTGAAACAAAGATTTCGGACTGACCCGCTCGCGCATCCAGCGTTCGAGGAACGGCTGGGCGGTGCTCCACAGGTCCAGGTCCGGGTACAGCTGCCGGCCCAGGCCTTCGATATTGAGCAAGGTCTTCTGCAACAGCACCAGTTGCGGCTGCACTTCCATGTTGAAGCGCCGCGCGGTCTGGAACAGGCGCATCAGCACCTGGCCGAAGGAGATGTCCTTGAGCGGCTTCTCGAAGATCGGCTCGCACACGGTACGGATCGCCGCTTCGAATTCGTTGAGCTTGGTTTCCGCCGGAACCCAACCCGAATCGATGTGCAATTGAGCGACGCGGCGGTAGTCGCGCTTGAAGAAGGCGAACAGGTTGCGCGCCAGGTAATCCTGGTCTTCGGGGGTCAGGCTGCCGACGATGCCGCAGTCGATGGCGATGTAGCGTGGGCTCCAGGGCGCCACGGTACTGACGAAGATGTTGCCCGGGTGCATGTCGGCGTGGAAGAAGCTGTCGCGAAAGACCTGGGTGAAGAAAATCTCGACACCGCGCTCGGCCAGCAGCTTCATGTCGGTGCGCTGGTCGGCCAGGGCGGCCATGTCGGTGACCTGTACGCCGTAGATGCGCTCCATCACCAGCACCTTGGGCCGGCACCAGTCCCAGTACACCTGGGGCACGTAGAGCAGATCCGAATCTTCGAAGTTGCGCCGCAACTGGCTGGAGTTGGCCGCCTCGCGCAGCAGGTCGAGCTCGTCGTAGATGGTCCGCTCGTAGTCGGCGACCACGTCCACCGGGTGCAGCAGGCGGGCGTCGGCCGACAGTCGCTCGGCCTGACGAGCCAGCAGGAACAGCCAGGCCAGATCCTGGCCGATGACCGACCTGAGCCCCGGACGGATGACCTTGACCACCACCTCTTCGCCGGTCTTGAGCCGCGCGGCGTGGACCTGGGCCACCGAGGCCGAAGCCAGCGGCTCGACGTCGAAGCGACTGAACACGTCGGTGATCTTCGCCCCCAGCTGCTGTTCGATCAGGGCCATGGCCTGCTTGGGATCGAACGGCGGTACGCGGTCCTGCAGCAGCATCAGCTCATCGGCGATGTCTTCGGGCAGCAGGTCGCGGCGGGTGGAGAGGATCTGTCCGAACTTGATGAAGATCGGTCCCAGGTCCTGCAACGCCAGGCGCAGCCGCGCGCCTCGGTTGAGCTCCTGGCGGCTGCGCGGCAGCCAGCGCCAAGGCATGGCGAAACGGGTGATCTTCAGCCACCACGGCAGTGGCAGGGCGAACATCAGGTCATCGAGGCGGTAGCGGATCACGACGCGCTGGATGCGCAACAGACGGCGGACGGCAAGCAGCTTCATGCGTTATCGCTGGAGTTGTGGGATCGGGCGAGGCGCTCAATACGCGCCTCGAGGCGTTCGACATCGACTTTCAAAGCATCCAGCTCATTGAAACGGGCCTGGGCTTCCTGCTCGCCTACCAGAGTACGCGCTTCCTCGGCCAGGTATTCGCCCAAATTCTG
Source organism: Pseudomonas sp. Leaf129 (assembly GCF_001423465.1). Classification (NCBI taxonomy): domain Bacteria; kingdom Pseudomonadati; phylum Pseudomonadota; class Gammaproteobacteria; order Pseudomonadales; family Pseudomonadaceae; genus Pseudomonas; species Pseudomonas sp. Leaf129. The sequence continues at coordinate 250,701 of NZ_LMOC01000008.1, read as the reverse complement.
GGTCGCCGTGGCCAGACCTTCACGGGTCCAGCCCGTGCGGTTGCGCAGGTGTCCGGCCAGCAACGAGGTCGGCACCGGGCCAAGCCAGCGTGAGACTTCGTATTCCCAGTCCAGTTCAAGGTCTTGCAGCACCTTCACCAGCTCGAGCAGGGCAGCGCTGTCGCCGTCCAGATCGACCTGAGGGCTGTGCAGCACGGCGGTCTTGTCCTTGCGCAGCGCCAACTGCACCAGGCTGGCGGCCGGCGCCCGCAAGGTGCAGTCGGCCGGCGTGGCCCATTGCTGGGCCAGCATCAGGCCATTGGCACTGGGCAGGACGTAGAGCGTAAAGGAAGGCTGGCGGCCCTGGATGGCAATCACCTTGCCATGCAGGTGCGCCAGGCGCGGCAGCGCCGTGGCGTCCAGACGCAGCACACGGTTGAGACCGTGTTCGACACTGGCGATCAGGCCGCCGAGCAACATCAGGGCTTGATCCCGCGGTGCAGCGCGACGATGCCGCTGGTCATGTTGTGGTAGGTGACGCGGTCGAAACCGGCCTGCACCATCATGGCCTTGAGGGTTTCCTGATCGGGGTGCATGCGGATCGACTCGGCGAGGTAGCGGTAGCTTTCCGAATCGTTGGTGATCAGCTTGCCAGCCAGCGGCATGAAGGCGAACGAATAGGCGTCGTAGACCTTGGACATCAGCTTGTTGGTAGGCTTGGAGAACTCCAGCACCAGCAGGCGACCGCCCGGCTTGAGCACACGCAGCATGGAGGCGATGGCCGCTTCCTTGTGCGTGACGTTGCGCAGACCGAAGGCGATGGTCACGCAATCGAAGTGATTGTCGGGGAACGGCAGCTTTTCGGCGTCGGCCTGAACGAATTCGATGTTGCCAGCCACGCCACGGTCGAGCAGCCGGTCGCGACCGACCTTGAGCATGGAGGCATTGATGTCGGCCAGTACGACCTGACCGGTCGGCCCGACCAGATCGGAGAACTTGCGTGCCAGATCGCCCGTGCCGCCAGCGATGTCCAGCACCCGGTTACCCACGCGCACGCCGGACAGCTCGATGGTGAAGCGCTTCCACAACCGGTGCATGCCGCCGGACAGTACGTCGTTCATCAAGTCGTACTTGGCCGCTACCGAGTGGAACACCTCGGCGACTTTTTCGGCCTTCTGGCTTTCCGGTACGTGCTTGTAGCCGAAGTGAGTGGTGGGTTCGGCATCGCCGCCTTTGCGCTGATCATTCATATCGCTGTCACCAGGAAAAATTACGCACCATTCTAAGCCGCACAAGGGCGCTTTGTCTTGGCGCGATGGATTGCCAGGGCATCCGCGTTAAACTGTGCGCCATTGAACCCATTACCCGGAGTCTCCGATGACCCAGATCAACGTCGAACGAAAACACAATCTGGGCCGCGATGCGGCGCGGCAGAAGGCTGAAGTGGTTGTGCAGAAGCTGATCGACCGCTATGACGTGCAGGCCACCTGGCAGGGCGATACGGTGGCGGTCAAGCGCAGCGGCGCGCAGGGAACTGTGCAGATCGACGACGAAGCGATTCGAATCGACCTGAAGTTGGGCATGATGCTGGCGATGATGAGCGGAACGATCCAGAGCGAGATCGAAAAGGCGTTGGACAAGGCCCTGGCGGCCTAGATCATCAACCTCACCACGGATTCGGCGGGGTCGCGGGATTTGCCGGCGGCGCGCAACTGTTCCAGGTAGTCGGCCCAGAGCTGCTCTTGGCGCAGCGCCAACTGATACAGGTAATCCCAGGTGAACAGGCCACTGTCATGGCCGTCGTCGAACGTCAGCTTCAAAGCGTACTGGCCAGCTGGTTCCACCTTGGTCAGGCCAACCCCCAGTTTCCCCACCTGCAGAATCGGCTTGCCGTGGCCCTGAACCTCGGCGGACGGCGAGTGCACGCGCAGGAACTCGGCGGGCAGGTGGAACACCTCGTCGGGGCCATACGTCAGGCTCAGGGTCTTGGAGGCCTTGTGCAGGTTGATGGCGCTCGGGATTTTGCTCATGGTCGTTCTCGATATCCCAGCAGTGCCTGCTCCGCGGCCGCTGACCGCTCCTAGAAACCCAGCCTGCGGGAACGATCATTGACGTTGCCCGCGGGCCGCGTCCCGTAGGAGCGGTCAGCGGCCGCGAAGGCCGCACCACGGCATGACAGGCCGTATTACAGAATGTAGCGCGACAGGTCTTCGTTCTGCGCCAGCTCGCCCAGATGGCTGTTCACATAATCGGCATCGATCTGGATCGGCGCTTCGCTGTGCGCGGCAGCCATGTCACCGGCGCTGAACGAGACTTCCTCCAGCAACCGCTCCAGCAGCGTGTGCAGGCGACGGGCACCGATGTTCTCGGTCTTTTCGTTGACCTGCCAAGCGATCTCGGCCAGGCGCTTGATGCCTTCGGGCACGAACTCGATGTTCAAGCCTTCGGTCTTCAGCAGCTCGCGATACTGTTCGGTCAGCGACGCATGAGGCTCGCTCAGGATGCGCTCGAAATCCTGCGGGCTCAATGCCTTGAGTTCGACGCGAATCGGCAGGCGACCCTGCAGCTCGGGCACCAGGTCACTCGGCTTGCTCAGGTGGAAGGCGCCCGAAGCGATGAACAGGATGTGGTCGGTCTTGACCATGCCCAGCTTGGTGTTGACCGTGCAGCCTTCGATCAACGGCAGCAAGTCGCGCTGCACGCCTTCACGGGACACGTCGGCGCCACCCACGTTGCCGCGCTTGGCCACCTTGTCGATTTCATCGATGAAGACAATACCGTGCTGCTCGACCGCTTCCAGCGCCTTGGCCTTGAGCTCTTCTTCATTGACCAGGCGACCGGCTTCCTCGTCGCGGACCATTTTCAGCGCGTCCTTGACCTTGAGCTTGCGGCTTTTCTTCTTGCCCTTGCCCATGTTGGCGAACAGGCTCTGCAGCTGGTTGGTCATTTCTTCCATGCCGGGAGGCGCGGAGATGTCCACGCCACCCATCTGCTCGGCCACTTCGATCTCGATTTCCTTGTCGTCCAGCTGACCTTCGCGCAGACGCTTGCGGAACAGCTGGCGGGTGTTCGAATCGTTGCTCACCGGCTCTTCGTTGAAGCCTGCACGGGCAGCAGGCAGCAGCGCGTCGAGAATACGCTCTTCGGCTGCGTCTTCGGCACGATGGCGGACCTTGACCATTTCCTGCTCACGCAGCAGCTTGATGGCCGCATCGGCCAGGTCACGGATGATCGATTCGACATCGCGGCCCACGTAGCCGACTTCGGTGAACTTGGTCGCTTCGACCTTGATGAACGGCGCATTGGCGAGCTTGGCCAGGCGACGGGCGATTTCAGTCTTGCCGACGCCGGTCGGGCCGATCATCAGGATGTTCTTGGGCGTCACTTCGACGCGCAGCTCTTCGGGCAGCTGCATGCGCCGCCAGCGGTTGCGCAGGGCAATGGCGACGGCGCGCTTGGCATCGTCCTGGCCAATGATATGGCGATTGAGTTCGTGGACGATTTCGCGGGGGGTCATGGACATGGTGTGTTCCGGACTCGAAGGTTCAGTGCGCGTGGTCTTCTGTGAAGATCATCCCAGGTGGCCGCGGCGACTGATCACTCGGCGAGATCCTGCTCCTCGATGGTCATGTTGTGATTGGTGAACACGCAGATGTCGCCAGCGATGCCCAGGGCAGTCTCGACGATTTCACGAGCGCCCAATTCGGTCTTCTTCAACAGTGCGCTGGCAGCGGCTTGCGCGAAGGCACCACCGGAACCCATGGCAATCAGCCCGTCTTCGGGTTCGACGACGTCACCGTTGCCGGTGATGATCAAGGACGCATCCTTGTTGGCCACGGCCAGCATCGCTTCCAGGCGGCTCAGCGAGCGGTCGGTGCGCCACTCCTTGGCCAGCTCCACGGCGGCACGGACCAGATGGCCCTGGTGTTTCTCGAGTTGACCTTCGAAACGTTCGAAGAGGGTGAAGGCGTCGGCGGTGGCACCGGCAAAGCCGGCGATGACCTGACCGTGGTACAGGCGCCGGACTTTCTTGGCGTTGCCTTTCATCACGGTGTTGCCGAGGGAAACCTGGCCGTCGCCGCCCATGACGACTTTGCCATGACGGCGGACTGAAACGATGGTGGTCAAGGGGAGAGTCTCCACGCAGCGGGGCGAAAATGCCCTGATGGAAACGGATATGGGGGTAGGTGAGAGGATTTCAACCTTTGCGGGTTGTGGGGTGCGCGGGGACAGCTTGCGGCGTATCAGGAAATTTGCAGTGTGCCCTTCGCGGGCAGAGGGCTCGCCGCCCGCCCCGCCCCCACTGGGCCCCGCTCCCACAGATGCTGCGCGCGCCTGTGAGCGCGGGCTGTGTGGGAGCGGGCTCTGCCCGCGAAGGACGCCCCGCCGATGCATGCACTTACTGCCGAATCTGCCTTTGCTGCAACAGCAGGTTACTAAATCCACTGCCCGCCAGTTGCTTCTGTGCCACGGTCAGTTGCTCGCGGTTGCTGAACGGACCCACCAGCACCCGGTACCAAGTGTCCTCCTTGACCGTCCCGGACTCGACGTTCACCGACTGCCCCAGCAGGATGATCTGCGCCCGCACCCGGTCAGCGTCCGCCTGCTTGCGGAACGAACCGGCCTGCAGATAGAACTGGGTGGTCGCTGCGGGCTTGATCACGGGCGGGGCCGGCGGCGGAGTCGCACCGCTGAGCGCCGCCTGGGCGCGTGCGGTATCGATCTTGGCCGCTTCGGCCGGCGTGACGGGTGCCTGGGCCGGGATCGGTGGTGTCTTCTCGGGAACCGCCTCGGGCGGCACGATGACCTCCGATTCCGGCAGCAGGGTGTAGAAGTCGTACTTGGGCTTGACCGGTGCCTGAGGGCTGGGCGGGGTCTTGTTCGCCTCGGCGATCTTCTCCGCCTTCGCCTGCTCGGCCTTGACGCGCTTGACGTCACCGTTGCCCGGCTCCAGCTTCATCAGGAACACCACGAACGCGCCCACGCTCAGGCCGATCGCCAGCCACAGCCAGCCCGGGATGGGCTTCTTGGCAGGTGCGGAATTGCGGCTGGCGCCACGTTTGGGTGCAGGTTTCTTCTTGGCAGCCAACTTACATACGCTCCAGTGTTTCCAGGCCCAACAGAGCCAATCCTTGCTTGAGGGTGCGGCCGGTCAGCGCCGCCAGGCGCAGGCGGCTTTGTTGCTGAGCGGGGGTTTCGGCCGCCAGGATCGGGCAGTTCTCATAGAAGCTGGAGAACAGCCCGGCCACATCGTACAGGTAAGTGCACAGCACATGGGGCGTGCCTTTCTCACCGACGGTGTTCAGCACTTCGGTGAATTGCGCCAGCTTGGCCGCCAATTCCTTCTCGTGTTCGGCTTCCAGCACGATCTGGCCTTCGACGTCCGCGAAATCCTTGCCCAGCTTGCGGAACACCCCGGCCACGCGGGTGTAGGCGTACAGCAGGTACGGCGCGGTATTGCCTTCGAAGTTGAGCATCAGGTCGAAGTTGAAGCTGTAGTCGCTGGTGCGATGCTTGGACAGGTCGGCATATTTCACCGCGCCGATCCCCACGGCCTTGGCGATCACCCGCAGGTCAGCCTCGGCGACCTCGGGGTTCTTTTCCTTGACCAGGGTGTAGGCGCGTTGCTCGGCTTCGTCGAGCAGGTCGACCAGCTTCACGGTGCCGCCGTCGCGGGTCTTGAACGGGCGGCCATCGGCGCCGTTCATGGTGCCGAAGCCCATGTGCTCGGGTTGCATGCCATTGCTGATGAAACCGGCGCGGCGCGCCACCTCGAACACCTGCTGGAAGTGCAGGGCCTGACGCTGATCGACGAAGTACAGCGCGCGGTCGGCCTTGAGCACGTTGCTGCGATAGCGCAGCGCAGCCAGGTCGGTGGTGGCATACAGATAACCGCCACCGGCCTTCTGCACGATCACCGGCAGTGGGGTGCCTTCGGCGGTCTTGAATTCTTCGAGGAACACGCACTGCGCGCCGTTGCTTTCCACCAGCAGGCCCTTGGCGCGCAGGTCGGCGACCACGTTGGCCAGGTCGTCGTTGTAGGCGCTTTCGCCCATCACGTCGGCCGGGGTCAGCTTGACGTTCAAGTGCTCATAGGTGCTCTGGCAGTGGGACAGGGAGATTTCGTTGAAGCGCTTCCACAGCGCCAGGCACTCGGCGTCGCCGGCCTGCAGCTTGACCACCAGGCCGCGGGCACGCTCGGCGAACTCCTCGGACTCGTCGAAGCGCTGCTTGGCTGCGCGATAGAAATTCTCCAGGTCGGACAGCTCGTCGCTCGTGGCGGGTTTTTCCTGCAGGTAGGCGAGCAGCATGCCGAACTGCGTGCCCCAGTCACCGACGTGGTTCTGGCGGATCACGGTGTCGCCGAGGAACTCCAGCACATTGGCCACGCCATCGCCGATGATCGTCGAGCGCAGATGGCCCACGTGCATTTCCTTGGCCAGATTCGGCGCTGACAGATCGACCACCACGCGCTGCGCCGGGCCGGCCTTGCGCACGCCGATGTGGGCATCGGCCAGTGCATCATCCAGGCGCGCGGCGAGGGCGGCACTGTTCTGGAAGAAGTTGAGGAAGCCGGGACCGGCGATCTCGACCTTGCTCACTCCCTCATCGGCCGGCAGCGCGGCAATCAGCTTTTCTGCCAGGTCACGTGGCTTCATGCCGGCAGGCTTGGCCAGCATCATGGCGATGTTGCTGGCGAAATCGCCGTTCTTCTTGTCTCGCGAGTTTTCCACCTGGATTGCCGGCGTCAGACCTTCTGGCAGCACACCTTCGGCGACGAGGTGGGTCAGGGCTTGTTGAATCAGCTGGCGAATGGTGTCTTTCATGGGGTTCTCGGTCGACCGCGGGTACGGCGGTGCTGGATGCGCGGGTGGAAAAACTGGGCATTATCCGGTTGTTGGCAGGGGTTGCCAACCCGCAAATCCCCCCCTGCAAGCCACCACCCCTGCAGCAGCGGCGCAAGCCGCGTCAGCAGACGCCGCCGATCCGCGCCTCAGGTGCGCCTATCTCAATACAAATCCACCGGGTCCACATCCAGCGACCAGCGCACCTGCCGCCCGCTCGGCAGTTGCTCCAGTTGCAGCATCCAGGCATTGAGCAAGCGGTGCAGCGGTGCTCTCAGCGTCGCCTGCACCAGCAACTGCGCCCGGTAGCGTCCGGCGCGGCGTTCCATGGGGGCTGGTACGGGCCCCAGCAGTTCGAGACCGCCCAGTGCCAGTTGCGCCACCAAGGCTTCGGCGGCGGCGCAGGCTTCGTCCAGAAAGGCTTCGGCCTGGCCCGGCTTGTGGGCCTCGGCGCGCAACAGTGCCAGGTGCGCGAACGGTGGCAGGCCGGCGGCGCGGCGTTCGGCCAAGGCCTGCTCGGCGAAGGCGAAGTAGCCCTGCTCGGTCAGTTGCACCAGCAGCGGATGGTCGGCCAGGTGCGTCTGGATGATCACCTTGCCCGGCTCTTCCGCGCGCCCGGCGCGGCCGGCCACCTGAACGATCAATTGCGCCATGCGCTCGCTGGCGCGGAAGTCACCGGAGAACAGCCCTCCGTCGGCATCGAGGATCGACACCAGGGTGACCCGTGGGAAGTGGTGCCCCTTGGCCAGCATCTGGGTGCCGATCAGGATGCACGGTTGGCCCTTCTGGATGGTCGCGAACAGCTGGTTCATCGCGTCCTTGCGCGAGGTGCTGTCGCGGTCGACGCGCAGCACCGGGTAGTCGGGAAACAGGATCGCCAGGCGCTCCTCGGCGCGCTCGGTGCCGGCGCCCACCGGCCGCAGGTCCACGGTGCCGCACTTGGGGCACTGGCGCGGTACGCGTTCGACATGGCCGCAGTGATGGCAGCGCAACTCGCCCGAGCGCTGGTGAACGGTCGTGCGCGCATCGCAGCGCGGGCACTCGGACAGCCAGCCGCAATCGTGGCACAGCAGGGTAGGGGCAAAGCCGCGGCGGTTGAGAAACACCAGCACCTGCTGGCCGTTGGCCAAGGTCTGGCCGATGGCCTGCTGCATCGGTCCGCTGATGCCGCTGTCCAGCGGTCGGCTCTTCACATCCAGGCGCAGGAACTTGGGCTGCTGGGCGCCGCCGGCGCGATGGTCGATGCGCAGCAGGCCGTAACGACCGGTGTAGGCATTGTGCAGGCTTTCCAGGGATGGCGTGGCCGAACCCAGGACAATGGGAATGTCCTCCTGGCTGGCGCGCACCAGCGCCAGGTCACGGGCGTGGTAGCGCAGGCCTTCCTGCTGTTTATAGGAGCCGTCGTGTTCTTCGTCGATGATGATCAGCCCAGGGTTCTTCATGGGCGTGAACAGCGCCGAGCGGGTGCCAATGATGATGTCGGCCTCGCCGTCGCGGGCGGCCAGCCAGGCGTCGAGACGGTCGCGGTCATTGACCGCCGAATGCACCAGCGCGATGCGTGCGTTGAAGCGCTGTTCGAAACGCGCCAGGGTCTGCGGCCCCAGGTTGATCTCCGGGATCAGCACCAGGGCCTGCTTGCCGGCCTCCAGGCACTCGTGAATCAGTTGCAGGTACACCTCGGTCTTGCCACTGCCGGTCACGCCCGCGAGGAGAAACGCGTGGAAGCCACCCAGGCTGGCGCGGATCGCCTCGAAGGCGGCGCGTTGCTCTTCGTTGAGCGGCAGTTCCGGTTGCGCCAGCCAGTGTTCCGCGCGTGGGCCGGGGCCATGGCGGCGCACTTCGACGCTGACCAGTTGCTTGGCCAGCAGCAGGTCGAGGCTGTCCTTGTTCAGCTGCAGCTTGCTCAACAGCTGATGCGCCACGCCATGGGGATGCTGGGCCAGGGTCTTGAGCGCGTCGCGCTGCTTGGGCGCGCGGGCAATGCGCGGGTCGTCCAGGCGCGCATCGGCGGCGGCGTGCCAGAAGCGCTCCTGGCGGGCCTCGGCCGGTTCCCCCTGGCGCAGCAGCACCGGCAGTGCCCAGCTGAGGGTGTCACCCAGGCCGTGCTGATAGTACTGCGAGGTCCACAGGCACAGCTTGAACAGCGCAGGCGGCAGCGGGCTGACCGGATCGAGCAGGGCAATGGCCGGCTTGAGTTTGTCGGCCGGCACCTCGCTGTGACTGACCACCTCGACCAGTATGCCGATCATCTCCCGCCGCCCGAACGGTACCCGCAGGCGCATGCCCGGGGTGAACACGGTCTGCGCCGTGTGAGCGGGCGCCTTGTAGTCGAACAGGCGTCGCAGCGGCGAGGGCAGGGCGAGGCGCAGGATGACGTCGGGCACGCGGGAATTCTCTTGAGTGGAGGCGACTGCAATCGTGGGCGGAGCCAGGGTCACGACGGGTGACCGCGCTCGAAGGATTCGAGGTGCGCAGCCTAGCAGACGACGGTCGGCGCAAGCGACAACTTGCGTGTTCGCCGGATTCTGTTAATATACGCGGCCTAATTACGTGCGGTACTCGACAATGGTGTCGGGTGGCGGCACGCAGCCTGAGGAAGTCACCATGAAAGCCGATATCCATCCAGTATACGAAGCCATCGACGCTACCTGCAGCTGCGGTAACGTCATCAAGACCCGTTCGACTCTGGCCAAGCCATTGAGCCTCGACGTCTGCTCCGAATGCCACCCGTTCTACACCGGCAAGCAGAAAACCCTGGACGTTGGCGGTCGTGTTGACCGTTTCAAGCAGCGTTTCGGCGGTTTCGGCGCCAAGAAAGCTTGATTGGTTTGCTCTCGCTGTTGAAGAAGGCGCCCCGTGTGGGCGCCTTTTTTGTGGGCGTTTTCTGGCTGGGCGCCGCACAGGCCGAGGTCTACTGCCCGGCTCCGGGCGGGCTGAGCACCGCTCAGGTACGGCAGGTCATCGACGGCGATACCCTGCGCCTGCAGGATGGTCGCAGCGTTCGGCTGATTGGTATCAATGCGCCTGAGATCGGTCGCAAGGGGCAGAGTGACGAGCCCTATGCGGTGGCTGCCCGGCGCCGGTTGCAGGCACTGGTCGATGACAGCGACGGCTTGGTCGGCCTGCAGCTAGGTCGCGAAAGCAAGGATCGCTATGAGCGCACCCTGGCCAACGTCTATGGCCGCGGCGGCTTGAACTTCGAGGCGCAATTGCTGGCCGAGGGGCTGGCCTTGCAGGTCGCGGTGGCGCCCAACGTCGACCAGATCGCGTGCCAGCAGAGTGCCGAACGTGCGGCGCGACAGGCCGGGCTGGGCATCTGGCGTCAGTCGCCGGCCATTGCTGCCGCGCAGGTGGAGCGCGCCGGTTTTGCCCTGCTCGGTGGGCGCGTCAGCAAGGTCGAGCGCAACCGCGCCGGGGCCTGGATCGAACTCGACGACTCGGTGGTGCTGCACGTCGCGCCCAAGGTGTTCGGGCTGTTCCCGGACGGCTGGCTCGATACCCTCGAAGGTCGCCAGGTCGAGGCGCGCGGCTGGGTGCTGGATCGCAGCCGGCGCGGCAATCAGGGCGCAGGGCAGTTGCGCTGGATGCTGCCGGTCAGCGACCCCGCCATGGTGCAGATACAGCCCTGAGCCTGTCGACGGCGGCGAGGCATTGGTTGATCCGCAGGCCTTGAACAGGCCTTTCGCGGACCTGGCCATACCCGCCGAAAGTCGTAGGCCAGGGGCCTTGACGCAAGTGACTGGGTAGTCTTGTCGGGTGTAGGCATCTTGCGTATCCTCGCGGGTCTCGTCAGACCAACAGTAAAAGCGGAACGCCCCCATGTCAGATTTGAAAACTGCCGCTCTCGAGTACCATGCCCATCCACGCCCAGGCAAACTGAGCGTCGAACTCACCAAGCCCACTGCCACCGCTCGTGATCTGTCGCTGGCCTACAGCCCAGGCGTGGCCGAGCCCGTTCGCGAAATCGGTCGCGATCCTGAACTGGCCTACAAGTACACCGGCAAGGGCAACCTGGTAGCGGTCATCTCCGACGGCACCGCCATCCTGGGCCTGGGCAACCTCGGCCCACTGGCTTCCAAGCCAGTCATGGAAGGCAAGGGCGTTCTGTTCAAGCGTTTCGCCGGCATCGACGTCTTCGACATCGAAGTGGACTCGGAAAGCCCACAGGCCTTCATCGACACCGTCAAGCGCATCTCGATCACCTTCGGCGGCATCAACCTGGAAGACATCAAGGCGCCCGAGTGCTTCGAGATCGAACGTGCCCTGATCGAACAGTGCGACATTCCGGTGTTCCACGATGACCAGCACGGTACCGCCATCGTCACCGCGGCGGGCATGATCAACGCCCTCGAAATCGCTGGCAAGACCCTGGAAGACGCCAAGATCGTTTGCCTCGGCGCCGGCGCTGCGGCCATCTCCTGCATGAAGTTGCTGGTGAGCATGGGCGCTCGCATCGAAAACATCTTCATGATCGACCGCACCGGCGTGATCCACGCCGGCCGTGACGACCTGAACCAGTACAAGGCGGTCTTCGCCCACACCACCGACAAGCGCACCCTGGCCGATGCCTTGCAGGGCGCCGACGTGTTCGTCGGTCTGTCGGGTCCGAACCTGCTGAGCGCCGAAGGCCTGAAGTCGATGGCGGCCAACCCGATCGTGTTCGCCTGCTCCAACCCCGATCCGGAAATCTCCCCGGAATTGGCGCACGCCACCCGTGACGACGTGATCATGGCCACAGGCCGTTCCGACTACCCGAACCAGGTCAACAACGTCCTGGGCTTCCCATTCATCTTCCGTGGTGCCCTGGACGTCCGCGCCAAGCGCATCAACGAAGAGATGAAGATCGCCGCAGCCAACGCCCTGCGCGAACTGGCCAAGCTGCCGGTCCCTCAGGAAGTCTGCGATGCCTACGGCGGCATCTCCCTGGAATTCGGCCGCGAGTACATCATTCCCAAGCCAATGGACCCACGCCTGATCACCCTGATCTCCGACGCCGTGGCCAAGGCCGCGATCGAGACCGGTGTAGCCACCCTGCCGTACCCCAAGCACTATCCGCTCAAAAGCGTGGATGACGTGTTCAACGGTTGATCCCTTGCACGCCCCATGAAAAAAGCCCCGGCTCGCGAGAGTCGGGGCTTTTTTGTGGATCGTCTATCGGCACATGGCGACAGGAGGTCCACGCTTTACGTCAGATCCAAAATCTCCTTGTATCCCAGCCAGGTCGGAATCCCATCACCGACATGTCCAACCCGGCTTTTGCCATGGCGGCGGGAGCGCTGAGCAGGACACTCCTGAATCGTTGCTTCCAGTCCGACTCTGGATCGATCACTGCCAGAAGTGCTACCAAGGGCACAGCCCGCGCTGCGACCCGGCCTCGATCGGTATGGTCTGGAAACTCCGCCCTTAGCGATTTCGCGACGCCTGGTGCGTTGACCAAATTGTTCTTGTTCCAGAGGCGGGAGTGATGAGCGCAGACATTTCGTAGCAAGTTGATACTTCTGAACCAGGTGACCAATATCTTCTCGTCGAAGCCGAAGGCTTTGGCGATGGCTTTTCGGTAGGGTAGAAGCAGGCTTGCGTACAGATAAGACAATGGCCCGAATGTCGTTGCTTCCAAGACGACCCAAATAGGTGGGTAGGGAGGTGAGTCATAGGTATCGAGGTAGTGCTCGACAGCTTGATGTTTGCATGTGGTGGGGTCGGTCGCCGCACGCATGAACGACGCATGCGCCTGCGTGTTGATGAAGTGTGCCGAATCCAGGTAGAAATGAGGGCCCGCCACCGGATCGATCGCCAGCGTATTGATGATTGCAGCTCTCATTGCTACTTCTATGCGCTCAACCGCGTCCAGACAGATAAGCCTGAGCTGTCTGTCAAAATCATAAAGCGCCAGAATGTCATCGAACTCGACGCCTGAGAAAAACAACCTGTCTCGGTTGCTCTGAAGTGGCCGCATATAGATGAGTAATCGATAGTAGCCAATCAGTTGTAGGGCGTGCAGAGCCCTTTCTGGTTGAGGGACGGCCAAGCCTTTGGCCTCAAGATGTGCGAGTAGATCGAGGGGGGCTTTAGCGTGCTTGGTGTAGGCTATCTGTGAGGCCATCGGAGCATCCTGCTCACTTTATTGCGGACAAAAAGAAACCCCCTGGTGCGCAGTTCAGGCCAAGGCCCGCCCGAGGCGTGGAGGTTGTGGTTGGCTTCGATGCTACTGATGCGGCTGGTGCGCGTCAATTCGATGCAAGCCAGTAACCTGAATGCATTTGCATCAGGCTATGTCGACAACACCTGGATCAAGCAGGCCAACCCCGAAGCAGGTGTAAACCAGATCGGGGATTGGCCGTTGCGACCACAGGGCCGGTTTGATCAGAACAGATCGATCGGCGCCGATTCATCGGCCGGGAGCGGGCTGCCTGGTGCGCTGCTGCCGCCGAACTCGCTGTTGGAGGGCGGGGTGTCTTCGCTCTTGAACAGTTCGAAGTAGGCGCCGGGTGTGCCCGGGGCAGCCGCACGGCCGCTGATCGGGTCCACCCGCAGGCTCAGGATGCCTTCGGGCTCGGGCTGCACGTGGGCAGGTTTGTCTTTCAGTGCGGCCCCCATGTAGGTCATCCAGATCGGCAGCGAAACGGTGCCGCCAAACTCGTGCCGGCCCAGGGTTTCGGGCTGGTCGAAACCGGACCACACGGTGGTGATGTAGTCGGTGTTGTAGCCCGAGAACCAGGCATCCTTCGAATCGTTGGTGGTCCCCGTCTTGCCGGCCAGATCGGTTCGGCCCAGCGCCATGGCGCGGCGCCCGGTGCCCTTCTTGATCACGTCCTCGAGCATGCTGGTAAGAATGAACGCGGTGCGCCCGTCGATGACGCGCTCGGCGATCACCGGTGCCGGTGGCGCGCCTGGGGTCAGGGTCGCGTCGACGCCGATCGGTGCCGGCTCCGGCGCAGGCGTGCCTGGCGCGGGCTGGGGCGACGCGGCCGCGACTTCGTCAGCCGGTACGGTCGGCGGATTGGCGCGGAACAGGGTTTCACCGTTGCGGCTGTCGATCCGCTCGATCAGGTAGGGCGAAACCTTGTAGCCGCCGTTGGCGAACACGCTCCAGCCAGTGGCGATTTCCATCGGCGTCAAAGTCGCGGTGCCCAGCGCCAGTGACAGGTTGCGCGGCAGGTCCTGCTTGTTGAAGCCGAACTTGCTGATGTAGTCGATGGTGCTGTCCACGCCCAGGCTCTGCAGAACCCGGATGGACACCAGGTTGCGCGACTTGTACAACGCTTCGCGCAGGCGGATGGGGCCCAGGAAGGTGTTGGTGTCGTTCTTAGGTCGCCAGACCTTGTCCACCGATTCATCGACGAACACGATGGGCGCATCGTTGACCAGGCTGGCGGGCGTGTAGCCCTTGTCCAGCGCGGCACTGTAGATGAACGGCTTGAAGCTCGAACCTGGCTGGCGCTTGGCCTGCATGGCGCGGTTGTAGTTGCTCTGCTCGAACGAGAAGCCGCCGACCAGGGCGCGGATGGCACCGGTACGCGGGTCCAGCGACACCAGCGCGCTCTGCACGGTCGGTACCTGGCTGAACTTCAAGGTGCCATCGTCTTGACGCTGCACGCGGATCAAATCGCCGACCTGCGCGACGTCCGCAGGCTGGGTCGGCATGCGCCCGACGCTGTTGGTGTTCATGAACGGGCGCGCCCATTTCATGCTGTCCCAGGCGATCGATTCCTGCTTGTCGTCACGGGTGAGCACGACGATCCCGGTCTTGTCGACCTTGGTCACGATGGCCGGCTCCAAGCCGTTCAACGGACGCTGGCGGGTCAGTTCGACCGCCCACTCGCGTGGCGTCTTGCCCGGCAGGCGCGCTTCGGGTCCACGGTAACCGTGGCGCTGATCGTAGGCGATGAGCCCGGCACTGATGGCGTGGTTGGCGTCTTCCTGCAGGTTGCTGGGCACCGTGGTGGTGACGTTGAAACCCTGGGTGTAGGCGTCGCTGCCGTAGCGCCCGACCATCTCGGCGCGGGCCATCTCGGCGATCCACGGCGCGCTGACTTCCGGCGTGGGCACGTGGTAGCTGGCGTTGAGCGGTTCGCTGATGGCGGCGTTGTAGCTGGCTTCGTCGATCTTGCCCAGGCGGAACATGCGCCCCAGGATCCAGTCGCGACGCTCCTTGCTGCGCACCGGGTTGGCCAGCGGGTTGAAGCGCGACGGCGCCTTGGGCAGGCCGGCGATCATCGCCATCTGCGCCAGGCTGACGTCGCGAATCGACTTGCCGTAGTACACCTGTGCTGCGGCTTCGATGCCGTAGGCCCGGTTGCCCAGGTAGATCTTGTTCACATACAACTCGAGAATCTCGTCCTTGGTAAGTTGGCGCTCGATTTGCAAGGCAAGAAGGATTTCAGTGATTTTGCGGGAAAAACTGCGTTCGGACGTCAAGAAATAGTTCTTGGCGACCTGCATGGTGATGGTACTGCCGCCGGTCTGGATATGACCGCTGCGCACCAGCTGCGAGGCGGCGCGCATCAGGCTGCTGGGGTCGACGCCGTAATGGTTTTCGAAATTGTCGTCCTCGGCGGACAACAGGGCTTGGATGAAATGTGGCGGAATCTCGGCGAACTTGATCGGCGAGCGGCGCATCTCGCCGAACTCGGCGATCAGTTTTCCGTCGCTGCTGAACACCCGCAGGGGGATCTGCAGCTCTACGCTGCGCAGGGCGTCGACAGACGGCAGGCTGGGGCTAAGATACAGAAATGCCCCACTGAGCACGAGCAACAGCCCGCAGAACACGGCGAGGAAAGACCACCAGAAAAACTTCAGCAGGCGTATCAAGGCTTTTGGATTTCCAGATAAAAGAATGAGTTAAGCGCAGCACGCGGTACGTGGAAAAAACGCTGGGCATTATAAGCATTTTTCGGCCCGGAGCGTCATTTGCGCTTCTGTCAAGACTGCTATTAAATGCCCCGTACGACAAAGGGTCCGTAAGTCGCGGATAGTAATAGGGAATCGGTTGTGCGTGGACTCTTCAGCAAGAAAGCACATTCGCTATTGGGCATCGATATCAGTTCCACATCGGTCAAACTGCTCGAGCTGAGCCGCACGGGCAACCGTTTCCGGGTCGAGTCGTATGCCGTGGAGCCGCTGCCGGCCAATGCCGTGGTCGAAAAGAACATCGCCGAGCTTGAGGGCGTCGGCCACGCCTTGAGCCGCGTGCTGGTCAAGGCGCGCACCAGCACCCGCATCGTGGCCGTGGCCGTGGCCGGTTCTGCGGTGATCACCAAGACCATCGAGATGGACGCCGGGCTGTCTGACGACGAACTGGAAACCCAGCTCAAGGTCGAGGCCGACCAGTACATTCCCTATCCGCTGGAAGAAGTCGCCATCGACTTCGAGGTGCAGGGCTATTCGGCGCGCAATCCGGAGCGGGTGGAAGTCCTGCTGGCCGCCTGTCGCAAGGAGAACGTCGAGGTGCGCGAGGCCGCCCTGGCCCTGGCCGGGCTGAGCGCCAAGGTGGTCGACGTCGAGGCGTATGCCCTGGAGCGCGCTTTCGGCCTGCTCACCGCGCAGCTGGCCGGGGGCAATCAGGCCCTGACCGTGGCCGTGGTGGACATCGGCGCGACCATGACCACACTCAGCGTGCTGCACAACGGCCGCATCATCTATACCCGCGAGCAGCTGTTCGGCGGGCGCCAGCTGACAGAGGAAATCCAGCGCCGCTACGGCCTGTCCAACGAGGAAGCCGGCCTGGCCAAGAAGCAGGGCGGGCTGCCCGACGACTACGTGGCCGAAGTGCTGCAGCCGTTCAAGGACGCCGTGGTGCAGCAGGTGTCGCGCTCGCTGCAGTTCTTCTTCGCCGCCGGCCAGTTCAACGATGTCGACTACATCATGCTCGCCGGTGGTACTGCCTCCATTTCCGGTCTGGATCGGCTGATCCAGCAACGCCTGGGCACTCCGACCCTGGTGGCCAACCCGTTCGCCGACATGGCCCTGAGCAGCCGAGTCAATGCCGGCGCCCTGGCCAGTGACGCACCGGCCCTGATGATCGCCTGTGGCCTGGCGCTGAGGAGCTTCGACTAGATGGCAAGGATCAACCTGCTGCCGTGGCGCGAGCAGCTGCGTGAAGAGCGCAAGCGACACTTTCTGATGGCCATGGCCGGTGTAGTGGTAGGCGCCATCGCGATCATCTTTCTGGCAGACCGATTCATCGGCAATGCCATCGACATCCAGACGGCGCGCAATGCCCACCTGCAGTCCGAGATCGTCCTGCTCGACCAGCGCATCAAGTCGATCAGCGAGCTCAAGGCGCGGCGCAAGCAGTTGCTCGAGCGCATGAAGACCATCCAGGACCTGCAGGGCAACCGGCCGATCATCGGGCGCATCTTCGACCAGATGGCGCGCACGCTGCCCGACGGTGTGTACTTCACCGACGTAAAGATGACCGACAAGAACATCGCCATTGCCGGCGCTGCCGAAACCAACAATCGCGTGTCCGACCTGCTGCGCAACCTCGATGCCTCGCCCTGGCTGGAAGCCCCGACCCTCAACGAGGTCAAGGCCAACACCAGTGCCGACGTCAACGGCGCCAACAGTTTCCAACTGACCGTGCGCCAGACGGCGCCGGTGCCGGCCGATGGGGATGACAAATGAACCCTTCGAGCTGGATGGACAGCCTGCGCAAGGTCGAGCTCAGCGAGCTGGACCTCAACAACATCGGATCCTGGCCCAATGCCGTCAAGGTGATCGCCGGCGTGCTGCTGATGGCACTGATTCTGGGCCTGGGCTACAACTTTCACATCTCCGACCTGGAAGCGCAGTTGCAGCAGCAGGCCGACCAGGAGGCTACGCTCAAGGAGCAGTTCTCCACCAAGGCTTTCCAGGCGGCGAACCTGGAGACCTATACCGAACAGATGAAAGAGATGGAAACCTCGTTCGGTGCCATGCTGCGACAGTTGCCCAGCGACACCGAGGTTCCGGGTCTGCTCGAAGACATCACCCGCACCGGTCTGGGCTCGGGGCTGGAGTTCGAGGAAATAAAACTGTTGCCTGAAGTGACCCAGCAGTTTTATATCGAGCTGCCGATACAGATCAGCGTGACCGGCACCTACCATGACCTGGCCACATTCGTCAGCGGTGTGGCCAGCCTGCCGCGGATCGTCACCCTTCACGATTTCGAAGTGAAGCCAGTGGATCCCAAGGCCAGCAACAGCCAGCTGCGCATGAGCATCCTGGCCAAGACCTACCGTTACAATGACCAAGGCCTGCCTGGGACGAATGCGGTACCGGCACAGGGGCAAGCGAAATGAGGGCGGTTTTCGTGGCAGGTCTGGCGCTATGCACGCTGGTGCTGGCCGGTTGTGGTGGCGGCGGCGATTTCGCCGACCTGGATGCATTCATGGCCGAGGTCAAGGCACGGCCCAAGGGCAAGATCGAACCGATACCGCGCTTTGCGCCCTATCAGGCGTTCAGCTACGAGGCTGCATCGTTGCGCAGCCCGTTCCAGCCACCGATCAAGATCGAACTGGTGAACAGGCAGAAGGGCTCCAGGCTCATCAAGCCGGACACGACGCGGGTCAAGCAATTCCTGGAGGGTTTCAACATCGAGGAATTCGAAATGGTCGGTACGCTGGGCAACGCCGGCGGACGCTACGCCCTGATGCGTGGTGCCGGTGGCGTGCATCGACTGAAGGTAGGCGATTACCTGGGTCGCAACGACGGGCGGATCATCGCCATCAGTGACGCCCAGGTCGATGTCATTGAAATCGTTCCCGATGGGGATGGTGGTTGGTTGGAGCGGCCTCGCACCATCCCGCTCAAAGAGCGCTCGTAAAGGGCTGGGTCAAGCATGTCTAGTGGAACTCGAAAATGAACAGGATTCTCTCAGCCTTCGGTATTTCGCTAGGGATAGCGATGCTTTCACCGATTGTCATGGCCGCGAACTTGAAGACGCTCGACGTTGCTTCCCTGCCCGGTGATCGTGTCGAGCTCAAGCTCTCGTTCGACGGTCCGGTCACGGCACCGCGCGGCTACACCACCGAGCAACCGGCGCGCATCGCCCTCGACTTGCCCGGTGTGACCAGCCAACTGGGCGCGCGCAGCCGAGACCTGGGTGTGGGCAACGCTCGCAGCGTGGTCGTGGTCGAGGCCACCGACCGTACGCGGGTCATCGTCAACCTGACCAAGTTGGCGCCTTACAGCACCCGTGTGCAGGGCAACGACCTGTTCGTGCTGGTGGGCGAGGGCGCCGCTGCGCTGCAGGGCACGTCACTGCCGGCCCCGACCTCTACGCCAGCCACGCCCCGGCCTGCGCCGCGACCGGCAGCGGTGTCTTCGCCGGCGCCGGCGACCTCGCGAGCGGCGGTGCCGGCCGGACGCGCCATTCGCAACGTCGATTTCCAGCGCGGCGAACTGGGCGAAGGCAATGTGATCATCGATCTCAGTGACCCGACCATCAGCCCCGACATTCAAGAGCAGGGCGGCAAGATCCTCCTCAACTTCGCCCGCACGCAACTGCCCGAGGCGTTGCGTGTGCGCCTGGACGTCAAGGATTTCGCCACCCCGGTGCAGTTCGTCAATTCCTCGGCCAGCGCCAATGGCGCGACCGTGTCCATCGAACCCAGTGGCACCTTCGACTACTCCTCGTACCAGACCGAAAATCGCCTGACCATCAGCGTGCGACCGCTGACCAACGAGGACGTGGCGCGGCGCAACGTCGAGCGCAACGTCTATACCGGGGAGAAGCTGTCGCTGAACTTCCAGGACATCGACGTGCGTTCGGTGCTGCAACTGATCGCCGACTTCACCAACCTCAACCTGGTGGCCAGCGACACCGTGCAGGGCGGCATCACCCTGCGCCTGCAGAACGTGCCATGGGACCAGGCGCTGGACCTGGTGCTCAAGACCAAGGGCCTGGACAAGCGCAAGGTCGGCAACGTGCTGCTGGTGGCGCCGGCCGATGAGATCGCTGCCCGCGAGCGCCAGGAACTGGAGTCGCAACGGCAGATCCAGGAGCTCGCGCCGCTGCGCCGTGAGCTGATGCAGGTCAACTACGCCAAGGCTGCCGACATCGCCAAGCTGTTCCAGTCGGTAACTCGCGGTGAAAACGTCGAGACCGAGCGCGGCTCGATCACGGTCGACGAACGCACCAACAACATCATCGCCTACCAGACCCAGGACCGCCTCGACGAACTGCGCCGCATCGTCACCCAACTGGACATCCCCGTACGGCAGGTGATGATCGAAGCCCGCATCGTCGAGGCCAACGTCGGCTACGACAAGGCGCTGGGCGTGCGCTGGGGCGGCTCGACCAACCTGCGTGGCAAGCACAACTGGACTGCCTACGGCCTGGACAACAACGGCGACGAAGCCGGCAACACCGGCGCCGACGTAGGCAGCAACACGCCCTTCATCGATCTGGGCGCCGCCGATGCGACCTCCGGCATCGGCCTGGGCTTCGTGACCAACAACGTCCTGCTGGACCTCGAACTCAGCGCCATGGAGAGCACCGGCAACGGCGAGATCGTCTCGCAACCCAAGGTGGTGACCTCCGACAAGGAAACCGCGAAGATCCTCAAGGGCACCGAGGTGCCGTATCAGGAAGCCAGTTCCAGCGGTGCCACAACGGTATCGTTCAAGGAGGCTTCGCTCTCGCTCGAAGTGACGCCGCAGATCACCCCGGACAGCCGCATCATCATGGAAGTGAAGGTCACCAAGGATGAGCCCGACTACCTGAACGCCGTACTGGGCGTGCCGCCCATCAGCAAGAACGAGGTCAACGCCAAGGTGCTGGTCAACGACGGCGAAACCATCGTCATTGGCGGGGTTTTCTCCAACACGCAAAGTAAAACCGTGGACAAGGTGCCCTTTTTGGGCGACGTGCCGTATGTTGGGCGCCTTTTCCGTCGGGATGTCGTGTCGGAAGCCAAATCCGAGCTGCTGGTATTCTTGACACCGCGTATCATGAATAACCAGGCGATTGCTGTGAGTCGTTGATTCTGTGCGAAATTTGATACTTGTTGGGCCAATGGGTGCAGGCAAGAGCACCATTGGCCGTCTGCTGGCCAAAGAGCTTCGGTTGCCGTTCAAGGATTCCGACAAGGAAATCGAGACCCGTACCGGGGCGAATATCCCGTGGATCTTCGACCAGGAAGGCGAGGTCGGCTTTCGCGATCGCGAGCAGGCCATGCTGGCCGAGCTGTGCGAATTCGACGGTCTGGTGCTGGCCACCGGCGGTGGCGCCGTCATGCGCGACGCCAATCGCCAGGCACTGCACGCCGGTGGGCGTGTGGTGTACCTGCACGCCTCTGTGGAGCAACAGGTGGGCCGCACGGCGCGTGATCGCAATCGGCCGCTATTGCGTACCGCTAATCCAGAGGCCACGCTGCGGGCCCTGCTGGCGGTGCGCGATCCGCTGTACCGCGAGATCGCCGATCTGGTGGTGCAGACCGACGAGCGTCCGCCGCGCATGGTGGTGCTCGATATCCTCGAACGTCTGCAACGCCTGCCGCCGCGCTGAGGTGCGTGTAGCCGAAGGTGTTCGCGGCGCTTGCAGGATCGTTTGGCGCTACCGTGATTCCATGGCAGCGGTTTTCAGAAAAACAAGAGTGGGGACAGATGCAGACACTCAAGGTTGACCTCGGCGAGCGCAGCTATCCGATCTACATCGGCGAAGGGTTGCTCGATCAAGCCTCATTGCTGGCCCCGCACATTGCCGGGCGAAAGGTGGCGGTCGTCTCCAACGCCACGGTGGCGCCGCTCTACCTGGATCGCCTGACCCAGACCCTGGGTGCCTACTCGGTGGTGCCCGTGGTGCTGCCAGACGGCGAAGCCTTCAAGAACTGGGAAACCCTGCAGACCATTTTCGATGCCATGCTCACCGCACGGCTGGATCGACGCGTCACGGTCATCGCCCTGGGCGGCGGCGTCATCGGCGACATGGCCGGGTTCGCCGCCGCCTGCTATCAGCGCGGCGTTGATTTCATCCAGGTGCCGACCACGCTGCTGTCCCAGGTCGACTCGTCGGTGGGCGGCAAGACCGGCATCAACCATCCGCTGGGCAAGAACATGGTCGGCGCGTTCTATCAGCCGCAGGCGGTCCTGATCGACACCACGACCCTGGCCACGCTACCGCCGCGCGAGCTGTCGGCGGGTCTGGCCGAGGTGATCAAGTACGGTTTCATCTGCGACGAGCCGTTCCTGGGCTGGCTGGAAGATCACGTCGATGCCCTCAGGGCGCTCGACCAGGCCGCCCTCACGGTGGCCATCGCTCGCTCCTGCGAAGCCAAGGCCCGCGTGGTCGGGGCGGACGAACGCGAGTCGGGTGTGCGGGCCACACTGAACCTGGGGCATACTTTCGGCCACGCCATCGAGACCCATATGGGGTATGGTGTGTGGCTTCACGGCGAAGCCGTGGGGGCCGGTACGGTGATGGCGCTGGAGATGTCCATGCGCCTGGGCTGGATCACCCAGGCCGAGCGGGACCGCGGCATTCGTCTTCTGCTGCGCGCCGGTTTGCCGGTGGTGCCGCCAGCGGAAATGACGCCGGCCGATTTCCTCGAGCACATGGCGATCGACAAGAAAGTGCTGGATGGCAGTCTGCGCCTGGTGCTGCTGCGCAGCCTGGGCGAAGCGGTGATCACCGCCGACTACCCGCATGATGTGCTTCAGGCGACCCTGGAAGCGGATTACCGCGCCATCGTCGCCGGGCTGGAAGCCTGATTGTGAAGGCGCTCGCCGCCCGCCCCGCTCCCACAGGTGTTGAGCCCGGCGTATTCCAGCAGGACGTGATGCCAGCAACCCATCAACGATTCACCTTTGTTCTACGAGAGTTCGATGACAAGTCTGCATGCCGATGAGGCCTTTCTCGGCCACTACCAATTGGATCATGACCCCTTCGCCGCAAGGGTGCCTGGCTTCAAATTCTTCCCGGCCCAGCGCAAGCCGGTGCTGGGGCAATTGCACCATCTGGCGCGCTACAGCCAGCTGTTGCTGGTAGTCACCGGCCCGCACGGCAGTGGCAAGACGCTCCTGCGTCAGGCCCTGGTCGCCAGTACCAACAAGCAGTCGGTGCAAAGCATCGTGGTCTCGGCGCGTGGTGCCGGCGATGCCGCAAGCGTGCTGACCCAGGTCGCCCAGTCGCTCAACCTCAATACCCTGGAAGTGCCGGCCATGCTGGCGCAGATCGTCCAGCTGGGGCTTACCGGGCAGGAAGTCTACCTGCTGGTGGACGACGCGGAACAACTCGACGAATCCGCACTCGAAGCCCTGCTGGCGTTGGCGGCGGGCACTGCGGACGGGCGCCCTCACGTGTTCCTGTTCGGCGAGCCTTCCTTGATCGCGGGCCTGGAGCAGTTCAGCGCCGGGCAGGAATTGTTCCACGTGATCGAGCTGCAACCGTACAGCCTCGAGGAAACCCGCGAATACCTGGCGCTGCGTCTGGAAGGCGCCGGGAAGGGTATCCAGTTGCTCACCAATGACCAGATTGCCGACATTCACGAAAACTCGGATGGTTGGCCAGGGGCCATCAACCAGGTTGCTCGTGATACGTTGATCGAGGCCATGATCGCTAGCCGCTCGTCGGTGAAGCGTCCTGCTATGGGGTTTAAGATGCCTAAGAAACACGTACTGGCGATTTCCGCCGTTGTCGTCGTCGCGGTGGCCGCCGCCTGGCTGATACCCAGCCGTGATGGCAAGGCGCCGAGCACCACCGAACAGGCCCAGTTGCCGATGAGCCAGGGGCAGCCAACTGCCGCCCAATCCAACAACGGCAATCCGTCGGTCGAATTCAATGGCAGCACCCAGTCGTTGCCGATGAACGGGCAACAGCCGGTCATGCGCGGCCCACTGGCCGAATCCACCGGCATGGGCGATGGCGACGAAACCGGCGCTGCCGTGAACACTTCGCCACAGCCGCCGACCGTCACCACTACCGCGCCACCTGCAGGCGTGCCTGCAGGTGCACCGGCTGCGGTTGCACCCACGCCGACGCCTGCACCTGCACGCCAGGCGGCGCCGGTGGCGACCACCAAGCCTGCACCTGTCACCGCTGCCAAACCCGCACCTGCGCCTGCACCGACCGTGGCCGCCAAGCCGGCCCCTGCCGCTGCTGCCGCCAAGCCTGCTGCCGGTGGCAGCTGGTACGCCGGTCAATCGCCGAGCAACTACGTCGTGCAGATCCTGGGAACCAGCAACGAAGGCGCTGCACAGGCCTACGTCAAGGAGCAGGGCGGTGACTTCCGTTACTTCAAGAAAACCCTGCAGGGCAAGCCGCTCTACGTGATCACCTACGGCAGCTTCGCCAGCCGCGATGCAGCGGTTGCCGCCATCAAGAACTTGCCAGCCAAGGTTCAGGCTGGTAAACCTTGGCCTCGCACTGTCGCCAGCGTCCAACAGGACCTCGCGACAGCTCGCTGATTGTCGGGCGGCACCTATCCCCGCCGCCCCACCCTCCGGCGTCATCTGAATCCCGAGCCTGCTACGCGTTGTGTAGCAGGCTTCGCCGTCCCTGTCCCACCGTTTGCCATCGAAGGCTCAAGCACGGGCCTTGTAGACATGCGGGCTTGCGCTGTCGAGCTGCGGGATTCAGAATCCAGCCTAAGTCGCTATCACAATAGCTCGCTGGAAACGTTCACATTTGCGACAATTGAGTTATTGATTTCGTCGCTGAATTTGTGACCACCCGTTGCGCTGTGTACAATAACCTCCCTTTTGCCTCCGCAAAGCCGGCGTACGTTCGGCGCGCATGGTAACTAGTTGAATCGAAAAGAAATTGCCTCGAAAAGAGGCAGCCTGGTGAGAATGTGTCTATGAAAACAGGTCTGTATCGTCCGGATGAATTCAAGGATAACTGCGGTTTTGGCCTGATTGCCCATATGTCGGGCGAGCCCAGCCATAACCTGTTGCAAACGGCCATCGAGGCCCTGACCTGCATGACCCACCGCGGTGGGATCAACGCCGACGGCAAGACCGGCGACGGGTGCGGCTTGCTGATCCAGAAGCCCGACCTGTTCCTGCGTGCCATCGCCAAGGACCATTTCGGCAGCGAGCTGCCCAAGCAGTACGCCGTGGGCATGGTCTTCTTCAACCAAGACCCGGTGCGCGCGCAAGCGGCCCGCGACAACATGAATCGCGAGATCGAAGCCGCCGGCCTGCAACTGATCGGCTGGCGCGACGTGCCGATCGATACCAGCGTGCTCGGCCGTCTGGCCCTGGAGCGCCTGCCCAAGATCCAGCAAGTGTTCGTCGGCGGTGAAGGCCTGAGCGATCAGCAGTTCGCGATCAAGCTGTTCAGCGCCCGTCGCCGTTCGTCCGTGGCCAACGCGGCTGACACCGACCATTACATCTGCAGCTTTTCGCACAAGACCATCATCTACAAAGGCCTGATGATGCCGGCCGACCTTACGGCCTTCTACCCGGACCTGTCCGACGAGCGTCTGCAAACCGCCATCTGCGTGTTCCACCAGCGCTTCTCGACCAATACCCTGCCGAAGTGGCCGCTGGCCCAGCCCTTCCGCTTTCTCGCCCACAACGGCGAGATCAACACCATCACCGGCAACCGCAACTGGGCTCTGGCCCGTCGCACCAAGTTCGCCAACGATCTGATCCCGGATCTGGAAGAACTCGGCCCGCTGGTCAACCGCGTGGGTTCCGACTCTTCCAGCATGGACAACATGCTCGAACTGATGGTCACCGGTGGCATCGACCTGTTCCGTGGTGTGCGCATGCTGATTCCGCCGGCCTGGCAGAACGTCGAGACCATGGACCCCGACCTGCGGGCGTTCTACGAGTACAACTCGATGCACATGGAGCCGTGGGACGGTCCGGCTGGTGTGGTCATGACCGACGGCCGCCATGCCGTGTGCCTGCTCGACCGCAACGGCCTGCGCCCGGCGCGCTGGGTCACCACCAAGAATGGCTACATCACCCTGGCGTCGGAAATCGGCGTGTGGAACTACCAGCCCGAGGACGTGATCGCCAAGGGCCGTGTGGGCCCGGGCCAGATCCTGGCGGTCGATACGGAAACCGGCCAGGTCCTGCACACCGATGACATCGACAACCGCCTGAAGTCGCGCCACCCTTACAAGCAGTGGCTGCGCAAGAGCGCGCTGCGTATCCAGTCGACCATGGAAGACAACGACCACGGTTCGGCTTTCTACAGCAGCGACCAGCTCAAGCAGTACATGAAGATGTACCAGGTGACCTTCGAGGAGCGCGACCAGGTATTGCGTCCGCTGGGCGAGCAGGGCCAGGAAGCCGTGGGCTCGATGGGCGACGACACGCCGATGGCCGTGCTGTCCCATCGGGTCCGTACGCCTTACGACTACTTCCGCCAGCAGTTCGCGCAGGTCACCAACCCGCCGATCGACCCGCTGCGCGAAGCGATCGTGATGTCGCTGGAAATCTGCCTGGGCGCCGAGCGCAATATTTTCCAGGAATCCCCGGAGCACGCTTCGCGGGTGATCCTCAGTTCACCAGTCATCTCGCCCGCCAAATGGCGCTCGCTGATGAACCTGGATCGGCCGGGCTTCGATCGCCAGGTCATCGAGCTGAACTACGATGAAGCCATGGGCCTCGAGGCCGCCGTGCGCAACATCGCCGATCAGGCCGAGGAAGCCGTTCGCGCCGGACGTACCCTGCTGGTACTCAGCGACCGCAACATCGCGCCGGGCAAGCTGCCGGTGCACGCGTCGCTGGCGACCGGTGCCGTGCACCATCGCCTGACCGAAAAGGGTCTGCGTTGCGACAGCAACATCCTTGTCGAAACCGCTACCGCCCGCGATCCGCACCACTTCGCGGTGCTGATCGGCTTCGGTGCTTCGGCGGTCTATCCGTTCCTGGCCTATGAAGTTCTGGGCGACCTGATCCGGACCGGTGAAGTGCTGGGCGACCTCTACGAGGTGTTCAAGAACTACCGCAAGGGCATCACCAAGGGCCTGCTCAAGATTCTTTCGAAGATGGGCATCTCCACCGTGGCCTCGTACCGCGGCGCCCAGCTGTTCGAGGCCATCGGCCTGTCCGAGGAAGTCTGCGAGCTCAGCTTCCGCGGCGTGCCGAGCCGGATCAAGGGTGCGCGTTTCGTCGACCTGGAAGCCGAACAGAAAGCCCTCGCTGCCGAAGCCTGGAGCACGCGCAAGCCGATCCAGCAAGGCGGCCTGTTGAAGTTCGTCTACGGCGGCGAGTACCACGCCTACAACCCGGACGTGGTCAACACCCTGCAAGCCGCCGTGCAGCAAGGCGACTACAGCAAGTTCAAGGAATACACCGCGATCGTGGACAACCGTCCGGTGTCGATGATCCGCGACCTGCTCAAGGTCAAGACCCTCGACCAGCCGCTGAGCATCGACCAGATCGAACCGCTGGAAGCGATCCTCAAGCGTTTCGATTCGGCCGGGATTTCCCTGGGTGCGCTGTCGCCCGAGGCTCACGAAGCGCTGGCCGAGGCGATGAACCGCCTGGGCGCGCGTTCCAACTCCGGTGAAGGCGGCGAAGACCCTTCGCGCTACGGCACCGTGCGCAGCTCGAAGATCAAGCAGATCGCCACTGGTCGGTTCGGTGTAACTCCCGAGTACCTGGTCAACGCCGAAGTGCTGCAGATCAAGGTGGCTCAGGGCGCGAAGCCCGGGGAGGGCGGTCAGCTGCCCGGTGGCAAGGTCAACGGCCTGATTGCCAAGCTGCGTTATGCCGTACCTGGCGTGACCCTGATTTCGCCACCGCCGCACCACGACATCTACTCCATCGAGGACCTGTCGCAGCTGATTTTCGACCTCAAGCAGGTCAACCCGGCCGCGCTGGTGTCGGTGAAGCTGGTGGCCGAGGCGGGCGTGGGCACCATCGCCGCCGGCGTGGCCAAGGCCTATGCCGACCTGATCACCATTTCCGGTTACGACGGCGGCACCGGTGCCTCGCCCCTGAGCTCGATCAAGTACGCCGGCGCGCCGTGGGAACTGGGCCTGGCTGAAACCCACCAGACCCTGCGCGGCAACGACCTGCGTGGCAAGGTGCGGGTACAGACCGACGGCGGCCTGAAAACCGGCCTGGACGTGATCAAGGCGGCCATTCTCGGCGCCGAGAGCTTCGGCTTCGGCACCGCACCGATGATCGCCCTGGGCTGCAAGTACCTGCGCATCTGCCACCTGAACAACTGCGCCACCGGCGTGGCCACGCAGAACGAGAAGCTGCGCAAGGACCACTACATCGGCACGGTCGACATGGTGATCAACTTCTTCACCTATGTGGCCGAAGAAACCCGCGAATGGCTGGCCAAGCTGGGCGTGCGCAGCCTGGGCGAGCTGATCGGGCGCACCGACCTGCTGGAAATGCTGCCCGGTGAAACCGCCAAGCAGCAGCACCTGGACCTGACCCCACTGCTGGGCAGCGACCAGATTCCGGCGGACAAGCCGCAGTTCTGCGAAGTGGATCGCAACCCGCCGTTCGACAAGGGCCTGCTGGCCGAGCAGATGGTGGAAATGGCCTTGCCGGCGATTCAGGGCAAGACCGGTGGCGATTTCGAGATGAACATCTGCAACTGCGACCGTTCGATCGGTGCGCGCATCTCCGGCGAGATCGCCAAGTTGCACGGCAACCAGGGCATGAATGCCAACCCGCTGACCTTCCGCTTCAAGGGCACTGCAGGTCAGAGCTTCGGCGTGTGGAACGCCGGTGGCCTGAACATGTACCTGGAAGGCGATGCCAACGATTACGTCGGCAAGGGCATGACCGCCGGCAAGCTGGTGATCGTGCCGCCCAAGGGCAGCCCGTTCAAGACCCAGGACAGCGCCATCATCGGCAACACCTGCCTGTACGGCGCCACGGGCGGCAAGCTGTTCGCCGCCGGCACCGCAGGCGAGCGTTTCGCGGTGCGCAACTCCGGTGCCCATACGGTCGTTGAAGGCACGGGCGATCACTGCTGCGAATACATGACTGGCGGTTTCGTCTGCGTGCTCGGCAAGACCGGCTACAACTTCGGTTCGGGCATGACCGGCGGTTTCGCCTACGTGCTCGACCAGGACAACAGCTTCGTCGACCGGGTCAACCACGAACTGGTGGAAATCCAGCGCATCAGTGGCGAAGCCATGGAAGCCTACCGTACTCACCTGGAACGCGTGCTGGCCGAATACGTCGCCGAAACCGACAGTGAATGGGGCCGCAACCTTTGGGAAAACCTGGACGACTACCTGCGTCGTTTCTGGTTGGTCAAGCCCAAGGCCGCCAACCTGAAATCGCTGCTGTCCAGCACCCGTGCCAACCCGCAGTGATATGCGCCTGAAGAGTTTGATGAGGTTTTAACAATGGCTGAACGTCTGAGTAATGACTTCCAGTTCATCGAGGTCGGGCGCAAAGATCCGAAGAAGAAACTGTTGCGTCAACGCAAGAAAGAGTTCGTGGAAATCTACGAGCCCTTCAAACCCGCGCAGTCGGCCGATCAGGCCCACCGCTGCCTGGGCTGTGGCAACCCGTACTGCGAATGGAAGTGCCCGGTGCACAACTTCATTCCCAACTGGTTGAAGCTGGTCGCCGAGGGCAACATCCTCGCGGCCGCCGAGCTGTCGCACCAGACCAACACCCTGCCCGAAGTGTGCGGCCGGGTGTGCCCGCAGGATCGTCTGTGCGAGGGTGCCTGCACCCTCAACGACGGTTTTGGCGCAGTGACCATCGGTTCGGTGGAGAAGTACATCACCGACACCGCGTTCGCCATGGGCTGGCGTCCGGACATGTCCAAGGTCAAGCCGACCGGCAAGCGCGTCGCCATCATCGGCGCCGGCCCGGCTGGGCTGGGTTGCGCCGATGTGCTGGTGCGCGGTGGCGTGACCCCGGTGGTGTTCGACAAGAACCCGGAAATCGGCGGTCTGCTGACCTTCGGCATTCCCGAGTTCAAGCTGGAAAAGAGCGTGTTGAGCAATCGCCGCGAAGTCTTCACCGGCATGGGCATCGAGTTTCGCCTGAACACCGAGGTGGGCAAGGACATCAGCGTCGAGCAGTTGCTGGAAGAGTACGATGCCGTGTTCATGGGCATGGGCACTTACACCTACATGAAGGGCGGCTTCCCCGGTGAAGACCTGCCTGGCGTGCACGATGCTCTGGATTTCCTGATCGCCAACGTCAACCGCAACCTGGGCTTCGAAAAGTCGCCGGAAGATTTCGTCGACATGAAGGGCAAGAAGGTCGTGGTACTGGGCGGTGGCGACACGGCGATGGACTGCAATCGCACGTCGATTCGCCAGGGCGCCAAGGCGGTGACCTGCGCCTATCGTCGCGACGAGGCGAACATGCCGGGCTCGCGTAAAGAGGTGAAGAACGCCAAGGAAGAAGGCGTGAAATTCCTCTACAACCGTCAGCCGATCGCCATCGTGGGTGAAGACAAGGTCGAAGGCGTGAAGGTGGTCGAGACCCGTCTCGGCGAACCCGATGCCCGTGGCCGTCGCAGCCCCGAGCCGATTCCGGGTTCCGAGGAGATCATCCCGGCCGATGCCGTGGTGATCGCTTTCGGCTTCCGCCCAAGCCCTGCGGCCTGGTTCCAGGACCATAGCATCCAGACCGACAGCCAAGGCCGCGTGGTGGCACCGGAACAGGGTCAGTTCAAGCACCAGACCAGCAACCCGAAGATCTTCGCCGGCGGCGACATGGTGCGCGGCTCGGACCTGGTGGTCACCGCTATCTTCGAAGGCCGCAACGCCGCCGAAGGGATCCTGGATTACCTGGAGGTCTGATACACCTCACCCCCCCCCTTTGTGGGAGCGGGGCGGGCGGCGAGCCACTCTGCCGGCGAAAGGGCCACTGCAGTACTTCAGGTACACCGCGGTGGCTTCTTCGCGGGCAGAGACCCGCTCCCACAAGGTTGCTGCGGTATTTCAGGTACACCGCGGTGGATTCTTCGCGGGCAGAGCCCGCTCCCACAGATGCTCTTCCCCCAGGTTTACTGCACAGATGCTCTTCCATCGGTTTTCTGCCTGAGGTTTTCTCCTACCGGTTTTGCGTCAGCGCAGCTCAGGCGCGCATGACCGTATGGATATCCGCTGCCAGCTCGCGCACGCGGGCTTCTTCGGTGTCCCATGAGCACATGAAACGGGCGCCGCCGCTGCCGATAAAGGTGTAGAAGCGCCAGCCCTTGGCGCGCAAAGCTTCCAAGGCCGGTTCCGGCATCTGCAGGAACACGCCGTTGGCCTCCACCGGAAACATCAACTCCACCCCCGGTATACCCTCGACCAGCGCCTTGAGCAGCTGCGCACAGTGGTTGGCGTGCCCCGCGTGCTTGAGCCAGGCATCGTTCTCAAGCAAACCCACCCAGGGTGCCGACAGAAAACGCATCTTAGAAGCCAGTTGCCCCGCCTGCTTGCAGCGATAATCGAAATCTTCGGCCAGATCATGGTTGAAGAACAGGATCGCCTCGCCCACCGCCATGCCATTCTTGGTGCCACCGAAGCACAGTACATCCACGCCCGCCTTCCACGTCAGTTCGGCTGGCGAGCAGCCAAGAAACGCGCAGGCGTTGGCGAAGCGCGCGCCGTCCATGTGCAGGTTCAGGCCGAGCTCCTTGCAGGTGGCGCTGATGGCCCTGAGTTCTTCGGGACGGTACACGCTGCCCACTTCGGTGGCCTGGGTCAGGGTGACCACACGCGGCTTGGGGTAGTGAATGTCCTGGCGCTTGAGTGCCACTTCGCGAATGGCCTGTGGGGTCAGCTTGCCCATTTCCGTGCGCGCGGTGAGCAATTTGGAGCCGTTTGAAAAGAACTCGGGAGCACCGCATTCGTCGGTCTCGACGTGAGCGGTTTCCGAGCAGATGACGCTGTGGTAGCTCTGGCACAACGACGACAGGGCCAGGGAGTTGGCAGCGGTGCCATTGAAGGCGAAGAAGACTTCACAGTCGGTTTCGAACAGACGGCGGAATTCATCGGCGGCGCGTGCGGTCCACTGGTCGTCGCCATAGGCGCGCTGATGGCCCTGATTGGCCTGTTCCATGGCCGCCCAGGCCTCGGAGCAGATGCCCGAATAGTTGTCGCTGGCGAACTGTTGGGTTTGGTCGTTCATGGGCGGTCCTTGGTGTTAGGTATGGGAAGCACTGTAAACCAACTGTGAGAGATGTGTCGTCTCGGCGGGCCTCTTCACCTGTGGGAGCGGGCTCTGCCCGCGAAGAGGCCGGCATGAGCAACCCACAAACTTGAGGCTATCCACAGACGACCCGCAACCGCTCCTTGGACTTGCTCAAATCTTCGCGGCCACGTAGGCATCACACCTGTGGGAGCGGGCTCTGCCCGCGAAGAGGCCGGCATGAGCAACCCRCAAACTTGAGGCTATCCACAGATGACCCGCAACCGCCCCCGGACCTGCTCWAATCTTCGCGGCCACGTAGGCATCACACCTGTGGGAGCGGGCTCTGCCCGCGAAGAGGCCGGCATGAGCAACCCACAAACTTGAGGCTATCCACAGATGACCCGCAACCGCTCCCTGGATCTGCTCAAATGGCTGGCCATGCTGTGCATGGTGCTCGACCATCTGCGCTATGTCGGCTGGTCGCTGGACTTCCTCTATGTACCGGGTCGCTTGGCGTTCCCCTGGTTCTGCCTGGCCATCGCCGCCAATCTGACGCGTCGCCCGGATGCCCCCCTGGGTGGCCGCTACCTGGCGTGGTTGCTGATCTTCGCTGCGCTTTCGGAAATCCCCTACCGCCTGTTCGTCTATCCCGCCGACACCCTCAACGTCCTGCCGACCCTGGCCCTGGGTCTGGTGGCCGCCAAGGCCTGGCAGCAACGGCGACAACCGGCCATGGCCGCGCTCGGCTGTGCGGTACTCGTCGCTGCCATTGTCTTCGACCACCACTTGATGTTCGGCCTGGCCGGCGTGCTGCTGCCGCTGGGCTTCGTGCTCGCCTGGCAGCGCCCGCAGTACTGGGCACTGCCATTGGGCGTGCTGTGCCTGGCCGCCAACGCCTGGAGCAACCTGTTCGAATCGGCACGCCACCTCTACTGGCCGGCCATCGGCGGCATCGTCGCCTGCCTGCTGGCACCGGGGCTGGGTCTGCTTGTGCTGCGTACCGATGTGCGCCATGCCGTTGTCCCCATGCGCCGCTGGGCCTACGCCATCTACCCCCTGCATTTCCTTGCCCTGCTGGGCCTTCGCCTGCTGTTGCGCGCGCTCTGACGCTGGCCTGATCGCGCCATGTCGTAAACGAACCTCTGCAAGGCGCGCGCAGGCATTTGGTCGGATCGCGCCGGCCCTACCATCGCTCTCAAAGGGGGCAGCCGCCGACGGTCGCCTTCGTCCAACAAGCCAGGCGCCGCGCCGCCGCTGGGGAGACTGCGATGTTCAGCAAAGAAGATCAGATCAAGGGCTATGACGACGTCCTGCTGGCGGCCATGAACGCCGAGGATCAGCGTCAGGAAGACCATATCGAACTGATCGCCTCGGAAAACTACACCAGCAAGCGCGTGATGGAGGCCCAGGGCAGCGGCCTCACCAACAAGTACGCCGAAGGCTATCCAGGCAAGCGCTACTACGGTGGCTGCGAGCATGTGGACAAGGTCGAGCAGCTGGCCATCGATCGCGCCAAGCAGCTGTTCGGCGCCGACTATGCCAACGTCCAGCCTCACTCCGGTTCCCAGGCCAACGCCGCCGTCTACCTGGCGCTGCTGCAGGCTGGCGACACCGTATTGGGCATGAGCCTGGCCCACGGCGGTCACCTGACCCACGGCGCCAAGGTCAGCTTTTCCGGCAAGCTCTACAACGCCGTCCAGTACGGCATCGACACCGACACCGGTCTGATCGACTACGACGAGGTCGAGCGCCTGGCCGTCGAGCACCAGCCGAAGATGATCATCGCCGGCTTTTCGGCCTACTCCAAGACCCTGAATTTCGCCCGGTTCCGCGAGATCGCCGACAAGGTCGGCGCCTACCTGTTCGTCGACATGGCCCACGTGGCTGGGTTGGTTGCCGCCGGCCTGTACCCCAACCCGATTCCGTTCGCCGACGTGGTCACCACCACCACCCACAAGACCCTGCGTGGCCCACGTGGCGGCCTGATCCTGGCCCGTGCCAACGAAGCCCTGGAAAAGAAATTCAACGCCGCCGTGTTCCCCGGCGGTCAGGGTGGCCCGCTGATGCACGTGATCGCCGCCAAGGCGGTGTGCTTCAAGGAAGCGCTGGAGCCTGAATTCAAGACCTACCAGCAGCAGGTCATCGACAACGCCCAGGCCATGGCCGGAGTGTTCGTCGAGCGCGGCTACGACGTGGTCTCCGGCGGCACCGACAACCACCTGTTCCTGGTCAGCCTGATTCGTCAGGGCCTGACCGGCAAGGACGCCGATGCTGCCCTGGGTCGTGCCCACATCACCGTGAACAAGAACGCGGTACCCAACGATCCGCAATCGCCCTTCGTGACCTCGGGCCTGCGGATCGGCACCCCGGCAGTCACCAGTCGTGGTTTCAAGGTGGCCCAGTGCACGGAGCTGGCCGGCTGGATCTGCGACATCCTCGACAACCTGGGCGATGCCGACGTCGAGGCCAACGTGGCCCGCCACGTGACGGCCCTGTGCAGCGACTTCCCGGTCTACCGCTGAGAGTGGAGTGAACACCATGCAACGTTATTCTGGCTTCGGCCTCTTCAAGCACTCGCTCAGCCACCACGAAAACTGGCAGCGCATGTGGCGCACGCCGACCCCCAAGAAGGTCTACGACGTGGTCATCGTCGGCGGCGGTGGGCACGGTCTGGCCACTGCCTACTATCTGGCCAAGGTCCACGGCATCACCAACGTGGCCGTGGTCGAGAAGGGCTGGTTGGGCGGTGGCAATACCGCGCGCAACACCACCATCGTGCGTTCCAACTACCTGTGGGACGAGTCGGCGCACTTGTACGAGCACGCCATGAAACTCTGGGAAGGCCTGTCCCAGGACATCAACTACAACGTGATGTTTTCCCAGCGCGGCGTGTACAACCTGTGCCACACCCTGCAGGACATGCGCGACTCCGAGCGCCGCGTCAGCGCCAACCGCCTCAACGGCGTGGACGGCGAACTGTTGAACGGCAAGCAGGTGGCCGAAGAGATTCCCTACCTGGACTGCAGCAAGAACACCCGTTACCCGATCATCGGCGCTACCGTCCAGCGGCGTGGCGGCGTGGCCCGTCACGACGCCGTGGCCTGGGGCTATGCCCGCGCCGCCGACGCCCTGGGCGTGGACCTGATCCAGCAGACCGAAGTGATCGGTTTCCGCAAGGAAAACGGCGTGTGCATCGGTGTCGAAACCAACAAGGGTTTCATCGGTGCCAAGCGCGTCGGTGTGGTCACCGCCGGCAACTCCGGGCACATGGCCAAGCTGGCTGGCTTCCGTCTGCCGGTCGAGTCTCATCCCTTGCAGGCGCTGGTGTCGGAGCCGATCAAGCCCATCATCGACAGCGTGATCATGTCCAACGCCGTGCATGGCTACATCAGCCAGTCGGACAAGGGCGACCTGGTCATCGGTGCCGGTATCGACGGTTGGGTCGGCTACGGCCAGCGCGGTTCGTACCCGATCATCGAGCACACCCTGCAAGCCATCGTCGAGATGTTCCCGGTGCTCTCGCGCGTGCGCATGAACCGCCAGTGGGGCGGCATCGTCGACACCACGCCGGACGCCTGCCCGATCATCTCCAAGACCCCGGTGCCGAACATGTTCTTCAACTGCGGCTGGGGCACGGGTGGCTTCAAGGCCACACCGGGCTCGGGCCATGTGTTCGCTGCCAGCCTGGCCACCGGTGAAATGCACCCGCTGGCCAAGCCGTTTTCCATCGAGCGCTTCCACAACGGCGCGCTGATCGACGAACACGGCGCTGCCGCCGTCGCCCACTAACAGGAGAAACGATCATGCTGAACATCTTCTGTCCACACTGTGGCGAGCTTCGCAGCGAAGAAGAATTCCACTGCTCGGGCCAGGCGCACATCGCCCGCCCGCTCGATCCAGGCGCGTGCACCGACGCGCAGTGGGGCGAGTACATGTTCTTTCGCAACAACCCGCGCGGTCTGCAGCACGAGCTGTGGATCCATGCCGCCGGTTGCCGCCAGTATTTCAATGCGACCCGCAACACGGTCACCTATGAAATCCTGGAAACCTATCGCATCGGCAGCCAGCCCCAGTTCGTCGAGAAGACTATCGACGAAACCCCTCAAATCGCCTCGGGAGATCAGCCATGAGCCAGGTCAATCGCCTGTCCAACGGCGGACGTCTGGACCGCAGCAAGAAGCTGACCTTCACCTTCAACGGTACGACCTACGTCGGCTATGAAGGCGACACCCTGGCCTCGGCCCTGCTGGCCAATGGCGTCGACGTGATCGGTCGCAGCTTCAAGTATTCGCGTCCGCGCGGCATCGTTGCCGCAGGCGCCGAGGAGCCCAACGCGGTGCTGCAGATCGGCGCCACCGAGGCCACCCAGATTCCCAACGTGCGCGCCACTCAACAGGCGCTGTACCAGGGCCTGGTGGCCACCAGCACCAACGGCTGGCCGAACGTCAACACCGACATGATGGGTATCCTGGGCAAGGTCGGCGGCAAGCTGATGCCGCCTGGCTTCTACTACAAGACGTTCATGTACCCGCAGTCCTTCTGGATGACCTACGAGAAGTACATCCGCAAGGCCGCCGGCCTGGGTCGCTCGCCGACCGAAGTCGATCCGGATTCCTACGACTACATGAGCCGCACCTGCGACGTGCTGGTGGTCGGCGCCGGCCCGGCCGGGCTGTCTGCCGCCCTGGCCGCGGCGCGCAGCGGTGCGCGGGTGATCCTGGCCGACGAGCAGGAAGAGTTCGGCGGCTCGCTGCTCGATACCCGCGAGAGCCTGGACGGCCAGCCGGCCGGTGAATGGGTGAAAGCGGTCATCGCTGAACTGCAGGGTCTGCCGGACGTCACCTTGCTGCCCCGTGCCACGGTCAACGGCTATCACGACCACAATTTCCTGACCATCCATCAGCGCCTCACCGACCACCTCGGCGACCGTGCACCGATGGGCCAGGTGCGCCAGCGCATGCACCGGGTTCGCGCCGGGCGTGTGGTGCTGGCCACCGGCACCCACGAGCGGCCGCTGGTGTACGGCAACAATGACGTGCCGGGCAACATGCTGGCCGGCGCCATTTCCACCTACGTGCGCCGCTACGGCGTGGCACCAGGCAAGAAGCTGGTGCTGTCGACCAACAACGACCATGCCTACCGCGTGGCCCTGGACTGGTACGACGCCGGCCTCAAGGTGGTTGCCGTGGCCGATGCCCGGCACAACCCGCGTGGTGCGCTGGTCGAGGAAGCCCGCGCCAAGGGCATCCGTATCCTCACGTCCAGCGCAGTGATCGAAGCCCGTGGCAGCAAGCACGTCACGGCAGCGCGCGTCGCCGCCATCGACGTCAGGGCACACAAGGTGGCCAGCCCCGGCGAGTGGCTCGACTGCGACCTGATCGGCAGCTCGGGCGGCTACAGCCCGGTGGTCCACCTGGCCTCGCACCTGGGCGGCAAACCGATCTGGCGTGAAGACATCCTCGGCTTCGTGCCTGGCGAAGCCCCGCAGAAACGCGTGTGCGTGGGCGGCGTGAACGGCGTGTATGCCCTGGCCGATGCCATGGCCGACGGGTTCGAAGGCGGGGCAAGGGCCGCGTCCGAGACCGGTTTCGGCATTGTCGAAGGCACCTTGCCCAAGGTCTTGAGCCGCGTCGAGGAGCCCACCCTTGCGCTGTTCCAAGTCCCCCACGACAAGGACACGGCACGTGCGCCCAAGCAGTTCGTCGACCTGCAGAACGACGTCACCGCGGCCGCCATCGAGCTGGCCACCCGTGAGGGCTTCGAGTCGGTCGAGCACGTCAAGCGCTACACCGCGCTGGGCTTCGGTACCGACCAGGGTAAGCTGGGCAACGTCAACGGCCTGGCCATTGCCGCCCGCTCACTGAACGTCACCATTCCGGAAATGGGCACCACCATGTTCCGCCCCAACTACACGCCGGTTACCTTCGGTGCGGTGGCTGGGCGTCACTGCGGCCACCTGTTCGAGCCCGTGCGGTTCACCGCGCTGCATGCCTGGCATGTGAAGAATGGCGCCGAATTCGAAGACGTCGGCCAATGGAAGCGCCCCTGGTACTTCCCCAAGCGCGGTGAGGACATCCATTGCGCCGTTGCCCGCGAATGCAAGGCGGTGCGCGACAGCGTCGGCCTGCTGGACGCCTCGACCCTGGGCAAGATCGACATCCAGGGCCCGGACGCGCGCGAATTCCTCAACCGCATCTACACCAACGCCTGGACCAAACTGGACGTGGGCAAGGCGCGCTACGGCCTGATGTGCAAGGAAGACGGAATGGTTTTCGACGACGGCGTCACCGCCTGTCTGGCCGACAACCACTTCCTGATGACCACCACCACCGGCGGTGCCGCACGTGTTCTGCAATGGTTGGAAATCTACCAGCAGACCGAGTGGCCGGACCTGAAGGTGTACTTCACCTCGGTCACCGACCACTGGGCGACCCTGACCCTGTCCGGGCCCAACAGCCGCAAGCTGCTCGGCGAAGTGACCGATATCGACCTGGACAAGGACGCTTTCCCGTTCATGACCTGGAAGGAAGGGCAGGTAGCAGGCGTGCCGGCGCGGGTGTTCCGCATCTCCTTCACTGGCGAGCTGTCGTACGAGGTCAACATCCAGGCCGACTACGCCATGGGCGTACTGGAGAAGATCATCGAGGCGGGCAAACCGTACAACCTGACCCCGTACGGCACCGAAACCATGCACGTGCTGCGCGCCGAGAAGGGCTTCATCATCGTCGGCCAGGACACCGACGGCTCGATGACTCCGGACGACCTGAACATGGGCTGGTGCGTTGGCCGAACCAAGCCGTTCTCGTGGATCGGCTGGCGCGGAATGAATCGCGAAGACACCGTGCGCGAGGAGCGCAAGCAGTTGGTGGGCCTCAAGCCGATCGATCCGAACAAATGGTTGCCCGAAGGCGCTCAGTTGGTGTTCGACCCCAAGCAGGCGATCCCCATGAGCATGGTCGGCCACGTGACGTCGAGCTACGCCAGCAACTCGCTGGGTTACTCGTTCGCCATGGGTGTGGTCAAGGGTGGCCTCAAGCGCATGGGTGAGCGGGTGTTCTCGCCCCAGGCCGATGGCAGCGTGATCGAAGCCGAAATCGTTTCCTCGGTGTTCTTCGATCCGAAGGGCGAGCGGCAGAACATCTAGCACAGGGCGCCTGTAGGAGCGGCCAGTGGCCGCGAAAAGCCCGCCGCAGTGTGCCAAGGCAACTGCAGCAGGCCCTTCGCGGCCGATGACCGCTCCTACGGGAGCTCACCACCTTCTTGCAGGCTTCAACAGCATTCACTGACAGGTGCAGCAAAATGACCACAGTCAACGTATACCAGCAACGCCCCACCTCGGGCGCCAAGGCCGAAGACCCGCTTCACCACGCCGACCTCGCCAGCCTGGTCGGCAAGGGCCGCCAGGGTGCCGGTGTGACCCTGCGCGAGAAAAAGCTGCTGGGTCACCTGACCCTGCGCGGCGACGGTCATGATGCGACCTTCGCCGGCGCCGTGCACAAGGCCACCGGCCTGGAACTGCCGGGCGCCTTGAGCCTGGTCAGCAACGGCGAGACATCGCTGCAGTGGCTAGGCCCGGACGAGTGGCTGCTGATCGTCCCCAGTGGCGAGGAGTTGGCCGCCGAGCAGCGGTTGCGCGAGGCATTGGCCGGGCTGCATGTGGCGGTGGTCAACGTCAGTGGTGGCCAGTCGCTGATCGAACTCAGCGGGCCGAACGTGCGCGACGTGCTGATGAAGTCCACCAGCTACGACGTGCACCCCAGCAACTTCCCGGTGGGCAAGGCGGTGGGGACAGTGTTCGCCAAGTCCCAACTGGTCATCCGCCGTACGGGCGAGGAAACCTGGGAACTGCTGATCCGCCGCAGCTTCGCCGACTACTGGTGGCTGTGGTTGCAGGATGCTTCGGCCGAGTATGGGCTGAGCATCCAGGCCTGACAGCGCCGGAATTTCACAGCCCTGTAGGAGCGGTTATCGACCGCGAACCCGGCGCCGCGGTGCATCAGACATACCACGGTGCGCCGTTCGCGGTCGATGACCGCTCCTACAGTTGTTTCGACCTCGACACCAAAGGACTACCCATGAGCCGTGCCCCTGATACCTGGATCCTCACCGCCGATTGCCCAAGCGTATTGGGCACGGTGGACGCGGTCACGCGCTACCTGTTCGAGCAGGGCTGCTATGTCACCGAGCACCATTCGTTCGACGACCGGCTGTCGTCGCGCTTTTTCATCCGGGTGGAGTTTCGTCAGCCCGACGGTTTCGACGAGGCCGCCTTTCGCGCCGGGCTGGCCGAACGCGGTGCCAGCTTCGGCATGATCTTCGAGCTGACTGCGCCGCAGTATCGGCCCAAGGTGGTGATCATGGTGTCCAAGGCCGACCACTGCCTCAACGACCTGCTCTATCGTCAGCGCATCGGCCAGTTGCCCATGGACGTGGTCGCGGTGATCTCCAACCATCCGGACCTCGAGCCGCTGGCGCGCTG
This sequence comes from Pseudomonas sp. Leaf129, assembly GCF_001423465.1. Lineage (NCBI taxonomy): Bacteria > Pseudomonadati > Pseudomonadota > Gammaproteobacteria > Pseudomonadales > Pseudomonadaceae > Pseudomonas > Pseudomonas sp. Leaf129. The sequence continues at coordinate 210,396 of NZ_LMOC01000008.1, read as the reverse complement.
GCACGACATTCCCTACTACCATTTCCCCCTGGACCCCAAGGACAAACCATCGCAGGAGCGCAAGGTGCTGCAGGTCATCGAACAGGCCGGCGCCGAACTGGTGATCCTCGCCCGCTACATGCAGGTGTTGTCACCGGAGCTGTGCCGCCGCCTGGACGGCTGGGCGATCAACATCCACCACTCGTTGCTGCCGGGTTTCAAGGGCGCCAAACCGTACCACCAGGCTTACAACAAAGGCGTCAAGCTGGTCGGGGCGACCGCGCACTACATCAACAATGACCTGGACGAAGGGCCGATCATCACCCAAGGTGTAGAAGTGGTCGATCACAGTCACTACCCCGAAGACCTCATCGCCAAGGGGCGCGATATCGAATGCCTGACCCTGGCCCGAGCCATCGGCTACCACATCGAGCGCCGCGTGTTCCTCAACGCCAACCGCACGGTGGTGCTGTAGCAGCGGCGCAAGCCGCGTCCGGCCCTGATGTGATGTGTCAGGTGTACCGCGTCAGGGCAGCACACGAATCAACGCATGACCGCAGCACGCAAAACCCAAGCTCAACAACAATAAACAGCGAGGTGAAAGCATGTCTGGTAATCGTGGAGTGGTGTATCTGGGCTCCGGCAAAGTCGAAGTGCAGAACATCGATTTTCCCAAAATGCAGGACCCGCGGGGCAAGCGCATCGAACACGGTGTGATCCTGCGCGTGGTCTCGACCAACATCTGCGGCTCCGACCAGCACATGGTCCGCGGCCGTACCACGGCTCAGGTCGGCCTGGTACTGGGCCATGAGATCACCGGCGAGGTGATCGAGGCCGGTCGCGACGTCGAGCACCTGAAGGTCGGTGATCTGGTGTCCGTACCCTTTAACGTCGCCTGTGGTCGTTGCCGCTCCTGCAAGGAGCAGCACACCGGCGTTTGCCTGACCGTCAACCCGGCGCGTCCGGGCGGCGCCTATGGCTACGTCGACATGGGTGATTGGGTCGGCGGCCAGGCCGAGTTCGTCCTGGTGCCCTATGCCGACTTCAACCTGCTCAAACTGCCCGACCGCGATGCAGCCATGGAGAAGATCCGTGACCTGACTTGCCTGTCCGACATTTTGCCAACCGGTTATCACGGTGCAGTGACCGCAGGCGTCGGCCCCGGCAGTACCGTGTACGTCGCCGGCGCAGGGCCGGTCGGGCTGGCTGCCGCGGCCTCCGCGCGCCTTCTGGGCGCCGCCGTGGTCATCGTCGGTGACGTCAACCCAACGCGCCTGGCGCACGCCAAGGCTCAGGGCTTCGAGATCGCCGACCTGTCCCAGGACACCCCACTGCACGAGCAGATCGCCGCCTTGCTGGGCGAGCCGGAAGTGGATTGCGCGGTCGATGCGGTGGGCTTCGAGGCACGCGGTCACGGCCACAGCGGCGCCAAGGCGGAAGCCCCGGCGACCGTGCTCAACTCGTTGATGGGTGTGGTGCGCGTGGCCGGCAAGATTGGCATTCCCGGCCTGTACGTCACCGAAGATCCGGGCGCGGTGGATGCAGCGGCGAAGATGGGCAGCCTGAGCATCCGCTTCGGGCTGGGCTGGGCCAAGTCGCACAGCTTCCACACGGGCCAGACGCCGGTGATGAAATACAACCGGCAACTGATGCAGGCCATCATGTGGGACCGCATCAAGATCGCCGACATCGTCGGCGTGGAAGTCATCTCGCTGGACGACGCCCCGCGCGGCTACGGCGAATTCGACGCGGGCGTACCGAAGAAATTCGTCATCGACCCGCACAAACTGTTCAGCGCCGCCTGATCACACCCGCTCCCACACCCACCCTGTAGGAGCGGTCATCGGCCGCGAAAAATCGCTGCGGTGCTCCTGAACAACCGCGGTGCTGCTTTCGCGGCCACCGACCGCTCCTACCGGGGGAACTCTCCCGCAACTCCCCGCCATTACACAATTTTCACCCTCAAGGAACATAATGGGACCGAACTGCCGTTTGACGACGGTCCGCCTATCTGTCCCCGAGGTTGCTGCACAATGAACATCACTCGCGCCATGGCCCTGGCTTCCCTGATGGCCGTTGCCACCAGTCCGGCCTTCGCTTTCAACCTGAACGACGCGGTCAACGCCGCTGCCACCCTGCAGAACGGCAAGCAAGGCAACAACGCTGCCGTGGCTGCCGCACCGGAAGCCGCAGGCCTGCTCAACACCTTGGGCTCGACCCTGAACATCACTCCGACCCAGGCCATCGGCGGCACCGGCGCCATGCTGGGCCTGGCCAAGAACCAGCTGAGCACCGCCGACTATGCACAACTGAGCAAGTCCGTGCCCGGCATCGACAAGCTTTCGGGCAACAATGCCCTGGGTGGCTTGAGCGGTCTGAGCGGTCTGCTCGGCAAATCCGACCAGAAGAACATCAGCGCCCTGAACAACGCCCTGGGCGATGTCAAAACCACCAGCGACATGAACAACGCCTTCAGCGCGCTAGGCATGAACAGCGGCATGGTCGGCCAGTTCGCGCCAGTGATTCTGCAATATTTGGGGCAACAGGGCGTCGGTGGTCCGCTGCTCAAGAGCCTGGGCAGCGTCTGGGGCACCGGGACGGGCAGCTAAGCCTGCGCTGGATCAGCGATCGAGTTCGGCGCGCAAGGCGTCGATGCGCTGATCCTTTTCGGTCCAGAGCTGGTTGACCCAGTTCTGGACGGTCAAGCGGAAGTCCGGATCATTTTCGTAGTCGCCATCGATCAGCTCCGCGTCGATGGCGCGCGACTGGATATCCACGATCACCCGCGGCACATCACCACACAGCAGGTTCCAGAATCCCGGAATGGCCGTGCCCGGATACACCACCGTCACGTCCAGCAGACGGTCGAGTTGTGGCCCCATGGCCGCCAGCACGAAAGCCACGCCACCGGCCTTGGGCTTGAGCAGGTAGTTGAACAGTGACGCCTGCTCATCGCGCTTGGCCGGGCTGAAACGCGTACCTTCCAGGTAGTTCACCACCGTCACCGGTTGGCGCTTGTACAGCTCGCATGCGGCCCGAGTGATCTCCAGATCCTTGCCCTTGAGTTGCGGATGCCTGGCCAGAAACGCCTTGCTGTAGCGCTTCATGAAGGGGTAATCCAGCGCCCACCAGGCCAGGCCCAGCAGCGGCACCCAGATCAGTTCCTTCTTGAGGAAAAACTTGAAGAACGGCGCCCGCCGGTTCAACGCTTGAATCAGCGCCGGAATGTCGACCCACGACTGGTGGTTGCTCACGACCAGATAGGACGTGTCCTGGCGCAGATCCGCCGCGCCGCGTATGTCCCACTGGGTCGGCACGCACAAAGCGAAGATGAGTTTGTCGATCTCGGCCCAGGTTTCAGCGATCCACACCACGGCTGCCGATGCCCAGTCACGATAACGCATGGGCAGCACCAGCTTGATCAGGGCGAACACCAGCAGGGGGCCGATGAACACCAGGGTGTTGAGCAACAGCAGCAGGGCAGTCATACAGCCGGTGAGCAGGCGACGCATAGAACGACTCGGGGGTATTCACGGCCGGCAATCATAAGCACAAGCGAGTGCCGAGCCAATTCCGGCACGCGGTTTCGTCAACAAATGTTTCACTTTTCATTGGGTATGCTGAACCCATACCGTTTGCAGCACCGATCGCCTTCACCGGCCCTCGCTCAAGGAAAAGCTTCAGTGAAATCCGTTCTCGCATTGCTGTCCGTATTGGCGCTGCCGGTCATGGCCGCCGAACCCACGCTGTATGGTCGCTTTGAATACATCAAACTGCCGGAAATCGGTGGTCAGGTCTTCAAGGCCAAGATGGACACCGGCGCACTGACTGCCTCGCTGTCGGCCAAGGACATCCAGACCTTCACCCGCGACGGCGACGATTGGGTACGTTTTCGCCTGGCCACCAAGGACGCCGACAACAAGGTGTACGAGCACAAGATCTCGCGTATCAGCAAGATCAAGAACCGCGCCGAGGAAGACGACGACGGCGAGGGCGCCGAAGTCTCGCAGCGTCCCGTGGTGGACCTGGAACTGTGCCTGGGCGACGTCAAGCGCACCATCGAGGTCAACCTGGTCGACCGCAGCAAGTTCAACTACCCCCTGCTGATCGGCGCCAAAGGCCTGCGCGAGTTCAAGGCCGCGGTCAACCCCGCCCGCCGTTTCGTCGCCGACAAGCCGGACTGCTGATTCTGGCCGGGGCAGGCCGACGTGCAGTCGTCCCGATAGGCGTGCCTACAAAGCAAGCAACAATCTCCCGTTTTCCATGCTCCAATGCGGGTATATATTATGATGTATACCTGCACTGGAGATGGATATGTCACAGACAGCGAAAGTCTTCGTTAACGGCCGAAGCCAAGCCGTGCGCTTGCCTGCCGCCTTCCGATTCGATACCAATGAAGTCTTCATACGGCGCGATCCCGAGACCGGCGATGTGATTTTGTCCAGAAAGCCCGACTCATGGGATGAGTTTCTGGCACTTGTCGCTCAAGGCGGCGTTCCAGACGATTTCCTGAGCGCCGACGATCGCACGCAGATGGCTCGCGGAAACCGCGATCCACTCGACGGTATTCCCGAATGAAGCAACTGATGCTGGACACCAATACCGTTAGCCACCTGCTCAAGGGGCATCCGGGTGTCATCAAGAACCTGAGCGCTGTGCCCATGACATCGGTGTGCATCTCCTCCATCACCGAGGCAGAATTGCTTTATGGCCTGGCCAAGCGGCCGTCTGCGCAGCGGTTGGCGGGGATTGTGACCGCGTTCCTGAAAACCATCGATATTCTTCCGTGGGGCAGCCAGGCAGCCCAGGCCTATGGTTCGAGCCGAGCCACGGGCGAGAGTCTTGGGCACTGTCTGGGCGCATTGGACGGCCTTATCGCCGCCCATAGCCTTTCGCTCGGGATGACGCTGGTCACCAGTGACAAGGCGTTTCGCTTGGTCGAGGGGCTTGAGGTACAGGACTGGTGCGAGGTCGCGTGAGCACCCCTGCTCGTGTCACGCCGACGGCATAGTCGAGCGTAGCGACTCGCGCTGACTCACCTCGGCAAACCACCCGGCCAACCCCGGATAACGCTGCCGCCACTCTGACTCCGGCATGCGAAAATCCACATACCCCAGCGCACAGGCCACACCGATTGCGGCGATATCGAACGCTGCGCTCAACTCCGCGACCGCCGTGGCCTCCAGATACGCCAGTCCCCGTTCGATCTTCTCGGCCTGATTATCCAGCCACAATGGCCAGTGCAGGTCAGGCGGCCGCAGGGCCTTCTCGTAGCGAATCAGCACGGCCGCGTCGAGCATCGCATCCGCCAGTGACGCCACCGTCAACCGCCGCCAGCGCGACGCGCCTTCCCGAGGGATCAGCGGGTTGCCCACATGCTGGTGATCCAGATACTCCAGGATCACCCGGCTGTCATGCAGCGTAGTGCCGTCTTCGAGCACCAACGCCGGAATCTTCCCGGCCGGGTTGTCCTGGTTCACTGACGCATCCGGACTGACAGGGCTCAACGCCACCGTCTTCAGAGCGACCCGCTCCAACTGACCGGTCTCATACAGCAGCACCATGACCTTGCGAGCAAAGGGGGAGGCGGGGTTGTGATAGAGCGTCATGGCGGGCATGAGGTGTTCTCCTTGGATAAGGAGTTACCCTGTATCAGCTTGAAGATGGGGTCAAGCCGTCCCAACTTGATTGTGATCCAACGCTCTCGGACCTGGATTGTCTTGGCCAGGAATGCAGGCTCGTAGCCCGAGTTATGCACAGGGCTGACGCTCAGCGTTCTGCCATTTCCGCTATGCCGTTGAGCAGACCTTGCTCCCTTCTCAACAGATGCCATGGCCCATCGGCAACGATCCTGCCCTGCTGGATAACCAGTACCCGATCGAAACGCGCCAACGCTTCGATATCGTGAGTGACGCAGATCAACCCTTTTCCTTTGAATGCATCCATCAAGGTGTCCCACGTTGCCATGGCCAGCTCTTGATCGAGCGAAGCGGTTGGCTCGTCGAAGAGATTGAAGCGTCCAGGCCTGTTGAGCAGCCGAAGCAGGCTGAGTCGCTTGGCCTGTCCGCCGGAGAGATTGGACGCGGTATCGTTGAGATTCAACTGGCTGAGAAGTGCCTCCAATGACAACTTCCGCGCTTGCTCCAGCACTTCAGGTCCGGCGGCATGGCCATACATCACGCCGGATTCCAGATCGCCCGGCAGGAATACCGGACTTTGCGGGCAGTAGCGCAGGGCGCGCAGCTGTGAGGCGCCGCGGATCCGCTGAACGCACATGCCGTTGAGAGAGAGGTGCTGTCGATAGACCGCATCCATACCCGCCAGCAACTCGAGCAGTGTGGACTTGCCTGCACCACTGGGGCCGGTGATGGCCACGCTTTCATCGGACTTGAACCGCAGGGAGGCGTCGAGCGTCAGATGTCGGCCTGCCACCTCGCACGCGGCCAGCTCCAGAGAGGAGATGGGCGTTGCCGGAGGCTCCAGGGATCGGTCCGGTCCATCGAATCGCGGAAGGCTGAGGGTCTGCTGCAGTTTGACTTTGTCAGCCATGAATTGATGGGCCGAACGATAGGCTTCGGCGATGCCCGATATGTTGGTGAGAAATCCACCCGCAATCGAGCACAGCGCAACCAGCTCGCCGATAGTCAATGTCGGGTTTGTCATCCCCTGGTTTCGAACGCCCCACACCAGAAGTCCACACGTGGAAAGCCCGATGAAGAGCATTTTCGCGGACCCCAGCGCCGCCGCCGAACTCGCGACGGTGGTAGCGCAACGCGCGTAGCGCTCGAATGCCAGATTGAGCGGGGATAGCGTTTGTTCAGCAGCCCCTTCCAGCTTGATGGAACTGGCTGCGCGCAGCGTGCTGAACAGACGTTCAGAGACTTCGTCTTCGCTGTCGTTGACCTCGTTGATATGTCGAGTACGCCACTGAATGATTCTATGGCACACATATAAATAGATGCGCGATGCCGTCAACAGCGCTGCGAAGAGTTGGGCGCCGCCAAAGTGCAAAAATAGAATGCTGACGACGAGGATCTCGATGATCAGGGGCAGCCCAACGGTGATAAAGAAATTCAATATCTGCTCATGAGCGGTAATGCCGCGATCCGTTGCTTTGATCAAATGGCCTATTCGTAAATTATTAAAGACGCAGAATTCTTTCTTGAAGATTTCTGCTATCCAACTGATGGATCGATCCTTGACCGTTTGCTGGACCAGTCGAGTCAGTGCATACGTCTGGATGGGGGCAACCGCGGCTGTCACCAGTATGACCAGCGCGTAACCACAAAGCAGATAAGGGATCGTCAGGCTTTCAGCGCTGCTGTCGAGTGACAGGTTGTCAATAACAGCACCGAGCAAGAGCGCAGGTGCAAACAGCGAAAGCTTCAGGATGAATACAGTGATCAAGGTAGCCCCGAACAGGGCTGGCCTTTGCGTTATGGCCTGAGTCAGGAAATGCCTCATATTGATGGGTCCTTATCTCAGATAGAAGCGCTGTCGAGCCAAACAAGAAGTTCAGGCCAAGCAAACCGTTGGCATCGATACCAGGTGCAGATAAATATCACCGAGTTGAGTCATACACAACGTTTACGCACAGCCCTACGTCCCGAAAAACTGTAGGATTTTTAACAGTGGAATATCAGACGAATTAGCTGCAAAGTAGGACGCAATCTTCAGTTATTCAAAGCAGAGCGGTTTATTCTGTAGGACTCGACAGCGTCGGGTGAGCGGATTTTTTGTGGGAGCGGGCTCTGCCCGCGAAGAGGCCTATGTTCGCAATACACATCATCAGGCCATACGCCGAATGCACGAAGCCATCGCCTTCGCGAGGTATCCCTATGATAACTGCGCAAGCTGCTCCAGCGATTGCATTGATCCACACACACACACACACACATGCGCCGAACCGCATCGATTTGCGCAATTGGCCGATTCGGCGTCCTGCAACGGCCAGTAATCACCTGGTCGGGTGAGCTGTCTTTGGTCCCGTATCGAAAGCAAAGATTTTCCAGTGCAATGAAATGTTCTGAAATATTTCATATTTTGAAATAGCCCAATCACATGATTGTTTGTAGCCATTGGACACACGCCGTCTGCAAACGCAATCGGCTAGCGTCTTCGGAAATGTCGTAATAATCCTTGAAGTCCATAGTTTCACTGCATTTCGGCAAAATACCGCATGTCTATTGGCAAGTTAACACTGGAGGTGGCCATCGTATGAATCAGGAAATCACACTAGCGGTTGACAGTAAAATTATTCTGGTCAATGTCGCCGGCCTCGCTGTTTTCATTCTCTTCTTTATACTGCTGGAAAGCATTTCTGGTAGCACTGAAGCTTCGTCACTGGCGGTCTGGATCGTGACTACGATTGTGTCAGGGCTGACATTGGCTCTGATCTGGCAGCTTGGCTTCAACCGGGCAACGCTCGAAGGCAATCAACTCACCCTACGCGCGGGTTTCTATCAGCAGCGCTGGCCAGCCAAGATACTCGAAGCAACCTGGAGTGCACATTCACTCAAAGAGTTTCATAGAGATAATGGTATCAAAATGTACGGTTACACGGCGGGTTACTATTCGCGAATAGCGGGCAAGCGGGAGTACCTATTGGCAATTGGTTCCGACGAAGTACGCTGCCTGAAGATCGAGGGACATCCGGCTTTGTGTCTGGACTCACTGACTCATGATCGGATCCTTGCCCTCTGGCAAGGGGCGAGCCGCTGAGGTGCGGCTCGTTAAACCTGATAGCTCGTTCCCGTGCGGTGCGGAGCGCATCCTGATCCTGGGTTACCTAAGCGCAGATAACCCCACCGGTGCACGGCCCACCTCAGCCCCTCCTGACCAACCCCCACCCCCCCAGCACCGCTGGAATCCCCAACCCCACCCACGCCAGGGCATCCCACCAGCCATCCCCCAGCAGGGCTGCGAACAATCCGGCCGCGCCGATCAGTCCGATCGCCAGCGGAATGCCGAACACCGGCCAGAACGTCGACTTCTTCCGTTTCGTCACGCCGCGGCCTCCACGCCAGCGGCCTTGGCGGCGCGGCGGCGGACCCACCACAGGTACACGCCACTGCTCAGCACAATGATGGTCAGCACATCCAGCGCTGCCCACAGAATCTGCATCGGCATGCCGCCGTAGTCGCCGAAGTGCAGCGGCTGCGACAGGCCCATGGCATCCATGTACCAGGGCCGTTCGACCACTGCCGTGACGTCCAGGGTGGTGGCATCGATCAGCACCGGCGTCAGCAGGTGCGAAGTCAGGTGGGTGCCGCCCTTCATGAATACCGCGTAGTGGTGTTCGCTGGAAAAGCGCGTCCCGGGAAAGGCGATGAAGTCGGGTGTCATGCCCGGCGCGGCGCCGTGGGCGATGTCCAGCAGGCGGGTGGCAGGCGCCCGTTGCGTGAGCGGTGGTGCGTCGCGGTAGGGTTCGATCAGGGCCGTAAGGCTTTCCGCCCGCCAGGCACTGATCAGCAGGTCGGCGCAGGCGCTGATCACGCCCGTCACTCCTACCACCAAGGCCCAGGTCAGGGTGACCACGCCGATCAGGTTGTGCAGGTCGAGCCAGCGGGTACGGGTGGACTTCTGATTGCGCACGGTGCCGAACGAGAGTTTGCGCATGAACGGCGAATACAGCACCACCCCGGAAACGATGGCCAGCACGAACAGCAGCCCCATGAACGCCAGCAACAGCTTGCCGGGCAGCCCGGCATACATGTCCACATGCAAACGCAGCATGACCATCATGAAGCCGCCGTTGGCCGATGGCATTTCCATGGCCTCGCCGGTGCGGTTGTCGAGCATGAAGGTGTGGGACAGGTTGGGCTCGGTGTTAGCTGTGGCAGCGGTGATGGCGAACACGCCATGAGGGTCGTCTTCGTCCCAGCCGAAATACTGCACCACCTCGTCGGGACGGTGGGCCTGAGCGGCCTGAACCAGTTGCTGCAGGTCCAGCTGCGGCGTGTCGGCAGGCATGTCGCGGAACTGTGGCTCGTCGCCCAGCAGGTGTTCGATCTCGTGATGGAACACCAGGGGCAAGCCGGTGATAGCCAGCATCAACAGGAACAGGGTGCAGATCAGGCTGGTCCAGGTGTGGATGAAGGACCAGCGGCGGATGGTGGTGCTTTTCATTTCAGGGCCTGCAAAAAGAACCCAGCCGTCCGCGCAGGGATGGCTGGGTCATGGAGCATCAGGTGTCAGGACGTTACGACCTGTAGTCGCACCAGTATACGTACAGGCAGCGGGAAAAAGGCCAGTGGCCAACGCAATCGAGGCGTGTCAGGTAGCGTTCATGTGCATCCACAATTTCTCGCGGGTCAGAACGCCTGAGTCTGCTGGCGCCGCCGCCACTGAGCCACTTTCTCGGCCAGGGCGCTGGGGCTGTCCAGGCCTTGGCGGCGGGCACGGCTGAACAGCAGCATGGCCAACTCTGCCGTGACCAGCGCATCGGCACTGGCATGATGGCGCTCACCGACCTGCAGGCCGAAATGAGCGGTCCAGTCATCCAGCCCGGCTTCGCGCAGGGCCGCATCCGGGCACAGCATCGGCGCCAGGGCGGCGACGTCCAGGAATGGGTGCTGCAAGCGGTAGCCCAGACTTTGCTTGAGCGCGCGCGTGAGCATGTGCTCGTCGAAGGGCGCGTGAAAGGCCAGCAACGGGCTGTCACCGATGAAGGCCATGAGGTCCAGCAAGGCCTCGGCCGGGTCGTCCCCGGCGGCAATCGCGTCGGGGCCCAGACCATGGATCAAGACACTGGCACCCAGCCGCGGTTGCTCGCGCAGCAGCGTGCGTTCGAACTGCCGGGAGAAATCCACCGCGCCATCTTCGATGACCACCGCGCCGATCGACAGCACCTGATCCTTGTTCAGGTTCAAGCCGCTGGTTTCCAGGTCCAGCACCACCCAGCGCTGCTCGCGCAGGCTGCAGGTTTGCCAAGGCTGAGCCGTGGGCAGTGCTGCCACACGTTGCTGCAAAGTGGCGTCCAGCACGCAGGCAGGCTTGGCCCGTAGCCAGTCGAATAGGCTCACAGCTGGTACCTCAGGCTCAGACTGGCCTGCAGACGCTGGGCCTGGCGCAGGGATTCACGCAGGATGCGCCGGTCCAGTTGGTTGAGCTCGGCCGGGTCGACGCGATTGGAATAGGGCAGGTGCTGCCGGGCCTGGGCTTGATGCTGCTGCATGCGCGTCTGCTGAATGAAATGGTAGGCCTCTTCATAGGCGGCGCCGTCCTGTGCGTCGATGACCTCTTTTGCGACCAGTTGGCGCAGGCGCTCCAGGGTGTTCCCGGTGTCGATGCCGTTGGCCAGGGCCAGCAGGCGTGCGCCGTCGACGAAGGGCGTCAGGCCTTGCACCTTGAGATCCAGGGTGGGTGCCTTGTCGCTACCCTGGCGGGTCAGTACGAAGTCGCGAAAGCGCCCGACCGGAGGCCGCTGGCGCAAGGCGTTCTGCGCCAGCATGCGCTGGAACAGGCTGTTGTCCGCGACCTGTTCCAGCACGCTGCGGCGCAGTTGTGCACAGGCCGAGTCATCGCCCCATACCGTGCGCAGGTCGAAATAGATGCTCGAATTGAGCAGGTTTTCCGGGCTCGCCTCGCGGATGAAACCGGCGAAGCGCCGCGCCCATTCCAGGCGCGACAGACACAGCTCGGGATTGCTCGCCATGACGTTGCCCGTGCACAGACTGAAGCCGCACTGCGCCAGCGCCAGGTTGATCTGATGCGCCAGCGGCAGCAGCTTGCCGCGGATCTCGGCAGCGTGGGCAGCGTCACGGGCTTCGAAGACGATGCCGTTGTCCTGATCGGTATGCAGGGTCTGCTCGCGGCGGCCTTCACTGCCGAAACACAGCCAACTGAAGGGCACGCCCGGATCGCCGCGCTCCTGCAGCACCAGCTCGATCACCCGGCAGACGGTGTGATCGTTGAGCAAGGTAATCAGCTGGGTGATCTGCGTCGATGAGGCGCCATGAGCCAGCATGCGCTCGACCAGAGCGCTGATTTCCCCGCGCAGCGCGACCAGTTGTTCAAGCCGCGAAGCGTGGCGGATGGTCCGAGCCAGGTGCACCAGATCTACCCGCTGCAGGGAAAACAGGTCGCGCTCGGACACCACGCCGCACAGGCGCCGGTCCTTGACCAGGCAGACGTGGGCAATGTGCCGTTCGGTCATGGCCACGGCGGCATCGAAGGCACTGGCTTCCGGGCTGAGATGGAAGGGCCGGGGAATCATGTACCGCTCGATGGCTGCGCCGAAATCGGTGGCTGCATCGGCCACGGCCTGACGCAGATCGCGCAGGGTGAAGATGCCTTGGGGGGCTTTCAGGTCGTCGACGATAACGATGCTGCCCACTTGCTGTTCGTGCATCAGGCGCACGGCATCGCGCAGCGGCAGCGAAGCGGCGCAGGTTACGGGATGACGCATGGCGAGGTCGCCCAGCCGGGTGTTCAGCGAGTACTGCGTACCCAGGGTTTCGACGGCCTGGCGCTGCACCTGCTGGTTGACCTGGTCGAGCAGGCTGCTCACCCCGCGCAGGGCGAAATCACGGAACACCGTGGACAGCGCGAACAGCTTGATGAAGGCCGGTTTGTTCAATTGCAGGCAGAAGGTGTCTTCGGCCGCCAGATGCTCGGTGCGCGTGGCGCGCTCGCCCAGCAGCGCGGCGAGCGGGAAGCACTCGCCCGCGGTGATCTCGAACGTGGTTTCGGTCCCGCGACGTGCACTGTGCGGCCGTTCGCCCACCACCTGACCCTGCTTGACGATGTAGAAGTGCTCGACAGCGCCGTCGGCCGGTTTGATGATGCTTTCACCGCTGGCATAGAAGCGCAGTTGGCACTGTTCGACCAGATAGGCCAGATGGGCGTTTTCCATCTGGTTGAACGGTGGAAAGCGTTGCAGGAACTGCACGGTACCGTGAATGTTCTGCAGCACTGCGGTCTTGCCCGCCTGGGTGAAGGCGTCGGTTTTGCTCATGGCCGTTACCGCCCGATAAGTCGAATCGGAAATTGTCGTTATTGAGAATTTGGCTTTATTGTTTGGCCATGGTCGACTGCATGAGCGAACGTGCCCATTGGACGTAAGTCTAAAAGGTGGAACGGCGCTCAAAAGGCCGATGGATAGGTAATGGATGACGGGAAACGTATGTCCGATCACGAATCATTGTTGAGTGATGCCGAGCGTGAAGCGCTCAGCGAGTTGGGCCAGGTTCAGGATACACCGCCCCAACTGGCGCTGGTGGTCGATGACGATCGCGACACGCGGGACGTGCTCGCGCAGATTCTGCAGGCGCACGGCATCCCCTGTGTGCAGGCCGAAAGCGCCATGGGCGCGATGGGCCAACTGCGCGCCAACCTACGCATCGGGTTGCTGATCACCGACCTGCGCATGGGCCCCGAGTCGGGCCTGGATCTCATTCGTGAAGTGCGCGAATCGGAGCGCGCGGCGTTGCCGATCATCATCATTTCCGGTGATGCCAGCGTGAAGGATGCGATTGCTGCGATGCACTTCAGCGTGGTGGATTTTCTGCTCAAACCGATCGACATGAATACGTTGGTCAGACTGGCGCGTGAAGAGCTGGGACTGGATGGGGCGCCTTGAGGTTATCCACGTTTATCCTGAGCGTGGCTGTGGATAACCTGTGTCGATAGCCCTGGAGCCCACAGCCTGCAACGGTTTGCGAGCGTTGATCAAAAAACGGACAGTTGTGCCGGGCTTGTGCACAATCCAGGTGGACCAGCCTGTGGATAACCTAGGCGTAACTCGCTGCAGGTCTTGTATGGCCTGGCCTGCAGCCATGTGAGCGTTTTTTGATCAGCTGCGCTGGCGCCGATTCCACCAGATATCCACACTGTAGATAAGCAACCCCGCCCAGATGAAGATGAACGTTACCAGCGTTGCCGGCGCCAGGTGTTCGCCGAACACCTGAACGGCCAGCAGCAACACCAGGGTGGGCGCGATGTATTGCAGGAAACCCAGTGTGGTGTAGGGCAGGTGGCGCGCGGCTGCGTTGAAGCACAGCAGCGGCACCAGGGTGATCGGGCCCGCGGCCATCAACCAGAGGGCCTCGCTGGTGGTCCAGAACGCTGGCTGGACGCTGGCGGCATCGCCATGCCAGAGCAGCCAGCCCGCAGCCAGCGGCACCAGCAACCAGGTTTCGATCACAAGCCCCGGCAACGCTGCCACCGGCGCGCGCTTGCGAATCAGGCCGTAGAAACCGAAGGTCAGGGCCAGCGCCAGGGACACCCACGGCAGACTGCCCACTTGCCACACCTGCTGCGCCACGCCGATGGCCGCCAGCGCCACCGCGACCCACTGCAGCGGGCGCAGCCGCTCACGCAGGATCAGCAACCCGAGCACGACGTTGAGCAGTGGATTGATGTAGTAGCCCAGACTGGCCTCGAGCACTCGGTCGTGGGTCACTGCCCAGACATAGACCAGCCAGTTGGCGGCGATCAGGCAACCGCTGCCGACCAGTATCGCCAGGCGCATGGGATTGTCGCGCAGTTCGCGCAGCCAGCCGGGATGCTTCCACACCAGCAGCAGCAACGAGCCGAGCAGCGCCGACCAGAGTACCCGCTGGGCAATGATCTCCACGGCCGGGTAGTGCGAGAGGGTCTTGAAGTAGAGGGGGATGAACCCCCAGCAGATGTAGGCGCTCAGGCCCAGGATGTATCCCCGGCGGGGATTGGCGACTTGCATGGAGCTCCCTGCTTGCATGGTTTTGTTATTGAGCGGTGGTCGGCAACTTTACACATCGGGCCGTGAGACACAACGCCTCGCGTGTGTGCTCAAAACAGTTTCAGTGGCTCTTCGTTGAGCGCTGCCAGTTGTTCGCGCAACGCCAGCACCTGGTCGCCCCAGTACCGCTCGCTGCCGAACCAGGGGAAGCTGCGCGGAAAGGCCGGGTCTTCCCAGCGGCGCGCCAACCAGGCGCTGTAGTGCATCAGGCGCAACGCCCGCAGCGGTTCGATCAGTGCCAGTTCACGGGGGTTGAAGTCATGGAACTCGCTGTAGCCGTCCATGAGTTCGGAAAGCTGCCCAAGGCATTCCTGGCGATCGCCAGCGAGCATCATCCACAGGTCCTGGACCGCCGGGCCCATGCGGCAATCGTCGAGGTCGACGATGTGGAACACGTCGTCGCGGCACATCATGTTGCCGGGGTGGCAGTCACCGTGCATGCGGATGTTTTGGTGTGGCGTGGCCTTGTAGACCTCTTCCACGCGCTTGAGCAGGTCGCGGGCCACCGACTCGTAGGCGGGCAGCAGGCTGCGCGGAACATGGTTGCCTTCGAGCAGGGTCTGCAACGAATCGTGGCCGAAGTTCTGCACGCCCAACGCTTCGCGGTGCTCGAACGGGCGCGTGGCACCCACGGCGTGCAGACGACCGAGCAACTGGCCCAGACGATAGAGCTGGTCGAGGTTCCCCGGCTCCGGCGCGCGACCGCCGCGACGAGGAAACAGGGTAAAGCGAAAGCCGGCGTGCTCGAACAGCGTCTGGCCCTCGTGCACCATCGGCGCAACCACCGGCACTTCACAGTCGGCCAGCTCGGCGGTGAAGGCGTGTTCTTCGAGGATGGCCGCATTGGTCCAGCGATCGGGACGGTAGAACTTGGCAATCAGCGGTTGGCCATCTTCGATGCCCACCTGGTAGACGCGGTTCTCGTAGCTGTTGAGCGCCAGCACCCGTGCATCGCTGAGAAAGCCGATGCTTTCCACGGCGTCGAGCACCAGGTCTGGGGTCAGTGTTTCAAAAGGGTGGGCCATGCGAACTCCTGCGCGCGGCAGGCTGCCGCGTCCGGCTCGCCATGGTAGCGCAGACGCGACAGTAGCGGTGGGCATGTTACGCGCCGATCACCCCACCGTCTTCGCGGCTGATGGCGATCACCGAAGAACGTGGCTTGCCGTTGGGCAGGTGTTCGGGGAAGGTCGAACCACCGTTTTCACCTGGATGCTGGATGCCGATGAACAGGGTGCGTTGATCGGGGGCGAAGCTCACGCCGGTGACTTCGCAGCCCACCGGGCCGACCATGAAGCGGCGAATCTCGCCGCTGGCCGGGTCGGCGCAGAGCATCTGGTTGTTGCCCATGCCGGCGAAGTCACCGGCGTTGCTGGTGTCGCCATCGGTCTGCACCCAGAGCCGACCGGCATCGTCGAAGGCCAGGCCATCGGGGCTGTTGAACATGTTCTGCGGGTTGATGTTGGACGAACCACCCTTGGCCTGGCCAGGATGCACACTGGGGTTGCCGGCCACCAAGAACAGGTCCCACTCAAAATCCATGGCACCGTGCTCGTCGCCGCTTTCGCGCCAGCGGAGGATCTGCCCGTAGACGTTCTTCTCGCGCGGGTTGGGGCCGCCGACCGGCTGGCCGTCGTCGCCGCGTTTGATGTTGTTGGTCAGGGTGCAATAGACCTGGCCATCCTTGGGGCTGACCACGATCCACTCGGGGCGGTCCATGCGCGTGGCCTGCATGGCGCTCGCAGCGAGCCGTGCGTGAATCAACACTTCGGCCTGGCTGGCGAAGCCCTTGCTGGCGTCCAGACCGTTCTTGCCATGGGTCAGCTCCACCCATTGGCCATGCCCCTTGGGACGATCCGGGTTGCCGTCGCCATTGTCGAAACGGGCGACGTACAACGTGCCGTGGTCGAGCAGGTCACGGTTGGCCTTGGGGTTGTGGTGGTCGATGCGGTCGCGGCTGATGAACTTGTAGATGAACTCGCCACGCTCGTCATCGCCCATGTACACCACCGCGCGACCATCGCGCGTTTCGGCCAGGGCCGCGTTCTCGTGCTTGAAGCGACCCAGCGCGGTGCGCTTGACCGGCATGGCGGTCGGGTCGAACGGGTCCACTTCCACGACCCAGCCGAAGCGGTTGAGTTCGTTGGGATTGCGCGCCATGTCGAAGCGCGGGTCGTGGGGGTGCCAGTTGATTTCCTTGCTCGCCGCGACCACCCCGTAGCGTTTCTGCGCGGGAGTGAACGCCAGGGTAGCGTCGGTGCTGCCGAAGCAGTCGGTGAAGTTTTCTTCGCACGTCAGGTAGGTGCCCCAGGGGGTCTTGCCGTTGGCGCAGTTCTGGAAGGTGCCATGCACCAGTTGCCCGGTGCTGTCGGCCGCAGTCTTGAGCAGGGCATCACCGGCCGCCGGGCCGCTGACGCGGATCGGCGTGTTGCCGTGAACGCGGCGGTTGTATTGCGAGCCCTGGACGAAATGCCAGTGGCCGCCCTTGCGCTGGATCTCGATCACCGACAGGCCTTCGCAGGCCAGGGCCTTGCGTACTTCTTCAGGCGACTGCGGGCTGCCGCCGTGGGCATAGAGGTAGCGGTAGTTGGTGTATTCGTTGTTGATTGCCATCAACGCGCGATTGGCGTCGTTGGGGAAGGGGAACAGACTCATGCCGTCGTTGTTGTCACCGAACTGCACTTCCTGGGCCTCGGCGCTGCCGTTGCCGCTGGGATCGAAGGCCGGGCCACCCGCCTGCAGTGGCTGCCCCCAGCTGATCAGCACGCTGGCCTGGTAGCCGGGCGGCAGGCTGATGGTATCGCTGGTGGCCGCGGCAATACCGGTGAAGCCCAGCAATGCGCTGTTGCCGGCGCTGACCGCGTTGGCCATGGCCGTGCGGGTCAGCAGGTTGCCGCCCAGGAACATCGCGGCACCGCACAGGGCGCCAGCGCCGATGAAGCGGCGACGGCTCAGGCCGGTGATCTTTTCCAGGTCGGTGGCTTGGTGTTCTTCTAACAGGCTCATGGTGATCTCCCTTCAGGTCAGCGAGTACCTTAAGGAGGGATTGTGACGAACAGATTGCAGGTCGTGGCTTAATCCTCGCACAGGCTCACTGCGCCACCTGGCCAACATCCAGCGCCCTGGGCAGCAGCTTGTTCTGGTAGAACAGGTCGGCAGTCGCCTGTTGGGTCTGGATCACGGCGTTATCCACAGGCCGTACGGGGGGAGGGTGGGCGGTTGTCCACATAACGCTCGACCACTGACTCCGGCAGCCCCATGGACTGGGCCAGCACTGCGATGCTCTGTGCATGCTCGGTGCGAGTCAGTGCCTCCGCGCTGCTGAGTTGGTCCAGCAGGTTGTGGATGAACTCGCCGTTGGCCTGGGCATAGGCACGCCGTGCGGTGTAGATCGGCCCGCCCAGACCCAGGCCGCTGCCATCGGCCAACAGCCGCGCATGACCCTGGCTCAGGGCCAGCGACGAGTAGGGTTCCCAGATTGCCCAGGCGTCGACACTGCCTTGTTCGAAGGCCGCCCGGGCGTCGGCCGGGCTCAGGTACACCGGCTGAATGTCCCGATAGCTCAGGCCAGCCTTGTTCAGCGCCCGCAGGATCAGGTTGTGCGAACTGGAGCCTTTCTGAAAGGCGACCTTCTTGCCTTTGAGGTCGGCGACCTGAGCGAACGTACTGGTGTCCTTGACCAGCAAGGTCTCGGCCTGGGGCTTGGCCGGCTCGGCACCGATGTACACAAGGTCCGCGCCCGCTGCCTGCGCGAACAGCGGCGGGATATCTCCCGTGGCCGCTACATCGAGGCTGCCGATGTTCAAGGCCTCGAGCATCTGCGGGCCCGCGGGAAATTCGATCCACTGGACCTGGGTCTGCCCGAAACGTTTTTCCAGCAGGCCATGCTGCTTGGCCAGGACCAGGGCAATCGAGCCCTTCTGATAGCCGATGCGCAGCGCCGCCGGATCGGCCAGAGCGGCGCCAGCCAGGCCCAGCAAGGCCAGCACGGCGCCCACGCGAGCGAGTGTCTTCATGTGATCGATCCCTTATTGCGCAGTCGAGGGTTTTTCCCAGAGGTTGATGCCGCCTTCCACCGCATGGCGGTCGATCTCGGCCAGTTCCTCGGCGCTGAAGCTGAGGTTGTCCAGTGCGCCGACGTTTTCGATGATCTGCTCGGGACGGCTGGCGCCGATCAGGGCGCTGGTCACGCGGCTGTCGCGCAGGGTCCAGGCCAGGGCCAATTGCGCCAGGCTCTGGCCGCGGCGGCGGGCGATTTCGTTGAGCGCGCGAACGTGGGTCAGGTTGGCCTCGCTCAAATGCCCAGGCAGCAAAGAGCCGCCGCCGGGACGGTTGACCCGCGCATCGGCCGGCACGCCTTGCAGGTACTTGTCGGTGAGCAGCCCTTGCGCCAGCGGCGTGAAGGCAATGACACCGGCGCCTAGTTCGTCGGTGACCTGCAGCAGGTCGTTCTCCACCCAGCGGTTGAGTAGGTTGTAGGCAGGCTGGTGGATCAGCAGCGGCACCTTCCACTCCTTGAGCAGGGCGGCGATCTCACGGGTCTTGACCCCGGAGTACGAGGAAATGCCGATGTACAGCGCCTTGCCCTGTTGCACCGCCGTGGCCAGGGCGCTGGCGGTTTCCTCCAGCGGCGTGTCGGGGTCGAAGCGGTGCGAGTAGAAGATATCCACATAGTCCAGGCCCAGCCGTTGCAGGCTCTGGTCCAGGCTGGCCAGGATGTACTTGCGCGAGCCGCCGCCCTGGCCGTACGGGCCGGGCCACATGTCCCAACCGGCTTTGCTGGAGATGATCAACTCGTCACGGTAGTGCTTGAAGTCCTCGCGCAGCAGACGGCCGAAATTGATCTCGGCGCTGCCATAGGGCGGGCCGTAGTTGTTGGCCAGGTCGAAGTGGTTGATGCCCAGATCGAAGGCGGTGCGCAACAGGCTGCGCTGGGTGTCGATCGGGGTGCTGTCGCCAAAGTTGTGCCACAACCCCAGGGACAGTGCTGGCAACACCAGGCCACTGCGGCCGACACGGCGGTAGGGCAGGCGCTGGTAGCGATGTTCGGCAGCGATGTAGGTCATGGAAAGCCTCGCTTCAAGGTATGTCGAAGGGCGCCCGATCAGCGCCCGTTGATTTCGGGCAGGCCCAGATGCTCGCGCAACGTGGTGCCTGTGTAGTGGGTGCGGAACAGGCCGCGGCGTTGCAGTTCGGGCACCACCTGGCGTGCGAAGTCCTCGAGCCCGCCGGGCAGATGCGGCACCAACACGTTGAAACCATCGGCGGCGCCGTTCTGGAACCATAGCTGCAATTGGTCGGCGATCTGCGCCGCAGTGCCGATAAGACTGAAATGCCCACGCCCCCCGGCGATTCGGCGACCCAGTTGCGCCAGGTTGAGGTGCTCGCGCTCGGCCAGTTCGCTGAGCAGTTGCTGACGGCTGCGCTGGCCGCTGTCGGTCAGCGGCAGCTCGGGCAGCGGTCCGTCCAGCGGGTAGCCGGACAAGTCGAAGTTGCCCAGCATGCGGCCCAGCAGCGCAACCCCGACCTCGGGTTGCACCAGGTCCTGGAATGCTTCGAACTTGGCCTGCGCCAGGGCCTGGGTTTCGCCGACCACGACGAACACCCCAGGCATGATCTTCAGCTCATCGGCGGCACGACCAAACGTGGCCGCGCGGTTCTTGAGGTCGGCGTAGAACGCTTGCGCGGCGGCCAATGAAGGCTGCGCGGTGAAGATCACATCAGCGGTCCGTGCCGCCAGCGCGCGGCCGGCTTCGGACGAACCGGCCTGCACCACCACCGGTCGCCCTTGCGGTGAGCGGGCGACGTTGAGGGGGCCCTTGACCTTGAAGTGCTCGCCGACATGGTTCAGCTCGCGGCGCCCGGCCGGGTCGTAGTATTGGCCGCTGGCCTTGTCGCGCACGAAGGCATCGGCGCTCCAGCTGTCCCAGAGACCCGTGACCACCTGATGAAACTCCTGCGCCCGGCTGTAGCGCTCGGCGTGGCCGATGTGTTCGTCGCGGCCGAAGTTGCCGGCCTCGGCCGCGGCGTCCGAGGTCACCAGGTTCCAGCCGGCGCGGCCACCGGACAGATGATCCAGCGAGGCGAACTTGCGCGCCACGTGATAGGGCTCGTTGTAGCTGGTAGTGACCGTGCTGATCAGACCGATGCGTTCGGTGACCACGCTCAGGGCCGAGAGCAGGGTCAATGGTTCGAAATGGTCGGAGCGGGCCATCTGGCTGGCGCTGTCGCCGGTGGCTGCTGCCACGCTGTCGGCCAGGAACAGGGTGTCGAAGCAGGCCGCCTCGGCCACCTGCGCCAGGTGCCGATAATGCTGGAAATCGAGCCCTGCATCGGCCGGCACCTGGGGATGGCGCCAGGCAGCCACGTGGTGCCCGGTGGCCATCAGAAAGGCACCCAGTTTCATCTGTCTGGCGCTCATGTCAGAAATCCTTGCGCAGTTGCACGCCGAAGTAGCGCTCGTCATCACGGGGCAGGGCGCGGTAGATATAGCCGCTGCCACTGGCCAGCATCGGCGAGTAGGACTTGTCGGCCAGGTTCTTGCCCAGCAGCGCGACACGCCAGCCATTGGTGTAGTCGGCCAAGGCGATGCTGGCATTCCAGATGCCATAGGCACCTTGCTTGGTGTCCGGGTTCTGGCTGATGTCGTACTGCACTTCGCTCTGCCAGCTGTAATCGGTCCCCAGCTCCACATCCAGGCCATTGGCCAATGGAATGCTGTAGTCGGCGCGCACGTAGCTCTTCCAGTCGGGGCTGTAGGGCAGGGTCTTGCCGTCGACGTTGCAGGAAGCGGCCGCGCCGGCCGGGCAACTGAACTGATCGATACGCGCCCGGGTGTAGGCCAGTGCGCCGGAGAGCTTGAGGTTCTGCGTGGCCTGCAGGGCGTAGTCCAGCTCGACGCCCTCGGTGCTGACGCTGCCAGCGTTGATCAGTCGCGTTACCACCTGGTTGGCCACGGTGTCGAAGAAGTTCGCCTGGTAGTTGTCGTACTCGCTATGAAAGACCGCCAGATTGCTGGTCAGGCGATTGTCCCAGGCGCTGGCCTTGATCCCCGCTTCCCAGGTGTTGGAAGTTTCCGGCTTGAGCGCGTCGGTGTCGCGCGGCTGCATGTTGAAGAACACGTTGTAGGCTGGGCCTTTGTACCCGCGTGAATAGGTGACATAGGCCATGACGTCGTCACTGAGGTCGTACTGCACGCCCAGTCGTCCGGACCAGCCATCCTCATCCACCGAGCCTGAGCTGCGGGTGCCCGGCTGGATGCCGCTGACGGTGGTGGCCGAGGTCGACACGCGACGGTGATCGTATTCCAGGTCGTCGTGGGTCCAGCGCAGACCGGCGATGCCGCGCAGCCGCGAGGTGAAGTTGAGGGTGGTCTCACCGAAGGCCGAGTAGCTGTCGCTGGTGGTGGTATAGTCGGCCACGCCGCGCTGGCTGCCGGTCGGTGTCACCAAGGTGCGGCGGTAGGTTTCGTCGTCCTTGCCGTGCATGTAGAACAGCCCGCCGACGTACTCCACGAACTCACCCTTGGGCGAGGCCAGGCGGACTTCCTGTGAGTACTGGTCGTAGCTCAGGTCGCCCTTGTCTTCCGTGCCGGGGAAGGCGCTGGTGATGGTCGCCAGGCGGTCGCCGTCCTGCCATTGGGTGTTGTCCCAGCCGCGCCAGGCGGTGATCGAGGTCAGGGTGTAGTCGCCCAGGTTCCAGTCCAACTGGGCCGACAGACCCTTGTTGATGTCCTCGACATGGCTGCGGTAGTCGCTGGCGATATCACGGCTGTGGCCGCTGGCCGACACAGGCGCCAGGGCGCCCGCGAACGCGGGAGTGAGTGCCTTGCTGACGACGCCATTGGGCGCGTCGTCGTGGCTCTGCATGTAGTCGGCGGCCAAGGTAAGAGTGAGGTCGTCATTGGGGGTGAACTCGAGCTTCCCCCGCACGCCCTTGCGGTTGTAGCCATTGACTTCGTGACCATTGGCGCGGTTGTCGACGTTGCCGTCGTAGCTGCCGAACAGCGTGGTCAGCGAGCCCTTGAGGGTGTCGGGGATCAGGCTGCCACCGATGCCGAAGCGGGTGCGGCTTTCGTTGCCGCTGTAGTACGACTGGTCGATGTAGCCGTGGGTCTCTTGGGTGGGCGCCTTGGTCACGATGTTCAACACGCCGGCCGAGGCGTTCTTGCCGAACAGCGTGCCTTGCGGGCCGCGCAGCACTTCGATGCGTTCCAGATCCAACAGGTCCAGGGTGGCCTGGCCGGGGCGCCCGTACACCACGCCATCGATGACCGTGGCCACGGTGGGCTCCACGCCGGGGGAGGTGGAAATGGTGCCCACCCCACGGATGAACAGCGAGGTGTCCTTGTTCGAGGCGCCGGTGCGGAAATTCAGGCTGGGCACCTGTTGCACGATGCTCGCAACGCCGTTGCGGTTGTCCCGTTCCAGCTGCTCGCCGTCGACCACCGACACCGCCACGGGCACTTTCTGCAGCGACTCGGCACGCCGCGTGGCCGTGACCGTGACGGCCTGCAGGCTGACCGACTCTTCATCGCCCTGGGCGGCAAAGGCGGGCATTGCGCTCAAGGTGATGGCCGCAGCGACGGCTTGGGACAATACGGAAGTCTTGATCGCGAAAGATTGACGCTGTGGCATGGCGAGTCGCTCGAACAGGGGCTGGACATTGTTTTGATTGGCGCAGCATTCGCTCGAGCGAGTAGCAGACAGGTCAGCTGGTTAGCGCTAACATGGCGAATAGTGGCGATGAACGCTTATACGGTCAAATACCGTAATTTCTACTGTTTATGGTTTTTAGTTATTAGAGGCGGGCAGATGACCGATCCCAAGCATCAGCGCAAGCGCCGTGGTGCTGGCCGCGTGACACTGGCCAGCGTGGCCACCCACGCAGGGGTCTCTGCCATGACCGTGTCGCGCTATTTCAATCGACCGGACCTGGTATCGGACGAGCATCGGCAGCGCATCGCCCAAGCGGTGACGGAGCTGGGTTATGTTCCCAATCTGGTGGCCGGAGGGCTGGCGTCGGCGCGGGGCAAGATCGTCGGCATGGTCATCCCGAACATTTCCGGGCCGATCTTCGCCCATACCATTCAAGGCTTCAGCGATACCTTGAGCAGGCATGGCTACCAAGTCCTGCTGGCGTCCAGCTATTTCAGCGCCGAGCAGGAGGAGAACGCTGTGCGTGCCTTCCTTGGCTGGTCGCCTGCGGCCCTGGTGCTGACCAGCCACTTCCACAGCGTCGGCACCGAGAAGATGCTGGCCCAAGCGCAGATACCGTTGGTGGAAACCTGGGACTATCAACCCGAACGCACGCCGATGCAGATCGGCTTCTCGCATGCTCAGGTGGGCGTCACTTCGGTGCGCTACCTGTACGGCGAAGGCTACCGGCGCATCGCCTTCGTCCAGAACAGCGCAGCGGGCGACTTGAGCGCACTCGAGCGTCGAGACGGCTATGCCGCGACGCTGGCCGAGCTGGGCCTGGAACCCCAGGTGTTCGCTCCCGATCCCTCCCTGGCGCCTTTCGAAGCCGGCAAACAGGCCCTGCATGCCCTGATGGCGAGCGCGCAACCACCGGATGCGATCATCTTCGCCAACGATAACCTGGCCGCTGGCGGCTTGCTGGCGGCCCAGCGCGCCGGGCTGCGCATTCCACAGGATTGCGCGGTGATGGGCTTCGGCGACTACCCCTTCGCCGAAATGCTCCTGCCCAGCCTGACCACCATCAGGCCGCCTGCGCTGCAGATTGGCGTGCTGGCGGCGACTCGTGTCCTGCAAAGCCTGGGCATCATCGAGGGCGAGCCGCCGCATCTGGAGCTGCTCGACTGCGAACTGGTGGCGCGGGAGAGCAGTAGATACGCAAAGCGGCCTTCGACTTCGCACCCGCGTTTGAAAATGACACACAAGAATGCATTAGCTAAGAAGTCGGGCTAGGCTAGACTTTACATGCATCGCATGGTTTTGCCTTGCAGAGATCACTTTTCCTGCAACAGATCGTCTGTCCTGCTAAAGGAGTCGCCACCAATGGCCATCCACAACACTCACGACGCCAAGAGCAATCTGTCGCGCCTGCTCGAACAAGCCGCAGCCGGTGAAGTGGTGGTCATCGCCAAGGCCGGCAAGCCCATTGCCAAGCTGGTGGCCTATGATGCGCCAGAGCAGCGCGAAGCAAAGCGTATCGGTTTCATGCTTGATCTTGTGGTTCCGGAAGACTTTGATGAGCTCGACAATGAGGTCACCAATCTCTTCGAGGGCAAGGTGTGAAGTTACTGCTCGACACGCATATCCTGATCTGGGTCGCCAAGGACAGCCCAATGCTTTCCTCAAAGGCTCGATCCTTGATCGCCAATCTGGATCACGAGGTTTACTTTAGCGCGGCAAGCCTATGGGAAGTGGCTATCAAAAACGGCCTCAGCCGCAGCGGTATAGTGATCGATACGGCGGGTCTGCGCCGTCAGCTATTGCTCAATGGCTACCACGAACTGCCGATCACGGCAGCCCATGGCATGGCCGTTGAAAAGCTGCCGCCCATTCACCGCGATCCATTCGACCGCCTGCTGTTTGCCCAAGCCACTCTGGAAAGCATGCAGCTACTGACGGCCGACGCACTATCGAGTCAATACGGCGCACCCGCGTTGCAGGTTTGAGCCTTGCTACCCAAGAAGCTCGATATGCAGATATTCGGCCACGCTCTGTGCGCTGGCGTTCTTCAGGTAGGGCACGCGACCCAGGCAAGGGGCCGGCAGGCGTTCGGCCAGGGTGGCGAGGTTGTCTTCCAGGCGTGAGGTTTTCGGTTCGATGATATTGGCCACCCAACCGGCCAGTTGCAGGCCGTCGCGGGCGATGGCTTCCGCGCTCAGCAGCGCATGGCTGATAGCGCCAAGGCGCACGCCCACCACCAGAATCACCGGCAGCTTCAAGGCAATGGCCAGGTCCGACAGATTGGCCTGGTCGGACAGCGGCACGCGCCAGCCACCAGCGCCTTCGATCAGGGTGAAGTCGGCCTGCCGGGCCAGCACCTCACGCATGGGGGCCAACAGCGAGCCGACGGTGAGGGCCACGCCGGCCTCGCGGGCGGCGATGTGGGGGGCGATTGCAGGTTCGAAGGCGACCGGGTTGATCTGCGCGTACTCAAGCTTGAGCGAGCTCTGGGCCATCAAGGCCAACGCGTCGCTGTTGCGCAGGCCCTTGGGGGTCACCTCGCAACCCGAGGCAACGGGCTTCGCGCCCAGCGTGCTCAGACCCTTGAGGCTGGCAGCGTGCAGCAGGCCGGCGGCCACGGTGGTCTTGCCGATGTCCGTGTCCGTACCGGCAATGAAATAGGCGCTCATCAGGATTGTCCTTGCTCGACGGGTTTGCGCAGCACAGCGTAGACCACCTGGTAGGTGGCTGGCAGCCCCTGGGGTACACGAAAGGCTTCATAGGCCTGCAACAGGCCGAGCATGCGCGCGCGGCCGGTCAGGCCGTCGGGGCGACCGGGGTTGAGGTTGTGCGCACCCAGCGCTTTGAGTTCATGGGTCAGACCACGCACGTCGGCGTAGTGCAGCACATGGGATACGTTATCCAGGCCCAGCACCTCCAGGCCGCTGTCGGCGCACAGGCGTTGGTAGTCGGCGAATTCACGGAAGCGGTTGACGTGCACTCGGCCATCCACCGCTCGCCAGCTTTGCCGCAGCTCGTGCAGTGTACCCGCGCACAGGCTGGCAAAGGCCAGGACGCCGCCGGGTTGCAAGGTTCTGCGAGCCTCGGCGAGCACGGCGGCGAAGTCGCTGCACCATTGCACCGCCAGGCTGGAATAGATCAGACCACAGCTGCCGTCGCGCAACGGCAGTTGCTCGGCATCGCCAGCCACATGCCAGGTGGCACCACCCTGTACCCGCGCGTGGCTGAGCATGCCTTCGGCAATGTCCAGCGCCACACCGACGCCGCTTGGAAAACGCTGGGCCAGAACACGGCTGAAGTAGCCGGTGCCGCTGCCCAGGTCGAGCCATTGCCAGGGTTGCAGGTCGTCTGGCAGTCGAGTGAGCAATGAGTGACCCACGTCCCGCTGCAATTGCGCGACGCTGTCATAGCTCGCCGCCGCCTTGGAGAACGACGCCGCCACCAGCCGCTTTTCCGGCAACCCGAGCGCAGTCTCCCGCCTCACCTCACCCCCTGTAGCAGCGGCGCAAGCCGCGTCATCTGCCACCCCAGACCTCGCGCCAAACGCAATACCGTTCCTCTTACTCATGCACAAAGGCCCCAATTGCACCGGCGACCCTATCCGGGTCCTCCAGCATGAACCCATGACTGGCCCGCTCGACCACGCCGATCTGGGCCTCCGGCACCAGCTTGCGCAATGCACTCACTGCCCCGACGGGCACCAGCGAATCGCTCCCGGCAAACAGGTGCAGTTGCGGCCCGGCAAACGCCTGCAACGCGGCACGGGTATCCAGCTCCGCGAGCACGTGCAAGCCCTCGACCAACGTCTGTGTCGAAGCCGGCTCAGCAACCGCCAGTCGCCGAGAAAGCCCGCGGGGATCAGCGCCGCCTTGCGCACAGAGCGACGCGAAGCGCTTCAGCAGGGTTTTCGGATCCGCCGCGCAAGCGGCCAGAAAGGCTTCGAACGTCTCAGCGGGCATTGCATCCGGCCAGTCGGCGCGGGCCACGAAACAAGCGTTGCTGGCCAGGGTCAACAGGCCGGGGCAGCGTTCACCCCGGCGCGCCGCGAGCTCGGCGGCAAGCATGCCCCCCAGCGACCAGCCACCCAGCCAGACACCGTCCGGCAGGCGTGCGTCGAGGGCATCCAGCCAACCGGCAAGCCCCGCAGCGTCTGGCGTGGGCAAGGGTTCGATCTGCACCGGCACCGGTTCACCGAGCTGCTGCAGCGCAGCGACCAACGGCTCCAGCGCATCTGTACCCAGGCCCCAGCCGGGCAGCAGGATCAGGCGATCAGACATGTTCGGCTCCCAGCAGCGGGTAGCATTCAGCCAGCGCATCGAGCAATTGCCGGACCTGGGCACTGCTGTGCGCTGCCGAAAGCGTCACCCGCAACCGCGCACTGCCGGCAGGCACGGTCGGCGGGCGAATGGCCGTCACCAGTAATCCGCGCTCGCGCAACAGCTGCGACAAGCGCAAGGCACGGCCGGCATCGCCGACCAGAATCGGCTGAATGGGCGTGAAACTGTCCATCAAGGTCAGGCCCAACTGGGCAGCGCCGTGTCGGAACTGGGTGATCAGGCTCGCCAGGTGCTCGCGTCGCCAGTGTTCGCTGCGCAGCAGTTGCAGGCTGCGCAAGGTGGCGCAGGCCAGCGCCGGTGGCTGGCTGGTCGTGTAGATGTAGGGCCGAGCGAACTGCACCAGGGTCTCGATCAGTTCCTCGCTGCCCGCCACGAACGCGCCTGCAGTGCCGAAGCCTTTGCCCAGGGTGCCGACCAGCACTTGCACATCGTCCATCCCCAGCCCGAAATGCTCGACGATACCGCCGCCGGTAGCGCCCAGGGCACCGAACCCGTGGGCATCGTCGACCAGCAGCCAGGCGCCCTTGGCGCGGGCAACGGCGGCCAGTCGTGGCAGCTCGGCGAGGTCGCCGTCCATGCTGAACACACCATCGGTCACCACCAGCGTGTTGCCGACGGCCTTGGCCAGGCGTGTTTCCAGGCTGGCTGCATCGTTGTGCAGGTAACGGCTGAAGCGCGCGCCGCTGAGCAGCCCGGCGTCCAGCAGCGAAGCATGGTTGAGACGGTCCTGCAACACGCTATCGCCTTGCCCCACCAAGGCAGTGACCGCCCCCAGATTGGCCATGTAGCCGGTGGAGAACAGCAGCGCCCGCGGGCGCCCGGTGAATTCAGCCAGGGCCTCTTCCAGCGCATGGTGAGGGCTGCTGTGGCCGACTACCAGATGGGACGCGCCGCCGCCCACACCCCAGCGCTCGGCGCCCTCGCGCCAGGCCTTGATCACGTCGGGGTGGTTGGCCAGACCTAGGTAGTCGTTGCTGCAGAAGGCCAGCAGCGGTTGGCCATCGACCACCACGCGCGGCCCTTGCGGGCTTTGCAGCAATGGACGCTGACGATAGAGGTCGGCGGCGCGGCGCTCGGCCAGGCGCGCGCTGAGGTCGAAGGGCATGCAGGCCTCGAATGGCAGTGGGCGAACGCCGGCCGCTTGGGCCGGCGCAGGGTCAGGCGGAAGCAGCGTCGTAGAACAGGTCGCTGCTCTTCTGTTCGACCAGGGCCTGTTCGATGGCCGCTTGATGGACTTCGTCAGCGTGTTCTTCGCGCGCTTCTGGGGCGATCCCGAGGCGGGCGAACAACTGCATGTCCTTGTCCGCCTGCGGGTTGGCGGTGGTCAGCAGCTTGTCGCCGTAGAAGATCGAGTTGGCCCCGGCCAGGAAGGCCAGTGCCTGCATCTGCTCGTTCATCGCCTCACGCCCGGCGGACAGACGCACGTGGGATTGCGGCATGAGAATGCGCGCCACGGCCAGCATGCGGATGAAGTCGAACGGATCGATATCCTCGGCGTTCTCGAGCGGGGTGCCGGCGACCTTCACCAGCATGTTGATCGGCACCGACTCGGGATGCTCCGGCAGGTTGGCCAACTGGATCAGCAGCCCGGCGCGGTCGTCCAGCGACTCGCCCATGCCCAGAATGCCGCCCGAGCAGATCTTCATGCCGGCGTCGCGCACGTGGGCCAGGGTCTGCAGGCGCTCGCCGTAGGTGCGGGTGGTGATGATGCTGCCGTAGAACTCCGGCGAGGTGTCCAGGTTGTGGTTGTAGTAGTCCAGCCCGGCCTGGGCCAGTGCCTTGGTCTGGTCTTCGTCCAGCCGGCCCAGGGTCATGCAGGTTTCCAGGCCCATGGCCTTGACCCCGGCAACCATCTGCAACACATACGGCATGTCCTTGGCCGAGGGGTGCTTCCAGGCCGCGCCCATGCAGAATCGTGTCGAACCGATCGCTTTGGCGCGGGCGGCTTCTTCGAGCACCTTCTGCACTTCCATCAGCTTTTCTTTTTCCAGCCCGGTGTTGTAGTGCCCCGACTGCGGGCAGTACTTGCAGTCTTCGGGGCAGGCGCCGGTCTTGATCGACAGCAGGGTCGAGACCTGGACCCGATTGGGGTCGAAATGCGCGCGATGCACGCTTTGCGCCTGAAACAGCAGGTCGTTGAAAGGCTGCACGAACAGCGCCTTGACCTCGGCCAGGGTCCAGTCGTGACGAACGGTTGCAGTTGTACTGGCGCTCATCGGCGATTCCTTGTTTATGCTCGGTCAAGCCCAGGACACGGAATGTCCATGGGCGCAACGCGGCTATTGAGTCGAATGCGGGCATGATTAAGGAAGCGCCATGTACTGTCAACCTGCTGTCAATACCTCAGTTTACAAGTGGATAAAAAGTGATCAGTCCTGCTTGCTGTGTGATGGCGCTTCGGGTAACCCCTATGCCCTCTGCGAGTCGTGCGAATGCGATCTGCCCTGGCTGGACGAGCAATGTGTGGTGTGTGCCCTGCCGCTGGCCATGTGCGGATTCACCTGCGCCCCGTGCCGGCGGCGCCCGCCCGCCTTCGAGAAGGTGGAAACCCCCTGGCATTACGGTTTCCCCGTCGACAGCCTGATCACACGTTTCAAGCACAACAGCCAGTGGCCCTACGGGCGCCTGCTGGCAGAGTTGACCAGCCACTGGCTCGACCACCGTTTCAACGAGGATCTGCCGCGCCCGCAATTGCTGATCCCGGTGCCCATGGGCCGCAAACGCCTGCGCAAGCGCGGTTTCAATCAGGCTGAAATGCTCGCTGGCTGGCTGTCCAAGGCGCTGCATATCGACTGCGATTCGACCCTCGTTCAGCGCACGCTCGAAACGCGAGCCCAGCAGGAACTGGGTGCCAAGGCCCGGCTGCACAATCTGCAACACGCTTTTTCCGTGATGCCTCACGCGAGGCTGGAAGGGCTGCACGTGGCCCTGGTCGACGACGTGATCACCACCGGCGCCACGGCCCAGGCCCTGGCAGTGTTGCTGCGCAAGGCCGGCGCCGCGCGCGTGGACGTCTACTGTCTGGCGCGCACGGCCAAGGCCGAGTAGCCTTGAACCATGACCTTGTCCCCTTTGCTGGCCCAACACATCGCACGTCGTCCGCAACGCATCGAGCTGTTGCGGCATATTGCCGAGCAGGGTTCGATCACCCGCGCCGCCAAGGCCGCCGGCCTGAGCTACAAAGGCGCCTGGGACGCCATCGACGAACTCAACAACCTGGCTCACACGCCCCTGGTCGAGCGCGTCGTGGGCGGCAAGGGCGGCGGGGGCGCCCGACTGTCCGAGGAAGGGCAGCGCATGCTGCGCCTCTACCAGAAACTTCAAGCGCTGCAGGCGCAGGTCCTCGAAGCCGCCGAAGACGCCAACGACCTGGACCTGCTCGGCCGACTGATGCTGCGCACCAGTGCGCGCAACCAGTTGCATGGCCGTGTGAGTGCCATCGAGGCGCAAGGTCGCAACGACCACATCACCCTTGATCTTGGTGCAGGGCTGAACCTGCGTGCCCAGATCACCCATGACAGCACGCAAACCCTGTCGCTGGCCCCGGGCGCCGGGGTGGTGGCCTTGATCAAGGCCGGTTGGCTCTGCGTGCTGCCGGTGGATGTCGCCGGTGTCCCCGGTCACAATTGCCTGCAAGGGCTCTTGGAGCAAGTTCTGCTCCAGGACCAGGGGCCCTGTGAAATGCGCATCGGGCTGGCCAATGGGCAGACCCTCTGCGCACTGTCACCGCTCGGACCGGTCCGTGAGGGCGAGCCGGTCAATGTCTGGTTCGATCCTGCCAACGTGCTGCTCGGCACGCCGCTCTAACCCGCACGCTACCCGCTGAATACCTCGCTGTACCCGTTTCTGCAGGCCGGATGCGCGCTGCTACTGGCAGGCGCGATGCCGTCGTCCGGCGCCGGGCGGGTATTGACTTTGCCCAGGCGTAAACGTATGTTTCAAACACCCGTTTGATAGCGACAACCTGTCGCAGGTCGAACCCACCGGAGTTCAGCAGAGGTTTATCGCTATGTCTGATTACAAGGCCCCCTTGCGTGATATTCGCTTCGTCCGCGACGAGCTGCTCGGCTACGAAGCGCACTATCAAAGCCTGCCCGGTTGCCAGGACGCAACGCCGGACATGGTCGATGCCATCCTCGAAGAAGGCGCCAAGTTCTGTGAACAGGTACTGGCACCGCTGAACCGCGTGGGTGACATCGAAGGCTGCACCTGGAGCGAGGACGGCGTGAAGACGCCGACCGGTTTCAAGGAAGCCTACAAGCAGTTCGTCGAAGGCGGCTGGCCGAGTCTGGCCCATGACGTCGAGCACGGCGGCCAGGGCCTGCCCGAATCCCTGGGGCTTGCGGTCAGCGAGAT
Organism: Pseudomonas sp. Leaf129; assembly: GCF_001423465.1. Classification (NCBI taxonomy): domain Bacteria; kingdom Pseudomonadati; phylum Pseudomonadota; class Gammaproteobacteria; order Pseudomonadales; family Pseudomonadaceae; genus Pseudomonas; species Pseudomonas sp. Leaf129. The sequence continues at coordinate 178,348 of NZ_LMOC01000008.1, read as the reverse complement.
GATCGGCAGTGCCAACTGGTCCTGGGGCATGTACCCCGGCCTGTCCCATGGCGCGATGAACACCATTTCCGCCCACGGTACCCCCGAGCAGCAAGAGGCCTACCTGACCAAGCTGGTGTCCGGCGAGTGGACCGGCACCATGTGCCTGACCGAGCCGCACTGCGGCACCGACCTGGGCATGCTGCGCACCAAGGCCGAACCCCAGGCCGACGGCAGCTATGCGATCAGCGGCACGAAGATCTTCATTTCTGCCGGCGAACACGACATGGCCGACAACATCGTGCACATCGTCCTGGCACGCCTGCCCGATGCCCCGGCTGGCACCAAGGGCATCTCGCTGTTCATCGTGCCCAAGTTCCTGTCCAACGCAGACGGTTCGATCGGCGCGCGCAATGCGGTGAGCTGTGGCTCGCTGGAACACAAGATGGGCATCCACGGCAACGCCACCTGCGTGATGAACTTCGACAGCGCCACCGGCTACCTCATCGGCCCTGCCAACAAGGGCCTCAACTGCATGTTCACCTTCATGAACACCGCGCGCCTGGGTACCGCTCTGCAGGGCCTGGCACACGCCGAAGTGGCGTTCCAGGGTGGTCTGCGCTATGCCCGCGACCGCTTGCAGATGCGCTCTCTCACCGGCCCCAAGGCGCCGGAGAAGGCCGCCGACCCGATCATCGTGCACCCGGACGTGCGCCGTATGCTGCTGACCATCAAGGCCTTCGCCGAAGGCACGCGTGCCATGGTCTATTTCACCGCCAAGCTGGTGGATGTGCTCAAGTTCAGCCAGGACGAGGAAGAGCGCAAACGTGCCGATGCCCTGCTGGCGTTCATGACCCCGATCGCCAAGGCGTTCATGACCGAAGTGGGCTTCGAGGCCGCCAACCACGGCGTGCAGATCTACGGTGGACACGGCTTCATCGCCGAGTGGGGCATGGAGCAGAACGTACGCGACAGCCGCATTTCCATGCTGTACGAAGGCACCACAGGTATCCAGGCGCTCGACCTGCTGGGCCGCAAGGTGCTCATGACCCAGGGCGAGGCGCTCAAGGGCTTCACCCGCATCGTGCACAAGTTCTGCCAGGCCAACGAAGGCAACGAAGCGGTTGCCGAGTTCGTCACCCCCTTGGCGCAGTTGAACAAGGAGTGGGGCGAGTTGACCATGAAGGTCGGCATGGCCGCCATGAAGGACCGTGAAGAAGTCGGCGCCGCCTCGGTCGACTACGTGATGTATTCGGGCTACGCCTGCCTGGCCTACTTCTGGGCCGACATGGCTCGCGTAGCGGCGCAGAAACTTGCCGAGGGTCATGGCGATGCGGCGTTCTACACGGCCAAGTTGCAGACTGCGCGCTTCTACTTCCAGCGCATCCTGCCGCGCACCCGCACTCACGTTGCCGCCATGCTGTCCGGCGCAGGCAACCTGATGGCCATGGACGAAGCGCACTTCGGCCTTTCCTACTGACAGGCCAACCAGCCTGCGGCGCGCGTCGACCCGAGCGCGCCGCCCGGCTTTCGAACTTCAGCCCTCGAATTCCTGCGAGTTAGCCATGGCGGACTACAAAGCTCCCTTGCGCGATATGCGCTTTGTTCTGAATGAAGTATTCGACGTCGCCAGTCACTGGGCCCAACTGCCGGGCCTGGCCGACAGCGTCGACGTGGAAACCATGGAGGCGATCCTCGAAGAGGCCGGCAAGGTCACGGCCCAGGCGATCGCACCGTTGAGCCGTGCGGCCGATGAAGAGGGCTGTCACTGGCGCGATACCGTGGTCACCACCCCGGCTGGATTCCTCCAGGCCTACCAGACCTATGCCGAGGGCGGCTGGGTCGGCGTCGGCGGCGAGCCCGCCCACGGTGGCATGGGCATGCCCAAGGTGATTTCGGCGCAGGTCGAGGAGATGGTCAACTCGGCCAGCCTGGCGTTCGGCCTGTACCCGATGCTGACGGCCGGTGCCTGCTTGTCCATCAACGCTCACGCCAGCGACGAGCTCAAACGGACCTACCTGCCCAAGATGTATGCGGGCACCTGGGCCGGCTCCATGTGCCTGACCGAAGCCCATGCAGGCACCGACCTCGGCCTGATCCGCACCCGCGCTGAACCGCAGGCCGACGGCAGCTACAAGGTCAGCGGGACGAAGATCTTCATCACCGGCGGCGAACACGACCTGACCGAGAACATCATTCACCTGGTGTTGGCCAAGCTTCCCGATGCACCGCCCGGTCCCAAGGGCATCTCGTTGCTGCTGGTGCCCAAGTTCATGGTCGATGCCGACGGCAACCTGGGCGCGCGAAATGCCGTGTCGTGCGGTTCCATCGAGCACAAGATGGGCATCCAGGCCTCGGCCACCTGTGTGATGAACTTCGACGGCGCCACCGGTTACCTGATCGGCGAGGCGAACAAAGGTCTGGCGGCCATGTTCACCATGATGAATTACGAGCGCCTGGGTGTTGGTATCCAGGGTCTGGCGTCGGCCGAGCGCTCCTACCAGAACGCCGTGGAATATGCCCGCGACCGGCTGCAAAGTCGCTCACCCAGCGGTGCTGCCCAGCCCGACAAGATGGCCGACCCGATCATCGTCCACCCGGACGTGCGGCGCATGCTGCTGACCATGAAGGCCTGCAACGAAGGTGGGCGTGCTTTTTCCACCTACGTTGCGTTGCAACTGGACACGGCCAAGTACAGCGAAGAACCGGCCACGCGCAAGCGCGCCGAGGATATGGTCGCTTTGCTGACACCGGTGGCCAAGGCGTTCCTGACCGACCTGGGCCTGGAAACCACGGTGCATGGGCAGCAGATATTCGGCGGCCACGGCTATATCCGTGAATGGGGCCAGGAGCAGCTGGTCCGCGATGTGCGCATCACCCAGATCTACGAAGGCACCAACGGTATCCAGGCGCTGGACCTGATGGGGCGCAAGGTCGTGGGCAACGGCGGCGCGTTCTATCAGCTGTTCTCCGAGGAGGTACGGGCTTACGCGACCCAGGCCGAAGGCGCATTGCAGGAGTTCACCCAGCCGTTGATCCAGGCGTTGGACCGTCTGGATGCGCTGACCGCCGGGGTGCTGGACCGGGCCGGGAACGATCCGCGCGAGATTGGTGCTGCGTCCGTCGAGTACCTGCAGGCCTTTGGCTACACCGCCTATGCCTACATGTGGGCAAGGATGGCCGGCGCCGCGCTGGGCCGGCAGGACGAGGCGTTCTACGCCAGCAAGCTGGGCACGGCGCGGTTTTACTTCGCGCGTTTGTTGCCACGGGTTCACTCGCTGGCGGCCGCCGTCGATGCCGGCAGTACGTCGCTGTTTCTGCTGGATGAGGCGCAGTTCTGACGGTGTAAGCTTTGGCTTACGTCACGCGGTGTCTTTGAGCTATATCCGAGGATTGGATCCACGGTTAATCTTCTCTCCAAGGACGTTGCGCAGGATGCGCCTAGATATAACAGGGACACGTAGGATTTCTGCCAGGACGGCGGACGGAAATGGATGTCATGGGAAACAGTCTGCAAAACCCCGCTTCGGCGGGGTTTTCTTTTTTCCACTCCCGAATATTCCCCGCATCACCGCCGGCCGCCAGACGCCGCACACCTGACACCCCGCATCACCGCCCGACGCTGCTCACACCCCCCCTGTAGCAGCGGCGCAAGCCGCGTCACTGACGACGCGATTCACCTGACACCCCGCATCACCGCCCAACGCGGCTCGCGCCGCTGCTACAGGGTTGCGCAAGCCGTTCAGCAGCGTCGCGTCAGGTCATGGTTTCGCTGGCGGCTTGAGCAGCGCTTCGGCGGCCTTGGCCAGGTCCGGTGGCAGGAAATCCTTGTCCGGGTTGTAGTCGGCCTTGAGGAAGCGCGTCAGGTCCTGCAGGTCGCCCGGGCTCAGGATGCCTGCCGCCTGCTTGAGGCGCAGGTTGTCCAGAATGTAGTCGTAGCGGGTGTTGTTGTAGTCGCGCACCGAGCTGTACAGCTGACGCTGCGCGTCGAGCACGTCGACGATGTTGCGCGTCCCCACCTGATAGCCGATCTCGGTGGCCAGCACCGAGCTCTGGTTGGAGATGATCGACTGCTTGCGCGCCTGCACCTGCTCGACATCGGTATTGACCGCGCGGTGCAGGTTGCGCGTGTTCTCCACCACCTGCCGACGCAGGCTTTCGCGCTGCTGCTCGCTTTGCGTGAGCCGTGCGTAGGCTTCACGTACCTGCGAGCTGGTCAGGCCACCGCTGTAGATCGGAATGTTCAACTGCACGCCGATGCTGCGCTGCGACACATCACTGCCATAGCTGACGCCCGGCAGGGTCGATGGGTTGCTGAAACCCAGATTGTCGTTGTCGCCCTTCTGGTATTGCGCGACCGCATCCACCGTCGGCGCATGCCCAGCCTTGCGCTGGCGCAAGGTCTGCTCGGCGGCTTCCACGGCGTAGTTGCTGGCCAGCAGATCGAGGTTCTGCCGCGAAGCGGTATCGACCCAGGTACTGGCGTCATTGGGTATCGGCGCCAGCACGGGCAGGGTGTGAACGATGCCCTGGATCGAATTGTATTCACGGTTGGTCAGCGTGATCAGGGCCTGGAACGCATCCTCCACCTGGCGCTGGGCGATGATCCGGTTGGCCCGGGCGGTGTCGTAGCTGGCCTGGGACTGCAGGGTGTCGGTCTTGTCGGAAAGACCGACGTTGAAGCGCTCCTGGGACTGATCGAGCTGGCGCCGGAATGCATTCTCCTCGGCGCGCGCGGTGGCCAGGTTGTCCTGGGCGCGCAGTACCGAGAAATAGGCCTGGGCACTTTGCAGAATCAGGTTCTGCTCGGTGGCCGACAACTGCACTGCAGCCTGCTCGTCGACCGCCTTGGCCGCCTTGAGCTGGAACCAGCGGTCGGCACGGAACAGCGGCTGGCTCAATTGCGCGCGGTAGGAATTGCCACTGCGGTTGTACACCGCCGAGGGCTGGTCCAGCGCCGTGCGGGTGTCGTTGATGTCGTAACCGGCCGACAGGTTGGGCAGCAAACCGGCGCGCGCCTGCGGCACGATTTCGCTTTGCGCGGCATAGTCGGCCCGCGAGGCGGCCAGGTCGGCGTTGTTCAGTACCGCTTCCTGATAGACGCTGACCAGATCGGTCATGCTCGCCAACGGTGCCTGCTGCGCCAGGGCCAGGCCTGGGATGGCACCGGACACGGCCAGGGCGAGGGCCGTTGCCGAGGGAAATCTACTGCGCAGCATGGGGGCAATCCTTGGTCTGTAAGCTGGGTCTGGACATCAGCTGTGGAAAGAGGCTTGGGGCAGGGCGAGTGTAGAGCGCGGCGCGCCGCACAACAATCGGTCCGATGCAACGGGCACTATCAAGACCTGCATCAAGACCTGCAGGCGGGGTTGGCGTTCCGTGTGCAGGGCGTCTATGCTGTGCACGTTCTTGTCGGGGTGCCTTGCTATGAGGCTGAGATCGGATAATCCGGATCCCGTTGAACCTGATCAGGTTAACGCCTGCGTAGGGAACAAGATTTCTCGTCTTTGCGGCGAGTCCTCTTGTGCTTCGTCCGAGGTCTCGCGCATTTCTGCACAGCACCTCGCGTACAAGCACAGCATCCGTTCACAGGGTGCATCCGTGCCTTTCAGGTTCGCTCCGACATTCCCTGCTGGATGCCGTCTGGAGAGCCTGTGATGAATACAAAAGCAAAAAACACCGTGCATTTGAGCGAATCGGCCCAAGTCGATTCAGGCTCCGTGCAGCCCTTCACCCGTTCGCGCAAGATCTACGTCCAGGGCTCGCGGGCAGACATCCGTGTGCCCATGCGTGAAATCAGCCTGGACGTCACCCCGACTGACTTTTCCACCGGCAACAGCAGCGGCGAGATCAATCCGCCGGTGACCGTCTACGACACCTCCGGCCCCTACACCGACCCCAATGTCGTCATTGACGTGCGCAAGGGCCTGGCCGACGTGCGCTCGGCCTGGATCGACGACCGTGGCAACACCGAACGGCTGCCCGGCCTGAGTTCTCGCTTCGGCCAGCAGCGCCTGAGCGACGACGAACTGACCAAACTGCGCTTCGCTCACGTGCGCAACCCGCGCCGGGCCAAGGCCGGCGCCAACGTCAGCCAGATGCACTACGCGCGTCAGGGCATCATCACCGCCGAAATGGAATACGTCGCCATCCGCGAGAACATGAAGCTGGCCGAGGCCCGCGCTGCCGGCCTGCTCAAGGATCAGCACAAGGGCCACAGCTTCGGCGCCAGCATTCCCAAGGAGATCACCGCCGAGTTCGTGCGTGAAGAAATCGCCCGTGGCCGCGCGATCATTCCGGCCAACATCAACCACACCGAACTCGAACCGATGATCATCGGCCGCAACTTCCTGGTGAAGATCAACGGCAACATCGGCAACAGCGCCCTGGGTTCCTCCATCGAGGAGGAAGTGGCCAAGCTCACCTGGGGCATCCGCTGGGGCTCGGACACGGTGATGGACCTGTCCACCGGCAAGCACATCCACGAAACCCGCGAGTGGATCATCCGCAACTCGCCCGTACCGATCGGTACCGTACCCATCTATCAGGCCCTGGAAAAAGTCGGCGGCGTGGCCGAAGACCTGACCTGGGAGCTGTTCCGCGACACCCTCATCGAGCAGGCCGAGCAGGGCGTGGACTACTTCACCATCCATGCCGGGGTTCTGTTGCGCTACGTGCCGCTGACGGCCAAGCGGGTCACCGGCATCGTCAGCCGCGGCGGATCGATCATGGCCAAGTGGTGCCTGGCGCACCACAAGGAAAACTTCCTGTACACGCACTTCGACGAGATCTGCGAAATCATGAAGGCCTACGACGTCAGCTTCTCCCTGGGCGACGGCCTGCGTCCGGGCTCAATCGCCGACGCCAACGACGAAGCTCAGTTCGGGGAGCTGGAAACCCTCGGCGAGCTGACCAAGATCGCCTGGAAGCACGACGTCCAATGCATGATCGAAGGTCCGGGGCACGTGCCGATGCAGCTGATCAAGGAGAACATGGACAAGCAGCTGGAATGCTGCGACGAAGCGCCGTTCTACACCCTCGGCCCGCTGACCACCGACATTGCTCCGGGTTACGACCACATCACCTCGGGCATCGGTGCGGCGATGATCGGCTGGTTCGGTTGCGCAATGCTTTGCTACGTGACGCCCAAGGAGCACCTGGGCCTGCCGAACAAGGATGACGTGAAGACCGGCATCATTACCTACAAGATCGCCGCGCACGCCGCCGACCTGGCCAAGGGGCACCCCGGCGCGCAGATCCGCGACAACGCCTTGAGCAAGGCGCGTTTCGAGTTTCGCTGGGAAGACCAGTTCAACCTCGGGCTGGACCCGGACACCGCGCGCGCCTACCACGACGAAACCCTGCCCAAGGACTCGGCCAAGGTCGCGCACTTCTGCTCGATGTGCGGGCCGAAGTTCTGCTCCATGAAGATCACTCAGGAAGTGCGCGAGTATGCGGCCAACCAGAAGATCGAGGCCGTCGACCTGAGCGTGGAAGAAGGAATGCGCGAACAGGCCCAGCGCTTCAAGCAGGAAGGCAGCCAGCTGTACCAGAAAGTCTGATCAGGACCTTCAGTGGTGCGGCGTTCGCGGCCGATGACCGCTCCTGCGATTTCTCCGTAGGAGCGGTCATCGGCCGCGAAACCCGCACCGCGTCTGACCTGACACCCCACCAATGCTCCGACAACCCCGACTCCTTCCCATTCGAGCCCATCCATTGAAAACCTCCTACTCCCCCGATATCGCGGTCTCCACCGCCCAGCGCGTGCTGGGCGGACGTGATCTGTTCTCCCTGTGGTTTTCCCTGGGCGTCGGCCTCATGGTGCTGCAGACCGGCGCCTTGCTGGCGCCCGGCCTGGGCCTTGCCGGTGCGCTGGGCGCCATTTTTCTCGGGACCCTGGTGGGTGTGCTGCTGCTCGCTAGCGTCGGCGTGATCGGCAGCGACACCGGGCTGTCGGCCATGGCCGCCCTGCGCCTGACCCTGGGCCATGGTGCCGGCAGCGTGCCGGCGCTGCTCAACCTGCTGCAACTGGTCGGCTGGGGCTCGTTCGAGATCATCGTCATGCGCGATGCCGCCAGCCTGCTGGGCACCCGCGCCTTCGGCGAAGGCAGCCTGGGCAGCAATCCGTGGTTGTGGACGCTGCTGTTCGGCGCGTTGGTCACGCTGCTGGCGGTCAGTGGGCCGCTGACCTTCGTGCGCAAGGTGCTGCGCAAATGGGGCATATGGCTGCTACTGGCGGCATGCCTTTGGCTGACCTGGAACCTGTTCGCCAAGGCCGACCTGGCAGCTCTGTGGAACACTGCGGGCGACGGCTCCATGGACCTGGCCACCGGCTTTGACATCGCGATTGCCGTGCCCCTGTCGTGGCTGCCGCTGATTGCCGACTACTCGCGATTCGGCAAGCGCGCTCGCAACGTGTTCGGCGGCACTGCCGTGGGCTTCTTCATCGGCAATTTCTGGTTGATGAGCCTGGGCGTCGCCTACACTTTGGCGTTCGCGCCCAGTGGTGAAGTCAATGCGCTGCTGTTGGCGCTGGCCGGTGCTGGCCTGGGCATACCGCTGCTGCTGATTCTGCTGGACGAGTCGGAGAACGCCTTCGCCGACATCCATTCGGCTGCGGTATCGACCAGCCTGTTGTCAGGCTTGAAGGTGGAGCACCTGGCCCTGGCCATCGGTATCACCTGCACGCTGATCGCCTGCCTGGCACCGCTGGCGCAGTACCAGAACTTCCTGCTGCTGATCGGCTCTGTCTTCGCGCCGCTGTTCGGCGTAGTCCTGATGGACCACTTCGTGCTGCGCAAACGCGCCATCCAGCTCGAGCCACGGGCTGTACGCTGGGGCGCACTGCTGGCGTGGCTGGGCGGTGTGTCCCTGTATCACCTGCTGGCCAATCTGTACCCACAGATCGGAGCAACCCTGCCCGCGCTGCTGGTGGCCGGGTTGCTGTACTACCTGATCGAGCGCGTGCTCAACCGCGACCCGGGAACAGCTCGGGCTTGATCACGCCATTGAGGCGCGGGTAGGCGATCTTCACTTCCGGGTGGCCCATGGCGTAGGGGGCGATGCTGTACACGTTGTACTTGAGCACCACGCCCCCATAGGTCAAGGCAATGTTCGGCGTCTGCTGGAAAGGCCACTGACGAATGAAGTCGGCATCCTTGTCCAGCTTGCTGGCGACCAGCCAGCCACGGTGGGCTTCTTCGGCAGCCTGCCAAAACGCGCGTTCCTGACCCGGTACCAGCATGTCCTTCAGGGTCAGTTCGCGATGCTCGCGACGTGACCAGTTGATGAAGCCGCGCCCCGGCATGCCGTGGGCGCCACCGGTCATGACGTAGCTGGACAGCTCGACCACCACGATACCGTCATGCTGCTCGCGTACCTTGGCTTGCAGGTAGCTGCTGTAGCGCGGCTGGGCCTCGCGCATGAATTGATCTTCATAGGCCTTAAGGGTCGCCGGTACGCGGGCGTCGGGCGTGTTGACGGTCATCTCGCGCAAGCGTTTGTCGATGGCTGCATCCAGGCCGGGCTCGTCGGGAAAATGCACCACGTCGATGTTCACCAGTGGGCAGTCCTGATTGTCGCAGCCGGGCTTGATGTGCTCGAAAGCCTCGCGCTTGGTCTCCAGCGGCGCCCGGTAGTTGGTTTGGAAGACACTGGCGCAGGCACCCAGGGTCAAGGCGACGCAGGCCACGGAGGTGAACTTGAGAAACGACATGATGGTCCTTGGCGGATGATTGAATTGTCGTGCTTGGACTGCCGGTCGAACCGTCGGTTCGCACGTAGCGCAATCTTAATGCCTGCTCGCCCAACCGCCTATCCCGAGGCTTGCGGCTTACCTTCGAAGGGGGCTGCAATACGGGCGCATCGCGGTTAGGATGGCCCCATGCTGCACGCACGAGTACGAGGTTTTTCCATGCCAGATTCATCCCGATCCACCCCCAAGGCGGTCGAGATCGACAAGACCGAACGTTGCTTCCAGGGCTTCTACAGACTGGACAAACTGTTCCTGCGCCACGAGCTGTTCAACGGTGGCATGAGCAAACAGATCAGCCGCGAACTGTTCGTGCGCCACGACGCCGTGTGCGTGTTGCCCTACGATGCCGTTCGCGACGAAGTGGTCCTGATCGAGCAGTTCCGGGTCGGTGCGGTGGGCAAGGTCGACAACCCCTGGCTGATCGAAATGGTCGCCGGGTTGATCGACAAGGACGAGCAGCCCGAGGAAGTCGCCCATCGCGAAGCCGACGAGGAAGCGGGGCTGCAGATCGAAGCGCTGTGGCCAGTCACCAAGTACTTCCCCTCGCCCGGCGGCAGCGATGAATACGTGCATCTGTACCTGGGCCGCTGCAGCAGCGAAGGCGCGGGCGGCCTGCATGGGCTGGAGGAGGAGGGCGAGGACATCCGCGTCAAGGTCTGGGCGTTCGACGATGCCCTGCAGGCCGTGCGCGATGGTCGGATCATCAACGCGGCAGCGATCATCGCCATTCAATGGCTGGCGCTGAACCGCGACGAAGTCAGGGGGCTTTGGTCGTGAGTCCGTTGCGCGAGCGCTACCGCGTCGACCTGGTCGGCTTGCAGGCCGCCTGCGAGGCCAATTATGCGCGACTCATGCGGCTGTTGCCGGACATGCGCAGCCAGCAGTTGTCGCGCCGCATCGCCATGACCCAGGCCGACCAGATGCTCGGCGTGCTGACCCTCGAGGTGTTGCTGGCCTGTCCGTACACCACCACCCTGCGCGTGCGCCAGGAACACAGCCTGCCCTGGCTGCCCGTGCCGCAGATGGAAGTGCAGGTGTACCACGATGCGCGCATGGCCGAGGTCATCAGCGCCGAGCATGCCCGTCGTTTCCGCAGCGTCTATCCCTATCCCAACGAGGCCATGCACCAACCCGACGAAAAGGCCCAGCTCAACCTCTTCCTCGGCGAATGGCTCAGCCACTGCCTGGCCTGCGGCCACGAGTACGAAGCGGTGCGCTGAGCGCCGACCGGCCCCGGGCGCTGGACCCTGCATTGCCCTCGTCATCCAGGCTGCGCATAATTCCTCGATCAACCCCTGCCTGGAGACGGCCTTGTCCAGCCCATCTGATCGCGCTGTCGATGCCCCGGTGCTGCTCGTGCAGCTGTCCGACAGCCACCTGGTGGCCGAAGCCGACGGAGCCATGTTCGGCCTCAATACCCGGCAGAGCCTGGCGCAGGTCGTCAGCCAGGTGCAATTGGAACAGCCGCACATCGATTTGCTGGTCGCCACTGGCGACCTGTCTCAGGACGGCACGCTGGCTTCCTACCAGGCGTTTGCCCAGGCCACAGCGGGAATTGCCGCGCCGATGCGCTGGCTGCCCGGCAATCACGACGAACCGGCGGTCATGCAGCAGGCCGCGCGGGGTACGCAGTGGCTGGAGCCGGTGGTGGACATCGGTGCCTGGCGAGTGACGCTGCTCGATTCCGCCATCGCAGGTTCGGCGGCGGGTCATCTGGCCGACGAGCAGTTGCAGCTGCTCGAACGGTCGCTTGCCGAGGCACCGCACAAGCATCACCTGGTGTGTCTGCACCATCATCCAGTGTCCATCGACAGTTCCTGGATGGAGCCCATCGGCCTGCGCAATCGGCATGCCCTGTTCGAACTGCTTGCCCGCTTTGCGCAAGTGCGGGGTGTGCTCTGGGGGCACGTGCATCAGGAGATCGACCGGCAGGCTCATGGCGTGCGCCTGTTGGCATCGCCCTCGACCTGCATCCAGTTCCTGCCGCGCAGCGAGGACTTCGCCCTGGATGACCGCGCCCCGGGCTACCGCTGGCTTCGCCTGATGCCGGACGGACAGATCGAAACCGGCGTCTCGCGCCTGGCGGACTTCAGCTTCACCCCGGATCTGGACGCTGCGGGTTATTGATTCAGGGGCGGTAGCGCGACCTTCGCGGGCAGAGCCCGCTCCCACAAAATTTCGTGCCAGGATTGTGGCTTGCCGGAGCGGAGCGGGCGGCAAGCCTTCTGTTCACGAAGGCCGCACCGCCCATATACCGACGCACCAACACCCCAACAGCATCCCCGACAAGGTAAACTGCGCGCCATCTCTATGCCCGGAGGCCCCCATGCCCGGTTCGATCCTCTACATTCATGGTCTGAACAGCTCGCCGGATTCGCAGAAAGCCCGCCAGTTGAGCGCGCTGATGCAACGCATCGGCCTGGCTGATCAACTGCGCGCGCCCGCCTTGCACCACCATCCGCGCCAGGCCATCGCCCAACTCGAAGCGGCACTGGCGCAGCTCGACGCACCCTTGCTGGTGGGAAGCTCACTGGGCGGCTACTATGCGACACACCTGGCCCAGCGCTTTGGCCTCAAGGCAGTGCTGATCAACCCGGTGGTCAACCCGCACCGCCTGTTCGATGGCTACCTGGGCGAACAGACCAACCATTACACGGGCGAGCGCTGGCAGCTGACCCACGACCACGTCACGGCACTGGCCGAGCTGGAAGTGCCGGCCCCTGCGGACCGCGAGCGGCTTCAGGTGTGGCTGCAGACCGGCGACGAGACCCTCGACTATCGCCAAGCGGCGGCCTTCTACCAAGCTTGCAGCGTGCACATCGAAAACGGCGGCGACCACGGCTTCCAGGGCTTTGCGCAGAAGTTGCCGGCGCTGCTGGCATTCGCCGGCATCGACGGCGAGCGCCTGGATGGCATCGACCTTGCCCAGCTTTGACCACTCATTTCACGAACGACTGACGACGAGACCCCATGGCCAATCCCAGCGCTAGCTCCTATAACGCAGACGCCATCGAAGTCCTCTCGGGCCTCGACCCGGTGCGCAAGCGCCCGGGCATGTACACCGACACCAGTCGGCCCAACCACCTGGCCCAGGAAGTCATCGACAACAGTGTCGACGAAGCCCTGGCGGGCCACGCACGGTCGATCCAGGTCATCCTGCACGCCGATCACTCCCTGGAAGTGTCCGACGACGGCCGCGGCATGCCTGTGGACATTCACCCGGAGGAAGGCGTCAGCGGCGTCGAGCTGATCCTCACCAAACTGCACGCTGGCGGCAAGTTCTCCAACAAGAACTACCAGTTCTCCGGCGGCCTGCACGGGGTCGGTATCTCCGTGGTCAACGCCCTGTCCAATCAGGTGCGGGTCAGGGTCAAGCGCGACGGCAACGAGTATCAGATGACCTTCGCCGATGGCTTCAAGGCCACCGATCTGGAAGTCATCGGTACGGTCGGCAAGCGCAACACCGGCACCAGCGTGTACTTCGCTCCGGACCCGAAATACTTCGATTCGCCCAAGTTTTCCGTCAGCCGCCTCAAGCATGTGCTCAAGGCCAAGGCGGTGCTCTGTCCCGGCCTGCTGGTCAGCTTCGAGGACAAGGGCAGCGGCGAGAAGGTCGAGTGGCATTATGAAGACGGCCTGCGTTCGTACCTGATCGATGCGGTCACCGAGTTCGCCCGTCTGCCGGACGAGCCGTTCTGCGGCAGCCTGGCGGGCAACAAGGAAGCCGTGGACTGGGCGCTGCTGTGGTTGCCCGAAGGCGGCGACAGCGTTCAGGAAAGCTACGTCAACCTGATTCCGACGGCCCAGGGCGGTACCCACGTCAACGGCCTGCGCCAGGGCTTGCTCGATGCCATGCGCGAGTTCTGCGAGTTCCGCAACCTGCTGCCTCGCGGGCTGAAGCTGGCGCCCGAAGACATCTGGGAGCGCATCGCCTTCGTCCTGTCGATGAAGATGCAGGATGCGCAGTTCTCCGGCCAGACCAAGGAGCGGTTGTCTTCGCGCGAGGCAGCAGCGTTCGTGTCCGGCGTGGTCAAGGACGCCTTCAGCCTGTGGCTCAACGCGCATCCTGAATTGGGCATGCAGCTGGCCGAGCTGGCGATCAGCAACGCCGGGCGCCGCCTCAAGGCGAGCAAGAAAGTCGAGCGCAAGCGCATCACCCAAGGCCCGGCATTGCCCGGCAAGCTGGCCGACTGTGCCGGCCAGGACCCGGCCCGCTCCGAGCTGTTCCTGGTCGAAGGTGACTCGGCAGGTGGCTCGGCCAAACAGGCGCGGGACAAGGAATTCCAGGCGATCCTGCCGTTGCGCGGCAAGATCCTCAACACCTGGGAAGTGGACGGCAGCGAGGTCCTGGCCAGCCAGGAAGTGCACAACATCGCCGTAGCCATCGGGGTCGATCCCGGTGCCGCTGATATCAGCCAGCTGCGCTACGGCAAGGTGTGCATCCTCGCCGACGCCGACTCCGACGGCCTGCACATCGCGACCCTGCTCTGCGCGCTGTTCGTCCAGCACTTCCGTCCCCTGGTGGACGCCGGGCACGTCTATGTCGCCATGCCGCCGCTGTACCGCATCGACCTGGGCAAGGAGATCTTCTATGCCCTGGACGAAGCCGAGCGCGATGGCATCCTCGACCGCCTGGTCGCCGAAAAGAAACGCGGCAAGCCGCAGGTCACGCGCTTCAAGGGCCTGGGGGAGATGAACCCACCGCAGCTGCGCGAAACCACCATGGACCCCAACACCCGTCGCCTGGTGCAACTGACCCTGGACGACTTCGCCGGCACCACCGAGATCATGGACATGCTGTTGGCCAAGAAACGTGCGGGTGACCGCAAGGCATGGCTCGAGTCCAAGGGCAATCTGGCCGAGGTGCTGGCTTGATCGCAGCGCTGCTGACAGCCCTGTTCGCCCTGGCCCTGCCGACGCTGGCCGAGGCGTCGGCGCAGCCCGCTGTGCCCGAGTTGACCCTGATCGGCGAGCATGCGGTCGATGGCATGCCCACGGGCAATCTGTCCGGTCTGGCGCTGTGCGGCAAGGCGTTGTGGGCCGTGTCCGACCGCGAAGACGGGACGGTCTATCGCCTCGATACCTCGACGCCCGTCTGGCAGGCCAGGGCGGTGACGTTCAAGGCACCGCCGGTCCCGCCCAGCGGGCTGCCCGCTCGTCTGCGCATGAGCAGTTGGGCCGCGTCTTTCGTGCGCGGCGGCGATCTGGATTTCGAAGGCATCAGCTGTGATGCCCAAGGCAACCAATACCTGGTCAGCGAAGCCCACGTCGCGGTCTTGCAGATTCCCGTGTCAGGCGAGCCGAAATGGTTGCCTCTGGATCCGACGCTGGTCAGTCAGGCGCGCGCCAGCCACTTGCTGTTGCACTTCAATGCCCTGTTCGAAGGGCTGACCGTCAACCCGGCCGGCGACCGCCTGTGGCTGGCCGCCGAACGTCAGCAGCGCGGTCTGTTGGCTGTTCGCAAGCGGCCGGTGAGCTGGAGCTGCGAGGGGCGTTGCGTGCTGCTCGCCGAAGGCGGTGCGGAAACGCTGCCGGTGCAGGTGCCTCGCACCAGGACCATGCCGCGCGACTTCGCTGACCTGGCCTACTTCGACGGCAAGCTGTTCACCCTGGAACGCAATGCCTACCGCATCTGCCGCCGAGACGCCGATACGGCGAAGCGGGAACGTTGCTGGTCGTTCGCCGCCGAAGCCCTGTTGCCCGCGCGCCGCTATGATGCGCCCTACGGCCTGACCGAAGCGCTGAGCGTGGAAGCCGACGGCGCCTGGATCGGCACCGACAACAACCAATGGGCCCGCGCCGATGGCGAACGCCGTCCGGTGGTCTGGCGCTTCGCGGCCCCGGCCGGTGGCTGGAGTGCGGCACCATGAGCCAGGCGGCACCCGGCAAGCGGGCGGGCAAACTGCTGATGCTGCTGGCCTGGGCCGCGGCGTTGTACCTGGCCACGCAGTTCTTCGGCGACTGGGAACAGCGTCGGGAAAATCCCAATGCCGTGCCGGTGTCCCAGCACGGCGACGGCTATGTGGAAGTGCAGCTGGCCGGCAATGGCCAGGGACACTTCGTCAGTGGCGGCTTCATCAACGGCCAGCCGGTGCAGTTCATGCTCGACACCGGCGCCACCGATGTGGCGATGCCCGAAGCCGTGGCGCGCAAGCTTGAATTGACGCGCGGGGCGCCGGTGCTGCTCACCACCGCCAACGGCAAGACCCAAGGCTACCGCACCGAGATCGCCAGCCTGCAGCTGGGCGACATCCGCCTGAGCAATGTCCGCGCCCTCGTGGTGCCGGGCTTCGAAGGCAACCAGGTGCTGCTGGGCATGAGCGCTCTGAAACAACTTGAATTCACTCAGCGCGGCGGCAACTTGCTGCTGCGCCAGACCACGAAACGATGAGGCTTGCATGAGCGACTCCCTCGATCTCAGTCTCGACGGCGTAGAACGCCGGTCCCTGGCTGACTTCACCGAACAGGCCTACCTCAACTACTCCATGTACGTGATCATGGACCGCGCCTTGCCGCACATCGGCGATGGCCTCAAGCCGGTCCAGCGACGCATCGTCTATGCCATGAGCGAGTTGGGGCTCGACGCCGACGCCAAGCACAAGAAATCCGCGCGCACCGTGGGTGACGTGCTCGGCAAATTCCATCCCCATGGCGACTCGGCCTGCTACGAGGCCATGGTGTTGATGGCGCAGCCGTTCAGCTATCGCTACACCCTGGTCGATGGCCAGGGCAACTGGGGGGCGCCGGACGATCCCAAGTCCTTCGCTGCCATGCGCTACACCGAAGCGCGCCTGTCGCGCTATTCCGAAGTGCTGCTCACCGAGCTGGGCCAGGGCACTGCGGACTGGGTGCCGAACTTCGACGGCACCCTGGACGAGCCTGCGGTGCTGCCAGCGCGCTTGCCCAACATCCTGCTCAACGGCACCACCGGCATTGCCGTGGGCATGGCCACCGACGTGCCGCCGCACAACCTGCGCGAAGTGGCCAGCGCCTGCGTCCGCCTGCTCGACGAGCCCAAGGCCACGGTCGAGCAGCTGTGCGAGCACATCCAGGGTCCGGATTACCCGACCGAAGCGGAAATCATCACGCCGCGTGCCGAACTGCTGAAGATCTACCAGACCGGCCGCGGTTCGGTGCGCATGCGCGCGGTGTATCGTCTGGAAGACGGCGACGTGGTCGTCACCGCTCTGCCGCACCAGGTGTCCGGTGCCAAGGTGCTGGAGCAGATCGCTGCGCAGATGCAGGCCAAGAAGCTGCCGATGGTGGCCGACCTGCGTGACGAATCCGACCACGAGCACCCGTGCCGCATCGTCATCATTCCACGCTCCAATCGGGTAGAAGTCGACGAACTGATGCAGCATCTGTTCGCCACCACGGATCTGGAGTCGACCTACCGGGTCAACGTCAACATCATCGGCCTCGACGGCCGCCCGCAGCTGAAGAACCTGCGCGCGTTGCTGGTCGAGTGGCTGGAGTTCCGCGTCAACACCGTGCGCCGCCGCCTGCAGTTCCGCCTGGACAAGGTTGAGCGCCGCCTGCACCTGTTGGACGGCTTGCTGATTGCCTTCCTCAACCTGGACGAAGTGATCCACATCATCCGCACAGAGGACCATCCCAAGGCACGCCTGATCGAGCGTTTCGCGCTGACCGAGATCCAGGCCGACTACATTCTCGATACGCGCCTGCGCCAGCTCGCGCGTCTGGAAGAAATGAAGATCCGTGGCGAACAGGAAGAACTGGCCAAGGAACGCGCCAAGCTGCAGGCCCTTTTGGGCAGCGAGGCCAAGCTGAAGAAACTGGTGCGTGCCGAGCTGATCAAGGACGCCGAAACCTATGGCGACGCTCGCCGCTCGCCGATCGTGGCGCGCAGCGAAGCCCGTGCGCTGTCGGAAAACGAGCTGATGCCCACCGAGCCAGTGACGGTAGTGCTGTCCGAGAAGGGCTGGGTGCGCTGTGGCAAAGGTCACGACATCGATGCCACCGGGCTGTCCTACAAGGCCGGTGACGGCTACAAGACGGCAGCCACCGGGCGCTCGAATCAGTTCGCGGTGTTCATCGACTCCACCGGGCGCAGCTACTCGGTGGCTGCCCATACGCTGCCCTCGGCCCGTGGCCAGGGCGAGCCGCTGACAGGCCGCCTGACGCCGCCACCGGGTGCGACGTTCGAATGCGTGATGCTGCCCGACGACGACGCGCTGTATGTCATCGCGTCGGACGCCGGCTACGGTTTCGTGGTCAAGGGCGAAGACCTGCAAGCCAAGAACAAGGCCGGCAAGGCGCTGCTCAGCCTGCCCAAGGGCGCCAAGGTGATCAACCCCCGCGCCGTGCCGGACCGTGAGCAGAACTGGCTGGCCGCCGTGACCACCGAAGGACGCCTGCTGGTGTTCAAGATCAGCGACCTGCCGCAGTTGGGCAAGGGCAAGGGCAACAAGATCATCGGCATTCCCGGTGATCGAGTGGCCAGCCGTGAAGAATTCGTCACCGATCTAGCGGTCGTTGCCGAAGGCTCGACCCTGGTTCTGCAGGCGGGCAAACGCACGCTGTCGCTCAAGCCCGACGACCTGGAGCACTACCGTG
The DNA here is from genome assembly GCF_001423465.1 of Pseudomonas sp. Leaf129. NCBI lineage: Bacteria > Pseudomonadati > Pseudomonadota > Gammaproteobacteria > Pseudomonadales > Pseudomonadaceae > Pseudomonas > Pseudomonas sp. Leaf129. The sequence continues at coordinate 160,038 of NZ_LMOC01000008.1, read as the reverse complement.
GCGAGCGTGGCCGCCGCGGCAACAAGCTGCCTCGCGGTTTCCAGCGCGTCGACGCTCTGGTCGTGGAAAACCCCTGACTGCCAACCGCGTGCGGACGGCGGCATGGCTGCCGTTCGACGCAAGCACTGGAGTCAGGGCGCGGATTCACGGATGATAGGCCCTTTCGCGGCGCCGCCAAGCGGCAGCGCCCAGACGACTCGGTCAAGTATTGCTGCGGTTGCCGTGTGGCAGCCGCCTGGATGAAATGATGAAACTGTTGCGTCTTCCCGTGATTTTATTGCTCGGCGGCGTGCTGGGACTGGCCGGATGCAGCACGCATCAACCCGTGGCCTTGTACCAGCTCGACAGCGGCAACCCCGGCCTGCCCAAGGAAAGCCGCGGCATGGCCGTGCTGCTGGGGCCGGTGTCGGTGGCCGACTACCTGCAGCGCGAAACGCTGCTGCAGCGCCAGGCCGACGGTAGCCTGAGAGCGTCCACCGATGGCCGCTGGGCCGGCAGCCTTTCCGCCGACATCGACCAACTGCTGCTGCGCCAGATGGCCTGGCGCCTGGACAGCCAGCGCGTGGTACTGGCGCCTACGCCCGCCAACTTCACGCCCGATGCTCAGGTGCTGCTGTCGATCACCCGGCTCGATTCAGGCAGCCGACAGCCTGCGATCCTGGATGCCCAGTGGCGCGTCCTGGACCGTCGCGGACAAGTGCGCGACAACCGCATCGTTCACCTCGAAGAAAAGCACGACGGCGGCACCGCCGCTCAAGTCCAGGCGCAAGGGGTGCTGTTGCAGCGTCTGGCTGCACAGTTGACCGCGGCGCTCAAACCGCTGGCCAACCAGCCCGCACTGATCGAAGAGCGCAAGCCAGCGCCGGCGCAGGTGCGCCGGGAAGAAGAAAAACCACAGATTCCGCTGGCTACCCCCATCCGTACCGACCTGGAAGTGTTCCGCTTCTAGAGCGACACCCAACAAAAAGCCCGCATCCAGTGCGGGCTTTTTTTGTTGCGCAGTGATCAGCCAGTCAGCCGATGCGTGCCAACTGCCGTTCCAGCAGCGACGGGTAGGGCTCCAGCAGGCGTTCGACGCAGCAGGCGCCTTCGGGGCTGGCGATCGAGCGGATGCGCGCGCGCTGGCGGATCAGCGGGTCTTCGCCGATCTCGCGTACCACCAGCAACAGGTTGCGGCTGTGCTGCGAGAGCGCCAGTGCATCCTGCGCCGATTCGGTCAGCAGCAGGTCGATGGAGTTCAGGCCATGGACCTCGTCGCTGAGCACCAGACCCAACTGCAATTGCAGGGTGATACCGCTGTCGGCGACCTGGATCTGCAAGGCATGACCCAGGGCGCGCAACAGTTCGCCACAGCAGATCGCATTGGTCAGGTAGTCATCGCCGCTGGTTTCGCTGTGGAACAGCATCAAGGTGCTGCCATCCTGGAGCATGTGCACTTCGCTCTCATAGAGCGAGGCGGCCTGCTGCAGGCAGTCGTGGTAGCGCTCCAGCAACTCTGCCAGGCGAGCCTTGGGCAGGCGCCGCAGTTGTTCCTGAGCACCCAGCTGCACCGCCAGCACGGCGCTGTCGGTGTGCACCTTGGCCACGGCAGTGACGGGTTGTTTGATCACCGCCACCGGAGTTTCGCGCAGATCCGCGAACGGATCGTCGCCGAAGTCTTCCTCGTCCTCGTCGGCCTGGATCTGACGCATGACCGGTTTCGCTGGCTTTGCGGCCAACGGCGGGAATGGGCCGGGCTTGCTGGCGGTGCGCACGGGCAAGGCTGGCTGCGGCTCATCGTCTTCGTCGATGTCGTCGGGTTCGACTTCGGGCTCACGGGGCTCTGGAGCCAACTGCGCGTGCAGCTGGCGCGCCAGATCGCCGATCTCGTCGGTGCGCTGGGTCGCCGGCGTGTACTCGTCGGGGTTGCGCAGCCAGACCCGCAACTGCAGCAGCGGCGTCGAGATGTAGCGACCCAGGCGCAGGCTCAGCGCCAACGCAAGCACCAGCAGGATCCCGGCCAGCACGCCCATGCTCTGCAGGCTGATGGTCAGCGGCTGCTGGAACTGATTCATGTCCAGGCTGATGCGAAGCTGTCCGGCCAGGGCGTCCTGGAAGTTGATCTTGGTCTCGTACAGCCCCTGGCTTTGCCCAAGCAGGCCACTTTTGGGGCGCTGGCCGGCTTCGGCAAGGATGCGGTTGTCCGGGCTGAAGATCGCCGCGTGTGCCACCAGTGGGTTTTTCACCAGGTTGTTGAGCAGCACGTTGAGGCTGAGGATGTCGTTGGACACCAGCAGCTCGGTGGCGGACGTGGCCGTCTGCGTGGTCAGGCTCTGGCCCACCGCATCGGCTTGCTCGTGCATGGCCTGCTTGAACTGCAGACCCATCACGCAGGCGTAGATCACCAAGGCGATGGCAACCAGCACGATGTTGGTGAACGCGATGCGCAAAGCCAGCGGCACTCGACGGTGGCGCACGGCTCGGAAGATCAGCAGGAAGAAGTTGTCGGTTTTGACTGGCGTAGGCCGGTTCACTGAGCGCGGCTCTTTGTCCGTGAAGTTGGCGCGCAGTATAACGACCGCCCTCCGAGCGGCAAAGCGCTGCCTGTGCCCGATGGTCACTGAAAGTGGTTAGAATGCGTTTTTTTTCATGAAACGGGGTGCCTCTTGCGCGAAATCGTCCTGATCAACATCACCGCTCAGGAGCAGTCGGGCATCGTCGATGCACTGGGCGACGCCCTGACCGCCGAGACCACCTTCAGCACCGCCCAGCACGCTGAGCCGGCAGACCACGTGGTCAGCGTGATGGGGCGCCAGGTCGGCTACCCGGCGCTGCGGCAGGTGATCACGCTGCTGGCCGAGCATGGCTTGTCGCTTTCGAGCCTGGAGCGCCTGTCAGCGGCCACGGGTGGCAATGCCTGTTTCGAGCTGTGCCTGCATGGCCCGTTGGAGCAGCCACTGCCATTGCGTGCCCAAGTACTCGAACTCAGCGCCGCGCTGGGTCTGGACATCGTCTACCAGCCCGAGTCGGCACAGCGCCGCCATCCGCGCCTGGCTGTGTTCGACATGGATTCGACACTGATCGAAGCCGAGGTGATCGACGAACTGGCCAAGGCGGCCGGCATCGGCGAGCGTGTCGCGGCGATCACCGAACAGGCCATGCGCGGCGATATCGATTTTCGCGCCAGCTTCAAGGCCCGCCTGGCGTTGCTCGACGGCCTCGACGTTGCGGTACTCGATGACATCGGTGCGCAACTGCGCCTGAGCGAAGGCGCGGAGCGCCTGTTCGCCGAACTCAATCGCATGGGGGTGAAAACCGCCATTCTGTCCGGCGGCTTCACCTATTTCGCCAAGCAGTTGCAGAAGCGTCTGGGCATCACTTATGTCTTCGCCAACGAACTGCAGGTGGTCGACGGTAAATGCACCGGAGTGGCGGTCGAGCCTATCGTCGACGCCCAACGCAAAGCCGACCTGCTGCAGCAGTTGGCCCGTGAGCACGGTATCGACTTAAGGGAAACCATCGCAGTGGGTGACGGGGCCAACGACCTGGCCATGCTGGCCATTGCAGGGCTGGGCGTGGCGTTCCGTGCCAAGCCGCTGGTCCGCCAGTCGGCGCGTCAGGCCATCAGTGTGCTGGGGCTGGATGCGGTGCTGTACCTGCTCGGTCGCCGCGACTGAGCAGCGATTCGTCTACAGATCTTTCCAGAGCGAAGCGAAGTCTTCTTCGGGCGCAACATCTTCGGCACCGGTCGACGTTGGTTTGGCCACTTCCAGCAGGTGGTATTCGAACTGATTGAAACTGCCGGTGCCGGCCATTCGCGTGCCCAGGCCCGCAGGCTGTTCCTCACCCTGGTTGTTGATGATGACCTTGTTGCCTTCCTGAAAAGGCATGCGCGGGGCGAGCAGGGAGGCAGGAATGTCGATGGCGCGTATCTCCGGTAGCAGCAGGCCGCGCAGGAACTGGCTGTTCTGCTCGCTGACGCGCACCAATTGCAGGCCGCACGGCTGGGCGTGCGGTGCCACCAGCTCGATGCCCATCTGCGTGCCGCCACTGCGCACCTGCCGAATCCAGCGCACCACGGCCACGCTCCAGCCCTGGGCCTGAGTGTCCTGGATGCCGACCATCTCACCGGCCTGCAGTTGCGGCGGAACCTCCTTGGGCCACGCCAGGCAGTAGCCACCGGGGCTGTGATTGACGATCTGCAGGGCATAGGTCGGGAAGTGCTGATCGTGATTGGAGGCACTGCCAGCGCTGCTGCCGTCGCCGCGCGGCAGGTCGTACTGGATCTCCTCGTAGTCGCCGTGGCGATCGCCCTCGGTCGGCCTGCTCCACGATTGCGTGGCAGCGCCTGGTACGAACTGTGCGCTCTGCGAAGGGCCAGGGCGCTTGAGGATCTCGCTGAAGGAGCGCTCGCCGCCAATGTAGTAATGCAGCGCGCTCATGCCAATGCACAGACTCAGGTTGCCTTGGCCGGGCGTTCGGGTAAAAGTGCGTTCCGCCACATCGCCCCAGGCCGCGGCTACGTGCTGGAGCAGATCGATACTGAAGTTGCTGGGGATCAGGCGCGACTGCGCGCGCTGCTCGACCGGCAAGTCCAGGTAGGCCTTGATGGCCTGAACCAGGTCGCTCGGGTCGAGCCCGATCAGGTGCGGCAGTTGGTCGTCGCCATACAGGGTCTTGTAGCGGGGCCCGCTGTCTTCACCGGGCGCTATGGCGAACAGGCTCGAAGCCAGGCTGGCCGGCTGCACACGGACCAGTGGGCTCCACGCATCCAGCACTTCGGCCAGACGCAGGATCGCCTGTTGACGCATCTGGTTGCAGCGAGAGCTGCCCAGCAGCAACGAGGCCGCGTAGCTTTGCTGAACGGTCGAGCTACGGCCTGGAGGAATCAACGGATCGTTGATGGAAAGATTCTGCAACTGATGCGCCAGGGCTGCCTGATACAACTGGTGCAACTCCAGCCACACCCCATCGGGCACCGGACAGTACAGCAGACTGGCGCGCAACACAGGCCCGTTCAGGCAGTGCAGGGCACGCTGTGCAGCGGTGGCCAGAAGGATGGCCCGCTCCTTGGCAACACGATCCTTGGTAGCGGTTGCGGAAATACGCAGCACGATCTGCTTGTAACCGATCGCCAGATGGTTCTGCAGGGCCTGGCACAGGTTGGCGACCTTGCGCGACCGTTCGTCGAGCACGATGGACTGGTTGAGGAAGTGTCGTTCCAGATGCTTGCAGACGAAATAGACCTCGGGCCTGAGCAGCTCGAGCAGTTGCAGGCGATTGTCGCTGGGCGTGAGCAGTTGGTTGAGCTCGCCCAGGCCCTGGTACAGCAACCGGGCAGTTTCCCCCAGATTGGCCTTGGGCAGCGTGGCAATCCAGCGTTTGAGGTCGCGCGGGGTCGCTTCGCAGAAGGTCAGGCTCAACTGCGATGGCGTCGGAGCGCGCAACAACAGATGGGGGCGTGGCGACATCGGTCGTTTCCTGGTTCGACTCAGGTCATCGTGCGACAGCGTGAACGATGACGAAAGACAGGCCATTCATTTGGCCGTATGCGAAGACTCTAACAGCATTGGATAACGGTCGCAGCCTCGATGTCGCCAAGGCTGCGCCGTGCCAGCCGCAAGCGGCTCAGATATCAGACAACAGTTGCAGGTGTCGCTGGCGCCACGTCCTGCGCAATGGCCGCGCGCCCCAGGCCTTGCCCCATGTTCACGGGTGACAGGTTGGCCAGGTGGTGAGCCCACTCGACCTGTTCCGGGCCGAACAGCATGACCACGGTCGAACCCAGTTTGAAACGGCCCATCTCGGCGCCTTTTTCCAGATGGATCGGCGCCCGTGCCGCCTCGTCGTAGCGAAAGGTCTTGAGTTCGCGCTTGGGCGGCGTTACCAGACCGGCCCAGACGGTTTCGATCGAGGCGACGATCATCGCGCCCACCAGCACCATGGCCATCGGCCCGCGCTCGGTGTCGAAGATGCACACCACGCGCTCGTTGCGCGCGAACAGCTCGGGGACGTTCTCGGCGGTGGTCTGGTTGACCGAGAAGATACGCCCTGGCACGTAGATCATTTCGCGCAGGGTGCCGGCCAGCGGCATGTGCACTCGATGGTAGTCACGTGGCGACAGGTAGATGGTGGCGAACTTGCCCCCCATGAAGGGCGCTGCGTTGGCAGGATCGCCGCCCAGCAGTTCGAGCACGCTGAAGCTGTGGCCCTTGGCCTGGAAGATGCGGCCGTGTTCGATGGTACCCAGCTGACTGACGGCTCCGTCGGCTGGGGAGAGGATCGCACCGGGCGTTGGGTCCAGTGGGCGTGCGTCGGGTTTCAGGGCGCGGGTGAAGAACGCGTTGAAATTCTCGTAGGCGCTCAGGTCCTCGACCTCGGCCAGGGACATGTCGACATCGTAGCGCTTGGCGAACCAGCGGGTGAACGCATCCTTGAACCAGCGCGAACGACATTCGGCCACACAGCCGGCCAGGCGCGAGAGCAGGTGATGGGGCAGCAGGTACTGACTGATGATGAACAAGCGATCTTTCATTGAGTGTCCTTAAACTTCGATAGGGGTGTCGGGGTGGTTGCCCCATTCGCCCCAGGAACCGGCATAGCCCTTGACGCGTGGATAGCCCAGCGCCTTGGCCACCAGATAGGTGAAACCAGAGCGGTGATGTGTCTGGCAGTGCGTGATGATTTCCTTGTCGGCGGTGATACCCAGGCCATCGAGCAGCGGTGCGACGTCGCTGCGAATGCGCAACTGACGCGCCGGATCCATGGCCGCGGTCCACTCCAGGTTGATTGCGCCGGGAATGTGCCCTGCCTTGGCTGCCAGCACCTTTTCACCGGTGTATTCCAGCGGGCCGCGGGCATCCCAGATGGCCAGGTCGGCGGCGCCCAGACGGCTCTGCAGATACTCGCGGGTGGCGATGGGCTCGTGGTGCAGGGTGAGCGCTACCGGGCCGCCTGCGCTGGTCGGTGTATCCTGGCTCAGCGGCAGGCCGGCGGCCTCCCAGGCCAGGATGCCGCCGTCGAGGTAGTGATAGCGTTCATGGCCGATGACGTCGAGCAGCCAGATGAAGCGTCCGGCCCAGCCGCCGCCTTCGTCGTCGTAGACCACGTATGTCGCCTGGGGCGTATGCCCCAGCTCGCCGAACAGCTGTTCCAGGGACGACAATCCAGGCAGCAGCCCCGGCGCCGGCGGCTGGCCCAGCTGGGTACGCTTGGGATCGACGAAATGCGCCCCGCGAATGTGCCCGGACGCGTAGCGTGCTGCGCTGGTCAAGTCGACCACGATCAGGTTGGCGGCATCGAGCCGGGCGTTCAGCTCATCGGGCTCGATCACCAGGGGCAGGCCGGAAAAGTCAGGCATTCGGGTCTCCAGACGAAACGGAACGGCGATTGTAGCGCAAGCCTCAGCGGCTGCGGTTGGTAAAGGTGTCCAGGGCGCGCTCGATGCACTGCGCGCTCTTGCCGAAGCCCTGCACGCTGATCTCGGAGAACGGGCGCCCGCCCTGGTCGGCCACCAGCAGTGTATGCACTCGCCCATCGACACCCAGCGAGCGCAGCAGCAGGTGCTCACCGCGGAACAGCGCGCGCAGGGTCGCCGGCAACAGGGCCTGCAACTGCGCGCTGTTGGCGGTGCCCATGCGCAGTTGGGTCGGTTGCGCGAGCAGTCGCTGCAGCAGGCCGTTGTGCTCGATGCCCAGGCTCAGCGCCGCGACTTCCTTGGGCAGCCCGGCGCTCTGGTGCACGCGCAGGCTGCCGTGATTGCGGTCGACCATCAGCAGCAGCACGCGCTGCATGCCGCATGCCAGCAGGGCATCGCGCGCGCAAGTGGTCAGGTGCAAGGCATTGTTGAACGGGGTCGGCGTGGTCAGCAGTTGCGTACACAGTTGCCGCCAGTGCGCCAGCGCCTCTTCGCTCGGTGCCGGGGCTGGATCGGTGTCGGGCGCCGGACCCTTGTGTGGTGGCGGCCACAGCAGGTTGCGTGCCGGATGCCACAGGTCGGCGGCGCAGTGCACCCGCGCACTGTGCACCGCGTGTTGATGGACCTGCTGCTGAACCTGTTCCAGCGGCACTTGCAGGTACAGGCAGCTCAGGTACTGCCAGCGCTGCAGGTGGGGTGTGAACCAGCCCTGTTGCGCAGCCAGGGCCAGGCCGTTGGCCATCAGAATGGTGTTGGCGGGCTGGTTCAACCAGCGCCGCAACGCCGGCTCGTCGTCCAACTGCTGTTGCTGGCGCAAGCGATGCTGATTGTCGCGGGCAATGTGCAGCGCTTGCACCAGCGCCCGACGTTCCGCCAGCAGCAGCCGATAGCCATGCAGCACCCAGGCGGGCAGGCGCCATTTCTGCGCCAGTGCCTGACACAGCACCAGCAACGGCACACCGAACAGCTCCTGCTCGACCTTGGCCGCCGCTTCGCCTTCACCGGTGACGCGCCGCTGCCATTCATCGAGCAGCTCGGGGTAGGTCGCCGCCAACGGCCACAGCGGCGAAAGAAACAGCAGGCTGCCCCAGTGGATTTCCTGCCACAGCCGCGCCAGCCTTGCGGCGAACAGACCATTGGCCTGCTGGCTGGCATGCTGGCTGATCATCTGCAGTTGGCGCAAGGTCAGGGGCATCTGCTGCGGCTCCTGGGCCGGCAGGCGCATCAGCAACTCTTCGGCCCGCGACAGGCCCAGCCGGTTCAGTGCCACTTCAAGGCTTTCCGCCGGCTCCGCCAGGCTGTTGCTGGCATGCCGGTTGGCCTCGCGCATCACGCTCAGGACCAGCGCCGGACTGTGTTGCATCAGGTCGGCGATGTCGCGCAGCGAACGGCGTCGATCCTTGATCGCAGCGCGAACCTTGTCGTGGTACAGCTTGGGAATGGGCAGACGCACGCCGTCGAGCAGTGCGAGCCAGGTGTCTAGAGTTTGGGGCTTGGCGTTGGACACTATGCTTATCCTGATGCATGCCTGAATGCAGGCCGACTACACGAACGGACCAAACTGGCTTTTGAAAACCGCTGCCTATAGTCTGGCGCAGTTCTGCCGATAAGGAGAACAACAGATTCCACACCACCTTTTTCGTCCTTGAACCCGACTTCTGAAGTGTTTTTTATCCATGGCTAAAATCATTGGCATCATTGTCGTGTTCGCGAGCGTGCTGGGCGGATACGTTCTTTCACATGGTCAATTGGCCGCCCTGGTCCAACCCTTCGAGGTCATGATCATCGGCGGTGCGGCCTTGGGCGCGTTTCTGCAGGCCAACCCCGGCAGCACCACCATGATCGTGCTGAAGAAGTCTTTGAAGATGTTCAAGTCGCGCTTCAGCCATGCCTACTATCTGGAAGTGCTGAGCCTGCTGTTCGAGATTCTCAACAAGAGTCGTCGCGAGGGCATGATGTCCATCGAGGCCGACATCGAAGACGTCGCCGCCAGCCCGATCTTCGCCAAGTACCCCACCATCCTCAAGGACGAGCAGATGATCGCGTTCATCTGCGATTACCTGCGCATCATGTCGTCGGGCAACATGGCGCCGCACGAACTCGAAGGCCTGTTCGACATGGAGCTGCTGAGCATGAAGGAAGAGCTCGAGCATCCGTCCCACGCTGTGACCGGTATCGCCGATGCGCTGCCCGGTTTCGGTATCGTTGCGGCGGTATTGGGCATCGTGGTGACCATGGCGTCGCTGGGTGACGGCGACAAGGCGGCGATCGGTGGTCACGTCGGCGCTGCACTGGTCGGTACCTTCCTGGGGATCCTGGCGGCCTACGGTTTCTTCGGCCCGCTGGCGACCTGCCTGGGCCACGATGCCAAGGAAGAGCTGAACGTCTACGAAGCCATCAAGGCGTCGCTGGTGGCTTCGGCGTCTGGCATGCCGCCGTCGCTGGCCGTGGAGTTCGGGCGCAAGGTGCTGTACCCGGCGCACCGCCCAAGCTTCGCCGAACTCGAACAAGCCGTACGCGGTCGCTGAGTCATGGAAAACAACCAGCCTATCATCGTCAAGCGGGTCAAGCGCTTTGGCGGCGGCCACCACGGTGGCGCCTGGAAGATCGCTTTCGCCGACTTCGCGACGGCGATGATGGCGTTTTTCCTGGTGCTCTGGCTGTTGTCCAACGCCACACCCGAGCAGAAGATCGCCATTGCCGGTTACTTCAAGGACCCGATCGGCTTCTCCGAAAGCGGCACGCCCTATGTCATCGACCTGGGCGGCTCTCCGCAGCTCTCGCCCGAGAAAACCCTGAATCCGGACGTCGAGGTCTCGCCGCCCAAGCCGGAAACCTCGAATCAGGTGGAAGCCGAACAGGCCCAGCAAATAGCCGAACAGGTTGAAAAGGAACGCCTGGAACTGCTGTTGCAGGAGCTGCAGAACAAGGTCGACGAAAATCCCCAGCTGCAGAAATTCAAGGACCAGATCCTTTTCGAAATCACGCAGGACGGCTTGCGTATCCAGATCACCGATGCCGAGAACCGGCCGATGTTCGACTTGGGCAGTGCGCGGCTCAAGCCTTATTTCGAGGACATCCTGCTGGCCATGGCCGACACCATCAAGGCGGTGCCGAACAAGATCAGTATCAGCGGCCATACCGATGCCAAGCCCTACGCCGGCAGTGCGGCGGGCGGCTTCGGCAACTGGGAGCTCTCCTCCAACCGCGCCAATGCCGCGCGTCGGGCCCTGGTGGCGGGCAGCTATCCGGAGGATCAGATCGCTCGCGTGGTCGGCTATGGTTCATCGTCGCTGTTCGACCGCAAGGATCCGCTGAACTCCATCAATCGCCGCATCGACATCGTGGTGCTGACCAAAAAGGCCCAGCGCGACATCGAAGGTGATCAGCCGGCATTGGAAGCGCCCAAGCCCGGTACGGCACCCGGTGCTGCGCCACCAGGCGCTTCGATCGGCGACCCCAGCGCACCGGTGCAGCCGCGCGAACTGCGGCAGCGCCTGAACCTGTTCGAAGACGGCTCGGCCAAGCTCGTCGAGCCGGGCAAGCCTGCGCCCTGAGACGAAAAGCCGTTAGAAACCCCGGCCAATGCGTTCGCGCAGGCCCCTGTGGATATCTCGCGCTTGCACCGGCAGCGGCGTCTCGCGCTGGCCGGCCGGCAGGCGCATGGCCGCTTCGCGGTGATAGGCCTCGATGAGGAAGTCCAATTGCTGCGGGCGCGTCAGGGTCGGCCAATGCGCCAGGTATTCGGGCAGTGGCTGATCGCCCAGCCGATACAGGCACAGGCGCCGGTCCCACGAGGTGACCTCGCCAATGCAGAACGGTATCCACCAGCGCCGCGCGCTGCAGTGCGAGATCATCAGGATCACATGGGTGCAGTCGCGGATGTGCGCAGTGAGCGTTTCGGTGACGTGCAGCGTGGTCAACGAATCGAAGTCCATCACGTCCATGCCCACCTCGATCCCGGCCCTGCGCAAGTATTTCCTGACCCGCAAGGCCTGGGGCAGATCGGCATGTCGATAGCCAATGAACACGCTCATCGCCCAGGTCCGCCGGCAATGAATTGAGCAAGTCGCAGGCAAGCAACGGGCAGGTGGGACATGGAAAGCCTTCATCGTGGGTGTTGAAGGCTGAAAGATTGTTCAATGCCGTTTAAGCGGCAAGGGATGTCATCGAAAAGAGACAAGCCCTACTGCTGCCGGTAATTATCCTTACAGACGAAGCCTATAGCTTCTGCACCAGCGCACGCACGGTGCCGACGATGCGCTCCACTTCGGCACGGTTCAGGGTCAGGGGTGGCAGCAGCCGAATGGTGGTGCCCCGGGTCACGTTGATCAGCAGGCCATGCTCTTCTGCGGCCCGCTGCATCAGTTCGCGGCAGGGCCGGTCCAGCTCCACACCGATCATCAGGCCCAGGCCCCGGACGGCTTTGACGGCAGGCATGCTTCCCACTTCGCTACGCAGCTGTTCGAGCAGCGCGTGCCCCTGGCGCGCGGCGTTATCCAGCAGTTGCTCGCGCTCGATGATGTCGAGCACCGTACAACCGACCCGGCACGCCAGGGGGTTGCCGCCAAAGGTGCTGCCATGGCCTCCGGGCTGGAACAGGCGGCCCACGGTCGCGGTGGCCAGACAGGCACCGATCGGAATGCCATTGGCCAAGGCCTTGGCCAGAGTGACCACATCGGGCTGGATGTCGGCATGCTGGTAGGCAAACCACTGACCAGTGCGGCCGATGCCGGTCTGAATCTCATCGAGCATCAACAACCAGCCGTGGCTGTCGCAATGCTCGCGCAGGGCCCGCAGGTAGGATGTCGAGGCGACGTGCACACCGCTTTCGCCCTGGATCGGCTCGAGCAGCACCGCCGCGATGCGCTGGCCGAACGCCTGGGTGACAGTGGCCAGCGCATCCAGGTCGCCGAAGGGAATCCTGATGCAGTCTCCAGGCAGTTGGCCCAGGCCGGCGCTCAGGTGCGCGCCGTCACTGGCCGCCAGGGTGGCCAGGGTGCGGCCGTGAAAGGCGTTGTCCATGACCACCACCAGGGGCTTGGCGATACCGCGGCTATGGCCGTGCAGACGGGCCAGCTTCAACGCGGTCTCGTTCGCCTCCGCGCCGGAATTGTTGAAGAACGCCAAGGCGAGCCCGGACTTCTCGGCCAGCTTCGCGCCCAGCCGCTGTTGCCAGTCGATGGCGTACAGGTTGGAGGTGTGCAGCAACAGCCCGGCCTGCTCGACGATGGCGGCCACCACCTCCGGATGGCTATGCCCCACGTTGGTCACCGCCACCCCGGCCAGCGCATCGAGGTACTCGCGACCGGCGATATCCCACAGGCGAGTGCCGCGACCATGGCTGAACGTCAGCGGCAACGGTTGATAGGTGGGCATCAGGTGGCTTGCGCTCATCATGGAAGTCTCGGCGGTAAAATGAATGCGCAGTATTCCTTTCAACCCCAGGTGGATAAATGGCGTTAAGCTGGATGCACCTTTCACCCGGAGTTGATAATGGACCTGTTCCAGGCGATGCAGGTGTACGTAAAAGTGGTGGAGCTGGGCACCATGACTGCAGCGGCCAAGGCGTGCGATCTGTCCACGACCATGGTCAGCAACCACTTGCAGGCACTGGAGCGGCGTCTGGGTGTGAGCCTGTTGCTGCGCACCACGCGCCGCCAGCAGGTGACCGACGCCGGGCAGGCCTACTATCAGCGTTGTCTTGAGGTGCTGGGGCTGGTCGCCGATTCGGAGCGCTGGGCCGAACGCGCCCAAGGCACCGCGCAGGGACTGTTACGCATCACTGCGCCACCGACCTTCGGCGCCGAGTGCCTGACCCCTGCACTGGCGGGATTTCTCCAGCGTTATCCACAGATCAGTGTCAGTCTCAGCCTCAGTGACCAGGTACACGACATGCTCGACGGTCAGTTCGACGCCGCACTACGGCTGGGCAATCTCGAACCCTCGACCTTGATCGCCCGTCCGCTGGACGACTATCGATTGAGTATCTGTGCGTCCCCGGACTACTTGCGTCGCCATGGCACGCCTTGCGATCCCGAGGAGTTGACTGCGCATGAGTGCCTGCAATTCATGTACAACCCGGGCGATGAGTGGCGCGGGACGCAGAAACGCTGGTCCATGCAGGGGCCGGATGGATCGATTGGCGTCGAGGTGCAAGGGCGACTGGTCACCAACAGCAGCGCGGGACTGCGTCAGGCCGCCCTGGCGGGCATGGGCCTGGTCATGCTCCCTGATGTGCTGGTGCGCCGCGACCTGGAAGAGGGCAAGCTGGTCCAGGTGCTGGCTCGATACGCACTGCCCGGCAGACCCATGCACCTGCTTTATCCACAGGCGCGCTACCGTTCGCCGAAACTGCGCGCCTTCGTGGACTACATCGTCCAGGCGCTGGGGCCGCAGGACACGACCGGTCAGTAGGTGTCCTGGGTCAGGCTGGCGATGATCGAGCGGTAGCTGTTCATGCGCTGTTGCTGCACCCGGCCATCTTCCAACGCCCCGAGCAGGGCGCAACCCGGTTCGCGGTCGTGCTTGCAGTCGCGGAAACGGCAGGTGCCCAGCAGGTCGGCGAACTCGATGAAGCCGGCCTCGACATCCGCCCGGCTGACGTGGCCCAGGCCGAATTCGCGGATACCGGGTGAGTCGATCAATTCGCCGCCGCCCGGGAAGTGAAACAAGCGCGCGGTAGTGGTGGTGTGCGTGCCCTGGCCGGACCATTCCGACAGCGCACCCACCCGCGCCTGCACTTCGGGCAGCAGGCTGTTGACCAACGACGACTTGCCCACCCCCGACTGACCGACGAACACGCTGATATGGCCGTCCAGACGTGCCTGCAACTGCTGCATGCCATCGCCTTGATGCGCCGATACTTCCAGCAACGGATAACCCAACTGCCGATAGACCGCCAGCAGCGCGTTGAGCGCGGGCGCGTTCTGCTCGTCGATCAGGTCGGCCTTGTTCAGCAGCAACAGGGGATGGATGCCGGCGTGTTCGGCGGCCACCAGGTAGCGGTCGATCAGGTTGGCATGGGGTTCGGGCATGGGCGCGAACACGATGACGATCAGATCGACGTTGGCCGCGACCGGCTTGAGCTGCCCGCGGCTGTCGGGACGGCACAGTTCGGTGCTGCGCGGCAGCTGCGCGACGATGACCCCGATGCCTTGGTTGCCGGCGCGCCAGACCACCTTGTCGCCGGTGACCAGCGAGGGCAGGTTGGCCCTAAGATAGCAACGGCAGACCTGACCGGCGTGCTCGCCTTCCAGTGCCTCGACTTCCACCTGAACACCGAAGTGGGCGATGACCAGACCCGTCTGCTCTGGGCCCAGATCGCCGCCTTCGAGGGTCTCCAGGGCCTGGGACTCGCGCTTGGCGGCGCGTGCGGCGCGCTCGCCCTGGATTTTTTCGATGCGCCAGTTCTGGCGGCGGTTCAGTTGGCGTTTGGCCATGTGTGTTCCGTGTAAATGAGTTCAAGCGTGAACGAAGGCGGGATACTAGCACGCCCGGCTACGCTAGACTGCGCAGCTACGCCGAGGAGACCCCCAATGCAGAACCCACAGAACCTGATCTGGATCGACCTGGAAATGACCGGCCTGGACCCGGATCATGATGTCATCATCGAAATGGCCACCATCGTCACCGACAGCGACCTCAATACCCTGGCCGAAGGCCCGGTCATCGCCATCCACCAGAGCGACGAGATCCTAGCCGGCATGGACGAGTGGAACACCCGCCAGCACGGCGGCTCGGGCCTGACCCAGCGGGTCCGCGAGAGCACCGTCAGCATGGCCGATGCGCAGGCGCAGACCATTGCCTTCCTCGAGCAATGGGTGCCCAAGGGCAAGTCGCCGATCTGCGGCAACAGCATCTGCCAGGATCGCCGCTTCCTCTACCGCCACATGCGTGAGCTGGAAAACTACTTCCACTACCGCAACCTGGACGTCTCGACCCTCAAGGAACTGGCCGCGCGCTGGGCCCCCGAGGTCAAGGACAGCTTCAAGAAGGGCAGCACCCACCTGGCCCTGGACGACATCCGCGAATCGATCGCCGAACTGCAGCACTACCGCAAGCACTTCATCAAGTTCTGACGCCGGAAAACCCTGCAGCGGAAACGAAGCGGGCAGCGATCCCTCTGCCCGCGAAGAGGCCGGTATGGGAGCGGGTTCTCAGCCCATGACAAGCCCTTTGTGGGAGCGGGCTCTGCCCGCGAAGAGGCCCTCGAGCCAACCTCCCTCAATACACCCGACGCCGCGCTGCCTGCAATGCACTGGCGATATCGGCAGCCAGTCGCGCGATATCGGCCTCGGCCAGATTACCGACACTGACGCGCACCGCCGGCCCACTCTGCAATCGAAACGGACTGCCTGCCTGGACTGCCCAGCCTGCGGAGGCCAGGGCCTGCACCGTCGATGTTTCGTCAATGACCGGTAGCCACAGGTGCAGGCCTTCGCCTGAGCTGGACAGGCTCACACCCATGAGTTCGAGTGCCTCGACCAGCGATTGTCGACGGCTTCGATAGGCTGCACCCACTTCCGTCAAGCGGCCCGCCTGCAACATCGTGCTCCACAGATGGGCGGTCAGTCGCTGCAGCAGCAGGCTGACCCAGCGCGGCCCGACCCGCTGCTGGCGTTGCATCTCGCTATGCAAGGACGCGCTGGCGCCCGCAATCGAGACGCGCAGGTCGGGCCCGATGAATTTGCTGGTCGACAGCACATAGAGCCAATGCTGCGGCAGCGGTTGCAGGTCGATGGCCGGGGCCTGGCTCAACGGTCCCCAATGATCGTCGATCACCAGCAGGGTGTGCGGTGCGTCCTGCAGGACCGCTGACCATTGCCGCCAGCGCGGGGTATCGAACGAGCAGCCGGTCGGGTTCTGTGCGCGGGGCGTCAGTACCACGGCCGCCGCGCCACGCAGCACCTCCGGCGCCGGGGCCAGCGCGCCATGCTCGTCCATGCTCAATCCCCCTGGCTTGAGCTGCAGCCCGATCAGCAGGTCGCGCAACGGCGGCCAGCACGGGTCTTCGATCAGCACCGTGGCGCCCGGGCGGCAGCGTGCACGAAGCGCTCTCTCGACCGCATCCAGCGCGCCGCAATACACACCTACGTGCTCGCTGGGCAGTTGCTGGCTGTCGAGCCATTCGCGGGCCAGGCTCGACAACTGCGGGTCATCGCCGAACGGGTCGAAACCACTTTGGGTGACGTTGCGCAGCAGCCATTCGGGATCGGGCGCTGGCAGCAGCGTGGCATCGAGGTTGCCGCTGGCCATGTCGTACAGTCCTTCGGGAAGCACGAAGCCGTACTCGACAATTTCAGAAGCCGGCGCGCTGACCCGAGTCCCGCGACGCCCGTCGGTCACCACGGTGCCGCTGTCGCGCAGCCTTCTGTAGGCCGCCGCAACGGTATTGGGGCTGACCTTGAGCTGCACGGCCAGGTCGCGCACCGAAGGCAGCGAAGCGTTTTGAAGCAAATCACCTTGGCGTATCTGCCGCTCAATGGCCTCCGCGATCTCGACGGCAGTGGACGCATTCGTCAATAATGTATTCATACATTCATATTATTGTATTGGTACATAAATGAAAAGTGCGTTGGTAGTGCGGCATCTTGCCTTCGAAGACCTGGGCAGTCTGGCCTCGGTGCTGGAAGCCGAGGGGTATGAAATCGAAATGATAGACGCGCCACTGCACCCGCTGGCGTCTCTCGATGTGAAATCGGCAGACTTGTTGATCATTCTGGGCGGGCCCATCGGCGCGTTCGATGAGGCGCTGTACCCATTTCTGCTGGACGAGCTCGAACTCATTCGCCAACGCCTGGACAGCGGCAAACCTTTGTTGGGTATCTGCCTGGGCGCACAGCTGATCGCCCGCGCCCTGGGTGCGGGCGTCGCTGCCATGGGCCACAAGGAAATCGGTTTCGGCCCCATCACGTTGACCGACGCCGGACGCAACTCTGTCCTCGCGCCCTTGGCACAGGGAACCCCCGTGTTGCACTGGCACGGCGATCAGTTCGACATCCCCGCTCAGGCCGTGGCGCTCGCCGCCACCGACGCCTGTCCCCATCAGGCGTTCAGCCTGGGCAATCAGGTCCTGGCCCTGCAATTTCATCTCGAGGTGGCACCGCAGATGCTCGAAGCATGGCTCGTCGGCCATGCCAACGAGCTGCATCAGCAGCGTATCGACCCCCGCGAACTGCGTGCCCAGGCGCAGGCACTAGGCTGCACAGGCGCACAGGTAGCCAGCGTGATCCTGACCGACTGGCTGGCACGGCTGCGATGAGTGAGGAGCTGCCCACCATCGAATTGCGGCACGTGCTCGCCGGCACGTCG
Organism: Pseudomonas sp. Leaf129; assembly: GCF_001423465.1. Classification (NCBI taxonomy): domain Bacteria; kingdom Pseudomonadati; phylum Pseudomonadota; class Gammaproteobacteria; order Pseudomonadales; family Pseudomonadaceae; genus Pseudomonas; species Pseudomonas sp. Leaf129. Next base: position 142,328 of record NZ_LMOC01000008.1, on the reverse strand, counting down.
CGCCCCTTCACGCGCCCAGGCAGTTTCACCGGCATCGACAAGGTCCCGCTCCCCGGGCCGGTTGAGGTGGGAACACTGGGAATCATGGGCGATGAGCAGGGGGATCGCCGCATTCACGGCGGCTCCGACAAAGCCATTCACCATTATCCGTTCGAGCACTACCACGCATGGACACGGCTCATAGGCGAGCATCCACGCCTGGCACAGCCAGGTGCGTTCGGCGAGAACCTGTCGACTGTCGGTGTAGACGAAACCCAGGTGTGCTTGGGCGACATCTTTCGATGTGGCAGCGTGCTGCTGGAAGTCAGCCAGACCCGGCAGCCTTGCTGGAAGCTCAACGATCGCTTCGAAGTCAGCGATATGGCCTTGCGCATGCAAGCCAGTGCGATGACCGGCTGGTATTACCGGGTGCTCGAAAGCGGTGTCCTGCAGGCAGGCGACCCCATCGTGCTTCAGGATCGCCCAATCCCTCGATGGCCACTGCGCAAAGTCATCGCGCTGTTGTACGAGCGCTCGCTGGACTTCGATGAATTGAGCCAATTCGCGCAGTTGCCGCTCGTACCTTCCTGGCGCGCACTGGTGGAGCGACGCCTGGCAACGGGCCAGATCGAGAACTGGGCCAGCCGAGTGCTGGGTCCCCCTTCAGGAGAATAGAAACCATGCAGCACTTTCGCGTCATCGTTCAATTGCACCGAGTGTACTGGTGCCAGTTCGATATCGAGCATGCCGCTGCCGAGCATGCATTGGCCGATGTAGTCCGCCGTTTCCCCGAAGGCGAGGGCTACACCCTCGATATACAACGCAAGACGGGTGAGCGCCGGTTGCTGGAGTCCACGCCCGACGGGATTCGGTTGCTGTATGCGCAGGGCATGTTCGAACGCTTGAACGCCGAATGCAGTTCAGCCAATCAGAAATGACACGCCGGCCCTTCATTCCCGGCATTCATGAAGCGGACAGCGTCGGGTCGTGCCCGGTATCATGCTGCACCATCGCGCAGTCCGCATTCATGGCGGGCGATGCGTGGATCAACCCTCATTTGTCCTGACGTTCCGGTTCCCATGCTGCTGACCCTCTACCTCATCGCCATCACCGCTGAAGCCATGACCGGTGCCCTTTCTGCAGGGCGGCGCGGGATGGACTGGTTCGGTGTCGTGCTGATCGCCTGTGTGACCGCATTGGGTGGCGGCTCGATGCGCGATGTGTTGCTGGGGCACTATCCACTGACGTGGGTCAAGCACCCCGAATATCTGGTGCTGACCAGTGTCGCGGCGTTGGTGACGATCTTCATCGCGCCGCTCATGCGCCGCTTGCGCTCGCTGTTTCTGGTGCTCGATGCGCTGGGGCTGGTGGCGTTCACGCTGATCGGCACCATGACCGCGCTGGAGCTGGGTCACGATTATCTGGTGGCGTCCATCAGCGGCATGATCACCGGGGTGTTCGGCGGTATCCTGCGTGACATCCTTTGCAATGACATTCCCCTGGTGTTCCGCCGTGAGCTGTATGCCAGCGTTTCATTCGCCTCGGCCTGGTGCTTTCTGGGCTGCACCTACCTGGAACTGGTGCCGATTCAGGCGCTGTCGATCACCTTGTTCGGTGGCTTCCTGCTGCGCCTGTTGGCGATCCGTTTCCACTGGGAAATGCCCAAGTTCGTCTACGACGACCGTTGAGCATGGGCCGCCAGGGCCCATTCGACGTGTTCGCGGACCAGCTCGCTGGGGTGTTCGCGGCGCGTCTTCAGGGCTTCGAGTACCGGAATGCTCGATGGCGCGTTGCCCAACCCCACTGCCAGGTTGCGCAGGAAACGCTCGTAACCGGCGCGACGCAGAGGCGAGCCCTCGGTGCTGCTCAGGAAGCGCTCTTCATCCCACAGAAACAGCTGGGCCAGCTCGGCGTTGTCCAACTGGTGCCGCGGCTGGAAATCGCCTTCGCCCGAGGGGCGGGCGAAGCGGTTCCAGGGGCAGACGATCTGGCAGTCGTCACAACCGAACACGCGGTTGCCGATCAGCGGCCGCAACTCCGTGGGAATGGGGCCCTTGAGCTCGATGGTCAGGTAGGAAATGCAGCGACGGGCGTCCAGCACATAGGGCCCGACGAAGGCAGCGGTGGGGCAGATCTCCAGGCAGGCCGTGCAGCGTCCGCAGTGTTCGCTGGCGTGCGCCTCATCGACCGGCAACGGCAGGTCGACGAACAGTTCGGCGAGGAAGAAGTAGCTGCCCGCCTTGCGGTTGAGGACCAAGGTGTTCTTGCCGATCCAGCCCAGCCCCGCCTCCTGCGCGATGGCTTTCTCCAGCACCGGCGCACTGTCGACGAAGGCGCGAAAGCCGAACGGGCCGATGTCCTGCTGGATGCGCTCGGCCAGGTGCTGCACCCGTTTGCGGATCAGCTTGTGGTAATCGCGACCCAGGGCATAGCGCGAGACATAGGCTTTTTCCGGCTCGGCCAGGCGTTGCGCCATGTGCGTGTCGCCAGGCAGGTAGTCCATGCGCAGCGAAACGACGCGCAAGGTGCCGGGCACCAGTTGCTCGGGATGTGAACGCTTGCTGCCGTGGGCGGCCATGTAGTCCATTTCGCCATGGTAGCCAGCTTCCAGCCAACGTTGCAGGTGTTGTTCATGCTCGGCCAGGTCCAGGCCGGCGATGCCGACTTGCTGGAAACCCAGTTCGCGCCCCCATTGCTTGATGGAGAGCGCCAGGGCGGGAAGGTCGATGGTGAGAGCAGACATGCGAGCGAGGAAACCGGTGCGGAGGTGGGTATAATTCTGCCAGACATCGACAGCAAAGGTTCAAGCATGCCGCCAGACACGCAAATACCCGACGTAGTGCACAGTCAGCCAGCGGCCGCCGTGCCGCTCACCCCGGCCACCTTGCCGGTCCTGTCGGCGCGGCCGATGGATGCGCACAAGGGCATGTACGGCCGTGTGCTGGTGATCGGCGGCGACCACGGCACCGGCGGCGCGGCACTGCTCAGCGCCCAGAGTGCCCTGCGCAGCGGGGCCGGCATGGTCTCGCTGGCCACCCGCGGCGAGCACGTAGCGCCGGCGCTGGCGCGCCTGCCGGAAGTGATGGTGGCCGATATCGCCTCGGCCAATCAGCTCCTGCCAATGGCCGAGGCCGCTAGTGTGCTGGTGGTCGGGCCCGGCCTGGGCCAGGCCAGTTGGGGCCGCAGCCTGCTGTCGGTCGCAGCTAGCCAGGACAATCCCCAGGTGTGGGACGCCGATGCGCTGAACCAGTTGGCCCAGGGCGCCGTCACGCTGCCCGCCGATGCGGTACTGACCCCGCACCCTGGCGAAGCGGCGCGGCTGCTGGGCATTTCTACCCAGCAGGTGCAGGCAGATCGTCCAGCGGCAGCCCGGCGCCTGGCCCGGCAATACGCGGCGGTGTGTGTACTCAAGGGTGCTGGCAGCCTGATCGCGGCGCCCGATGGTCGCCTGGCGATCTGCGAGCACGGTCACCCGGCCATGGCCACCGGCGGGCTGGGCGATGTCCTCGCCGGGTTGATCGGCGCGCTACGTGCCCAGGGTCTGGACGGCTTCGATGCGGCGTGTCTGGGCGTATGGCTGCACGCCTGTGCCGGAGAACGGTCGGGCGAGGGCGGTCGCGGCCTGGCTGCTAGCGATCTGATCCCTGCCATTCGTCAGTTGCTCGAGGAGCATTACCCGTGTCAGAAGTAGAGATTTTCATTGAAGGCGAGGACGCGATGGTTGCGTTCGGTGCACGCATGGCAGAGGTCACTCAAGGCCATGGACTGATCTTTCTGGAAGGTGATCTGGGCGCTGGCAAGACCACCTTTTCCAGGGGCTTGATCCGCGGCCTCGGGCACGTCGGGGCGGTCAAGAGTCCGACCTTCACCCTGGTCGAGCCTTACGAAATCGGAACTATAAAAGCCTTTCACTTCGACCTGTATCGCCTTGTTGATCCTGAGGAATTGGAGTATCTGGGCATCCGCGACTACTTTGAAGAGGACGCCTTGTGCCTGATCGAGTGGCCCCAGCAGGGTGCGGGCTTTTTGCCAAAGCCTGACCTGACCATTACCATAAGCCCGCAAGCGGCCGGAAGGCTGTTGAAGTTATCGCCACAGGGCCCGCGCGGCGTGTCCTGGTGTGCCGCTGTGGCACAGAAATCCAAATAATTTGATGGGGTTAGGTATGCGCATTCGCGCGCTGGTCGCGGTCGTTGGTCTGATGTTGACGGGTTTTGTCGTCAATGCCGTGGCCGCTACACAAGTCAAGAGCGTGCGCTTGTGGCGAGCGCCGGACAATACCCGGCTGGTCTTCGACCTCACCGGCCCGGTCCAGCACAGCGTGTTCACGCTCACATCGCCCGACCGGCTGGTGATCGACATCAATGGCGCCACTGCGTCCGCCCCGCTCAGCGTCGCTCCAGGCGACTCGCCCGTCACCAGCGTGCGTTCGGCCCAGCGCACGCCCAACGATTTGCGTGTGGTGGTGGACCTGAAAAAGGCCGTCACCCCCAAAAGCTTCACCCTGGCGCCCAACCAGCAATACGGCAACCGGCTGGTGGTCGACCTGTTCGACTCGGCCGCCGATGCCGAACCAGCGCCGCCTCAGCCGGTCGTGGCCACCACACCGGCGGTGCCAGTCACGCCAACGCGCCCAGCTATCAAACTGACGCCAGTGCCCAGCGGCAAGCGCGATATCGTCATCGCCATCGATGCCGGTCATGGCGGCGAAGACCCCGGTGCTTCGGGCCCGCGAGGCCAGCACGAGAAGGACGTGGTGTTGCAGATCGCCAAGGAACTGCAACGCCAGATCAACGCCGAACAAGGCTTTCGTGCCGAGCTGACGCGAACCGGCGACTACTTCATTCCGTTGCGCGGACGTACCGAAATTGCCCGCAAGAAGGGCGCCGACCTGTTCGTTTCCATTCACGCCGACGCCGCGCCGTCCTCGGCCGCCTTCGGTGCCTCGGTGTTTGCGCTGTCCGAGCGCGGCGCCACCTCGGAAACCGCGCGCTGGCTGGCCGATACCGAAAACCGTTCCGACTTGATCGGCGGTGCTGGCAACGTCAGCCTGGACGACAAGGACCGCATGCTGGCCGGTGTACTGCTGGACCTGTCGATGACCGCTTCGCTGACCTCCAGCCTCAACGTGGGCCAGAAAGTGTTGAGCAACATCGGCCAGGTGACGCCACTGCACAAGCGTCGTGTCGAGCAGGCCGGGTTCATGGTGCTGAAATCGCCGGACATCCCTTCGATCCTGGTGGAAACCGGGTTCATCTCAAACTCCAACGAAGCCAACAAGCTGCAGAGCTCGGGTCACCAGCAGGCTCTGGCGCGCTCCATTCGTACCGGTGTGAAGCAGTTCTTCCAGCAGAACCCGCCGCCCGGGACCTACATGGCCTGGCTGCGTGACACCGGCAAGATCGCACGGGGCCCCAGCACCCACGTAGTGCGTCCCGGCGAAACGCTGGCCATGCTGGCCGCGCGCTACGACCTGGGCATTGCCACCCTGCGCAGCGCCAACGACCTGAAGACCGACGAACTGAAAATTGGCCAGGAAGTCACCATTCCCAGCACTGCCCTGGCGTCCCAGTAATGACTGAATCGGCCCGTATCGAGCTGCTCAGCCCGCGGCTCGCCAACCAGATCGCCGCCGGCGAGGTGGTCGAACGTCCTGCCTCGGTGATCAAGGAACTGCTGGAAAACAGCCTGGACTCGGGCGCTCGCCGCGTCGACATCGAGGTCGAACAGGGTGGCGTCAAGCTGCTGCGCGTGCGCGACGACGGCAGCGGTATCTCCGCCGACGACCTGCCCCTGGCGCTGGCACGCCATGCGACCAGCAAGATCCGCGACCTTGAGGATCTGGAACGGGTGATGAGCCTGGGCTTCCGTGGGGAAGCGCTGGCCTCGATCAGTTCGGTGGCCCGTCTGACCCTGACCTCGCGCACGGCCACTGCCGACCAGGCCTGGCAGGTCGAAACCGAGGGTCGCGACATGGATGCCCGCGTGCAGCCTGCCGCGCACCCGGTAGGCACCTCGGTCGAGGTCCGCGACCTGTTCTTCAATACCCCGGCGCGACGCAAGTTTCTCAAGACCGAGAAGACCGAGTTCGACCACCTGCAGGAGGTCATCAAACGCCTGGCGCTGGCGCGCTTCGACGTCGGCTTCCACCTGCGACACAACGGCAAGAGCATCCTCGGCCTGCACGAAGCGCATGACGAAACTGCCCGCGCCCGAAGGGTCGCTGCGGTTTGTGGCCCGGCGTTTCTCGAACAGGCGATGCCGATCGAGGTCGAGCGCAATGGCCTGCGTCTGTGGGGCTGGGTCGGTTTGCCGACGTTTTCCCGGAGTCAGGCCGACCTGCAATATTTCTTCGTCAACGGTCGAGCGGTACGCGACAAGCTGGTCGCTCATGCGGTGCGCCAAGCCTACCGCGACGTGCTGTTCAATGGCCGTCACCCGACCTTCGTTCTGTTCCTGGAAGTGGATCCGGCGGTCGTCGACGTCAACGTGCACCCGACCAAGCATGAAGTGCGCTTTCGCGACGGGCGCATGGTGCATGACTTCCTCTACGGCACATTGCACCGTGCCCTGGCCGACGTGCGTCCCGAAGACCAGTTGGCAACCGCGCCAACGCAGTCGCAGGCGCCGCGACCCAGTGGCGCGCAGGCCGGCGAGTTCGGTCCTCAGGGTGAAATGGGCCTGTCGGCGAACCTGCTGCAGCCGCCCATGACCGCACCGCAGTCGAACGGTGGTTCCGGTGGCGGTTACTCGTACACGCCGCGGCCGACTGCAGCCTTGCCGGTGGCCGAGGCGCAAAGCGCCTACCGGGAATTCTTCGCGCCGTTGCCGACCGCAGGCAGCAGCACCGCACCGATCCCCAGCCTGCCGCAGAGCCAGGGTGACATTCCCCCGTTGGGTTATGCCCTGGCGCAGCTCAAGGGCATCTACATCCTGGCCGAAAACGCACAAGGGCTGGTGCTGGTGGACATGCATGCGGCCCATGAGCGGATCATGTACGAGCGCCTGAAGATCGCCATGGCCAGTGAGGGACTGAGCGGGCAGCCGCTGCTGGTGCCCGAGTCGCTGGCCATGAGCCAACGCGAAGCGGACTGCGCCGAAGAACACGCGGCCTGGTTCCAGCGCCTGGGCTTCGAGTTGCAGCGTCTGGGGCCGGAAACCGTGGCCATCCGCCAGATTCCGGCGCTGCTCAAGCAGGCCGAAGCCAATCGCCTGGTCAGCGATGTGCTCGCCGACCTCATGGAGTACGGCACCAGTGACCGTATCCAGGCACACTTGAACGAATTGCTGGGTACGATGGCCTGCCACGGGGCGATTCGCGCCAACCGGCGCCTGGCCCTGCCGGAGATGAATGCCCTGTTGCGTGACATGGAAAACACCGAGCGCAGCGGCCAGTGCAATCATGGCCGACCGACCTGGACCCAGATGGGCCTGGACGATCTGGACAAACTCTTCCTGCGCGGGCGTTGATCGATGAGTGGCCTACCTCCGGCGATCTTCCTCATGGGACCTACCGCCGCCGGCAAGACCGACCTGGCCATCGAGCTGAGCAAGGTGTTGCCCTGCGAGCTGATCAGCGTCGACTCGGCGCTGGTCTACCGCGGCATGGACATCGGCACCGCCAAGCCGTCGCCCGCGGTACTCAAGGCCCACCCGCATGCTTTGATCGATATCCTCGACCCGGCGCAAAGCTACAGCGCCGCCGATTTCCGGCGCGACGCCCTGCAAGCCATGGCGCAGATCACCGCGCGCGGCAATATCCCGCTGCTGGTCGGCGGCACCATGCTGTATTTCAAGGCGTTGCTCGAAGGGCTGGCGGACATGCCCGGCGCCGACGCCCAGGTGCGCGCCGACCTGGAAGCGCAGGCCGCCCGCGAAGGCTGGCAGGCATTGCACGACCAGCTCGCGGCGGTCGATCCGGTGTCCGCCGCGCGCATTCATCCCAACGATCCGCAACGCCTGATCCGGGCGCTGGAGGTTTACCGCGTAAGTGGTTCGAGCATGACCGAGCTGCGCGCGCGACAATCTGCGCAAAGTACCGAACCAGGCGCATTGGCAAGCGGGCAATTGCCCTATACTGTGGCCAACCTGGCCATCGCGCCCGCCGATCGCTCGGTGCTGCATGAGCGAATTGCCATGCGTTTCGAACAAATGCTGGAACAAGGCTTCGTCCAGGAGGTCACTGCCTTGCGTGCTCGAAGTGACTTGCATGCTGGGCTCGCGTCTATACGAGCGGTGGGCTATCGGCAAGTCTGGGATCATCTGGATGGCAAGCTGACCGAGGTGCAGATGCGCGAACGCGGCATCATCGCCACTCGCCAATTGGCCAAACGGCAGTTCACCTGGTTGCGCGGTTGGGCCGATCTGCACTGGCTCGACAGCCTGGCGGGCGACAATCTGCCTCGCACCTTGAAATACCTGGGCTCGGCCTCCATATTGAGCTGAGTCCCGCAATTGCCGTCTATCCTTGGGGTCTGACGGTCAAAGCCTTCATCTTTTTACAGCTTTTCCACTATTGATCCTTAAAGGAGTGCGGCACATGTCAAAAGGGCATTCGCTACAAGACCCTTACTTGAACACCTTGCGTAAAGAGAAGGTCGGCGTCTCGATCTATCTGGTGAACGGTATCAAGTTGCAGGGCCAGATCGAATCGTTCGACCAGTTCGTCATCCTGCTGAAGAACACTGTCAGCCAGATGGTCTACAAACACGCGATTTCCACAGTTGTACCGGTGCGTCCGATTCGTCTGCCAAGCGCGACCGAATCCGAGCAGGGCGACACCGACCCAGGTAACGCTTGATAGGAGTCTGCCTTGTTCTTTGAGCGCCACGGTGGTGGTGAACGAGCGATCCTCGTTCATCTGGATGGTCAGGACCCTGAGGCGCGCGAAGACCCGCAGGAGTTTCAGGAGCTGGCCATCTCGGCCGGCGCCGAAACTGTCGCATTCGTCAATGTCGCCCGTCATCGGCCCAGTGCCAAATTTCTGATCGGCAGCGGCAAGGTCGAGGAACTGCGTGATCAGGTCAAGACCGAACACGCGGATCTGGTGATCTTCAATCACACCCTCACACCCAGCCAGGAACGCAACCTCGAGAAGATCTTCGAGTGCCGCGTGCTGGACCGTACCGGTCTGATCCTGGACATCTTTGCGCAACGCGCCCGTACCCATGAAGGCAAGCTGCAGGTCGAACTGGCCCAGCTCGAGCACATGAGCACGCGGCTGGTTCGCGGTTGGACTCACCTCGAGCGCCAGGGTGGCGGTATCGGCCTGCGCGGTCCCGGGGAAACCCAGCTGGAAACCGACCGGCGCCTGCTGCGTGTACGCCTGCGCCAGATCAAGCAACGCCTGGAGAAGGTCCGCAGCCAGCGCGAGCAGGCTCGGCGGGGGCGTCGGCGTGCCGATATCCCCTCGGTGTCCCTGGTGGGTTACACCAACGCCGGCAAGTCGACCTTGTTCAACGCGATCACTCGTTCCGAGGTGTACGCAGCCGACCAGTTGTTCGCCACGCTCGATCCGACCTTGCGCCGGCTCGAGTTGAACGATCTGGGGCCGGTGATTCTGGCCGACACGGTGGGCTTCATACGCCACCTGCCGCACAAGCTGGTCGAAGCGTTTCGCGCAACCCTCGAAGAGTCGAGCAACTCCGACCTGCTGCTGCACGTGATCGACGCCCATGAGCCCGAGCGCATGGCGCAGATCGAGCAGGTCATGGCGGTGCTCACCGAGATCGGCGCACAAGGATTGCCGATCCTCGAGGTGTATAACAAACTCGATCTGCTCGAAAACGTCGAGCCGCAGATACAGCGCGATGCGGACGGCAAGCCGGTCCGGGTCTGGGTATCGGCGCGCGACGGTCGCGGTCTCGAGCTGGTCAAGCAGGCGGTCGCCGAGCTGCTGGGCGAGGACCTGTTCGTCGGGACGTTGCAGCTGGGCCAGAAACTGGGCCGTCTGCGTGCCCAGCTGTTTTCGCTGGGCGCGGTGCAAAGCGAAGCGCATGATGAGCAAGGTGGCAGTCTGCTGGCAATCCGCCTGCCACGTGCGGAACTCAATCGCCTGGTCAGTCGCGAAGGCATGGAGCCCGCTGAATTCATCGAGCAACACACTTTGCAATAAAAGCCTGACGTGGCAGCTGTGCTGTCGTGTCGGGCATTCTGTAGCATTGGTCGGCGCGCCGTGGGTGCGTCTTTGCTTTATCAGATGGAGAGCGCTATGGCTTGGAATGAGCCGGGTGGCAACTCGAACAATCAAGATCCTTGGGGTGGAAAACGCCGTGGAGGCGACCGCAAGGGGCCACCGGATCTCGACGAGGCCTTCCGCAAACTGCAGGACAGCCTGAACGGTCTGTTCGGTGGTGGAAAGAAACGCACAGGTGGTGGTGGCGACGGGGGAGGCACGTCCAAGGGCGGTGGTCTCGGCCTGTTGGGCATCGGCCTTGCCGTGCTCGGCGCTATCTGGCTGTACAGCGCGGTGTATGTGGTGGACGAGCAGGAACAGGCCGTTGTACTGCGCTTCGGCAAGTACTACGAAACCGTGGGTCCGGGTCTGAACATCTACTTCCCGCCGATCGACCGCAAGTACCTGGAAAACGTCACGCGCGAGCGTTCGTATACCAAGCAGGGCCAGATGCTCACCGAAGACGAGAACATCGTCGAGGTGCCGCTGACCGTGCAGTACAAGATCACCAACCTGCAGGATTTCGTCCTGCGCGTCGACCAGCCTGAAATCAGCCTGCAGCACGCCACCGACAGTGCGCTGCGCCATGTGGTGGGTTCCACCGCCATGGACCAGGTGCTGACCGAAGGCCGCGAGCAGATGGCTGGCGAGATCAAGGAGCGCCTGCAGCGGTTCCTCGACACCTACCAGACCGGTATCACCGTCACCCAGGTCAACGTACAGAGCGCGGCAGCCCCGCGTGAAGTGCAGGAAGCCTTCGACGACGTGATCCGTGCCCGTGAAGACGAGCAGCGCTCGCGCAACCAGGCCGAAGGCTATGCCAATGGCGTGATTCCCGAGGCTCGCGGTCAGGCCCAGCGCATCATCGAAGATGCCAACGGCTACCGCGACGAAGTGGTTTCGCGTGCCAAGGGTGAGGCCGATCGCTTCACCAAGCTGGTCACCGAGTACCGCAAGGCGCCCGACGTGACCCGCCAGCGTCTGTACCTGGAAACCATGCAGGACGTCTACAGCAACACCAGCAAGGTGCTGGTGGCCAGCAAGGAAGGTCAGAACAACCTGATCTACCTGCCGCTGGACAAGATGGTCGGTGGTGACCGCAACAACAGCAGCACGCCTGCCGCCAGCACGCCGTCATCGGCGAGCGACGCCGCCGGCGCACGCGCCGCGGCCGACCTGCAGCAGCAACAGCGTGAAATGCGTTCAAGGGAGAGTCGCTGATGGGCAATAAATCTGTGATCGCCCTGATCGTCGCCGTCGTTCTGGCGGTGGCAGCATGGAACTGCTTCTACATCGTGGCGCAAACCGAACGTGCGGTTCTGCTGCAATTCGGTCGCGTGGTTCAGGCCGATGTCCAGCCTGGCCTGCATGTGAAGCTGCCGTACGTCAACCAGGTGCGCAAGTTCGATGCGCGGCTGATGACCCTCGACGCGCCGACCCAGCGGTTTCTGACCCTGGAGAAGAAAGCGGTGATGGTCGATGCCTATGCCAAATGGCGTGTGAAGGATGCCGAGCGCTACTACACCGCCACTTCCGGCATGAAGCAGATCGCCGACGAGCGTCTGTCGCGTCGTCTCGAATCGGGTCTGCGTGACCAGTTCGGCAAGCGCACGCTGCATGAAGTAGTGTCGGGTGAGCGGGATGCGTTGATGTCCGACATCACCACCTCACTCAACCGCATGGCCGACAAGGAGCTGGGTATCGAAGTCATTGACGTGCGCGTCAAGGCCATCGACCTGCCCAAGGAAGTCAACCGCAGCGTGTTCGAGCGCATGAGCACCGAGCGTGAGCGCGAGGCGCGCGAGCATCGTGCTAAGGGTAACGAGCTGGCGGAAGGTATCCGTGCCGATGCCGATCGTCAGCGTCGCGTTCTGCTGGCCGAAGCCTATCGCGAGTCCGAGGAAGCGCGTGGTGACGGTGACGCCCAGGCCGCAGCCATCTATGCCCAGGCCTATGGTCAGGATCAGGAGTTCTACTCCTTCTTCCGCAGCCTGCAGGCTTACCGCCAGAGCTTCGCCAACAAGAGCGACGTGATGGTGCTCGACTCCAAGAGCGATTTCTTCCGCTTCATGGAGAAGTACAAGCCCTGATCGGCTTTCTCCGCCGGGCGGTTTAACCGTTCGGCGGGGTGAACGATCGGCAAAACGTGTGTATGATGCGGCAGCCGGGAAATTCCCGGCTTTTTTGCGTCTGCAAGATCGATTGGCCGATTCATAGGCCCGGTTCATGAGGACATTGCCCCGCGACGTGCTTGCGGTGGGCGATTTCTGCTTCACTCAAGGCTAGCCTGACGGCAGGCCACCCGGATCATAGGGGAAAGGCGTAATGGCAACGGTAGACCGCTGGCTGCTGCCAGATGGCATCGAAGAAGTACTGCCGCCTGAGGCTGCGCGCATCGAAGTCGCGCGGCGCCAGGTGTTGGACCTGTTCCAGAGCTGGGGTTACGAGTTCGTCGTGACTCCGCATATCGAATACCTCGAGTCGCTGCTGACCGGCGCCGGCCAGGACCTTGACCTGCGCACTTTCAAGGTGATCGACCCGCAATCGGGTCGGCAGATGGGTTTCCGTGCCGATATCACGCCCCAGGTGGCGCGTATCGATGCGCATACCTTGCGTCGTGAAGGGCCGAACCGTCTGTGCTATGCCGGCAGCGTCCTGCATGCGCAGCCTCGCGCCCTGTCCAGCTCGCGCAGCCCTATCCAGTTGGGTGCAGAGCTGTATGGCGATGCCAGCCCCAGCAGCGACGTGGAAGTCATCAGCCTGATGCTGACCATGCTCGAAATGGCCGATGTGCCAGATGTGCACATGGATCTGGGGCATGTCGGTATCTACCGTGGCCTGGCTCGCGCGGCGGGCCTGTCGGGGGATGTCGAGCAACAGCTGTTCGATGCCCTGCAGCGCAAGGCCATCGACGAAGTGATCACCCTGACCGAAGGACTGCAGGCCGATCTGGCCGAGATGCTGCGAGCTCTGGTCGGGCTGTGTGGCGGACGGGAAGTGCTGGCCCAGGCCAAGGTACGCCTGGCCAACGCCCCGGCGGCGGTGCTGACCGCGCTGGACGACCTGCTGACGATCGCCGAGCGCCTGGCGTTGCGTTTTCCGCAATTGCCGCTGTACTTCGACTTGGGCGAACTGCGCGGTTATCACTATCACACCGGCGTGGTGTTTGCCGTGTTCGTTCCAGGCATGGGCCAGTCCATCGCTCAGGGCGGCCGCTACGACGACATCGGCGCGGATTTCGGCCGCGCTCGCCCGGCTACCGGATTTTCCACGGACCTCAAGTCCCTGGTCACCTTGGGCCAGGCTCGAATCGAACTGCCGTGCGGTGGCGTCTGGATGCCCGATAGCACTGATGCAGCACTGTGGCAGGCGGTCTGCCAGCTGCGCCGCGAGGGCCAGCGCGTGGTCCAGGCCCTGCCGGGCCAGACGATCGAGGCTGCTGGCGAGGCAGATTGCGACCGTCAATTGATTCAGCAGAACGGGCAATGGCAAGTGCTGCCACTGGCCTCTTGAGTATTCCTGCCGGCCGCTGCCGGCACCAAGTTTGCGCGAATGAGGACAAGTGTTATGGGTAAGAATGTCGTAGTCCTGGGCACCCAATGGGGTGATGAGGGCAAAGGCAAGATCGTTGATCTGCTGACCGAACATGCTGCCGCGGTAGTGCGCTATCAAGGCGGTCACAACGCTGGCCACACACTGGTGATCGACGGCGAGAAAACCGTCCTGCACCTGATTCCTTCGGGCGTGCTGCGCGAAGGCGTGCAGTGCCTGATCGGCAACGGCGTGGTCGTTGCACCCGACGCTCTGATGCGCGAGATCACCAAGCTGGAAGAGAAGGGCGTACCGGTGCGCGAGCGCCTGCGTATCAGCCCGTCCTGCCCGTTGATCCTGTCCTTCCACGTGGCGCTGGATCAGGCCCGTGAAAAGGCCCGTGGCGAGCTGAAGATCGGCACCACCGGTCGTGGCATCGGTCCGGCGTACGAAGACAAGGTTGCACGTCGCGGCCTGCGCGTGGGCGACCTGCTCAACATGCCGCGCTTCGAAGACAAGCTGCGTGAACTGGTGGATTACCACAACTTCATGCTGGTCGGTTACTACAAAGAGCCGGCCATCGAGTTCGAAAAGACCTTGGCCGAGTGCAAGGAATACGCTGAGCTGCTCAAGCCGCTGATGCTGGACGTGACGGCCGAGCTGCACGAACTGCGTCGCGCTGGCAAAGACATCATGTTCGAAGGCGCCCAGGGTTCGTTGCTGGACATCGACCACGGCACCTACCCCTACGTGACCAGCTCCAACACCACCGCAGGTGGCGTGGCGACCGGCTCCGGCGTAGGCCCCATGTTCCTGGACTACATCCTGGGCATTACCAAGGCCTATACCACCCGTGTAGGTTCGGGTCCGTTCCCGACCGAGCTGTTCGACGAAGTCGGCGCGCACCTGGCCAAACAGGGCCATGAATTTGGCGCGACCACCGGTCGTGCCCGTCGCTGTGGCTGGTTCGACGCGGTCATTCTGCGCCGCGCGATCGATGTGAACAGCATTTCGGGCATCTGCCTGACCAAGCTGGACGTGCTCGATGGTCTGGAAACCATCAATATCTGCATCGGTTACAAAGACGCAGAAGGCAAGGACGTTGCCCCTACCGACGCTGACAGCTACGTCGGCCTGCAGCCGGTGTACGAAGAAGTGCCGGGCTGGACCGAGTCGACCGTGGGTGCCAAAACCCTGGAAGAACTCCCGGCCAACGCCCGTGCCTACATCAAGCGTGTCGAAGCGCTGATCGGCGCACCGATCGATATCATCTCGACCGGTCCTGATCGCAACGAGACTATCGTGCTGCGTCATCCGTTCGGCTGATCGCGGTTCGTGCACCACAGCAAAAGGCCCTTCGGGGCCTTTTGTCGTTTCAGGGACAGGTCGGTCGTCCGGCACGGCGTTTGCTGTGTGATTCCGAATCAGGTGCCAGTATTACGATGGCGTCAATAAAAAGGGGATCCACATGTCCGCTGTCCTTTCTCTTCTGCGCAGCCGCTTGCTGCGTCCGGTTTTCATTGCCTTGGGTATCGCTCTTTTGGTGCAGGTGCTGGCCGCCATTGCGCTGACCCGAAGCACCGTCACTGCACTTGAAGCCGACCTGGATCAGCGCATGGCCCAGGACAGCCAGCGGCTGACAGGGGAACTGCAAAGCGCCAGTGCGGAGGTGTCCTCCGGGCTGGAAAGTCTTTCCGCCAACACGCGTCAGCGCCTGAGTGCCGGTTTGTCGGCGCGCCTGACCCAGGAACAGGCGCAGATTCGAGCGACCCTGGACAAGGACCTGCAGGATTCGGCCACCGACATGGCCGAGCTGCTGGCCTCGGTCGCGCCGCGGGCCATGTGGGACAACGATGTACCGACGCTGTCCGAGTTCGCCCGCCGCGCTCAGCGCAATCCCAATGTGCTGTTCGTGATCTACAACGACGCGCAGGGCGAGCACCTGACCCGTTACCTGAATCGCGACAACCCGATCAACCAGGCGCTGATGGCCAAGGGAGCCGGTGAGCGTG
Source organism: Pseudomonas sp. Leaf129 (assembly GCF_001423465.1). NCBI lineage: Bacteria > Pseudomonadati > Pseudomonadota > Gammaproteobacteria > Pseudomonadales > Pseudomonadaceae > Pseudomonas > Pseudomonas sp. Leaf129. The sequence goes on along the minus strand of NZ_LMOC01000008.1, from coordinate 126,632 downwards.
CTTTGGACAAGGTGCTCGATGCGGCCAGGAATGATCCTGGGGTGATCTATGTCGAAGCCTCGATCAATCCCAACGGCGTGGAGATCGGTCGTGTATTGATGGCCGTTTCGCGCACGGGCGTCGAAGCGCAGGTGGCCGAACTGGACAAGCGTTTTGCTGCGCTGATTGCCAGTGCCGGGCAACTGGTGGGCGAAAGTCTGCAAGGCGCCTCGACCGAAAGCGCCAAGGCCCTGCAGGCCCGTCTGCAGTCGGCGGAATCGGCGGCAGCGACCATGCAGGCCAATACCCACAGCACAGTGCAGGACGCTGCGGCTCAGTTGCGCTGGCGCATCGGGCTGTGCCTGGCCCTGGTAGGGCTGGCCATGCTGGTGGTGCTGGCCGCCGTGCTGGGCCGTCGTGTGGTGCATCGCCTGCGCCTGCTGGTCGGCGCGCTGGATGACCTGGCTGCGGGGGAAGGCGACCTGACCAAGCGGGTGGCGATTCACAGCCGCGACGAGATCGGCGACATGGCGGCAGCCGTCAACCGTTTCGTCGACAAGCTGCAGCCCATCGTTCGCGAAGCGGGTGAGGTGGCGCACAAGACCGGGGTTGAAATCGGCAGCATGGCTCAACGCAATGCGGGGGCCGACGATGCCGCCCAATTGCAGCGCGATGAAGTGGCGCAGAGCCTGCAGGACCTGTTGCAAATGGCCGACGAGGCCCAGGCCGAGAGTCAGGCGATGCAGTCGGCCTTGCAACAAGTGGTGGAGATCCGTCAGGCCACGGACGACAACACTCGGGCCTCGCAACAGGTCGGCGGCTTGATCGAGGCGTTGGCCGGGCAGGTGCAGAGCGGTTCCAAGGTGATCGAACGACTGGCCGAGCAGAGTCAGCAGATCGAGGTGGTGTTGACGGTGATCCACGGGATCGCCGAGCAGACCAATCTGCTGGCGCTCAATGCCGCCATCGAAGCGGCGCGAGCCGGTGAAACCGGACGTGGATTCGCTGTAGTGGCCGACGAGGTGCGTGCGCTGGCGAGCAAGACGCAAAGTTCGACCGGCGACATTCAAGCCCATATCGGCGCTTTGCAGGCCGGCGCGCGCGAGGCAGTGGCGGCCATCGGCCAGGCCGGACGTCAGGCGGACGAAGGTCTGGCGGTGCTGCGCGACAGCGCGCGGCTGCAGCAGGCGGTGCAGGCTTCAGTGGAGCAGGTACATGCGGCGATCGGCCTGGCGACCCAGGCCGCCGAGCAGCAGGCGCGCGGCGCGCAGGCCGTGAAGGGGAGGGTGCAGGTGATTCATGCGCAGGCAGAGAAAGCGGCTTTCGCCGTGCAGCAGACCACGGCCAGCAGCCGAGAACTGGACAAGCTCGCGGCCCAGTTGAAAGCCAGCCTGGGCCAGTTCCGCGCCTAGATGCCCGCCTGTAGGAGCGGTCATAGGCCGCGAAAGGCGCATTGCGGTCTACCTGACGAACCGCGTTGCCCTTTTCGCGGCCACGGACCGCTCCTACAGGAGGGCCTAACGTGTGTGGCTCAGGTACATGCGAGTCGTGAGCAGGTACACCGGTACTCCGGAGATCAGGATCAGCAATGCTGCGTAAGGCGCGGCAGCGGCGAACTCCATGTTCGAGGTGTGTGACCACACTTCGGTTGCCAGGGTCGTCATGCCGGTGGGGGCCAGAACCAGCGTGGCGGTGAGCTCCTTCATGCCGTCCAGGAACACCAGCGCGAATGCCGCCGCCATGGCCGGGAAGATGATGGGCAACGTCACCCGGCAGAAGGCAGTAAAGGGCGTAGCACCCAGCGTGCGCGCGGCTTCTTCCAGTTGGGGCGCAGCCTTGTTCAGAGCATTACGCACCGGTGCCTGCGCCAGGGGCAGGAACAGCAGTGCGTAGGCCAGCAACAGCAAACCTGTGGTTTGGTACATCGCCGGAACGTAGTGCAGGGCGAAATACACCAGGGTCAAGGCGATCACCAGTCCGGGCAGTGCGTGCAGCAGGTACGGCAAACGCTCCGCCCAGATCGCCAGGCGGCCGCGATGGCGCACGACCAGCAAACCGACAGGCAATGCCAGCGCCAGGCACAACGCTGCGCCACCCAGTGCCAATGACAGCGAGGTCAGCAACGCCTCGCCAATGGCCGCCACCGGAAAGGCGGCCGACGAGCCTTTCACCAGCCAATACCCCAGCATGCCCAGCGGCACGCCACTGCCGACGACCACCAGCAGCAGGCAATACAGCTGCGCCACTACACGCCAGGGCCCCAGCCGCAACGGTGTTGCCCGGCGGGCTGCGCCTTGACCGGTACGGATGTGGCGCGCGGTACCCCGCACCCTCAGCTCCAGCCACAGCAGCAACAGGCACAGAACCAGCAGCAGCGCCGACAGCATTGCCGCATTGGTATTGCTGAACTCAAGCTCGAACTGTTGGTAGATCGCTGTGGTGAAGGTCTGCAATCCCATGATCGACAGCGCGCCGAACTCCACCAGCATGTGAAGCGCGATCAGCAGTGCGCCGCCCAGCACCGAAGGCCACAGCAGCGGCAGGGTCACCTTGAAGAACACACCGGTGCGGTTCTGCCCCAGCGTACGGGCTGACTCTTCCAGCGAGGTATCCAGATTGCGCAGCGTCGCCGCGACCGGAAGAAACACCAACGGGTATTTCGACAGCGTCATGACCAGGATGGCGCCGCCCAACCCCTCGAATCCGGAGCTCAACGAAACCCAGGTGAAGCCGCTGACGAAGGCGGGGACCGCGAACGGCAGGCACAGGATCACGCCCCAAAGCCGCCGACCGGCCAGGTCGCTGCGCTCCAGCAGCCAGGCCAGGCTCACACCGATCACCACGCAGGCCGCGGTCACCCCAGCCATCAACATCAGGGTGTTGCCCAGCAAACGCAGAACGTAGGGGCGCCAGAGCAACCTGATCGCTTCGTGCAAGCCGGCCTGCCACGCTTTGAGGCCGACGTAGAGCAGGGGCAGCAGGCTCAGTCCGACCAGCAGCAGGACGGGCGCGAGCACCCAGATCGAGGGGCGCTTGCGCTGCCCCGTGGCACTGACAGGGGGTGTGATCAATTCAGGCCGACGTCCCGTTCCATGTCCAGGGCGTCCTCGGCATTGCCGATGTCCGCCGGGGTGATGGCAGGTGCCTGCAATTCGTCGAATGGCTTGAGGCCACGGTCCGAGACCATGCCTTTGTGCAGCGGGTATTCAGCGGTAGTCTGGGTGATCACGCGCTGACCCTCTTCGCTGGCCATGTAGGCGAGCAGTGCCTGGGCCTCGCGTGGGTGCTTGCTGGACTTGAGGACCGCAGCCGAGGAAATGGTGATGAGGCCGCCGGCGTCACCGTTGCTGAAGTAGTGCAGCTTGGAGTCGAGTTGGCCTTTCTCGCGCTGCAGTGCGAACCAGTAGTAGTTGTTCACCAGCACGGTGGCGATTTCGCCGTTTTCCACTGCCTTGAGGGCGACCATGTTGTTGGTGTAGGTCTTGCCGAAGGCGCGCAGGCCGGTCAGCCATTCCTCGGCGGCTTCACGCCCGTGCAGCTTGATGATGGCGACGGCCTGCTCCTGAAAGGCGCCACTGGTCGGTACGAAGCCGACCTTGCCCTGCCATTGCGGCTCGGCGAATTCGAGCACCGTTTCAGGCAGGTCCTTTTCGTCGATCAGCTTTGGGTTGTAGGCCACTACCCGTACGCGAGCGGTCACGCCTATCCATGAGCCGTCCTTGGCGACGTACTCGGGCGGAAGCATGTTCAGGGTGCTGTCGTCGGTCTTGGCCAGGAAGCCTTTTTCGCCCAGGTTGTTCAGGGGCGGGGATTCTTCGGTGTAGATCAGGTCTGCTGGAGAGCGTTCGCCTTCCTCCATCACCTGGCTGGCAAGTTGATTGCTGCTGCCCTTGCGGACATTGACGTGAATGCCGGTCTTGGCCTCGTAGGCCTTGGCGATGGCTTCGCCGATTTCCTTGTGCTGACCGTTGTAGAGGGTCAGCTCGACCTTGTCGGCGGCCTGCGCCAATGGAGCGGCCAGGGCGGTGCTCAGCAGGCATGCAGCCAGTGCACGCAGCAGGGACCGGGGGTTTCGAGACGTCATGGACTACTTCCTTACGGCAGGGCAGCGGAATCTTGAAACAATTGTAAACGATATGGGTTCTCAGGTGCTCGTGCGCCGTTCGCGCCCACCGTAGGAGCGGTCATCGGCCGCGAAGGGTGCGTCGTGGATACGGAGAGAGAGGACGGATTTTCGAAACCCGAAAACAGAATTGGTGCCCAGAAGAAGACTCGAACTTCCACGACCGTAAGGTCACCAGCACCTGAAGCTGGCGTGTCTACCAATTTCACCATCTGGGCAGCATCAGCAGCGTTGTACGCCGTTGATGGGGCGCACTATACGGCGGCCTTTTTGATCTGTAAACCCCTGTTTTGATTTTGTTAATTCAAATCATCGTGCAGGGGGGCGCGGAGGCCTGAAACGCAAAAACCCGCTTTCGCGGGTTTTTGTGAGTGACGCAAGATTGTTGTAATCTCGTGTCCTGAATTGGTGCCCAGAAGAAGACTCGAACTTCCACGACCGTAAGGTCACCAGCACCTGAAGCTGGCGTGTCTACCAATTTCACCATCTGGGCAGCATCTGCAACGCTGTGCGTTGTCGATGGCGCGCACTATACGGAGCGCTCTTTGTGCTGTAAACCCCTTTGGCAAGAAAAATCGACTAAAATTCTGCAGTGGCGTCCCGGACACTGTTTTCGACCTCGGGGCAGGGCTTTTAACTGGCAGGCAGCGCCTGAAATTTCCCGTTTCAATACGCGTATGCCAAACTAACGCCTATATAGACAAGGTGAATTCTCTCTAATGGCCGATTGGCAGACCCTCGATCCCGAGGCCGCTCGTGAAGCGGAAAAATACGAAAACCCCATTCCCAGCCGCGAGCTGATCCTCAAGCACCTCGACGAGCGCGGCTCCCCCGCCAGCCGCGAGGAGCTGGTGGACGAGTTCGGCCTCACCACCGAGGACCAGCTGGAAGCCTTGCGCCGCCGTCTGCGAGCCATGGAGCGCGATGCGCAATTGATCTACACCCGCCGCGGCACCTATGCCCCGGTGGACAAGCTCGACCTGATCGCCGGCCGCATCAGCGGTCACCGCGACGGTTTTGGCTTCCTGATTCCCGACGATGGCAGCGACGACCTGTTCATGAGCCCGGCGCAGATGCGGCTGGTGTTCGATGGCGACCGTGCCCTGGCCCGTGTTTCCGGCCTGGACCGTCGCGGCCGCCGCGAAGGCGTGATCGTCGAAGTGGTGTCCCGTGCCCATGAAACCATCGTTGGTCGCTACTTCGAAGAAGGCGGCATTGGTTTCGTGACCCCGGACAACCCCAAGGTGCAGCAGGAAGTGCTGATCACCCCCGGCCGCCACGGCGCTGCGAAGATCGGCCAGTTCGTCGGGGTGAAGATCACCCACTGGCCCACCGCACGGTTCCAGCCCCAGGGTGACATCGTCGAAGTGCTGGGCAACTACATGGCCCCGGGCATGGAAATCGATGTAGCCCTGCGCACCTACGACATTCCCCATGTATGGCCCGAGGCCGTGCTCAAGGAAGCCGCCAAGCTCAAGCCTCAGGTGGAAGACAAGGACAAGGAAAAGCGCATCGACCTGCGCCACCTGCCGTTCGTCACCATCGACGGCGAAGACGCCCGCGACTTCGACGATGCCGTCTATTGCGAAGCCAAGAGCAAGCTGCGCCTGTTCAATGGCGGCTGGACCCTGTACGTCGCCATCGCCGACGTTTCCAGCTACGTGAAACTGGGTTCGGCACTGGATGCCGAGGCGCAGGTACGTGGCAACTCGGTGTACTTCCCCGAGCGCGTGATCCCGATGCTGCCCGAGCAGCTGTCCAACGGTCTGTGCTCGCTGAACCCCAAGGTCGACCGCCTGGCCATGGTCTGCGAGATGACCATCTCCAAGACCGGCGAGATGACCGACTACAGCTTCTATGAAGCGGTGATCCACTCTCACGCGCGCCTGACCTACAACAAGGTCAGCACCATGCTCGAGCACTCGCGTACCAGCGAGGCCAAGGCCCTGCGCGGTGAGTTCGGCGAAGTGCTGCCCCATCTCAAGCAGCTGTATGCGCTGTACAAGGTATTGCTGTCGGCTCGTCATGTGCGTGGCGCCATCGATTTCGAGACCCAGGAAACCCGCATCGTCTTCGGCTCCGAGCGCAAGATCGCCGAGATCAAGCCGACGGTGCGCAACGACGCCCACAAGCTGATCGAGGAATGCATGCTGGCGGCCAACGTGGCCACCGCCGAGTTTCTCAAGAAGCACGAGATTCCGGCTCTGTATCGCGTCCACGACGGTCCGCCGCCGGAGCGTCTGGAAAAGCTGCGTGCCTTCCTCGGCGAGCTTGGCCTGTCGCTGAACAAGGGCAAGGACGGTCCGTCGCCCAAGGATTACCGTGCGCTGCTGGAAACCATCCAGGGTCGCCCGGATTTCCACGTGATCCAGACCGTGATGCTGCGCTCCCTGAGCCAGGCGGTGTACAGCGCCGACAACCATGGCCACTTCGGCCTGAATTACGAGGCGTACACCCACTTTACTTCGCCGATCCGTCGCTATCCCGACCTGCTCACGCACCGGGCGATCCGCAGCGTGATCCACTCCAAGCAGGACACCCCGCACGTCAAGCGCGCCGGTGCCCCGACCATTCCCAAGGCGCGTATCTATCCGTACGACGAAGCCGCGCTGGAGCAGTTGGGCGAAGAGTGCTCGATGAGCGAGCGTCGGGCCGACGAAGCCACCCGTGACGTGGTCAACTGGCTCAAGTGCGAGTTCATGAAGGATCGCGTTGGCGAAACCTTCCCCGGCGTGATCACGGCAGTGACCGGTTTCGGCCTGTTCGTCGAGCTGACCGATATCTTCGTCGAAGGCCTGGTGCACGTCACCGCGCTGCCGGGCGACTACTACCATTTCGATCCGATCCACCATCGCCTGGCCGGCGAGCGCACCGGGCGCAATTTCCGCTTGGGCGACACGGTCGAAGTGCAGGTCATGCGGGTCGACCTGGACGAGCGCAAGATCGATTTCGGCATTGGCGAAGCGACGCTCAATCAGCCGATCGGTCGCAAGAACCGCAAGGCCGATGCGCCAGCGGGCAAGCCTAAAAGCTACCCGACCACGCCTGCCGTGGAAAAAACCGTTGCCGAGAAGCCAGCTGCTTCGGCCAAGCGCAGCTCGGCACCGAGCAAGCGCAAGGCCGAAAGCGACGAGGTCTACCGGGCATCGGACGCCGCGGCCAAGAATGCCGAAGTGCGCAAGAGCCGGGAAATGAAGAAGGCTTTGCTGGCCGACGCAGCCAAGGGCGGGTCGGCCAAGGCCAGCAACAGCCGCAGCAGCGCTGGCAGCAGTGCTGGAGGCGATTCCAAACCGAGCAAGCATCGTAAGGGTCCGTCTAAGTCGGGCAGCCGCAAACCCAAGGCCAAGTCATGAGTCAGCTGGAAAAGATCTACGGCGTGCACGCCGTGGAAGCGTTGTTGCGTCATCACCCGAAACGGGTCAAGCAGATCTGGTTGTCCGATGGCCGCAGCGAGCCGCGGGTACAGACCTTGGTCGAACTGGCCACGCAGAATCGCATTTCGGTGGGCCAGGCCGAGCGTCGTGAGCTGGATGCCTGGGTCGAAGGCGTGCATCAGGGCGTCGTGGCGGAAGTAAGCCCCAGCCAGGTGTGGGGCGAGGCGATGCTCGATGAGTTGCTCGACCGCACCGACGGCCCGCCCCTGTTGCTGGTGCTGGACGGCGTGACCGATCCGCACAATCTGGGGGCCTGCCTGCGCACCGCCGATGCGGCCGGAGCGCTGGCCGTGATCGTGCCCAAGGACAAGTCCGCCACCCTCACGCCGGCCGTGCGCAAGGTGGCCTGCGGCGCGGCGGAAGTGATTCCGCTGGTGGCGGTGACCAACCTGGCACGTACTCTGGAAAAGCTCCAGCAGCGTGGCCTGTGGGTCGTGGGCACCGCTGGCGAGGCGGAAGTCGAGATCTACCAGCAGGACCTGACCGGGCCTACCATCCTGATCATGGGGGCTGAGGGCAAGGGCATGCGCCGCCTGACCCGCGAGCACTGTGACTACCTGGTGAAACTGCCGATGGCCGGCAGCGTGAGCAGCCTGAACGTGTCGGTCGCGACCGGTGTGTGCCTGTTCGAGGCGGTTCGGCAGCGTAACGCCAAAAAGAAGTGATCCGGCCGAGCTGGCCCCTTCGCGGGCAGAGCCCGCTCCCACAAATATGACCGATAGGTGTGGCGGGCGGCGAGCGCTCCGCCCGCGAATGCGGTGGCAGAGACATTGCCGCCGCTGTTCAAATATTCACCAATCCTCTTGCTTCCCCCCAACCCCTTCTCTACAATTGCGCCCCTTGCCGTGATGGCTGGCGCACTTGTGCGCATTTACCGGCGCACCACCCAGCAAGACACACAGTGTCATTCACTCCTTGTCTGACCGCTCTGGCGGCAGGCTACAACCCGTAAGGAGCATTCATGCGTCATTACGAAATCATCTTTCTGGTCCACCCGGATCAGAGCGAGCAAGTCGGCGGCATGGTTGAGCGTTACACCAAGCTGATCGAAGAAGACGGCGGCAAGATCCACCGTCTGGAAGATTGGGGCCGTCGTCAACTGGCCTACGCCATCAACAACGTTCACAAGGCTCACTACGTGATGCTGAACGTTGAGTGCACCGGCAAGGCCCTGGCCGAGCTGGAAGACAACTTCCGCTACAACGATGCCGTGATCCGTAACCTTGTCATCCGTCGCGACGAAGCCGTCACCGACCAGTCCGAGATGCTCAAGGCAGAAGAAAACCGCAGCGAGCGCCGTGAGCGTCGTGACCGTCCTGAGCACTCTGACAACGCCGATGGCGATGACAGCGACAACAGCGACGCCAGCGATAACGCTGACGAGTAATCCACGGACCTTTTGAGGAGCCCATTACATGGCACGTTTCTTCCGTCGTCGTAAATTTTGCCGCTTCACCGCTGAAGATGTGAAGGAGATCGACTACAAAGATCTCAACACTCTGAAAGCCTACGTATCCGAAACCGGCAAGATCGTTCCAAGCCGTATCACCGGTACCAAGGCTCGTTATCAGCGTCAGCTGGCCGTCGCTATCAAGCGCGCCCGCTTCCTGGCCCTGCTGGCCTACACCGACAGCCACGGCCGCTGAGACCGGGTTGTCGACAAGTAGTAAAAGGATAGATACGCATGCGTGCCCTGGCTGATTTCATCATGCGCGGTCGCATGCAGGCCACACTGGTTGTGGTCGGATGTGCGGCATTGCCGCTGTTGTTCTGGTTGAGTGCTGCCGCAGCGTGCCTGGTGTACCTGCGGCGCGGCATGAGTGACGCTTTTGGCGTTCTCGTCTGGGCTCTGCTGCCGGCTCTGGCCTGGTGGTATTTCGGCGAACCGCGCACCTTGATGGTGTTGCTGGGCGCGCTGGGGCTCGCGGCGCTGTTGCGCGCGGGGTGGGCCTGGAATCGCGTGCTGCTGGCCAGCATAGCGCTGGGGCTGGTGTACGGAGTGTTGTTGGGTGTGGTGTTTCGCGAACCCATCGAAGCGTTGGCGCAGGCGTTGAACGAACGCCTGCCGCAGATGCTCGGTGGTCTCTACCAGCAGATGTCGGTGGAAGAGCGGGCAAACCTCGGCAACCTCATTGCACCGGTACTCAACGGACTGATAGCGGCCCTGTTGCAAGTCGTCAGCGTGGCAGCCCTGATGCTGGGGCGTTACTGGCAGGCGGCGTTGTACAACCCGGGTGGTTTCGGCAGCGAGTTTCGCGCCATACGTATTCCACTCTGGGCAGCGGTCCTGCTGCTGGCGTGCATGCTCATTGGTCCGAACTTCGGACCTCAGATGGCCATGTTGACGCCGCTGTGCAGCGTACCGCTGGTGTTCGCCGGGCTGGCCCTGATGCATGGGCTGGTCAAGGCGGGCAAGCTGGGCAAGTTCTGGCTCGTAGGGATGTACGTCACGCTCGTGCTGTTCATGCAGCTGATCTATCCGTTGCTCGTGGTCCTGGCCATTGTCGACAGCCTGATTGATTTTCGCGGCCGAATCGGGCCGAAAGGCACCGATAGCGATTCCGCGAACGGTGAAGGTTAAAAGTTAAGAGGTTTATACCAAATGGAACTGATCCTGCTGGAAAAAGTCGCCAACCTGGGCAACCTGGGCGATAAGGTAAATGTTAAGGCCGGTTACGGCCGTAACTTCCTGCTGCCATTCGGCAAGGCTACCGCTGCGACCGCTGCCAACCTGGCTGCGTTCGAAGAGCGTCGCGCCGAGCTGGAAAAAGCAGCTGCCGACAAGAAGGCTTCGGCCGAAACTCGCGCTGCCCAACTGGCTGAGCTGGAAGTGACCATCACTGCCACCGCTGGCGACGAAGGCAAGCTGTTCGGTTCGATCGGCACCCACGACATCGCTGACGCCCTGACCGCCTCCGGCGTCGAAGTGGCCAAAGCTGAAGTGCGTCTGCCGAACGGCACCATCCGTAACGTTGGCGAATACGACGTAGCCGTGCACCTGCACAGCGACGTTGAAGCTACCGTACGCGTTGTCGTAGTAGCTGCATAAGTCGGCTGGCACCTCGGGTGCCAGGCGGTTTAACATCGGGCACGACCTGTTTACAGGCCGTGCCCTTTGTCTTTTTGAAGAAGCTGTTTTTCTGCAACCCGAATTCCAAGTGGCCATGAACGAGATATCCGCTCCCGAGCAATACGACCTGCAAACCGCTGCCCTCAAGGTGCCCCCGCATTCCATCGAGGCCGAACAGGCCGTGCTCGGTGGCCTGATGCTGGACAACAACGCCTGGGAGCGCGTGCTCGATCAGGTTTCGGACGGCGACTTCTATCGTCATGACCACCGCCTGATCTTCCGCGCTATCGCCAAGCTGGCCGATCAGAACACTCCGTTCGACGTGGTGACCCTGCACGAACAGCTCGACAAGGAAGGGCAGGGTACTCAGGTCGGTGGCCTGGGCTACCTTGGCGAGCTGGCCAAGAACACGCCGTCGGTGGCCAACATCAAGGCGTACGCGCAGATCGTGCGCGAGCGTGCCACCTTGCGCCAGTTGATCAGCATCAGCACCGAGATTGCCGACAGCGCATTCAATCCGCAGGGACGCAACGCGGCCGAGATTCTCGACGAGGCCGAGCGGCAGATCTTCCAGATCGCCGAGGCACGGCCCAAGACCGGCGGGCCGGTCAGTGTCAACGACCTTTTGACCAAGGCCATCGACCGCATCGACACGCTGTTCAATACCGATGCGGCCATTACCGGCCTGTCCACCGGCTATACCGACCTCGACGAGAAGACCAGCGGCCTGCAACCGGCCGACCTGATCATCGTCGCCGGCCGTCCGTCCATGGGCAAGACCACCTTCGCCATGAATCTGGTGGAAAACGCCGTGCTGCGCAGCGAAAAGGCCGTACTGGTGTACTCGCTGGAAATGCCGGGCGATTCGCTGATCATGCGTATGCTCTCTTCGCTGGGGCGCATCGACCAGACCAAGGTGCGTTCGGGCCGCCTGGACGACGACGATTGGCCGCGGCTGACGTCGGCAGTCAACCTGCTCAACGATCGCAAGCTGTTCATCGACGATACGGCGGGCATCAGCCCGTCGGAAATGCGTGCGCGGACACGCCGCCTGGTGCGTGAGCACGGCGAGATCGGCCTGATCATGATCGACTACCTGCAGTTGATGCAGATCCCCGGCTCCAGCGGTGACAACCGTACCAACGAGATTTCCGAGATCTCGCGCTCGTTGAAAGCCCTGGCCAAGGAATTCAATTGCCCGGTGGTGGCGCTGTCGCAGCTCAACCGCTCGCTCGAGCAGCGGCCGAACAAGCGTCCGGTGAACTCCGACTTGCGTGAATCCGGGGCGATCGAGCAGGACGCCGATGTGATCATGTTCGTCTACCGTGACGAGGTGTATCACCCGGAGACCGAGCACAAGGGCATTGCCGAAATCATCATCGGCAAGCAGCGTAACGGTCCGATCGGTTTCATTCGCCTGGCGTTCATCGGCAAGTACACCCGCTTCGAGAACCTTGCGCCGGGCAGCTACAACTTCGACGACGACGAGTAGTGATTCTGCAGGTACGGCCCCTTCGCGGGTAGAACCCGCTCCCACAGGAGCTGCGTACAGCGCCCCTTCGCGGGTAGAGCCCGCTCCCACAGGAGCCGCGTGCAGCGCCGCTTCTTGTGGGAGCGGGCTCTGCCCGCGAAAGGGTCACTGCGGTTGATCAGGTCTACCGGATAAATATCTTCGCCGCCTATTTCCGACTAAAGCCATCGGAATTGGTTATTTTTTGTGCTATATTCCGCGCCCGCGATTTTTCATACGGTCATCGACATGCAAGCAGCCAAGCCGCTTTTTGACTATCCCAAGTACTGGGCCGAATGCTTCGGCCCAGCGCCGTTCCTGCCCATGAGCAGGGAGGAGATGGATCAGCTTGGCTGGGATTCGTGCGACATCATCATCGTCACCGGTGATGCCTATGTCGACCATCCGTCGTTCGGCATGGCCATTATCGGCCGGCTGCTGGAAGCCCAGGGGTTTCGCGTGGGCATCATTGCCCAGCCGAACTGGCAGTCCAAGGATGACTTCATGAAGCTGGGCGAGCCGAACCTGTTCTTCGGTGTCGCGGCCGGCAACATGGACTCGATGATCAACCGCTACACCGCCGACAAGAAGGTGCGTTCCGACGACGCCTACACGCCCGGCGGCCTGGCCGGCTCGCGCCCTGATCGCGCCAGCCTGGTGTACAGCCAGCGATGCAAGGAAGCCTACAAGCACGTGCCGATCGTGCTGGGTGGGATCGAGGCGTCGCTGCGCCGGATTGCGCACTACGACTACTGGCAGGACAAGGTCCGTCATTCGATCCTGATCGACGCCTGCGCCGACATTCTGCTGTACGGCAACGCCGAACGCGCCATCGTCGAAGTGGCCCAGCGGCTGTCCTATGGCCAGAAGATCGAAGAGATCACCGATATCCGCGGCACCGCGTTCATTCGCCGCGATACGCCCAAGGATTGGTACGAAGTCGACTCGACCCGTATCGACCGGCCGGGCAAGGTCGACAAGATCATCAACCCGTACGTGAACACCCAGGACACCCAGGCCTGCGCTATCGAGCAGGAAAAGGGCAATGTCGAGGACCCCAACGAAGCCAAGGTGGTGCAGATCCTCGCCAGCCCACGGATGACGCGGGACAAGACCGTCATCCGTCTGCCGTCCTTCGAGAAAGTGCGTGGCGATGCCGTGCTGTATGCCCACGCCAACCGCGTGCTGCATTTGGAAACCAATCCTGGTAATGCCCGCGCACTGGTGCAGCGTCATGGCGAAGTGGACGTGTGGTTCAACCCGCCGCCCATTCCCATGACCACCGAGGAAATGGACTACGTGTTCGGCATGCCCTATGCCCGGGTCCCGCACCCGGCGTACGGCAATCAGAAGATCCCGGCCTACGACATGATTCGCTTCTCGGTGAACATCATGCGTGGCTGCTTCGGTGGCTGTACCTTCTGCTCGATCACCGAGCACGAAGGGCGGATCATCCAGAACCGTTCCGAAGAATCGATCATTCGCGAGATCGAAGAGATCCGCGACAAGGTGCCGGGCTTCACCGGGGTGATCTCCGACCTGGGCGGGCCGACCGCGAACATGTACCGCATCGCCTGCAAGAGCCCGGAGATCGAATCCGCGTGCCGCAAGCCGTCGTGTGTGTTCCCGGGTATCTGCCCGAACCTCAATACCGATCACTCATCCTTGATCCAGCTGTACCGCAGCGCGCGGGCACTGCCGGGCGTGAAGAAGATCCTCATCGCCTCGGGCCTGCGCTATGACCTGGCTGTCGAGTCGCCGGAGTACGTGAAGGAGCTGGTGACGCACCATGTCGGCGGCTACCTGAAGATCGCCCCGGAGCATACCGAGGAAGGTCCGCTGAACCAGATGATGAAGCCGGGCATCGGCTCTTATGATCGGTTCAAGCGCATGTTCGAGAAGTTCTCGAAAGAGGCGGGCAAGGAGCAGTACCTGATCCCGTACTTCATCGCTGCCCACCCGGGCACCACCGATGAAGACATGATGAACCTGGCGCTGTGGCTCAAGGGCAACGGTTTCCGCGCCGACCAGGTGCAGGCGTTCTACCCCTCGCCAATGGCGTCGGCGACTGCCATGTACCACTCGGGCAAGAACCCGCTGCGCAAGGTCACCTACAAGAGCGACAACCTGACCATCGTCAAGAGCGAGGAGCAGCGCCGTCTGCACAAGGCGTTCCTGCGCTATCACGATCCCAAGGGCTGGCCGATGCTGCGCGAGGCGCTGGAGCGCATGGGCCGTGCCGACCTGATCGGGCCGGGGAAAAACCAGCTGATTCCGTTGCACCAGCCGGCCACCGACACCTACCAGAGCGCACGGCGCAAGAACTCCACGCCTGCGGGCAGCCACAAGGTGGCCAAGGAAACGCGCATCCTGACCCAGCACACCGGTTTGCCGCCGCGCGCCAGCGATGGCTCCAAGCCGTGGGACAAGCGCGAGCAGGCCAAGGCCGCCGCCGAAGCCCGCAGCAAGCAGGCCGCCAAGGACCGTCAGCAGGCAGCCAAGCCCGGCAAGGGCAAGAAGAAGCCTACGCGCCAGCCGGTGCTACCACGCTGAGATAGCGGATGGCCCTGGATGCCGGGTGAGATCGCCGAAAGGCGTTCTCACGGCACCAGGAAGCCGGCTGGAATGTCCCCGTGTACGTAGAAAACCTCGAACTCGCGGTGCACGGCTATGTTGTCGATGGCCTTGAGCACCGTGGCGCGTGTCACCTTTCTGGCTTCTATCAGCCGCTGCGAGTCGGCCAGCAGAATATCGTTGATGGTGCGAAAGGCTGTCGGGTCCTGGGTGGTGTCTATTTCGAACACAGGAGCACCACGGCCCTTGGCGAATTTACTGGCGATGGCCCGCTGCGCGCTCAGCGACAGCACCTCTCCATTGCTCCCACCCTGGCGAGCGGTGTGCATGATGATCGCCGCAAGATAGTCATCGCCCTGCAGGTTGCCGCCGGGCGCGCGCTCCAGCCCGTTGACTGCGGCGCTTTCAATGGTGTTGCCGATGTGACCACGGTAGACCCGCTGCGGCACTTCGAAGTCCAGGGCCTGGATTTCAGCCACTGAGTGCAGTTGGCCGGGACCTCTGGCGTTGCTGTTGGCGCGCTGCTGCAACAGGCCTTCGAGAAACGACAGCTCGGTTGCTCCAGCATGAGGCTCGCGAGGTGCACGGTTGGCGATGGCCTGATTGGCAAGGTCGCCATTGGCCCGAAGGCGCGCGCCGTTGCGCAGGCGGGCAATTGCACTCGCCAGTTTTTGGCTGGTCTTGAATCCGCTGCTCGTCGCTGACGGTTTGATCGCCGTGGCCGGTGGTTTGGGTGTGAGGGTCGGTCGCAGGGAGGTGGGCCTCAATGGCGGGCGAGATGCCGCAGGCCGCGTCGTTACTCGCCCCACTTGACCGCCAGGCCCCGAGCCGAGGATGCCGAGCGCCACTTCCAGAACGATATCGGCAAAGCCTGGCGCAGGCGGTTCGCCCTCGTCGGCGGGGATATCGGCGTCGTTGACGGTGCTCAGCCCGGTTCGCCATTTGTAATGTTCTCGTTGGTAGGCCTGCCAGGTGTCGCGGGTATCGAACTGCGGTTCTTGCCGAGCAGCTTCAGGGGTCGGCAGTGGTTCGTGTTCGGTGGTGCGTTCGTCGATTGTCATACGGGTGTCTCTGAAGAGGTGGGCCCGCAAAGTAATGGCGCTGGAGCGCAGCGCCGCGATACATGTTTACCGCAAGACGGCACGCTCAATGTATGCGACGCTGATACAGCGCCCAGGCCCCGGCACTCTTTTGCAGCCAGCCTTCATCGCAGACTCGCTCCAAGGCCGCTGTGGCCGTATGGCATGAGTCTTGCGCTGCTCACGTTCCAGGCTCGCAGGAGGCACGCCGTGTCGATTCATGTCGCACTGAACCACGTCACCCATTACCGCTATGACCGTGAAATCGAGATCGGCCCTCAAGTGGTGCGTCTGCGCCCGGCGCCGCACAGCCGTACGCGCGTGCTTTCCTATGCACTGAAGGTCTTGCCAGCGCAGCATTTCATCAATTGGCAACAGGACCCGCAGGGCAACTACCTGGCCCGTCTGGTGTTTCCGGAAAAGGCTACGCAGTTGCGCATCGAGGTGGATCTGGTTGCCGAGATCGCGGTGTTCAATCCCTTCGATTTCTTTCTCGAACCGCACGCGCAGCGCATCCCCTTTGCCTACACCCATGAAGAGCAGCACGAGCTGGCCCCCTACCTGGAAACCCTGGCCCTGACGCCCCGGTTCGAAGCGTACCTGAACGGCATCGACCGCACGCCAATCCCCAGTATCGACTTCCTGGTCAGGCTCAATCAGCAGCTCAGTCAGGACATTCGCTACCTGCTGCGCATGGAGCCAGGCGTGCAGACGCCCGAGCACACCCTGATGACCGGCGCGGGGTCGTGCCGTGACTCTGCTTGGCTGCTGGTGCAGCTGATGCGCCGGTTGGGGATTGCGGCGCGCTTCGTGTCCGGCTACCTGATCCAGTTGGTGGCCGACGAGCAGGCGCTGGACGGCCCCTCCGGGACCGAGGTCGACTTCACCGACCTGCATGCCTGGTGCGAGGTGTACCTGCCTGGTGCTGGCTGGATTGGTCTGGACGCCACCTCCGGCCTGTTCGCAGGCGAGGGCCATATTCCTTTGGCGTGCAGCCCCGAGCCCTCGTCGGCGGCGCCCATCAGCGGGCGAGTGGAGCCGTGCGAGGTGACGTTTTCGCACCGGATGTCGGTGCAGCGCATCTGGCAGACGCCGCGTGTCACTTGGCCAGTCAGCGAGCTGCAATGGGCGGACATGCAGGCGTTGGGGCAGCGGCTCGATGCCGATCTGCAAGCGCTGGATGTGCGCCTGAGCATCGGTAGCGAGCCGACCTTCGTGGCCATCCAGGGCGCGGGTGACGGGCAGTTGGACGCGAAAAACGATCCGCCTCCAAGCCGGTTCGAAAGCGCTTCGACGCCAGGCGTGTTCAAGGTCGACCTGCCGTCGTCGACGAGTTGGGCGCAGTCGGTCGAGCAGATCGATCACTTGTATGAGCAGGCCCGGCAGAGCGGCCTGGAGACCCAGCGGTTCAGGGTCGACGGCCGGCAAGTGGGGACCGGTGCGGACAATGCGCTCCTGCTCGGTGGCGAGACTGCAGAGGATTCACCGTTCCTGCGTCGGCCCGACCTGCTGCGCAGCCTGATCGGCTACTGGCATGACCACCCGGCGCTGACCTATCTGTTCAGCGGCTCGGATTGGCCAATCCCGCGAGTGGACGAGACCCGTGGCGATGCACTGTACGAGCTGGAAATCGCCCTGGCGCAGTTGCCCGAACCCGGTACGCCCTGCCCGCCAGGGTTGATCGACCGCCTTTTGCGCCCTCTGCTGGTAGATGTCGCCGGCGACCCCCGCCGTGCACAGTTCTGCATCGTCAGATTGGAGGGTGAGGGCCCCAGCGAACGCCAAGGACTGCTGCGGCTGCAGGGGCTTGAAATGCCGCCCCATGCGCGCATGAACCTGGCTTTGCAATTACTGCTGCGCTGCCTGGTGGCCCGTTTCTGGCGCACGCCCTACGCACCGGTCCGGTTGACCCGCTGGGGTACGCACCTGCACGACCGCTTCATGCTGCCGTATTTCATCGAGCGCGATTTCGCCGAGGTGATCGACGATCTCAACGCGGCAGACTACGGGATAGACAGCGGGTGGTTCGCTGCGCAACAGGCATTTCGCTTTCCCACGATCGGTGACTACGCGGTGGCCGGCATCGAACTGGAATTGCGCCACGCGCTGGAGTCCGGCCCTGCGCGCGGCAGTGCCAGTGGCGCGCTGGAACGTCTGCAGGTGCGGGTCAATGGCTGGCTGTCGGATCGTTACCGACTGGCCGTCAATGGTCGTCCCTTGCCGCTGACCGCGACCGGGCGTGCAGGCGAGTTCGTTGCCGGAGTGCGCTACCGCGCATGGCAGCCCGTTCATGACGAGCATGCCACTGGCCAGCCCGATGTGCCCCTGACCTTCGACATCGTCGATACCTGGACGCAGCGCTCGCTGGGCGGGTGCCAATACCACGCGGCTCATCCTGGTGGCCGCAATTACCAAAGCCTTCCGGTGAATGCCAACGAAGCGCAGAGCAGGCGCCTGGCGCGTTTCTTCC
Organism: Pseudomonas sp. Leaf129; assembly: GCF_001423465.1. Lineage (NCBI taxonomy): Bacteria > Pseudomonadati > Pseudomonadota > Gammaproteobacteria > Pseudomonadales > Pseudomonadaceae > Pseudomonas > Pseudomonas sp. Leaf129. The sequence continues at coordinate 108,393 of NZ_LMOC01000008.1, read as the reverse complement.
GTATTGGCCATAGCCCTGGCCCACTGGTGCCGCCACCGCTCAAGGTCGACGATGACTGGCCGATGACCCTGGACATGCGCCGCCGCCCATAAGGTGAAGTGCGACCCCTGGGCGGTATCCGTGCACCGTTCAGGCTGCGATAATCGTTCCTTTAAACGCTGCTTCCGAGCTTCGCCATGTCCGACCTGCTTGACCGATACTCGCTGTCCGGCGGGTCCTATCATGAAATGCTCGAAGCCGATGGCGGCGTGCGGCCGCACTGGCGGCGCATGTTCGAGCAGCTGCAACGCAGCGCCCCGGGCCAGTTGTCGCAGCGCCAGGCCTCGTTGACGCGGCAGATTCAGGAAAACGGCGTCACTTACAACGTCTATGCCGACCCCAAGGGTGCTGATCGGCCGTGGGAGCTGGACCTGCTGCCGCACATCATTCCTGCCCACGAGTGGCGTCAGGTGGCCGCCGGCATCGCCCAGCGGGCACGCCTGCTCAATGCCGTGCTGGCCGACGTCTACGGTCCGCAGACGCTTATCGCCGAGGGCCTGTTGCCCGCCGAGCTGATCTTCGGGCACAACAACTACCTGTGGCCGTGCCAAGGCGTGCAGCCCCCGCTGGGTACGTTCCTGCACCTGTATGCCGCGGACCTGGCTCGCACGCCCGATGGACGCTGGTGGGTCACCGCCGACCGCACCCAGGCGCCTTCCGGCGCCGGCTATGCGCTGGAAAACCGCATGAGCCTGTCGCGCACCTTCCCCGAGCTGTATCGCGACCTCAAGGTCGAGCACATGGCCGGTTTCTTCCGGACCGTGCAGGACACCATGAGCCGCCTGGCACCCAGCGGCCACGAAGCACCCCTGGTGGTGCTGCTGACACCGGGGCGTTTCAACGAGAGCTACTTCGAGCATCTGTACCTGGCGCGGCAGCTGGGCTATCCGCTGGTCGAGGGCAGTGACCTGACCGTGCGCGAAGCCACGGTGTACCTGAAGACCTTGAGCGGCCTGCGCCGGGTGCACGCGATCATGCGGCGGCTGGACGACGATTTCTGCGATCCACTGGAATTGCGCACCGACTCGGCCCTGGGCGTGCCCGGTCTGCTGGACGCGGTGCGCCAGGGCAATGTGATGGTGGCCAATGCCTTGGGCAGCGGTGTGCTCGAATCGCCCGGATTGCTGGGCTTTCTGCCAAGGATCTGCGAGCGCCTGTTCGGTGAACGCTTGATCCTGCCTTCGATCGCCACCTGGTGGTGCGGCGAGCCACCAGTGCTGGCACAGGCCCTCGAGCGACTCGACGAGTTGGTGATCAAGCCAGCGTTTCCCTCGCAGAATTTTGGCCCGGTGTTCGGCCGGGATCTGAACGAGGCGCAGCGCCAGGCGTTGACCGAGCGCATTCAGGCGCGGCCCTATGCCTACGTGGCTCAGGAAATGGCCCAGCTGTCCCAGGCGCCGGTCTGGCATTGCCAGGGCAACGACCTGCAACCGCGGGCGATCGGCATGCGCGTGTTCGCTGTCGCCGCCGACGACGGCTACCGCGTCTTGCCGGGCGGCCTGACCCGCGTGGCGACGGACGCCGATGCCGACGTGGTGTCGATGCAGCATGGCGGTGCCAGCAAGGACACCTGGGTGCTGGGCGAGCACGCCCCGGTCGGCGAGCAGTGGCGCGCGCAGCGGACCATCGGTGCGCACGACCTGGTGCGCATGGATCCCTACCTGCCGTCGCGGGTGGTGGAAAACCTGTTCTGGTTCGGTCGTTACTGTGAGCGTTGCGACGGTAACGCGCGACTGCTGCGGATCATTCTTGGCCGCTACCTGGATGGCGACGATCCCCAGGCGTTGCAGGCTGCGGTCGACCTGGCCGAGAAGCTCAACCTGCTGCCCGAAGAGGGCGACCTGCGCGAGCGCCTGTTGATGGCGCTGCGCGGTGAAGACTGGGCGTTCAGCCTGCGCGCCAACCTGCAGCGTCTGCAGTGGGCGGCGTTTCAGGTGCGCGGCAAGCTGTCGCGAGAAAACTGGCAGGCGCTGGGCGAGCTGCAGCGCGAGTCTCTGGCCCTGGACGCCGAAGTGCCGGACCTGGGTGAACTGTTCGATTTTCTCAACCGGCTGGTGATGAACCTGGCCGCGTTGTCCGGCTTCGCCCTGGATGACATGACCCGTGACGAAGGCTGGCGTTTCCTGATGATCGGACGGCGCATCGAACGCCTGCAGTTCCTCAGCAACGGCCTGTCGGCGTTCATCGCCGGCGATGCGGTGGACGATCAGGCGGGCCTGGACTGGCTGCTCGAACTGGGCAACAGCAGCATTACCTATCGCTCGCGCTACCTGGCCGTGCCGCAGTTGATCCCGGTGCTCGATCTGCTCCTGCTCGACGCACAGAACCCCCATGCCGTGCTGTTCCAGCTCAAGCTGGTGGCGCGTGCCGTACGCCGCCTGAGCGTCGAATTCGACATGCCGGTGGATCGCGCCCTGGAGCCGCTCATCGAGCGCGTGACCCGCTTCGATCTGGGCACTCTGGAAAACGCACTGTTCGGTGAGGCCAGCGTGCGCGACGTGCTCGATGGCCTGCGCGGTTTGCTGGAGGACATCGCCAGCGTCAGCGTGCAGGTCTCGGACCGTCTGGCGTTGCGCCATTTCGTCCATGTCGATGATGTCAGCCAGCAAACGGTGTCGGTGTGATGAGCGCGCATTACCAGATCGTCCACGACACCCGTTACTGCTACGACAGTCCGGTTTCGCTGGCCAAGCAGCTGGCGCACCTGTGGCCCAGGCCCTGTGCCTGGCAGCGCTGTCACCAGCAGACGCTGGCGATCAGTCCCGAGCCGACCCGGCGCACCGACGAACTCGACGTGTTCGGCAACCCGCTGACGCGGTTGGCCTTCGAACGTCCCCATGACGAGCTCAAGGTTGGGGCCCGGCTGCATGTCGAGGTGCTGCCGCGCACGCCGCTGGAGTTTGCCCTCTCGCCGAGCTGGGAGCTCACCCGTGATGCCCTGTGCTACAGCGGCCGGGCCGTGGGGGCGGATGTACTGCAAGCCTGTCGCTACCGCTTCGAATCCCCTTACGTGCGCCTGAAGAAGAGCTTCGTGGCCTTCTCCGCGAGCTGCTTTCCGCCTGGCCGGCCGATGCTGGAGGGCGCGCAGGCGTTGATGCAGAAGATCTTCGGCGAGTTCACCTTCGATGCCACGGCCACCCAGGTGGCAACCCCGCTGGTCGAGGTCCTGGAAAACCGCCGTGGCGTGTGTCAGGACTTCGCGCACCTGATGCTGGCCTGCCTGCGCTCGCGCGGCCTGGCAGCGCGTTACGTCAGCGGCTACCTGCTGACCCAGCCGCCGCCAGGGCAACCGCGGATGATCGGTGCAGATGCCTCGCACGCCTGGGTGTCGGTGTTCTGTCCGGTGTTGGGTTGGGTCGACTTCGACCCGACCAACAATGTCCAGCCGGGTCTGGAACACATCACCCTGGCCTGGGGCCGTGATTTCAGCGATGTGTCGCCGCTGCGCGGGGTGATTCTGGGCGGCGGCGGGCACGATCCCGAAGTGCGTGTAACCGTCCTGCCGATGGCATGAGCCGAATGTTTACAGCGAATGTCTGACTGCTGGCAGATAGCTGCAGTGCGCGGTCAATCATGAAATGATGGCCGCCGTAGCCTTTCCCCCTGCCTGGAGACTCACATGTTCGCAAAAGCTGTAGCGGTATCGGTGCTCGCGTTGGCCAGTGGTCAGTTGCTGGCGGCCGAGTGTTCGACCACCGTCGATTCGACCGACCAGATGACCTTCGGCACCAAGGCCATCGAGATCAGCAAGAGCTGCAAGACCTTCACGGTCAACCTGACCCACTCCGGCAGCCTGCCCAAGGAAGTCATGGGGCATAACTGGGTGTTGAGCAAGGAAGAGGATGCACGCGGCATCGCCATGGACGGCATGAGTGCCGGTATTGACAACAGCTACCTGAAGAAAGGCGACGAGCGCGTGATCGCGTACACCAAGGTCATTGGTGCCGGGGAGAAGGACTCGGTGTCGTTCGATGTATCGAAGCTGTCGGCCGAACAGAAGTACCTGTTCTTCTGCTCGTTCCCAGGTCATTTGGCCATGATGAAAGGGGCGGTGACCCTGGTCGATTGAGGCAATGCCTGACGCCTGCGCAATCCCTGTAGCAGCGGCGCGGGCCGCGTCGACGGCATCTGAATCAGCGTGATCTACCGCGTCGTCCTTGACGCGGCTCGCGCCGCTGCTACAGGGGGGTGGTTCCTGGTGCGTCGGGCACCTTGAACACGTGGCGCAGGTAGGCGACGAAATTGGGGTCGCGGCATTGGGTCTTGGCGGCTTCGTCGGAAATCTTCGCCACTGGCTGGCCGTTGCAGTCGGTCATCTTCAGCACGATGTTCATCGGCTCCACGCCCGGGATGTCGCAGGTCAGATTGGTGCCAATGCCGAAGCTCACATTGATGCGCCCGCGCAGGGCGCGAAATATCTCCAGCGACTTGGGCAGGTTCAGCCCATCGGAAAACACCAGGGTCTTGGTCATCGGGTCGATGCCCAGCTTGCGGTAGTGGGCAATGGCTTTTTCCGCCCACACCACCGGGTCGCCCGAATCGTGACGCAGGCCATCGAAGAGCTTGGCGAAGTACAGGTCGAAATCCCCGAGAAACGCGTCCATGGTGATGCAGTCGGTGAGGGCGATGCCCAACAGACCGCGGTATTCACGGACCCAGCAATCGAGTGCGGCGATCTGACTGTCGATCAGCCGCGGCCCCAGCTGCTGATGGGCCATGATCCACTCATGGGCCATGGTCCCCAGCGGCTTGAGGTCTAGCTGGCGGGCCAGGTGCATGTTGCTGGTGCCGACGAAACGCCCCGGAAACTCGTGCTTGAGCACCGTGACCACTTCCTCCTGCACCTTGTAGGAGAAACGCCGACGGGTGCCGAAGTCGGCCACCTGCAACTCCGCCAATTCTTCGCTGCTGGCATTGGCCTGCAGCCATTCGAACTTGCGGTAGAGCTTTTCCCGCGGCTGGCTGAGCAGCACATCGGGATAGCGAATGCGGTTGCGCACCTCGCTCACCGTCGCCAGCAACGGCACTTCGAACAGGATCACATGCAGCCACGGCCCGCGCAGGCGGATGAACAGCTGATCGTTCTCGATGCCGATGCTCAGGTAGCGCAGATTGAAGCGGAACAGGCCCAGGAAGCGCAGAAAGTCCGGCTTCATGAAATTGATGCCTTCCAGAAAGCTCAACTGATCCGGGCCCAGGCTCAATTCGGACAGCTGTTCGAGCTGTTCGCGAATGTCATTCAGGTAGGGCCGCAGGTCTTCCCCGTTGCGACAACGAAACTCCCACTCGACATCGACGTTGGGATAGTTGTGGAGCACAGCCTGCATCATGCTCAACTTGTACAGATCGGTGTCGAGCAGGTTTTGCACGATGCGATCGGCGAATACGCTCTCGCTCATCAGGGTCTCCAGAACCGCGTGCCTCATTTGGAACAGCGGTGGCGCACAGTAAGAGCACATTCTGCCAGCTTTTTGGGACAGGGGTGGATGCGACCGTGCGATGTCCGGCGCGGCCTGCTGCCAGTGCCTGTCGAATGGCTCCTGGGGCAGGTACAACGTCGCCTGGTCCGGAGATGGCAGGAGCACCCTGTGGTGCGCGGTGTAGCAGTAATGCACCGACAGTGTGCACTTCGGTTACGTCGGCTGTTACAGCATGGTTGCCCACGCGCACAACGGCTGGTTGCAATGATGGCACGCTCGGGTTGTACCGCTGCTGTTTATGGGTATCACCGAGCCCGTGCCAGAGGGTTGCACGACCTGTAGAAAATGGTCCCGGCGCTGCGCGATCCCTGGAAAAGCAAAAACTGTTCAGTGCGGGTAAATGCGCTGGCACGGCGCTTGCTCGGAGCTTGGCGCTGAAGTTGTAGTGCCAACCAAAAAAATTCAGGAGCACCACTCATGTCGCAGACGTTCTACAGGAAAGGTTTTCTGGCTCTCGCAGTGGCAACTGCGCTGGGCGCTTCGTCGATTGTTCAAGCCGACGTCAAGATCGGTGTAGCAGGGCCAATGACCGGTGCCAACGCATCGTTCGGCGAGCAGTACATGAAGGGTGCACAAGCGGCAGCGGACGCCATCAACAAGGCCGGTGGCGTGAATGGGGAGAAGATCGTGCTGGTGGCCGGCGATGATGCCTGCGAGCCCAAGCAGGCGGTGGCGGTGGCCAACAAGCTGGAGCAGGATGGTGTGATCGGCGTTGTCGGTCACTTCTGCTCGTCTTCCACCATTCCGGCGTCGGAAATCTACGCCGATGGCGGTATCGTCATGATCACGCCCGGTTCGACCAACCCACAGGTGACCGAGCGCGGCCTGGACACAATCCTGCGCATGTGCGGTCGTGACGACCAGCAGGGCGTCGTCGCCGGCAACTACATCGTCGACGTGCTCAAGGGCAAGAAAGTCGCCGTCATCAACGACAAGGACACCTACGGTAAAGGCCTGGCTGACGCGACTGCCAAGCAGTTGACCGCACGGGGTGTCAAACCGGTGCTGGAAGAAGGCCTGACCCGCGGCGAGAAGGATTTCAGCGCCCTGGTCACCAAGATCCGCTCCACCGGCGCCGATGTGGTGTATTTCGGCGGCCTGCATCCCGAAGCCGGTCCTCTGGTTCGGCAGATGCGCGAGCAAGGCCTCAAGGACGTCAGGTTCATGTCCGATGACGGCATCGTCACCGACGAACTGGTCACCACCGCCGGCGGCGCGCAATACGTCGACGGTGTGTACATGACCTTCGGCGCCGATCCGCGCGCGCTGCCCGACAGCAAGGCCGTAGTCGACGAGTTCCGCAAGTCCGGCTACGAGCCTGAAGGCTACACCCTGTACGCCTACGCCTCGCTGCAGACGCTGGCCGCAGGCTTCAACGGCGCCAAGTCGAACAAGGGCGAGGACGCTGCCAAGTGGCTCAAGGCCAACCCGGTCAAGACCGTCATGGGCGAGAAGGCCTGGGACACCAAGGGCGACCTGAAAGTCTCCGACTACGTGGTCTACCAGTGGAACGCCGAAGGCAAGTACAAGCAGCTGGAGCAGCAGAAGTAGGACGTTTGCGCTGGCGCACGCCAGCCGGGGCCGCCCCTGCGGTGGCCCCTGTTTCCCTCCATACCGCCTGACGGGTGGCGGGCGCCTTCAGGGTTGCCCGCACCCCGCGCGGTGCGCGGTTCCAGACGTTCGTGAGAGTGCATGATGGACGGTATCTTCCTGCAACAAATGATCAACGGACTGACCCTCGGGTCGGTGTACGGCTTGATCGCCATTGGCTACACCATGGTCTACGGCATCATCGGCATGATCAACTTCGCCCATGGCGACGTGTACATGATCAGCGCCTACCTGGCGGCCATCGGCCTGGCCGTGCTGTCGTTCTTCGGCCTCGAATCCTTTCCGTTCCTGATTCTCGGTACGCTGGTGTTCACCATCGTGGTGACCGGTGTGTACGGTTTCGTGATCGAGCGCGTGGCCTACAAGCCGCTGCGCAACTCGACCCGCCTGGCGCCGCTGATCAGCGCCATCGGTATATCGCTGATCCTGCAGAACTACGCGCAGATCAGCCAGGGGGCTCGTCAACAAGGCGTACCGACGCTGCTCGAAGGCGCCTGGCGCTTCGAAGTGGGTACTGGTTTCGTACAGATCACCTACACCAAGATCTTCATCCTCATCGCCGCCTTCGTGGGCATGGGCGTGCTGACCTACATCATCAAGTTCACCAAGCTGGGGCGCATGTGCCGCGCGACCCAGCAGGACCGCAAGATGGCCTCCATCCTGGGCATCAACACCGACCGGGTGATCTCCTACGTGTTCATCATCGGCGCTGCCATGGCGGCCCTGGCCGGTGTGTTGATCACCATGAACTACGGCACGTTCGACTTCTATGCCGGCTTCATCATCGGCATCAAGGCGTTCACCGCAGCGGTACTGGGCGGTATCGGTTCGTTGCCCGGTGCGATGCTCGGTGGCCTGATCCTGGGGGTTGCCGAATCGCAGTTCTCCGGTTTGATCAACTCCGACTACAAGGATGTGTTCAGTTTCGGCCTGCTGGTGCTGATCCTGATCTTCCGTCCCCAAGGCCTGCTGGGTCGCCCACTCGTGGCGAAGGTATAAGTATGTCCGCACCTACTGCCAAACCTGTCGATATCAAGAAAAGCCTGGTCGACATGGTCATTGCCGGCTTGCTGGCGCTGATCGTGTTCGGCCCCATCGTCGGCATCGTGCTCGACGGCTACAGCTTCAACCTGCAACCGGCACGCGTGGCGTGGCTGGTGGCGGCGGTGATGGCCGGGCGCTTCCTGCTCAGTCTGTTCCTGCAGACGCCTCGCGGGCTGGCCATCTCCCAGAGCTTCGAGAGCTCGGGCTCCGGTGTGCACGTGCTGCCGCCGGACTACAAGTCGCGGCTGCGCTTCATCATTCCGGCGCTGATCGTGATTGCCATCGTGTTCCCGATCTTCGCCAACAAGTACATCCTCACCGTGGTCATTCTCGGGCTGATCTATGTACTGCTCGGCCTGGGCCTGAACATCGTGGTCGGCCTGGCCGGTCTGCTCGACCTGGGCTACGTGGCGTTCTACGCCATTGGCGCCTACGGCCTGGCGCTGGGCTACCAGTACCTGGGGCTGGGCTTCTGGTCGGCGCTGCCGCTGGCCGCAATCGCCGCGGCGCTGGCGGGGTGCATCCTGGGTTTCCCGGTGTTGCGCATGCACGGGGACTACCTGGCCATCGTGACCCTGGGCTTCGGCGAGATCATTCGCCTGGTGCTCAACAACTGGTTGTCGTTCACCGGCGGGCCGAACGGCGTTCCGGTGCCGTCGCCCACCTTCTTCGGTCTGGAGTTCGGCCGTCGCGCCCGTGACGGCGGGGTGCCGATCCATGAGTACTTCGGTTTCGAATACAACCCCGACCTGAAATTCGTGTTCATCTATGCGGTGCTGTTCCTGGTGGTACTGGCCGTTCTGTACATCAAGCATCGACTCACGCGCATGCCGGTAGGGCGTGCCTGGGAAGCGCTGCGCGAAGACGAGATCGCCTGCCGCTCGATGGGCCTGAACCACGTGCTGGTCAAGCTTTCGGCGTTCACCATCGGTGCCTCCACCGCAGGTCTGGCCGGGGTGTTCTTCGCCAGTTATCAGGGCTTCGTCAACCCCACCTCGTTCACCTTCTTCGAGTCGGCGTTGATCCTGGCCATCGTGGTGCTCGGTGGCATGGGCTCGACCGTTGGCGTGGTGATTGCCGCCTTCGTGCTGACCGTGGCGCCGGAGCTGCTGCGCAGTTTCTCCGAGTACCGGGTATTGCTGTTTGGCGTATTGATGGTGCTGATGATGATCTGGCGGCCACGGGGTTTGATCCGTATCAGCCGTACCGGCATCAAGCCGGTGAAAGGTGCATTGATCGATGCCAAGGGGACTACGCCATGAGTAACGAAGTCATTCTGTCGGTCGAGAAGCTGATGATGCATTTCGGCGGCATCAAGGCCTTGAGCGATGTCAGCCTGCAGGTCAGGCGCAATTCGATCTTCGCCCTGATCGGCCCCAACGGTGCCGGCAAGACCACGGTGTTCAACTGCCTGACCGGGTTCTACAAAGCCACTGGCGGACGTATCGAACTCAATGCCCGCGGCCAGAAGACCAACGTCATCAAGCTGCTGGGCGAGCCGTTCCAGGCCGCGGACTTCGTCTCGCCGCGCAGCTTCGCCAGCCGCGTCTGGTACAAGATGTTCGGCGGTACCCACCTGGTGAACCGCGCAGGCCTGGCCCGTACCTTCCAGAACATTCGCCTGTTCAAGGAAATGTCGGTGATGGAAAACCTGCTGGTGGCCCAGCACATGTGGGTCAACCGCAACATGCTGGCGGGCATCCTGAATACCAAGGGCTACCGCAAGGCCGAAGAGGACGCCATCAAGACCGCGTTCTACTGGCTGGAAGTGGTGGACCTGGTGAACTGCGCCAACCGCCTGGCCGGCGAGCTTTCCTATGGCCAGCAACGACGCCTGGAGATTGCCCGGGCGATGTGCACCCGGCCCCAGGTGATCTGCCTGGACGAACCGGCGGCGGGCCTCAACCCCCAGGAAACCGAAGCACTGAGCGGCATGATCCGCCTGCTGCGTGACGAACACGATATGACGGTGGTGCTGATCGAGCACGACATGGGCATGGTAATGAGCATTTCCGACGACATCGTGGTGCTGGACCACGGCAACGTGATCGCCAAGGGCAAACCGGAAGAGATCCGCAGCGACCCCAAGGTCATCGCGGCCTATCTGGGCGCCGAAGAGGAGGAGCTGGTATGAGTACGCCCATCCTCGAATTGAAGGAGATCGACGTTCACTACGGTCCGATCCAGGCGCTGAAGAAGGTCTCGCTGCACATCGACGAGGGCGAGACGGTGAGCCTGATCGGTTCCAACGGTGCGGGCAAGTCGACGCTGTTGATGTCGATTTTCGGTCAGCCGCGCGCCAGTGCGGGGCAGATCATCTACCGTGGCACCGACATCACCCAGAAGTCGTCCCACTACATTGCCTCCAACGGCATCGCCCAGTCGCCGGAAGGCCGCCGGGTCTTTCCCGACATGTCGGTGGAAGAGAACCTGATGATGGGTACCATCCCCATCGGCGACAAGCACTCGAGCGAAGACATGCAGCGCATGTTCGAGCTGTTTCCCAGGCTCAAGGAGCGGCGCAACCAGCGCGCCATGACCATGTCCGGTGGTGAGCAGCAGATGCTTGCCATCGCCCGGGCATTGATGAGTCGGCCCAAGCTGTTGTTGCTCGACGAGCCGTCGTTGGGTTTGGCCCCGATCGTGGTCAAGCAGATCTTCTCGACCCTGCGCGAACTGGCGCAGAGCGGGATGACCATCTTCCTGGTCGAGCAGAATGCCAACCACGCACTCAGGCTTTCGGACCGTGCCTATGTAATGGTCAATGGCGAGATCCGTCTGACCGGAACGGGCCGTGAGCTGCTTAGCAACGATGAGGTGCGCAACGCCTACCTGGGCGGCCACTGATACCGAGCTCCAGCGCCGCAGAACGCCCCGTCCGGGGCGTTTTTCGTGAGTTTGCGCAATTGTGGAAAACAAATCCGGCGCAGCGCGCGCCTGCGACATAAAACCACTGTTGGTCATCAGAATGCCACAATCCGCGCTTGTCCCCAATTGCTGTGGAACCGGTTGTGGACAACTTGGTGGTATCACGCTGCAGCCCACGGAAATCGAGGCTTGCAGGCTTCTGATCAAAAAACGCACAGGGGTTTCATAGGGATCGATAGGCGGCTTTGTCAACTGTTGTATCCACCGTGCCAACCAGAGTGACAGCAGCACAACATCCTGTGGATAACTCTGTGAACAAGCCTTGGAAATACCTCGAAAAGGGGCGTATTCACTGGCGTTGCGCCTTCGGTCGTATTTCCCCTGCCTACCTTGGGCGAAGCAGGCATGCGCAATAGCCCTTGCTGGTCAAGCCAAAAAGTTCTAACGGCGCCTGTTCGGCCTTCGGAGTAAGGCAGTCCCGACAACGATAATTGCCCCGAGTCTCTGTGGAACCGCTTGTGGATAACATGCTGGTAACTGTCCGCGAGCCTTTAACCCTGCGGGTTTGGCGCAGATGGTCGATTATTGATCAGTTGCATACGGCCTGTTGGCCGGGCATTCTGCAAAGCCCCATTCTCGGTGGCCCCGGCTTGAGCCTGACGCGCCCATGCGCCGCAGCCACACCCTCAGGAGAACCGCATGACTTCCACGGTATTCATCACTGGCGCCACGTCCGGATTCGGCGAAGCCTGCGCGCGGCGTTTCGCCGAGGCCGGCTGGTCGTTGATTCTGACCGGCCGCCGCGAAGAGCGTCTGACCGCGTTGAGCGAAGAGCTGTCGGCGAAGACGCGCGTGCTCCCGCTGGTGCTCGACGTCCGTGACCGCAAGGCCATGGAGGCGGCGATTGCCGGGTTGCCCGAGGAGTTCGCCAGCATCAGTGGGCTGGTCAACAACGCAGGTCTGGCATTGGGCGCAGACCCTGCGCCCAAGTGCGACCTAGACGATTGGGACACCATGGTCGATACCAACATCAAAGGCCTGATCTACGCCACGCGGCTGCTGCTGCCGCGCCTGATCGCCCACGGCAAGGGTGCAACGATCGTCAACCTGGGCTCTGTGGCCGGCAATTACCCCTATCCCGGCAGCCACGTGTACGGGGGCACCAAAGCTTTTGTCGGGCAGTTCTCGTTGAACCTGCGCTGTGACCTGCAAGGTACCGGCGTGCGTGTTACCAACCTGGAACCGGGCATGTGCGAAAGCGAATTCTCGCTGGTGCGCTTCGGCGGTGACCAGGCGCGCTACGATGCCACCTATGCAGGCGCCAACCCGATCCAGCCGCAGGACATCGCCGAAACCATCTACTGGATTCTGACCCAGCCGCCCCACATCAACATCAACAGCCTGGAAGTCATGCCGGTCACGCAATCGTGGGCCGGCTTTGCAGTCGAGCGTCCCGGCAAGGCCTGATCGGGCCGGGGATCAGACGAACGCCTGCAGCCCCTGGTAGCAGGTCAGCAGGTGGTAGGGGGTGGTCGATGGCATGTCGGTACGGCTGACCATCCCCTCGCCATCGCGGCACTCGTGCCAGCCGGCGCCGTGCAGGAAGCGCTCGCGCAAGACCTGCAACTGCGCGCCGACATCGGCATCGGGCTGCAGCGTCAGGGCCCGCAGGTACTCGGCCTGCGCCCAGATGCGTTGAGTGGCGTCGAGGACCTCGCCGTCGAGCTTGAGCATCGCCATCACCACCCCATCCTGCACGCCGGTGCGTTGTGCATAAGCGAAGGCGCGCTGCAGGGAGCGGTGCAGGGCGCTGCCGCGCAGCAGCGGTGAGGTCTGCACGAGAAACAGCCACTCGAACTGGTGGCCCGGTTCGAACCAGTTATCCACAGCACCGCGCGGCTTCTCCAGCATGATGCCGTGTTCGGGTTCCACGAAACGCGCCTGCATGGCTTCGCACAGGGCCAGCAGCGCCGCCTGGGTAGGCTTATCGTCACGCACGGCCAGGGTGGCCAGGAAGGCTTCTGCCAGGTGCATCAAGGGGTTCTGCAAAGGGCCTGCGCCCTGATCGTTCCAGTCTTCGCCGAGCAGGGCTTCATAGAGGCCGTCACCTGTGGAAAACCGGGTGGCGATCACTTCCAGGGCGGCGTTGAGCACCGACTCCACCAGCGGCTCGCGCACCTTTTCCCAGTAGTGGGCACAGGCGAAGACGATGAAGGCGTGGGTGTACAGGTCCTTGCGCCGATCCAGCGGTGCACCTTGCGCGTCGATGCTGTAGAACCAGCCGCCGTGCTCGGCATCGTGGAAATGCCGTTGCAGTGAGCGGAACAGGGTGGCGGCGTGTTCGCGGGCACCGGGCTGGTCGATCAGACTGGAAAACACATACAGCTGACGAGCGCACGCCATGGCGCGATAGCGCTGCGCCGGCAACGGCTGGCCAGTGGCGTTCACCGCTTCGAACGGCAGGCCCAGTTGGGTGTTGAAGCCGGCGCCTTGCCACAATGGCAGGACGGTTTCGCGAAAGTGCGCTTGAGTGGCCGCCAGGGCGGCGTGCAGCGATGGGTCAGGCATTGGCAGGATCATCGGAGGCGTTTTGCGCGACATGGTAGCAGGTGTCGGTCACGGCTCCTAAAGCAAGGCCCCCCAGACAGGGGGGCGTGCCGCAATCAGCCGGCCAGCAACCATGCGCCGGTCAATGCCGACAGCGCACCGGCCACGCGCACCAGCGGCGCCGCGGCCTTGGGCAGGAACCGCACTACGGCATAGCCGGCCGCATGCAGTGCAGCGGTGGCGGCGACGAAGCCGGCCGCATAGGCGACGGGACTGGACATGTCCGGCAGCTCCAGGCCATGGGCCACGCCGTGAAACAGGGCGAACAGCGCCGTGGCGACCACGGCCAGGACCAGCGGTGGCCGCACCGCCAGCGCCACGGCCAGACCCAGCGCCAGCACCGATGCGGCAATGCCGCTTTCCAGCGCGGGCAGTTGCAGGCCCCCAAAGCCCAGCAGACCACCGATGAGCATGGTGCTGACGAAGGTGCACGGCAACGCCCAGCGCGCTGCACCTTGTTGCTGCGCCGCCCAAAGGCCTACGGCGAGCATGGCCAGCAAATGATCGAGGCCGCCCAGGGGGTGGCCGATGCCGGCCAGCAGGCCGTTGTCGCCATGGCCCGGATGGGCGAAGGCGACAGCTGGAGTCAGCAGCAGGGCTGCACAGGTGAAGAGCGTCTTGAATGTCATGTGGATGTTTTCCTTATCGTCGTGTTCACTGCAATTAAAGCAAGGATGGCAACGGCTCAGGCGGCGTCGAGCAAGCCCTGGCGCTCAATGAAGGCAATGATCTGCTCCAGGCCCTGGCCGGTCTTCTGATTGCTGAAGACGAACGGCTTTTCGCCGCGCATGCGCCGGGTGTCGCCGTCCATCATCTCCAGTGATGCGCCCACCAGCGGTGCCAGGTCGATCTTGTTGATCACCAGCAGGTCGGACTTGCAGATGCCGGGGCCGCCCTTGCGCGGCAGCTTGTCGCCGGCGGACACATCGATCACGTAGATCGTCAGGTCCGAAAGCTCCGGGCTGAACGTGGCGGACAGGTTGTCGCCACCCGATTCCACGAGGATCAGGTCCAGGCCCGGAAAACGCCGATTGAGCTGATCCACCGCTTCCAGGTTGATGGAAGCGTCTTCGCGAATGGCGGTGTGCGGGCAGCCACCGGTTTCCACGCCGATGATGCGCTCGGGGGCGAGCGCCTGATTGCGTACCAGAAAATCGGCATCTTCACGGGTATAGATGTCGTTGGTGACCACCGCCAGGTTGTAGCGCTCGCGCAGGGCCAGGCACAGGGCCAGGGTCAGCGCAGTCTTGCCGGAGCCTACCGGGCCTCCGATACCGACACGCAGGGGTTGGGTATTCATGATTATTCTCCTAGGAACGGAACAGGCGGCTGTACTGGCGTTCGTGGGCCATGCTCGCCAGGGACAGGCCGAAGGCGGCACTGCCGTAGTGTTGAGGATCCAGTTCGGTGGCATTGCGCTGGGCCAGCTGCAGGGTCGGTAGCAGTTGAGTGGTGAGGCGCTGGGCGGCCTGCTGGCCCAGGGGCAAGGTCTTCATGAGCACCGCCAGCTGGTTCTCCAGCCAGCTCCACAGCCAGGCGGCCAGCGCGTCTTGCGCCGGGATGTTCCAGGCCCGTGCGGCCAGCGCCCAGCCCAGGGCCAGGTGAGGTTCTTCGATCTGAGCCAGGTAGCGGCGCGCTGGGATATCCAGTTCGGCAAGCCCGAGCAGGAGTTGCTTGAGCGAATAGCCCATCTGCCGACTCTCCAGTTGCAGCTCGCGGGTCTCCCGGCTCGCGCGGTGTTCGGCGCTCAGTTCCAGCAGCTGCCCCCAGTCGTCTTGCGCTGCGGCCATGCAATGAGCGAGCAGCAGGGGCGCTTCGAAGCGCGCCAGGTTGAGCAGCAGTTGGTCGGCGATCCAGTGGTGGGCGCTCTGTGCATCGTTGACCGTGCCGTTTTCCACGGCCATTTCCAGGCCCTGCGAATAGCTGTAGCCACCGATCGGCAACTGTGGGCTGGCCAGGCGCAGCAGGGCCCAGGCGTTGTTCACGTGCGCACGCCGAACTGATGCAGTTTGGGCGCGTAGTTGAAGCCTTCTTCGCCGTGGCGCGAATGGTGGTGACCACCGCCGTAGGCACCGTGCTCGGGTTGAAAAGGGGCGAGCAGGGTCTGGGTCTGTGCGCCGAGCTGTTCAAGCATGGCCTTGAGCACGTAGTCGTCAAGCAGACGCAGCCAGCCGTCACCGACTTGCAGGGCGACGTGGCGATTGCCCAGGTGGTAGGCGGCGCGGGTCAGTTCGAAGGCGCTTGCGCAGGTGACGTGCAGCAGTTCCTCGGGACGGGCGCACACCCGCACCACTCGACCGTCTTCGGCCTGCAGGCATTCGCCGTCATGCAAGGGAGGCTGGCCGCGTTCGAGAAACAGCCCGACATCTTCACCCTCGGCACTGAAACAGCGCAGGCGACTTTTGCTGCGGGCCTCGAAGTTCAGGTGCAGCTCGGCAGCCCATTGGTCCGCAGGCGCGATTCGGCGGTGAATAACCAGCATTGGTGGCGTCCTTTTGAAGGCAGTAGCCAATGCTGAGCAAGTGTCTTGCCAACCCGTGGATCAACGCCAGCGCTTGGCTGTTGCCAGAAAAAGGGGCGGTTTCGCGCACCACTTCAGTGCCTTGAAAATATGCCAGCACCAGTATAGGGCGCGAAGGTTACTGGGTGAGCCCTTTCCAGTACTTGGCGCCGATGAAGATGAAGCGCAGTTGCTGGCTGATCTTCGCTTCGGGCGTCAGGTGAGCCGGCAGGTCGGGTGCCGGTGGATCGATCAGTTCCGGCAACGTGGCGAACACGGCCTTGACCACCAGGTCGGCCATGACCTGCAGCGAGGCGCTGTCCAGGTGCTGCCATTTGGGCATGGAGCCCAAGTCGGTCGCCAGGTCCGCGCTGATGCCTGCGCGCAGGGTGGCGATGGCCTGGCGCACGGGCAGGGAACCGCCGTATTGCTCGCGGGCGAGGAACAGGAACTGCGGGCGGTTGGCGGCTACGCCATCGAGAAAGATGCGCACCGAGGCTGCGGTGAGCCCGCCGACCACGATTTCATGGTGACGAACCAGGCGCAGAGTGGCGCGGAACGTGGCGTCGACGTCGTTGACCAGGGCCAGACCGAGCTGGTCCATGTCGTCGAAATGGCGATAGAAGCCGGTCGGTACGATACCGGCAGCCTTGGCGACTTCGCGCAGGCTGATACTGCCGAAGCCTCGGCCGGCCGCCATCAATTGGCGTGTGGCTTCGAGGAGGGCAAGGCGGGTCTGCTGTTTCTGTTCGGCGCGCGGCAACATCGACGGTGCTTCTATGCAAGGGCAGCGAAGGACTCTAGCAAATTGACAGGCTGGGCGTCGAACCAGGAAGGCGGGGCGAGGGGTTGCATCAACGACAGGTCAGGCTGGATCGGAAAGCCCGGTCTGGAGAAACCGGGCTTTGTCGGAGACCTCGAACACCAGGCTCATGCGTTGGCTTGGTCTTGACGATCGAGCAGGCGCTGCGAGCCATTCTCGGCGAAGGTGCCTTKTGGGGTGCGATCCGARCCGTCTTCAGCGAAGGTGGCCTGAGGGGTGCGATCGGAACCRTTCTCGGCGAAGGTGCCTTGTGGGGTGCGATCCGAACCGTCTTCAGCGAAGGTGGCCTGAGGGGTGCGRTCSGAACCGTTCTCAGCGACAGTGCCTTGTGGGGTACGGTCCGAGCCATCTTCGGCCAGGTAGGGCTGGCTGTAGCTGGCAGCGCTGGAGCGAAGCTCGGCGGAAACACTTTGATCCGCAGCTGGCATGGCGAAAGCGTTGGCAGCGAGGACGGACAGGGTCAGGGAAAGCAGCAATTGGCGTTTCATGATGTAGGCGCTCCTTGGGAGGGCAGAAATTGGGTACAGAGCCAATGCTACTCTTTGAAATTCGATAGAAAAGTTCATAAAGGCAATGGTAACAATCAACGAAAATGATGTTTTGCCGCGAGGGCTCTAGATCGAGGGTTTCAGTGCACCAGCGCGGGGATTTTCGCGGGCTTGGGCACCGTTGTCGGGCGTCACCATCGGTAACGTTGATAGTGAATGACGCATGCGTATTTCGGATTGGACGCGTTTTATCGGGCGGATCCCATGCACCGCCGACGCGGCTTGCGCCGCTGCTACAGGGGCATACCGCGATCCCCGTAGCAGCGGCGCAAGCCGCGTCCGGGCTCGAAAAACCCAAAAACTAAACCCTCAAGGCGTTTATCAGTCCTACCCTTGTTGGTAGTACCCCCTGTGCTCGCGGGAGCACGCAGTCTCAAG
Organism: Pseudomonas sp. Leaf129; assembly: GCF_001423465.1. Lineage (NCBI taxonomy): Bacteria > Pseudomonadati > Pseudomonadota > Gammaproteobacteria > Pseudomonadales > Pseudomonadaceae > Pseudomonas > Pseudomonas sp. Leaf129. The sequence goes on along the minus strand of NZ_LMOC01000008.1, from coordinate 90,495 downwards.
GAGCCCGCAATGACGCGCCCACGTAAAATCGTCGCCTGGACCCTGGGCAGCCTGTTGGTCCTGCTGCTGATAGTGGTAGTGGTGATCGCCACCTTCGATTGGAATCGAATCAAACCCACAATCAACGAAAAGGTTTCCGAAGCCCTGCATCGTCCTTTTGCCATCAATGGTGACCTCGCCGTGCATTGGCAGCGTGAAGAGGATGAAGGTGGCTGGCGTGCCTGGGTGCCGTGGCCGCGTTTCGTCGCCCAGGACATCACCCTGGGCAACCCCGATTGGTCGTCGAAACCTCAGATGGCCAGCCTGCAGAAGGTCGAATTTCGTCTTGCGCCGCTGCCGCTGCTAGCCCAGCGCGTGGTCATACCGCGTATCGACCTGACCGGTCCCGATGTCTCTCTGCAACGTCTGGCCGATGGTCGCGCCAACTGGACCTTCCAGTTCGATGAAAAGGACCCCGACGCCGAGCCGTCCAAATGGGTCATGGACATTGGCTCCATCGGCTTCGACAAGGGCGTGGTGGCGTTCGACGACCAGACGCTCAAGACTTCGGTCAAGGTGTTGATCGACCCATTGGGTAAACCCATTCCGTTCAGCGACATCGTCGGCAGCGGTGCGGCCAAGAAAGTCGCCGACCAAGGTGCCAGTGCGCAGGACTACGCGTTCGGCTTCAAGGTCGATGGTCGCTACAAGGACCTGCCGCTCTCGGGCTCGGGCAAGATCGGCGGGCTATTGGCGCTGCAGGACGCTACTCGGCCGTTTCCCGTGCAGGTCGATGTGCGTATCGCCGACACCCGCGCTGCGGTTGCCGGCACTCTGACCGATCCGCGCAACCTGGGCGCGCTGGATTTGCGCCTGCGCCTGAGTGGCAGCAGCCTGGGCAATCTCTACCCACTGACCGGCGTGACCCTGCCGGATTCTCCCGCGTACGAAACCGATGGGCACTTGTTGGTCAAGCTGCACGAGCCTGGCGGCGCGTCGTTTCGCTATGAGGATTTCAACGGCAAGATCGGCAACAGCGACATCCATGGCAACCTGGGCTTCGTCGCCAGCCAGCCTCGGCCAAAGCTGAGCGGCGCGCTGGTGTCGAACCAGTTGTTGTTCGCCGACCTCAAGCCGTTGATCGGTGCCGACTCCAATGCCGAGCAGAAGGCCCGCGGCGGAGCGAGCAAGCAACCGGCCGGCAAGGTCCTGCCGGTGGAAGAGTTCAAGACCGACCGCTGGCGCGCCATGGACGCCGACGTCGAATTCACCGGGCGCAAGATCGTCCACAGCGAAGACCTGCCGTTCACTGACCTGTACACCCATGTCGTGCTGGACGACGGCAACCTGCGCCTGGAACCGCTGCGCTTCGGCGTGGCCGGCGGCAAGCTCGACGCACAGATCTCGCTGAACGGCCGGACCACGCCGTTGCAGGGTCGGGCCAAATTGACCGCGCGCGGCTTTCAGCTCAAGCAACTGTTCCCCTCGTTCGAACCCATGCGCACCAGCTTCGGTCAGCTCAACGGCGACGCCGACATTGCCGGCACCGGCAATTCGGTGGCGGCGCTGCTGGGGACGGCCAATGGCAATCTGAAAATGCTCGTCAATGATGGCGCGGTGAGCCGCGACCTGATGGAGATTGCCGGGCTGAACGTCGGCAACTACCTGGTCGGCAAGATCTTCGGTGACAAGGAAGTCGACATCAACTGCGCGGCCGCGTCCCTGGGCATCAAGAACGGGCTGGCCAGCACCGATCTGTTCGTCTTCGATACCGAGAACGCGATCATCTATATCGATGGCACGGTGAATTTCAGGCAGGAACAACTGGACCTGAAGATCTCGCCGGAGTCCAAGGGTTTCCGCCTGCTGTCGCTGCGCTCGCCGCTGTACGTGCGCGGCCCGTTCGCCAAGCCCAATGCCGGCGTGCAGGCGGTACCGTTGCTGTTGCGCGGGGCTGGCATGGTCGCCCTTGGCGCGACCATCGGGCCTGCGGCAGGCCTGCTGGCGCTGGTAGCACCCAGCGGTGGTGAGCCGAACCAGTGCACGCCGCTGCTGCAGCAGATGAAGGCGGGCAAGGCACCGAAGACGGTACCTGGATCCTGAGCCGATTCCCGTAGGAGCGGTCATCGGCCGCGAATCAGACGCTGCGGTGTGTCAGTTGCACTGCGTCGCGTGTTTCGCGGCCACGGACCGCTCCTACAGGGTGCAGGCAAAATGACCGGGCATAAAAAAGCCAGAACCTGAGTTCTGGCTTGGGACCTGCGACTTACGATTACAGCGCGTTGTAAATGTCGGCCATGTCGTCGGCGTGTTCTTCTTCCTGGGCCAGGATGTCTTCGAAGATGCGGCGAGTGGTAGGGTCCTTGTCACCGATGTACTGGATGATTTCGCGGTAGCTGTCGATAGCGATCCGCTCGGCCACCAGATCTTCGTAGACCATTTCCTTGAGCGTGTTGCCTGCCACGTATTGAGCGTGGGAGTTCTTGCTCAGCAGGTCCGGGTTGAATTCCGGCTCGCCGCCCAGTTGCACGATGCGCTCGGCCAACTTGTCGGCGTGTTCGGCTTCCTGCTCGGCGTGCTCGAGGAATTCATCGGCCGCAATGCTGGCCTTCAGGCCACTGGCCATGAAGTAGTGGCGCTTGTAGCGCAGCACGCACACCAGTTCGGTGGCCAGCGAGCCGTTGAGCAGTTTGATGATCTCTTCGCGGTCGGCGTTGTAGCCTTCGGTGACGGCGCCTTGATCGACGTTCTGACGTGCGCGGGCACGCAGGTCTTGTACGGATGTCAGTTGGGAAGTTTCGAGGTTCAGCATGTCTATCTCCAGCTATACGGTTTGAGCCGTCGCGCTCTGTTGTTCCGAACTCGGAACCCGGCGGGATCGGTGCAGATGCGTCATTGCATGAATGTCGCTACAGGAATGTGAGTGGCGGCGGCGACGAAAAGTTTTATTACAAATGGCCTGGGGAGGGCCTTTCGTCAGCCGCCTGAAGCAGGTTTACGGCGCGGTTTCGTTCAGCTTGCGCTGCTCGCAGGTCATGAAGCCTTTGGTCGCGACACGGCCTGAGCTGTCGAAGCTGACGTAGTAAGGCTGTTGATGGCCTTCACGGTTGAGGATGTAGTTGTTGCAAGTGCCATAGGCTGAGTTGGCGGTGCCTGCAACGACGGTCGACGGTGTGCCGCCGATGGCCAGAACCTGCTGCATGGTCATGCCTTTCTCGACCTGCTTGACCAGCGGTGCGTCGCGATAGGTCACGAAGTCCACCGGGTTCTGCACGGTGGTATTCGACGAACAGCCGGCCAGCGAGGCGATGACACACAGTGCAGCCAAGGATTGCTTGTACATGGGGAGTCGCTCCTTCGATGGGCCGAGAGTGGCCCCGTGCTGGTTTGGAGCATGGTGAGGAGACGATAGTTCTGAAATTTTTCGCCCGTCGACTGGCTGGCCAGGCCGTCCGCGGGCAGCCCACGCTGGAAAACAAATGACGCAATTTAGCCGGGGCCGCGCATGCGTTCGTCTACTGGCCCTTCGCTCGCAACGCTGGCAGACTGCCTGTCCTTTCGAATCGCTCGCTTCTGAGGCTTTATGCCCATGTTCTCTTCGCGTCAAGTGCTGATCGCCAGCTGGATTCTGGTGTTTGGCGGCCTTTTGCTGGTCTTGCCGATGCGCCTGCTGCCCAGCCTGTTGGCGGGCTTGCTGGTGTTCGAACTGGTCAACATGCTGACTCCGCAGCTGGAGCGATTGATCGCCGGGCGTCGTGCGCGGTGGGTGGCGGTGGCGCTGCTGGGCACTCTGGTGGTCAGCAGCCTGGCGCTGCTGTTCGCCGGCGTCATCAGCTTCGTCCTGCACGAAGCGGAAAACCCGGGTGCTTCGCTGAACAAGTTCATGGGCGTGGTCGATCGTGCGCGCGGCCAGTTGCCGCCCTTCATCGACGCCTACCTGCCGGCCAGCGCCGCCGAATTTCGCGTGGCCATCAGCGGCTGGCTGAGCAAGCACCTGAGCGATCTGCAACTGGTCGGCAAGGATGCCGCGCACATGTTCGTGACCTTGCTGATCGGCATGGTGTTGGGCGCCATCATCGCGCTGCAGGCGATTCCCGATCCCGACCAGCGCAAGCCCCTGGCGGCGGCGCTGTTCGACCGTCTGGCGTTGCTGGTGCGGGCCTTTCGCAACATCGTCTTCGCGCAGATCAAGATTTCCCTGCTGAACACCTTCTTCACGGCCATTTTCCTGGCCGTGGTACTGCCGTTATGTGGGATCAAGCTGCCGCTGACCAAGACCCTCATCGTGCTGACCTTTCTGCTCGGGCTGTTGCCGGTGATCGGCAACCTGATCTCGAACACCTTGATCACCATCGTCGGGCTGTCGCTGTCGATCTGGGTGGCCATGGCGGCGCTGGGTTATCTGATACTCATCCACAAGGTCGAGTACTTCCTCAACGCGCGGATCGTCGGTGGGCAGATCAGTGCCAAGTCGTGGGAGCTGCTGCTGGCGATGCTGATCTTCGAGGCAGCCTTCGGGCTGCCCGGGGTGGTGGCGGGGCCGATCTACTATGCGTATCTGAAGAGTGAGCTGAAGCAGGCTCAGTTGGTGTAAAACTTACTGGCCTCTTCGCGGGCAGAGGGCTCGCCGCCCGCCCCGCTCCCACAATGCCCGCCCCCCCCACAGATATTGTGGGAGCGGGCTCTGCCCGCGAAGAGGCCTAGCCTGCCTTACTCGGTGCCGTAGCGCTTGCGCGCCTCGATGGCCAGGCCGCTGCCGATGCTGCCAAAAATGTTGCCTTCCACATGCCGCGCATTGGGCAGCATTGCCGCAACGCTGTTGCGCAGCGCCGGGATGCCGCTCGAACCGCCGGTGAAGAACACCGTGTCGACCTGCTCCACGCCTACGCCCGCCTTGATCAGCAATTCGCCGACACTGCCGCGCACGCGCTCGAGCAGGTTGTCGATGGCGGCCTCGAACAACGCCCGGGTCAGCTCCACGCTCAAGCCCGACTCGATCCGGTCCAGCGGCACGTGGCGACTGGCCGCCTCGGTCAGCTGGATCTTGGTCTCTTCCACTTCCATGGCCAGCCAGTGTCCGGCTTTCTGCTCGATCAGCTTGAACAGGCGGTCGATACCGTCGGTGTCCTGGATGTCATAGCGCATGCTGCCAAGGGCCAGTTGCGACTTCTGCAGGTACACCGAGTTGATGGTGTGCCAGGTGGCCAGGTTCATATGGTGGCTGGTCGGCATGAAGGCGCCGCTCTTCATCCGGCTGCCGTAGCCGAACAACGGCATGACGCCTTGCAGGCTGAGCTGCTTGTCGAAGTCGGTCCCGCCGATGTGCACGCCACCGGTGGCCAGGATGTCCTCGGCACGGTCGTCCAGCCCACGGCGCTCGGGCGCCAGGCGCACCAGGGAAAAGTCGGACGTACCACCGCCAATGTCGACGATCAGCACCAGTTCTTCACGTTCGATGGTGGACTCGTAATCGAAGGCGGCTGCAATGGGCTCGAACTGGAACGACACGTCCTTGAAGCCGACCTTTTTCGCCACCTCGGCCAGGGTGTCTTCGGCTTCCTGGTCGGCGGCCGCGTCGTCGTCGACGAAATGCACCGGACGGCCCAGCACGACCTGATCGAACGCACGACCGGCGTTGGCCTCGGCACGCTGCTTGAGCTCGCCGATGAACAGCCCGAGCAAGTCCTTGAACGGCATCGCCGTGCCCAGCACGCTGGTGTCGTGCTTGATCAGCTTGGAGCCCAGCAGGCTCTTGAGCGAACGCATCAGACGGCCTTCATAGCCCTCCAGGTATTCATGCAGGGCCAGGCGACCGTAAACCGGACGTCGCTCTTCGAAGTTGAAGAAGATCACCGAAGGCAGGGTGATCTTGCCCTCTTCCAGCACGATCAGCGTCTCGCTGCCCGGGCGATGCCAGCCGACAGTGGAGTTGGAAGTGCCGAAGTCGATGCCGCAGGCGCGGGCCGGGGATGCGTTTTTCATGGCAAGGCGGGTCTGTTCAAAAAACGGCCGCGCAGTGTATGCCAGTTGCGTACAGAATCAAGAGCCGCGGCTGTCTTGAAAGTGCGCCGGCGGCCCCAACCTTCTAGCCATCGACCGGGCTGTACAACTCACTGTTCACATCCAGTGGCCTGCAGCCGATAAACTTCCCATGCGTTGCCGAGTCCGACCAATAGGCGCGGGCGGCGCGCATTCGCTCATTGATGGTGATGCTTAGATGGATTTCAAAGACTACTACAAGATTCTGGGCGTCGAGCCGACGGCGGACGAGAAGGCGATCAAGACCGCCTACCGCAAGCTTGCGCGTAAATACCACCCCGACGTCAGCAAGGAAAAGGACGCCGAGGACAAGTTCAAGGAAGCCAGCGAGGCCTACGAAGCGCTGAGCAATGCCGACAAGCGCGCCGAATACGACGAGCTGCGCAAATACGGCCAGCACGGTCGCCCGTTCCAGGGGCCGCCGGGCTGGCAGGGGCGTGGCGGCGGTGGTTTCCATGAGGAAAGCGCGGGCGATTTCTCGGATTTCTTCAGCACCATCTTCGGCAACAGCGGCGGTGGTCGCGGTGCGGCCGGTGGCAATCCGTTCGGGCGGGGTGGGCAGCAGCGCAGCCCGGCGCGCAACGGGCAGGACGTGGAGATGGAGCTGTCGATTTCGCTTGAAGAAACCCTGGCCGACGAGTCGAAGAAGATCAGCTTCAAGGTGCCGCAATACAACGCCGGCGGTCAGCGCCTGACCGATGTGGTCAAGAACCTCAATGTGAAGATTCCCGCAGGCGTTGCCGACGGCGAACGCATTCGCCTCAAGGGCCAGGGCGCGCCGGGCGTCGCCGGCGGTGCCAGCGGCGATCTGTTCCTGACCTTGCGTCTGGCAGCCCATCCATTGTTCGAGGTGGATGCCGGCGACCTGGTGATTCAGGTGCCGTTGGCGCCGTGGGAAGTAGCGTTGGGCACCAAGGTCGCCGTGCCCACTTTGACCGGCCGGATCAACCTGACGATCCGCCCGGACAGCCAGAACGGTCAGCGCCTGCGGGTCAAGGGCATGGGCCTGAAGAACAAGCAGGGCGGGCGCGGTGACCTGTTCGCGCAGATCAAGGTGGTCATGCCCCCGGCAGCCGACGAGAGCACCAAGGCCGCGTGGCAGGCCTTGGCACAGCATGCCGACTTCGACCCGCGGCAGGACTGGGGGCGCTGATCGAGCATCCGTTCAGGCCTGGCGCGAGTCGGGGTGGTCAGCGAACCCGGGTCTCGCTGTCGGTGGGTTTGCCAGGCAACGGCAGCTTGAGGCTGATATCGCCACGGATGGGGATCAAGCCCGGCGAGAGCACCTCGCCCGTATCTGCGGCGAAACGCAGGGGCTGATCGAAGTCCACCCACGTGACCCGCAGGCTCGGCGTACCCATGATGTTGGCCAGCCCCGGGGTGCGATTGTGGTGGTTGGCCAGCAATTGATCGGTCAAGGCCAGCCACTTTTCATCAGGCTTGCCGCTCTGTAGCGCTTCGATGCGCTTGTACGCGTAGTACACGCGCATGCGTTGGCCCAGATGCGCCGAGGGGGTTTGCAGCCCGTCGGTGGACGAGCTCGCCGCGCAGTCCAGCGCTTTCACACTGATGCCCTGGCGACGGGCCTCCACCAGCACCTGACGAAGGGTGTAGCGCCCCGTGTCCAGCGTGGTACCGCGGGTGTGCAGGGTACGCAGTTGCTTTTCCAGCTCGCGGGAGAACGTGCCGGTTTTCTCGAACTCGTCCAGCGCCGTCTGGTGCAGATCCTTGAGCAATCCCTGGACATACAGCGTCTTGACCTGCTGCGCTTTGAGCGTTGACATGTACTTGATCAACAGCTGGCAGCTGCCCACGGCGTTGGTCCCCTCATTGATCACCAGACCGTTGTTGATGGCGAACACCTGCGTCAGGAACTCTTTTGGCGTCATGGTAACGGTGATCGCTGGCAATCTAGGGCTGATCTGAGGCAGTGAACCCTGGAAAAACGCTTCGGCCTGGCTGCCCAGGGTCTGTCGAAGCTCGATCAGCTGTGAGCGCGCGGTGCGCAGAACGCTGTCGATGGGTCCGGTCATCAACTGATGCGCGTTGGGACTGATGAGCATGGTGGTGATGTCGCGAAAACCGGGGTCGGTATCGAACGCCGCCAGTGCATCCGTTGCGGCCGTCTGATCTTGGGGGGCGGTCAGGGTGAACAGCTCCCAGCGGCCCATCCAGTCCTTCTGCACAGGCCAGCTTCCGATGATCTGCTGTGGCGCAATGGGGTCGACGATCACCCATCGGTCCAGGGCTTCGATGTGCAGGGCCTGAAACACCTTGCCGTCCATGCGCAGGTAGTGGTTGCCTTCAACGGTAGTGTAAATGCCTTGGTAGATGCCTGTGCCCTCGGTCAGACCGGTCAGGTCTTCCTGGGTAGCAACCGCATCCAACTGCGAGTTGCCGGTAACGATGCGGTCGATCTGGGCCAGATCTGCTTCATCCAGTTCAAGTGCAGCACCCAGTTCCTCGAAGCTTCCCAATTCGGCTATGGCATCGTCGCCTACCCCGCGCAACATGGGCATATCCAGCAGAATGTTCAACGCATCCAGTATCGCCGCTGTGAACGCGGCCTGACGGGCCGCTCGGGTCTCGCCGTGTACGGCCTTGGCCAGGTGCGTGCCGAAGGCAATCGAACCGGCTGCCACCGCCACCAGCGCGACGCCCGTATCCGCCGGAGCCAGCGGGGTGACGATGCGCATGAAGGCTTCCAGGTCGATCAGGAACAGTTCCTTGCGCAGTTCGTGGTTGGAGGCCAGAAGCTCTTTGGCATCGAGCTTGAGACGTTCGCGCACCGTGTCGAAGAGGAACGTGAACACGTCCTTGTCGATCACTTTGCTGACGCCGTTGAGCAACCGCTGACCTGATTGCCAAGGCGTCGTGCGAATGCGCTCGAGGGTGGCGAGCAGCAGTTTGCGGGGTGGTACCGTGGACTCTCCGGCGGTATTGAAATGGCCGATCAGACGCTCGCGGCCATGTTCTTCGGCGGCAGTTTCGGCGATCCACTCGTACAGCTGCTGCTCGTTGTGAAAGGTTCTGAACCAGCCCGCTGGCATGTACAGAATTTCCGGCCCTTCGGCGGTGGTGATGCGCAGGATGTCGAACGAGGTCAGGTCGCCCAGGGTGAAACTTTTGACCGACGACAGGGTGCGCTGAGTATGCAGGCGTTGCAGGTCATCCAGCGTAGGTGGTATGGCGATCGGCCCGGCGAACGCATCGAACACCAGTTTGAGCTGTTTGTTGCTCAATGCGCCTGTGTTGTAGGCGTTCCAGGTGAAGCTGAAGAACAGGATCTTGATCAACACCCGGCCGTCGTCGGCGTAGTCGCGCAGGAAGGCATTCAGGCGCCGCTGATAGTGACTGGAAAAATCGGTCGCCCAGAACTCCTTCATGATCTTCGAAGGCGCCAGCGGTACCTCGTTGGTCTCGTTGTAGATTCCCGCACCCTTGACGGTGTAGAAGCCCGACATCTGATCGAGCAGGTCGAAGTTGATCTGGTAGAAGGTCCTGAAGCGCCGCAGCACCAGCTCGGTGACCGTGAGCGTTTCCTTCGGCTTGCCGTTGTGCTGCTGGCCGGTATAGGCCAGGCTACTGGTCTGGGCGTTGTCGAAGTCGTGCCAATAGACTTGGTCCGGATCCAGGTCAAGATGAGTATGGAACTTCAGCAGCTTGATGCCCCAATCACGTGCCGACTCGCGTACGTCCGGAAAGTGTTGGTAATAGCGTTCGGCAATAGCTCTCACGTTCGCCGCCGTAAGGGGGGTTGGGACAGGGGTCGCAATAGGGGGTGTGGTGGTCATGTGTCGCTCCTCGTTGAGTGGAGCGACACCTTAGGAAAACCGGGGCGTGGTGAAGACCTACATAGTTAGACCGCTCAAGCTGCCTCAGAACAGGAAATAGCGCTGGGCCATGGGCAACACGTCGGCCGGCTCGCACCAGAGCAACACCCCATCGGCCTTGACCTGATACGTCTGGGGGTCGACATCGATGTCGGGCAGGTAAGCGTTATGGATCAGGTCGGTCTTCTGTACCGAGCGGCAGCCCTTGACCACGGCGATCTGCTTCTTCAGGCCTAGGCGCTCAGGCACTCCGGCGTCCAGCGCCGCTTGGCTGATGAAAGTCAGGCTGGTGGCGTGGCGCGAGCCGTCGAAGCTGGCGAACATGGGGCGGTAGTGCACCGGCTGCGGCGTGGGGATCGAGGCATTGGCATCGCCCATGAGGCTGGCGGCGATGGCGCCTCCCTTGAGGATCAAGGTCGGCTTGACGCCGAAGAAGGCCGGGCGCCAGAGCACCAGGTCCGCCCATTTGCCGATTTCGACCGAGCCCACTTCGTGGCTGATGCCATGGGTGATGGCCGGGTTGATGGTGTACTTGGCGATGTAGCGTTTGGCGCGGAAGTTGTCGTTGCCCTCGGCGTCTTCGGGCAGCGGGCCGCGTTGTTTCTTCATCTTGTCGGCGGTCTGCCAGGTGCGCGTGATCACTTCGCCGACGCGGCCCATGGCCTGGCTGTCGGAGCTGATCATGGAGAACGCGCCGAGGTCGTGGAGGATGTCTTCGGCGGCAATGGTCTCGCGGCGAATGCGGCTTTCGGCGAAGGCCACGTCCTCGGCGATGCTGGGGTCCAGGTGATGGCAGACCATGAGCATGTCCAGGTGCTCGTCGATGGTGTTGCGGGTGAACGGGCGGGTCGGGTTGGTCGAGCTGGGCAACACGTTGGCGAAGCCGCAGGCCTTGATGATGTCCGGGGCGTGGCCGCCGCCGGCGCCTTCGGTGTGGTAGGTATGGATGGTGCGGCCCTTGAAGGCGGCGAGGGTGGTCTCAACGAAGCCCGACTCGTTGAGGGTGTCGGTATGGATGGCGACCTGCACGTCGTACTGGTCGGCCACGCTCAGGCAATTGTCGATGGCTGCAGGCGTGGTGCCCCAGTCTTCGTGCAGCTTGAGGCCGATGGCCCCGGCCTTGACCTGCTCTATCAGCGGCTCGGGCAGGCTGGCGTTGCCCTTGCCGGTGAAACCGATGTTCATGGCGAAGGCATCGGCAGCCTGGAGCATGCGCGCCATGTGCCAGGGGCCAGAGGTGCAAGTGGTCGCGTTGGTGCCGGTGGCCGGTCCGGTGCCGCCGCCGATCATGGTGGTGACGCCGCTCATCAGCGCCTCTTCGATCTGCTGCGGGCAGATGAAGTGAATGTGGGTGTCGATGCCGCCGGCGGTCAGGATCATGCCTTCACCGGCGATCACTTCGGTGCTGGCGCCGATGGCGATGGTCACATCGGGCTGGATGTCGGGGTTGCCGGCCTTGCCGATCGCCGCGATGCGCCCGTCCTTGAGGCCGACGTCGGCCTTGACGATGCCCCAGTGATCGATGATCAGGGCATTGGTGATCAGCGTGTCGACCACTTCGGCGGCCAGCAACTGGCCTTGGCCCATGCCATCGCGGATGACCTTGCCGCCACCGAATTTGACTTCTTCGCCGTAGGTGGTGAAGTCCTTTTCCACTTCGATCCACAGGTCGGTGTCGGCCAAGCGGACTTTGTCACCGACGGTGGGGCCGAACATGTCGGCGTAGGCTTCTCTGGAAATCTTCATCGCTATGCCCTGCAATTCAATTGTGTGTGGCCCCTGTAGGAGCGGTCATCGGCCGCGAATGGCCCGCTGCGGTGTATCAGGTAGATCGCGTCGCCCCTTTCGCGGCCCAGGACCGCTCCTACAAGAGGGGCGTGTTCAGAGCTCACCCATGATGCGACCGGCGAAGCCGTACACGCGGCGCAGCCCAGCCAGGTCCACCAGTTCCACTTCGCGGCTCTGGCCCGGTTCGAAGCGCACTGCGGTTCCCGCAGGAATGTTCAGGCGCATGCCCCGGCTGGCGGCACGGTCGAAGTGCAGCGCATCGTTGGTCTCGAAAAAGTGATAGTGCGACCCCACCTGAATCGGTCGATCGCCACTGTTTGCCACGGTCAGGCTCAAGGTACGCCGCCCGACATTGAGTTCGATGTCGCCAGGCTGGATCTGGTATTGGCCGGGAATCATGGGAGAGCTCCTCGAAGTGATGAAGGACGGCGGTTCAAGCCGACTCCTGTGGCGGCTCGGCGCCGGGGTTGAGGGCCAGTTGCATGAAGGTCAGGTCCAGCCAGCGGCCGAACTTGATGCCCACCTGCGGCATTTGCCCTGTGGTGACGAAGCCCAGACGCTCATGCAGATGAACCGATGCCTGGTTGCCGCTTTCGATGGCGGCCACCATGACGTATTTGCCACGCTCGCGGGCACGCTCGATCAGCACCTGCATCAGGCGCGCGCCCAGGCCTTTGCCGCGCTGGTCGTTGCGCACATAGACCGAGTGCTCGACGCTGTAGCGAAAGCCTTCGAACGGGCGCCAGTCGCCGAACGACGCGTAGCCGCTGACCTCGCCGTGCTCCTCGGCGACCAGGATTGGGTAGTTTTGCGCCTTGCGCGCTTCGAACCAGGCCTGGCGGTTGGCCAGGTCGACCGGCTGCTCGTTCCAGATCGCGGTGGTGTTGAGCACCGCATCGTTGTAGATCGCGCAGATCCCTGGCAGGTCGCGCTCGGTGGCGTCACGAATCATGCGCGTGCCTCAGGCGATAGGTTGATGAACGGTGACCAGCTTGGTGCCGTCGGGAAACGTGGCTTCCACCTGGATCTCCGGGATCATTTCGGGGATGCCCTCCATGACCTGTTCGCGACTGAGCAGGGTGGTTCCGTAATGCATCAGTTGGGCGACCGTCTGGCCGTCGCGGGCGCCTTCGAGCAGGGCGGCGGAGATCAGCGCCATGGCCTCCGGATAATTCAGCTTGAGGCCACGGGCCAGACGGCGTTCGGCGACCAGGCCGGCGGTGAAGATCAGCATCTTGTCTTTTTCGCGAGGTGTCAGGTCCATGGGGGTTCCTTCAGAATTTTGATTGGCAGTGAGGGACTCTTCGCGGCCACTGGCCGCTCCTACAGGAAGTGCCCGGCAGATCGTCTGTGGGCGCGGACGGGTGCTGTGAACAGGTGCCCGGCGCATCGCCTGTAGGAGCGGTCAGCGGCCGCGAAAGGGCCGGCAACATCATTCAAGTGCTCCAGATCCGTGGCGCCAGGGCTTCGCGGCCCAGCAGGGCCGGGCGCAGCAGCGTCCACAGCTGGATCAGCCAGTCGCGCGCATGCAGCGCCTCGTCGGCCAGGCAGCGCGCAACCAGCAGCCCCGGCAACTGGCTCAGGTCGCCGCGCACGCGGGTCGCCAGCGCACGGCAGCGTTCGAGCAGGGCCGGGTCGATCTCGCCGGTCACCAGCAAGGTGGCGAACACCGGTTTGCCGCCCAGGCCCACGGCCGATTCGAGCAGGCCGTCGTCGCCGACGATGCGCTGGCGCTCGTGCCAGATCAGCTCGCCGTCGCGGCGGATCTCCAGGCGTGACTGGAAATGCCCCTGGTCGAAGCGCTCGGCGGCCGCCGGACGACCCACGGCCACGATATCCCAATAGAACAGCCGGGCATCGCCCTGCAGATGGATACGGGTATCCAGTTCGGCCTGGGCGGCACTGTAGACGATGGTTTCCTGAGGCAGCCATTCAAGGGTAGCGCCAGCGGCCACCTGCAGCTCGGTGCTTTGATAGGCCGGACTGAGCGCTCGGTACCACTTTGCCGCGCCCGGCGTGGTCAATTGCGCCCAGGCGTTAGCGTGAACCTGTGCGCTGATGTCCAGCCGATCGCCGCCGGCGATACCCCCCGGCGGATGCACGATGATGTGCTGGCACACCTCGGGCCCTTCGGCGTACAGATGCTTCTGCACCCGCAACGGACCCAGGTGGCGGCGCAGGGTCGGTCGCGTGCTGTCGCCGAACCGTGCGTAGCCCAACTCCAGCCGGGCGTGCCAGCTGGGCGTGTAAGGCAGGGAAGTGACAGGTAGATTCATGGCCTTCATTCTTTTTCGGGTCGCGGCAAAGATTAAATGGTTACCAGGCCACGCACACCCTCGGTTTCCATGTTTTCACCACGACCCTGCTGGACGATCTCACCGCGCGACATGACTAGGTACTGATCGGCCAGCTCGGCGGCGAAGTCATAGAACTGTTCGACCAGCAATATGGCCATGTCCCCACGCGCAGCGAGCTGCTTGATCACGGCGCCGATCTCCTTGATCACCGAAGGCTGGATGCCTTCGGTGGGCTCGTCGAGAATCAGCAGGCGCGGTCGGCTCGCCAAGGCGCGGCCGATTGCCAACTGTTGCTGTTGACCACCGGACAGGTCGCCACCACGGCGATGCTTCATCTGCAGCAGCACCGGAAACAGTTCGTAGATGAACGCCGGCACCTCGCGCGCTTCGCTGCCGGGAAAGCGCGAAAGCCCCATCAGCAGGTTTTCCTCGACCGTCAGGCGGCCGAAGATCTCGCGGCCCTGGGGTACATAGGCGATGCCTGCGTGTACCCGTTGATGTGGCTTGAACGCGGTGATCGGCTTGCCTTCCCAGGCCACGCTGCCTTGCTTGGCCGGGATCAGGCCCATCAGGCACTTGAGCAAGGTGGTCTTGCCCACGCCGTTGCGCCCGAGCAGACAGGTCACTTCGCCTATGTTCACATCGAACGACAGGCCGCGCAGGATATGGCTGCCGCCGTAGTATTGGTGAAGCTGGTCGACTTGGAGCATGGGTCTTGTCCTTGTTGTTGCAGTGTCTGAGTGGGCCTCTTCGCGGCCGCTGACCGCTCCTACAGTCGATTATCGTAGGAGCGGTCAGCGGCCGCGAACGGACCTCAACGCCCCAGATAAACCTCGATCACTCGCTCATCGGCCTGCACCGCCTCGAGCGAACCTTCAGCCAACACGCTGCCCTGATGCAGCACGGTGACATGGTCGGCAATCGAGCCGACGAACCCCATGTCATGCTCCACCACCATCAATGAATGCTTGCCGGCCAGGGTCTTGAACAGCTCGGCGGTGAACTCGGTTTCGGCGTCGGTCATCCCTGCCACCGGTTCGTCGAGCAGCAGTAATTGCGGGTCTTGCACCAGCAGCATGCCGATCTCCAGAAACTGCTTCTGGCCGTGGGACAACAGACCGGCCGGGCGATCGACCGACGCGCTCAGGCGAATGGTTTCCAGCACTTCGGCGATGCGGTCGCGCTGCTCGCCGGTCAGCCGCGCGCGCAGGCTGGCCCAGACCGACTTGTCGGTCTTCTGCGCCAGCTCCAGGTTTTCGAACACGCTCAAGGCTTCGAACACCGTCGGCTTCTGGAACTTGCGACCGATGCCGGCCTGGGCGATCTGCACCTCGCTCATGTGGGTCAGGTCCAGGGTTTCGCCGAACCAGGCCTTGCCCGTTGTGGGTCGGGTCTTGCCGGTGATCACGTCCATCAGGGTGGTCTTGCCGGCACCGTTGGGGCCGATGATGCAGCGCAGCTCGCCGACGCCGATGTACAGGTTGAGATCGTTGAGCGCCTTGAACCCGTCGAAGCTGACGCTGATGTCTTCCAGGGTCAGAATCGTCCCGTGTCGGGTGTTCAGCCCCGGACCGCTGGCCTGGCCCAGGCCGATCGCATCGCGGCTGGTGCCGGCGTCGCTGTTGGGGTCGAGGATCGGTTCGAGCATGAACTCGCCGGTAGCGGTGATTCTCATTGTTCACCTCTCTTCTTCAACAGGCCGATCACACCCTTGGGCAGGTACAAGGTGACGATGATGAACAATGCGCCGAGGAAGAACAGCCAGTATTCGGGAAACGCCACGGTGAACCAGCTCTTCATGCCATTGACGATGCCGGCGCCCAGCAGCGGTCCGATCAGCGTGCCGCGCCCGCCCAGAGCCACCCACACGGCGGCTTCGATGGAGTTGGTCGGCGACATCTCGCTGGGGTTGATGATCCCCACCTGCGGCACGTACAGCGCGCCGGCCAGACCGCAGAGCACGGCGCTGAGCACCCAGACGAACAGCTTGAATCCGCGTGGATCGTAACCGCAGAACATCAGCCGGTTTTCGGCGTCGCGCAGCGCGGTCAGCACCCGGCCGAACTTGCTGCGGGCCAGGCGCCAGCCCAGGTACAGGCTCAGCACCAGCAACGCCACGGTGAGCAGGAACAGCACGGCGCGAGTGCCTTGCGAGGTGATGCTGAAGCCCAGGATGCTGCGGAAGTTGGTGAAGCCGTTGTTGCCGCCGAAGCCGGTTTCGTTGCGAAAGAATAGCAGCATGCCGGCGAAGGTCAGGGCCTGGGTCATGATCGAAAAATAGACGCCCTTGATCCGCGAGCGGAAGGCGAAGAAACCGAACACCAGGGCCAGCACGCCCGGCGCCAGTACCGCCAGGCACAGGGCCCAGAGGAAGTGTTCGGTACCGACCCAGAACCAGGGCAGCTCGGTCCACGACAGAAACGTCATGAAGGCCGGCAGGCCATCCCCGGCCGCCTCGCGCATCAGGTACATGCCCATGGCGTAGCCGCCCAGGGCGAAGAACAGGCCGTGGCCCAGGGACAACAGGCCGGCGTAGCCCCAGACCAGGTCCAGGGCCAGAGCGACGATGGCGTAGCAGAGAATCTTGCCGACCAGGGTCAGGGTGTAGGCCGAGACCTGCAAGCCGTTGCTGGCCGGCAGCAGCGACAGCAGCGGCAGGGCGATGAGGATCGCCAGGACCACGACGCCGATGGCGAGGGTCACTTTCGGGCCGGCTTTCTGCGCGGCAGTGAGCATCAATGGCTGATTCATCAGTCGATCACCCGTCCTTTCAGTGCGAAGAGGCCTTGCGGACGTTTCTGGATGAACAGAATGATCAGCGCGAGGATGAGGATCTTGCCCAGCACCGCACCGATCTGCGGTTCCAGGATCTTGTTGGCGATGCCCAGGCCGAACGCGGCGGACACGCTACCGGCCAGTTGGCCGACGCCGCCCAGTACCACCACCAGAAACGAGTCGATGATGTAGCTCTGGCCCAGGTCCGGGCCGACGTTGCCGATCTGGCTCAGGGCTACGCCACCCAGGCCGGCGATGCCCGAGCCCAGACCGAAGGCGAGCATGTCGACACGACCGGTGGGCACCCCGCAGCAGGCGGCCATGTTGCGGTTCTGAGTGACGGCGCGCACGTTCAGGCCCAGGCGGGTCTTGTTCAGCAGCAGCCAGGTCAGGACCACCACGAACAGCGCGAAGGCGATGATGACGATGCGGTTGTACGGCAGCACCAGGTTGGGCAGCACCTGCCAGCCGCCCGAGAGCCAGGCGGGGTTGGCCACTTCCACGTTCTGCGCGCCGAAGATCAGGCGAATCGTCTGGATCAGCATCAGGCTGATGCCCCAGGTCGCCAGCAGGGTTTCCAGCGGGCGACCGTACAAATGACGAATCACCGTGCGTTCCAGAATCATGCCGACGCCTGCGGTGACGAAGAACGCCACGGGCAGGGCGATCAACGGGTAGTACTCGATGGCGCCGGGGGCGATGCGCTGGATCAGCATCTGCACCACGTAGGTCGAGTAGGCGCCGAGCATCAGCATTTCGCCGTGGGCCATGTTGATCACACCGAGCAGGCCGAAGGTGATTGCCAGGCCCAGAGCGGCCAGCAGCAGGATCGAGCCCAGGGACATGCCGCTGAAGGCCTGGCCAAGGATGTCGCCGATCATCAGCTTGCGCTTCACCTGAGCCAGGCTGGTCTCGGCGGCGGTGCGCACGCCCGGGTCGGCTTCCACGCCCGGCGCCAGCAGGTTTTCCAGACGGGTGCGCGCCAGGGGCTCACCGGTTTCGCCCAGCAGACGCACCGCAGCCAATCGCACGGCGGGCTCGGGAGCGACCAGTTGCAGGTTGGCCAGGGCCAGGGTCAGGGCGGTCTTCACCGTTTCGTCCTGTTCCCCAGTGGTTTGGCGATCGAGCAAGGCCAATTGGTTGGGCTGTGCCGAGCGTTGCAGTTGCTGCGCAGCGGCGAGGCGAACCTGGGCGTTTCCGCTCAGCAGTTGGTGGCTGGCGAGGGCGGTTTCCACCAGGCCGCGCAGGCGGTTGTTCAGGCGCAGCTTGCGCACCGGTTCCACGGCCGCGGCGGTGCCGTCGGCGGGAGTCATCTGGCCATTGGTTTCGATGAACGGTTTTTTCTCGGCGTCGGCGGCAACCCGGCCTTCCTGCAAGGCGTCGAGCAGTTCGAGCCGTGCCGGGTCCGGCTGTGCGGCCCAGGCTTCCAGCAGGCGGACCTGCTCGGCAGACGAGGCGCCGGTGAAATCACTGGCGTCGTTGGCGCTGGCCATCAGTGGCAGCAGCAGGACGACAGTGACGAGGAATTTGATGAGGGACATGGCAAGTCCTTTGAATTGACGGCAATGGCGGCCGCAGACCGCCCCACAGAAACCTTGCGGCCCTTTGTAGGAGCGGTCATCGGCCGCGAAGGGCCACCAAGGTCTGTCATGCACACCACGGTGCCCCTTCGCGGCCGATGACCGCTCCTACAGCAGTCCGCTTACACGACGGCTTTGGGAGGCTGGTTGGATCAGTTGCTCTTCACGGCGTGATCCGGCTTCTTGTCGTTACCCGGAATGTAAGGGCTCCACGGCTGGGCACGGATCGGCTCCTTGGTCTGCCACACCACGTTGAACTGACCGTTGTCCTCGATCTCGCCGATCATTACCGGTTTGTGCAGGTGGTGGTTGGTCTTGTCCATGGTCAGGGTGTAGCCTGACGGCGCGGCGAAGGTCTGCCCGGCCATGGCTTCACGTACCTTGTCCACGTCGGTGGACTTGGCCTGGTTGGCGGCCTGGGCCCACATGTTGATGCCCACGTAGGTCGCTTCCATCGGATCGTTGGTGACCACGGTGGCGGCGTTCGGCAGGTTCTTGGCCTTGGCGTAGGCTTTCCAGTCGGCGACGAACTGGGTGTTCTCCTTGTTCTCTACCGACTGGAAGTAGTTCCACGCTGCCAGGTTGCCCACCAGCGGCTTGGTATCGATGCCGCGCAGTTCTTCTTCGCCGACCGAGAACGCCACGACCGGGACGTCGGTGGCCTTCAGGCCCTGGTTGGCCAGTTCCTTGTAGAACGGCACGTTGGAGTCGCCGTTGACGGTGGAGATGACGGCAGTCTTGCCACCGGCCGAGAATTTCTTGATGTTGGCAACGATGGTCTGGTAGTCCGAGTGACCGAACGGGGTGTAGACCTCTTCGATGTCCTTGTCGGCCACGCCCTTGGAGTGCAGGAAGGCGCGCAGAATCTTGTTGGTGGTGCGTGGGTAGACGTAGTCGGTGCCCAGCAGGAAGTAGCGCTTGGCCGCGCCGCCGTCTTCGCTCATCAGGTACTCGACCGCCGGGATCGCCTGCTGGTTGGGCGCCGCGCCGGTGTAGAAGACGTTCGGCGACATCTCTTCACCCTCGTACTGCACGGGGTAGAACAGCAGGCCATTGAGCTCTTCGAAGACCGGCAGCACCGACTTGCGCGACACCGACGTCCAGCAGCCGAACACCACCGCCACCTTGTCCTGGGTGATCAGCTGGCGTGCCTTCTCGGCGAACAACGGCCAGTTGGACGCCGGGTCCACCACCACGGCCTCGAGCATCTTGCCATTCACGCCGCCCTTGGCGTTGATCTGGTCGATGGTCATCAGGGCCATGTCTTTCAAAGAAGTCTCCGAGATCGCCATGGTGCCAGACAGCGAATGCAGGATGCCGACCTTGATGGTCTCGGCAGCCTGAATCGTCCAGGACAAGCCCATGGCAGCGATCGATGCGGAAAGGGTGAACGCCTTGATCAAGCTGCGACGCTTCATTGTGCAATCTCCATGTACGAATGTTTTTTTAGTGAGGCAGATGGGGACTTCTCAGCGGAGCTTTGCAAGGGGTGTGCCGAAGCGCGCGCCGGTGCGGGATAGGGGGCGAGGGAGGGCTGAGACGAATATCGGCCGCACCGCATTGGTGCTCGATCCGAACGGTGGTGCGTTTCAGTGGATGGTATTGGTGCGCCGGATTTCATCTCAGCCGAACCACGAACCGCGTTGCCCGCTGACGCGGCTTGCCCCGCTGCTACAGAAACCGTGTGCATCGCTGACGCGGCTTGCGCTGCCGTTGCAGGTGCACTTCGATTCCCTGTAGCAGCGGTGCAAGCCGCGTCCGGCAGCACCGCTGATACAGCAGGATGACTCAGATCGCTTCGATCGGCGGCCGCAGCCGGACCACCATCCGATCCACCGCCCAGATCAGCAACAGCGACACACCCACCAACGGAAACGCCACGCCAATCGCGATCATCACCCCGACCCCCACCTTCCATCGCGGCAGATCGTGGCGCAGCGGCGGTACACCGAGCTTGCCCTGGGGCCGGCGCTTCCACCAGATCACCAGGCCACTGACCGAACTGAGCAGGATCATCAGGCAAACCAGCAGCACGATGATCTGATTGACCGGCCCGAACATCTTGCCCTCGTGCAGCATCACCCCGGTTTCAGTGGCGCGCGCGACCAAACCGTAGTGCTCCCAGCGCACGTCGGCCAGCACCTCGCCGCTGTACTGATCGATGTGCAGGGTCGCGTCGTTGCGCGGATCGTCAGCGAAGACCGCCACAGTGAACACGCCGCTCGCCGTGCTCGGCAGGGTGATGCTGTAGCCGGACTCCACCTGCAACCGCGCGGCCGTGTCGACCACGCTCTGCAGGCTGACCAACGGCGCTGCCGGGGCGTGCATGTGCCCGCCATGGCCCATGTGCTCGGCATGTGCCCCGGTGGACTCGGGCATGGGCGTGTTTTCCATGGCCCAGGGCACGGTCTGGCGGTGGGCCTGGTTGAGCTGGCCGGCCTGCTCGTCGGACTTGGGCATGGCGTTCCACATGGCGTCAGGGAAGCGGTTCCACACCTGGGCGTACTGCTTGCCCCAGAACCCGGTCCAGGTCATGCCGCTGAGCAACATGATCAGCAACAACGCTGCGCCCCAGAAACCGACCGCCGCGTGGAGGTCGCGCCACAGCGCCCGGCCCCGGCTGCGCCAGCGTGGCCAGAGCACACCGCTGGCGGCATGGCCGCGCGGCCACCACAGGTACAGGCCGGAGATCACCAGCAGGATGCCCCAGCCGGCAGCCAGCTCGATCAGCCGGTCACCCACGGTGCCGATCATCAGTTCGCCATGCAGGGTCCTCGCCACGGCCTGCAGGTTCCACTTGGCGTCCTGCTCGCCCAGCAGCTCGCCGGTGTAGGGATTGAGGAATACGTTCAGCTCATGGCCATCGGTATGCACTACGAACTGGGCGCTGCGTTCGGCGGCGCTGGGCGGCAGGTACTGGCCGATGATGCCCCGCGGGTAAGCATTGTGCGTGCGCAACAGCAGTTCGTCGGCACTCAGGCGCTGTTCGGCCACCGGCACCACCAGCAGATCGCGGTACATCCACGGGTCCAGTTGCGGCTTGAACAGGTAGATGATCCCGGTCAGCGCCAGCAGGATCATGAACGGTGCGACGAACAGCCCGGCGTAGAAATGCCAGCGCCAGGCAAGGTTGTAGAAGGAGGTTTTCATAGGTGAAAGGTGTTCCAACGGTATCGTTGTGCTCAACGTTGACCAATGCACTGCCAATGCCGACCTGTGGGAGCGGGGCGGACGGCAAGTCCTCTACCCGCGAATAGGTCTGCGCAGACACCGCATCAGTTCACAGTCATTGGGATTCGACGATCACACCATTGAGGGCGGCGCACGCGTACGTGCGCCGGGGAACACCGCATGGGTCGCATGCCCCTGGCGAGGCCGGGCAACGAAGACACTCTGCGGGCGCTGCGAAGTTGCACCCGCGATACCCAGCGTCTGTGGCAGCGCCGGGCAATGGAAGAACAGGCTGCAATAACCGCATTTCTCCATTAGGGCATGCAGTTCACCCCCAGCCGTGGCGCTACCGTGGTGCTCGCCATGGGCCTCGTGCTGCATGGCAGACATGGCGCCGTCCATGGCCATGGCGGACCGCTGGTGGTCCATCGGCATCGACTGGGAAATCAACGGCCCGATGAACATCATCAGCACTGCAAAGAGGCTGATCCAGCTGGCGCGGGCCTGGGCAGAAGGCCGGGAAGAAGAGCGCCTGGCGCTCAGGTCGCTCATCGGCTCAATGCGCATGCTCGTCGGCATCGTCCTGCACCGGCGCCTGGGTGAGCACCTGCACCTCGACCACGAAATCCCCCGCCTTGGCGAAATGCAGGGTCAGCGGGAAATGCTGGCCCGCCTGCAAGGGACTGCTCAGCTTGAGGTCCAGCAGCATCACGTGAAATGCCATGGGCGCGAACACTGCGTGGCCGCTGGCCGGAATGGTCACGCCCTGAACCTGCTGCATCTTCATCATACCGTCCTGGTTGATGTGCTGATGCAGTTGCGCGTCACCGGCGATCGGCGTGTCGACGCTGGTCAGGGTGTCGTCGTCCAGTCCGCGGTTGCGCAATTCGAAATACACCGCGACGGTGGGCGCGTTGGGCGGCAGTTCCTGTGCCCAGGGTTCGACGATCAGCAGGTCACCGGCCTTGTATTGGCGGGCGTCGCCCTGCGCGGCGGCAGCGAGCAGCATGAGCACACAGGCAGACCAGAACCTTTTCATCGCAGACACCCCGGTACGAAAGCCGCCATTGTAGCAGCGGTGCAAGCCGCGTCGGCGGCCAACGCAGTAAATCTGGTGCGTTACTGGGCGTATTGATTCATCTGCGCCAGCAGCGTTGCTGCATCCGTGAAGGTGCGATCCACCTGCGGCAGGGGCGGGCGCTTGAGCACCAGCACCGGAAGCTCCAACTCTCTTGCCACCTGCAGCTTGGGCTCGGTCGCACCGCTGCCGCTGTTCTTGCTGATCAGCACATCGATACGGCGCTGGGCGAACAAGGCGCGTTCGTCTTCCAGGCGGAAGGGGCCGCGGGCGCCGATCACCTCGCAACGTGCCGTGCCGGGATAGGGGTCCAGCGCTCGCAAGGTCCAATGCTGATGGGGTGGAATCTCCTGCAGGTGTTCCAGCGGCTCGCGACCCAGGGTGAACAGCGGTCGCTGGAACGGCGCCAGCGCTTGCACCAGTTCAGCCCAGTCGGTCACTTCTCTCCAGTCGTCACCCGTCTGAGGCTGCCAGGCCGGACGTCGCAACGCCCAGCACTCGATGCCCGCTAGGCCGGCCGCCTTGGCCGCATTGGCGCTGATCTGGGCTGCATAGGGGTGAGTCGCGTCAACCAGCAGCGTAATACCTTCGCTGCGGATATACGTCGTCAGCCCTTCGGCCCCGCCATACCCGCCGACGCGCACCTGACAGCGCAGGTCGGTGGGCACGCGACCCACGCCGGCCAGGCTGTAGACGTGCTCCGGGCTCAAGGTCCGAGCGATCGCCAAGGCTTCGGTCACGCCACCTAGCAGCAGAATGCGCTTCATGGAGCGACCCCCGCCTGCCCGACGATCCCGCCCTGACGGTCGATGGCGAACACCTCTACCTGAACGCGATCCTGCACCACGCTGCGGGCGAACCGCCAGGCATGACGACAGACTTCATCGCCCAGCTTCACACCTTCGGCATGGGCCAGGGCCAAGGCTTGCTGGCTGGTATTGGCCGCGCGGATACGCGCCTGCAGATCCGCATCGGCGCCGATGTCGTTGGCCCAGCCCGCCAGTTGCGGCAGGTCGATGCTCGAATGGCGACTGTGCAGGTCCATGTGCCCGGCCGCCAGCTTGCTGATCTTGCCAAAGCCGCCGCACAGGCTGAGTTTTTCCAAGGGTACCTTGCGTACGTGTTTGAGCACTGCGCCGACGAAGTCGCCCATCTCGATCAAGGCAATCTCGGGCAGCGCGTAGACCTGGCGCATGGTGTCCTCGCTGGCATTGCCGGTGCAGGCGGCAATGTGCCGATAGCCGTTGGTGGTCGCCACATCGATGCCCTGATGGATGGAGGCGATATAGGCCGCGCACGAAAATGGCCGCACGATACCGCTGGTGCCCAGGATCGACAGCCCGCCGAGGATGCCCAAGCGTGGGTTCATGGTCTTGAGCGCCAGGCTAGCGCCGTTCTCGACGTTGACGGTGACCTCGAAGCCACCGCCGTACCCGTGCTCTTCGGCCAGGCGCGTCAGGTGTTCGTCGATCATTCGCCGTGGAACCGGATTGATCGCCGGTTCACCCACGGCCAGCACCAGGCCTGGCCGGGTGACGGTCCCCACGCCCTCGCCCGCCACGAAGTGGATGCCGGGCGCATCAAGCAAACGCACCTGGGTGTACAGCAGCGCGCCGTGGGTGACATCCGGATCGTCGCCGCCGTCCTTGAGGGTACCGGCTTCGGCACCGTCGGCATTCAGCCGACAGAACTCCAGGCGCATCGATACCTGCTTGCCCTTGGGCAGCATGATATGCACCGCATCGCTGGCGCCACCGCCCAGCAACAGCCGCGCAGCCGCCAGACTGGTCGCCGTGGCGCAGCTGCCGGTGGTCAGGCCGCTGCGCAACGGGGCCGGTTGCTCCGCCGTTTCTTCACGCATCGAGGGGCTTGACCGTGTCGAGCAGGGTGATCGGCAATGCCTGGCGCCAGGTGTCGAACTCGCCCAGCGGGGCCGCCTGGGCAATGTGCAGCCGGGTCAGGTCGCCACCGTAGCGCTCGCGCCATTGCACCAGGGCCAGCTCACTCTGCAGGGTGACCGCGTTGGCCACCAGACGACCGCCGGGTTTGAGCGCTGCCCAGCAATCGGCCAGCACGTTCTCGCGGGTCACGCCGCCGCCGACGAAGATCGCGTCGGGTGCGGGCAAACCGGCCAGCGCGCCCGGCGCCCGCCCGCGCACCAGTTGCAGGCCGGGCACACCCAAGGCATCGCGGTTGTGTTCGATAAAGGCCTGTCGGCCTTCGTCGGACTCGACCGCGATGGCGCGGCAGCTGGGGTGCGCGCGCATCCATTCGATGCCGATCGAGCCACAGCCGGCGCCCACGTCCCACAGCAGCTCTCCCGGTCGGGGCGCCAGGCGCGCCAGGGTCACCGCGCGAACGTCGCGCTTGGTCAGTTGGCCGTCGTGGCGAAAGGCAGTGTCGGGCAGGCCGGCCAGCGGGGACAGACGCGGGGCGTCCGGGCTGGCCTGGCAGTCGATGGCGATGAGGTTCAGCGCGGCGATCTCGGGAAAATCATCGGCGGCACTACCGTCGATGCGCCGTTCCTTGGGCCCCCCCAGGTGTTCCAGCACGGTTACGCGGCTGAGGCCGAAGCCGCGCTCGCGCAGCAGCTGGGCCACGGCCTGCGGGCTCTTGCCATCGTTGCTCAGGACCAGTAGGCGCTGGCCGCTGTACAGGTGCGCAGCCACCGCCGCTACCGGGCGCGCCACTACCGAGAGGGTGACCACGTCCTGCAGCGCCCAGCCCAGGCGCGCGGCGGCCAGCGAATAGGAAGACGGCGAGGGCAGCACGTGCATCTGCTCGGCTGGAATCTGTCGCGCCAGACTGGCGCCCACGCCGTAGAGCATCGGGTCACCACTGGCCAGTACGCAGACCGCCTCGCCGGGTTCGGCCAGCACGGCGTCGAGGCTGAACGGGCTAGGCCAGGCAACCCGGATGCCGACGATGCAGCGCGGCAGTAATTCGAGCTGGCGCGGGCTGCCGACGATGCGCCGGGCGCTCAACAGCGCGCGCCGTGCCTGTTTGCCCAGGCCCGCAAAACCGTCTTCACCGATACCTACCAGGGTCAGCCAGGCCGACATGAATATCCCTCATACAAAACTATTCCGACGGGCAGACTTTTCATGCCTTCGGCCAAAGCAGGCATAATACCGCGCCTTACCCTTTCCAGTGGTTTTTCGCGCGTGCCCGGTGCCCCTTTGAACAAGACCTCGAACGTTGTCCGCCCCTCGGCGTGTCCGGGGTTGCTGCGTATCGTTCAGGCGTTGGACGGGGGCATCTGCCGCATCAAGCTGGCCGGTGGCGAGTTGCGCGCCGACCAGGCCGATGCCGTAGCCGAAGCGGCCGAGCGCCATGCTCATGGCACGATCGAGGCGACCAACCGCGCCAACCTGCAGATCCGTGGCATCGGTGAGCAGCGGCAGGCCCTGATCGAGCATCTGCTGCAGGCCGGTCTGGGCCCGCGAGAGGCGGCCGGTGACGATGTGCGCAACGTCATGCTCAGCCCCACGGCAGGCATCGACCCTCAACAGGTGGCGGATACACGCCCTCTAGCCGCGAAGATCATCCACAGCCTGGAAACCGAGCCGCGCTTTCATGCGTTGTCGGCCAAGTTCGCCGTGCAACTGCAGGGCGGCGAGCGCCTGGCGATGCTCGATCACCACCATGACCTGTGGCTGTCGGCCTTCGAGCGAGACGGGCAGTGCCTGTGGGCGTTCGGCCTGGCCGGCTGCCCCGGGAGCGACGCTGCCGTGGGCGCGGTGCCCTTCGACCAGGGCCATACCCTGGTGGTGGCAGTACTGGAGCAGTTCCTCGAACGGGCGCGACCGGAGCACACGCGCATGCGTGATCTGCTCGCCGATGAGGATGCCTTTTTCGCAGGCAAAGGGCTCAGCCACCCGCCCCGTCATCAACACAGCGGCATCAGCAGCAGCGCCGCGGATCTTGTGGGAGCGGGCTCTGCCCGCGAAGAGGCCACTACTGACACCACTCAAGCATTCCTCAGCACCCTGGGTCTGCCTGTTTGCCCTGCATCACTGGACAAGCCGCTGGCCACCTTCAAACTGGGCATCCAGCCACAGCGCCAATCGGGCCTGAGCTTCATCAGCACCCTGGCCCCCCTGGGACGTCTGACCCCAGCCATGCTGCGCGGCGCCGCCCAGCTCGCTCGCGACCACGGCAACGGCACCCTGCGCGTGACCCCCTGGCAAGGCCTGCTGTTGCCGGGTCTACGCGAGCCCGAGCCAGTGCTCCGAGCCTTGACCGAGTTGGGTTTCATCACCGGTCCGCAGCAGCCCCTCGCCGCCATGATCGCCTGCACGGGCGCCAGCGGCTGTGCCAAGGGCCTGGCCGACACCAAGGCTGACGCCGTTCGCCTGGCCGCCCTGTTGCCCGATCAAGCGCCGCTGAGCGTCCATCTGAGTGGCTGTTCTCGCTCATGCGCCGCCGCCCATGTCGCTCCGGCGACCCTGCTGGCCAGTAGCGCCGGCCACTACGACCTGTATCTACGCGCAGCCGGGGTACCCGGATTCGGGACCCTGCTCGCGCGCCATCTTTCACTGGATGCGGCCGCTGCCCTGCTGCGCGACCGCTCACGGAGCGACACCCATGATTGACTACATCCGCGATGGTCAGGAGATCTATCGCAACTCCTTCGCCATCATTCGTGCCGAAGCGAAGCTGGACCAGATCCCCGCCGACCTGGAAAAACTCGCCGTGCGGGTCATTCACGCCTGCGGCATGGTCGATGTCGTCCAGGACCTGCGTTTCTCCCCCGGTGCCGGCAAGGCCGGACGCGATGCTCTGGCCGCCGGTGCACCCATCCTGTGCGACGCGCGCATGGTCGCCGAAGGCATCACCCGCGCCCGCCTGCCCGCCAACAACCCAGTGATCTGCACCCTCAAGGACGACAGCGTGCCCGCCCTGGCCCAGGCCCTGGGCAATACCCGTTCGGCGGCAGCGCTGGAGCTGTGGCGGCCCCATCTGGCCGGCTCGGTGGTGGTCATCGGCAACGCGCCGACCGCGCTGTTCCACCTGCTTGACATGATTGATGCCGGCGCGCCCAAGCCCGCTCTGATCCTGGGCTTTCCGGTCGGCTTCGTCGGCGCTGCCGAGTCCAAGGCCATGCTCGCGGCCGACAGCCGTGGCGTGCCGTTCGTCATCGTCGAAGGTCGCAAGGGCGGTAGCGCCATGGCGGCCGCAGCGGTCAATGCATTGGCCACGGAGGTGGAGTGATGCAACCGCGTGGCCGTCTGCTGGGACTGGGCGTAGGCCCGGGCGATCCCGAACTGATCACCGTGAAAGCGCTGCGCCTGTTGCGCGAGGCGCCCGTGGTGGCCTATTTCGTCGCCAAGGGCAAGAAGGGCAACGCCTTCGGCATCATCGAAGGCCATCTGCAGGCGCAGCAGACCTTGCTGCCGCTGGTCTACCCGGTCACCACCGAGGCATTGCCCGCGCCCCTGTCCTATGAACAGGTGATCAGCGATTTCTACGACGCCGCCAGCCTGGACGTCGCCGCGCACCTGGATGCCGGCCGCGACGTGGCAGTAATCTGCGAAGGCGATCCGTTCTTCTACGGCTCCTACATGTACCTGCACGATCGGCTCGCCGAGCGCTATGAAGCCCAGGTGATTCCCGGCGTCTGCTCGATGCTCGGCGGCGCCTCGGTGCTGGGTGCGCCGCTGGTGTACCGCAATCAGAGCCTTTCGGTGCTGTCGGGCGTGCTCCCGGCGGATGACCTCAAGCGTCGTCTGGCCGACGCCGACGCCGCAGTCATCATGAAGCTGGGCCGCAACTTTCCCAAGGTTCGCCAGGTGCTGGCCGAACTCGGCTTGGCCGAGCGCGCGCTGTACGTCGAGCGCGCGACCATGGCCAATCAGAAGATCGTCCCCCTGGCCGAAGTCGATCCGACCTCGTCGCCGTATTTTTCCTTGATCATCGTTCCGGGTGAGAGGTGGCAAGGCTGATGAACGCTCCAGCAATCGTGATTCTCGGCAGTGGCGCACTGGCCACCGCGCGGCGCCTGCAGCAATGCTATCCACAGGCGCTGATCCACGGCCTGGCCGAGCGCGTGACCGATGTCGACCGCAGCTACCAGGACTTCGGTGCCACCTTGCGTCAGCTGTATCAGCAAGACACGCCGATCATCGCCCTGTGCGCGGCAGGTATCGTCATCCGCAGCCTGGCGCCGGTCCTGCTGGAGAAGGGCGCCGAGCCTCCGGTGCTGGCCGTGGCCGAGGACGGCAGCGCCGTCGTGCCGCTGTTGGGAGGCCTGGCCGGGGTCAATGTGTTGGCCCGTGAAATCGCGGCAGGGCTGGGCATCGCCGCCGCGATCACCACCAGCGGCGAATTGCGCTTCGGCACCTGCCTGCTCAATCCGCCCAGTGGCTACGCCCTGGCCGATCTGGAGCTGGGCAAGCGCTTCGTTTCCGACCTGCTGGCCGGTGAAGCCGTGCGTGTCGAAGGCGCAGCGCCGTGGCTGGCCGATGCGCGCCTGCCCGAGGATGCCCAGGCGCGGCTGACCATCCATGTCGGCAGCGAGGCGCGGCAGCCCTCGGCCAACGAGCTGCTCATCCATCCACGTAACGTGCTGGTCGCGGTGAGTGCGGCGCAGCCCGAACTGGCCGAGTCCGTGCGTGACGCGCTGCAGCGCAGCGGCATTGCCCTGCCATCGCTGGCGTGCCTGTTGGCGAACGAGCGCGACATGGCTGATCCGGTACTGCATGAAGCCGCGGTAGCGTTGGCCGTGCCGCTGCGCTTTGCCGCGGCGCAAGGCTCGCTGGCACAACTGGCCCTCCAAGCAGTGCCGCAGTCGTCCCCCATCGCGATCGGCAAGCACGTGGCGATCGCCGTGGCCGATCAGCCGTTGGACATTGCCAGCATCGGCCTGCCGCGCGGACGTCTGGCGGTGATCGGCCTGGGCCCCGGCGCTGCCGACCTCATGGTCCCGGCGGTCAAAGCGGAGCTGGCGCGTGCCAATGACGTGCTGGGGTACGAGACCTACGTGCGCATGGCCGGTCCGTTCCGCGCCGATCAGGTGCTGCACTGCACCGACAACCGCGAAGAAATGCAACGTGCCCGCCATGCGTTCGAGTTGGCGGCCCAGGGCCGCTCGGTGGTGGTGGTCTCGTCCGGTGACCCTGGCGTGTTCGCCATGGCGGCCGCCGTGCTGGAGGCGCTGCACGAATCCACCGATCCGCGCTGGCATGCAGTGGAACTGGAGATGCTGCCGGGCGTTTCGGCCTCCCTGGCCACCGCAGCACAGGCCGGCGCGCCGCTGGGCCACGATTTCTGCGTGCTGTCGCTGTCCGACAACCTCAAGCCGTGGGCCATCATCGAGAAGCGTCTGGACCTGGCCTGCGAGGCCGACTTGGCCCTGGCGTTCTACAACCCGATTTCCCGCTCGCGCCCATGGCAATTGGGCAAGGCCCTGGACATCGTTCGCCAGCATCGCGCCCCTACTACCCCCATCGTTCTGGGGCGAGACATCGGCCGGCCCGGCCAGACCCTGCGCGTCATCACCCTGGGCGAGTTGACCCCCGAGCAGGTGGACATGCGCACCATGGTCCTGGTGGGTTCCTCCACCACCTGCACCTTCGCCAAGGCCGCAGGCGGCACCTGGGTCTACACCCCACGCTGGTACGGCAGCAAACCCTGATCTGCAAACGAACATCAACCGCTGCCACCCTGCGCATTCCCTGACACACCGCGCACACTGCCGCCGAACGACCCACCCCTGTAGCAGCGGCGCAAGCCGCGTCCGGCCATACCGCGCACTGCCTGACACACCGCGTATACAGCTGACGCGGCTCGCGCCGCTGCTACAGGGGCAGGTGCAGGATCAGAGGGTTTTCAAAGGCGGCACGATGGCCTCGCGCTGGGCCGCCCAGTGCTCGACCAATTCGCGCAGCTGCGACATTTCGATCGGCTTGGCCATATGTCCGTCCATGCCGGCCTGGCGCGCCTGATCCTTGTGCTCGCTGAGGATGTGTGCGGTCAGCGCCACCACCGGCGTACGCACGCGCTGGTTGCCCATTTCCCACGCACGCAGCTGACGGGTGGCAGAAAAGCCATCGAGGATCGGCATTTCACAGTCCATCAGCACCAGGTCGTAGCGCTGGGCCTTCATCGCTCGCAAGGCTTCCTCGCCATTGCTGGCGGTGTCCGGATGCAGGTTGAGCTTGCCGAGCATGCCGCGGATCACCTTGGTGGAAATGTTGTTGTCCTCGGCGACCAGGATGCGAAAGTCGCTGGGCAGGTCGATCGGCGGCAGGTGAGCGGCGGCAGGCGGCGGTGCCTCGATGTCACCGCGATGGCTGAGCTCGTCGGCCAGGGTGGTCTTGAGCGTATAGCCGGCCACGGGCTTGGCCAGGATGCGTTTGATCCCGGCATTGCGCGCGACGATCTTGCTCGGCGCGTTGCTGATGCCAGTGAGCATGATTAGCAGAATATCGTGGTTCAGGCTTGGATCTTCCTTGATCTTCGCGGCCAGCTGCATGCCGGTCATGCCAGGCATATTCTGGTCCAGCAGGACCACATCGAAATAGTCACGCAAATGCGCCTTGGTGCGCAGCAGGGCCAAGGCTTCCTTGCCTGACGGCACCGAGCTGACGTTCAGGCCCCAGGCGCTGCACTGCTGCACGAGCACCTTACGGCAGGTTTCGTTGTCGTCGACCACCAGCACCCGTGCGTTCTTGAGCGGCAGATCGAGGTCCGAGCAGGGCTGTTCGAGTCGCTGCGGATCCAGCGGCAGGGTCAGCCACAGGGTACTGCCATGCTCGCTGCCGCTCTTGATGCCGAAATCCCCCTTCATCAACAGCACCAGTTGACGGGCGATCACCAGCCCCAGATGCCCGCTCAGGCGGTTGCCGTCGAGCAGGTTGGTGCTGCGCAGCTCGGTGTGCAGCAGCGCTTCGCGTTCGGCGCTCGGCATCGGTTCGCCGCTGTCCTGTACGGCGATGCGCAGGCGGGGTGTGGCACTGCGCTGGTCGAGCGCCACTACCAGCAGGATCTCACCCTGGTCGGTCTTCTTCAGGGCGTTGTCCAACAGGCTCAGCAGCGCTTGGCGCAGGCGGGTAGGGTCACCGCTGATGACCCGCGGCACCTGCGGCTGGGTGAAGCTGATCAGTTCGATGTTCTGCTGCTCAGCCTTGGCGCGGAAGATGTTCAGGCAGTCTTCGATCAACGCGTGCAGGTCGAACTGCACATCGTCGAGCTCGATCTGTCCGGATTCGATCTTGGAAATATCCAGGATCTCGTTGATCAGACCGAGCAGCTCGTTGCCGGCACTGTGGATAGTCTGTACATAGTCGCGTTGCTTGACCGACAGCGGCGTGCCCAGCAACAGCTCGGTCATGCCCAGTACGCCGTTCATGGGTGTACGAATCTCGTGGCTGAGCTTGGCCAGAAATTCTGCCTTGGCGTTGATCTCGGCTGTGCTGGCCGCCAGTTGCCGGCTGGCGCTGTAGCGATCCTCACTGATGCTGCGCAGACGCTGGGTCAGGGCGGCATTGAGGATCACTCCGCCGACCATGGCGAATCCGAGCAAGGTAAAGATCAGCCATTGCGAAGGTGTGCGGGTCAGGCCGAGAAGCGCTGGCAGGACCACCAGGCAGCCCAGGTTGCACACCAGCAGACCCAGGCAGAACGTGCGTGCCGGGCGGTAGCCTTGCAGCCAGTGCCAGGCGCCGATCATCAGCATGGTCAGGCTGGTCAGAGCCAGCAGGCCGTAGGCGAAGAAGTTGAATGGCAGGCCGTCGACGAACAGCAGCAGCAACCCGCAAAGGGCAATCAGCGCCACTTCGGCCTTGATGATGGTGTTGGAGCGCTGGTGTTGGCGCACGGCAAAGAAGCGCAGGCAGAACAGCAGCCCGGTCACCGATGCCAGCAGCAGCGCACTGTAGGCAGCCGGCGTGCGCGCCCCCGGCCAGAGCGAAACCCAGGGTCCGGTGAAGTTGAACAGGATCAGCGCCGATGCCAGCAGGCATGCCTGGGAGCAGGCCAGCCACAGGCTGCTGCTGGAGCGCCGATGGGCGAAGCACATCAGGTTGTGCAGGATGAGCATGGCGACAC
The DNA here is from genome assembly GCF_001423465.1 of Pseudomonas sp. Leaf129. NCBI lineage: Bacteria > Pseudomonadati > Pseudomonadota > Gammaproteobacteria > Pseudomonadales > Pseudomonadaceae > Pseudomonas > Pseudomonas sp. Leaf129. The sequence goes on along the minus strand of NZ_LMOC01000008.1, from coordinate 57,905 downwards.
AGCCCAACAGCAGACCGAACAGCAATGGCTCACGTTGGTCGGCGGCAGCCGCGGAAGACGATTGCAGCACGATGCTGGGACGAATCTGGTGTTCCGAAGCGATGCGCAGATAGACGTCCAGAGGCTTCTGGCTCACCGGCAGGGTCAGCAGATGATCACTGCTGGCCAGCGGGGCTTCAGTATTGACATCGGTGTCCGAGGAGGCGCGTCTGATGAGCGCGTCGGCATCGAGCACGTAGAAATCCAGCGCCTTGAGATCGGGGCAGAAAATCCGCAGCAACAATTCCTGGTCGCTCGGCGGCAGGCGGTAGTGCAGCCACAGCGCGCCGTTAGGTCCGGCGGCGTTGACCTGGCGCAGTTGCACGGGGGAGAACTGGTTCTGGAAGCGTTCGGAGCGCACGTCGCCCAACTGCAGCCGGCCATCCTCGTCCATCAGCATCGACCAGCCGCCCGCCGACTCTGCGTGAGCACCGAGCATACAGAGCAGGGCCAGCAGGCCCGCGGTGAATCCTATGGCAGTCCTGAGCCAGCGCAAGGCGAAATCCCTTCGTAGATGAATGCCTGATTATAGCCGTGTGCGCCGTGAAACGTGTGTCGAGGGCGTCACGCCCTCGACGTTCACCGTTTACTCGCCGTTTTCGCGAGCAATGGCCCGGTAGCCGATGTCACGACGATAGAAGCAGCCCGACCAGTCGATCTTGGCTGCCAGCGCATAGGCCTGCCGTTGGGCGGCGCCGACGCTCTCACCCAGTGCCGTGGCGCACAACACGCGGCCGCCTGCCGTGACGACTTGGCCATCCTTGAGCGCGGTGCCCGCATGGAACACCTTGCCCGGCTCGTTCGCCGCTGCATCCAGGCCACCGATCACATCGCCTTTGCCGTAGTCGCCTGGGTAGCCACCGGCCGCCAGCACGATGCCGACGCTTGGTCGCGGATCCCACTGCGCTTCGATCTTGTCCAGCGCCTGAGCGAAGGCCGCTTCGATCAGCAGAATAAGGCTCGACTGCAGGCGCAGCATGACCGGCTGGGTTTCCGGGTCACCGAAGCGGCAGTTGAACTCGATGACCTTGGGGTTGCCGGCCTTGTCGATCATCAGACCGGCATACAGGAAGCCTGTGTAGACATTGCCTTCTTCGGCCATGCCACGCACGGTGGGCCAGATCACCTGGTCCATGACCCGCTGGTGAACCTCGGCAGTCACCACCGGGGCAGGGGAGTAGGCACCCATGCCACCGGTGTTCGGGCCGCTGTCGCCGTCGCCGACCCGCTTGTGGTCCTGGCTGGTGGCCATGGGCAGCACGTTCTTGCCGTCGACCATGACGATGAAACTGGCTTCCTCGCCATCGAGAAACTCTTCGATGACCACGCGCGAGCCGGCATCACCGAAGGCATTGCCGGCGAGCATGTCGCGCACGGCGTCTTCGGCTTCTTGCAGGGTCATGGCGACGATCACACCCTTGCCAGCGGCCAGGCCATCGGCCTTGATCACGATCGGCGCGCCTTTTTCACGCAGATAGGCCAGGGCCGGCTCGATCTCGGTGAAGTTCTGGTAGTCGGCGGTGGGAATCTTGTGCCGCGCCAGGAAATCCTTGGTGAACGCCTTCGAGCCTTCGAGCTGGGCTGCGCCTGCGGTCGGACCGAAACAATCCAGGTTGCGCGAGCGGAACAGATCGACGACGCCGGCCACCAGCGGCACTTCCGGGCCGACGATGGTCAGGGACACGTTCTGTTCGGCGAAGTCGGCCAGTTGCTCCAGTGCCAGCACGTCGATAGCGACGTTCTCGCACTTGGCTTCGATAGCGGTACCGGCGTTGCCCGGCGCTACGAAGACTTTCTCGACCCGTGGGTCCTGGGCGACTTTCCAGGCCAGCGCATGTTCGCGCCCGCCGCTGCCAATGATCAATACGTTCATGGTTCAAAACCTCGGTAAAGCGGAATGCTTGTCGGAAACGTAGGTGCGAGCTCCTGTGGGAGCGGGGCGGGCGGCTGAGCCCTCTGCCCTCGAAAAGGTCACCACAGACTTCTTCGCGGGCAGAGCCCGCTCCCACAAGGGGCTGCGGCCGTCGCCAAGTTAGTGGCGGAAGTGGCGCATGCCGGTGAAAACCATCGCGATCCCGGCTTCATCGGCCGCCGCAATCACCTCGGCATCACGCATCGAACCGCCCGGCTGGATCACCGCGGTGATTCCCACCTTGGCCGCGTTGTCCAGGCCATCGCGGAACGGGAAGAACGCGTCCGAGGCCATCACAGAACCCTGTACCTGCAACCCGGCGTGTTCAGCCTTGATTGCCGCGATGCGCGCCGAGTTCACCCGGCTCATCTGGCCGGCACCGACACCGATGGTCTGGCGATTCTTGGCGTACACGATCGCGTTGGACTTGACGTACTTGGCCACTTTCCAGGCAAAGATCAGGTCATGGATTTCCTGCTCGCTCGGCGCTCGGCGGGTCACCACCTTCAGATCATCGGCGCCGATCATGCCGATGTCGCGGCTTTGCACCAGCAGGCCGCCGTTCACTCGCTTGTAGTCCCAGGCGTCGGCCCGCTCGGCCGACCACTGTCCACAGGCCAGCAGGCGCACGTTGGCCTTGGCCGCGACGATGGCGCGGGCTTCTTCACTGACGCTCGGGGCAATGATCACCTCGACGAACTGACGCTCGACGATGGCCTTGGCCGTGGCTGCATCCAGTTCACGGTTGAAGGCGATGATGCCGCCGAAGGCCGATTCGGTGTCGGTGGCGTAGGCCAGCTCATAGGCCTGGCGGATACCGCCTTCGGCCTCCGGGCACACGGCCACGCCGCACGGGTTGGCATGCTTGACGATGACGCAGGCCGGCTTGACGAAGCTCTTCACGCATTCCAGCGCGGCGTCGGTATCGGCCACGTTGTTGTAGGACAGTTCCTTGCCTTGCAGCTGGGTCGCGGTGGCGATGCCCACTTCGGCCGGCTGGGCCTCGACGTAGAACGCCGCTTTCTGGTGCGGGTTCTCGCCGTAGCGCATTTCCTGGGCCTTGACGAACTGGCTGTTGAAAGTGCGCGGGAATTCGCCGCGGCCTTCGGTGCTCAGGGTCTCGCCAGCCTGGTCGATGGTGCCCATGTAGTTGGCGATCATGCCATCGTACGCGGCGGTATGCTCGAAGGCCTTGAGCATCAGGTCAAAGCGCTGCGCGTAGGTCAGGCCACCGGCTTTCAGGCTTTCCAGCACCTGTGCGTAGTCACTGGCGTTGACCACGATGGCCACGTCCTTGTGGTTCTTCGCGGCCGAACGGACCATGGTCGGTCCGCCGATGTCGATGTTCTCGATGGCGGTGGGCAGGTCGCAGCCGGGCTTGGAAATCGTGGCCTGGAAGGGATAGAGGTTGACCGCGACCAGATCGATCGGCTTGATGCCGTGTTCGGCCATGATGGCGTCGTCGGTACCGCGACGGCCGAGGATGCCGCCGTGGATCTTCGGATGCAGGGTTTTCACGCGGCCGTCCATCATCTCGGCAAAGCCGGTGTAGTCGGCCACTTCCACAGCGGCCACGGCGTTGTCGCGCAGCAGCTTGAAGGTACCGCCGGTGGACAGGATCTCGACGCCAAGGGCTTCCAGTTCGCGGGCGAATTCAACGATCCCGGTCTTGTCGGAAACGCTGATCAAGGCGCGGCGGATCGGCAGGCGGGTGGTCTGGTCGGTCATCACGATTTCCATCTTCAAAGCGTAGAAGTCAACAAAAAAGGCGAACCGCTGGGTCGCCTTTTCTGGTTTGAATGCTTCGGTTACAGCAGGTCGTATTGCTTGAGTTTCTTGCGCAGGGTGCCGCGGTTCAGGCCCAGCATTTCACTGGCCTTGGTCTGGTTGCCCTTGACGTGGTTCATGACGCTTTCGAGCAAGGGAGCTTCGACTTCGGACAGCACCAGGTTGTACACGTCCGTGACGGAGGCGCCTTCGAGGTGCGCAAAGTAGTTGTGCAACGCCTTCTCGACACTGCCGCGCAGGGTCTGGCCCTCTTCGCTGGGCGTGTTCAGATGCTGCTTCAGGTTTACGTTGTCGCTCACAGGCGTTGTTCCACTCACTAAAGTCTCGCTCATCATCGTCATGCGGCCACCTCTTTCGCGTCCCTTTCACCAAGGCTTCTATGGCGTTCGCCGAAGAACTCGCGAACGTTGGCGCATTGCTCTTGCGTCTCTTGCAGCCCATTGAAATGGCTGCGAAATTCCCGCCCGCCCGGCTGCGTACACAGGTACCAGCCAACATGCTTGCGGGCGATGCGCACGCCCATCACCTCGCCATAGAAGGCGTGCAGGGCCTGCAAATGTTCCAGCAGAATGCTTTCCACTTCACTCAACTGCGGTGCCGGCAGCAGTTCACCGGTGCGCAGGTAATGCTCGATTTCCCGGAAGATCCACGGTCGACCCTGCGCCGCGCGCCCTATCAGCAGGCCGTCGGCACCGGTCGCCTGCAATACCTGCCGGGCTTTGTGCGGTGAATCGATGTCGCCATTGGCAAAAACCGGGATCGACACCGCCTGCTTGATCGCGGCGATGGTGTCGTATTCGGCTTCGCCGGTGTACAGGTCGGCGCGTGTGCGACCGTGCACCGCCAACGCGGCGATGCCCGATTGCTCGGCAATCTTTGCAACGCTGATGCCATTACGGTTGGAACGGTCCCAACCCGTACGAATCTTCAGGGTGACCGGCACATCCACAGCCCCCACCACCGCCTCCAGAATCTGCGCCACCAGCGCTTCATCCTTGAGCAAGGCAGACCCCGCTGCCTTGTTGCACACCTTTTTCGCCGGACAGCCCATGTTGATGTCGATGATCTGCGCCCCGGCCTCGACGTTGGCCCGTGCCGCCTCGGCCAGCATCTGCGCGTCCCCGCCGGCGATCTGCACCGAGCGCGGCTCGGGATCACCTTCGTGGATCATGCGCAGCCGCGACTTGCGGCTGTTCCACAGGCTCATGTCGCTGGTGACCATCTCCGACACCACCAGGCCTGCGCCCAGGCGCTTGCACAACTGACGAAAGGGCTGATCGGTAACCCCGGCCATGGGGGCCAGGACCAGCGAATTGTTCAAGGTATATGGGCCGATGCGTACCGCCGACATAGGACTTCCCTGTTGTGGGGCCGGATCATGAGAGTTCGAAAAAGGGTTGGCATAATACCCGCTCTCGATGACGGGTTAAAGATCGATTTGGATAAAATCTGAACAGTTATCTGCCCCCGCGGACAGGTTTGGACGGGCGGAGTGCGCCCCTCCACCGAAGCATCCGGCTATTCGGGCGAGCGGAAACTCAGGCTGTAATTGACCGCTGCTGGGCCTGGGTCGAGGATGTCCAGGGCAATGTGGATAGGCGTCTGCGGGGGCATCTCGGCCTTGCCGGCCAACTCGCCGTTGAGGTATTCGCTGGGCTTGAAGCGACGGCTGGCGATCAGTTGGCCGTTGAGGTCGGCGAAGCGCAGTTCAAGCAGGGGAAAGGGCTGCACAAACGCGGCGCGATTGTAGATGATTGCATCCACCACCAGCGCTCCGGCGAAGTCGGGGTGGCTGCGCACCACCAGGTTGCTGCTTTTTATCAGGGCAATATCGACCTTGGCCGGTACGCTGCAGCCTATTACGGGGCACAGTTCCTGGAACAGGGGGCGATACTGATCCTGTCGAGCCAGCTCGGCGAAGTGGTAGACCACGTATTGCACGCCCAGGCCCAAGGCGGCTACGATCGCCAGGCCCAACCACATCAAGCGTTTGCCCCAGTGCGGGCGAGGCTTCTCCCAGGCCAGTTGCATCGGCTCGTCGAGCAGGTCGGCCAGGTCGTCGTCATCACGCACGGCCGGTTCGCTGCGGTCGGCTTGCGCCTTGCGCGGCGAGTTGAAGGCGCTCACGGGTGGCTCGTCCCGGTCGTGTTCGTCCAGCGCCGACAGCCGGCCGTGGCCGTTCAGGGACGGTTCATTGTCGATGTGCGTGTCGTCGAGGTCTGCGCGGCGTGAAAGCGACGGTTCGGTCCGGCTCGCAGGCGCTACTGCTTCGTCGTCATCCAGTGCAGGTTGCCGCTCGATGATCGGCGGCAAGGCTGGCGAATCCACCTCGGCATCGTCCCGGCGCGCGCTCAGGCTGTCCACTCGGGGGGCGTCACCCAGTTCGAGCTGGTCCAGGTCGATGTCACCGTTGCTCCACGGCCGCGGCGCCAGCTCAGGCGGCCTGGGGAGGTTGGCCGGGGTCAGGGTTGCGCTCTGTTCGAGCAACTGCCGGGCGGCGTTGAAGACCTGCAGGCAGGAGCCACAACGAACCACGCCACGTGCCACACTCAGCTGGCTGTGGTTGACGCGGAAGCTGCTCTGGCAATGCGGGCACTGGGTGACGAAACTTTCGCTCATGCGCAGGTCCTGGGAGGGCAGGGGAACATGCTGGTCGGGGCTCAGCGGCGACGGCCGCTGATGCGTACCCAGCCATCACGGTTGGCGATCGGGTCCAGCTCGAAGTCCTGGGCGTAGGCGGCGGCGACTTCCTCACCCTGCTCGGCGAGGATGCCGGACAACGCCAGCAGGCCGCCAGGCCGGACCAGCCCGCTGAGCTGGGGTGCGAGGCTGACCAGCGGCCCGGCAAGGATGTTGGCCACCAGCACGTCCGCCTGCTGCGCAGGCAAGTCGGCAGGCAGATACACCGGGAAGCGGTCGTCGGCAATGCCGTTGCGCTGGGCGTTGTCGCGCGAAGCCTCCAGGGCCTGCACGTCGATGTCGGTGCCGACCGCCTGCTGCGCACCCAGCAGCAGTGCAGCGATCGCCAGGATGCCCGAGCCGCAGCCGAAGTCCAGCACCTGAGTGTTCTGCAATTGCTGACCGTCCAGCCACTCCAGGCACAGGGCCGTGGTGGGGTGGGTGCCGGTGCCGAACGCCAGGCCCGGGTCCAGCAGCAAGTTGACGGCGCCAGGCTCCGGGGCTTCGTGCCAGCTGGGTACGATCCACAAGCGGCGGCCGAAGCGCATGGGCTGGAAATTGTCCATCCAGCTGCGTTCCCAGTCCTGGTCCTCGATCACCTCGGCGTGATGCTCGGGCAGCGTCGTGCCGGTCAGCAACTGCAAGTGGGCAAATACTGCGTCGGCGTCGGTGTCGGCTTCGAACAGCGCCAGCAAGTGGGTGTGCGACCACAGCGGTGTGGTGTTGAGTTCAGGTTCGAAGATCGGCTGGTCTTCGGCGTCCATGAACGTGACGGACACGGCACCGACTTCCAGCAGCGCATCTTCATAGGTTTCGGCTTGTTCTGGGCTGATGGCCAGACGGACTTGCAGCCAAGGCATGGCAGGCACCTTCGATCTAAACGGGGGGCGCAGCAGGGTCGCTGCGACAAGCGCGCCAGTTTACGCGAGGAGGCGCGTCAGGACCAAAAAAACCCGGCTCGAAAGCCGGGTCCTTTTCACATGACAACGTCACATAGACTACCGAATCACTTCTGGCTGGCCAGTTTGTGTTCCAGGTAGTGAATGTTGATGCCGCCTTTGCAGAAACCTTCATCGCGCACCAGGTCACGGTGCAGTGGGATGTTGGTCTTGATGCCGTCCACGATGATCTCGTCCAGCGCATTGCGCATACGGGCCAGGGCCTCGTCGCGATCCTTGCCCCAAGTGATCAGCTTGCCGATCAGCGAGTCGTAGTTCGGCGGTACCGCATAGCCACTGTACAGGTGCGAGTCGACGCGAACGCCGTTGCCACCCGGTGCGTGGAAATGCTTGACGGTGCCGGGGCTGGGGATGAAGTTCTTCGGGTCTTCGGCGTTGATCCGGCACTCCAGGGAGTGACCGCGAATAACCACGTCATCCTGGGTGAACGACAACTTGTTGCCTGCGGCGATGCTGAGCATCTCCTTGACGATGTCGATACCCGTGACCATCTCCGATACCGGGTGCTCCACCTGAACGCGTGTGTTCATCTCGATGAAGTAGAAACGACCGTTCTCGTACAGGAACTCGAAAGTGCCAGCACCGCGGTAGCCGATCTCGATGCACGCCTTGACGCAGCGAGCCAGAACTTCCTCGCGAGCGGCCTCGTCGATGCCCGGTGCCGGTGCTTCTTCCAGTACCTTCTGGTGACGGCGCTGCAGCGAGCAGTCGCGGTCGCCCAGGTGAATTGCTTGGCCCTGGCCATCGGACAGCACCTGAACTTCCACATGACGTGGATTGGTCAGGAATTTTTCCAGGTACACCATCGGGTTGCCGAACGCGGCACCGGCTTCGGTGCGGGTCAGCTTGGCCGAGGCGATCAGGTCTTCTTCCTTGTGCACCACACGCATGCCGCGACCACCGCCGCCGCCAGCGGCCTTGATGATCACCGGGTAGCCGACTTCACGGCCAATGCGCAGGGCTTCTTCCTCGTCTTCCGGCAGCGGGCCATCGGAGCCGGGTACCGTCGGTACGCCAGCGGCGATCATCGCGTGCTTGGCCGAAACCTTGTCGCCCATCAGGCGGATGGTGTCGGCAGTCGGGCCGATGAAGGCAAAACCGGATTTCTCGACCTGCTCGGCAAAGTCCGCGTTCTCGGCGAGAAAGCCATAGCCTGGGTGAATGGCGGTGGCGCCAGTCACTTCGGCAGCGGCGATGATTGCCGGGATGTGCAGATAGGACAGGTTGGCAGGCGCCGGACCGATGCAGACCGACTCGTCAGCCAAGCCGAGGTGCATCAGCTCCTTGTCGGCCTTGGAGTAGACGGCAACGGTCTTGATGCCCAGCTCTTTGCAGGCACGCAGGATCCGCAAGGCGATTTCGCCGCGGTTGGCGATCAGAACTTTTTCCAACATCGCAGGCTCTCCGCTGGTCAAACGATGGTGAACAGCGGCTGGTCGTACTCAACCGGCTGACCGTCTTCTACCAGGATCGATTCGATCACACCGCTGGTTTCAGCTTCGATGTGGTTCATCATTTTCATTGCTTCGACGATGCACAGGGTATCGCCCTTCTTCACGGTCTGGCCCACTTCGACGAATGCCGGCGACGCTGGCGACGCCTTGCGGTAGAAGGTGCCGACCATTGGCGAGCGAGCCACGGTGCCGTTCAACTTGGCAGCAGCGGGTTCGGCGGCTGCGGCAGCAGGTGCGGCGGCCACGGGCGCGGCGGCAGGGGCTGCCATCGGCGCGGGCGCATAGTACTGCTGGGCCGGGGTCTTGCTGTGACGGCTGATCCGTACGGATTCTTCGCCTTCCTTGATTTCCAGCTCGTCGATGCCGGACTCTTCCAGCAGCTCGATCAGTTTCTTGACTTTACGAATATCCATTAATCATCAACTCCCAAGGGTCGGTCAGGGGCGTTCAGTAGGTGTTCTATGCCAAGCGCCTTTCAAAGAAGGCTGCGAACACTCATGTGCCGTTGAAAAGGGCCGAGTGACGGCGAAAATTCTTGAACGTGCCGGTGAAAAATACGCACGTCGAACAGTGGGATGCTCATCGACAGCGGCGCGTCACGTCGGTGGTGACATCCGCCGGCAAAAGCTGTCGGATCATGTCCATTCTCAGTGACCTCTCACCGTCGGGTTCACACGCGGAGCGGGCGAACTATGCCGGAAAGCCCAGGCGTCTGTCCAGTTAAGCGCAATAGCCCGCACGTTGTCCGATGTTTGCGCAAAATTTGTGACTCGCTTGTCGATTTCGGTCACTGCCGACGATCATTCATCGCCCGATGACGGTATTTTCCCGACGAACCCTGCCGCATCGATTTCGCCAACCACCCGCGAGGCGACCTGTTCGATGCCGTTGGCGTCGAAGAACAGCAAGGCCGGTGGCCCGAACAGCTTGAAGCGATCGAGCAGGGCGCGCTGTTCGGCATTGCTCTGGGTGATGTCCAGGCGCACCTTGCGATACCCCGCCAGCCGCGCGATGACCTGCGGATCGGTCAGTACTTCATGCTCGATGACCTTGCAGCTGATGCACCAGTCCGCGTACCAGTCCAGTACCAGCGGCTGACCAGCGGCCTTGGCCTGTTGCAGGGCCAGCTCGAAGCCTTCGCCGGTGGTGACCGTCTGCCACGCATCGGCTGTTGTACTCGGCAGGGCAGGATTCGAAGCGCTGACGGTAGGACGTGCCAGCGGCTGGAAAGGATCGGATTGGCCGCTCAGGGCGCCGTGCCAGCAAGCCAGGGCATAGAACACGAAGCCCAGCCCCAGCACCTGTTGCAAGCGTTGCCGCGCCGGTTTCACCACCCACTCCAGCGCACCCATGAACACACCGACACCGGCGGCCAGCAGACCGATCAACAGCAGGGTCACACTGCCTGGCAATACCCGGGCGAGCAGGGCGATCGCCAGGCCCAGCAGCAACACGCCGATGGCATTCTTGACGGTCACCAGCCACGGGCCGCTCTTGGGCAGCCAGGCCGCGCCGCCGGTGGCGACCAACAGCAGCGGCGCGCCCATGCCCAGGCCCAGGGCGAAGAGTTTCAAACCGCCTCCCAAGGCATCGCCGCTGGCGCTGATATAGAGCAGTGCCCCGGCCAGCGGCGCCGATACGCACGGTGACACCAACAGGCTCGACACCACGCCCAGCACCGCGGCGCCCCACAGCGAGCCGCCCTTGGCATTGCCGGCCACGCGATCGAGGCGCTGGCTCACGGCCGCTGGCAGCTTGAGCTCGAACAAACCGAACATGGCCAGGGCGAAAATCACGAAGAACAGGGCGAAGGGCACCAGCACCCAGACCGACTGCAAGCGTGCCTGCAGATTGAGTTCGGCGCCGAACTTGCCCATCAGCGCACCCAGCAAGGCGAAACAGACTGCCATGGGCAGCACATAGGCGAGCGACAGACTGAGGCCGCGCCACCCGCCGACCTGCCCGCGCAGGACCACACCGGACAGGATCGGCAGCATGGGCAACACGCAGGGTGTGAAGGTCAGGCCGATGCCGGCGAGAAAGAACAACGCCAGTTCATGCCATTGCCAGCCACCGTCGACAGGCGTCTGGCTGGCCACCGGAGCGGCCTGCCCGATGCCCGCCACGGACAGGCGCTGGGTCTCCGGCGGATAGCACAAGCCCTTGTCGGCACAGCCCTGGAAGGTCACCGCCAGGGTGAAGGCCCGCAGATCACCGCTGGGGCGAGGAATGTGCACATCGAGAATGCCGTGGTACACCTCGACATCGCCGAAGTACTCGTCATGTTTCGCCTCGCCAGGCGGCAGTTGTGCCGTTCCCAACGCGATGTCGGCGGGTTCGGCCTTGAATTCGAAGCGGTGGCGATAGAGGTAATAGCCTTCGGCGATGACGAAGCGCAGGGTGATGTCTTGCGCCGACGACTGCACTTGTTCGAGCTGGAACGCCTGGCCGACCGGAAGGAAGTCGGCGCTGTTGTTCAGCGATGCGCCTCCCAGGGTGGCGCTGGGCCGTGTGTCGAGCAGGCCGGAAGCCGCGACGGGCAGTGCGAAAACCAACAACAGGAGGCAGAGCAGGCGGCGCATGACGTTTCTCGAACAGCAACTGAGCGCGCATCATACTGGAGCCGTGCGGTACTGCCGAATCGGCAGGGGGCAATTTCATGTAACAGGATGGGTCGCCCGGATAGGGTCGCACGGACAGGGTCGCCTGGACAGGGTCGCCCGCGCTAGACCCTGAACGCCTGCACCGCCGTGCGCAGCTCGCCCCCCAGTTGCAACAGGTGCTCGCCTTGAGCCCGTCCCTGGTCAATGAGTTGCAGGTTGTCTTCACCCAGGCCATGAATGCGCTCGCCGTGCTCGCGAATCTCGCCTACCGCGCCACTTTGCTGTGCAGTCGAGTCGGCGATGCGCACGGCGCTGTCGGAGATGGTCTGGATCGCCGTGACGATCTGCGCCAGCGCGCCGTCCGCCGCCTCGGCCTGACTCGCCGTGGCCTGGGCATGAACCACCTGCGCGCGGATACCCTGCACGGAATCGCGCGCAACCGTCTGCAGGCCGGCAATCAAGGTCTGAATCTGATGGGTCGCCCCGGTGGTGCGCGACGCCAGCGAACGCACCTCTTCGGCCACCACCGCGAAACCGCGACCCATTTCGCCGGCGCGGGCCGCTTCGATCGCGGCATTGAGGGCGAGCAGGTTGGTCTGGTCGGCGATCGAGCGAATCACGGTCAGCACTTCGCCGATGGTGGCCGATTCCTCGGCGAGCTGTTCGATCATCTGCGCGTTGCCCTGCACCTCACCCACCAGCGCATGCAGTCCTCTCAGGCTCTGCCCGATGACCTGCTGGCCATGCTCCACCGCATCACCCGCCAGGCGGCTGGCCGCCGCAGCCTGACTGGCATCACCGGCCACTTGGCCGATGGTCGCTTCCAGCTCGCCCAGTGCATCGCGAATCTGCGCAGTGTCGCCAGCCTGGCGCAGCGCCCCTTGATGCAGGCCACCACTGAGCTGCGCCAGTTGATGGCTGCTCCCGGCCACCTGCTCGGCGTTCTGGCGAATGGTGCCGACCAACTCGACCAGATACAGGCGCAGGCGATTGAGGGACGCTTCAATGGCCTGCAATTCATGGTTGGTCCGGCCTAGGGTAATGGGCCGGGCAAAGTCGCCCTCGGCCCAGGTCGACAGGGCCGGATCCAGGCGCGTCAGCACGCCGGCGAGGCGCCGCTGCAAGACGTCGATAAGCAGTGCGATCAACAGAATCAGGCCGATCATGGCACCTTGCAGAAGCCGTACTTCGCTCTGGATTCGAGCGTGCTGGCTGCGTACGCCGGGTTCCAGCGCTCCCAGGCCCTGCTGGACCGCGCCGATGCGTTGCTGCGCGGCCTCGGCCAGCTCGGTCCGACGCTGGATCAGTTCACGGGTGCGGCTCAATTCGGCCGGGTACCGCGTCAACAGGCTGGCCAGCTCGCGCTTGAGGTCCACGCCGTCGTCCTGAGTGGCCGTGGTGTTCTCATTCTGCAAACCCATCAATGAAGCGAAATCATCGGCACTCGACGCGCTGGTGCTGGAAACCCCCAGCAGCGGCAAGCCTTGCAAGGTGGTGGCTTGGGTCCTGATGCCGGCCAGTTCGCGCTCCACGTCGGCGGCCAGCTCACTGCGTCCGCTGCTGACCATCTTCTCCCGCGCCAGGGTCAGCTTGGCCAATTGCTGGCTGGCGCTCAGCAGCGCTGCCTGATAAGCGCTGTCACCCTGTGCATACCGGGCCAGCTGTTCCAGCGTGCCGCCCAGTTCGCGTTCGGCCTGCACCAGCAGGGCCTGAGGGTCGCCCGCCAGCTTGCCGGCCGCCAGCAGTTGCTCGGCAGTGAACGTCATCAGCGCATCCACTTCCTGCAGCAGGGGGCCGGTGAGCTCTGCCGGCAGCCCGGTGATGCCCTCGCGCAGGCGGGTCAAGGCTTGGGTGGCTTCGGCATGGCGCAACGCATCGCCGCTGTTCAGGTAATCCTGGACATTGCGCACGACCTCATCCTGAAACTGCCGAGACAGTTGCAGGTAGCGCTCCATCAGCAGGTAAGGCTGTTCCAGCGCCCTTTGCGACCACCACAGGGTCGCCGCCAGTGCAGTGCACACGGCGACCAGCAACAATGTGTTCAGATTGGTGAGCAGTTTCAGGCGCATAGGGCACTACCAACAGCGAAATGGTCAGTGCGTGAAGGTATGGCCGATCTGTTACAGGCTCGTGACGTAGGCGTTAAAAAGATGGCACATGGCTTTCATTGTCGATCGGCACTTGGACCTGGCCTGACACATCCGGATGCCTTTGCCGCGGCTGCAGCCGGGTTGCGCATCCTTTATAGTGCCGTTGCGCTATCTCACCCGGAAAACTTTCCCCGAGCGAGGCACGTTAGGCGGGTGGCGAGGTCAGAACCCATGAATTCCGCGATAGAAAGGACATAAGCCATGCTGGACTGGAAGAATCGTGCGGGCACAGGCGATGCGCGCGAGCGTGCCGACACCAGTGGCAGAACGCGCAGCTCTGTGAAAAGCCTGTTGCTGAGCAAGGCGCTACTGGGCGCACTGGCTGTCTATCTGGTCGTGACCCTGTTGCTGGGTTGGTACTGGAGTGAAGAGCCCGAACTGTTCCCGGTGCAGCAGAATGCCCAAGCCGCCGCCCAGCGTGACGGACGTCAGATGGTAGTGGGCTATACCACGGTGGAAACCCTCAAGACTGTGGCATCGACGTTGCTGAACAAGCCCGGTGGCTACATTTCCAACGACCGTTTTCCACCCGGCCTGTGGATGGACAACATGCCCAGCTGGGAATACGGCGTGCTGGTACAGGTGCGTGACCTGAGCCGCGCGCTGCGCAAGGACTTCGCCCGTTCGCAGTCGCAGTCGGCCGAAGACGGCGATCTGGCGCGTGCCGAGCCGCGTTTCAACTTCGACAACAAGAGCTGGGTGCTGCCCTCCAGCGAATCGGAGTTTCAGGAAGGCATCAACCTGCTGACGCGCTACCAGAATCGTCTGTCTGATCCGAGCCAGACCAACGCGCTGTTCTACACCCGCGCCGACAACCTGAACAACTGGCTGGGCGATGTCGGTACCCGTCTGGGTTCGCTGTCGCAACGGCTGTCGGCCAGCGTTGGTCGCGTCAAACTGAACACGACCCTCAAGACCGAAAGCGTGATCGCTGGTCAGGCACCGCAGGTGGACGAGGAAATCGTCGAAACCCCGTGGATGCAGATCGATAACGTCTTCTATGAAGCCCGCGGTCAGGCCTGGGCGCTGTCGCACCTGCTGCGCGCCATCGAAGTCGATTTCGCCGACGTGCTGGCCAAGAAGAACGCAACCGTGAGCGTACGCCAGATCATCCGCGAGCTGGAAGCTTCCCAGGCACCGGTCTGGAGCCCGATGATTCTCAACGGCAGCGGTTTCGGCATGTGGGCCAACCACTCGCTGGTCATGGCCAACTACATCTCGCGGGCCAACGCTGCAGTGATCGACCTGCGCCAGCTGCTGTCGCAGGGCTGAGAACATGCCGATCTCGACCCAGGAGGTCGAACATCGCGCAGCGTCCGATGCCGAGTCGATCGCCTGGGTCGATGAGTCCGACCGCCTGCTGGGAACCCTGCCCAGGGCCGAGCTCCGTGAACGTGGGCTGATCGGTCGCGGGACCTATATCCTTCTGTTCAACAGCGAGGGCGAGCTGTGCGTTCATCGCCGCACGTTGAGCAAGGCGATCTATCCAGGTTACTGGGACGTGGCTGCCGGTGGCATGGTGCAGGGCGACGAAACCTATGCCGAATCGGCCGCACGCGAGCTTGAAGAGGAACTGGGCGTGAGCGGTGTCGAGTTGACCGCCCACGAGCAGTTTTTCTTCGACCAGCCGGGCAACCGCGTGTGGTGCGCGGTGTTCTCGGCCGTCTGGGATGGACCGCTGGAGCTGCAACCCGAAGAGGTCCTCGAGGCGCGCTTCATGCCTGTACAGCAGGCCCTCGACGAGAGCGCCACGGAACCGTATTGCCCCGACTCGGTGGCGGCGTTGCTGCGTTACCTGGCTTGCCGCGACAACGCCTGACAGCAGCCGTACCGCACCGAGCCCCGAGCGCGCCTGTTCCACGTGGGAGCGGTCACCGGCCGCAAAGAAAACACCGCGCAGCCCCTGACACCCCGCACTCTTCCATGAAATCCGCACAACCTCGGCAATTGCTTCCTTCAGGCCCTTAGCACACACCCCGTTTCCCGCTAAACTGCGCGGCCTGATCCACTTCACATGAGGCATGCCGGTGGCCAAGAAAGCCGCATCCTTCGCCGCCCTGGGCGGCCTGGTGTTCTCTACCGACAGCGGTCGGCATTGTCCCGACTGCCGTCAGCCCATCGACGCCTGTACCTGCAAGCAAGCGGCCGTGCCCGAAGGCGACGGCATCGCTCGCGTGCGGCGGGAAAGCAAAGGGCGTGGCGGCAAGACCGTGACCACCATCACCGGCGTGCCGCTGCCAGCCGATGCCCTCAAGGAATTGGCGACCACCCTCAAGCGCCGCTGCGGCACGGGTGGCGCGCTCAAAGAGGGTGTCATCGAGATCCAGGGCGATCACGTCGAGCTGCTGCTTGCCGAGCTGGTCAAGCAGGGCTTCAAGGCCCGCAAATCCGGTGGCTGAGCCACACGCCTTGTAAACTTGAGGTACTCGCCGGGGTCTACCCCTGCAGGCGCAGCAACCGTCATCTTTACCCTCTACACTGCGCAGGGCCTGATGGCCCGTGACAACCGACTTTTTTCATAGGGGACCTCGATGTCCGTACGACGCACACGCAAAGACGATGGCAGCCAATGGACCGTGGCCGACAGCCGCAGCGTTTATGGCATCCGCCACTGGGGCGCGGGCTATTTCGCCATCAACGAGGCCGGCCGTGTCGAGGTTCGTCCCAACGGCCCGGACAGCTCGCCGATCGATCTTTACGAACAGGTCGACCACCTGCGCAAGAGCGGCCTGTCGCTGCCGCTGCTTGTGCGCTTCCCCGACATCCTGCAAGATCGCGTGCGCCAGCTGACCGGGGCCTTCGATGCCAACATCGCCCGCCTGGAATACCAGAATCGCTACACCGCGCTGTATCCGATCAAGGTCAACCAGCAGGAAGCGGTGGTGGAAAACATCATCGCCACCCAGGGCGTCTCGATCGGCCTGGAAGCCGGTTCCAAGCCCGAGCTGCTGGCCGTGCTGGCTCTGGCGCCGAAAGGCGGAACCATCGTCTGCAACGGCTACAAGGACCGCGAGTTCATTCGTCTGGCCCTGATCGGCCAGAAGCTGGGCCACAACGTCTTCATCGTCATCGAAAAAGAGTCCGAAGTGGCGCTGGTCATCGAGGAAGCGGCCGACCTCAAGGTCAAGCCACAGATCGGCCTGCGCGTGCGTCTATCGTCCCTGGCTTCGAGTAAGTGGGCCGATACCGGCGGAGAAAAATCCAAGTTCGGCCTGTCCGCTGCGCAACTGCTGTCGGTGGTCGAGCGCTTCCGCGAAGCCGGGGTCGATCAAGGCATTCGCCTGCTGCATTTCCACATGGGTTCGCAGATCGCCAACCTGGCGGACTACCAGCATGGCTTCAAGGAAGCGATCCGCTACTACGGCGAGCTGCGCGCGCTCGGCCTGCCGGTCGATCACATCGACGTGGGCGGCGGTCTGGGAGTCGACTACGACGGTACCCATTCGCGCAACGCCAGCTCGATCAACTACGACATGGACGACTACGCCGGTGTCGTGGTGGGCATGCTCAAGGAGTTCTGCGATGCCCAAGGCATGCCGCATCCGCACATCTTCTCGGAAAGCGGCCGCTCACTGACCGCGCACCATGCCATGCTGGTGGTGCAGGTCACCGACGTCGAACGTCACAACGACGAAGTCCCCGAGATCGTCGACAAGCAGAGCCTGCCCGAAACCCTGCAGTGGCTGGTCGACCTGCTCGGCCCGACCGATATCGAGATGGTCACCGAGAACTACTGGCGCGCCACGCACTACATCAGCGACATCGCTGCGCAGTACGCCGACGGCAAGGTGACCCTGGCCCAGAAGGCGCTGGCCGAACAGTGCTACTTCGCCGTGTGCCGTCGCCTGCACAACTCGCTCAAGGCCCGCCAGCGTTCCCATCGCCAGGTACTGGACGAGCTCAACGACAAGCTCGCCGACAAGTACATCTGCAACTTCTCGGTGTTCCAGAGCCTGCCCGATACCTGGGCCATCGGCCAAGTGCTGCCGATCCTGCCGCTGCATCGTCTCGACGAAGAACCGCTGCGTCGCGCCGTGCTGCAGGACCTGACCTGCGACTCCGACGGCAAGATCAAGCAGTACGTGGATGAGCAAAGCATCGAGACCAGCCTGCCGGTACACGCCGTCAACCAGGGGGAGGATTACCTGCTGGGCATCTTCTTGGTCGGCGCGTACCAGGAAATCCTCGGCGACATGCACAACCTGTTCGGTGACACCGATTCGGTGAACATCTATCAGCGTCAGGATGGCAGCGTGTACAGCGCCGGTATCGAGACCCATGACACCATCGAAGACATGCTGCGCTATGTGCACCTGTCCCCCGAAGAGCTGATGACCCATTACCGCGACAAGGTCGCCAGTGCCAAGATCACTGCGCGCGAACGCACTCAGTACCTGGACGCCCTGCGCCTGGGCCTGACCCGCTCTTCGTACCTGTCCTCGTAACGCATGGGCCTGGCTGCCCGGTTGCTCGCCTTCGCAGTCCTGCTGGGGCTGCTGGGCGGTTGCTCCGGGTTGCGCACCCTGGATGTCGTGACGCCGTCCAGTGGCTACCAGCTGACCCAAGGGGTAGCCTACGGCCTCGATCCGCGTCAGAAGCTGGACGTCTATCGTCCCAACCGACCACTGCCGGCCACGCCGGTGGTGGTTTTTTTCTATGGGGGCACCTGGAGCAGCGGCGAGCGAGGCGACTATCGTTTCCTCGCCCAGGCGCTGGCTGCTCGCGGCATTCTGGTGGTGGTCGCCGACTACCGTCTCTACCCGCAGGTGCGCTATCCCAGCTTTATCGAGGACGGCGCCGATGCCGTTGCCTGGACCTATCGAAACATCGATCGGTACGGTGGCGACGTTCGCCGTCTGTTCGTGATGGGTCACAGCTCCGGCGGCTATAACGCGGCCATGCTTGCCCTCGATCCGCAGTGGCTGCGTAAAGCCGGGGTCCCCGCCAATGCACTGCGCGGCTGGATTGGCCTGGCCGGCCCCTATGATTTCCTGCCGATCGAGAATCCCGAAGCCAGGCCGGTATTCTTCTTCCCCGATTCACCGCCCCAATCGCAACCCATCAACCAGCCTCTGGCAGGCTCGCCTCCAGCGTTGCTCATCGCCGCGACCCATGACTCGACCGTGGACCCGGTACGCAACAGCGAAGGCCTGGCGCACCGACTGCGCGCCGCTGGCGTCCTGGTGCAGGAACGCTATTACCGCCGACCGAACCATCGCACCCTGGTCGCCTCATTCGCCTGGCCCCTGCGCTGGCTGGCACCGGTGGTGGACGAAGTGGCCCGCTTCGTCACAACCCACCATTGAGGGAGCCGCTTCTCTATGGGCGCAGGCTCTCTGTGGAAGCGGGTTCTCTGTGGGAGCGGGTTCTACCCGCGAAAGGGCCCAGACAAGCGATACAAAACTAAGACACCCACTCATCCCTGCGCTGCAACCGCCACGCAATCCACCCCAGCGTCACCGCCCGCAGCATCATGAACAGCAGGAAACTGATCCACAGACCATGATTCCCAAACCCGGTGCTCCACCAGCCGATCGGCAACATCACCGCCACACTGACCAGCATCGCATTGCGCATCTCCCGCGCCCGCGTTGCACCAATGAACAGGCCGTCCAACAGATAGCTCCCCACCGCAATCAGCGGCAGCACGGCCAGGTATGGCAGGAACGGATAGGCCGCCTCGCGGACACCGGGAATATCGGTCTGCAGATTGACGAACACATGCCCACCGAGCAGAAACAGCACGGCAAACCCACTACTGGCGATCAGCGACCAACCAAAGGACACCACCAGCGAACGGCGCAGCGTTTGCCGATCGCGCGCACCGATGGCGTGCCCGCACAACGCTTCGACCGCATGGGCCAGGCCGTCCAGCGCATAGGCAGTGATGAGCAGACCGTTGAGCAGCAGCGCATTGGCGGCCACGGTGGCGTCGCCCAAGCGTGCGCCCTGAATGGTGATCAGCAGAAAGACCCCGGACAGCGCCAGGCTGCGCAGAAAGATATCGCGGTTGACGCCCAACAGCTGCTGCCAGTTGCGCCACGACTGCAGTGCTGTCCACACCATATGCCCCGGATAGGCGCGCAGGGAGGGACGGGTGAGGGCCAGACCGAGCAGGGCGCCAGCCCATTCGGCAATCACTGACGCGCGCGCCGAGCCCAGGACGCCCCAGTCCAGGCCGAGCACGAACCACAGGTTCAGGACGATGTTGACCACGTTGGTGGTCAGCAGCAGTTGCAACGGCGCGCGGGCGTTCTGGGTACCAAGGAACCAGCCGATCAGGGCGTAGCTGGCCAGGGCCGCGGGCAGCCCCAACAGACGCGTCTGGAAAAAGTCATGGGTGGCTTGCTCCAGTGCCGCGGACGGCGACATGAAGCTCAGGGCGAGGTGGCTGAAGGGCAGGGCCAGCATCGACAGCAGCAGGGAAAACAGCAGCCCCAGGCTCAGGCCCTGCACGAGGATCTGGCGCAGCGCGTTACCGTCGCGGCGCCCGGCCGCCTGTGCGGCGAAACCGGTGGTGCCCATGCGCAGGAAGCTCATCAGCGACACCATGAACGTAAACAGGCTGCCGCCCACGGCCACTGCGCCCAACTGGTGAGCGTGGGGCAGATGGCCGATCACGGCGCTGTCTACCAGCGTCACCAGCGGGACCGACAGGTTGGACAGAATCATCGGTGCAGCCAGGGCCCAGACGTTCTTGTGGGTGAGGCGATGGCGCCAGTCGGTCAGTAGGGTAGACATGCAAGCTCCGCATTCGGGGCGGGGATTGTAGCCCACACTCGCAACACCACGGCACAGTTGTCTCAACCGGTAACCCTGCCTACGAAAACGTCAATATTGATATATATTCTCAGCCTTGCTTTTCACTGCCCCAGGTACCTCACATTGAACAAAGGACTGTTTCTGGCCTGCGCACTGGCCCTGCTCGGCGGGTGCGACTCATCGACCTCGGAAAAACCCGTCGAACCCGCGCCACCTGTCGCAGCAACGGCTGCGCCCAAACCTGCGGCCAGCGTCGATCTGCCTGCCCTGGCGAAGCGCTACCAAGGCCGTGAGCTGACCGTCGCCGATGCCTCGGAAATTCAGCTTGATGGCGCCAGCACCCTCTCGGTGACCTTCACCGCACCGCTGGATCCCAAGCAGAACTTCGCCGACAAGGTTCACCTGGTCGACAGCACCCGAGGCACACTGGACGGCGCCTGGGAACTGTCCGACAACCTGATGGAGCTGCGCTTCCGCCATCTGGAGCCCAAGCGCAAACTGGTGCTGACGGTCGATGCCGGCCTGCTCTCGGTGAACCAGGGCACCTTGGCCAGTGCGTACAGCAGTCGCCTGGAAACCCGGGACTTGCAGCCCACCGTTGGCTTTGCCAGCCGCGGCTCGCTGTTGCCTACCCGACTGGCCGAAGGCTTGCCGGTGATTGCGCTGAACGTCGACAAGGTCGATGTCGAATTCTTCCGCATACGGCCCGAGCAACTGCCGGCCTTTCTCAGTCGCTGGGGCCGCAACAGCAGCCTGCAAAGCTATGAATCCCGCGAGCTGTTGCCCATGGCCGAGCTGGTCTACGGCGGTCGCTTCAATCTCGATCCGGCGGCCAATACCCGCGAGACCCTGCTGCTGCCCATCGGCGGTATCAAGCCGTTGCAGCAGCCGGGCGTCTATCTGGCGGTGATGCGTGCCTCGGGCACCTACGATTATGCCCAACCGGCGACGCTGTTCACGCTCAGCGACATCGGTCTCTCCGTGCATCGCTACGCCGACCGCCTGGACGTGTTCACCCAAGCCCTGGAAAGCGGTCAGGCGCTGGCCGACGTCAGCCTGCAGTTGCTGGACGCTCAGGGCCGTGTCATCGGCGAGAGCAAGACCGACGCTGCAGGCCATACCGAAATGGCTTCTCCGGTCAAAGCCGAGGTGCTGCTGGCCCATCGCGGCGAGCAGACCAGCCTGCTGCGGCTGAATACTGCTGCCCTGGATCTGGCCGAGTTCGACATCGCCGGGCCCAAGGCACATCCGTTGCAGTTTTTCGTTTTCGGTCCGCGCGACCTGTACCGCCCTGGCGAAACCGTATTGCTCAACGCCTTGCTGCGCGACAACGACGGCCATCCGGTCAAGCCGCAACCGGTGAGCGTCGAGGTCCGCCGCCCGGACGACCAGCTCAGCCGCAAATTCGTCTGGCAACCGGACGATGCGGGCTTCTATCGCTATCAGCTACCACTGGCGGGCGAAGCCCCAACCGGGCGCTGGCAACTGCTGTTCGACCTGGGCGACGGCAAGCCTCAGGTCTATGAGTTCCAGGTGGAAGACTTCCTCCCCGAGCGCCTGGCCCTGGACCTCAAGGGCCAGGACACGCCTATCGCACCTGCCGATACGCTGGATGTCGACGTAACCGGCCGCTATCTGTACGGCGCTCCGGCCTCGGGCAATCGGCTGAGCGGCCAGTTGTACGTGCGTCCGCTGCGCGAAGCGGTGCCTGCACTGCCGGGTTTCCAGTTCGGCTCTTTGACCGAAGGCGAACTCAGTCAGGATCTGGAGCTTGATGAAACCCCCCTCGATGCGCAGGGCAAGGCCAACCTCGCCATCGACAGCCGCTGGAGTGACGCCAAGTCGCCCCTGCAACTGGTGCTGCAAGCCAGCCTGCAGGAGTCCGGTGGTCGTCCCATCACGCGCCGGCTGGTGCAGCCGGTCTGGCCCGCTGAACGGCTGCCCGGCGTGCGCGGCATGTTCGACGGCGAGAACGTCGACGGCGACGGGCCGGCCGAGTTCGAGTTGCTGGTCGCCGACGCCCAAGGCCACAAGCTCGCGGCCGATGGGCTCAAGGTACGGCTGGTGCGCGAGCGCCGCGACTATTACTGGAATTACTCCGAGAGCGACGGCTGGAGCTACAACTACAACGAGAAATACCTGAACCTCAGCGAGGAAACGGTCTCGGTCGCCGAAAGCGGTACGACCAAGGTCAGTTTCCCCGTGGAATGGGGGCCCTATCGCGTCGAGGTCGAAGACCCACAAACCGGCCTGGTCAGCAGCCTGCGTTTCTGGGCTGGCTACAGCTGGCAGGACAATACCGAGGGCGGCGCGGTACGCCCGGATCAGGTCAAGCTGGCGCTGGACAAGCCTCACTACGGCGATGGCGACACCGCCAGGGTGACGGTGACACCACCGGCCGCCGGCAATGGCTATCTGTTGGTGGAATCTGCAGAGGGCCCCTTGTTCTGGCAGGAAATCGACGTGCCCGCCGAGGGCAAGACCTTCGACATCAAGGTCGATCCGAAATGGGCCCGGCATGATCTCTACATCAGCGCGCTGGTGATTCGCCCCGGCGAACGCAAGGCCAACGTCACCCCCAAGCGTGCGGTCGGCCTGCTGCACCTGCCGCTTGATCGCGCTGCGCGCAAGTTGGCGCTGAGCCTCGACGCGCCCTCGACCATGCGTCCCCAGCAGCCCCTCACGGTCAAGGTGCAGGCCCGCAACAGCGACGGCAGTATCCCGCGTCAGGCTCACGTGCTGCTGGCCGCGGTGGACGTGGGTATCCTCAATATCACCCAGTACGCCACGCCGGATCCTTTTGCCGCCTTGTTCGGCCGCAAAGGCTACGGTGCCGACCAGTTGGACGTCTACGGCCAGTTGATCGAGGCAGGGCAGGGACGGCTCGCCAGTCTGGCCTTCGGTGGCGATGCCGCCAACCTGGCCAAGGGCGGCAAGCGCCCACAGAGCAGCGTCAACATCGTGGCCCTGCAAAGTGCACCGGTGACGCTGAACGAGCAGGGCGAAGGGCAACTGACCCTCGATATCCCCGACTTCAACGGCGAGCTGCGGGTGATGGCGCAAGCCTGGACCGAAGATCGCTTCGGCATGGCCGAAGCCAAGACCGTTGTCGCCGCGCCCCTGGTCGCAGAACTGTCTGCACCACGCTTCCTTGCCGGCGGCGACCAGGCGCGCGTTGCACTCGACATCACCAACCTGACCGAACGATCACAGACCCTGACCGTGCAGTTGAACACCGAAGGCCCGTTGATCCTGCTGGACGCCCCCCGCAAGCAGTTGCAGTTGGCCAAGGGCGAGCGTCGGACGCTGTACGTGCCGGTGCAAGCCTCGGGCGGGTTGGGCCAGGGGCACATCAAAGTGCTGATCGAGGGCCTCGACCTGCCTGGTGAAACCTTGCCGCCCATCACTCGGGACTGGACCCTGGGCGTGCGTCCTGCCTATCCCGCCCTGGTCAGGCATCTGCGCAGCGTGCTCAAGGATCAACCCTGGACGCTGCCGACCGGTGCCCTGTCACCCTTCGAACCCGCAGGACGAGAGGCGCTGCTGACTCTGTCGAGTCGGCCGCCGCTGAACATCGGCGAGCAGATCAAGGCGCTCAGGGCATATCCCTACGGCTGCCTGGAGCAGACCGTCAGTGGCCTGTACCCGTCGCTGTATTCCGATGCCGCCAGCCTGAAGAAGCTGGGAGTGGAGAGTGATACGGATGCCGAGCGCAAACGCAAGATGGACATCGGCATCGAACGGCTGCTGGGCATGCAGCGCTACAACGGCAGCTTCGGGCTGTGGGGCGCGGATGGCGAGGAGGAGTACTGGCTGACGGCCTATGTGACCGACTTCCTGCTGCGCGCCCGCGATCAAGGCTATGCCGTACCCCCGGAGCCGTTGAAGAAGGCCAATGAGCGGCTGCTGCGCTACCTGCAGGAGCGCGACCTGATCGAGGCCGACTACAGCGACAACCTGGAACACACCCGCTTCGCGGTTCAGGCGTATGCCGGTCTGGTGCTCGCGCGCAGCCAACAGGCGCCGTTGGGCGCGCTGCGCAGCCTGTTCGACCGGCGCAGCGATGCACGCTCGGGTTTGCCGCTGGTGCAGTTGGCGATCGCCCTGCAGAAGATGGGCGACCAGCCTCGTGCCGACCAGGCGCTGCAAGCCGGTCTGGCGGCCAGTCGCAGCGATGCTGACTGGCTCGGCGACTATGGCAGCCCGCTGCGCGACCAGGCCCTGGTACTCGCCTTGCTGCAGGAGAATGACCTGAGCAAAGCGACGCTCGAAAAGCGTCTGTTCACTCTCTCAGACCTGCTCGCCAGCAGCAGCTGGCTCTCCACCCAGGAGCGCAACGCCCTGTATCTGGCCGGTCGCACGGCACTGGCTTCGCCTCAGCAACCCTGGGCCGCCCAACTGCAAAGTGCTGGCACCCGCCACGCGCTGACTGACGCCCAGCCTGCGCTGAAGCTGGCCGACGGCGCGCTGTCCGAGCCGCTCACCGTCACCAGCCAGACGCAACAGCCGCTGTACCAGCAGTTGACCTTGTCGGGCTATCCGGCACAGCCACCAGCGCCGTCCGCAGACAACCTGTCGATCCGTCGCCAATACCTGAGCCTGGACGGCGAGCCGCTCAAGCTCGACGCCCTCAAGAGCGGCGATCTGGTGCTGGTGCATCTGGTCGTGGGCGCCAAGCAGCGTGTAGCGGATGCATTGGTGGTGGATCTGCTGCCTGCCGGCCTGGAAATCGAGAATCAGAATCTGGCGCAAAGTGCCGCCAGCCTGGACGACGCCAGCAGCAACGTCAGGCAGTGGCGCGAATCGATGCAGAACGCCAGCCTGCAGCATCAGGAGTTTCGCGATGACCGCTACGTGGCGGCACTCAAACTCGATGGTTATGGCAGCACGCACCTGTTGTACCTGGCTCGTGCAGTGACGCCCGGTACCTACAAGGTCCCGCCGCCGCAGGTGGAGTCGATGTACCGGCCAGGCTGGCATGCGGTCGGCGCTACGCCAGCGGATCTTGCGGTTCGGCCCAGGTGACCGTGTGCAAGGGCAGCCGCTGGCTGCCTTTGCCATTCGCCAGAGGGTTTACTGAATGATCCAGCTCAGCAACCAAAGGCCCAGCACGGCCCAGATGACACCCATGATGATCGACGCACGCATGAACGCTCGGACAGCGGAATACAGAAACAGCAGCCCCACGATCAAGGCCGCGATGGTGACGATGTTGGTGTCCATGCCCAGGGTCCGCGACAGGCCGTCGACGAAGTTGCCCCCTGCGTTGCCGAGCAGGCTGAACAGCCAGCTCAGGCTGTCGACCACCCAACGGATGATGGCGCCCAGGGCCTGTCCCAACCACTCGAAAAAGCCTTCTACATGCATAGCTGCGTCCTGATTCGGTTAGTGGCATTCACGCCATTGTGCCCCCTTTGGCCATGCGCCAGCGAACCAAGTTCCCGACAGCGCCAGCAAGGTTGGCGCACTTGATCCGCAGCATTCTCGTTTTTCCAGAGTGGCCTCGACGTAGATTCATTCGCCGTGCGCTGTTGGCGCTTGGTGTGCCGGTGGTGCTCCTGTGGCTGGCCGATCGGCTCTGGCCGCTGCCGTTGCCACAGGATGACCTGGCCCGCGTGGTGCTGGCCGAGGACGGTACACCGCTGTGGCGCTTCGCCGATGCCGAGGGCGTGTGGCGCTATCCGACCAGCGTGGAGCAGGTGTCGCCCTATTATCTGGAAGCCTTGCTGACCTACGAAGACCGCTGGTTCTACGAACATCCAGGTATCAATCCGCTGGCGCTGGTCCGCGCGGCCTGGCTCAACCTCAGCGGTGGGCGAGTGCTTTCGGGCGGCAGTACGTTATCGATGCAGGTGGCGCGGCTGCTCGATCCGCATTCGCGGACCTTCTCCGGCAAGCTGCACCAATTATGGCGAACCGCACAATTGGAGTGGCACCTGAGCAAGAGGCAGATCCTGACGCTGTACCTGGATCGCGCACCGTTCGGTGGCACCCTGCAAGGCGTGGCGGCAGCCAGTTGGGCGTATCTGGGCAAGCCGCCCGCGCAGCTCACCCGCAGCGAAGCCGCCTTGCTGGCGGTGCTGCCCCAGGCGCCGAGCCGCCTGCGTCCTGACCGGCATCCGCAGCTGGCGCAGACCGCTCGCGATAAAGTGCTGCAACGCATGGCCGACCAAGGCGTGTGGCCCGTCGCTCAAGTGCGCGAAGCACAACAGGAGCCCTTGTTGCTGGCCCCGCGGCAGGAGCCGGCATTGGCGCCGTTGCTGGCCCGGCGCCTGAACCGCAGCGACAGCCCGCCGCTCATCCACACCCTGATCGACGCCAGCCTGCAGCGGCGTCTCGAAGACCTGCTGCTGGGCTGGCGTGCGCGCCTGCCGGAGCGTACGTCGGCGGCGATTCTGGTAGTGGATGCCCAGGCCATGGCCGTGCGTGCCTACCTGGGCTCAGTGGACCTCGCCGATACCCGGCGCTTTGGCCATGTCGACATGGTCAGCGCCATCCGCTCGCCGGGCTCCACGCTCAAGCCGTTTCTCTATGGCATGGCCCTGGATGCCGGACTGATTCACTCCGAATCGCTGTTGCAGGATGTTCCGCGACGGTACGGGGACTACCGCCCCGGCAACTTCTCTGCGGGGTTCAGCGGTCCGGTCGCGGCCAGCTCGGCGTTGTCCCTCTCGCTCAACCTGCCCGCCGTGCAGTTGCTCGAAGCGTTGGGCCCCAAACGCTTTGCCGCGCAGTTGCGCAACGGTGGCCTGAACCTGAGCTGGCCGCTGGCCGCCGAGCCCAATCTGGCCATGGTCCTGGGCGGCGTGGGCAGTCGGCTCGACGATCTGGTCGCCGCCTACAGTGCCTTCGCGCGTAGCGGCAACAGTGCCGTCCTGCGCTGGCAGCCACAGGATACATTGCGCGAGCGGCCCATGATGTCGGCAGGTGCCGCCTGGATCGTGCGGCGTATCCTCAGCGGTCAGGCCCGACCGGATCAGGACCGACACGCCGACCTGGTCCAGCGTCCCGCGCTGGCCTGGAAGACCGGCACCAGCTACGGCTTCCGCGATGCCTGGTCGATCGGCGTCGGGCCGCGCTATCTGATCGGCGTGTGGATCGGTCGGCCCGATGGCACCCCGGTACCCGGTCAGTTCGGTCTGGCCTCGGCCGCGCCATTGATGCTGCAGGTCCACGATGTGCTGAGCAATCGCGATGCACAGCGGGCCATTGCCGCGCCGGTCCAGCCCATGCCCGCCAGCGTCGGCGTCGCCGCGATCTGCTGGCCTCAGGGGCAACCCCTGGATCGAGGCGACCCCAACTGCCGCCGCCAACGCTTTGCCTGGACCCTGGACAACACCGTCCCGCCTACCCTGCAGGCATTGGATCAGCCCCTTGGGACCGGTCTGCTGCAACAGGTCTGGCTTTCGCCGCAGGGACTGCGAACCAGCGCCTCTTGCCCGGATGCCCAAGGGCGGTCCATCGCATTGTGGCCTGCCGCTCTCGAACCCTGGTTACCCAAAGCCGAGCGCCGGGAAATGCGTTTGCCCCAGGAAGACCCGCAATGCCCGGCACCTCCATTGCCGTCCATGGCAGCGCTGTCCATCGTCGGTGCCCGCAACGGCGACCGCCTGCGCCAGCCGACGCCCAACGGCGGTCCCCTGCGGCTGCAGCTCTCCACGCTCGGCGGGCAGGGGCCGTATTGGTGGTTCATCAATGGCAAGCCTCAAGGAAATATCGCCGGAGACGGTAGCTTGAGCGCCGTGTTCGAGCGGCCGGGCAGTTATCAGGTCAGTGTGCTGGATGAAGCAGGGCAAACGGCCAAGGTCGAACTGACCGTGTCGAACTAACCATATCGGATCAGGGCCTTTGAAAAAGCAATCAGCTCAGCCAGAACAGCGTCATCACGAAACCGGCGAGCAAGAAGGGCGTAAGGGGCAGCACGGTCGCTGCATTGGGGTCCAGATAGACCGCCTTGCGCCGGTAGCGAATGCTCAGCCGCTGCCAGATCAGCGGCGTGACGAACACCCACAGCACCAGGGCCACGATGCCGCCGATGAGGGTTCCGACCAGATGGCTGCTGTCCGAAGCCAGAGCCAGGGCCCAGAGCAGCTTGACCTCACCACAGCTCAGCCGACCGTTGAGGTAGCCGGGCAACGTCAACGCCATGCTCAGCACCAGCGCCGCTGCCGCTTCCACCATGCTCGATCCGATCCAGGTGTGCCCGGTGGAAAACAGGCACGCCAGCGCCAGCACCCCCGCGCCGACGGTCAACGTATCGGCGATGCGCCTGTGCCGAATATCCTGCTCGGCGCACAGGGTAAACCAGAGGAGAAGAACGAGACTTGGCATGGCAGCACCCGCTTGAGTACGACAGTGGATCACTTCTGAAACAGGCCTTCTGCTTTCAGATTAGACGCCTCGCGCACGACGAAGGGGTGACTGCAGGACTTTTTTTCTCTGGCAGGCTGAGCCGCTCAGCGGGGCGGGTAGGTGGAGAGGATGTCGCTCACCGCTTTCTGAATGACACTGTTGCGTTCACTCGGCGACACGGCACTGTCGTTGACCAGTTGCTCGGTGCTGCCGCGCCAGACCAGCTTGCCGTCGCGTCCATCGAGCATGTCCAACTGCAAGGTCGCGACCTTGTAATCGATGCTGCGGGTTTCATTCATCGCTGGCGTGGCCCAGTACGGCCCCCAGTAGCCACCGCCCCAGCCACCTCCATAGTTGGTGGTGACCTGCTGCTGACGGTTATCGACAATCAGGTACGCCTGCACGGTCACGTCGGCACGGCCACCGGCGGCGGCCGGCCGCAGACCTCGCTTGTCGAGCTGAGTGCTGACGGCTTGGCGAATGCGCTGCTCGGTCAGGTCGCTGCGCACCCGCGGATCGTCCGGCCGGTATTGCACGGCCGGTTCCTTCCAGGCCCAGCTGCGGTAGGCCGCAAAGTCGCGGCTGGCATCGAAATCGTGATTGACCCGAGGGGTTTGGCATGCGGCCAGCAACAAGGCCAGGGGTAGAACGGCAAGACGACGCAACATGATGAAATCTCCTGTGGATCAGGAAGGAGGATAAGCCGTGAGCGCCTTTTCTACCGCGTTGCGTAACGCCTCGTTACGATCGCTCAGGCTACCCTGGCTGCTGGTTTCAGCACTCGCGCTCCAGACAGGCTGGCCGCTCTTGCCGTCGAACAGGTCGATGCGCACCACCATGACCTGGATCTGGTAGGTGCGTATCACCGGATAACTGCCGTAACCGCCGAAGCGATCATAGCGATCGTACGGCCCGTAACCACGCCCATACCCGGCGCCGTAGCCAACGTCGTCACGGGTCTGTTGCAGGCGCGTCTCCATGCGCAGGCTGGTACCGACCCGCAGATCGGCAGTGCCGCCACTGCGTTGCGGACGCAGGCCACGCTGGTCGAGGGCATTGCTCACAGCCTCGGCGATCTGCGCCGAATCCGCCCAGCTGGTCCCGGCCGGCAACTGCCCATTGACCCAGGCCCAGTTGCGGTACTGGGCATAGTCGCGCGCAGGCGCGGGATAGGCGCTGGCGTCGAAGGTCTGCGCGGCCTGCGCCGGTGCCGGCGGCAACGGTCTGGAACTGGCCACATAGGGATTGGGGCTCTGGCAGGCCGCCAGGGCCAGGCAAACAGCGCAAAGTGACAGGCGACGCATGGCAGTCTCCGAAATACCGATCAAGCGGGGCGGCAGATCCAGTGCAGGTAACGGCCCAGGCCAGCAAACGCCGGATGCCGCCGATGGGCAAGCTCCATTTCCACCAGTTGTTCCAGGTCGGCGCGCTTCTGGAAGTCGATGGGCATGTAGTCGTGAAACACGCGCACGCCACTCATGGATTCGACATGCCACGCGCCTCCAAGTTGCGCAGCCAGTTCGCGCGGGTCCAGCGGCTGCTGCGGCGTCAGGCTCTGCTTCTCGCCGGCCAGCTCGTTGCTGTGCAGCTTGCGGAAGTGGCCTTTGAGCAGGTTGCGGTAGACCAGCGCGTCGCGATTGTAGAACGCCAGCGACAGCCAGCCATGGGCGGCGGTCAGCGAATGCAGCACCGGCAGAATGGCGTGCGGTTCGGCCAGCCACTCCAGCACCGCATGACAGATCACCAGGTCGAAGGCAGGCAGCCCCAGTTCGGGCAACTGCTGCCAGGACGCCTGGATGAAGGTTGCGTCCTGGCCTGCGGCGGCGAAACGCTCGCGGGCGCCATCGAGCATCGGTTCGGCCGGTTCGCTTAGGGTGACCTGGTGACCTTGCTCGGCCAGCCACAACGCCATGTGTCCCAGGCCACCGCCGACATCCAGCACCCGCAGAGGACGCTGCGGCAAGGCCTCGCGCAGGTCGGCCTGAAGTACGGCGAGTCGGATCGCACCCTTGGCACCGCCATAGATCTTTTCGGCGAAACGGGTCGCCAGTTGATCGAAATGGCGATCGTTCATCGCGCGAACCGCCGCTCGCTGTCGGCCAGCTTGGCGCGCACTACCTGATCCATGTCCAGACCCAGTTCGCTGCACAACAGCAACAGGTACAGCACCACATCGCCGACTTCCTGGCCTGCGTGTTCGAGTTGCTCGGCCGACAGGTGTCGCGACTGGTCTTCGGTCAGCCACTGGAAGATCTCCAGCAGTTCGGACATCTCGACGCTGGCCGCCATGGCCAGGTTTTTCGGGCTGTGAAAGCGCCGCCAATCGTTGTTTTCGCGAATCTGGTGCAGGCGTTGGGTAAGTGCGTCTAGGTTCATTGCAAAGCTCCTGAAGGCGCATAGCTTCAAGCCGAACTTTGCCGAACGCAATAGCTACAGGGTCGCCGGGCCCCACGTTCCGCTCATGTGCAACAGATCGTCGCGACCGTGCAACGCCAGCTCTCCACTCGGGCCCGCCGCGCTGGCACTGAGAATAAGCTCGCTGGGCAGGCGTACCGGCTTGTGAAACGCCACCTCCAGTTGGTGGTTGCTCTGCGGCAAGCGCTCACGCAGCGCGGCCACGCTCTGCGCCAGGCTCCACATGCCGTGGGCGATGGCGGTGGGAAAGCCGAACAGGCGTGCGCTCAGCGCACTGAGGTGAATCGGGTTGTAATCCCCCGAGACCCGCGCATAGCGCCGCCCGGTGTCGGCGGCGGCGTACCAGCGATGCACCGCGACCAATGCGGATTGGGGCTCCTGGGCATCCGTCTGCACAGGGTTTGGCAAACCGTCGATCTTTGCCTGGCGACACAGCATCGTGCTGTGTTCCTGCCAGAGCGGGCCCAGGGGGTCATCGACCTGGGTCACCAGATCGAATGTCACGCCTTTCTCGTGGGCCTGCAGATTCTGCGCGTGTACGCTGACCCGCACGCCGGCGACGCCGCCCAGTGGGCGCAACACCTGGATGCGATTGCGCAGATGCACCAGACCCAGCACTGGAAACGGAAAACGCTTGTCGGTCAGCAGGCGCATCTGCAGGGCGAACGCCAGGACATGCGGGTAAGTGGCGGGGAGCATGCCGCCTTCGCCGAACCCGCACAGCTCGCGATAGGCCGCCAGATGCCTTGGGTCGGCCGATAGATTGCAGCGCAGGCCCAGATCGGGCAGGCGCTCGCCGGTGATCTTGCGATTGAGCGCAGCTTTCAGATAGGCGCGGGGCAGGTCAGCGTTGCGTGGCAAGGTCTGCCAATGGATCGCCATGTCAGGCCCCCAGGATGCTTTGGCCGCATACGCGCAGCACTTGCCCATTCACGGCACCACTGCCTGGCTGCGCCAGCCAGGCGACGGCTTCGGCGACGTCCTGCGGCTGTCCGCCCTGGCCCAGCGAGCTCATGCGTCGACCCGCCTCGCGCAGGGCGAAGGGCATCTGTGCGGTCATGCCGGTTTCGATGAAGCCGGGCGCCACGGCATTGATGGTCGCACCTCGGGTGGCCAGCTTGGGCGCGAATGCCTCGGCCAGGCCGATCAGCCCGGCCTTGCTTGCCGCGTAGTTGCTTTGCCCGCGGTTGCCGGCAATGCCCGAAGTCGAAGAGAGCAGTATCACTCGACCGTCGTCACGCAACGTGCCGCGATCGAACAGCGCCTGGGTCAGGCGTTGCGGCGCAAGCAGATTGACGGCGAGCACCGAGTCCCAGTACTCGGGCGTCATGTTGACCAAGGTCTTGTCGCGCGTGATGCCCGCGTTATGCACGACGATATCGATCCCTTCCGGCAGCGCCTCGATCAGCCGCTCGGCCGCGTCGCTGGCGCAGATGTCCAGATCGATCGTACGGCCTCCCAGTCGCGCCGCCAGCGCTTCCAGATCGGCACGCGCCTGGGGCACGTCAAGCAGGACCACGTCGGCGCCGTCGCGGGCCAGGGTTTCGGCGATCGAAGCACCTATGCCGCGCGCAGCGCCTGTGACCAAGGCCCTGCGGCCTGCCAGTGGCCGCGTCCAGTCGCTGACCTGACGCGTGCTGGCCCGCAACGACAGCACCTGGCCCGACACGAACGCACTTTTTGGCGAGAGAAAGAAGCGCAGGGCGCCTTCCAGTTGTTCGTCCGCTTCGGGAGCCACGTAGAGCAACTGCAAGGTGCCGCCGTTGCGCAGTTCCTTGGCCAGCGATCGGCTGAAACCTTCCACGGCGCGCTGGGCAATGTGCGCTTCGGGGTCATCCAGATCGCGAGGCTCGCGCCCCAGGATGACGATATGCGCGTTGTGATCCAGGCTCTTGATCAGCGGCTGGAAGAACTCGCGCAAGCGCGCCAGCTGAGTGCTGTCGACGATTCCACTGGCATCGAACACCACCGCCTTGATGCGAGGACCCAACCCTGCAGTCCAGTCCGGCAGGCCGGCGGCACCGAAGGCCGTATCGGTGAGGCGCTGGGCGAAGCCGGCAACCTTGTCGGCCAGCGCGCCGCCGCCCAGCAGCAGGGCGCCTTCCACCGGTCGCATGCGTCCACCTTGCCAGCGCTCCAGGCGTGCCGGCGCTGGCAGGCCGACGGCACTTACCAGGCGGCGACCAAGGTCGGAGTTGACGAAGTCGATATATCGATCGGACATGGAACAGGCTCCGGGTCAAAGGGTTCAAAGTGTGGACCACGGCAAGGCCCGCGTCGTTCGCCTGGGCCCTTTGCAGCACGTTTCTTCCAACCCAGGATGTCCGCCATGAACCTTGACACGAATCCGGTGCGCCGGGTTGCCATCATCGGCAGCAACCGCATTCCTTTCGCGCGAGCCAACGGGCCCTACGCGCGGATCGGCAATCAGGCGATGCTCACGGCTGCGCTCGAAGGCCTGATCGAGCGCTATGCACTGCATGGCCTGCGCCTGGGCGAAGTGGCGGCAGGCGCGGTGCTCAAGCACTCCCGGGATTTCAATCTGACCCGTGAATGCGTGCTGGGCTCGCGGCTGTCTGCGCAGACTCCGGCCTACGATGTACAGCAGGCCTGTGGCACAGGCCTTGAGGCTGCGCTGCTGGTGGCCAACAAGATCGCCCTTGGCCAGATCGAATGCGGCATCGCCGGTGGCGTCGACAGTGCTTCCGACGCCCCGATCGCTGTCGATGAAGGGCTGCGTCAGATTCTCTTGCAGAGCCACCGCGCCAAATCCTTCGGCGAGCGCGCCAAGGCGTTGCTGCAACTGCGACCTCGGCATTTGAAACCCGAACTGCCGCGCAACGGCGAGCCGAGAACCGGGCTGTCGATGGGGCAGCACTGCGAGCTGATGGCGCAACATTGGAACATTCCCCGCCAGGCGCAGGATGAACTGGCCCTGCGCAGCCATCACAGCCTCGCGGCGGCCTATGCCGAGGGATGGCAGGACGATCTCAGCACGCCATTCGGTGGCCTGGTTCGCGACCATAATCTGCGTCCCGAGTTGACCCTGGAAAAACTGGCAGCGCTCAAGCCGGTGTTCGAGAAGAGCCCTCAGGGCACGCTGACGGCAGGCAACTCCACGCCGTTGACAGACGGCGCGTCGGTGGTGCTGCTGGCCAGTGAAGCCTGGGCACGGGAACGCGGACTGCCGGTGCTGGCGTATTGGCGCGACGGCGAGGCGGCAGCGGTCGACTTCGTCGGCGGCCAGGAAGGTCTGTTGATGGCGCCGGTCTACGCCGTGCCGCGCTTGCTCGCCCGCAACGGCCTGAGCCTGCAGGATTTCGACTACTACGAAATCCATGAAGCCTTTGCCGCGCAGGTGCTCTGCACGCTCAAGGCCTGGGAGGACGCGGACTACTGCCGCACACGCCTGGGCCTGGAGGCGCCGTTGGGTCCGATCGATCGATCTCGCCTCAACGTCAAGGGCAGCTCCCTGGCGGCAGGACATCCGTTTGCCGCCACCGGTGGCCGCATCCTCGGCAACCTGAGCAAGCTGCTGGACAGGGCCGGCGGCGGCCGCGGCCTGATTTCCATCTGCGCCGCCGGCGGGCAGGGCGTCACCGCAATCATCGAGCGATGACAGGGTCTCCCACGGGTGCGACGGCCGCTTTCAGACGCAGCTGATTGGCGTAGTTTTCCGCCATGATCGAACAAACGATCAACTGCAGCGGGTGGTAGATCATGATCGGCAGCAGGATCAGGCCCAGGCCCGGGTTGCTGCCGAAGATCAATGCGGCCATCGGCGCACCGGCCGCCAGCGATTTCTTGCTGGCGCAGAAAACTGCAGCGACCTTGTCGGCGTGGCTGAAGCCCAGCCACTTGGCCGTGCGCGTGGTCAGCAGCAGGATCAGCGCCAGCAACAGCGCGCTGCCGCCCACCGCGATGGCCAGGACCGAGGCGCCTTGCTGCTCCCACAGCCCCGACATCATCGAGTTGCAGAAGGCGGCATACACCAGCAGCAGGATCACTGCCTTGTCGATCAGGTTGGTGTAGCGCTTGTGCTTCCCGAAAAACTTGCCGAACAGGGGGCGCAACAATTGGCCCAGCACCAGCGGCAACAGCAGCATGGCGCACAGGTCCAGCAGAGTTTCCCCCAAGTCGATGCCGCCCGAACCACCGCCGACCACCAGCGCGCAGAGGAACGGCGTGATGAAAATACCCAGCACACTCGACAGGCTGGCGTTGAGAATTGCCGCCGGCACGTTGCCGCCCGCACTGCCGGTCAAGGCCACCGACGAAGAAATGGTCGACGGCAAAGCGGCCAGGTACAGGAAACCCACCATCAAAGTGCCGGGAATGAACGCACCCAGGGTCTTGTCGCAGGCCAGCCACAGCAATGGGAACACCACGAAGGTGAAAGCCTGCACCATCACATGCAGGCGCCAGTTCTTCAAGCCGTGGCGGATCTGCTCGCTGGACAGGTTCATGCCATGCAGGAAGAACACCACGAACACGCCGATATTGGTGACCAGGCCGGCATGCATCGCGCCGCCGGTGGCGCCGAAGCGGGGAAACAGCCAAGCCAGCAGAACGGCCAGCACCATGCCGCAGAGGAACCAGTCGGTTACCACGCGCTTGAGGTGTTTGAAAATGTGCATGAAAGAATCGCCTGTGCGTCGATGGACATTGAGATGAACAGGCTAACTCAGGCACTCTGTTACCGTCTCGCGATAGAGAGCCAATCAATGCCGACAAACGGACATGCTCCGCCGCCACGCTCCATTCCCGACCTGGCCAGCCTGCCACGACCCTTGTACGCCCGTGCCGAAAGTCTGGGCGCAGGTTCGTGGACTCCAGCCCATCGGCACGACTGGGCGCAGTTTTCTTACGCCATCAGCGGCGTGCTCGGGGTTCATACCGACGAAGGCAATTTCTTCGCGCCGCCGCAGTGGGGTATCTGGATTCCAGCCGGTGTCGAGCACAAGGTCGTCACCTCGATGCGCGCCGAGATGCGCAGTCTGTACGTGCGCCGCGACGAGTCGCCCTGGCTCACCGAGCACTGCAAGGTGCTCGAAGTCACGCCGCTGGCACGTGAGCTGATCAAGGGCTTCTGCGAGTTGCCCCATGAGTACCCGGCAGGGGACACCGCGCAGGCGCGTCTGGTGCAGGTGTTGCTGGACCAGCTTGCAGTGTTGCCTGAAGTGGCGTTCTCATTGCCCCTGCCCAGGGAGCATCGGCTGTTGGCCTTGTGCAATCAGCTGATCGCGACGCCCGATCAGGCCACCACGCTGAGCCAGTGGGCAAGCCGCCTCGGCACCTCGGAAAAAACCCTGATGCGCCTGTTCCAGCGCGAAACCGGCCTGAGCTTTCGCGCCTGGCGCCAGCGCATGCGGCTGCTGTCGTCGCTGCAGGCCCTGGAGCAGGGTGACAGCGTGACCACGGCGGCGTTGAACCACGGTTATGAATCCACGTCTGCCTTCATCGCCGCTTTCAAGGGGTTGTTCGGTTTCACCCCGGGCGAGCTTTGATGCCCAGGCGCCGCTGTCGCTGCGCCGGGAAAGCGCTATGATCGGCCACCGCTTGGCGAGTAGTTTGCATCCTTTTACAGGCTCGGGTCGGCAAGCCGCGCTCGCTGTGAGAGGATGCCGTCAGAATTCGCGTGTTTGGCTACGAAGGACCCAGAATAAAAGCTGATGAAGACTCCAAAACGCATTGAACCGCTGATCGAGGACGGTCTGGTGGACGAGGTGCTGCGACCGCTGATGAGCGGTAAAGAAGCAGCTGTCTATGTGGTGCGCTGCGGCAAGGAATTGCGCTGCGCCAAGGTCTACAAGGAGGCGAACAAACGAAGCTTCCGCCAGGCGGCCGAATACCAGGAAGGCCGCAAGGTGCGCAACAGCCGACAGGCTCGGGCGATGGCCAAGGGCTCCAAGTTCGGCCGCAAGGAAACCGAGGACGCCTGGCAGAACGCCGAAGTTGCGGCGCTGTTCAAGTTGGCCAGCGCCGGTGTACGTGTGCCCAAGCCGTACGATTTTCTCGAGGGCGTGCTGCTCATGGAGATGATCTGCGACGAGTACGGCGATGCGGCGCCGCGTCTCAATGACGTCGAGCTTGAGCCTGATCAGGCGCGCGAATACCACGCGTTCCTCATCCATCAGATCGTACTGATGCTCTGCACGGGTCTGGTGCACGGTGACCTTTCCGAGTTCAACGTGCTGCTCACGCCCGACGGCCCGGTGATCATCGATCTGCCTCAGGCCGTGGACGCCGCCGGCAACAACCACGCCTTCAGCATGTTGGAACGTGATGTCGGAAACATGGCCAGCTATTTCGGCCGGTTCGCTCCCGAGCTGCGCCAGACCCGCTACGCCAAGGAAATGTGGGCGTTGTACGAGGAAGGCAAACTGCACCCGGCCAGCGTGCTGACGGGCGAGTTCGTCGAAGAGGAAGTGGAAGCCGATGTCGGCGGCGTGATGCGGGAAATCGAGGCCGCGCGCCTGGACGACATTCGTCGACGTGCCGCACGCGAAGCCGACGAGCAGCCAGCCAAGACCACGGAAGAGCCGCCACCGCCCTGGTTGCAGTAGGTACACAGCCATAGGCTGCGGGCGCCTTCTCCCGTGTCAGTTGCAACAGGCCCCGGATGCCAGCTCCTGAAGGATCGGGCAGTCCGGGCGGTCGTCGCCGTGGCAATTGTCTACCAGATGGACAAGCGTATCGCGCAGCTGGCTCAGCTCACCGATGCGACGGTCCAGCTCGTCGATGTGCTTGCGTGCCAATTGCTTCACATCGGCGCTGGCGCGCTCTCGGTCCTGCCACAGCGTCAGCAGCCGGGCGACTTCTTCCAGTGAAAATCCAAGGTCGCGCGAGCGCTTGATGAAGCCGAGCGTGTGCAGGTCTGCGGCCTGATACAGGCGGTATCCGCTGTCGCTGCGCAGTGCCGGCGCGAGCAGCCCGATAGACTCGTAATAGCGGATCATTTTTGCGCTGAGGCCGCTTTCACGGGCGGCCTGGCCGATGTTCATGATTGGAATGCCCTCGGTAGCGTTTGCGCCAGTATCAACCTTGCCCCCTGGACAAGGTCAATACTCCAGCGGCTCGGGCTTGAGGTACAGGCCGGCACTGCCTGCTGCAATGCGGAATTTCTGGATCTGTCCGGCCTGCAGGGTCACGATCACCGGTTTGTATTCGGTCATGCCCGGCGCGCACCCGGGCATCTGTCCAGGCAACTGACGCAGCCCCACCGACACGGGGCCGGGCGGCAGGTTGAAGGAGGTGGCCTGTTCTTGAAACAGTCGGCCGACCAGTTGATCCTGCAGGTAGACCCCGATCTCGCAGGACGTGGCGACTTCCAGTCGCTCCCGGGAAACGATCAGAATGCCGTACGGCTGCCCGGTACCCGCACCGGCCCAACAGCTTTGTGCCGCCAGGGCACACATCCCGAACAGCCATGGAATCATCGGGCGCATCGAATCTCTCCTGCCAGTAGGGTCAGCGTCCAGCTTGGACGAGTGATCTGAGGAATTCCAGCCCGGCCGGACCGGCCGAAACTTGACCTTGCCCCGATGGCAAGGTTGAGAATGACTGCAATCCCGTTCAGCGAGGTACCACCCATGCAACAGTTCAACGTGCAAGGCATGACCTGCGGCCATTGCGTACGCGCCGTAACCCAAGCGATTACCGCCCAAGACCCGGCTGCCGAGGTTCAGATAGACCTGGTAGCGGGCAAGGTCGAAACCAACACCCAGCTGCCGCCCGAGCGAATCATCCAACTGATCGCCGAAGAAGGCTACAGCGCAACCTCCGCATAACCCACCGCATGCACCGCAACTACGGGTGAAACCGTCCCCTGTAGCAGCGGTGCAAGCCGCGTCCGGCCGCAACGCGGCCCCCCCTGACCCACCGCAACCGCTGTCGCCCATGGGTAAATCCCCAGACGGAACCTTCACCCCGATCCCCGCGCAACCCGGTTAGACTAGGTCGCTTGTACTGCCTGGACATAAAGAATACCCCGATGAATTTCAAAACTATCCTGATCCTGGGGGCGCTCAGCGCGTTCGGGCCCCTGGCGATCGACTTCTACCTGCCTGGCTTCCCTGCCATGGCGCTGGCCTTCGCCACCGACGAAAAACACATCCAGACCACCCTGGCGGCCTACTTCCTGGGGCTGTCGATCGGCCAACTGATCTACGGCCCAGTGGCCGACCGCTTCGGTCGCCGGGTCCCGTTGCTCGTGGGCGTCTCGCTGTTCACCCTGGCCTCGCTGGCATGCGCTTTCGCACCCACTCTGGAGTGGCTGATCGCCGCCCGATTCGTCCAGGCTCTGGGTGGTTGCGCAGGCATGGTGCTGGCCCGTGCCATCGTCAGCGACAAATGCGATGCGGTCGGATCGGCCAAGGTCTTCTCGCAACTGATGCTGGTCATGGGTTTGGCGCCCATCCTGGCACCCCTGCTCGGGGGTGTCCTGGTGAACGGTTGGGGCTGGCAGTGGATCTTCATCGTGCTCACGCTGTTCAGCGCCGCCTGCACCCTGTCCGTCGCCCTCGGCCTGCCCGAAAGCATGCCGGCGGACAGGCCGAGACGCCCGCTCAGCGGCGCGCCGAAGCTGTACGGTGGATTGCTGCTGGACCCGGTGTTCATGGGCCATGCGCTGACCGGCGGGATCGCCATGGCCGGCATGTTCGCCTACATTGCCGGGTCACCCTTCGTGTTCATCAAGCTCTACGGCGTACCGGCCGAACACTACGGCTGGCTGTTTGGCAGCAACGCAGCCGGCTTCATCCTGATGGCGCAGGTCAACGCCCGTCTGCTCTCTCGTCGCGGCCCGGCGTGGCTGCTGTCACGCACCGTGTGGATCTACATGGCGGCAGGCGCCGTGCTCCTCGCCCTCAGCGCGCTGAAGCCAGCGGCACTATGGCCGCTGTTGATTCCGCTGTTCGTCTGTCTGGCGAGCCTGGGCGGGATCATCCCCAATGCCTCCGCCTGCGCCATGAGCGGCCAGGGTTCACGCGCCGGCAGTGCATCGGCCCTGTTGGGCTGCCTGCAGTTCAGCCTTGCTGCCGCCACTGCTTCTTTGGTGGGCGTACTGCACGACGGCACCGCCATGCCAATGGCCTGGGTGATCGCCGGCTGCGGCCTGCTTGCCGTCTGCGCGGCGCTACTGACACGCCGATGCCAGCAGCGCCGCGACCAGCAGACAGCCGCCTAGCCGGTACTGGCCTGCCGCACCTGCGGCAGGCCGTGGGGCGCCTGCAGGCGAGCTTCGAGCGTGGCGATGAACGCCCGTGCCTCGGCTTCGCTGCGAAAAGACACCACGTGCTGGTCCATGCTCACTTGCCAGCGGGTGCCACGTGGCTGCTTCAACTCAGAAAGAAGAACGTTCATTGTGATGTCCTCGGGTTCGAGATGAGGGCCCAGTGTAATCCTCATTCGGGGCATGCGAGCGTGGCCCGGCTGCCCGTCGGACTGACGGTGGGGCACTCCACTCAAGACAATCATGTAGGTCTGCAAGGACGGACATTGCGGGAAAAGTCCGTGTGGGGTGTGGGGTCTTGCCTGCCCTGAGCCCTGTCTTCAATCGCCGTTTCGGCAAACGAGCGATACGTTGCGGGCACTTGAGCAAATGTCTTGGAAATTGCCGCCGGTAACCACGGTAAATACAAGTACGGGGTATTGCATATCCCTCGCATTCGAGGGTCAGCCTCGACGATTTCACCCAATTCCGTACAACGGAAGGGTGCATATAATCACCCCGGCAACCATTGCCAGATTGACGAACGTTTCCACAGGGAGTGAATACATGCCACCAACACCTTGCATCAGCAGGATCGCTACATTGCTGGCCGACCCCAAACGTAGCGCGATGCTCTGGGCCCTCATCGACGGTACCACGCGGGGTGCCGATGAGCTGGCATCGCTGGCAGGTGTGTCGGCCTCTTCGGCCGGCGCGCATCTGGCGCGGCTGTCGGCCGGCGGTCTGCTGACGTTCGAAGCCCGCGGGCGCAAGCGCTTCTTCCGCCTGGCCAAGCCAGAAGTGGGGGCCGCCGTGGAAGCGCTGGCCAGCGTATCGCTGGTGCAGGCCAAGACAGGAACGGCTGCGCCGATCAGCGTACCTAAGCCATGCTCGCCCAGGGCGCTGCATCAAGTACGTCTGTGTGGCGATCATCTGGGGGGCGTGCTGGCGGCCGACCTGTTCCAGCGCATGGTCGAAAACGGCTGGCTCGAGCACTATGAGCAACGCCTGGAAGTCACCGCGCTCGGCAGCAGCCGTTTGGCCAGCCGAGGCATCTACACCCAGGCGCTGGTCAATCGCGAGCGCCAACCACTGAACAGCTGCTGCGACTGGAGCACCCAGCGCCCGCACCTGGGTGGCGCACTGGGTGCAGGACTGCTGACCCTGTTTCTGCAGTCGGGCTGGCTCAAGCTCAATGAAGACAGCCGTTCGTTGCAGGTGACCCGGCTGGGCATGATCGAGATCGGCCGCCTGGGCACCTGACAGGGCATTTGACCGATGACAACGGGCGGCGTTTCGACGCCGCCAGCCTCATTGCTTGATCAGGCGTGCATCCAGGCTGTTCTGCGCCAGGCGTCGGGCCTGGTCCTCGGTCATGCCCAGATGGGTGTGCAGCGCGTGATAGTTCTCGGTGACGTAGCCACCGAAATAGGCCGGATCATCG
The DNA here is from genome assembly GCF_001423465.1 of Pseudomonas sp. Leaf129. NCBI lineage: Bacteria > Pseudomonadati > Pseudomonadota > Gammaproteobacteria > Pseudomonadales > Pseudomonadaceae > Pseudomonas > Pseudomonas sp. Leaf129. The sequence continues at coordinate 16,137 of NZ_LMOC01000008.1, read as the reverse complement.
GAATTGACCGTGACCTTCACGCCACGCTCGAGCATGTCGAGAATGTTGTGCTGGCCCATGTGATCGAACACGCACAGTTTGGTGTTGGAAAGCGGGCACACGGTCAGCGGGATCTGCTCGTCGATGATGCGCTGCATCAGCCGCTCATCCTCGATGGCCCGCACGCCGTGGTCGATGCGCTGGATCTTGAGCAGGTCCAGGGCTTCCCAGATGTACTCCGGTGGACCTTCCTCGCCCGCATGGGCCACGGTCAGGAAGCCCTCGTCGCGGGCACGGTCGAACACACGCTGGAACTTGCTCGGCGGATGGCCCATCTCGGAACTGTCCAGCCCCACGGCCACGAAGGCATCTCGGAAGGGCAGTGCCTGGTCCAGGGTCTTCTGTGCTTCGTCTTCGCTCAGGTGGCGCAGGAAGCTCAGGATCAGACCGCTGTCGACACCCAGCCGGGTACGGCCATCATTGAGTGCAGCGGTGATGCCGCCCAGCACGGTCTCGAAGGCAATGCCACGGTCGGTATGGGTCTGCGGGTCGAAGAACGGTTCGGTGTGCACGACGTTCTGGGCCTGGCAACGCAGCAGGTAGGCCCAGGTCAGGTCGTAGAAATCCTGCTCGGTGCGCAGCACATCGGCACCGCGGTAATACAGGTCGAGAAACTCCTGCAGGTTGTTGAACGCATAGGCTCCGCGCAGCGCCTCTACATCATTCCAGGGCAATGCGATCTTGTTGCGCTCGGCCAGGGCGAACAGCAGCTCGGGTTCCAGCGAGCCTTCCAGGTGCATGTGCAGTTCGGCCTTGGGCAAGGCATTGAGCCAGTCGTACATGGTGTCTTCATTCTCTCATCAGGTGCAATCCTGGCCGATTCTACAGATATTGCCCCTCACCCGCAGCCGCGCAGGGCCGGACGACACCTTCGCGCCGACGCTCGGCCAGGCAGGGTCGGTTCAGGTTGGCGCGCGGGTGCTCTTTTCCACCACACACATCGGCGTGCCCGCCACCGGTTCGCGGATGACCTGCACCCGCACCTCGAACACCCGCTGCATCAACTCGGCATCGACGACCTGCGCAGGCGTGCCATCAGCCACCAGGCGACCTTGATGCATCACCGCCAGATGATCGGCGTAGCGGCACGCCTGGTTGATGTCGTGCAGCACGGTGACCACCGTCTTGCCTTCGGTCGCCAGCTCGCGCATCAGATCGAGCAGCTCCACCTGATGGCTTATGTCCAGATAGGTCGTGGGCTCGTCGAGCAGCACCACCGGGGTATTCTGCGCCAGCACCATGGCCAGCCAGGCCCGTTGCCGCTGGCCACCGGAGAGGTCCGCCAGGGCAGTATCGGCGAGCGCTTCCAGGCCCATGCGCTGCAGGGCCTGATCCACGGCGCCACGGTCCGCGCCGCTCAGGCGTCCCCAGAAGCTGTTGTGCGGGCTGCGTCCATAAGCCACCAATTGGGCCACGCTGACCCCTTCGGGGATGGGCAGCACCTGCGGCAGAAACGCGACCTGTCGCGCCAGCGTCCGCGACGAAAGTTGCGCGTACGCCTGGCCGTCCAGGCTCACGGTGCCCGACTGCGGCGTGATGATGCGTGCCAGCGCCTTGAGCAAGGTCGATTTGCCGCAGCCGTTGGGGCCGATCAGCGCAGTGACCTGCCCGGCGGGCGGGGTGAACCAGAGGTTGCGAACGATAGGCTTGGCCCCGTAGCCGATGTCGACGCCGTCGGCCTTGATGATGCTCATGATGTCAGCCCTTGAAACGTGCCAGCAGCCAGAGAAAGTAGGGAGCGCCGATCACCGCGGTCAAGATGCCCGCCGGGATCTCGCTGGGCGCGATCAGCGTGCGTCCCAAAGTGTCGGCCAGCACCAGCAGCAGTGCGCCGATCAGCATGGCAGCCGGCAGCAGGTGCTGATGATGCCCACTCACCAGTCGCCGTGCCATGTGCGGAGCCACCAACCCTAGAAAACCCACCGGCCCGATGATACCCACGCCCAGGCTGCTCAACAGCACCGCCATGCCCATCGCCAGCCAGCGCGTGCGCGCAAGCGCCGTGCCCAGGCTGTGCGCCGCTTCGTCGCCCAGGCCGATCAGGTTCAGCGGTTTTGCCAGGCCCAGTGCCAACGGCATCAGCAGCAGAAACGGCAGCGCCAGCTCGACGTGATGCCAATTGCGACTCCACAGGCTGCCGGTCAGGGCGAGCAAGGCGGTGTTGATGTCCAGCGGATGGGACAGGATCAGAAACTCGGTGACGCTGGACAAAGTGACGGCGATCGCCACCCCGGACAACGCAAAGCGCACGCCGGAAAAGCTCACGCCGCTGTTGTACAGCGCCAGCAGCAGCGCGCCGCCAGCGCCGCCCACCCCTGCAACCAGAGGCAGCCAGGTGAAGGGCAACTGCGGAAAAGCGATGATGGCGATGGTCAGGGCCAGCCCGGCACCCTGGGTCACCCCCAGAATCTCCGGCGAGGCCAGCGGGTTGCGGATCACCCCCTGCACCAGGGCACCGGCCAGGCCCAGGGCGCTGCCGGTGAGGATGGCGATCAGTGCGCGTGGAAGGCGGTGGTTCCATACCTCGAAGTCCAGCGCATCGTGGGCCATCAGACGATCGAATACCGTGCCCGGCGCCAGCCAGGACGTGCCGGCGCTCAGGCTCAGCCACAGGGCCGCCAGCACCAGCGCAAGCAGGATCAGCAGACGAGGGTAAGGCCGAGTCATTGCGTGCGCCTGGCAAGGTACAGGAAGAACGGTGCGCCGATCAGGGCGGTCACCACCCCGGCCGGCGTTTCCGCCGGGAAGGCCACGGCGCGGCTGACAAGGTCGGCCGCCAGCACGATCGCCGCACCCAGCAGGGCGCTGGCCGGCATCAGCCAGCGATAGTCGTTGCCCAGGTATTGTCGAGCGATGTTCGGCGCGATCAGCCCCACGAAACCGATCGGGCCAACCGCACAGACGCTTGCACCCACCAGCAGCAGGCTGACGAAGAACACCTGCAGGCGCAGGCTGGCGATGCCGACCCCCAGCGAGCGCGCCGCATCCTCGCCCAGGTTCACCAGGTTCAGACGCGGCGCACAGAACATGGCCCACACGGCGCCCACCAAGGTGCACGGCCATAGCAATTGCAGTTGCGCGGCACCCACGTTGGCCAGTGACCCGGCCAGCCAGTTGAGCACGCTCTGCGCCTGGGTCTCGACCAGTATCACGGTCAACCGCGTCAGCGCCGCGCACAGTGCCGCCACCGTGACGCCGGCCAGCACCAGTCGGCCTTGCGCCGCCGTCGGCGACCAGGCGCCGCCCAGGCTGAAAACGATTACCCAGGCCAAGGCGCCCCCCAGACACGTCATCAGCAGCGCACCGCCGGCAAACGGCAGGGCCACCAGCCCCGTGGAGAACAACGCCAGCCCCAGCGCAGCACCGGCCGTGACGCCGAACAGTGACGGCGACGCCAGGCGATTGCGGGTAATGCCCTGCATCAATGCGCCCGCCAGTCCCAGGCAGGCACCGACCAAAGCCGCACACAGTGCTCGCGGCACCCGCAGTTGGGCAACGATATAGGCCATGTTGCCGCCCTCGCGGCCTTGACTGAACAAACCGTTGAACGCATCAGCCTGACTGATCGTGAACGGCGACCAGGCATAAAGAGAGATCCAGAACAGCCCGGCGACGGTCACCGCGCCCAGCGCCATCGCCAACCCACGCCTCATTCAGGGCGTCATGGCGGCTTTGCCGCCCTTGAGAATGGCCAATGCATCCTCGGCAATCTGCTCGGACGCCATTACCCCACGGTTGCGTGCCCAGGTGTCTCCGTCGACTTCCGCGACCTTGTGATTGCGCACCGCGCCCAACACTTGCCACAGTGGCTGCTGGCTCCAGGTGTCGACCAGGCTCGGATGCCGGTAGTGGCCAACCAGCAGCCAGGCAGGGTCCAGCGCCAGCAATTGTTCCAGGCTGACGAACTCGGTCGGTGCCGCATGACTGCGCACCGGCGGAACCTGCAAACCGATAGCCGCCAGCACGCTGCCCGCATAGGAGTGGGGGCCGTGTACGGAAAAGCTGTCTTCCCGAGCCACACCGAACAGCACTTTGGTGCCGGCTGGCACCTGCCCGGCGATGTCGGCGAGGCTGCGACGGTTCTGCGCGATCCGCGCCTGCATCGCCTCGCGCTTGCCCAGCGCCTGGCCGATCAGTTCGGCAGACTTCAGGCTGCCTTCGTAGTCTTCCCCACGCGATGGCAGCAGCAGGGTCGGTGCCAGGCTCGCCAGGTCGTTGTACAGCGCCTGGTGGCGGTTGAGGTCGGCGATGATCAGGTCGGGCTTGAGCCGTGCGATCTGCTCGATGCTGGGCTGCGCGCGCAAGCCCACCGACGTCCATTGGCCGATGGCCTGGCGTACCCGTGGCAATACGCGGTTGGCATCGCCATCGTCGGCAGCCCCCACTGGCGTGACACCCACCGCCGCAAGGCTGTCGAGAAAGGAAAACTCCAGCACCACCACACGTTGTGGCGCCTGGGGCAGATGGACGGTGTGCTGACCGTCATCGATATCGATGGGTGCGGCGACGGCCAGCCTGGCGCACAGGGCCAGGGCACCGACGGCGATCATGGAGATGAGGCGGGAACTGCGCATGGACAAATACCTTCGCTGTGAAACCTGCGCGCTGGGCAGGCGCGCAAAAACGGCGGGTACTATTCCATATCAGGCTGTTGCGATCAAAAAACATTCTCTTTTACACAACAGGCAGCTCAACATTCCACCAGATTGACCGCCAAACCCCCGCGCGAGGTTTCCTTGTACTTGTCGTGCATGTCGGCGCCGGTGTCACGCATGGTGCGGATGGCGTGATCCAGGGAGATGAAGTGCTCGCCATCACCGCGCAGCGCCATCTGCGCGGCGTTGATCGCCTTGACCGCAGCAATCGCATTGCGCTCGATACACGGCACCTGAACCAGGCCGCCGACCGGATCGCAAGTCAGCCCAAGGTTGTGCTCAAGGCCGATTTCCGCCGCGTTCTCGACCTGCTCGGGCGTGGCTCCCAGCACTTCGGCCAGGCCTGCGGCGGCCATGGCACAGGCCGAACCAACCTCGCCCTGGCAGCCGACCTCGGCACCGGAAATCGAAGCGTTCTTCTTGCACAGAATGCCCACCGCAGCCGCAGCCAGGAAGAAACGCACCACGTCGTCGGCCGAGGCTTCGGGGCAGAACTTCATGTAGTAGTGCAGCACCGCCGGAATGATGCCAGCCGCGCCGTTGGTGGGCGCGGTCACCATGCGCCCGCCGGCGGCATTCTCCTCGTTCACCGCCAGGGCGAAGACGTTCACCCACTCCATGGCACTCAAGGTCGATCCGATGACGTTGGGCTTGCCGATCTCCTGCAGGTTCTGGTGCAACCGATAGGCGCGGCGCCGTACGTTCAGCCCACCGGGCAGAATGCCTTGCCCGGTCAGCCCCTTGTCCACGCAGGCCTGCATCGCCTGCCAGATCACAGCCAGCTGTTCGCGGATCTGCTCTTCGGAGCGCCAGGCCTTTTCGTTCTCCATCATCAGCGCCGAGATGCTCAGGCCGGTGCGTTTGCACAAGCTCAACAACTGCGCCGCCGAAGAAAAATCGTAGGGCAGGGCCGTGGTGTCGTTATCCAGCACACCGCTGGCAGCCTGCTCGGCATCGATCACGAAACCGCCGCCGACCGAGTAGTAGGTCTGCTCGTGCACCTCGCCGTTCTGCAGGTGCGCCAGCAAGGTCATGCCATTGGGGTGGTAGGGCAGGCTCTCATCGAGCAGCAGCATGTCGCGTTGCCAGTCGAAATGGATCGCGTGCTCGCCCAGCTGCAGGCATTGCCGCTGGATCACCTCGTCCACCCGTGGCCCTACGGTTTGCGGGTCCACGCGGTCCGGCCATTCACCCATCAAACCCATCAGGGTGGCGCGGTCGCTGCCATGGCCCACGCCGGTCGCCGACAGCGAGCCATACAGACGGACTTCGATACGCTCCACCAAAGGCGCCATGCCGTGTTCGTTCAGGTGTTTGGCAAACAGGGCAGCGGCGCGCATCGGACCCACCGTATGGGAACTGGAGGGCCCGATGCCGATCTTGAACATGTCGAATACGCTGATAGCCATGTCTGCCCCATTCTCTCTCTATACACTCGTGCCTTATCTTTGGGCTGAGAGACATTTCAGACAAACGATACTTACTAAGTCATTGTTTAGCGGGGCTCACCGATGAGCAAAATCCTCAATGCCCAAATGCACGCCTGGCTGCAGGTGTTCGCCTGCGCCGCGCGGCATTTGTCCTTCACTCGCTGCGCCGATGAACTGCATGTCACTCCCGGTGCCATCAGCCAGCAGATGAAGCAATTGGAAGATCGGCTCGGCTTTCCGCTGTTTCACCGCGTGGGTCGCGGTCTGCAACTGACTGCACAGGGGCAGCGGCTTGCCGTGGTTGCCAACGAAGTGCACAGCCGCATCGACGAAGAATTGCGGCTGTTGCATTCCGGCGCGATCGGCGGGGTGTTCAAGCTGCGCAGCATTCCCTCCTTTTTGAGTAAGTGGCTGATGCCACGGCTGCCCAGCCTGGAGCGGGCGTTTCCGGAGCTGCAATTGCGCGTGATCGCCGAAGACAGCAGCGGCTCCCTGCGCGACGATGACTTCGATCTGGCCATCGACCTCAACGATGGCAGCTACCCCGGCCTGGTCACCACGCCTTTGCTGGAGGAGGAGTTGTTCCCGGTTTGCTCGCCACTGCTGCTCGAAGGTCGGCCGCCTTTGGACAGCCCAGGCCAACTTGTTCACTTCCCATTGCTCCACGACATCACCGCCTGGCGTGGCAGCTACGAATACGCGGAGTGGGAGTTCTACCTCTCGGCCATCGGCGCCGAAGGCATCGACGTGCGCCGTGGGCACACCTTCAATCGCAACCACCTGACCATCGACGCCGCGCGCATGGGCATGGGCGTGGCCATCGCGCGCCGGGCACTGATCACCGACGAACTGGAACAAGGCTCGCTGATCGTGCCGTTCGGGTGGCCCATCCAGGCGCGCAAGAAATACGTGCTGGCGTACCGCGAAGGCGCCCTCAATACCCCCACCCGACGCGCCATCCATGACTGGCTGGTGGCCCAGGCACAGGCCCGGCCCTGAACCTTTGCCGTTGTTGCATACTCTCATCCGCTGATTCTTGTTACATCCAGTTACTTACCGCGGCACAGGTCGCAGCAATCAGCGAAGGCAGGCCATGATCGCGTTACTCAAGCAGGAAAAATTTCTACTTCTGGCGGTGATCGCCGCATGCGTCGCCTTTCCGGCCGAGCACTACCTGCTCAGCCACGGCCAAGGCGTGGCACTGGGCGCAGGCATCGCTCTGGTCGTGGCGATCATCTTCGCCTCGGTGCGCGTGGCGGGACATGCCGAATTGCTTGCCGAAAAATTTGGCGACCCCTACGGCACCATGATCCTCACCCTCTCGGCGGTACTGGTCGAAGTGGTGGTACTGGGCATCATGATGAGCAATGAGCCGTCCCCGACCCTGGTGCGTGACACCATCTATTCGGCGGTGATGCTCGACATCAACGGCATCCTCGGCCTCGCCGCACTGATGGGTGGTCTCAAGCACGGCGAGCAGTCCTACAACGACGATTCCGCGCGCAGCTACAGCGTCATGATCCTCACCGCCATGGGCGTGTCCATGGTGGTCCCCGAGTTCATCCCCGAGGGCAACTGGAAGGTCTATTCGGGCTTCACCATCGGTGCCATGCTGGTGCTCTACGCGCTGTTCCTGCGCATGCAGGTCGGCCCGCACAGCTACTTCTTCAGCTACAACTACCCGGAAAAGAAGAAGCGCAAGGGCGTGACCACGGAACCCGAAAAGCCGGTTCACCTGGGCTGGTCGGTGGGGACGCTGGTGTTCGGTATCGTCATCATCGGTGCGCTGGCCGAAGTCATGTCCAAGACCATCGACCTGGGTCTGGAAGGCACCGGCGCGCCACCCGTGGTAACGGCCATTCTGGTAGCCGCCATTTCCGCCGCACCGGAAATTCTTACCGCCTTGCGCGCAGCCTTGGCCAACCGCATGCAGTCGGTGGTCAACATCGCACTGGGCGCCTCGCTGTCGACGGTGATCCTCACCGTACCGGTTATGGAAGGCCTGGCCTTGTACAGCGGCCAGCCCTTCCAGATGGCCATGACCCCGGTCCAGACCGTGATGATCTTTATCACCCTGCTGATCTGCGCCATCAACCTCAACGACGGCGAAACCAACGCCATCGAAGGCATGACTCACTTCGTCCTGTTCGCCACCTTCATCATGCTATCGATCCTGGGCCTCTAATCAACACCTAACACCTTGTGGGAGCGGGGCGGGCGGCGAGCCCTCTGCCCGCGAAGAGGCCTCCTCTGATACCCCTGTACCCCTGCAAGCCCCTCACCACTCAATCTTCTGCCCCCGGTAATCCAGAAACTGCAACCCACCCTTGCCCAACTGCCCGGTGATCACATCCACCAATCCCCGGGTACTGGTGGCAACGTCCAGACTGGCACCTTCACCGCCCATGTCGGTCTTCACCCATCCCGGGTGCATCGCCAGTACCGTCAGCGCAGGCCGCGCCAGCTCGGTCACGAACGTATTAGTCATCGAATTCAAGGCCGCCTTGCTCGCCTTGTACAACGCCATGGGCGACCCTTCGGGCATCGCCACGCTACCGAGCACCGAACTCATGAACGCAATCGCACCGCCGTCGGCGACATTGCCTGCCAATCGCTGGGCCAAGCGGATCGGCGCCACGGCATTGATGACGAACAGCTCGCCGATTTCCGCATCGCTGGCCTGATCGGTGTTGTAGCCCGCCGGCCCGGACACCCCGGCATTGATGAACAGCAGATCGAAGCGCTGCTGCTGCAGACGCTGGGCCAATGCATCCATCGATTCCAGCCGAGTCATCTCCAGCGCTTCCACCTTGGCCCCGGTGGCCGTCAGCCCTGCCGGGACATTGCCCAGATCACGAACCGTGGCCGTCACTTCCCAGCCATCCTCGCTCAAGCGTTCCACCAGCCCCAGGCCCAGGCCACGGGAGGCACCGATCACCAGCGCTTTCTTTGCAGTTGTCATCGCGACGCTCCTGAAAAAGGAAACAGACTAGCACTCACCGTGGACAGGCCGCAGGTTCATGAAGCAGCGTCTTGCAGCACTATCCGCCCCCGCGAAAGGTCGGCCAACTGCTGCGCCAGGGTCGGGATGACTTCACTGGCCACTGCCAACTGCAGATCGACACCATTGCTGGTGAAATCTTCCGCAGTCACCAGCCCTTCAGCCTCGGCCACGCGAAGCTTGACCAGGGTCAGCTCGCTGAACGTGCAGGAACACGACACCGCCACCCGCGCGATCAGCAGGCGCTTGGGGGCCTGTTGCAGACATTTGTTCGCCCCCCCGCCATAGGCGCGGGCCAATCCTCCGGTGCCCAGCTGAATACCGCCGTACCAGCGAATCACCAGCACCACCACCTGGTCGCAATCCTGCGCCTCGATGGCCGCCAGAATGGGTCGGCCCGCCGTACCGCCCGGCTCGCCGTCATCGTTGCTGCGGTACTGGTCGCCCAGTTTCCACGCCCAGCAATTGTGAGTGGCCGCCAGATCGCTGTTCCGTTCGATGAACGCCTGGGCGTCCTGCACGCTGGCAATGGGTGCGGCGAGGGTGATGAATCGACTCTTGCGAATCTCCTCGCGGAACTCGCAAGGGCCCAGCAGGGTGGAAGGCATCGCTATCTCTTGGCTGTTGCAGTGATCAGACTGCAGGGGTCAGTCCGCATCCCTTGAGGATGATGCGGATCAGGTTGTCACCGGCTTGCTCGAAATCCTCTCGCGTCAGCCGCGCCTGTCCGGTCACCCGGCAGATCTGCGTGGCAAAGTCGGCGTAATGCTGAGTACTGCTCCACAGCAGGAAGATCAGGTGCACAGGGTCGACCGGGTCCATTTTACCGGCATCGATCCACGCCTGGAACACGGCGGCGCGCCCCGTGAACCAGCTGCGATAGTCCTGGTTGAAGTATTCGGTCAAGCACTCGCCACCGCTGATGATCTCCATGGCGAAGATCCGCGACGCCAGTGGCTGACGTCGGGAAAACTCCATCTTGGCGCGAATGTAACGGGTCAAGGCCTGCGCCGGATCGTCCTCGGCACTCAAGGTATTGAAGGTGCTGTCCCACAGCTCGATGATGTTGCTCAGCACCGCGATGTACAGCCCCAGTTTGTTGGTGAAGTAATAATGCAGATTGGCTTTGGGCAGCCCGACGTTGAGCGCGATGGTATTCATGCTCGTGCCCTTGAAACCGTGCCGGGCGAACTCGTCTTCGGCTGCCTTGAGAATCGCTTCCTCATTTTTCTGGCGGATGCGGCTGGCAGGCTTGCCATTGGCCGAGGCGCTGTGCGCGGGGACTTCAAGCATCATGGGGCGGTTCCGAGCAAATCGTGTGGGTAGGGCAGATGCGTTGATAACGCACCTGCCTGGATCCGACAAGCGTCGTTGCGAAAATGTCGCCTCAAACCGGCTCGTTTTCCAGGCGCTGCGTTGGCTCTTCACCGCTGCGTTTGGGCTCCGGCAGCAGCAGGCACATGATCAGCGCGGTGACGCCGCCACTGGTGATCGCCGAGTCGAACAGGTTCTGCACCAATTGCGGCATGCGGTGCAGCAGCTGGGGCTGCGCGGCCACACCCAGGCCCACGCCGAACGAGGTGGCGATGATCAGCATGTTGCGCCGATCCAGCGGCGACTGCGCCAGAATCCGTACCCCGGCGGCCGCCACGCTGCCGAACATCACCAGGGTGGCACCCCCCAGCACCGGCTTGGGAATCTGCTGCAGCACAGCACCGATCATCGGCAACAGCCCGAGCAGCATCAGCACGACGCCGATGTACAGCCCCACGTAGCGGCTGGCCACGCCCGTGAGTTGGATCACCCCGTTGTTTTGCGCGAACGTCGTGTTGGGAAAGGCGCTGAATGTAGCGGCCAGCATGCAGCTCACGCCGTCGCCCAGCACGCCACCTTTGAGCCGTTCGATATAGCTCGGCCCACTGATGGGTTGTCGCGACAACATGCAATTGGCCGTCAAGTCGCCCACCGTCTCCAGTGTACTGATCAGATAGATCAGCGCCACGGGTAGAAACGCCGTCCAATCGAAAGCGAAACCGAACTTGAAAGGCACCGGCACACTGATCAGCGGCAGTTCGGGTAGCGGTTGGATCACTAGCTTGCCACTGAACCAGGCGGCCAGGCTGCCCACCGCAAGGCCGATGATGATCGCCGACAGCCGCAACCAGGTTGCGGCGCTGCGGTTGAGCAGAATGATCACCACCAACACGAACGCGCCCAGGGCGAGGTTACCCGGCGCACCGAAGTCCGGTGCGTTGAAGCCTCCGCCCAGGTCGGTGATACCGACCTTGATCAAGCTCACGCCAATCAGCGTAATGACGATGCCTGTCACCAGCGGGGTAATGACCCGTTGCAATTGACCGATGAAGCGACTCAGCACGATCTGCACCAACGCGCCGAAAAAGCACACCCCAAAAATCATCGCCAGAATGTCTTCCGGGCTGCCCCCGCGTTGCTTGACGATGAAGCCGGCCGACAGCACCGCCCCCAGAAAGGCGAAACTGGTGCCTTGCAAACAGATCATGCCTGCGCCGATGCCGAACGGACGGCGAGCCTGGATGAACGTGCCGATGCCGGACACCAACAGCGCCATGCTAATCAAGTACGGCAAATGAGTGCCCAGGCCCAGCGCCGAGCCAATGATCAGTGGCGGCGTGATGATCCCGACGAACGCAGCGAGTACGTGCTGAAGCGCCGCCAGCATCGAAGTCATGGGGGCCGGACGGTCGTGCAGACCGTAGATCAATTCGCTGGGCAGTGCAGTATCGGTGGGCATGGCGTCGAACTCTTGGCACGGTGGGTGGACTGGATTCAGCCCTCGCTTTGCAAAGCAGCCGTGCAAAAAGCTGTCCAACTGCTCAGGTTTTGATCGTGTCAGGTTCACAACGCCAAAGAGATCAACGAGATAGGGAAATCATCGTGTCTCGTACAAACTTTCCAGAAAGCTTTCGAGCACTAAATGCGGGCGTCGCCCCTTGCGAGTGACCCAGGATAGGCTCAGATCGTAGAACCGTTCGGCCGCCTTGAGCGCGCGCAGTCGTCCCTGTTGCACCCAGAACGTTGCGTAGTGGTCGGGCAGATAGCCAATGTAGCGCCCGGTCAGAATCAGGAACGCCATGCCCTCGCGATCCGACGCGCTGGCCGTGCAGTTCAGTGCCTGGTAACGCGCCTGAATCTCGGCCGGCAAGCGGAAGGTCGGCGCGATCGCCTCCTGGGCATCGAGCCGTGCATCGTCCAGTTGCGCATCGTCGGCGTAGAACAGCGGATGGCCCACCGCGCAGTACAGCAGCGAGCGCTCGCTGTACAACGGCTGGTATTCAAGCCCGGACAGCGGACTGGCCTGCGGCACCACACCCACGTGCAAGCTGCCGTCCAGCACCCCTTGTTCGACCTGGCTCGGGGCAATCATGCGGATCTGAATGCGCACGTCCGGTCCTCGATCCTTCAACTGCGCCAACGCATGGGTGATGCGCATGTGCGGCAGCGTCACCAGGTTGTCGGTCAGGCCAATGTTGAGTTCACCACGCAAATGACGATGCAGGCCATTGACCTCGGTGCGAAAACTCTCCACCGCACCCAGCATCTGCAAGGCCGATTGATAGACTTCACGGCCTTCCTCGGTCAGCGAAAAACCGGCCCGCCCCCGCTGGCACAGGCGCAGACCCAGGCGCTGCTCCAGATCGCTCATCTGCTGACTGATCGCTGAGCGACCGATGCCGAGCACGTTCTCCGCCGCAGAGAAACCGCCGCACTCCACTACGCTGCGGAAGATGCGCAGCAGGCGAATATCGAAATCACTGACCTGCGAGAGGGGATCGGGACGGCGGCTCATAGTTTAGTGATTGCCTGACTGAAGATCGCAAAAGTTGAATTTTCCAGACTTTATCGCCGTGACACCTTAGGGGCAACACGCTTGTCATCGCGTCTTCAATCGCTCAAAGAGGTTTGTGCCCATGAACATGCCCGAGAACGCCCCCGTCGGCGTGACCAGCCAGCTCAAGCTGGACGCTCACTGGATGCCGTACACCGCCAACCGCAGCTTCCAACGTGATCCTCGGATCATCGTCACGGCCCAGGGCAGTTGGTTGACCGATGACAAGGGCCGCCAGATCTACGACAGCCTTTCCGGTCTGTGGACCTGCGGTGCAGGCCATACGCGCAAGGAAATCCAGGAAGCGGTGTCGCGCCAACTCGGCGTGCTCGACTACTCGCCCGCGTTTCAGTACGGCCATCCGTTGTCGTTCCAGCTGGCGGAAAAGATCACCGACCTGACCCCCGGCACCCTCAACCACGTCTTCTATACCAACTCCGGCTCCGAGTGCTGCGACACGGCCGTGAAAATGGTTCGCGCCTACTGGCGCCTGAAAGGCCAGGCCACCAAGACCAAGATGATCGGCCGCGCCCGCGGCTACCACGGCGTCAACGTGGCCGGCACCAGCCTGGGTGGAGTCAACGGCAACCGCAAGATGTTCGGTCAATTGATGGATGTGGACCACATCCCCCATACCCTGCTGCCGGGCAATACCTTCTCCAAGGGATCACCGGAGGAGGGCGGCATCGCCCTGGCCGACGAAATGCTCAAGGTCATCGAGCTGCACGACGCCTCCAACATCGCCGCCCTGATCGTCGAGCCCATGGCAGGTTCCGCAGGCGTCATACCGCCGCCCAAGAGCTACCTCAAGCGCCTGCGCGAGATCTGCGACCAGCACAACATCCTGCTGATCTTCGACGAAGTCATCACCGGTTTCGGTCGCACCGGCGCCATGTTCGGCGCCGACACCTTCGGCGTGACGCCGGATCTGATGTGCATCGCCAAGCAGATCACCAACGGCGCCATCCCGATGGGCGCCGTCATCGCCAGCACCGAGATCTACCAGACCTTCATGAACCAGGCGACGCCCGAGTACGCCGTGGAATTCCCCCACGGCTATACCTACTCGGCCCACCCTGTAGCCTGCGCCGCCGGCCTTGCCGCACTCGACCTGCTGCAGCGCGAAAACCTGGTGCAGAGCGCCGCTGAACTGGCACCGCATTTCGAAGGCGTGCTGCACGGCGTCAAGGGGGCGAAGAACATCGTCGACATCCGCAACTACGGCCTCGCCGGTGCGATCCAGCTGGCGCCCCGGGATGGCGACGCCATTGTGCGCCCCTACGAAGCGTCCATGAAGTTGTGGAAAGCCGGCTTCTACGTCCGCTTCGGCGGTGACACCCTGCAGTTCGGCCCTACCTTCAATGCCCAGCCACAAGACCTCGATCGCCTGTTCGACGCCGTGGGCGAAGCCCTCAACCAGATCGACTGACCCCTTTTATCAGGAGCCCTTTGCATGAGCACTATCCAACACTTGATCAATGGCGATCTGGTCTCCAGTGGCGACCGCACGGCCGACGTCTTCAACCCATCGACCGGCCAACCTATCCGCACCCTCCAATTGGCCAGCCGCGAAACCGTGCAACAGGCCATCGACTCCGCCAAGGCCGCCTTCCCGGCCTGGCGCAAGACCCCGGCGGCCAAGCGCGCCCAGGTGATGTTCCGCTTCAAGCAACTGCTCGAGCAGAACGAAGCCAAGATTGCCCAGATGATCAGTGAAGAGCATGGCAAGACCCTGGAGGACGCCGCAGGCGAACTCAAGCGCGGCATCGAAAACGTCGAATTCGCCTGCGCAGCCCCCGAAGTGCTCAAGGGCGAGTACAGCCGCAACGTCGGCCCGAACATCGATGCCTGGTCCGACTTCCAGCCCTTGGGTATCGTCGCCGGTATCACGCCGTTCAACTTCCCGGCCATGGTTCCCTTGTGGATGTACCCGCTGGCCATCGTCTGCGGCAACTGCTTCATCCTCAAGCCGTCCGAGCGCGACCCCAGCTCCACACTCTATATAGCCCAACTGTTGCTGGAAGCAGGCCTGCCAGCCGGCGTGCTCAACGTCGTACACGGCGATAAGGTCGCAGTGGATGCCCTGATCGAAGCACCCGAGGTCAAGGCGTTGAGCTTCGTCGGCTCCACACCCATCGCCGAGTACATCTATAGCGAGGGCACTCGCCGGGGCAAGCGCGTCCAGGCCCTGGGTGGCGCGAAGAACCATGCGGTACTGATGCCCGACGCCGATCTGGACAACGCGGTCAGCGCCCTGATGGGTGCGGCCTACGGTTCCTGCGGTGAGCGCTGCATGGCCATCTCGGTCGCCGTCTGTGTCGGTGACCAGGTTGCCGACGCTCTTGTGGCCAAACTGACTCCGCAGATCAAGGCCCTGAAGATCGGCGCCGGTACCTCCTGCGGCCTGGACATGGGCCCCCTCGTGACTGCCCAGGCACGTGACAAGGTGTCGGGCTACGTCGACGACGGCGAGCGGGCCGGTGCCAAACTCGTCGTGGATGGCCGCGGTCTGAGTGTGGCAGGCAACGAAGAAGGTTTCTTCCTCGGCGGCTGCCTGTTCGACCACGTCACCCCGCAGATGCGCATCTATAAAGAGGAAATCTTCGGGCCAGTACTGTGCATCGTCCGTGTCGACAGCCTCGAACAGGCCATGCAACTGATCAACGACCACGAATACGGCAACGGCACCTGCATCTTCACCCGCGACGGTGAAGCGGCGCGCCTGTTCTGCGACGAGATCGAAGTCGGCATGGTCGGCGTCAACGTACCCTTGCCCGTACCGGTTGCCTATCACAGCTTCGGCGGCTGGAAGCGCTCACTCTTCGGCGACCTGCACGCCTATGGGCCAGACGGCGTGCGTTTCTACACACGCCGCAAAGCCATCACACAACGCTGGCCGCAACGCGCCAGCCACGAAGCCTCGCAGTTTGCTTTCCCGAGTCTTTGAGTTGCGATTCTTGCAGTAACAAAGGGCGGGCCGACAGGCCCGCCCTTTGCTTTTGACCTTATATGACAGATTTTTGAAATTAGCGGTTGACGCACCTCCAGATCTGTCTATAATTCGCCCCACTTCCGGCGCAGCCGAAACGATAAACGCCTTGTTAATCAATGAGTTAGTCGTTCAGGCAGTGAGGAAGTGCTTCG
>NZ_LMOC01000007.1:340-542749 GCF_001423465.1 Pseudomonas sp. Leaf129 | reverse complement strand
TTGACTAACAGTCTTAACTCACAAGCACCCACACGAATTGCTTGATTCAATTGTTAAAGAGCGGTGGGTTGATTCTTTCGTCTCAACCGAGGCGCGCATTCTACGCTGGCCTCATATTCTGTCAAGCGTTTATTTAGAAGTTTTTTGAGAATCTCTAACAACTTCAACCGCTTGCGCTTTCGATTGCTCGTCAGCGGGAGGCGCATATTACAAGATTTTGCAGGGGAGTCAACAGCCCTCGGGAAGTTTTTTACGACTGTGGATCAATTGACCATTTGGCGACTCAAGGTCCTGGCGGGACCAGCTCGCACTCAGGTCGACTCGACTCCAACTGGCACAGATGCTGCCGCTTTGGGTCGCCCATGGGCAGTTCACGGTACGCGGCCGGCCCCTTGCGCCAGGGATCCGGCGTATTCATTCCATTGGGCGGGTACTGCCCGCTCGGTGCACAGGCCACAAGACACAACGTTGCCACCCCGATCAATACTGTCACCTTCGCCATTCAGTCCTCCGTGATGGAAGCGCTCAATGATACGAAGACGGGCCAGACTGCCAAGGGTGGGGTTTCATACTTAACTGTAGGATGCCGCCTAAATGTCAGTCCCCTGCCCAATCCCACCGCGTGGTACCTGTCCTACGGATTACTCTTGAGGTACTCGAGCAGGTCAGCCATTTTTTGGTCGTTGCCGAACCACCACAGGCGCATCTTGGTGCCGGGCACCACATCGCTGGGTGCCTCGACGAAGGCTGCGATCTTCTCGGGAGTCCAGACAATGCCCGAGTTCTTCATTTCGGCTGAATAGCTGTAGTCGTTCGTGCTTCCCGCGGGACGGCCGATCACTCCGTTGAGTTGCGGACCGAAGGCGGCCTGGGCTCCTCGGCCAACCTTGTGGCAGCCACCACAGTTCTTTTCGAATGTGGCCCGACCGGCCACAGCGTCGCCCGCGGCGTGGGCGTACAACGGAGCCAGCAGTGCCAGAAGCATGCAGGTTGTTGATTTCATGATTCCTCGCGGCGTTTTCACAGACGCCCCATCATAGCGGCTGGCACGGGAAAGCGAGATGCCGGGATAATAGAGCGTCTAGACAGAGACAATCAGTACCGATCAAAACAACAAAGGAGTCATTCATGGGCAGATCCCGCACACTCATGACCATTGGATGCCTGGTGGCATTCGCGACGGCGTGGACGGGGGCAAGCGTCCAGGCTGCGCCATCCGCAGTCGAAACCCTGGTCAAGGCTCGGGCCGAGTCCCTGATGAGTCAGTACAACATCGCCGGCATGGCGATCGCGGTGACCGATGGGCGTCAGCAGATGTTCTTCAACTATGGACTGGCTTCGCGAGAGGCACGGACACCTGTTACTGCGGACACACTGTTCGAGCTGGGTTCGATCAGCAAGACTTTCACTGCCGCCTTGGCCGCCTATGCACAGGCCAATGGCAAGCTGTCATTGAGCGATCATCCTGGCCAATATCTGCCAGCGTTGCGCGGCACACCGCTGGATCAGGTGACGCTGGCTGATCTGGGCACTCACAGTGCTGGCGGATTCCCTTTGCAACTGCCGGATGACATCCAGAACGATGCGCAACTGATGACGTACTTTCGCGACTGGCGACCCTGCTATGCGCCGGGTACCCAGCGCAGCTATGCGAACCCCAGCATCGGCCTGCTCGGACTGATCGCTGCCAAAAGCATGAATATTTCCTTCGCCCAGGCCGTGCACGACACACTGCTTCCGGGCCTGGGCCTCGCCCATACCTATCTGGATGTACCCGCTGACCAGTTGCCGTTGTATGCGCAGGGTTACGACAAGCAAGATCAGCCCGTACGGCTGAATCCTGCGGTACTGGCCGATGAGGCCTATGGTTTCAAGTCCAGTGCCCGCGACATGCTTCACTACCTGCAGGCACAGATGGGTACGGTGACGGTACCGGCGAAACTTCGTGAAGCGCTGAAGGCCACGCAGCAGGGCTACTTCAGGGTAGGCGGCATGACGCAGGGATTGATCTGGGAACAATACGGCTATCCAGTGGCGCTCGACACCCTGGTGCAAGGCAACTCCAACGCAGTGGCCCTGGAAACCCAGCCTACCAATCCGCTGCAGCCGCTGGGCGAGGCATGGATCAACAAGACGGGAGCCACCAACGGGTTTGGCGGGTATGTGGCGTTCGTACCGTCGAAGGGAATCGGGGTGGTCGTGTTGGCTAACAAGAATTATCCGAACGAAGCGCGGGTAAGGTTCGCGCACGAGCTGGTGCAGGCACTGGATAAGTGAGGTTCGCGCGCGTTCTCAAGCCAAAGGGTCTGGAGTAGGATCCCACTCCTGACCCTATTGGAGTTTCGTCAATGCGCCGCACCTGCCTGTTTCTCGCTTTAACGCTGGGCCTGGCCAATGTGGCCTGGGCCGCCAAGCCGGCACCGAGCGCGCCGAAGACACAGACCGTCAAGACGCTTGATGGCAAATTCATGTTTACCCTGCCAGCTGGCTATACCGTCAACCCACTGCCCCCCGCGGATCCGAAAAGCGATGCGGCGGGCGCCAAGGGGATGATGTACATGAATGACAGTGAGAAACGTGTAGTAGTGACCACCGAACTGCCCATTCCCAAGGGTGGGCATGCCGCCGACAACGACGATGAATTTCTGACCGGCGCCACCGCGGGCTTCATCGAGCAGCAGGCAAGCGCACTGCCTGATTTCAAGAAAACGGCCGAAAAGCGCATCACCTTGCGCAAGCTGGGTGTGGAGCAGATAGACAGCACTGCGACCATGGGTGGCGGTGCAACCATGACCACCACCTTTGTGGCGGGATCAGGCCAGACCATGTCGGTTGTCCAGGTGATTTCCCGTGCCAGCGATGCGAGTGGTCACGCAGCCATGGTCAAGCGGATCGTGGCAGGCAAGTAACCGGATCTGCCTATCGCGGCAGACAGGTCCTGCCGCGATGGCGGAGAAAAACTGCGCCC
Organism: Pseudomonas sp. Leaf129; assembly: GCF_001423465.1. Taxonomy (NCBI): domain Bacteria; kingdom Pseudomonadati; phylum Pseudomonadota; class Gammaproteobacteria; order Pseudomonadales; family Pseudomonadaceae; genus Pseudomonas; species Pseudomonas sp. Leaf129. Next base: position 539,781 of record NZ_LMOC01000007.1, on the reverse strand, counting down.
AACAAAAAACCCGCCGAAGCGGGTTTTTTGTCTAGCCATTCCAACATCCTGTCAGCAGCTTCCTTGCAATGGCCGGTCGTCCCTGACCCTGAGTCGTATCCTTCGTCTCAGTTAGTGAGGCTAGAATACTGCTGTGGTGAAGGTCGCAATAGAGGCGATTGTAGCCACCGCGTGTAAGCGATTGGCTATACCGCCTCGATGCATCGCAGCCAAAGGGTAACCGTGGTGCCCTCGCCGGCCCGGCTTTCAATCCGAGCGATACCCTCGGCGCTCAACGCAAACCCATAGACCTGCGACAAGCCCAGTCCTGTGCCCTGCCCTGAGGCCTTGGTGGTATAGAAGGGTTCGAAAACCTGGGCCAGTACGTCTTCAGGAATGCCGGGGCCGTCGTCGGCAACGCTCAGGCAAAGGTAGTCACCGTCGGCCAGCTGCGCGTCGCCGCAGACCACTCGCAGACAGGTCGCAACTCGAATCTGTCCGGCACCACGCAGGGCATCGCGGGCATTCACCAGCAGATTGAGCAAGGCGGCGTCCAGTTGATGGGCGTCGCACATCACTGCGTGGGCGGGTGCCTGCAGATCCAGCAGCACCTGGGTAGTGGCGCCCAGCGCACGGCCGAACAGATCGCTGTTGTGCTCGATCCGCTCGTCGAGCTTTACCGCCTGCACGCTGGGCTCTTCGCGACGGGCGAAAGCGAGCAGATGGTGAATCAGTTGCGCGCCCTGCCGCACCGCCTGCAAACCGATCTCGGTGAGGCGTTCGACTTCCAGGGGTTTGCGTGCCTTGAGGCGGGTCATTTGCAGGCTGGCACTGACCGCTTGCAGCAAATTGTTGAAGTCGTGGGCGATGCCAGCGGTGAGCTGCCCCAGCGAGGATATTCGCTGAGCGTGGCGCAAAGTCTGCAGGGTTTGCTGGTGCTCACCCAACGCATTGTCCAACTGGCGGGACAAGGCGAGGGTCTGTTGTTCGCGCTCTTCGTTGAGCACGCGTAGCTCCAACTGCGCTGCCGTCTGCCGGGCCAGGGCCTGCAAGGCGTTGCACTGTGGTGCATCCAACGTGCGCGGCACGGTGTCGATAACGCACACGGTGCCCAGTGCCGAGCCTTGGCGCGTGATGATCGGCGCGCCGGCATAGAAACGAATGTAGGGTGGGCCCAATACGAGCGGACTGTTCATGAAGCGCGGGTCGAGATGGGTGTCCGGCACGATCATCACGGTATCGGGCGCCAGAATGGCATGGGCACAGAACGCCAGGTCGCGGTGAGTCTGGGAGACGTCGAGCCCTACACAGGCCTTGAACCACTGACGTTCACGGTCCACCAGCGACACCAGGCCAATGGGTGTGCCGCAAAGGTGTGTCGCCAGGTGGACGATATCGTCGAAACCAGGCTCAGGGGGACTGTCCAGCACACTCAGATGCTCGAGCGCAGCCAAGCGTTCGGACTCGTCGATAGGCGATGGAGCCGGGCTGTGAGTCATGCAATGGGCCAAGTCGAAGAAATGATCGGAATAATGCGCGCCACGGGCCACTGGGGGCAAGTGCGTGCAAGCCTATTGCGCGTAAACGAAAAAGGGCGACCCTTTCGGATCGCCCTTCTGCACCGCCCAGCAGAGCGGATTTGTTTGGTAGGCGCGATTGGACTCGAACCAACGACCCCCACCATGTCAAGGTGGTGCTCTAACCAACTGAGCTACGTGCCTGCTGTGGCGCGCAATTCTACGGATTGACGCGCCGCTGTCAACGGCAATTTGCCGCCAATGGTAAAAAAATCACCCACTTGCAATCGGTGCGCAGTGTTCGATCCTCAATGCAGGCAGCACTGCTTGAATTTCTTGCCACTGCCGCACGGGCAGGGATCGTTGCGCCCGGCTTTGGTTTCGGCGATGACCGGGGTGTTGCTCGGACGACGCTCGAACCAATACTGGTGCAGACGGATCGCGGCCATCTGGATCATTTCCATGGCTTCTTCGGCATCCAGCTCTTCGCCCGAACCGTCGCGTTTGAGCAGGTCGACGCCCTGTGTGTGCAAGGTGATCAGCGCGAGCAGGTCTTGTTCCTGGTCGGGCATGTCGAGCCAGCTGCCGCCCACCACGACACCGCGCTCGTAGCCGTAGCACCAGTCCTCGACGCTGACGACTTCCTCATCGTCGAACAGATTGAAGATCGGCGCGAAGTTTTCGAAGTCTTCCTCCAACAGCATGGCCAGTTGGTTCATGTGCTGGATGAGCAGATCGAAGAATTTCTGGAACTGCTTGTCATCCTTGAAGACCGGCAGTTGGTCGGGACCACCCCACAGCGCTGCGTACCAGTCGTCGAAGGCGATCGCCTGTGGACCTGAAACGATGGCAGCAAAGAAACCGTCGAGCTCGGAAATGCTGCCGACCGATGTTTCGCTGGCGTATTGCCCCAGCACCTCTTCCACGTAATCCAGTTGTTCGTCGGTCAGCGCGTCGTTGCTGATGTTGTAGGCCATGGTCTGCTCGATCGGGTCATCAAAAGAATGCTCGCATTGTAGCCGCCAGCGTCGACGATGTCCCCGGATCTGCCGCGGCCTAGTCGCCCAAGTGAGCGAGGTAGGCTTGCAGGGCACCCTGCTGGCCGCTGCCGAGCAGGGTCCAAAGCAGGATCCTGCACTTGCGTGGGCAGAGAAAGCTGCCCATGACTGCACCCTTGGCTTGCAGATCGATTTCGCCGCCGACAAAGCCGTAGCTGCCACAGGCGGTGGGACCCTGGCCGGTGCGGGTAGCGACTATCACCGGCAGGTGCTGGGCAATGGCCTGCAAGCAGGTGGCCCAGCGCTGCGAAACATGACCAGCGCCAAAGCCGGCAATGACCAGGCCTTGATACCCGACGTCGACGACCCTGTCGAGCAAGAGGGTGTCTGCATCCAACGCTGCTTCCAGAAGCAACACGCTGTGATCGGTTCGAGTGGGATACGGCACACAGTGGCGAGCCGGGGGTGGAGCGGCGTAATGCACCTGGTTTTCGACCATCAGTCCAACCGGGCCGAAGGGCGACGAGGCGAAGGCATCCATTGCCAAGGCGGCGACCTTGCGTACTCGCGATGCGGCGTGCACCTGATCGTTGATTACCACCAGCACGCCACGACCACGACTGCGTTCAGCCAGCGCCACTTGCCCTGCGGCGAGGAGGTTGGCCGGGCCGTCGGCACCGCAATGGGATGCCGCGCGCATGGCGCCGGTCAGGACCAGGGGCTCGTCCAGATCCCAGAGCAGGTCGAGAAAGAATGCGGCCTCCTCCAAAGTGTCGGTACCCTGGCTGATGACCACGCCCACCGAACCGGCGGCGATGCAGCCGCGTGCCCAATCCAGGGCATCGAGCAACGCCTGGAAGCTCAGGGAGGCGCTGGGCAACAGGTTCAGCGTGTGCACCTGAACCTCGGCCAGAGACGTGAGTTGCGGCAGCAGATCCACCATGCCCTGCCCGCTCAGGCTGGGCTGAACACCTGCACCAGTGGGCTGGGTCTGCATGCTGATGGTGCCGCCCAGGGCACCTACGGACAGTTTGGGTAGAGCCATGGGCGGTTCTCCGTCAAAGGTTGGGACTGCCGATGATCAGGCCGATCAGTGGCAGGATGAGCAAGGTGCTGATGGCCATGGACAGCACGTTACCGATGTAGCCATGCATATAGGACGGTAACCGCTGACTGATGGCGACGGCCAGTGGCGGCGCCAGCAATGCGCCCAGTGCGGCACTGAGGATGATCACCGGCAGGCTGCCACCATGGACCAGAATCGCGGCGGGGGCTACCGAGACCACTGGTATGTAGGTCGGGTACCAGCCGCGGGCTATCCATTGATGACGCCAGATGAGCACGCCCAGTGCCGAGGCGAGGGTTTGCGCCGCCAACAACTGCAACAGCCAGCCGGAACCGTAGAACGGGCTGGCCGGATTGAGCATCAGGGCCAGCAGCGCGCCCAGCACCAACCCCAGGCTGGCCCACTCGTTGCCGAAGAACGGCGCCTCGGAGAAGTCGGCAAGGATGCGCCGCAAGGTCCAGCGCACCCCGTAGTCCGGGGTCGCTGCCACCACCGGTGGCGCTGTCGAGGGCGTCGCATCGGGTTTCACCAGGGCCGGGAAGCGTTTGCACAGCAGGAAGCCGATGACGCTGCCCACTGCCATGCCCGTGACATTGCCGATCACCACCGGCAAGGCCAGCGGGGTGCACACGTACTTGACGATCAACAGGCAGGCTGGCGTGATCAGCACGGCGCCCATGACAGCTCCAGTGAGCGCCACACGCCAGCCACGGCCGAACAGCAGTACGGTGGCCGCCGGCATGGAAACGAAGGCGACGAAGGTTGGCTGCCAGGTATCGGCCGACAGCGTCCAGCCCCAGAGCAGGTTGCCCAGGCCCAGACCCAGCAGCGAACTGGTCACCACCCATGGCCACAGGCCGGTGCCGTAGCAGATTGCGAAACCCTGCCAGCGTTTGCCGGTGCGATTGGCCCACCAGCCCAGCCCGGCGCCGGCGAGCAAGCCGATGGAGGCGAACTCGTGTTTGTAGAACGCCACTTCGCTGATATCGCCGACTATCCAGCGCCACCAGGCCGCCGGATGGTGGAGGTTAGCCATCATGTCGCCATAGCCGGGCCACAGCGCATCGACGGCCAGCAGCTTGCCGCTGATCACGGTCAGCGTGATCGCCAGAGACAGCACCAGCAAACCTGTCAGGGTCCCGCTGGATGCGCGCGTTGGTGTGTCGTGCAGAGAGGTATCCATGGACGGTCCTCCTCAGCGCGGCAATGCAGCATGGCGGTCATAGCCCAGCATCGAGCCGTACAGGTCGACCCGGCGGTCGCGTGGAAGATCATTGAGGCTGTTCCAGATCGGTGCGCTGCGTGCCGAGACCAGGTCGATGTCGGCAAAGAGGATAGTTTCCTCTTCGGCGCCGGCCACTTCGCTGAGCGGCCAACCGTTGGTGCCGGCTATCAACGAGCAGCCGAGGAAGCGATCGCCGCGGTCGGTGCCGATGCGGTTGGCGGCGGCGATGAAGGTGTTGTTGACGTGGGCGGCAGTGATGGTCAGGTAAGACGCCATGCATTTGCCGGTTTCATCGAACAGCGGCGGTGGCGTCCAGACCCAGTTGTTCAGGCTGCAGATGATGTCGGCTCCTTGCAGGCTGAGCAGACGCGGTACTTCCGGGAACCAGACGTCCCAGCAGATCATCAGGCCGATGCGCCCGATGGGCGTCTCGAACACTGGAAAGCCGAGGTCACCGGGACTGAACCAGAGCTTCTCCAGGTTCCACAGATGCGCCTTGCGGTACTTGCCGATGAAACCATCGGGGCCGACCAGCACGGCGCAGTCGTAGAGCTTGTGACCGTCACGCTCTGCCAGGCCGGCGGCAAGGTAGACCGAGTGTTCGCGCGCAAACTCGATCCAGGCCTGAGCACTGGGTCCTTCAGGCACTGTCTCGGCCAACGCGAACGCTTCTTCGCGGTTGCGGAAGGCGTAGCCGGTGTTGGCCAATTCGGGCAGCACGATCAACTGGGCACCTTCGGCCACGGCGCGCTGGGCCAGATGCAGGCTATGGGAGAGGTTGAACGTGCGGTGGTCGACACCGCATTGCGGATCGAACTGAACGACAGCGACCCGCACGGGGCTGATAGCGGAAGCAGAGGACATGGAGGCACCTTTTTGTTGTTTTTGGATTGCCTCCGCATAGAAACGCATTCGTCTGGGTTAAAAAACAGGACGATTCCCAAGCTGGTGTAGGAGTAATCCTGCCAACCGTACAAAGTCGTTCAATACGCCTACGAACTCGATCGGGTTCAGGACTCAGTGCCATACCGAGGGTAATGGGACAGATCGAATCCGCCGTTGAACGCTGCACCTTGGTTGGCGCAGAGGTTGATCACCGCATCGACGGCCCCGCGCATGGCCGGCTCGGTCCAGCCGGCGTCGACCGAAAAGGACTCACCCGCCAGGTACAGCCCAGATCGAGCACTGTAGTCGCGGTTGTAGCTCATCAGGCCGACTGCATCCTGGTAGGCCCCGGCGCGGTAGAGCTTGGCGCAGCCCAGGGCATTGCGGTCCGTGACCCAGCGCTGCACGCACGCGTTGGCGGTGTCGATGAACGGAGAAATACGTGAACCGACATTACTGCAGCGCAGCAGGATGCGGTCCAGCTCGCGAATGCACTTGTCGACCAGCTCGGCATCGCTGAAAGCCGCCAGCTTGGTCGCATCGTCCTCCCAGGTGTAGCTGAGCAGGATGCAGTCGTAGGCATAGTTGTCGTTGTAGCGGTAGGCATAGACGTCGTGTACGAAACTGTCGGTGACGAGAATCTGCGGGATGTCACGATGGGCCGACAGAAAGGTTTTCTTCAGCGGGGCGTAGACTTTGCAGCTGGTTTCCCAGTGCGCGGTCTTGTAGGCATTGATGGTGGTCTGGGGGAGCATGGCTGGAGTGAAGCCTTCCACCTGGATTCGTGTTTCGAGGATCCAGGAGGGCACCGTGACGATGACCGAGTCGAACTGCTCCGTCATTTGCCGGCTGGCCAGTGCGTCGCTCTGATGCCAGCGATAGCCCACTTCGATGCTGCCATCGGCCAGTCGGGTGAGGCGGTTCACGGGGCTGTCGGTGATCAGGCCGGCAGGCTGCTGGCGCAATCGCTCGTAAGGCGAGCGAGCGCCTTCTTCCAGAGGCATGAACATCAGGCACTCATCCAGCGCGGCCAGACCCAGGTAGCGCGGTGTAGCGAACGTCACGCCCTTGGAGTCGGTCACGGCTTGCTCGCCTTGGAAAGGAGCTGGTAGCGGGTTGCCTTGGCCATCGACGCGGCCATGCACCAGTTGCAGGTGACTGCTGAAGCCGAAGATCGCAGTGCGCAGCGGGTACAGGCTGCAGACGTCGTAGAAGGCGCCCCAACTGCCGTCGCCTATGCCGATGGCGTAGAAAATCGAAGACTCGTCGGCCGACATGCCCAGCCCGCCGAAGTCTCCGGGGTTGCCGGGATCCCAGGCGGTGATGGCGGCAGAACGGACCAGCTCGCGGAATGGCACATGCTGGTAGCGCGTGACGATGGCAGACCACAGGGTCGGCCATGCTTGGCTGCCGAACACGGCGGCGACCTGCGTTGCCATCCGCTCGGCGAACAGCTTCCATTTCTGGTAGACAGCCTGCAACGCGGCGGTGGGCGGTGGCGTGCTGCCCTCTGGATTGTTCCAGACCAGCAACCGGGGTTCGCCCTCCCCTGCCAGTTGGCCTTCGCGCAGATAAACACCGGTGGAGCGCACGAAGGGCGTGCCGGGATTCGGGAAGTCCGAGGTTTTGAGGTCGTACAGCCCAGCGTAGTACGCCATCAATGAGCGGCCTTGCGCGGGCGCCTCGCCACTGCGATTGAAAAAGGGCATGCGCATCGCGCCCATTTCGAAAGGCGTGGAGGGCGCTGTGGATTGCGGACCGTCCGGGTGCACGGTCAGATGACGTCCGCCGAGACGGCGCGACTGCTCAATCAAGGTGATGCGTTCGAAGCCGCAGCGCAGCAACTCACGGGCTGCCACCAGGCCTGCGACGCCCGCGCCAATGATGCAGATGCGGTGTTGTGCGTTACCGCCACGAGCAATGCCGCCGGTTTGCTCGAGCAGACGACGGTAGTCGAAACACAGATCCGGAGGGTTGGGAAAACGAGCGGCCCAAGGCAGGCTGGCGGCGGTTTGCAAGGTGGCCGCGATGTCGGCGGGATGGTTGTGGGATGAGCCAATGGTCATAAACGACAGTCCTTGTCGGTCAGCTTGAGGAGGCGTCAGTGTGCGAAGCCGTGGTGCGTCCAGGCAGAGGGATTGGGGGGCTGCGGTGTAGGAAGGATTTGGGGCGTATGTGGGAAGCAGGTGCGGTGGTTCAGGGAGGTTGCGGTGTGGCCGAACGCGGCTCGCACGGCTGCTACAGGGGGCCGGGTGTGTCGCCGCGTCGGGAGTTAGACGGGACGGGGGTTTGTAACGACGTTCTGGAGGGGCTGGCCTTGGTGCAGCCGGTTGATGTTGGCGGCGATGAAGGCGTACCGCCGTTCGAAGAGGCCCTGGGTCCAGCCGGAGGCGTGGGGCGTGCAGTAGGCATTGGGGAGGTCTTCGAAGCGGTGGTGAGCGGGTGCGACCGGGTCGGTATCGCCGCTGGGGTAGCGGTACCAGACATCCAGGTAGGCCTTGGCGATGAGGTGGTCGCGCAGGGCGTGGTACAACGCATCCTCATCGACCACGGCGGCGCGGGCGATGTTGATCAGTACGGCATCAGGGCGCATCGCAGCGAATTGGGCGACCGCGAAGGAACCGCGGGTACGCTCGTCCAACGGGCAGGTCAGGATGACGAAATCGGCACGGGGCAGCACTTGGCCAAGTTCGGCGGGTGTGTACGCTTCATCCATGGGGCCGTCCACTCGTCTACCTTCGGCGCGTGCGGAAATGGCGATGACGTGCAGGCCGAATGCCTGGGCTCGGCTGGCAACGGCGTGGCCGATGCGGCCAAAGCCGACGATGACCACGGTCTTGCCGAACAGCTCGCCGCGCGGTTGGCGCTTCAGATAGGCGTGCGTCCATTGCTCGGTACTGAAGCGAGCTCGCAGGGCCGCCAGTTCGACCTGGTGTTCGAGCATGCAGGCCAAAGCGTATTCGGCCATGGGAATTTCATGCTCGAACACATTGCAGACGGTTGCGCCGGCGGGCAGCGCGGTGAAATCGATGCCATCCAGCCCGGCACCGGGCACGTGCAGCAAACGAAAGGCCGGAGCCGGACTACGCCGCTGGAAACGCATCGAGACCACTACGTCGGCACCTTCGATCTGATCGTCCCAGGCGGCCGATTCGTGGGCGTCGCGGGGCAGCGCGACGAACTGTGTCGGGAAATCCAGAGCTGCGGAGAGCGCCTCGCGATGTGTTGCGGCCTCCCCCACCATCACGATTTTCATGTGTTGTCCTTTTTATTGAAACGCCGCCTGCGACGGCAACGCGATCATCGGTAGTCGATGGACAGTAGAAGATCGTCCCGCCGATGGCAACCGGGTGGCTGCCTACGCCGGCGCTGACACCACTTGAAACCAATTCGTGAGGGAACAGCGTCGGGCCCGTTCAGGTCCAGTGCAGAGACCCGCTTGGAGTTTGCATGCATGGCAACACCTACCACCGCGCCCCGTCGCCGGCGCTGGCTTCCCTTTCTGCTGCTGGCGCTGGCGATCGGTGTCGGCCTGCCCTACGGTTGTTCGCAACTGGCCTACAAAGAGCGGCAGTTGTTGTTCAACATCGAGCCAGGCACGGCCAGCTGGTACGCAGGCTTGCCTTCGGGCGTCACCGAATTGCAGATTCCAGTGGAGAAGGCCCTGAGCAGTACCCAGTACTTGCATGCCTGGTGGTGGCCGGCGCCGCGCGCCGATGCACCGGCGGTGCTATACCTGCACGGTACACGCTGGAACCTGACCGCACAGGTGCGCCGCATCAGCCAGCTGCGCGAGCTGGGTTTCTCGGTGCTAGCCATCGATTACCGCGGATTCGGCGAAAGCCCCGGCGATCTGCCGTCCGAGCGCACCGTGTACCAGGACGCCCAGGCTGCCTGGCAGCGCCTGGTGCAGTTGCAGCCCAAAACCGAGCGACGCTTCATCTATGGTCACTCGCTGGGCGGCGCGATCGCGGTGGATCTGGCAGAACATCTGGCCGAGGGCAATGAGCCGAAGGCTGCCGGGCTGATCGTGGAGTCGACCTTCACCGACCTGGCTGCTGCAGCAGCGGCAGTGGCCAACACTTCGCTGCCGGTGCGCTGGATCATGTCGGAGAAATTCGATTCCATCGACAAGATCGGTGATATCAAGATTCCGGTGCTGATCGTTCATGGCCTGGACGACCGTTATGTGCCGCCGCGTTTCAGTCAGGAACTGTTCGATGCCGCGGCCGAACCCAAGCGGTTGCTGCTGGTGCCCGGCGGTACGCACAACAACAGCATGACCCTGGGCAGCCAGGCGTATGCCAAGGCGCTGCGCGAGGTATTCGGCCTGTAGCCGATGTCTGGCAGGCGGTGACGCAACTTATTCAGTGCCCTGAAGGTCTGTGCTGTGGCAGCCGTGCACCCGGCACGCGCGCCACCGCATTCGCAGGAACCTCCATGGAAAAGCACGAACCCCGCCTTGATGCCCCTGAAGAAGACGGCAAGACGCCTGGCCTGTCGGCCGACGAAAAAGAAGAGGTCCATGAGAACCAGCCGCCCCGCGCGGCGGTGTTGCATGAAACCATCCGCATACAGGGCGACCATGAACTGGAACGTACCGTAGCCGCCCTGTTCTGGTCGGCCCTGGCCGCCGGCCTCACCATGGGCCTGTCGCTGATGGCCATGGGACTGTTCAACTCCCGTCTGCCCGCAGGCGAGGCCAGTAAAGTGATCGCCAGCCTGGGCTATTCGGCAGGCTTTCTTGCGGTGATCCTGGCACGCCAGCAACTGTTCACCGAGAACACCCTGACCGCCGTACTGCCGGTCATGAGCAAGCCGAGCCTGGGCAATTTCGGACGGCTGTTCAAACTGTGGGGCGTGGTGCTGGGCGGTAACCTGATAGGGACCTTGCTGGTGTCCTACGTCATGCTGCATTTGCCGATCTTCGATACCAAGACCGACGAGGCCTTTCTCGAAATCGGGCGTAAGGTCATGGAAAACGACCTGTCGCAGATGTTTTCCAAGGGCATCATCTCCGGTTGGATGATCGCCACCATGGTCTGGATGATCCCTTCGCAGGAAAGCGCGAAGATGTGGATCATCATCCTCGTCACCTACCTGATGGCGCTGGGCGATTTCACCCACATCGTGGTGGGCTCGGCAGAGGTGTCCTACCTGGTGTGGGCGGGCGAGCTGGACTGGAAGGCCTTCTGGCTCGATTTCGCGGCACCGACCCTGGCAGGCAACATCATTGGCGGCAGCTTCATCTTCGCCCTGATCGCCCATGCGCAGATCAGAAGCGAAAGCGGTCTGCCACCCAAGGATGACGGCAAGGGCAAGTCACGAAAGGAACCCAACGCCGACGTCTGATGCCTTGACCGGTCAAGGTGTGACTGCGGAAGCCGGGGAATCGACTTGCTCCCACCAGTGCTCGCCGAGTCGAGGCTGACGCAGATCGATGCGCTCTCCCATGCGCGGCGTGCTCAACGGCACGCCCTTGGCCTGGGCCAGCGCGCTGATGCGGTCGAAGGGTTCGTGCCAGTCATGGATCGAAAGGTCGAAGGTGCCGTTGTGCACCGGCAGCAGGGTCTTGCCGCGTACATCCAGGTGCGCCTGCAGCGTTTCTTCGGGCTGCATGTGCACGTTCGGCCAGGCGACATTGTAGGCGCCGGTTTCCATCAGGGTCAGGTCGAACGGGCCGAAACGCTCGCCGATCTGTTTGAAACCTGGGAAATAACCGGTATCGCCGCTGAAGAACAGACGAAAGTCCTTGTCGATGATCACCCACGACGCCCACAGCGTGCTGTTGCTGTCGAACAGGCTACGGCCCGAGAAATGCTGCGCGGGCGTCGCCACCAGACGCAAGCCGCCGACCTGGGTTTCTTGCCACCAGTCCAGTTGGCGAACCTTGCTGGCCGGTACGCCCCACTCGAGCAATCGGTCACCTACGCCCAAGGTGGTCAGGAAATACTCGCTCTTGCCGGCCAGCGCCTTGATCGCGTATTCGTCCAGATGGTCGTAGTGGTCGTGGGACAGGATGACCGCCTTGATCGGCGGCAGGTCGGCAATGCTGATCGGTGGTTGGTGAAAGCGTAGAGGACCGGCCCACTGTATCGGGGAAGCGCGTTCTGAAAACACCGGATCGGTCAGCAGAAACTCGCCGCCCATCTTCAGCAGCACGGTGGAGTGCCCCAACCGCCAGAGACTGTAGTCCGGCGCCGCCAGCAGTTGGTCGCGCGACAGTTGCTCCACCGGCAGCGGCGCCTGCGGGCGGGTGCCGGGTGGCTTGCTCAGCAGCAGGTACTTGATGCCGATGCGCAGTTTCTTCATGAAGCCGTCCTTGGGCAGGACCACCTGATTGCGATACTGGCCGTCCTCGCGCAACGAGGCGGGCAATTCTTCGGCATTGGGCGAAAACGACGTCATAAGTGCAAGCACTCCGAAAAGCAGTGGAATTTTCATGCAGCCCTCGGGTTGAAAGGTGCGTGCTACAGCATACGCTTTCGGCCTGCCGTGCGAAGTGAGAGTTCCGGCCCGATCGGGAGGGCGGATTCCGGTGACCGGCGCCTGGTCGTTCGAGGGGAACCATGGCCCGAAGTCACACGTCCAGATGGGACCCGGAAATATCTGTTCGCAGGGACCGCTGCCCATGAATGCTGTTGATGCCGCCAATGCCTCACGCTACTCACGCCACACACGGGTTCTGGTGCTGGCGTTCGTTCTGCCCATCCTTGCCTGTGTGCTGATCATCGGCGGTGCCGTACTCGGTATTCCCACTGCGTCGGAGCCTGCCAATGGCTTATCGGCCCAGACAACTGCAACCCAGTCTGCCAGCGTGGAGCGAGACCTGGGCGAAAACAGTGGCCGGCCCGTGATCTCGCTCGACGATGCCGGCGCCGGCTTGCCCGTGCAGGCCTCGCCGCCGGGTGGCGAACCCTGGTGGTCCATGTCGCTGCCGACGCTTGCTGCGCTGCTGCTGGCCGTGCTGATCTTTTCCGGTGCACTGTTGCGCAAGACCTTGCGCAGCTTGCGTGACATCGACCAGGACCATGCTCGATTGCAGCACGAAAACGAGGCCCTGCGGTGCAGCGATGAGCGACTGCGCGCGTTGGCCGACGCCTCTTCGGACTGGATATGGGAAACCGACGCGTTTTTGCGTGTCAGCTACCTTTCCGCAAGCTTCACCACCGTAACCGGTTTGGCGCGGGATGTGTGGCTGGGCCAGCCGGTCGAGCTGCTATTGCAGTGCGAAACCCTTCCGGCTGGCCAGTGGCTGCAGCAACTGGGTGACGGCTCGTCAGGTGTCGGGCATCTGCGCTGCAGCTATCGCGACAGCATCGGCCAGACCCGCCACTGCCGCATCGTCGCCTGCCCTATCGTGCATGATGGGCAGATTGCAGGCTACCGCGGCACGGTGCTCGACATCACCGATCAGGTCGGCGCCCAGGCTCAGCTCGCTCATCGCTCGACCCACGATGCGGTGACGGGGCTGGGAGACGAGCATGCCCTGACGCGGTTTCTCGATCAGACCCTGGCCGATCGTCTTCGTCCTGTGCCCTTGACCCTGTTGCTGCTGGACCTGGCCGGTTTCGAGCAGTTGGGCGAAACCTTGGGGCAACCTGCGCGCGACTGCATTCTGCGTACGGTCGCCGGTCGTCTTCGCGACAGCACACGTAGCAATGATCTGGTGACCCGTCTGCGGGATGGGCAATTCATGATCGTGCTCGCCAGCATCGACGTGATGATCGAGATCGAGCGTTTCTGCCAGCGCCTGATCGATAATATACAAAGGCCCATCGTGCACGGCGTGAAGCAATTGCAGGTTGGGGTGAACATCGGCGTGGTCCATGATCATCCCAGCCGGGGAGACGCCCGCGAGTGGATCGGTTGCGCCCAGCTCGCCTTAGGCGAAGCACAGGCGCAAGGCCCCGGCTACTGGCAGCATTTCGCGCCTGCGCTGGACCGCCAGCAGCACCTTCGGCAGTTGGAAACCGATCTGCGCTCCGCCCTTCAGCATGACCAATTGCTGCTGCACTTCCAGCCCCGGTACAGCGCCGACGGTGATCGGGTGATTGCCGTCGAGGCACTGCTGCGCTGGCAGCACCCGGTCGAAGGAATGCTCACCTGCGACGCGTTTCTGCCTCTGGCCGAGCGCAGCGACCTGATCGTGCCCATCGAGCGCTGGCTGCTACGCGAAGCGTGCGCGGCGGCGCGGCACTGGCCGCAGTCGATTGCGGTGTCGGTGAGCCTGGCGCCAGCGTATTTCAGCCGCAGCGACGTCGCCCGCGATGTGCGCGATGCGTTGACCGACAGCCGTCTGCCGGCCAATCGCTTGCAGTTGCAAGTTGCCGAGCAGGTCATGCTGGGTTGTGCCGACGGCGCGATGGGGGCCCTCACGGCCTTGAAGGAATCGGGAGTGGGTTTGATACTCGACGAATTCGGCAGCGGTTATTGTTCGTTGGGGTATTTGCGCATTTACCCATTCGATGCCGTGAAGATCGACCCACGCTTCGTCGCCGGTCTGGTGAGCAATCCACAGGATCGCGGACTGGTGCGAGGCATCATCGACCTGGGTCGAGCCATGGGCGCAAGGGTAATCGGTGCGGGCGTCGGCACTGACCAACAGCTGCGGGCCTTGCAGGACGACCGCTGTGCGGAAGTCCAGGGCCTTTACCTCGGTGAGGCCATGGAGCCGGCAGCATTGACACCGCTGCTTCAGCAACAGGCCGACCTGCGCAGGTCACGACAAGGGCATCAAGCAGGTTTGCACGCCCGCTGATCGACAGGCTGTCCAACATTTTTTTACAGGCCCCGAACGCCTCGTTAGAATCGGGGCATCCCCGGACACGACCGTCAATGGTCCCGGCCTGCGCAACAACAGTGGACACCTCATGGGCACGACTGCAGCAGCCGACATAGCCACCATCGCGCGCATCGACGCGGTCCCTTCCATATTGCAGGTCATCTGCGAAACCACAGGCTTGCGCTTCGCCGCCGTTGCCCGTGTGACCGAAAATGCCTGGACCACCTGCGCGGTGCTCGACAACATCGGGTTGGGCCTGGAAGTCGGCGACGGGCTGGACGTGACCACGACCTTGTGCCATGACATCCGCACCAGCCATCAGACCGTGATCATCGACAAGGTCAGCGAAGACGAGGTGTATTGCAACCACCCCACACCGCGCCTCTATCGTTTCGAAAGCTACATTGCCACGCCCGTCTTCCGGGCCGACGGCAGCTTCTTCGGCACGATCTGTGCGCTCGATCCACGGCCCACCCGTCTCAAGGGCACCAGTATCGAGCCAATGATGGCGTCGTTCGCGCGCCTGCTGTCGCTGCAGATGGAGAACGAGGAGCGGCACCAGCGCACGACCACTGCGCTGGCGGAGGAGCGGGAAATGGCCGACCTGCGCGATCAGTTCATCGCCGTGCTGGGCCACGACCTGCGCAACCCGCTGTTCGCCATCAACGCTGGCGCCGAGCTGTTGCAGCGACGGGTCGCCGATGAGCGCAGCGTGGGCATCGTCAAGCATATCCAGACCAGTGCACGCCGTGCCTCGCAACTGATCGAAGACGTTCTGGACTTCGCTCGCGGACGATTGGGCGCCGGTATCGTGGTCGACCTGCAACCCGATGCCGACCTCACGCGCAGCCTGGAGCATGTGGTCTCGGAGCTGCAGCGCATCCACCCCGAGCGGGTCATCTCGATGGATGTCGACGATTTGCAGGGCGTGCTGTGCGACAAGGAGCGCATTGGCCAGTTGCTCTCGAACCTGGTGTCCAACGCCATCATTCACGGCGCGCCGGACAGCGATGTGCGCGTCAGCGGTCGTCTGTCCAATCAGGAGTTCACGCTGGCGGTGCATAACCAGGGGCCGGCGATCGCCGAAAACGTGCGAGCGCAACTGTTCAAGCCATTCGCTCGGCCCAGCGTGCGCAGTCCGCGCGGCGGCCTTGGGCTGGGCTTGTACATCGCCTACCAGATTGCATTGGCCCACGACGGCCGACTCGAAGTCAGCTCCAGCGATGAAGACGGTACCGAATTCGTCTTCCACCTGCCCGTGGTCACCGCCGCCTGAGCCCGTTGCCGTTCGAGCGCCTGCGCGGATGAAAGTGCACGGCCCGACGGGCGACGGTGGTAGCATCGCCCTACTTCCACACCCTGCCTGGCAACCACATGGCGAGACCTGACCCCGGGATCCCCCCTCAGCACGGCGAGCGAAGCGCGCGACAGTTGCGCCTGCTCAAAGGCGGCAGCGAGCCCGACCCCCGCTTCACTCTGGCCAACGAACGCACCTTTCTGGCCTGGATCCGTACGGCATTGGCGCTGATGGCCGGTGGCATCGCCGTCGAGGCGTTCACCGCGGACGTCTTCGCGCCGGAGTTTCGCAAGACCCTGGCGGTCATCCTGTTGCTGCTGGGCATGCTGCTCAGTGCCAGCGCCAGCCTGCGCTGGCTGAACGTGGAGCGGGCCATGCGGCACAAGCAACCGCTGCCCATTCCGCTGCTGGTGCCGCTGCTGTCGATTGGCGGTGCCCTGGTCACGGCCGCCTTGATTGCCTTTGTGGTATTGCGATGAGCCTGCCTCAGGCAGGCCATCAGGATGAAGGCCTGCAGCCCGAACGCACCTTGCTGGCCTGGGGACGGACGCTGCTGGCGATGCTGGTGGCGAGCCTGTTCTTTCTGCGCTGGATGCCCCACCACGGCCGTTTTGCCGGGGCCCTGATTGCCCTGACGCTGATGGCGGCGCTGGCGATCTGGATGAGCCAGCGCCGCCGTTACCGCTGCCGTGTCGAAGGGATCAGTCGTGCATGCTTTCCGGCCGACGTGACCGGGGTGCTCGGCCTGGGCAGCATGGTCACACTGATCGGCGCTGCGGCCATCTGGATCACCTTGATGACTTGAGCCATGATGACCTGAGCCGTTCAGAGCTGCCCGCTGCGGTCGTCCTTGAACAGCGCCCAGGCCAGCCCGGCGATCCACAACAGCGAGGCAAAGTAATTGACCCGCTGGAACAGCCCGAAACCACGACCGACGTCCATGGCAGCTGCCATCCACGGCAGGCAGCCCAGAGCGAACAGGCTGCACACCAGGGACAGCCAGACAAGCCCCTTGCGGCCTTCGCGGCGTGCCACGAAAATCCACAATGCACTGGCCAGCAACAAGCTCGCGGACATGATCACGCTGGCGATGGTGTGCAGGTTCTGCTGCATCGACGGGTATTCCAGCGAACAGCCGTTATCACAGGAAAAGTAGCCGGCAGCCAGGCTGGCAAGACCGTGCACAATGACCAGCGAAGCGCTCAGACGCGCCAGCCGCAGATGGGCATGACGCATGTACAGGCCAATGCCGAACGCGATCAACAACACACCCAGCGGGAAGTGAGCGAGCCAGGGCCAGAGCGCGTGGGTGGGCGCATCGATGGCGCCCAGCAAGCCCATGGCCTGATTGACATGGCTGTACCCCGGATACAGGCTGCCGGCCACGATAAGCGCGATGGCCAGCCAAAGGGGCGTGATCAGGCCGGCCAGATAGAGTGGATTGCGAATCGGCTGCTGCACAGCGCATCTCCGTCATAAAAAAGAGGCCCGGACCTTACTACAGCGTCGGTGTCGTCACGAAGCAATTTTTCCCGCGATTGGGCAAACCCGTCACTTTGGTAACAGCAGGACACATTTGCGTGGAATTCATCGAATTACTGCCCCAGGCAAGACCGCTGCTGGACAAGTTCTACAAGCTGCAACGAAGTCGCATGCGCAGTGTGGGGAATGCGCGCTGGTGGGTGGCACGCGACAGCGAGATCATCGCGGGGGCGAACTTCATGCCGATATCCGGCGGTCATTGGCTGACCGGGCTTCACGTGGCAATCGCGCATCGCAACAAGGGCTACGGCCGAGGTCTGCTCAATGGGGCTCAAGCCTCGCTGGGTGGACCGGTATGGTTGTTCTGCGCACCTGAGCTGCACGATTACTATCGACGAGCTGGCTTCGAGGAGGCTTTCACGCTGCCATCTGAGTTGGCCCAACGCCTGGAACGCTACAGGGCCAGCAAGGACTTGCTGGCCCTGGTGAGGGCCGAGGCGGCCACCGCCTGACAGCGTCGACTCAGGGTTGCGGGCGAGGAACCACTGTGGACGGTGTGGCAGGTTCCGGGCGCAAGTCCTTTTCACCACTGGGCTGGATTGCCGTCTGGTCCACCGCCGGAGCCTGTTCGTCCGGGTCCTTGGCGCCCTTGTCCTTGCCCTCGGCCGACATGTGTTCGATCACCGCATTCATCTCGGCGCCCAGCAACAGCACGGCCGAAGAGATATAGAAATACAGGAGCAACACAATGATCGCGCCGATGCTGCCGTACATGGCGTTGTAGTCAGCAAAGGTCTTCACGTAATAGGCAAAGCCCAGCGAGGCGACGATCCAGACCACCACCGCGAGCATCGAGCCTGGCGTGATGAAACGGAATTCCTGCTTCACGTCAGGCATCACGTAGTAGATCACTGCCACGGCGATCATCAGCAGGATAACGATCAGCGGCCAGCGCAGGATAGTCCACAGGGTGACGATGAAGTCTTCCATGCCGATCTGGCCGGCCAGCCACTGCATGACCTGCGGACCGGTGACCATCAGGGCCGCCACGCACAACAGCATGCCGGCCAAGCCGATGGTGTAGAAAATCGAGAGCGGGATGCGCTTCCAGGCCGGACGCTCCTCGACCACATCGTAGGCGGCGTTCATGGCGCTCATGGTCAGGCGCACACCTGCCGAGGCGGTCCACAGCGCAACCACGATACCGATGGAAAGCAAGCCGCCCTTGGACTGCTGCAACTGATCGATGACCGGATTGACCTGTTCCAGCGCCTGGGGCGGCAGGACCAGATCGGCTTGCAGGCGCATCCAGGTGAAGAAATCGGGTAAATGCAGGAAACCGATCAGGGCGATCAGGAACAGCAGAAAGGGGAACAGGGAAAACAGCATCTGGTAAGCCAGCGCCGAAGCATAGGTCGGCATTTCGTCGTCGACGAATTCCTTGACTGTGCGAACCATGACCTTCATGAAAGGCAGGTTATGCATGTGGGGAAATAACATAGCGTCTCCTTGCGCCACTCAACCTTCGAATACGCCGCCTGGGTGGGTGCAGAACATGATTGGATCAGGCAACTGCAGCAAGGCGTGTTGCGGCCCGGCAGCTCAGAGCCGGCTTTCTACCGCAAAGCCGCAGGAAAAACGACAGTCAGAGTATGTACGTCCGTGTCTGCCCAATAGCACAACGGCCATCGATAGATGACCGTTGGTAAACCTCATTCAAGCAGAGAACACTCTACTTCAGGGTTTTTTCACAGTGTCTTTGACGGCGTTTTTCACGTCGCCTTCGACTTGCTGTGCTTCGCCTTTCTTCTCTTGAACTGCGCCTTTGACCTGCAGTTCTTCGTTACCGGTGACCTTGCCGACGCCTTGCTTGATGTTACCAACGGCTTCGTTGGCCACGCCTTTGATCTTGTCTGAAGTGCCGCTCATGATAAGTCTCCTGGTCATTTAGGAATGTCTTGTCTCGACACAAGAATTGACCGACGTCGGGTCGCCAGAGTTTCAAATTATTTTGCGCGGCAAAAGACGCCGCGGTCATCTGGCAGACACCGGCGGTTGGTCGGAGCTTTATGTTCCAGCGATTTGCCCGCAGAATGCCGGTCGGATTCGGTCAGTGCCGAAGCGTCATACCAGTAGGAATTTTCATGAAACTCGACAAACCCCAAGCCATCGCCCGTCGCAACAAGGAACTGGGTGGCGCGGTGCTCGGCGTCAACAACTGCCATTTCGCCTTGCTGGACCCAAAGCGCAACATCTGGTGGTTCGACATTCCGGTGGCCCGCCTGCAGATCGGCCAGTACGAATGGATTCACCTGCTGCTGCACACCCCTGCCAGCGATCAGCTGCTGCACGTGAAAGTGACGACCGCCTTCCTGCGCGAGCACATCGAAGGCCTGGTGGTGCGCAACGCCGGCAAGCGCAAGTCGACCGTCAGCCTGGAGCTGAGCGCCGACAAGGATTCGTTTCTCAAGGACGTACGCCCCGCTGGCAGCGGCGTCGGCTTCGCGCCGTTCCTGCAGCCCTGACAGCGGGCTGCGCAACGGGCATCAGACCAGTTCGATGCGGTCGGCGTGGATGACGATCTGGCCGTCCTTGTACAGGGCGCCGATGGCTTTCTTGAAGTTGCCCTTGCTGACGCCGAACAGGTCGCTGATCAGTTGCGGATCGCTCTTGTCGCTGACCGGCAGCGTGCCCTGGTTGGCGCGCAGCTTGTCGAGGATCTGGGCGTTCAGGCTGCTGGCCAGCTGGGCACCGACCGGCTGCAGGCTCAGGGCGATCTTGCCGTCGCTGCGCAGTTCCTTGATGTAGCCCTTCTCCTGCTTGCCCGAGCGCAGGAACTTGAACACTTCGTTCTTGTGGATCAAGCCCCAGTGGGCGTTGTTGATGATGGCCTTGAAACCCATGTCGGTTTCTTCGACCACCAGCAGATCGACTTCCTGACCCACCTGATAGGCCGGCGGCACTTTGTCCAGATAGCGGTCCAGGCGCGCGGTGGCGGTGATCCGGCGGGTGCGCTTGTCCAGGTACACGTGCACGACGCAGTACTCGCCGGCTTTCATCTGGCGTTTTTCTTCGGAAAACGGCAGGAGCAGGTCCTTGGGCAGGCCCCAGTCGAGGAAGACCCCGATGCTGTTGATTTCAACGACCTTGAGACTGGCGAACTCGCCGACCTGCACCTTGGGCTTTTCGGTGGTGGCCAGCAGCTTGTCTTCGCTGTCCAGGTACACGAAGACGTTCAGCCAGTCTTCGTCTTCGCTGGGAATATCCTTGGGGATATAGCGGTTGGGCAGCAGGATCTCGCCGTCCGCGCCGCCATCCAGGTACAGACCGAAGTCTGTGTGTTTAACCACTTGCAATGCGTTGTAGCGCCCGACTAAAGCCATTTCGAATATTCCTCGTCACCTGGCTGGGCATTCTACCCGAGAACCCTTCGGCTCGCTGCGCAAGGCGTCCGATGCGCCGTTGGCGCCGAGGTAGTTGGTGCGCCAGATCCTTGATTTCAAAGGGCTGCGGCGGCATCGATCGGCACCACTGGTCCGTGCGGTCAGCCGGGAATGGATAAATCATGTACAATGCCTGGCCATATTAATTTTTGACAGGTTAATGGCAGCCATGCGCGTTAAAGCATCCAACAGCAAAGTCAAGCCCGCCCCCGCCGTTGAAACCAGCGAATCGATCAACGAACAGATCGCCGCGTTTCTCAAGTCCGGTGGCGAGATCCAGCAGATTGCCAAGGGCGTGAGCGGCCAGACCTTCACCCCGTCCAAGCACATCAGCCTGGGCAAGAAGTAAGTTTGCAGCCCGGCCATTGCGCCGGGCAAAACTTCCGCATCCTGTTACTCCCCGCATCACCCTTGTCCCCTCGAATCGACGAATGGCAGCCTCGCATCGCCCCTGAGCGGTATGCTTGCAGCCTTCTAGATCGGGCCGTCCAGGCTTACTGGAGGTAGGCATGCTCAGACCCAGCTGGTTATTGATAGCCGGACTTGCGGTCCACCCTTCTCTCTACGCCCAGGTCATCCAGCGTGACATCGGCGATTTCAACCTCAAGCTCGGCACCACACCGTCGCGCAGCATGGCTGCGGGCCTGGTCCAGCCCAGTACCGGCAGTTCGTTCCACGGCGGACTGGATCTGACCCACGACAGTGGGGTGTATTTCGGCCAGTGGTCGCCCAACATGGGGTTGGCCTCTTCCAGCAATCTGGAGGTCGACTCCTACCTGGGCTACAAGCATCCGTTCGACAACTCCTTGGGTTATGAAGTCGGCGTGATCCAGTACAGCTATCCGGAAGTGGATGCGCCCTCCACCCATGCGCTCTATGCCGGTCTGCGGGTACTGGACCGGCGCTTCGGTGCTGCCTTCAACAATACGCCCGACGGCCAGAACAGCACACTGTTTGCCGACCTCGGTGGCCTGCCATTGCTGGATGTGGGCTTTACCATGAAAGTCAGCAACCATCAGCTCTCGACTCCCTTCACCATCGGCGAAGGGCAGGAAGTGCGCGCCTTCAATGACTGGTCGCTGCAAATGTCACGTCCCATCGGCAGTTTTGACCTGGATTTCATCTACAGCGGCTCGGACCTGAGCGGGGCCAATTGCGCCGCCTATTCGGGTCAGAATGGCCAGTGCGACAGCATGTTCATGCTCAAGGCCCAGCACGCGTTTTTCTGACCTCGGGTTTTTCCACATCGTGCTGAACCGCACGCACCGGCATGGCTCTATAAACACAACAACGCCATCGCACGGACCGCCGCCATGAATCTTCTGTCTCGTCGCCTGTTGCACTGCTGGATGCTACTGGGCCTGTGTCTGCTGTTCGGCGGCTGCACGCGGGTGGATCTGGCCTACCGCAATCTGGATGTGATCATTCCCTGGTCGATGAACGACTATCTGGACATGAATCGCGAGCAGAAGAGCTGGTTCGACGAGCGTCTCAAGGAGCACCTGCGCTGGCACTGCACCACGCAACTGGCCGACAACCTGCAGTGGCTGGACAAGGTCCAGCGCATGGTCGCCGAGCAGCAGGTGACGGCGCCAGCGTTGCGCGAACGTACGGCCGAGGCGAAACAGGCGATCTCGGCGATTGCTGTGCAAGTCACGCCATCGGCGGTGGAGTTGCTGCAAGGTCTGGATGACAATCAGGTCCGCGCGTTGCAGCAGTCGCTGAGCGACGATTTGGCCAAGCGCCGCAAGGAATACGTGGAGCCGCCGTTGCAGACGCAGATCGACGAGCGCGCCAAACGCATGAGCAAGCGTCTCACCCCATGGTTCGGCAACCTCACCGACGAGCAGCAGCAACGGGTGCAGGCCTGGTCGCAGAGTCTGGGCGCGCAGAACCGTGAATGGATCGACAACCGCGAACATTGGCAGAACCAGTTGCTGGCCGCCCTGCAGCAACGTCAATCCGCCGAATTCCCGGCACGCATCGCGCAATTGCTACAGCAGCGTGAAACGGTATGGACCCCGCAATATAAAGTTGCCTATGCACGCACCGAGCAGGCGGCCATCGACCTGATGGTGGGGCTGGCCGCCGACAGTACACCGGAACAGCGCACGCGCATCGAGCGCAAGCTGGGTGAGTTGCGCGAGGACTTTGCCAACCTCAAGTGCCTGAAGAACGCCTAGTTCGGCGCTTCAGGCCCACCCCTCCAGGCGCATCGTCGCCCTGACCAGACGCTGCTCCTCTCCTTCGATCTCGCGCAGATTCGCGCAAATACTTTCGATGTGCGCGACGGCTGCCTTGCGCGCCTGCTCGGGCTGACGGTTGATCACGGCGGTGTAGAGCCTGGCGTGCTGCTTGTCGATCTGTTGTTTCTGCGGCTGGCGGTGGTACAGGTTGTTCACGCAGGCGAACACCGAGTTGAGCAGCAGGTCGGTCAGCGAGCGCAGGGTCTGCACCAGCACCGGATTGTGCGAGGCATCGCAGATGGCCAGGTGAAAGGCATGATCCAGGTGGGCGTGCCGCGTGGCGTCCAGCGGCTGGTCGTGGGCCGCCAACAGCGCCTGATAGCTGCGTTCGATCAGCACGAAATCGGCCTGGGTACCGCGCAGCGCAGCCAGCCGGGCCGACTCGCCTTCGAGCAGCGAGCGCACTTCGAACAGATCGTAAAGCGTTCGCGGCTGGGAACTGAACAGGTGCATCAAGGGCGTGGCATCGTTGGCCGGCGACAAGGACGCCACGAACGAACCGCGGCCCTGCTCGGTGGCGATGATGCCGCGGGCGCGCAACAGCTTGAGGCCTTCGCGCAGTGCATTACGTGATACCCCGAGCTTTTCCACCAGGCGCCGCTCCGATGGCAAA
The DNA here is from genome assembly GCF_001423465.1 of Pseudomonas sp. Leaf129. NCBI lineage: Bacteria > Pseudomonadati > Pseudomonadota > Gammaproteobacteria > Pseudomonadales > Pseudomonadaceae > Pseudomonas > Pseudomonas sp. Leaf129. The sequence continues at coordinate 516,245 of NZ_LMOC01000007.1, read as the reverse complement.
GGCTGGCCAGTCTTGAGAACGCCGTCGACGATAAGCCGCTCGATGCGCTCGCACACGACATCGGCAATCTGAGGTTTGTTGTGCATATCATGCCTGCTGGTAGGACCATTGCCCGGGATTCCCCGGGAACTGTCGGCGAGACCCTGAAAATAAGCCAGTAGAGGCACCGAGAGAAGCCCCGAGGTGAAAAGAACTGGTCCTACCAGTGGTTCCAGGCGTAGACAGGCATGTGGTTTGCGACCACTGTTGAGCGCATAAGAACGACAAGCCGGTGACCTGCGCCCATGAACATCCTCTACGACGAACGCATCGACGGCGTCCTGCCCAAGGTGGACAAAACCGCTCTGGTGCAGGCATTGCACGCACAACTCCCTGACCTGACCGTGCTGCACCGTGCCGAAGACCTTCGCCCCTACGAGTGTGATGGCCTGAGCGCTTATCGCAGCGTACCGCTGCTGGTGGTATTGCCCGAGCGGCTCGAACAGGTGGAGGTGTTGCTCAAGCTGTGTCACGAGCGAAAGGTACCGGTGGTTGCACGCGGTGCAGGCACCGGGCTGTCCGGGGGGGCGTTGCCGCTTGAACAAGGTGTGCTGCTGGTCATGGCGCGCTTCAAGCAGATTCTCGACATCGATCCGGTCGCGCGTTCGGCACGGGTGCAGCCGGGTGTGCGCAACCTGGCGATCTCCCAGGCGGCGGCACCGTATGGTCTGTACTACGCCCCGGATCCTTCGTCACAGATCGCCTGTTCGATCGGCGGCAACGTCGCGGAAAACGCCGGTGGTGTGCACTGCCTCAAATACGGTTTGACCGTGCACAACCTGCTCAAGGTGCAGATGCTCACCATCGAGGGTGAGCGCCTGACCTTGGGCAGCGATGCGCTCGACTCGCCTGGCTTCGACCTGCTGGCCCTGTTCACCGGCTCGGAGGGCATGCTGGGCATCATTACCGAGGTTACCGTCAAGCTGTTGCCCAAGCCGCAGGTGGCCAAGGTGTTGCTGGCCAGTTTCGACTCGGTGGAAAAAGCCGGCGCGGCGGTCGCCGATATCATCGCGGCAGGGATCATTCCCGGTGGTCTGGAAATGATGGACAACCTGGCCATTCGCGCCGCCGAGGACTTCATTCATGCGGGCTACCCGGTGGACGCCGAGGCGATTCTGCTGTGCGAGCTCGATGGCGTGGAAGCCGATGTGCATGACGATTGCCAGCGCGTCTACCAGGTGTTGACCGAGGCCGGTGCGACCGAGGTACGCCAGGCCCGGGACGAAGCTGAACGCCTGCGTTTCTGGGCCGGCCGCAAGAACGCCTTCCCGGCGGTCGGTCGGCTCTCGCCCGATTACTACTGCATGGACGGCACCATTCCGCGCCGCGCCCTGCCGGGGGTGCTCAAGGGCATCACCGAACTGTCCGAGCAGTACGATTTGCGCGTGGCCAACGTGTTTCATGCCGGGGACGGCAACATGCATCCGCTGATCCTGTTCGATGCCAACCAGCCGGGCGAGCTCGAACGCGCCGAGGCGTTGGGTGGGAAGATTCTGGAGTTGTGTGTGGCGGTGGGTGGCAGCATCACCGGCGAGCACGGCGTGGGCCGCGAGAAAATCAACCAGATGTGCGCGCAGTTCAACAGTGACGAGCTCACCCTGTTCCATGCCGTGAAAGCCGCGTTCGATCCCGATCGCCTGCTCAACCCCGGCAAGAACATTCCGACCCTGCAGCGCTGCGCCGAATTCGGTGCCATGCATATCCATCATGGGCAACTGCCATTCCCTGAACTGGAGCGCTTCTGATGGCCGACCGCGATTTCGATGCCAGCGAGCACCTGCTGGATCAGGTGCGACAGGCTCTGGCCGACGACCGTCCGCTGTGCATCCAGGGCAGTGACAGCAAGGCGTTCCTGGGCCGCATCGGTGCCGGTGAGCGGCTCGATACCCGCGTGCATTGCGGCATCGTCAGCTACGACCCCACGGAGCTGGTGATCACCGCACGCGCCGGTACGCCTTTGCAGACCCTGCGGGCCGCCGTCGAGCAGGCGGGACAGATGCTGCCGTTCGAGCCACCGGCCTATGGCGAGCAGGCCACCCTGGGCGGCACGGTCGCTGCCGGACTGTCCGGACCGCGACGGCCATGGGCCGGTTCGGCCCGCGACTATGTGCTAGGCACGCGGGTGATTACCGGCCAGGGCAAGCACTTGCGTTTTGGCGGTGAGGTGATGAAGAACGTCGCCGGTTATGACCTGTCGCGACTGTTGACCGGCAGTTTCGGCACCCTGGGTGTGCTGACTGAAGTGTCGCTCAAGGTGCTGCCCAAACCGCGCGCCTGTTTCAGCATCAAGCTGGCCTGCGATGCCGAGCGCGCCTTGCTCAAGCTCGCCGAGTGGGGCCAGCAGCCGATGCCGATCAGTGCCGCGTGCCACAGCGATGAGGCGCTTTACCTGCGCCTGGAAGGCGGCGAGGGATCGGTGGCTGCTGCCCATGAACGCATCGGCGGCGAGCCCATCGACTCGGCGTTCTGGGATGACCTGAACGAGCATCGCCTGCCCTTCTTCGCCCAGCCCGAACCGCTCTGGCGCCTGTCGTTGCCCAACAATACCGGCATCCTCGACCTGCCCGGTGAGCAATTGGTCGACTGGGGCGGCGCTCAGCGCTGGCTGAAATCCAGCGCCAGCGCCGCGTCGATCCGGCAGGTGGTCGAGGCGGTGGGCGGGCATGTCACCTGCTACACCGCCGGGACCACCCCCGAACCGTTCCAGCCCCTGCCCGACTTGCTGCTGCGCTATCACCGCCAGCTCAAGACGCAGCTGGACCCGCAAGGCATCTTCAACCCCGGCCGCCTCTACGCGCAGCTGTGAAACAGGAGTCCTGAACCATGCAGACCCAACTGAGTGATCAGGCCCGTTTGCTGCCACGCGCCGAGGAAGCCGAACGCATTCTGCGCAGTTGCGTGCACTGTGGCTTCTGCAATGCAACCTGCCCCACCTATCAATTGCTGGGTGACGAGCTGGACGGGCCGCGCGGACGCATCTACCTGATCAAGCAAGTGCTCGAAGGCCACGAAGTGACGGCGCACACGCAGCAGCATCTGGATCGCTGCCTGAGCTGCCGCAACTGCGAATCCACCTGCCCCTCGGGCGTGGACTACCACAACCTGCTGGACATCGGTCGCGCAGTGGTGGACCAAGCGGTGCCGCGGCCTGTGGAACAACGCTGGCTGCGCGGCGGTCTGCGTGCACTGGCCCCCCACCCGAGCGCATTCAAGGCGTTGATCCAGCTGGGCCAGACCTTTCGCCCACTGCTACCGCAACGCCTCAAGGACAAGCTGCCGCGTCAGGTCCACGCGGCCGTGGCCCGCCCTGCCACGCAACACGCACGTCGCGTGCTGATGCTCGAAGGTTGCGTACAGCCGGGGCTGTCGCCCAATACCAATGCCGCCGCCGCGCGCGTGCTGGACCGGCTGGGCATCAGCGTCACGGCGGTTCGTCAGGCTGGCTGCTGCGGTGCGGTGGACTATCACCTGGATGATCAAGCGCGCGGCCTGCAGCGAGCGCGGCACAACATCGACGCCTGGTGGCCGGCCATCGAAGCAGGCGCCGAAGCCATCGTGCAGACTGCCAGCGGCTGCGGCGCTTTCATCAAGGATTACGGGCACCTGCTGGAACAGGATCCGGCCTACGCGACCAAGGCCCAGACAGTCAGCCGGCTGGCCAAGGACCTGGTCGAGGTGTTGCGCGACGAGCCGGTGGAGCAATTGGCCGTCCACACCGACCTGCGCATGGCCTTCCACTGCCCATGCACCTTGCAGCACGCGCAGAAGCTGGGTGGCGTGACCGAACAGCTATTGCGACGCTTGGGCTTTCATTTGACCGATGTGCCGGACGGCCACCTGTGCTGCGGTTCGGCCGGCACCTATTCGGTGACCCAGCCGGTGTTGTCGCGGCAACTACGCGACAACCGCCTGAACGCCTTGGAAAGCGGTGCGCCGCAAGTGATCGCCACCGCCAACATCGGTTGCCAGAACCATCTGGACGGTGCTGCACGCACCCCGGTGCGGCACTGGATCGAACTGGTGGAACAAGCCATGGCCGATTGACACCCACCTTTGACACATTGCTATTTGAACCCCTCGACAACAGCACTGGAGAAGCACATGCAAAGCAAAGCGATTCTTGGCCAGGAAGACGTCACCCGCATCCTCGCCGCTGCCCGCGCCGAAGCGCAGAAGAACAACTGGGCGGTGGGCATTGCCGTGGTCGACGACGGCGGTCATCTGCTGGCTTTCGAACGGCTGGACGGCGCCGCCGCCAGCACGGCGTACATCGCACCGGGCAAGGCACGCACTTCGGCGTTGGGGCGCAAGGAATCGGTGGTGTTCGAAGAGATGGTCAACAATGGGCGGACCGCGTTCCTGTCCGGTAATCTGATGACGTGCCTGGAAGGCGCCGTGCCGCTGATCCACGAAGGCCAGGTCATCGGCGCGGTCGGCGTGTCCGGGGTCAAGCCCGCTGAAGATGCCCAGATCGCCAAGGCCGGCGCTGCCGCCCTGGCCTGAATTCCTTCCCCGTATCCAAGGAGACCGCAATGAAGCACCGCATGAGAGCCCAGCGTCTGCAAGTCGACGCCACCCTGTACGATTTCATCGAGAACGAAGTGCTGCCTGGCAGCGGGTTGGAATCCGAAGCGTTCTGGACCGGTTTCGACGCCCTGGTTCACGAGTTCGCACCGCAGAACCGCTTGTTGCTGGCCGAACGCGACCGCTTGCAGACCGAACTGGACAAGTGGCACCGTGCGCACCCCGGACCGATTCAGGATCCGGCCGCCTACCGCAGCTTCCTGCACACCATCGGCTACCTGGTCCCCCAGCCCGACCGCGTGGAAATCAGCACCCGCGATGTCGATGACGAAATCGCCCTGGTGGCCGGTCCGCAGTTGGTGGTGCCGTCGACCAATGCCCGCTACGCCCTGAACGCCGCCAATGCCCGCTGGGGCTCCTTGTACGACGCGCTGTATGGCACCGACGCCATTCCGGAAAGCGACGGCGCGGCCAAGGGCCAGGGCTACAATCAGGTTCGCGGCGACCGCGTGATCGCCTTCGCCCGCGACCTGCTCGACCAGAGCACCCCGCTGGCCAAGGGTTCGCACAGCGACGCCAACGGCTATCGTATCGAAGCAGGCCAGTTGCAGGTGAGCCTGACCGATGGCGGCGTGACCGGACTGGCCGATCCGAGTCAATTCGTCGGCTTTCAGGGCGACGCGCAACAGCCGGTTGCGGTGTTGCTCAAGCACCACGGGCTGCACATCGAGATTCAGATCGACCCCACCTCGCCCATTGGGCGTACCGATGCGGCGGGTGTGAAGGACCTGCTGCTCGAGGCGGCCCTGTCGACCATTATCGACTGCGAAGACTCGGTAGCGGCGGTGGATGCCAGTGACAAGGTGGCGATCTACCGCAACTGGCTGGGCCTGATGCGTGGCGATCTCACCGAGGAATTGGAGAAAGGCGGCCAGCGCATCACCCGCCGCCTCAATCCGGATCGCCAGTACCACACGCCAACAGGCGGCGAGTTGACCCTGCATGGCCGTTCGCTGCTGTTGATCCGCAACGTCGGCCACCTGATGACCAATCCAGCGATCCTCGACGATGAAGGCCGGGAGATCCCCGAGGGCATTCTCGACGGCGTGATCACTAGCCTGATCGGGCTGTATGACCTGGAACGTCGAAGCAACTCGCGCACGGGCAGCCTGTACATCGTCAAGCCGAAGATGCACGGCCCGGCCGAGGTGGCCTTCGCGGACAAGTTGTTCGCCGCCATCGAGGACCTGCTCAACCTTTCGCGCAATACCCTGAAGATCGGCATCATGGACGAGGAACGCCGCACTTCGGTGAACCTCGCGGCCTGTATCGGCGCTGCATCGACCCGCGTGGCGTTCATCAACACCGGCTTCCTCGACCGCACCGGCGACGAGATCCACAGTGCCATGCAGGCCGGCCCGATGATGCGCAAGGGCGACATGAAAGGCAGCGCCTGGATTGCGGCGTACGAACGCAACAACATGCTTACCGGCCTGGCCTGCGGCCTGCGCGGCAAGGCGCAGATCGGCAAGGGCATGTGGGCCATGCCCGACCTGATGGCCGACATGCTGGTGCAGAAGATCGGTCATCCCAAAGCCGGTGCCAATACCGCGTGGGTACCCTCGCCCACCGCAGCCACCTTGCATGCGCTGCATTACCACCAGGTCAATGTCAGCGAAGTGCAGCAGACCTTGGAGAAGATCGACGCCAAGGCCGAGCACGATGCGCTGCTGGACAACCTGTTGACCATCCCGGTGGTGGCCAATGCGCAATGGAGCGCCGAGGAGATCCGTCAGGAACTGGACAACAATGCCCAAGGCTTGCTGGGCTACGTGGTGCGCTGGGTCGAACAGGGCATCGGTTGCTCCAAGGTGCCGGACATCCACGACGTCGGGCTGATGGAAGACCGCGCAACCCTGCGTATTTCCAGCCAGCACCTGGCCAACTGGCTGCTCCACGGCGTGGTCAGCCGCGAGCAGATCGTCGAAACCCTGGAGCGCATGGCCCGCGTGGTGGATCAGCAGAATGCCGGGGATCCGTCGTACCGCCCGATGGCGGCCGACTTCCAGAACTCGGTGGCGTTCACGGCCGCCAGTGCGCTGGTCTTCCAGGGCTGTGAGCAACCCAGCGGCTACACCGAGCCGTTGCTGCACCGGTTCCGTCTGGCGTTCAAGAACGCTCAGGCGTGACACCGGCCGGACGGGGTCGGCGCCCGCCGCCCCCGTCCGGTGCTGCTGCACGGTTATCGAGCTTGCTGTAAGATCGCGTTCCGAATGAGAATCATCCGCGAACGCAGCCATCATGAATCCTTCCCCTCCTCGTCTGCTGGTGGTCGATGACCACCGAAAGATCCGTGAGCCGCTGGCCATCTACCTGCGCCGTTTCGGTTTCGACGTCCGCACCACCGAGGACGCGGCGGGCATGTGGGCGCTGCTCAAGCATGACGTGTTCGACGTGCTGATTCTCGACGTCATGCTGCCCGATGGCGATGGATTCGAGCTGTGTCGCGCGCTGGCGCACAAGTCGGCGGCCGCGGTGATTCTGCTGACCGCACGCGACGCCTGCGCCGACCGTGTCCAGGGGCTGGACGCCGGTGCCGACGACTACGTGGTCAAGCCGTTCGAACCGCGCGAACTGGTGGCGCGCATCCACAGCGTACTGCGCAGGCGCGGCACGCCCGGCGAAGCCACGTCAGTGCTGCCCGCCCCCTTGCGTCGTTTCGAGTTCGCCGACCTGAGCTTTCGCAGCGGCTGCAACACGCTGACCCGTTCCGACCAGAGCCAGGTGCGTCTGAGCACCGTGGAAGGCCGCTTGCTGGAAGTGTTTCTCGAGCACCCCAATACCGTACTGGGTCGCGAGCGCTTGATCGAGCTGACCTCGCGGCCGGGCAGCGATCTGTTCGATCGCGCCATTGATCGGCAGATCAGCCGTCTGCGCCGCAAGCTGGCCGACAGCGCCTTGCAGCCGATGCTGTTGCAGACCGTGTGGGGTGGTGGCTACCGCCTGGCGGCGAACGTCGTTCAGTACCCGGCATGAAGGGGCTGCGCCGGGCCTGGCCACGGACCATGACCCGGCAATTGGGTGTGCTGTTGCTGCTGGCGCTGCTGGCGTCCAACCTCATCGCGATGCTGTTGCTGCAACGCACCGGATCGCTGGTACACCCGCTGTCACGCACCTTGGTGGTCGAGCGTCTGGCCACGGCCTATCAAGCGGCGCGCGATCTGCCGGCGGCCGACGCCCGGCGCCTGCTCGACGCCATGGGCACTGCCGACGCGCGCTTCTGGGTGGCTTCCGCAGCCCAGGTCCAGCCTTTTGCCATGCACACCGAAGAACGACGCCTGGCCACGGCCGTGCGTCAGCGCCTGGGGCTTGCCGACCAAGCGGTGGTTGTCCTGCAGTTGGAGCGCAGCAGCGGCGGTCCGGCCCGCGAGCATCTGTTCAAGCGCGCCGGTTGGCAGGCCCTGCGCCTGCGCAGCTCGATGAGCCTGCCCGACGGCACTCAGCTCAACGCCGAGCAGGCACCTGCCGGTGCCTATGAATGGGGCCGACTGCTGGCCTACAGCGTGCCGGTCAGTACCATCCCGGTGCTGCTGATCGTGATTTTTTTCATGCGCCGTGTCGTCGCACCGGTCAAGCGTCTGTCCCTGGCCACCGAACGCGTCAGCCGGGGCGAATGGATCGCACCGCTGCCGTTGTCGGGCCCGCGCGAGGCACAGGAACTGACCCTGGCTTTCAATGTGATGCAGGAGCGTATCGCCCGCCATGTCGAGGGCCGCACGCGCATGCTGGCCGCGCTGAGCCACGACCTCAATACGCCCATCACCGAGCTGCGTTTGCAGGTGGAGTTGCTCGAAGAGCCCGAGCTGCGCCAGGACATGCTCGACAGCCTCGACGAGTTGCGCGCCATGGTCAGTGAAACCCTGGATTTCGTACGCGGCGATGCGGTGCAGGAGGCCACCGTCGAGGTTTCCCTGAGTGACTTGCTGAGCGACCTCGCTCGACGCTACCAGACCCTGGGCACGCCCATCGACTGGCCAGGCTCAGCGCCGGTGGCCTGCCGCTGCCGACCGCTGGCCCTCAAGCGGGCGCTGACCAACCTGATCGACAATGCCTTGCGCCATGGCGGTGATGCGCAGGTGCGCCTGTACCGGGAAGCGTCGGGCGGGCTGTGCATCGAGATTCGCGATCACGGACCGGGGATCGACGCCGCCTGGCTGCAACAGGTGTTCGAGCCCTTCGTGCAACTGGGCAAGGGCGGCGCCGACCCCAGCCACGGTGGCGGCCTGGGCATGGGGCTGGCGATCGCCCGCGCCTGCGTGCAGGCCCATGGCGGCGAGCTGGTACTGGAAAACCGGACACCGGGGCTGGCGGCCCTGGTGCGGCTGCCGGGCTGATCCTTCCGGTAGAGCCTTGGCGTGTCAGAAGCGCAGCGTGGTGCCCATCCAGAACGTGCGACCGTAGTTGACCGTGCCGTAGGTGTCGTCATCCAGACGTTTGTCGGCCAGGTTGTACACCGCCGCCTTGAGGGTGATGTCGCGGGTCAGCTCGTACGAGCCACCGATGTCGGCCGTGGTGTAGGCCGGGGCCGGTTCGCCACTCAGGGTGGTGCCGTATTCCTGGCCATAGTAGTTGACCGAAGCCCACGCCTGGGCGCGGTCGGACAGGGTCCAGTCGGCACTGACGTTGGCCTTGTGCTCGGGTGTCAGCGACAGCGGTGCGCCTGCGTTGCTGCCGCTCTTCTGCTCCGAATCGGTGTAGGTGTAGTTGCCCTTCACGGCAAAGGCACGGGTGATGTCCCAGCGGCCGTTGACCTCGGCACCGGTGATCGTTGCTTCATCGACGTTGATGCGGTCTTGGACGATGTAGCCGTTCCAGCGGCGCGCGGTGTTTTCCGTGGACAATTTGTCCTTGAACACGTTGTGGAACACAGTGGCTCCGGCCGACAGGTTATTGCGGTTGGACCACAGCGCCGACAGTTCGTAGTTGGTGCTGGTTTCCGGTTTCAGGTCCGGGTTGCCCAGGTTCACGTAGGTGTTGCGGCGGATGGTGGCGTAACCGGGCACCACGGCGCGAATCTCGGGAGCCTTGAAGCCACGCGCCACGCCGCCCTTGAAGGTCCAGTCCGGAGTGGCACGCCAGACGCCATAGAGGCGCGGGCTGACGTGGGTGCCGTATTGCTCGTGCTCGTCGACGCGGGCGCCGGTGGTCAAGGCGAAATCATCGGTCACCGACCATTCGTTTTCGGCGAACAGGGCTTTCTGGGTCACCGAGAACTCGTAGTTGCGGCGGTCCATCAGGCCCTGGTTCCAGTCGCTCAGTTGCGCCCGGTTCCATTGCAGGCCGGTGGTGGTGATGTTGTAGGCCGTGGGGATGACCAGCTTGGCATCGAACACGGTGTTCTCCACCACTGGTTTGCGCCCCAGGATTTCCGGCTGATTGGCTGCGGCCTTGCCCTCGCGGCTGGCTTTTTCATAGGCCAGGGACACGTCCGACGTCGCCCAGCCCCAGCGCCCCTGGTGAGAGAGCGAGTAGTGGTCGCGGTTGTTTTCCTGCTCGCGGGTGGCCCAGTTGACGCTGGTGCCGTCGCCGTTCTTCAAGCGCGTGGCGCCGCCTTCCAGAAGGATGTCGTGGTCTTCGTTGGGGGTGAAGGCCAGGCGCGCGGTGAGGTCCTTGTGGTCGGCCTTGGTAAAGCCGTTGGTGACCTCCACGTCATCGTCGGCCTGGCGGTCGAGGTAGCGGCCCCAGACCTGCACGCCCAGGTACTTCTCCACCAGCGGACCGTTGAGGTAGAACTGGGTCTGACGAGCATTGCCCTGATCGCTGTGCTGGCGCGCCGCGTAATCGTAGGACACCGAGCCGCCCCACTGGGGAGAGACCTTGCGAGTGATGATGTTGATCACGCCGCCGATGGCGTCCGAGCCGTACAGCGAAGACATCGGGCCGCGGACCACTTCGATGCGTTCGATGGCTTCGGCCGGTGGCACGAAGCTCTGCTCGTAGCCGCGGTTGCCGTTGACACGGGTTTCGCGGCTGCTCTGGCGTTTGCCGTCGACCAGAATCAGGGTGTAGTCCGGTGGCATGCCGCGGATGGAGATGTCGGTCTCGTTGGCGCTGCCGTTGACGATCACACCCTCGATGTTGCGTACGGCATCACCGAGGTCGTTGTAGGATTTTTTGCGCAATTCGTCGCCGGTGATGATGGTGACGGAGGCCGGTGCATCCTCCACGCTTTGCTCGAAGCCGGATGCTGTGACCACCACCTCATCGAGGACGGTCGGGGCGGTCAATTCGATCGGCTCGGCTCGAGCCACCCCGGCAGCGGCCAGGGCAATCATCACGGCCAGGGGCCGCAAAGAAAGTGGAGGATGCATGGAACTTCCTTACGATTCGGTTGTAAAAGCGAATCGTATGCATCCTCAGGTGGGGAGGTTGGACAAGGTGTGACAGGGGGTGGAATGCGGGATGTCAGGGGGCCCTTTCGCGGGCAGAGCCCGCTCCCACAAAGGGTTGTCGAATAGCGAGAATCCTGTGGGAGCGGGCTTGCGCGTAGGGCGGGGAAGGCGGTGAAAAGGCCTTAAGGATCAACCAAACAACCAGTACCCCAGCGCGGTCAGCACAACCACCGCCAGCACCGGGCGCAGCACGCGGTAGGCTTTGGGGTTGGCGCGCTTGAACTGTTTGACCTTGCCGCTGAAGCGATCGCTGAACGTCTTGCTCCAGGCGTAGGCCTGGTTGATGCCGCCGACGCGCTCGTCGTCCAGGTTCTGCGGCGCGGTGGCGCGCCCCAGGAACGCGCTGACGCGCTTGTTGAGGCCGACCATGAAGCGATTGCTCAGCGGCCGCTCGATGTCACAGAACAGGATGACCCGAGTGTGTTCGGTTTCGTTCTTGACCCAATGCACGTAGGTCTCGTCGAACATCACATCGTCGCCATCGCGCCAGGCGTATTCCTGGCCGTCGACGAAAATGCGGCAGGCATCGGAGTTGGGCGTCGACAGGCCCAGGTGGTAGCGCAGCGAACCGGCGAACGGGTCGCGGTGCGGGTTCAGGTGACTGCCGCCGGGCAGCAGCGCGAACATGGCACCCTTGACGTTGGGAATGCTGTTGACCAATTCCACGGTGCGGGGGCACAGCGCGTTGGCCGATGGCAGGGATTTGTCGTACCACTTGAGGTAGAAACGCTTCCAGCCTTTCTTGAAGAACGAACCGAAGCCGGCGTCGTTGTTCTTCTCGGCGGCGCGGATGTAACCCTCGTCGAACAGGTGCATGGCTTCGTCGCGGATGACCTGCCAGTTGTCCTTGAGCACATCCAGCTCGGGGAATTTGCTGCGGTCCAGATAGGGTTTGGACGGCACGCTGGAAAACAGGTACATCAAGGCGTTATAGGGCGCGAACAGAGCGGAATGGTTGACGAACTGGCGCAGCACCGGCAGACGCGCCTTGCCCCGCAGGTGCACGTAGAGCGTGCTGCCGATGAACAGCAACAGCACGGCAGCCTTGGCGGCGAAGGAAAGGGTCATGGAGCGGATCCTCGAATGGGCAGTGCGCCATGATAAACCCTGGGGGCTCGGCTGGAAATGAAAGGCGCGGGGCAGCGGTCGGCACGCAGCCGTTGCAGGCCCGTAGGAGCGGTCATCGGCCGCGAAAAAATCGGCGCGGTGGGTCAGGTGTATCGCGGCGTGTTTTTCGCGGCCGCGGACCGCTCCTACAGTGAGGCACACCGCTGCCGTCAGGCTTGCAGTTCGGTCTCGGTGAACAGGTCGCTGAAGAGCATGCTCGACAGGTAGCGCTCACCCGAATCGGGCAGGATGACCACGATGGTCTTGCCTTGCATTTCCGGCTTCTCCGCCAGCTTGGCGGCGGCTGCCATGGCGGCGCCACAGGAAATGCCGCAGAGAATGCCCTCCTCCTGCATCAAGCGCCGCGCCATGGCCTTGGCTTCGTCGTCGCTGACCAGCTCGACACGATCCACCAGTGACAGGTCGAGGTTCTTCGGAATGAACCCGGCGCCGATGCCCTGGATCTTGTGTGGCGCGGGAGTGATGTCCTGGCCGGCCATGGCCTGGGTGATGATCGGCGAGGTCAGCGGCTCGACCGCAACGCTGAGGATCGACTTGCCCTGAACCTGCTTGATGTAGCGCGAGATGCCGGTGATGGTCCCGCCGGTCCCCACGCCGGCCACCAGCACATCGACGGCGCCGTCGGTGTCGTTCCAGATTTCCGGGCCGGTGGTCTTCTCATGGATGGCCGGGTTGGCCGGGTTGTCGAACTGCTGCGGCATGAAATACAGCTCGGGGTTGCTGGCAACGATTTCGCCCGCCTTTTCGATGGCACCCTTCATGCCCTTGGCCGGCTCGGTCAGGACCAGTTCGGCACCCAGCGCCTTGAGCACCTTGCGCCGCTCCAGGCTCATGGACGCGGGCATGGTCAGCATCAGCTTGTAGCCGCGCGCGGCGGCCACGAAGGCCAGGCCGATGCCGGTATTGCCCGAGGTGGGCTCGACGATGGTCATGCCCGGCTTGAGCTTGCCGGAGCTTTCCGCGTCCCAGATCATGTTCGCGCCGATGCGGCACTTGACCGAGTAGCCGGGGTTGCGCCCCTCGATCTTGGCCAGCAGGGTCACCCCGCGCGGGCCGATGCGGTTGATCTGCACCAGCGGCGTGTTGCCGATGGAGTGGGCGTTGTCGGCGTAAATGCGGCTCATGGCGAAAAGGTCCTTGTGCTGCAGCAGGAAAAATCCAAGGTTAAGCCCGCGATGGGGGCGAGTCCAGCGAACGGATGAGACTGTGGACAGTCAATGGCTAACCATCGTTCGGGAGATTCTGCCATGAAACGTCGCTACAGCTGGCCGCTCTGGACCTTCACCGGCCTGGTTGTACTGGTGCTCGCCCTGCACATCGCCCTGCCCTACCTGGTGCGCGACTACCTCAACGACAAGCTCGCCGACATGGGCGAATACAAGGGCCGCGTCAGCGACGTCGACCTGGCCTGGTGGCGCGGCGCCTATCAGATCAATGGCCTGCAGATCATCAAGACCAGCGGCAAGGTGCCGGTACCGTTGCTCGATGCGCCGGTGGTCGACATCGCCGTCAGCTGGCACGCCCTGTGGTACGACCACGCGGTGGTGGCACGGGTGGAATTCTTGCGCCCGGAGCTTAACTTCGTCGACGGTGGCGCCAACAAACAGGCCACTCAGACCGGTGCCGGTACTGACTGGCGCGACCAGATGAACAAGCTGCTGCCGATCACCTTGAACGAGGTGCGGGTCAACGACGGCAAGATCAGCTTCCGCAATTTCTCGTCCAAACCCCAGGTCAACATCAGCGCCAACCAGGTCAACGCCAGCCTCTACAACCTGACCAATGTGGAAGACCTGGAAGGCAAGCGCGATGCGCGTTTCGAAGGCCATGCCAAGCTGTTCGGCCAGGCCCCGGTGGAAAGCACTGCCACGTTCGATCCGTTCAGCAACTTCGAAGACTTCGAATTTCGGCTGCGCGCCACCGGGATCGAGCTGCGTCGGCTCAATGACTTCTCCGGTGCCTATGGCAAGTTCGATTTCAACGCCGGCACTGGCGATATCGTGATCGAGGCGGATGCCGACAATGCCCGCCTGAGTGGCTACATCAAGCCGTTGCTGCACAACGTCGATGTGTTCAACTGGCAGCAGGACGTGGAAAACAAGGACAAGGGTTTCTTCCGTTCGATCTGGGAGGCAGTGGTCGGTGGGACCGAGACGGTGCTCAAGAACCAGTCGCAGAACCAGTTCGCGACCCGGGTCGAACTCAGCGGTAACGTGCATCGCCAGGACATCAGCCCGCTGCAGGCGTTCTGGCAGATCCTGCGCAACGGCTTCGTGCAGGCTTTCAATGCGCGCTATGAACAGGCGCCGCCCAAGCAGGAATGAGGTGGCAGGTCTACTCACACAAGGTCGGATGCAAATGCTGTGGCTGGACTGGCCTCTTCGCGGGCAGAGCCCGCTCCCACAGAGTTTGCACCGCCCCTTGTGGGAGCGGGTCTCTGCCCGCGAAGAGGCCCTACCTGACCCACCACAAACACCTCACCGCGCTATATAGTCGACCCCCACACTTGACCACCGAGGACAGCCCCATGAAGTTCGAAGGCACCCCCGCCTACGTTGCCACCGACGACCTCAAGCTGGCGGTCAATGCCGCGATCACCCTGCAGCGGCCCCTGCTGGTCAAGGGCGAACCAGGCACCGGCAAGACCATGCTGGCCGAGCAACTGGCCGAGTCCTTCGGTGCGCGGCTGATCACCTGGCACATCAAGTCCACCACCAAGGCCCACCAGGGCCTGTACGAGTACGACGCGGTCAGCCGTCTGCGCGATTCGCAGCTGGGTGTGGACAAGGTCCACGACGTGCGCAACTACCTCAAGAAAGGCAAGCTGTGGGAGGCCTTCGAAGCCGATGAACGGGTCATCCTGCTGATCGATGAAATCGACAAGGCCGACATCGAGTTCCCCAACGACCTGCTGCAGGAACTCGACAAGATGGAGTTCTATGTCTACGAGACCAACGAAACCATCAAGGCCCGTCACCGCCCGATCATCATCATTACCTCCAACAACGAAAAGGAGCTGCCCGACGCATTCCTGCGTCGCTGCTTCTTCCACTACATCGCCTTTCCCGACCGCACCACCCTGCAACGCATCGTCGACGTGCACTACCCCGACATCAAGAAAACCCTGGTGGCCGAAGCCCTGGACGTGTTTTTCGACGTGCGCAAAGTGCCCGGCCTGAAAAAGAAGCCCTCCACCTCCGAGCTGGTCGACTGGCTCAAGCTGTTGATGGCCGACAACATTGGCGAAGCGGTGCTGCGCGAACGCGATCCGACCAAGGCCATTCCGCCGCTGGCCGGTGCCCTGGTCAAGAACGAACAGGACGTGCAGCTTCTCGAACGCCTGGCCTTCATGAGCCGGCGCGGCAACCGCTGATTGCCTCTTTCCGACTGCGAGGGCGTCCGCCATGCTGCTCAACCTGTTCAATGAAATGCGCGCGGCCAAGGTGCCAGTGTCGGTGCGCGAGTTGCTTGACCTGATCAACGCCCTGGAGCAACGGGTGACGTTCGCCGACATGGACGAATTCTACTTTCTGGCGCGGGCGATACTGGTCAAGGACGAACGTCATTTCGACAAGTTCGACCGGGCGTTTTCAGCCTATTTCAACGGCCTGCAGAACCTTGATCAACACCTCGAAGCGCTGATCCCGGAAGAATGGCTGCGCAAGGAGTTCGAGCGCTCGTTGAGCGCCGAGGAACGCGCGCAGATCCAATCCCTGGGCGGGCTGGACAAGCTGATCGAAGCCTTCAAGCAGCGCCTGGAGGAACAGAAAGGCCGGCATGCCGGCGGCAGCAAGTGGATCGGCACCGGCGGCACCAGTCCGTTCGGCTCGGGTGGCTATCACCCCGAGGGCATTCGCGTGGGCGATGCCGGCGAGCGTCAGGGCAAGGCGGTAAAGGTGTGGGACCAGCGCGAGTACCGCAACCTGGATGACAGCGTGGAACTGGGTACCCGCAACATCAAGGTGGCACTGCGTCGTTTGCGCCAGTTCGCTCGGCAAGGGGCGGCCGATGAGCTGGACATCGATGGCACCATCGACCACACCGCACGCGATGGCGGGCTGCTCAACATCCAGTTGCGTCCCGAGCGGCGCAACAACGTGAAGCTGTTGTTGCTGTTCGATATCGGCGGTTCGATGGACGCCCACGTCAAGGTCTGCGAAGAGTTGTTCTCGGCCTGCCGTACCGAGTTCAAGCACCTCGAGTATTTCTACTTTCACAACTGTGTCTACGAGACGGTCTGGAAGGACAACCAGCGGCGCAACGCCGAGCGCATCAGCACCCACGACCTGCTGCACAAGTACGGCCCCGACTACAAGGTGGTGTTCATCGGCGATGCGGCGATGGCGCCTTATGAAATCACGCATCCGGGCGGCAGTGTCGAGCACTGGAACGAGGAACCGGGGTTGGTGTGGCTGCAGCGTTTCGTGCATACCTACAAGAAACTCATCTGGATCAATCCCTATCCGCAGAACACCTGGGGTTACACGGCCTCCACCCACCTGATTCGGGAGCTGGTGGAAGAGCGCATGTACCCGCTGACCCTGAGCGGGTTGGAAGACGGGATGCGCTATCTGGCCAAGTGACGGCTGAGGCGCGCAGGGTCGCGCTCTAGCGTTCGCGACGTACCAGGGGTTCGGCCACGGGTTTGGCGCGGCGACGGCCGAACCACAGGGTCCAGCCGATGAACAGGATGATGCTTTCCACGACCCAGGCCAGCAGCAGCGCGCAGGCGATGCCCCAAGCAATCGCTTCCGGCGCCAGCAGCACCTGGTAGCTGTAGCCGTTCAGGGTTTCCTGGCGCAGTTGCGGATCGGCCTTGGCCAGCACATGCCAGGCTTTTTCATACCAGGGTCCCTGCAACGCCTGCCACTCACGCTCCAGCAGCTGGTTGCGGGCCAGCAACGCGCCGATGCTGGCGGCGTCGCTGCGGAACACTGGATCTTCGCTGGCGCGGTAATGCGCCACCAGCGCCTGCAGGTCACCATTGAAGAAGCGCTGCGCAGTCTCGCTGAAACCCCGCAGGCTCTGCTGCGCTTCGAGCCGATGGGCCTCGACCCGCTGGCTGTAGTCGTTGATCACGCCGGGCACTTGCACACCCACCAGCAAGCCGACGGCAAACAGCACAAGTCGCAGGTAGCTTCGCAGCATGAACATTCTCTCGGTCTAGGGTGGCATTGCCACGGTGCTTCTTGTCGGTCGTTCCAGGCAAACAGGCAGGCTAGGCAGGTTGCGCCTGCCCGGTGGCCACGCATTCACCCTGGCGCCACAGGCCCCAGTTGCCGGGCTCGTAACGGTTCCAGGTTTCGTTCTCGGTCAATGGCTCGGTGGCGATCACCGTCACCACATCGTCAGGCGTGGTTTCGGCCTGGAAATCCACGATCACGTCCACGTCTTTGAGCCGCGCCGGGCCGAAAGGTGCCCGCCGGGTAATGTGCACCAGCTTGGTCGAACAGAAGCAGAACAGCCAGTCGCCGTCGCTGAGCAGGCAGTTGAATACACCCTGGCCACGGTACTGCTCGCAGGCCTGCACCAGGATAGGCAGCAGGCGCTCGAACTCGACTGGTTCGGGAAAGGATTCGCGGACGCGGTTGAGCAGGTCGCAGAACGCCGCTTCGCTGTCGGTATCGCCCACCGGACGATAGAAATCGGCGCGCGGGTCGAAATCGGCCAACTGGCCATTGTGGGCGAAGCACCAGTTGCGTCCCCACAGCTCACGCACGAAGGGGTGGGTATTGGCCAGGCAGACCTTGCCAACGTTGGCCTGACGAATATGGCCGATGACCACTTCGCTCTTGATCGGGTAGCGCTGCACCAACTGCGCCACTTCCGATTCGCTGCTGGCGGTCGGGTCCTGGAACAGGCGCAGGCCCCGGCCTTCATAGAAGGCGATGCCCCAGCCGTCGCGGTGCGGCCCGGTACGGCCGCCGCGCTGCATCAGGCCGGTGAAGCTGAAAACGATATCGGTCGGTACGTTGGCACTCATGCCCAGAAGTTCACACATGCACGGTACTCGAGACGATGGGCGTGGATTCAGATGCGCGGTTCGACACGCAGGTTTTCCCGCGGTGGCGGGACGTGGCGCTGTTCGCGATCGTCGACGCGCTGCGCGAGCGCTTCGCCATCGTCATCGCGTTGCGCGGCAGCGTCCGCCTGGGCCTGGGCTTGCGCCCGACGGCGCGCCTCGGCCTTGCGCAGGAACGGTAGGCGCACCAGGGCGAAAATCACGTACACGCCCAAGGCAATCACTGCGGCCATGGCCAGGTCGGAAATCGCACCCCAGGCACTGCCGCCCATCTTGAACAACAGCTCCAGGGCGCTGATGGCCACGGCCGGCGCCAGCAGGTCGCGGGCCGGGTCGACCACGGTGGGCGTCAGCAACAGCACCACGCCCAGCAGGCGCAAGGGCTCGCGCAGGTAGCGCCACATCCAGCGGGTGATACGAAACCACACCAGAATGCAGCCCAAGGCGGCGAAGGCGTAGATACCCCAGGCGAGGAAATAGTCGTTCTCGGTCATGGTGTCCGTGGCATGGCAGGCAAATAGGCGCTTATGATAACGGCTTTTCGCCTGCCAGGCGCTCCTGTTGTCGTGCCCACCGGCACGTGCCGTCAACGCCTGCGCCAAGAGAGCCGCTCATGTCCCAGCCAACCGCCGCCCCTATCGCCCATGTCGCTCCCGGCGCCGATCCCTACGCCTGGCTGCAGGTACGCGACCGCGCCGACGTGCTCGACCACCTCAAGGCCGAGAACGCCTGGCAGGAGGCACAGCTGGCCGACCAGGCCGAGCTGCGCGAGCAGTTGTTCGAGGAAATAAAGGGGCGCATCCGCGAAACCGACCTGTCCCTCGCCTCGCCGTGGGGGCCATGGTTGTACTACACCCGCACCACCGCAGGCGACGAGTACCCGCGGCACTATCGCTGCGCACGCCCGGACGACGGCACCACCCAGGTCGACGAGCACTCCGAGCAGTTGCTGCTGGACCCCAATGTGCTGGCCAAGGGCGGCTTCCTGTCGATGGGTGCGTTCAACATCAGCCCCGACCACCAGCGCTTGGCCTACAGCCTGGACACCAGTGGCGACGAAATCTACCGCCTGTTCGTCAAGGAACTGGCCACCGATGCGGTGGTGGAACTGCCCTTCGACGACTGCGACGGCAGCATGACCTGGGCCAACGACAGCCAGACCCTGTTCTTCGGTGAACTGGACGAGACCCACCGCCCTCACCGGCTGCACCGCCATACCTTGGGCAGCGACGGCGCCGAGCAGGTGTTCGAGGAGAACGACGGGCGCTTTTTCCTGCACTGCTACCGTTCCAGCTCCGAGCGTCAGCTGATCCTGCTGCTCAACAGCAAGACCACCAGCGAAGCCTGGGTGCTGGATGCCGACCAGCCTGCAGGGAATTTCACCTGCCTGGCGCCAAGGGTCGAGGACCATGAATACTATCCGGATCACGGCCAACTCGACGGTGCCTGGACCTGGTTCATCCGCAGCAACCAGTCGGGCATCAACTTCGCCCTGTACCAGGCTGCCGACACCGGCGCGGCGCCGACTCGCGAGCAGTGGCGAACGCTGATCGCGCACCGTGACGATGTGATGCTCGAAGGCGTGACCCTCAATGCCGCCGCCTTTACCTTGAGCCTGCGCGCACGCGGCCTGCCGATCATCGAAGTCCATGCCCGGGGTCTGGCGCCCTACCCTGTGCAACTGCCGGATGCCGCATACAGCCTGTATGTGTCCGACAGCCTGGAATTCGCCAGCGAGCAGATTCGCTTGCGCTACGAGGCCCTGAACCGGCCTGGCCAGGTTCGTCAACTGAACCTGCGCGACGGTGCCCAGTTGGTGCTCAAGCAGACGCCGGTGCTGGGTCGGTTCGACGCCGACGACTATGTCAGCCAGCGCCTCTGGGCCACCGCTGCAGACGGCACTCAGGTGCCGATCAGCCTGGTGATGAAGAAAACCTTCGTTGGGCAGGCCACGCCGCTGTACCTGTATGGCTACGGCGCTTACGGCGAGAGCCTGGATCCGTGGTTTTCCCATGCGCGGTTGAGTTTGCTGGACCGCGGCATTGCCTTTGCCATCGCCCATGTGCGCGGCGGCGGCGAGTTGGGCGAGGCGTGGTATCGGGCGGGCAAGCAGGAACACAAAGGCAATACCTTCAGCGATTTCATCGCTTGTGCCGAACACTTGATCGAGCAAGGGCTGACGCGCGCCGAGCAACTGGTCATCAGTGGCGGCAGCGCGGGCGGCCTGTTGATCGGCGCCGTGTTGAACCAGCGTCCGGAGCTGTTCCAGGCGGCGGTGGCGGAGGTGCCGTTCGTCGATGTGCTCAACACCATGCTCGACCCCGACCTGCCGCTGACCGTGACCGAATACGACGAGTGGGGCAACCCGCAGGAGCCCGAGGTGCATGCGCGCATCAAAGCTTACGCGCCGTACGAGAACATCACCGCGCAGGCGTATCCGCACCTGCTGGTGATCGCTGGCTACAACGACAGCCGTGTGCAGTACTGGGAAGCGGCAAAGTGGGTAGCGCGCTTGCGTGCGCGCAAGACCGACGACAACCTGCTGCTGCTCAAGACCGAACTGGGCGCCGGCCACGGCGGCATGAGCGGCCGTTACCAGGGCCTGCGTGACGTGGCGTTGGAATATGCCTTCGTGCTCAAGGCCTTGGGGACACCCAAGCAATCTTGATGTGGCGTGCCTGAAGGAACGCGCTGGCCCCGGACGCGGCTTGCGCCGCTGCTACAGGGTTCGCGACGCATCGGATGCGGTGGGGATTGCGGGGTTTCAGGCGGCTTGTGACCGCCTGTAGCAGCGGCGCGAGCCGCGTCGGCGGTGAATGCGGTATGCCGGGGAAAACGCGATCAACCGCCGGGGGATTTGGGCTTGACCGGGGTTGGCGGCGTGTCCTGACGCTCGGGTTCGGGGACGTTCTCGGCCTTGGGTGGCGCAGGCAACGGTATGGGCGGCAGCAACGGCGGCGAATTGCTCATGCCCTCGCCGCCATGGGTCGACGGCACGGTGACCTGTGGGTAGGGCGTTGGCGTGGGTGTACCCGGCGATCCCGGGGGCAGCGACGAGGCCGATGCGACACCGGCACATAGGGCAACACATGCAAAGACCGATACACTGCGCAACTTCATTGAACACCCCAAGGCCTGACTGCCTGTTCCGATGACACAGGCTACTACCATGGCATTACCTTGTCCTCCTTCCGAGATTGACCGATGAAACGCTTCGTACTGCTCGACACCACACCGATCCCCGACAACGGCGGTGCGCTCTGCCTGTTCGAGTACGGCGAAGACTTCGTCATCAAGATCCAGGGCGGTGACGGCGGCCAACTGATGAACACCCGCATGCACGGTTCCGAAGACGCCCTGGCCGAGATCCCCTGCCGCAAGGTAGCCGGGCGGCCGAATTCGCGGGTGCTGATCGGCGGGCTGGGCATGGGTTTCACCCTGGCTTCGGCGCTCAAGCACTTGGGCAAGACCGCCGAGGTGGTGGTCGCCGAACTGGTTCCGGGCGTGGTCGAATGGAACCGCGGGCCGCTGGGCGAAAAAGCCGGCAATCCATTGGCCGATCCGCGCACGATCATCCGCCTGGAAGATGTCGCCAAGGTACTGCAGGCCGAACCGGCAGGCTTCGATGCGATCATGCTGGACGTCGACAACGGCCCCGAAGGCCTGACCCAGAAGGCCAACAGCTGGCTCTACTCGAGCGGCGGCCTGGCAGCCTGCGCCAAGGCGCTGAGATCCAAGGGCGTACTGGCCGTGTGGTCGGCCAGCGCCGACCGCCAGTTCAGCGACAAATTGCGCAAGGCCGGCTTCAAGGCCGAGGAAGTGCAAGTATTCGCCCACGGCAACAAGGGCACCCGCCACACCATCTGGATCGCCCAGAAGATCTGACCCTCCCCTCTGGGAGCGGTCCGTGGCCGCGAAGGGCGCACTGCGGTGAGGGAATTCGTGTTTGGCTGTAGAAATCAGCTAGGAAGTTTCACTGCAAACTTCTGATTTGGCCCACTTACGGACGGCCCTGTCCTCCCTAGAGTTGGCGGCGTTGCGATGTGCAACGACCTTTAGCCAACCTGGGAGTGTTTCATGAACCTATCATCTCGCCTGCTGACCGGCGCCGCTTTGCTGCTCGCCTTGCCTGCTGCCATGGCAGCGTCGACCATTGATGTCACTGTCGCGGGCTCGATCGTTCCGAGCGCGTGCACGCCGACTTTAAGCACCGGTACCTTCAACCATGGGCGCATTTCCAAAACGGACCTCAACTCCGACAAGCACACCAGCTTCTACTCGAAACAGATTATGGGAAAACTGTTCATCAACTGTGCAGCCCCCACCGTCTATGCGATCAAGGGCATCGATAACCGTGCAGACTCCGTCGCGCGCCATTCCAACGTCGTCGCTCCATATGGACTTGGTTACACCCCTGCCAAGGAAAAGATAGGGGCGCATTACCTCGAGATATCCACGCCTGGTTCAACACTGGATGGCGGCGCCGCACTTTTCATGACCGCAGCATCGGTCGGGGCCGCGTGGGGCGCGCCGGTCAGCTACGAGCTCAACATTCGCAATGACGGCCGACTGATCGGCCTCGCGAAGACAGCGGGCACAAGCGGTGGCCCAAGCGCCGTCGGAAGCGCAATCCTTACCTTGGGCTCCTCTATCGAAATCGCCCCGGCCAAAGGCCTGACACTCACCGACGAAGTCGCCCTCGACGGTGCCGCCACCATCGAGGTCGTGTACTTGTAAGGCCCCGACGAAGCGGTAGTTCTTCTATCTGCAACGCCTTGCGCGAGTCCTTCCTACGAAGCTTGCAACCCTTTCGTCACACCTTTGCGGAAGGGTCCGAGCCGTCAGCGACCGGATTGCTTTTAGAGTACCGCAGCCCTCCCAACACCCCCACAAGATCTTCCCGGCACCTCGGTGCCGAGGAAGGCGTGGCCGTACTTGTCCGTTGCGTTCCTTGCCTGGAGACACCGATGAACCGCCGCACCCACGTCCTGTATTCGTACCTGGGCATCGCAACCCTGCTGACCTGCAGCCCCGGACTCCATGCCGACGGGATGATTCCGGAAACCTCGGTAGTCATCGTCTACGAGGGCGAGGCCGAAGCCGCCATCAAGGTCACCAACAGCGACCCGAACCCTGCGTTGCTGCACGTGACCCTGGAACACATCCCCGAAGACAGCGCATCGCTGCTGTTCGTCACTCCGCCCCTGTCGCGGGTCGAGGCAGGCGCATCGCAGCTAGTGCGCTTCATCCTGTCCAATCCCGAGCCGCTGACCACCCAACGCCTGAAAAGGGTCATCTTCGAGGGTCTGGCGCAGAGCACTCAGCCGGGCAACCCCGGCGAGGCACGGGTGTCGGTGAACGTACGGCAGAACCTGCCGGTGATCCTCCATCCCAAAGGTCTGGCAAAGAATGCCGAACCCTGGAAAGGCCTGCACTGGTCGCTGCACGACGGTCAGTTGACGGTTGCCAACCCCACCCCCTATGTCGTGCGTCTGTCCCAGGAACTGCACAGCGTGCCGAGCCAGACCCCTTGGCAACTGCCGCGCAGCTATGTACTGCCCGGCGACACGCTCACCCTGCCCGGCAATGCGTCGGCGGCCGCCGATAGGCAGATCCGTTTCACCCCTGCCACCGTGTACGGTTTTGCCGTGGGGACCCATGAGGCGACCCTGAACCAGGGCGCACCTTGATGAACGCGGTCACCCGTAGCACCTTGTCCGCACTGAGCTTGGCGCTGTACACCCAGGCGGCACACCCGACGCCGTTCGACAGCGAAACCCTGCGCCTGCGGGGCATCGACGCTAGCCTGGCCGCCTATTTAAGCCAGACCGCGCGGTTCACCGAAGGTGTGCACGCCGTGCGCCTTTGGGTCAATGGCCAGCCCAAGGGCATTGTCCAGGCCCGGTTCGACGCGGCAGGCGCCCTGTGTATCGACCAGGCCGTACGCGATGCCGGTGAACTGATCGACACCGGGCCCGACTGCGGCGATTTCCTCGGGCAGTTTCCGCAGACCCTCGTCGAGCTGATGCCACAAGCCGGTGAAGTCAGGCTGCTGGTACCTGCACCAGCGTTGCGCAGCGCCTCCGCCGACCTCTCGGCTTTTACCCAAGGTGGGGTTGCCGGCCTGCTCAACTATGACGTGCAGGGCTTGTACAACCAGTTCAACGGCCAGCGCAGCCGGTTTCTGTCGGCCAATACCGAGGCTGGGCTCAATGCGGGCGACTGGATACTGCGCAGCCGTCAGTTCTACAACTCGGTGCAGGGCCAGGCGAGCCTGCAGCACATGGAAGCCTATGCACAGCGCACCTTCAGCGATCAGCAGGCAATGCTGCAGTTGGGCCAGATCAACCTGAGCAACCCGGTGCTCGCCGGCGCGCGTGTCACTGGCGTGCAGTGGATGAGCGAACCCGCCTTGAGCGTCGGCGGCAGTGGCGCTCGGGTGCAGGGCATTGCCGCCACCCAGGCACGCGTGGACGTCCGCCAGGGCGGCGTGCTGATCTATTCCACCGTGGTTCCGGCCGGCCCTTTCGAGCTCAGCGATATTCCTCAGCTGGATCGACGCAGAGACCTGGACGTCACGGTGATCGAGGCCGATGGCGAACGTCGCACCTTTACTGTCCTGGCGGCTACTCTGGGCCTGGACTTGCCTGCACGGGGCTTCGCTCTGGGCATTGGCCAGCTGCGCGACAGCGGTCGCAGCGCCCGGGAGCCTTGGGTACTGAGCGCCGGTGGCAGCTATCCGCTGGCCCCCGCCGCCAGTTTCAGCGGCGGTGCCCTCATCGCCCAAGGGTACAACGCCGGCGGCGCCGGATTGAACCTTGAACCCTGGCCCGGCGCGCGAGCGCAGGGCCTGGTGCAGGCCGCACATGCCAGCGAATCGGACGACCAAGGCGTGCAGGGCAGCATCAGCCTCAATCAGCAACTCGGCGATCGCTGGTCGGCCCTGCTCAGCGCCGGTCGGCAGACGGTCGGCTATCGAGAACTGATCGACAGTGCGTGGAATCAGCCCGCGGACCTGAGCAGCCGCCCGCGCGACCAGTACGCTTTAGGCCTGGCTTGGAGCCATCCCTGGGCGGGCAGCCTGAGCGGCACGTGGTCCACCACCACGGCGTTTGATGGGCAACGCTCCAGTCGGGCCCAAGTCAACTGGGGGCGACGACTGGGTCCCGTGTCCCTGACCGCTACCGGGCAATGGCAGCTGGCCGGCGACGGTGGCCTGGGCAATGCCTTGTATCTGAGCGCCAGCCTGCCCCTGAGTGACGGCCTGAACTGGCGCTCGACCGCCCGCAACGACAGCACCGGCATCCGCCTGGGCAGCGGTGTGCAAGGCCGCTGGGACGAGCGCACCCAGTACCGGGTCGCTGCCGAACGGGCCAGTCGCACCGGCGAGGTGAGCTACAACGGCGGTGTCTCGCGGCTGACCCAGGCCAGTCAACTGGACGTCGGCTATGCCAGCTACGGCCGCGGCAGCCATGGCTACAGTGGCGCTGCACGGGGCGCCGTGGTGCTGCACGAAGACGGTTTCACCTTGTCGCCCTACCCGTTGCAGGACACCTTTGGCCTGCTGACCCTGGAGAATGTCGCAAACGTGCAGATCGATACCCCCGGCGGCAGCGTGTGGACCGACCGCAAGGGCCGCGCCGTGTTGCCGCAACTGGCGCCGTTCGGTCGCAGCAACGTGCAGGTGGCCACCGCCTCGTTACCGCGCAACGTCGACGTGCATCAAGGCGCCGCTACCCTCCAGGCCGCGCGAGGCGCCGTGCCGCGGATCACGTTCGGCGTGGAAATCACGCGACGCCTGCTTCTTCAGGTTCAAGACGAGGCCGGGCGGCGCCTCAGCCGTGGCACGGGCGTTACCGATGCACAGGGCCAACTGGTGACGCTGGTGCAGGAAGACGGCGCAGTCTTCGTGCCCAATCTCCATGCGAGTCCGCAATTGTGGAGCCGCACGGTGGACGAGCAGCCCTGCCGTTTGCAGTTCGAGCTGCCGGCCAGCGCCGATACCCAGGCCTATTACGAGCAGAGCGTGGCGCAGTGCCGCGTCGAGGAGCGCGAATCATGAACCGTCGCATCAGCCTGGCAGCGCTGCTGGCCATCACCTTGGCAGCGCCGTTGCCAGCATTGGCGCAGGAATGCAGCCTGTCGCTCAGCCCGACCGACATCGACCTGGGTCAATTCAATCGCACGACCGTGCAGTTGGCGTCCGGCGAGGTACCTTTGCCGCCGCGTCGACTCAGCCTGAGCGTACTGTGTGAAACCGAACAGGATCTGACGCTTGCCTATCGGGCCGGCCAGTTCTCGAACCAGGGCTATGCCTTGGGTTCGCAAGGCGCCTACCGTCTGCGCGTGCTGCAGGCATCGGTGGACGATCAGCCGGTACAGTGGGGCCAGGTGGCGGCCGCTGCGCCACAGGTTGCAACCCGCACCGGCGCAGCGGCGCTGGAAGGTGACCAACCACTGCAACCGCTGCGGGCCGGCCGCGCGGTCAGGGGCAAACGCCTGCAGGCGCAGATCGAACTGCAGGCCACGCTTGCCCCCACCGTGCTCACCGCCAGTGACGCCCATGAGCTGTCGGCCAGCGGCAGTTTCGACATTGTCGGTCAGCAAAAGCCATTGCTGGTGAAGGCCGGGTTCGCTCCAGCCGCGTGTCGGCCCTCGCTGGCGGGCAACGCGAACGTGAACTTCGGTCGCATTGGCATGGCCGATCTGCGGCGCGAATCGGTCACCACGTTGAGCCGGCAAACGGTGCTGGAAGTGGACTGCGACGCACCGACGCGCTTCGCTATCCGCGCGCTGGATAACCGCGCCGGCTCCGTCAGCGACCAGCTTCTGGCTGCCGCCCCGACCTTGTTCGGCATCGGCCGCGCGGCGGACGGTCAGGCCTTGGGCGGCTTCACCGCTCGGCTGGGCGCGGGGATAGGTCGTGACGGCAGCAGTGCTTACCCCTTGCTAGGAGACGCTTCTGCGCAAACCTGGCGACCGCACCCCGATGGATGGCTGCACAGTGACGGCCAGCCCACCGCGCTGGGGCGACAAGCGACACCCGGCGTCGCTCCCGGCGCCTGGTCGGGGCTGTCACTGCCGCTGACCGTCGAACTGCACCTGGCTCCAGCCCGAGGGCTGGACGTGCGCCAGGAAACCCCGATCGACGG
Source organism: Pseudomonas sp. Leaf129 (assembly GCF_001423465.1). Lineage (NCBI taxonomy): Bacteria > Pseudomonadati > Pseudomonadota > Gammaproteobacteria > Pseudomonadales > Pseudomonadaceae > Pseudomonas > Pseudomonas sp. Leaf129. The sequence goes on along the minus strand of NZ_LMOC01000007.1, from coordinate 488,928 downwards.
CTCGGCCACACTGGAGATCATCTACCTGTAGCGCATGCTTACAGGTAGACCAGCTCCACGGTGACGTGTCCGTCCAGGGGCACGGCATCGGTCACGGTCAGGCTGCGCGCAGGAGCGATAACGCCATGGGCGCGGATGCCCAGCTGGGCCATTCGTACCACTACGGCACCGGTGTCTACGCCGACACGGTCGACCAGCCCCAATAAACTGCCGTCGGTAGGCAGCGCCATCGGCTGGGCGGTAGAAGTGCTCCACAGGCTGCCGGTACGATCGCCGAGGCTGAGAAACACACGACGGCCATCGACTGTCGAACGTGCTGGATCGACTTGCAGATAATACGCGCCAATCTGCTCATCCGACGCCGTGCGGCCCATACCCAGTCGGCCAGCAATGCCGGAGTCGTAGGCTGAACCGGCGCGGTTGTCCACCAGGCGCAGACCATACAAGGTGGGTGTGCCGCACTGAATCGTCAGGTTCGGCGTGTGCTCGATCATCGCGGTAGGCCGCTCGGAGTGCAGGTCGGCCGAACTCACGGTGCCGAAGTGCAGCGTGCTGACACTCAGGATGGGCGTGCAAGCGCTGGGAACGAGCGTTCCGGTGACTTGAATATCCACAGTGGAAGCGCAGAAAGCAGGCGTGGTGAAGCCGAGCGCCAGCATGGCGGTCAGCGTCCGAAAGCCAGGATGCATGATGTTGTCCCTCACTGCCCGATGAGCTGACCGGCACGGGGAACCGGTCACGCTCTTCAGGCTGAAGGGAAAGTTTCCCCTTTGAAAGAGGAAATTTCTGAAGAAAGGTAAATCTGTTCCTACGAAAGATCTTGGTACAAGTAGATCTGACTGCACCTAGTTCTTCCTGCACGTAGTTCTTCCTACAAGTAGAACAATTCAAGGGTAGCGGCACCGGCCAGGGGCACTTCAGTGTCCAACGTCAAGCTGTCGGTCGGCGCGATGGTCAGGTAAGACACCAGGGTCAGCACTGCGTCCTTTGCCGGCATGGGTCCGCCGCCATCGATTTTTCGGCTGGCCAGACCAATGAGCTGACCATCGTTGCGCAAGCTGCGCGCACGGCGTTCGGCGGCGGACCAGGCATTGCCAGTGGGGCTGCCTATCAACAGCAGAACCGGTTCGCCATCCAGGCTCGAGCCTTCAGGATCTATACGTAGCCTGTAAGAGCCGATTTTCTCGTTCTTGCTGGTCAAGCCCAGCCCGAAGCGGCTGCCGTCGTTGTTTTCCAGGACTGAATCGGCGCGATTGTCCACCGCCCGAAGCGCATAAGCGGTAGCGGCTTCGCAATTTATGTTCAACGTTGAGGTACGGGCACGATCGAGCAGGACGGTGGGCGCTGCAGCAAGCAGGTCGCGGGTATACAACCGCCCATGATCGAAAAGCGCGTTGCTCAAGGTAGGTGTGCAGCCACCCGGCACGATCGAACCGGTGACGGTAATGTCCACCGATGGCGCGGCGACGGCCGTGGCAAGGGAGGTGAGAAGCGTGGCAAGCACGGTGATGCGGGTAATGGGGTTCATATTGTTCTCTCAGACTATGCACTCCCGGGAAGGGGTGACGCCTGCGGCATGGTGATGGCCAAGCGCGGGTCAAGACATGAGAGATCGGTTGCCATACCCAACGAACGCGCGCACAGCGATGTAGGTCTCGGGACGCGAAAGTGCCGCCAGCGGGCGTGCGGTGTTGGCCCATGCGTTTTTGCTTTACCATATCGCCCCTTTGCCCGCCCCTGCTTCCGGAGTTTCCATGACGGCCGCCGCCGACCTTTCGCCCACGCTGCAGCTCGCCTGCGACCTGATCCGCCGCCCTTCGGTCACGCCCCTGGACGCCGATTGTCAAAAGCTGATGATGCAGCGCCTGGGGCAGGCCGGCTTCGCGCTGGAGCCGATGCGCATCGAAGAGGTGGATAACTTCTGGGCCACTCACGGTACCCAGGACGGTCCGGTGCTGTGCTTCGCCGGGCATACCGACGTGGTACCTACCGGCCCCACCCAGGCCTGGCAGATCGCTCCGTTCGAGGCCGTGATCGACGCGCAGGGCATGCTCCACGGGCGCGGCGCGGCCGACATGAAGGGCAGTCTGGCGGCCATGCTGGTAGCCGCCGAGCGCTTCGTCGGCGACCATCCAAACCATCGCGGTTCGGTCGCCTTCCTGATCACCAGCGACGAAGAAGGCCCGGCCCACCATGGCACCAAGGCGGTGGTCGAACGCCTCGCTGCCCGCAACGAACGTCTGGACTGGTGCATCATCGGCGAGCCGTCGAGCACCGCCCTGGTTGGCGATGTGGTCAAGAACGGCCGGCGCGGCTCACTCGGCGCGACCTTGACCGTGCGCGGCGTGCAGGGCCATGTGGCGTATCCTCATCTGGCCCGCAATCCGATCCATCTGGCGGCCCCGGCGCTGGCCGAGCTTGCCGCCGAGCATTGGGACGACGGCAACGCATTCTTCCCACCGACCAGCTTTCAGGTGTCCAACCTCAACAGCGGCACCGGCGCCACCAACGTCATTCCCGGTGACCTGACGGCGGTGTTCAACTTCCGTTTCTCCACCGAGTCCACCGTCGAAGGCTTGCAGCAACGCGTGGCTGCGATTCTCGACAAGCACGGCCTGGACTGGCACATCGACTGGGCGCTGTCCGGCCTGCCGTTCCTGACCGAGCCGGGTGCTCTACTGGATGCAGTGGCCGCCAGCATCAAGAACGTCACCGGCCGCGAGACCCAGGCTTCGACCAGCGGCGGCACGTCCGACGGGCGCTTCATTGCCACCCTGGGCACCCAGGTGGTCGAGCTCGGCCCGGTCAATGCCACGATCCACCAGGTCAACGAACGCATCCTGGCCAGCGACCTCGATGTGCTGACCGAGATCTACTACCAGACCCTCGTCGAGTTACTCGCCTGATGCTCACCTGCCCCCTCTGTACCGCCATGCTGGCCAATGCCGACAACGGCATGGTCTGCCCCAGCGGCCACCGTTTCGACCGCGCGCGCCAGGGCTACCTGAATCTGCTGCCGGTGCAGCACAAGAACAGCCGCGACCCCGGCGACAACCAAGCCATGGTCGAAGCCCGCCGCGACTTCCTCAACGAAGGCCACTACGCGCCCGTGGCCCAGCGCCTGGCCGAGCTTGCAGCCGAACGCTGGCCACGGCGCTGGTTGGACATCGGCTGCGGCGAAGGGTACTACACCGAACAGATCGCCCAGGCCCTGCCGCGCGCCGACGGGTATGCCCTGGACATCTCTCGCGAGGCGGTCAAGCGCGCCTGCAAGCGAGCGCCGTCGGTGCATTGGCTGGTTGCCAGCATGGCGCGTGTACCGCTGGCCGATGCCAGCTGTCAGTTCCTGACCAGCGTGTTCAGCCCGCTGGACTGGGACGAAGCCAAGCGCCTGCTGGCGCCGGGGGGCGGTCTGATGCGTGTGGGGCCCACCAGCGGCCACCTGATGGAGCTGCGCGAGCAGCTGTATGACGAAGTACGCGACTACGTCGACGACAAACACCTGTTGCAGGTGCCTGAGGGCATGCAGCATGCCCACCATGAAACCTTGACCTTCAAGCTCAAGCTGATCGACGCGCAATCGCGCGCCAACCTGCTGGCGATGACCCCCCACGGCTGGCGCGCCAGCGCCGAGCGACGCGCCGCGGTGATCGAACAGCCGCGGCCGCTCGTGGTCACGGTATCCATGCGCTACGATTATTTTGTGCGTCAAGACTGAGCGAGCCTACCCATGCGCCAACCTGATATCGAGATTTACCTCAAGGACGCCGACGTCGATCACAAGGCCATCGCCGCCTGGCTCGGCGAAGCCCTGGGCCCTTGCAGCGATTGGCAACAGAAGGGCCAGACCTGGAAGTGCCGCGCAGGAAACGTGCCGGTAACCTGGCTGCCCAAGGCGGTAGGCAAGTGGAACAGCCTGTACCTGGAAAGCGACAAGACCCCTTGGGACGACGACATCGCCTGCGCCCGCGCAGCCTTCAAGGCGCTCAATGTCGAGGTGCGTTGCGCACCGGGCAGCTGGGTGGAAGAAGAAGGCGAAGAGCACGCCGACCGCTGGATTCGCGTCAGCGACGATGGCGAGGAAGAGATCACCTGGCGTACCAGCTGATACCGGTCTGCCTTCCTCGCGCTATTCATACTTCAGGGTGAACGTGGCCGTGGCGCGAACGACGCCGGGTGTCACGCCAACCGTGGTTTGGTAGTAACGCGCCACGTACTGCGCAAGGAACGTGCCGCCCTGTGCAGTGCCCAACGCGGTCATTACCCCGAAGGTCACTGGCGTTGCGCCCCGCAGTACCTGCACGCCGACGCCGGTGGCCGAGCCCGCCACGGGGGTGAGCCGCAATACGCCCGGCGCCGACGCGCCGACGGCGTTGCCATCGATCTGCGCGCTGACTCTGACATTGGGGTCGCATTGCAGGGAGATATCGAACGCCTTGTCACCAGCCGTGCTGCCGACCCCGGTGAACTGACTGAGCGAAGCCTGATCCAGCGGCACGTCGACCACAGACTGGTTGACCGCACATGTCCTGGGTGACACCGAAGCCGCCGACATGGTGAACAGAAACAGATCGCGCCCGGCCCCTGTACCGGGACCGCGGGCGATCGTGCCACCGGACACCGTGCCCCCGCTGATCGGTCCTGTTTTGATCAGTTCAAGGGTGGCACGCGTAGCATCGACATAGCGCGGACCCATGGCAATGATGTTGATGAACGGCGGGTAGAAATTGTTCACGCCTGGATACAGGAACGCGATGCGTAGCCGCAGCCCCACCCCGGAGACGTTGGTGGCGACCGCGCCGGTGATGCCTGCAACCGGCGCCGTGAACTGGCTGTACGACACCTGGAACGAGTCATTGCGCGCAGAGCAGAAGACCTTGACCGTATTGATATTGTCGACGGCCTCCTGCCAGATAATGCTGCCGACGGCCGCCGTGGGGGATGGCGAAATAGGCGGAATGTTGAACGCGTAACCATTTTGCTGACCGTCCGGCTGGGTGGAGCAGACCGCAAACGCAGGCGTTGCCCACAGCAATGACGCCATGCACAGGACGCTCACCAGCATGATCGCTTTCATTTAAGGCCCTTTTCCGTAACAAGAAATGAGATATGGCCCGCTCAGCGCGTATTGCAGTCGGCGCCAAGCACTTTCACCGGGCCCGTTGTTTCAGCCCCGGCCAGTGTCAACTTCGCGGTGCATAGCTGATCCGCTTCGCTGCCCCACCGCACCCGCACCCGCACCTGCGATTCGTCCGGCACCCCGCTCAAATACAACTCACCCTGCCCGCCTACAATGCCGCCACCGATCTCTTCCTCAGCGCCGGTGTCGGGGTTTCTGCCGAACAGGCTGGCCGAGGCACCGAAAGGCACGAATTCGTTTTCATTGCGAAGGGTCACCAGCACGCGACTGCCCACCCGCGTTTGAAAATCGGCCAACACCACGGCGCCACGGGTAGGCACCACAGTCTTGACGGTCTCGGGAATGTCCACATCCTCGGACAAGCTGTCAGGCGAGAGGCCTACCCGGTTTTCGCGGTAAGTAGTGGCATACGGCACCACCGCGTAACCGCGCCAGTCGGTCTTGACGCCGGGCTGGTTCTGCACCCGAACACCGGAGGCACCCGCAGCCTTGACCAGCGCCACGGTTTCGCTCAACGGTTGCGAAAGCGTGACGCCATACGGGTGCGCGATCACCCCGCCCTGCACACCTGCGGTGTACTGCTGGCTGTCATCGGTGTAGCTGTAGCCCGCCTGCACATTGCCGTAGGTCCCTTTGTAGGTGACATTGGCGCCGCCACCCTTGCCCATGCCCTGATTGCCGACGCTTTGACGCACGGCGTAATTGAGGTTGTTGTCCTCCAGCGCCTGGCCACTGACGGTCGCGCTTTGCGAGGTGCGGTTGCGGCTGTCGGTCTGGGTGCTGAGGGTCGCCCAACTGCTGCCCATGAAGCTCAGGGGTATCTGCACGCTGAGCACATAGTGTTGATCCGACCCCCGGCCGCCAGGGGTGAAGGAACTGGTGGTCGACAGCCCGAGGTTGACCCCGTTGGTGAAGCTGACGTTGTAGCCCGCACTCAGGTTGCGCTCGGTACCGCTCAGGCCCCAGTAGTCTTGCTGATAGGCATTGACGTAGAGGCTGCCGTATTCGCCCAATGACTGGCTGATCTGCACTTGCGTGCGGCTGCGCTTGTTGTATCCCCAGCGCCAGCGATCCATCACGTCGGGGACGATCTCGTTGGCCTCATTGAAGTCGTAGAAGCCGGACGTCGAATAACGGTAGCCGGCCAGGGTGAAGGTAGTGCCGCTCTGAAAGACGTCCTTGGCGTACTGCACCCGATAGGACTGGCCCTGGTGCCGGCTGCCATCCTGCAAACGCGTGTTGGCCTGGGTGACGTCGAAGGATACCGAACCCAGACGGCCCAACCCCTGCCCTACGCCGAACAGGCCGGAAGCGTAATCCGGGCTACCCGTGAGCCCGCCGTAGACCGTGGTGGTGTTGCTGATTCCGTAGGCCAGGCTGGCCTGCCCGAACCCTGGTTCTCTGGCGTCACCGTAAGAGGAACGGTACTGGCCGCCGGTAAACTCGTAGCGCAGGCGGCCATCGCGCTGCATCAGCGGTACAGACGAATAAGGTTGGATATAGGTACGCTCGTTGCCGCCTTCTTCACGCACGGTGACTTGCAAGTCGCCTGAACCACCGGTCGCGTACAGGTCGCGGATGACGTAGGGGCCGGGTGCCACGTAGGTCTGGTAGATGACGTAACCGTTCTGGCGCACGGTGATCTGCGCGCTGCTGTTGGCAATGCCGCGCACCACTGGAGCAAAACCACGCTGGCTGTCTGGCAGCATGCTGTCGTCTGATGCCAACTGCGCACCGCGGTACTGAATAGTGTCGAACACCGTGCCTGAGGTGGTTCCCTCGCCCAAGGTCAGTTGGCCGCCCAAACGCTGAATATCGCGTTGGGCGTAGGTATTGATGCTTTGCCAACTGCGACGGCTGCCCTGCCGGGTCATAGCATCATTGAATTCATCATCGTACTCGTCGTCGCTATACAGGCGTCGCGTGGCGCTGTTCCGGGTGTAGGTGTACGTCGAATTGTTGCGCAAGCGCCAGGCGCCCAGATTGACCCCGGTGCCAAGGTTGAGGAACGCGTTGTTGGCGTCACCACCGCCGTCGTAGCTGCTGCGGGCTGCGGTCAGGTTGTAGTTCATCACGAACGCTGGCAAGCCTTGATCCCAGCGCGAAGGATCAACGGCGTTGCGCGCATCGAAACGCAACGACGCTTGCGGTACCAGCACGTCCAGCCGTTGGTGCGCAAAATCGAACCGGGTACTGGCCTGCGGAATATACCTGCCCAGGTCGGTGACGATGGCTTGCGGGCTCAGTGCCGCCAGCGGCGCGAAGGCGGCCGTATTGACGCCCATGTCGGTCAGTTCCTGCACCGTCAGCTGTGCGCGCAACACGCTGTCTTCCATCACGAAGGTAACGCTGCGGTTGGCGACACGGATGCGGTTCAAGTAAATGTCCACGGGGTATTCACCCGGTAGCTGCTGGCCTCGCGAGAACACCTCCAGGTCGGCCGCGACGCCACCGCCGCGGGCATCCAGCGAGTACGGGTTGAAGATCAACTTCTCATCCGAACGCGCCGACATCGGTGACAGCAGCCAGCAGGTACTCAGCAAGCACGCCTGCACCGTCCGCGCCGTCAGGCCGCGATACAGCTGGGCTGGCAGGCGCATCAGCGCGTCACCTCTTCGGTACGTCCGCCGTAGTCATTGATCGCACGCCAGCTCACCTTGCCAACCTGGCTGCTCGAGACATTCATCGAGTAGGTGGCGAAGGGCGCAACCATGCTCGGCTCGTCCACAGCGGTACCACCTACCTTCACGTCGAAGAACGAGACGTAATGCGCGGTGGGGTTGGTGAAGGTCAAACGATTGCCGCTGCGGGCAACTGTCAGTTGCTTGTAGGCGTCCGCTGCAGTCTTTTTGATGGCCACGGGTCGATAGATCATCTTGATGCGGGTGCGCACCGAAATTTGTAGCTGGTTGGATCCGCTACTGCCGGGCGCGATGGACTTGATGTTGAGCCAATACAGGCTCTCGCGGTCTGTTGGCACGAGCGCGGTGTTGATGACGCGGACTTGGTTTTCCTGGCCGGCACTCAGCAGAAACAAAGGCGGAGTCACGAGGAAAGGAATCTTGCCGATGACTTTTTCATCCCCGTTGTCGAGCCAGGACTGGATGAGATAGGGGGTGTTTTTGTCCGGGTTTTTAATCGAGAGGCTAGCCATCCCCTTCTGCGCCTCGAAGACCAGCCGGGTTCCACCTACCTCTATGCCTGCCAGCGCCGGAGCTGTCAGTGTAAAGACCCACAGCGTGACAAGCAGGTTACGAATGATCCGCATAGGGGGGCCCTCTGGTGATGCGATTGCGGCGGACGGGCATGCGGGGCAGCGAACTGCCCCGCGACGGCCGCAGGGCCTAGTTGTAATCCAGGGTGAAGGTGGCAGTGCCGTTGGCCGGTCCCGCCGTGATGGCCGCGGTTTCAACGGTCGATACGTATCGGGCGGTAAACTCCAGGTTGGCGGCGCTGCCAGCGGCGGGGGCTGCGATACCAACTGACTTGGTGCCCGGCGGCACCAGCGTGTCGGTAACGGCCTCGTAGATACCGATACCCACGCCGGTCGCTGGAGTGCCGCCGGCGCTGAGAGCCAGTAGTTGCGGGTTGCCGGGTGCGGTCGGGCCGTCGAAACGCACCGCAACCCGAGTGATCGCTGGGTTACAGGCGTTGACGGTGATGACGAACGGGGCAGAGGACGCACGATCACCCGCAGTGACAAAGGCACTCTTGTTGACGTTCCCCAAGGGTACGGTCTGGTTCGCGGAACCGGGGTCGACCGTACAGGCGGCATCCAGGATGGTGCCGGTGAAATTGATCGTGCCGTCTACAGCATGGGCCAGGGGAGCCAGGGCTGCGGCGGCCAGAAAGCTGCTGGCGAGCAAGGTGGTGCGCATGATTGTATCTCCGGGATAGCAACTACTGGAACGGGAAGTGGGAAACTTCGCATCACCCACTCGGCACTATCAGAAGTTCAACCGGAACACCGAATCTGCGGCGCGACCAACCGGAATACTTCTGAAAGAGATAGCGAATATAGTTGAGGGCAGAGCAGGAAGTTTCCTACCGGACCATAAGAAATCTCCTAAAATTCCTGCACGACGCGTAATTGGATTGGTTTTACCTACCTTGTAAAACGCTTACCATTGCGGTAGCGCAACGGGGATCGTGCCGGCAGCACGGCGACGAAAAGCTCATAATTGAAAACAACTTTTCACGAGACTTACTTTAACTACAGGAGTGTAAGAAACTTATCAAAAAGCTCGTAAGCAGAACATTGCTTACAGCGCGATTGATCACTGAGGCACCTAGAGCGCCTGCAGTCTTAGTGCGCAAGAAAAGAACAAAAACTTATGGCCTGAAACTTGCGCAAAGACAGGAGGTGAACCATGCTACAAGTACAGTGCATGCCGGGTTATGCACGATCCAAGTCACGCGGCCTATCCAACTTTTCACCCGGCTCAGGAGCACATCCGTCTCAGCCGTTCCACCTCGGCAAAGAGAAGCCCTCATGTTCAAAGTTATCGTGGTGGACGACCATCCCTTCATACGCGCCTGCGTCACGGCGCTGGTCGAGCAACAGAAAGGCCATGTGGTCGCGCAGACCAATGACGGCGTACAGGCCGTGCAACTGGCTCGGCTGCACAGGCCCGACCTGATGATTCTGGACGTCAGCCTGCCCATGCTGGATGGCCTGGACGTCATGGCTCGGGTCACTGCCCTGGGAGTACCGTGCAAGTTTCTGGTGTTGACGGCGCAACCGGCCGCGCTTTACTCGCAACGTTGTCTGCAAGCAGGTGCCTCGGGGTTTATCCTGAAAACCAACGACCTCGAGGACCTGAGCAAGGCACTCAACGCCGTGATGAATGGTTACAGCTTTTTCCCCGACACACGCCTCGATGCTGCATGTACCAAAGGCAGCGCGATGCCCGATGAAAAACTGATTGCCAGCCTATCGGACCGCGAGCTGGCCATTCTTCAGCAACTGGCCCATGGCAAGAGCAACAAGCAGATCGGCGATGCCATGTTGCTGAGTAACAAGACCATCAGCACCTACAAGATCCGGCTGATCAAGAAACTCAGCGCGCCATCGGTGCTGTACCTGGCCGACTTCGCAAGGCGCAATCATCTTGTATGAATAATCTCGGTTGATGGTCAACCCCAGGTAAGGCACTGGGCTATCAAGCGGCATGATAATTCCTCCGAGATCCCAAACGGCTTGGAACCGGCATGGGCAAACGGACGCGCCACTGATACACCTCGATGCCTTCCACACACAAAACCCGGTAAAGTAGCGTTTTCCCCCAAGCCCTGGCCTATGACCCGCTCACCTCTGCACCGTCTTGTGTTCGGCACCTTGCGCCGCTTGCTGTACCTGTGGGTTCGTTCCGAAACCATCAACCAGTCTTCGTTTACTCTGAATCTGGATCGCAGCCGGCCGGTGCTGTACGCCTTGCAGTCGCCCTCGCTGACCGACCTTGCCGTGGTCGACCGCGAATGCACCAAGGCCGGCCTGCCCCGTCCGGTACTGCCCGTGGCCATCGGCGACCTCATGGAGCCTACGGCGGTGTTCTACCTCACCCCGGACCCGGACTGGCTCGGTCGTCAGGACAAACGGGGCGCCCCGCCTACCCTGGCCCGGCTGGTCACGGCGCTGGCACAGAACGCCGGCGAAGATGCGCAGATCATTCCAGTCAGCGTGTTCTGGGGGCAATCGCCAGCCAGCGAGTCCAGCCCCTGGAAGCTGCTGTTCGCCGACAGCTGGGCGGTCACCGGGCGCTTGCGCAAGCTGGTCAGCATCCTGATCCTGGGGCGCAAGACCCGCGTACAGTTTTCCGAGCCGATCCATCTGGCCGAACTGGTGCAGCAGAACAAGGGTCACGAGCGGACGGTGCGCATGGCCCAGCGCATCCTGCGGGTGCACTTCCGCAACCTGAAGACCTCCGTCATCGGTCCCGACATTTCCCATCGCCGCCACCTGGTCAAAGGCCTGGTACGCGATCCCCTGGTACGCCAGGCCATCGCCGAGGAAGCCGAGCGCGAGCACATCACGCTGGAAAAGGCCGAGGCCCGCGCGCTGCACTATGGCAATGAAATCGCCTCGGACTACACCTACACGGCTATCCGTTTTCTGGAGGTGGTGCTCAGCTGGTTCTGGAACAAGATCTACGACGGCATCAAGGTCAACAACATCGATGGCGTGAAGGACGTTGCGCGCGGCAACGAGGTCATCTATGTACCCTGTCACCGCAGCCACATCGACTACCTGCTGCTGTCCTACCTGCTGTTCAAGAACGGCCTGACCCCGCCCCACATCGCCGCCGGCATCAACCTCAACATGCCGGTGATCGGCAGCCTGCTGCGCCGTGGCGGCGCGTTTTTCATGCGTCGTACCTTCAAGGGCAACCCCTTGTACAGCGCGGTGTTCAACGAATACCTGCACACCCTGTTCACCAAGGGTTTTCCGGTGGAGTACTTCGTCGAGGGCGGCCGCTCACGCACCGGACGCATGTTGCAGCCCAAGACCGGCATGCTCGCCATCACCCTGCGCAGCTACTTGCGCTCCTCGCGTACGCCGATCGTCTTCGTGCCGGTCTACATCGGCTACGAGCGGGTGCTGGAAGGCCGCACCTATCTGGGCGAGCTGCGTGGAGCGACCAAGAAGAAAGAGTCCATTCTGGACGTGTTCAAGGTCATCGGCGCCCTCAAGCAGCGTTTTGGCCAGGTGGCAGTCAATTTTGGCGAGCCGATCAAGCTCCAGGCCTTTCTCGACGAGCAACAGCCTGGCTGGCGCGAGCAGGAATTGGCACCGCAGTTCAAGCCCGACTGGCTGAACGAGACCACGCACCGCCTGGGCATCCGCGTGGCCCGTCACATGAACGAGGCTGCGGCGATCAACCCGGTGAACCTGGTGGCACTGGCATTGCTGTCGACCAGCAAGCTGGCGCTGGACGAAGGCGCCATGGAACGGGTACTCGACCTGTACCTGACGCTACTGCGCAAAGTGCCCTACTCGCCTCACACCACCGTGCCCGAAGGGGACGCGCGCAGCCTGATCGCCCATGTCCAGGACATGAAGTTGCTGTCCGAACAGCGCGATGCCCTGGGCAGGATTCTGTACCTGGATGAACAGCATGCGGTGCTGATGACCTATTACCGCAACAACGTGCTGCATATCTTCGCCCTGCCCGCGCTGCTGGCCAGCTTCTTCCAGAGCACCTCGCGCATGACCCGCGAACAGATCCTGCGTTACGCCCATGCGCTGTACCCCTATCTGCAGGCCGAACTGTTCATACGCTGGAACGACGAGCAGCTCGACGAGGTGGTCGACCAATGGCTGCAGGCGTTGGTCGAGCAGGGCTTGCTGCGCCTGGAGAACGGCGTTTACCTGCGTCCCGCGCCCAGCTCGCGCCAGTTCGTGCTGCTGACCCTGTTGTCGCGCGCCATCGCCCAGACTTTGCAGCGCTTCTACATGGCGATTGCCCTGTTGCTCAACGCCGGCCAGAACACCCTCAGCGCCGAGGAGCTGGAAGACCTGTGCACGACCATGGCCCAGCGCCTGTCGATCCTGCATGGCCTGAACGCACCGGAGTTTTTCGACAAGAGCCTGTTCCGCCACTTCATCCAGACCCTGCTCGATCAGGAAGTGTTGCGCCGTGATGCCCAAGGCAAGTTGAGCCACCACCCGCTGCTCGACGAACTGGCCGAGGGGGCCGCCAAACGGGTGCTGCCGGCGGAGATTCGCTTGTCGATCCGTCAAGTCGCGCTGCACCGCAGCGAGCAAGCCGCCGACGGGCTGTGATCGTCGGCACTCATTGCCTATGCTTTGCCTGACGACTTAAATTTGTAAACGGAGATAGCCCATGAAACGCCTTTCACTGATCGTACTCAGTGCCCTCATCGGCGCCTGCAGCAGCCTGCAGCCTGCCAGCAAAGCCACCTTGGAAGGGGAAGCGTTCTATCTGCAGCGCATCGCCTTGCCACCTTCGGCGGTCTTGACCGTGAGCCTGCAGGACGTGTCTCTTGCGGACGCACCTGCCGTGGCCCTGGCCCGGCAAAGCGGCCCCATCACAGGCCAGGTGCCACTGCCGTTCAAGCTGGAATACGACCCGGCTCAAGTCAAACCGGGTCATCGTTATGCCGTGAGTGCCCGCGTCGAAGCCGATGGGCGCCTGTTGTTCATCAGCACCCAGCATCACGGAGTGACGCTGGATGGCAAGGATGAACAGCCGTTGCGCATCCGCATGGACGCCGCTGCGCGGTAACCGAGACAGCGGCGGTGGTCAGAATCGATAGACGCTGCTCAGCACCGCCGCGCGACCGTCGCCGTACTCCACGGCCGAAGAGCGGCTGTCGCTGCCGATGACCGTACGCACCCGCTCGACATAATGCTTGTTGGTCAGGTTGCTCAGGTTCAGCTGCAGTTCGAGGTTGTCCGAGGCCTGGTAACCCAGCATGGCATCGTGCACCCAGTAGGCCTCGAGCTTGGCTTGATCCTGGGATGTTAGGTTGCGCTTGCCGACATGGCGCACACCGTAGGCCAGGGTGATGTCGCCGGGAAGCTGATAGGCAGTCCACAGGTTGAAGGAACGCGGGGCGGTATTGCTCAGCGCCTGCCCTACACGCTTGGGCGAAGCTACCGACTTGAGCGTCTCGCTGTTCTGCAAGGTGTAGTTGGCAAACACGTGCCACTGCTCGGTCAACTTACCGGTGGCAGCCAGCTCCACACCCTGCACCCGCTGCTTGCCCGCCAGCAGGTTGGTGCCGTCGCTCAAGCGCTCGCGAACGTTGTCCTTGACCACGCGGAACAATGCGCCTTCGAGTTGCAGACGCTCATCGAACAATTGCCACTTGGTCCCCAGTTCCCAGGTTTTGCCCTTTTCAGGTTCCAGGCTGTGGGTGCTTTCGGATAACCCGCCGCCGGAGGTGAGCAGGTTTTCGGCCGAGGGGTTGAACGAAGTGCCGTAGGCCACGTAGAAGCGACCGTTCTCGGTGGGTTTGTAGACCAGACCGGCACGTTTACTGAAGACACCATCGATAGAGCCGGCCTGTGCACGAACGCCGCTAGAGGAGCGGCTATTGGCCTCTGCGCGCATATGGTCATAACGAAGGCCGAGGCTGAGGTCCCACTGCTCGTTCAGGGCCAGGGTGTCGAACACGTACAGTGCCCGATCCTCCATGCTGTTATGCGCCACACTGGTGGGCGACTTGACCTTCGGTCCGCTCCAATAGCCCGGTGGGTTGGCCAGTTCGTAGCCGTTCGCCGGGTAGAAGGACTCCACGGCATAACCCGAGGCCTTGCGGTCGTAGGTTTCGCGCGACAGCTCGGCACCGACCACCAGGGTGTGGCCCAGGCCGAAGGTGTCGAAGTGCCCGGTGAGGCTGGTCTGGTTCATGGCCAGACGGGTGTGCACATCGCGCCGGTAGGCTTGCGGCCCGGCCGGCAGGTAGCGGCCTGCCGGGAGCTTGGCGAGCTTGACGTGGGAAGCAGACACGGTGGTATCGCGGTCGACCTGGCTCAGTCGCGCCAGGTTCTGCACGGTCCAGTCCGGGTTCAGGTCGTGCTCGTACTTGACCGTCAGGCTGTCGGTGTCGGCACGTTCCTGGTCCAGGTTGCGCCAGCCGTAGTAGTGGCTTGTCTTGACCCCGGACGGACGCTTGCCATCGCGGGCAGGCACGCCGTAGTCGGGCAGGTTGTCATCGCTCTGGTGGAAATAGCTGAGGGTCAGGCGTGTATCGCTGCCGTGCCCGAACGTCAGCGAAGGCGCCAGGCCCCAGCGTTGCTGTTCGATACGGTCGCGACCCGGCACCTGGTTCTCGTGGGCCATGAGGTTCAGGCGAAACAGGGTACCGTCGCCGAGGTCGTGCAGTGGCTGGTTGGTGTCGAGGGTCAGGCGACGATAGCGATCGGTGCCGACACCTGCGCCCAGTTCGGTGAAGCTGTCGGCGAGCGGCAGCTTGGTGATCAGGTTGATGGCGCCACCGGTAGTGCCGGCACCGCCGAACACCGAGCTGGGCCCCTTGATGACCTCGACCTGTTCCAGGTTGAACAGGTCGCTGCGGCTGGTCTGGGCAGAATCGCGCAGGCCGTCGATCTGCAGATTGGCGTTGGCGCTGAAGCCTCGAATATTGATGCTGTCGCCCGACCCCCCGCCGCCCTCGCCCGCATTGAAGGAAATCCCGGAGATGTTGGACAGCGCCCGGCGCAGGCCCAGGGCGTTCTGTTCGCGCAGAATCTGACGCGGGACCACGGTCACCGTTTGCGGCACGTCGAGCAACGGCACGGCGTACTTGGCCGAGGCCGAACGCTGGACCTGGTAGGGCGGCGCAGCCTGCTTGCCCGTCACGCTCAGCTTGTCCAGCTCCATCACTTCATGCCCCTCATGGGCATTGGCACCGGCGGCGCAACCGATCAACGCCAAGCCCAGCGCCGAACGGCGGGGCAACGTGCAAACTCCTGTAGAACGGTACATGTATACAGCCTCATTACAAATGAGACTTGATTCTATTTGAGCGTGCCGGGCTAAAACCGGCACGGAAAAAATCAGGACCGTTCCTACGCACCCATGGGTACGGAAGCTCGCCGATGCCTACAGTACAAGGCTAATTCTCATGCTGGCTTGAGCGCTTTCTTCGGGTAGATATCGTAGCGACTGGACTTGCCTTCCAGGGCATGACTGGGTTTGCTGCCCTCGATGCACGGTGCCTTGCGCGGTCGCTTGACCACCACTCGGTGGGTGGCCAGCTCCAAGGCAGCGGCCAGCAGGGCCGGTGCATCCATGTCATCGCCCACCAGCGGTCGGAACAGGCGCATTTCCTTCTTTACCAGCGCGCTTTTTTCCCGATGGGGAAACATCGGATCCAGGTAGATCACCTGGGGGGCATCACCCTGCCACTGCTGCATGACCTCGATCGAGTTACCCTTGAGCAGCCGCATCCGTGCGACGATGGCCCCCACCTCCGGGTCATTCTGGGCGCGGTCCAAACCGTCTTCGAGCAACGCGGCGATGATCGGCTGGCGCTCCACCAGGCTCATGTCGCAGCCCAGGCTGGCCAGCACGAAGGCATCCTTACCCAGTCCCGCCGTGGCATCCAGTACCCGCGGCCGCACACCGGGCTGCACGCCCACGGCCTTGGCAATCATCTGGCCACTGCCGCCGCCGTACAGTCGCCGATGGGCCACGGCGCCTTCGACGAAATCGACCCGCACGGGGCCTGGTGCGTCCGCGCCCAGTTGCTGCAATTGCAGGCCGCTTTCGCCGACCTCCAGGGTGAAATCGGCGTCGGCCAACTGGCGAGGCAGCTCCAGGCGTTTTGCCCACCGTTCGGCTTGCGATTCGCAGACCTCGTTCTGCGCCTGAACCTGGATGCGACCACCTGCTTGCTGCTCCACTGAAGATTCCTGTATCGAAAGGCTAAAAGATCGGCGTATGCCGCCGATAAGAACTTTGCCAGGCATTTTGCCAGAGCCCAAGCGTGCCGAGTGCCATGTCCGTCATCAATTCCACAGCGCCAGGTTACATTTCGCCCACCGGCGACTTCAGCCAGCACAACATCCAGACCCTGGGTGCTGCGAGCGCGCTGTGGCAGGACTTCTTCGCCCAGGCATTGACCGAGCATGGCGAAGGGCAAGCTCAGAGACAGGAATCTGTAACGGGCGCCAGCGAATCGGCGAACGAACCCAGCGCCGGGAGCGAGATTCTGGCGCACATTCTCATGCAACGCTTGTGCGATGTGCGGCAGACGGAGGTCAAGCCACCCGAGCCGCTGTTTCTGCCCAAGGCCGAGCTGGACCTGACCCTGCTGGACAAGGCCGCCGAGCCATTGCCCGAAGAAGACGTGCTGGCGCAGCAGGCTCACCTGGCGTTCGACAGCCGTTGGGTTCGGCCACTGGTGCTAAGTCATGGGACCGAGGCATCCAACCCAGGCCCGGCCCCTGCCCCCCGCGCGTTGCACCTGCCGATCGCCGAACTGGATTGGCAGTTGGCCCAGACGTCGGAGCCGCTTGCGCAGGCGACCCTCGACGAGCAATGCCACGCATTGGCGCTGGACCTGAGCTGGATGCGCCCTGTTGTGCTGAACAATACCCGTCAAGCGGTTTGACCGACGCCGGGTTCATCCAGTTACACCGCATGCACCGCCGACGCGGCTCGCGCCGCTGCTACAGAAGTACTGTTGTGTTGAAAAACACGCGTCGAGCCGTTTGACCGACGCCGGGTTCATCCAGTTACACCGCATGCGCCGCCGACGCGGCTCGCGCCGTTGCTACAGAAGCACGGTTGTGCTGAACAACACGCTTCAAGCGGTTTGACCGACGCCGGGGTCATCCAGTTGCACCGCATGCACCGCCGACGCGGCTCGCGCCGCTGCTATAGAGGCACCAAAATTGCCGCGTCCAAGCGCCCCGCGGTACCCACACCCCTATAGCAGCGGCGCGAGCCGCGTCCGGGTGCACCGCAACAGCCGGGAACGAACACGATCAACGACACACGCTCCAGCGTCCCATATCGAGGTGAAAATGGTTGCGGTGGGCGGCGTTGTAATCGGGACCCAAGACGGTATTGAAATGCTTGCAGGCCCCGTCGCGTACCTCACGCAGGAAGCGCGCGTTGGCGCTGTCGCCGGGCCAGTCCTTGAGGACGTTTATGCGCCGACCATCGGCCAGGCGAAAACCGGCGATGTCCAGCGCGTTGGCGCTGGCGTGCTGGCTCAGGCGTCCTTCGCTGCGACCGTAGACATTGCGGCAGGCGAAGCTGCCCAGATGATCCACTTGGGTCACCGCCTGGCCGAACACGGCTTGCGCAGCCGGCTGCAGGGCCTGACGCTCGAACATCGCGAACGCCACGGCGACCGGACAGGTCGCCAGGAAGCTGCTGCTCAACCTGACCTCGCTGCCCTGCACGCGCAGCACATTCACCAACGGACACTTGGCATCGGCCGCACTGTCGGCCTGCTGGCTGTAGCGCACGGTAGACGTTGCCAGGGCCTGCACACAAAGCTGGGGATCACTCTGCAACCGGCTGAGCTTGTAGCGCGTCAGAAAATTCACTGGCTCGGCGATGTCCAGCGGCGCCCACGGATTCCACGGGTCGGGCACCTCTATCCAGCCTCGCCAGACGGCAACCGGGGCTGCGGCCAGTAGCAACAGAATGATCAGCAATCTCGACACATCGGCCTCGGTTCGGCATGGCTGAAGGAAACCACTGCAGTACCGGGTCAGAGCAGGCCGAGCTGCGCCGTCTGGGGCTCCGGAGGCAGTTCCCTTAAGGCCGGCAGCCCCGGCAAACGTTCCATCAGGCGCTCGTGGAAACGCCGGGCCAGGGCTGGGGCGAACAGATTGTCGGCCGTGTGCAGAAAGATGTAGGGGGTGCGCCCCTCCTCGATCCAGCCGGCGATCTTCTCGACCCAGGGCGTCAGGAACGGCTCGTTGGCCTGCACCTGCGGATGACCGATGAAGCGTACCTGCGGGCTGTTGCTGAAAGCCGTCGGACGTGGCGGCACACGGGGCTTCTTGGATTGGGCATGAAGCACGGCGGGTGCGTCCGAGGTGCAGCTGAACAAGGCCCGCGGGTCCAGGCAGATACGCTCGACAGTGCGCTCGCGCAGCAGGTTGTTGAGCAGACGCTCTTCGTCGCCACGGGCGAAAAATGCACCGTGGCGCACTTCCACGGCAATCGGCCGTTGCAGGATGTCGATGAAGCCCATCAGCTCCGGCAGTCGCCAAGGCGCGAATGAAGCCGGCAATTGCAACCACAGCGGCGCCACTCGTTCACCCAATGGATCGAGCAAGCGGCAGAAGTCCTCGGCGGCGCCCAACTGCTCGCGCAGGTCACCGCCGTGGCTGATGTCGCGGGGCAGTTTTGCGGTGAAGCGGAAGTCCGACGGCATGCTCGCGGCCCAGCGTTCAACGGTACTGGGCGCAGGGCGTGCGTAGAAGGTGGTGTTGCCCTCCACGGCATTGAACAGTTGGGCGTACAGGGAGAGGAAATCGGGCGGACGCGCATCGTGCGGGTAGAAATCACCGCGCCAGGCGTTTTCACTCCACGAAGGACAACCGATGAAATAAGGCAGGCTGGGCACAGTCAGATATGCACGTCCAGGCCCAGCACCTCGTTATCCCACTCGACGAAGCCCTGAGTGCTCAGGTACATGCCCAAGGCGTCAGCGGCGCGGCGGCTCATCGAACGAGGGAAGATCATGTCCTGCTGGCGTGCAGGAACACTGGCGCCCCGAGCGCGGGAGCGCTGGGGGGTGGGTTGCGCAGGGACTTCGAATTCGCCTTCGATATCGTCAACGGCATCCTGCACCCGCGCTTTATCCGCAAGCGGCTTGCGCTTGATCGGGTAAGGCTGGGAGGAAACACCATCGATACGCATCAGGTTCACTCGATCGTCGAAAGAAGCCGGCGCCGGTCAGGCTGCGACTCAGGTGATCACTAGACCACAAATTGCGACAAAGTTTTATCTCTATGGCAGATTCTGCCGATGAAATGCGCACTACAGGCGTGAACGCCGACGAAGCGTACTACAAAAGCGACTTTTTCGGAGTGGCGACGTTGTCGCGCAGATAAACCGGCTGGGCACCATCGGCGGGCAGTCCTTCGCCGCGCGCCCAGGCGAAGCGGGCCAGCTCCAGCAGGTCCTGGGCATGGGGCAGCAGGTCGGCGTCGCGCCCCACGGTGGCTACGGCGATCCGCTCGGCATAGGTCCAGCCGGTTCCCGCACCGAACCACTCTCCCGTGGCCTGGGCCGGTAGCTGGGCCCGTTCGGGCGCAAACACCCCTTCCTCGCCCTGCAGGCGCATTTCCCCAGCGTGCTCCTGATAGCAACCCCAGTACACCTCGTCCATGCGTGCATCGATGGCAGCCGCAACCTGACTCACACCGTGCTCGCGCCAGGCGCGTTGAGCCAGCAAGGCCAGGTTGGACACCGGCAGGACCGGCCGATCCAGGCCGAACGCCAGGCCCTGGACCACCCCTACCGCAATGCGTACACCGGTGAACGCGCCCGGCCCGCGGCCAAACGCGATCGCATCGACCGCCGTCAGCGCCACGCCTGCCTCGGCCAGAAGGGTCTTGATCATGGGCAGCAGCTTCTGCGCGTGCAGGCGCGGGATCACTTCATAGTGGCTCGACACCTTGCCGTCATGCAGCAAGGCGACGGAGCAGGCTTCAGTGGCAGTGTCCAGGGCCAGCAGGGTGGTCATCGAAAGGGTCCAGGCAATGTGTGTGGGAAGGAAGCGATTATAGACAACTACGGCCCGCAAGCGGGCCGTTCACGGCAAGGCGGTGGCCGACACGAAAGGTGTCGACGCCTTTCATTCAGCTCAGTGCGGCAAGCACCTTGGCGGTGATGTCGTTCACCGAGCCGACGCCTTCGACGTGGCTGCACTTGGGCTTGCCCTGCGCGGCCGACAGCTCGCGGTAGAAAGCCACCAGCGGCTTGGTCTGCGAGTGGTAGACCGAGAGGCGATGGCGCACGGTTTCTTCGGTGTCGTCCTTGCGCTGCACCAGCGCGTCACCGGTCACGTCATCCTTGCCTTCTTCGCGCGGCGGATTGTAGACGGTGTGGTAGACGCGGCCCGAAGCTTCGTGGACACGACGACCCGCGATGCGCTGGACGATCTCTTCGTCATCGACGGCGATCTCGAGCACGTGATCGAGCTCCACGCCGTTGGTGACCAGGGCTTCGGCCTGGGGAATGGTGCGCGGGAAACCATCGAACAGGAAGCCGCTGGCGCAATCGGGCTGGGCAATGCGCTCCTTCACCAGGGCAATGATCAGGTCGTCGGACACCAGGCCGCCGCTGTCCATGACGCTCTTGGCCATGACGCCCAACTCGGTACCGGCCTTGACGGCAGCGCGAAGCATGTCGCCAGTGGAAATTTGCGGGATACCGAATTTTTCGGTGATGAATTTCGCCTGAGTACCTTTACCGGCCCCGGGAGCTCCCAGCAGAATCACGCGCATCGATGTGCTCCTCTCGATTTTTATAGATAGTCGTCAGATCTGCTTCCGCCGCGCTGACGGCAGAAGCCCTTCCCAAAAAAATGATGGCCGCAGAACGGCCAAAGGCTGATCAAGATACACAGCGTGCACGGGGCACACAAGCCACCGAAAGTCGCAGGCACCCGCCCCTGAAGAGGCTGCCTGGCAGGGGTTGCACCGGGTGCCACCGCCAATCGGTTGCACCCTGGGTCACAGCTGCCCAGGCACGGGCAGGTCGTACCCGTCGACCGCCTGGCTCAGCCGGTATTGCGCAACCCGGCGGCGATACCGGCCACGGTCACCAGCAACGCCTGTTCCAGAGGGCTGTCGAGCGCCGCTTCTCGCGTGCGCGAACGAGCCAGCAATTCGGCCTGCAGCAGGTGCAGCGGATCCAGATAGGTGTTGCGCAGACGGAAGAACTCCAGCGTCGTCGGGCTGTGGGCGAGCAGGTGCGTTTGGCCGGTCAATGTCAGTACTGCCGCACAACACTGCGACAATAGGTCGCGCAGCTCGACCCCCAGTGGTTGCAGGTCAGGCTCGACCAGACGCAGGTCATACAACGCGGCAATTTCAGCATCGGCCTTGGCCAGCACCATTTCGAGCATGTCGATGCGCGTGCGGAAGAACGGCCACTGCGCGCGCATCGAAGCCAGTCGCTCGCCTTCACCCTGTTCCAGCGCTGCGCCTAAAGCTGCTTCCCATCCCAACCAGGCGGGCAGCATCAGCCGTGTCTGGGTCCAGCCGAAGATCCACGGGATGGCCCGCAGGCTCTCGATCCCGCCCTGCCGACGCTTGGCCGGCCGGCTGCCCAATGGCAGCCGACCCAGTTCCTGTTCGGGCGTGGCCTGGCGGAAGTACTCGACGAAGTGCGGATGCTCGCGCACCACCTGCCGGTACGCCTTGACGCCCTGCCCCGCCAGCTGGTCCATCACTGTGCGCCAGGCCGGCTCGGGCAAAGGCGGCGGCAGCAAGGTGGCTTCCAGCACCGCGGCTACATAGAGGTTGAGGTTCTGCTCGGCGATGTCCGGCAGGCCAAATTTGAAACGGATCATTTCGCCCTGCTCGGTGGTGCGGAAGCGCCCGGCCACCGAACCCGGTGGCTGCGACAGGATGGCCGCATGGGCCGGGCCGCCGCCCCGGCCCACGGTGCCCCCGCGACCGTGGAACAGCAACAGCTCGACACCATGGGCCTGGCAGATATTCACCAGGGTTTCCTGCGCCCGATACTGCGCCCAGGCGGCCGCCGTGGTCCCGGCGTCCTTGGCCGAATCGGAGTAGCCGATCATCACTTCCTGCGGGCCTTGCAGACGGCTGCGGTAGTCCGGCAGCTGCAGCAGGCGTTCGAGCACCGGCCCGGCATTGTCGAGGTCGGCCAGGGTTTCGAACAGCGGCACCACGCGCATCGCCCGGCGCAGCCCGGACTCCTTGAGCAGAAGCTGCACCGCCAGCACGTCAGAAGCTGCGCCAGCCATGGAAATCACGTAGGAGCCCAACGATGCGGCCGGGGCTGCCGCGACTTCCCGGCACGTGGCCAGCACTTCGGCAGTGTCCTCGCTGGGTTCGAAGCAGGTGGGCAGCAGCGGCCTGCGATTGGCCAGTTCGCGCACGAGGAATTCGATTCGCGCGTCCTCGTCCCAGTCGTCATAGCGACCCAGCCCGAGGTATTGGGTGATCTCGCTCAAAGCACCGCGGTGGCGGGTCGAATCCTGGCGCACATCGAGACGCACCAGAAACAGCCCGAAGGTCACCGCGCGGCGCAGGCAATCGAGCAAGGGTCCATCGGCGATCACGCCCATGCCGCATTCATGCAGCGAGTCGAAACACAACTGCAACGGTTCGATCAGCTCGCGGTTGTCCTGCAGCACCTGGTCGTCGGTCGGCTGAGTGTTCGGTAGCGATGCCTGGGCCCAGTGGCGCGTGGCACGCAGACGCTCGCGCAGTTGCTTGAGCACCGCGCGGTAAGGCTCGCTGCTGTCGGGCGCCTGCGCCATGAGCGGCGCACTGGCGTGTTGCATGGACAGATCGGCAGCCAACTGATCGACATCGCGCAGAAACAGATCGGCCGCCATCCAGCGCGCCAACAACAGCACTTCGCGAGTAACCTTGGCCGTGACATTGGGATTGCCATCGCGGTCGCCGCCCATCCACGAGGCGAAGCGGATCGGTGCAGCACTCAGGGGCAGACGCTGCCCGGTGGCGGCCTGCAACGCGGCGTCGACCCTGCGCAGATGATTGGGCACCGCCTGCCAGAGCGAGTTTTCGATGACCGCGAAGCCCCACTTGGCCTCATCCACCGGGGTCGGTCGGGTGCGGCGGATTTCCTCTGTATGCCAGGCCTCGGCGATCAACCGTTGCAGTCGCTCGCGCACCGCCTTGCGCTCGACAGTGGTCAGGTCGCGGTGGTCGTGCAAGGCCAGCTGTGCGGCGATCGCGTCGTATTTCTGGATCAGGGTACGACGCGCGACTTCCGTCGGGTGTGCGGTCAACACCAGTTCGATATCCAGCGCCGCCAATTGCCGCGCCAGTGCTTCGGGACGATGACCGGCGGCCGTGAGCCTTTCCAGCAGCTCACTTAGTGCCAGGTTTTCGAAGGGCTCGGGCTGGCCTTCGTCGCGGCGACGGATGAGTTGGTATTGTTCGCAGATGTTGGCGAGGTTGAGGAACTGGTTGAACGCGCGGGCCACGGGCAGCAGTTCTTCTTCGCCGAGGTCGTCCAGGCTGGACCTCAGTTCAGCACTGACCGCATCACCGGTCGGATCGCGTCGACGGTCCGCCTTGGCGCCACGACGAATGCGCTCGATCTTTTCCAGAAAGGCATCGCCGTACTGCTCGCGAATGGTATTGCCCAGCAATTCACCGAGCAGGTGCACGTCTTCGCGCAGGCGCAGATCGATATCGGACATCGGCATTCTCCGTGGCTTGGAAACGGTTTGCCCGTCCAGCCAGCCCGGCGCGGCGTGTGATTGGATCGCCTGGGTTACTGAACAAGCACGGGAAAAATGGCTCTACAACTCATCTATGCAAACGATCTGGGCCATAGCCTCTGTGCTACAGCATCTTTGCTATAGATAGAGAGTGCCCCAGCCAAGCCAACGCTGACAAGCGTGGTCAAACGGGGCTCGAACAACCTGCGCGGGAGGTGTTTATGAAGATTCACGAGCTGGCCGAGCATTGGGAACAGAACGCCAAGGGTCGCCTGACCGACACCGGTATCAACATTCACCTGGACATGGAGTCGGCGGCGCGCTTGGCCGCCCTGACCCAGATGTACCCCAAGCACCATGCTCAGGAACTGCTCGGTGAGTTGATCGGGGCCGCTCTCGAAGAACTCGAGGGCAGCTTTCCCTACGTCAAGGGACCCAAGGTCATCGCCACTGACGAAGAAGGCGACCCTATGTATGAAGACGTCGGCCCGACGCCGCGTTTCCTGGCGCTGTCACGTGAACACCTGCAGCGTTTGAAAAGCGCTGCGGATGACAGCGGAAATTGACCCTGGACCAGCGAGTTTCGGAAAACTCCTACGCGCAGGGCCGACCCAGTCAAATGGTCTGAAAAAAAACCTGTGCCTTCGGATAAAATTTTTACAAATCAATAGGATAGTACTCAGAGGCGATTGTAGACTCGGGCAAAAAAGAGCCAGGACATGGCCACCGATCTGTCCGCCGTTCGCCGCGGCAGCAGGCCCGAGTCGGCGTGCCGCGCACAGTGGACGAAGCATTCAATCGCTGTTCAATGGAGCACTATCGCGTGAACACATCCCGCGTACGGTCGTCTTTCGGCCTTCTGAAAACGGCCCTTCTGGGCCTTGCCACCGGTGTCGTCCTGACCGGCTGTGCTGGCATCGCGCCGGTCGAGCAATATGCCGTCAGCCAGTCGGCGGTCAATGCTGCGGTCAGCGCCGGCGGTACCGAGTTCGCAGCCGTCGAAATGAAGTCCGCCCAAGACAAACTCAAGAGCGCCGAACTGGCC
The DNA here is from genome assembly GCF_001423465.1 of Pseudomonas sp. Leaf129. Lineage (NCBI taxonomy): Bacteria > Pseudomonadati > Pseudomonadota > Gammaproteobacteria > Pseudomonadales > Pseudomonadaceae > Pseudomonas > Pseudomonas sp. Leaf129. The sequence continues at coordinate 463,852 of NZ_LMOC01000007.1, read as the reverse complement.
TTGCACGGCAAACACTACGACCAGGCACGTCGCTTGGCCGAGCAGGCCGAATGGGACGCCCGGGTTGCCGAGCGCAAGGCTCAGGCCGCCAAGGCCCGCCGCGCTGTTGAAGACGCCCGCCAAGGTGTCCAGGACCTGCGCGAGGAAGGCTTGCGCGCTGCTTCCTGAGCCAAACCTCGCGTTCTTCTTTCAAGATTCAGGAAATTACCGTGAACAATAAATTCAAATTCCCCGCGCTGTCGGCGCTGGTCGTGCTGCTGGCTGCCTGTTCCAAAGCCCCCAATCCGCAACTGGTGCAGGCCCAGGCGAGTTTTGCCGACCTGCAAGGTAATCCCAAGTCGGTCCAGCTGGCTGCCCTGGAAACCAAGGACGCCGCACAGTGGCTGGAACGTGCCGAAAAAGCGGCGCGGGCGAAAGAGGCCGATGATCAGGTGGATCACCTGGCTTATCTGGCCCGTCAGCGTATCGAGTTGGCCCGGCAGACCATCGAGCTGCGGACCGCTGAACAAGCGATCCAAGGTGTTGCCGCATTGCGTGCCCAGGCCCGCCTGGAAGCACGCGATGCGCAGATCAAGAAGCTCCAGGAAAGCCTCAACGCCAAACAACCTGCGGCTGAAGCGATGGCCGTGCAGCAAACCGAACGCGGCAGCCTGGTGACCTTCGGTGACGTGCTGTTCGAAACCGGCCAGGCCGAACTGCGCCCTGGGGCCTACGACAACATCGCCCGTCTGGCGCAATTTCTGCGCGACAACCCGGACCGCAAGGTGATCGTCGAAGGACACACCGACAGTACCGGCTCCGCGGCCTTCAACCAGACCCTCTCGCAGCGTCGCGCCAATGCGGTCCTGGTGCAATTGGTGCGCGCCGGCGTGAGCCCCGAGCGCATCGTCGCGCAAGGCCTGGGCATGTCCTATCCGGTGGCCAGTAACGGCGACGCTTCGGGTCGTGCCCAGAACCGTCGGGTCGAAGTGACCATTTCCAATGACAACCAGCCGGTCAGGTCGCGCGCGTCGATGCGTTGATTTTCGAACCCTGGAAAAAGAAACCAGAAAAAACCCGGCCAGCGCGCCGGGTTTTTGCGCTTATTTGCGCTTAATCGTTTCAACCTACCGCTGGGAGGTTGCGGCCTTAAGTAACCATGGAGGCTGTCGATACTTTTACATGCCCTTCCCTTCTCGAGGCCTGTGCCATGTTCTTCTTCAAACGCCTGAAAAACGAAATGGCCGCCCTGCGTGAGGAGGTGGCGATCGTGCGACAGATCCGCCAAGGCCTGGACGAGGAAACCATCCACCTCAGGCTCGACCCCCAGGGGTGCATCCTGGGGGTAAACGCCAACTTCGAGGCCGTGCTTCAGTATCGCAACGACGAGCTGGTGGGCAAACCTCTGGAAAGCCTGGTTGCCGAGCATGTGCAGAAGGACAAGCACCACGCACGCGTGCGTACCGCCATACGCCAGGGAGAACACTTCTGCGGGGCCTGGCGGCTGTTGCGCAAGGACGGCGGCGAGACCTGGCTGCGCGTCATCATGCACCCGGTACACGCCACCGATGGCAGGCTGGTCAAGTTCTCGTGCTATGCCAGCGACCTGACCAATACCATCGAGACCTCCAGGGCACACGAGAACTTCATCCAGGCGCTGTTGCGCTCCACCGCGGTCATCGAGTTTGACCTCGACGGCCATGTGCTGACCGCCAACGATCTGTTTCTGCAGGCGATGGGCTACGGCCTGGAGCAGATCAAGGGCAAGCATCACCGCATGTTCTGCAGCGGCGAAATCGCCAATTCGCGGGATTATCAAGCGTTCTGGGAGCGCCTGCGCCGCGGCGAGTTCGTTGCCGAGCGCTTCGAGCGTGTGGACAGCCGCGGTCGTACGGTGTGGCTCGAGGCTTCCTACAACCCGGTGCGCGATGGCAACGCCAATGTCTACAAGGTCGTGAAGGTCGCGACCGTCATCACCGAGATGGTGGAACGCGAGATCGCCATTGCCGAAGCCGCCACGGTGGCGTACGACACGTCGGTGCGCACCGATGAAACCGCCCTGCGCGGGGCCGAAGTCGTGCGAGATACGGTCAAGGTGATGACGGACCTCGCCCATCACATGCAAAGTGCGGCCGAAGGCATCGAGGCGCTGGACGAGCAGAGCCAGGTGATTTCCAACATCATCAAGACCATCAGCGGTATCGCCGCGCAAACCAATCTGCTGGCGCTGAACGCCGCCATCGAGGCCGCACGCGCGGGTGAACAGGGCCGCGGTTTTGCTGTGGTGGCCGATGAGGTTCGCCAACTGGCTTCACGTACGACCCAAGCTACTGCCGAGATCGAGGGCGTCGTCAGGCAGAATCAGAAGCTTGCCACCGACGCGGTGGAAACCATCGGCGCCGGCAGGCACAAAGCCGAATCCGGCCTGCAACTGGCCAATCAGGCAGGTACCGTCATCACCGAGATTCAGGACGGCGCGAAGCGCGTGGTAGGTGCGGTGGCAAGCTTTACAACGCAGCTGGCCACCGAGTCCTAGGGTCTGTGTGTCACCAGTCGCTACCTGATGCTCCTTGTCGGCTCGCCGACCGGCGCATCTGCGTGACAAACCAGCGGCGTCAGAAAAAACTCGCCCATTCGGACAAATTTCTGAACTATTCAAAATTGCCTTGTGTCCCAACGTTTAACCATTACAGCCAGCGGCGTGTGCTAGTCGCCGGGCTTTACCCAGGCGCGTGAAACGTTCGACTGTCATGGATTTTGATGTTTTTCAGGAGCTATCCAATGGAGTTGAAAGCCATGAATACCCGTACTGCCAAAACCTCGTCCAACCCTCTGCGCGGGCTGAAACTGGCTGCCCTCGCACTGGGCACTACCTTCGTCCTGGCTGGCTGCGCCGGCAAGCCTCCAACCGAGCAGTACGCCGTGACTCAATCGGCCGTGAACAGCGCGGTGAGCGCTGGCGGTACCGAATACGCCGCTGTGGAAATGAAAGCTGCGCAGGACAAGTTCAAGCAGGCTGAAATCGCCATGCACGACAAGAACTACGAGAAAGCCAAGGTCCTCGCCGAACAGGCCGAGTGGGACGCACGCCTGGCCGAGCGCAAAGCGCAGGCTGGCAAAGCGGCCAAGGCCGTACAAGACGCCAAGCAGGGTGTACAGGACCTGCGTGAAGAAGGTATGCGCAGCGCTCAGTAAGCTGCCCATCGCGACTTGAACTCGAATAAAGGATGAAGACTATGCGTAAACAATTGATGGTTCCTGCCCTGTTGGCTCTCAGCGTTGGCCTGGCAGCTTGCTCCACCCCGCCTAACCCGAACCTGGAACAGGCGCGGACGAACTTCTCTTCCTTGCAGACCAACCCCAAGTCGGTACAGCTGGCTGCGCTGGAAACCAAAGACGCTTCGGAATGGCTGGACAAGGCTGACAAGGCTTACCGTGACGACGCCGACCGCGCCAAAGTCGACCAACTGGCCTACCTGACCAACCAGCGCGTTGAAGTGGCCAAGCAGACCATCGCTCTGCGAAGCGCCGAGGAAACCCTCAAAGGTGCTGCTGCCCAGCGCGCTCAGGCTCGCCTGGATGCCCGCGACGCTCAGATCAAGAAGCTTCAGGACAGCCTGAACGCCAAGCAGACTGACCGCGGTACCCTGGTGACCTTCGGTGACGTATTGTTCGACCTGAACAAGGCTGAGCTGAAGTCGTCCGCGTTCCCCAATATTGCCAAGCTGGCCCAGTTCCTTCAGGAAAACGCTGATCGCAAGGTCATCGTCGAAGGCTACACCGACAGCACAGGTTCGGCTGCCTACAACCAGAGCCTGTCCGAGCGCCGCGCCAACTCCGTGATGGCCGCCCTGGTCCGCGCCGGCGTCGAGCCTTCGCGCATCGTCGCTCAAGGCTATGGCAAGGAATACCCAGTTGCCGACAACACCAGCAACTCGGGCCGCGCCCAGAACCGTCGTGTGGAAGTGACCATTTCCAACGACAACCAGCCAGTGGCCCCGCGCTCGTCCATGCGTTGATCCACCCGCTGTGAATAAACGCCCCGGTGAGTGATCACCGGGGCGTTTTCATTTGTGCGCTGCGGGCACCGATTCGGCAGGCGTGGGATAGTTGGGTATCTCGCCGAGACGGCGAAGGCCGTTGAAATGCTGCGGGTCGTCCAGGTAGCGCAGCATGACCTGACGCCATGTGGGATCGGCGAAGGTTTGCACATGACCACCGCGGGTCAGCTGCAACACCCTTGGCAATGGCGCCTTTCGGTACAATTGCAGCGCGTTGTCCAGAGGTACGATCGGATCGTCGATGCTCTGGAAGAGCAGCATGGGCGTACCTTTCAGTTGTTCGATGGACGCGATGGCACTGTCGCCGTCAGGCACCCACCAGGACAATGGCACCTGAAATGGCCAAGTCACCCAGGAGGTGCTCAAGGCATAACGACCCACAGCCTGGTAGCTAGCCGGGACACCGTCGAGCACCAAGGCCTTGAGGCGCTCGCGCTGCTGCGGATGCTCGGCCAGGTAATGCACGGCCATCGCTCCACCCAGGCTTTGCCCAAGCAGCACCAACGGTTTGTCGCGCACCTGCGTACGCGCCTGCAGCCAGGCAAAGGCGCTGTCGATATCCTGATAGATCTGTGGCAGCCGCGGCGAGCCTTCGGACAATCCATAGCCGCGGTAGTCGAGCATCAGCACCTGATAACCCTGCTCGGGTAGCCACCAACTGCCGCCCAGGTGCCAAGCCAGGTTGCCGCCGTTGCCATGCAAGTGCAGCACCGTGCCCTTGACCTCGACACCGGGCTTGGCCGGCAACCACCAGCCGTGCAGGCGCGTACCATCGGCGGCCGTCAGCGTAACGTCTTCGTAGGCCAGGCCCGCCTTGGCGGGCGTGAACGGCAGCCCGGGCTCCGGGTAGAACAGCAGCGAACTGCAGCCGGCCAGGCTGACCGTCACTGCCAGGGCCAGGGCAGTACGCCAGCGTCGCTGCGGCGGCCGCTCAGAGGATGTTCGAGTAATCGGCTTCAATTCGGTCCAGGCTCAGGTGGTTGAGGAAGTTCGAGAAGCACATCCAGGCGGACAGCGCGTTCATGTCGCGAAACTGTTCGGGCAGGTACTTGGGCGGCGTCACCAGCCCTTCGTCGACCAGCTGGCGCAACGTGCGCATGTCTTCCAGGGTGGTCTTGCCGCAGAACAGCAGCGGCACCTGTTCCAGTTTGCCTTTGCGCACGGCCAGCTGGATGTAGTTGTAGACCATGATGAAGCCCTTGAGGTACGACAGATCCTTGGTGAACGGCAGACCGGTCGGGGTCGAGCCGCGGAACACGCGGCTGGCGTTACCATAGGCTTCAGGCATCTCGAAGCCTTCTTCGCGGAAGAAATCGAACACCTGGAGAAAGTCGGCACCCTCCTCGACCATGTGGATCGCACGGGTGCGGTTGGTCAATTTGCGCAGGCGGCTGGGATAGGACGCGAAGGTGATCACTTCCATCAAGATGGCCAGGCCTTCCTGGGTGACCGTCGACGAAGGCGGGCCCTTGGAGAGGAAGGTGCAGATCGGCTGATTCTGGCCGTTCAGCGTCGTGGCGACGTGGACCAGGCCTTCGTGGACTTCGAGGGCACGCACGTCGCGCTCGTTGAACATCGCATCGCTGCGAATCTTGATGTAATCCGCACCGGCCGCGGCGTCGGCGACAATGCCATCGGATTCGAACACGCGAATGGTGCCTTCGGTTTCACCGAACACCCGGTTCAGGCGCCCCTGCAACAGGTTCACCGCATCCTTGGCCGTCAGGGTCTTGGCTTCGTCCTTGAGGTCTCCGCGCCCGGCGATGTTGTTCAGGTAGTCCGAAAGCATGAGCCCCAGATCAGCCAGCGTCGGGTCGCCGGCATGGAAGGCATCGGAAGCGGCGCCGTACAGTTCCTGGGAGATCAGGCCGAAGTCCTCGGTACCACGTGCTTCGAGCATGCGCACGACCATGCGGTACTCCTTGCACATGCGGCGCATGATCTGCCCGACCGGATTGAACTGGCCGAGTTGGCGAGTGATATCGCGCTCGATGTTCTGGAATTCCAGTTTGACCGCGCTGGAGTCGAAGCCCAGGGCTCGGTTCTGGTAATAGTCGCGATCCACCGCTGGCATCTGCTTGCCGCCTGCCTGCAGAAAGCCGTGACGAATGGAGTCGTCCCACTTCACCGCATCGAGCACGCGAATCGGCGTCTGTGCCTGCACGATCCGGTCGGACAAGCCTCGAATCGTCTGCTGATACTCATCCACCGTACTGCTCCTCGTTCTGGCTTGGCCCACCAACCGCGGGCCTTTCACTGCGTGGGCTCAGCCCAGTACCCATTGCATGAAGCGGGTCAGGATACCGAGCATTTCGCGGTCGGCGTCCGCCTGGGTACTGGCCAGCAGCCCCTGATATTCCATCCGCCCGATAATCGCCGTCAACACCTGCGCGTCCTGCACGGGATCGCGCGAGCCCAGTACTTCGAGCATTTGTCGGCCGCCTTGCAGAAGAATGTCCTGATGGGCCAGTACCAGCGAGGCCAGGCGGGGGTTGAGTAATGCCTCCTGGCGAAAGGCCTGCTCGGCGATCAGGTGATCCCGACGGGTCTGCAGTTGGTGCATCACGTAATCGGCGGTCAGGCGGGCGATTTCGTCGGCCAATTGGGCGCGAGCTTCGGGGCTGCCGTCGCCGCGAGCGATCAGGGCGCGCAACATCTCTTCCGTGTTGCTCCACAGCTTGGCCATGAACACGGCGCTGCGCTCGACGTACTGAGCGAAGGCGTCGTTGAGCAGGTCATCGATGTCCTTGAAGTAATAAGTGGTCGCCGACAGCGGCACCCCGGCTTCGGTGGCCACGGCGCGGTGGCGCACGCCCCGCACGCCATCGCGCACGACGATGCGCATGGCCGCGTCGAGAATCGCCTGGCGACGCAGCTCGCTGCCCTGGCGGCTGGCCTTGCGTCCTTGGTACTGGACGTTGCGGGCCAGCGTCGAGGCGACGCTGGCGGCTCCTTGTCTGGGTGTTGCTGGAATCACTGCTCGTATCCTTTGAGTAAGTGGGAGGTGCGGTCCCTGACGCGGCTCGCGCCGCTGCTACAGGGTACGTGAGAGCCCGTGGAAACAGAGATCGCGCAGGCCCGCGGATCCTTGAGCGCTTGCGCCGTTGCTACACGATATCGTAATCCTTTGGGACAACGGCAGGTTGTTGCGATCCCTTGTAGCAGCGGCGCAAGCCGCGTCGGGGCCGGCATTGACACACCGTATTGGCGCCCATAAAAAAGCCGCCCCATGGGGCGGCTGATCGACAACTGTCAGGCTTGCGGCCGCATGTGCGGAAACAGGATCACGTCGCGGATCGAGGGCGAGTTGGTCAACAGCATGACCAGGCGATCGATACCGATCCCTTCGCCGGCCGTTGGCGGCATGCCGTATTCCAGCGCGCGAACGAAGTCGGCATCGTAGTGCATGGCCTCGTCGTCGCCGGCGTCCTTGTCCGCCACCTGGGCCATGAAGCGTGCGGCCTGATCTTCCGCATCGTTGAGCTCGGAGTAAGCGTTGGCGATCTCGCGGCCGCCGATGAACAGCTCGAAGCGGTCGGTGACGTTGGGATTGTCGTCGTTGCGGCGGGCCAGTGGCGACACTTCGAACGGGTACTGGGTAATGAAGTGCGGCTGCTCCAGCTTGTGCTCGACCAGCTCCTCGAAAATCATGACCTGCAACTTGCCCAGACCTTCGAAGCCCAGCACCTTGGCGCCGGCCTTCTTGGCGATGGCGCGCGCCTTGTCGATGTCGTTCAGATCATCGGCGGTCAACTCTGGGTTGTACTTGAGGATCGAATCGAAGACCGACAAGCGCACGAACGGCTCGCCGAAATGGAACACCTTGTCGCCGTAGGGCACATCGGTGCTACCCAGCACCAGCTGCGCCAACTCACGGAACAGCTCTTCGGTGAGGTCCATGTTGTCTTCATAGTCGGCATACGCCTGGTAGAACTCGAGCATGGTGAACTCGGGGTTGTGCCGAGTCGAGACGCCTTCGTTACGGAAGTTGCGGTTGATCTCGAACACCTTTTCGAAGCCACCGACCACCAGACGCTTGAGGTACAGCTCAGGAGCGATGCGCAGGAACATTTCCATGTCCAGGGCGTTGTGGTGGGTTTCGAACGGCTTGGCCGCAGCGCCGCCGGGAATGGTCTGCAGCATCGGCGTCTCGACTTCGAGGAAGTCGCGCTTGGCCAGGAAGCTGCGGATATGAGCGATGACCTGAGAGCGCACGCGGAAGGTATCGCGCACGTCTTCGTTGACGATCAGGTCGACGTAGCGCTGGCGGTAGCGCTGCTCGGTATCGGTCAGGCCGTGGTGCTTGTCTGGCAGCGGACGCAGCGACTTGGTCAGCAGGCGCACGCTGGTCATTTCGACGTACAGGTCGCCCTTGCCGGAACGGGCCAGGGTGCCTTCGGCGGCGATGATGTCGCCCATGTCCCAGGTCTTCACCTGAACCAGGGTTTCTTCGGGCAGGGTCTTGCGGTTGACGTAGACCTGGATGCGTCCGGTCATGTCCTGGATCACCATGAACGAGCCACGGTTGAGCATGATGCGACCAGCGACCTTGACCGGAATCGCTGCCTCGGCGAGCTCTTCCTTGGTCTTGTCGACGTACTGTTTCTGCAAGTCGCCTGCATAGTTGTCGCGACGGAAGTCGTTGGGGAAGGCCTGGCCCTGGGCGCGCACGGCAGCAAGCTTTTCCTTGCGCAGGGCGATCAGGTTGTTTTCTTCCTGTTGCAGGTCTTGCGGGTCGAGTTGTTGGTCGCTCATGTCTTCAGATTTTCCATCACGGGTTCGTTGCTCCCGACTACGTCGCCGGGATCGCGGGCAGGCCAGCCATGGCAGGCCGATGCGGATGATGCATCGGCCTGCCCGGCGGTGTTACAGCCCTTGTTTCAAGCTGGCTTCGAGGTATTCGTCGATGTCGCCGTCAAGCACCTTGTCACAGTCGCTGCGTTCGATGTTGGTGCGCAGATCCTTGATCCGCGAGGCATCGAGCACATAGGAGCGAATCTGGTGACCCCAGCCGATGTCCGACTTGCTGTCTTCCATCGCCTGCGAGGCGGCGTTGCGCTTCTGCACTTCCTGTTCGTACAGGCGTGCACGCAACATCTTCATCGCCGTGTCCTTGTTGGCATGCTGCGAACGTTCGTTCTGGCAGCTGACCACGGTGTTGGTCGGCACGTGGGTGATACGCACCGCCGAATCGGTGGTGTTGACGTGCTGACCACCGGCACCGGAGGAACGGTAGGTGTCGATACGCAGATCGGCCGGGTTGATGTCGATCTCGATGTTGTCATCGATTTCCGGCGAGACGAACACCGCCGAGAAGGAGGTATGACGACGGTTGCCCGAGTCGAACGGACTTTTGCGCACCAGACGGTGAACGCCGATCTCGGTACGCAGCCAACCGAAGGCGTACTCGCCCTTGATGTGCAAGGTCGCACCCTTGATACCGGCGACTTCACCGGCCGACAGTTCCATGATGGTGGTGTCGAAGCCGCGCTTGTCGGCCCAGCGCAGGTACATGCGCAGCAGGATGTTGGCCCAGTCCTGGGCTTCGGTGCCGCCGGAGCCGGCCTGGATGTCCAGGTAGGCGTTGTTGGCGTCCATTTCACCGCTGAACATGCGACGGAATTCCAGCTTCTCGAGCTGGGCGCGCAGGCGCTCGACCTCGGCGGACACGTCGTCGACGGCGCCCTGGTCTTCTTCTTCGGCAGCCATTTGCAGCAGGTCTTTGGCGTCGCTCAGGCCGGCGTTCATCTCGTCGAGGGTGTCGACGATCTGCGCCAGCAGCGAACGTTCGCGACCCAGTTCCTGGGCGTAGGCAGGGTTGTTCCAGACAGCAGGATCTTCAAGCTCGCGATTGACTTCGGTCAGACGCTCATGCTTTTGATCGTAGTCAAAGATACCCCCGAATGGTTTCGGAGCGCTCGGACAGGTCCTTGATGCTGTTAAGGATCGGGTTGATTTCCATGGCGGGCAGCTCTCGTGCGTAACGTGTGAAAAGCCGGAGAGTATAACGCAGCCGGCCATGGACAGCAGCCCGTCGAGCTGGGGATGGGTGTTTTTTTTGGGTTGACGAGTCGGCCTCTTCGCGGGCAGAGAGCTCGCCGCCCGCCCCGCCCCGCCCCCCACAGCTGAACACGAACCGTTGTGGGAGTGGGCTCTGCCCGCGAAGAGGCCAACCGAAACCGACGCCCTACTCCTGCTCGCCCACGACCACCTGATTGCGTCCATTGTGCTTGGCGGTATACAGCCCCTTGTCGGCCGCCAGGATCAACTCGCGGCAATGGCTGGACTGCTGCGGCGTCATGGTCGCCAGGCCGATGCTCACCGTCAGGCAGGCGTCGGCCTGGGGCGCGATGTGCGGGATGTTCAGGGCGGCGATGGTCTGGCGCAGCTTCTCGGCGACCAGCCGGGCACCGCCAGGCGAGGTGCCCGGCAGCACCAGGGCGAATTCTTCGCCGCCGTAGCGCGCCGGCAAGTCGCTGGAGCGGTTGCTGGAGTGGCGAATGGCATCGGCCACGCGGCGCAAGGCTTCGTCACCTGCCAGATGGCCGAAGTTGTCGTTGTAGGACTTGAAGTAGTCGACGTCGATCATCAGCAGCGACAGCTGGGTCTTGTCGCGCATCGCACGACGCCATTCCAGCTCCAGGTACTCGTCGAAGTGACGGCGGTTGGACAGCGCGGTCAGGCCGTCGGAGTTCATCAGCCGTTGCAGGACCAGATTGGTGTCCAGCAGCTGCTGCTGGCTCACGCGCAGCGCACGGTAGGCCTCGTCGCGCTGCAGGAGCGTCAGGTACGACTTGGAGTGGTAGCGAATGCGCGCCACCAACTCGATGGTGTCAGGCAGCTTGACCAGGTAATCATTGGCGCCTGCGGCAAAGGCGGCGCTCTTGATCAGAGGGTCCTCTTTAGTCGACAGGACGATGATCGGGATGTCCTGGGTCGCCGGGTGATTGCGATAGTCGCGCACCAGCGACAGGCCATCCAGGCCCGGCATGATCAGGTCCTGGAGGATGACGGTCGGCTTGATTCGCATGGCCTGGTTGATGGCCTGCTGCGGATCGGCACAAAAGTGGAAGTCGATATTGGCTTCGTCGCTGAGACTGCGACGGATGGCTTCACCAATCATGGCCTGGTCGTCCACTAGAAGTACCATCGACTTGTTGTTGTCGTTGGACCTGAAGGCTTCGATCTGTAGATCAATCATGGTTTGTCACCTGGATACTGCCTGCGCCGTGGCTCGAGTTCATCGTGAAAATACGTCCATCAGTCGGGGTGCGATCCGCTCGAGCGGACGAATTTCAACAGCTGCATCAATGGCCGCCGCCGCTTTCGGCATTCCATAGACGGCGCTGCTGAGCTGGTCCTGGGCGATGGTCAGGTAACCGCGCTGACGCATCGACTTCAAGCCCTGCGCGCCGTCGCGGCCCATGCCGGTGAGCAACACGCCCACGGCGTCGCCGTTCCAGAATTGCGCCACACTACGGAAAAAAACATCTATGGAAGGTCGGTAGATCTCGTCTACCGGTTCTGCCGTGTAGGTTAAGGTACCATTTTTCAGCAGACGAATATGATGATTGGTGCCAGCCAGTAGCACAGTGCCAGCCTGAGGGGTCTCACCGTCCCGCGCCAGGCGCACTGGCAGGCCCGAGGCACTGCTCAACCACTCGGCCATTCCGGCGGCGAATACCTGGTCCACATGCTGGACCAGAACGATGGCCGCCGGGTAATCGCGCGGCAATCCCTTGAGCAGGATTTCCAGCGCGGCGGGGCCGCCGGCCGACGAGCCGATGGCCACCAGTTTCTGTCGCATCCCGCTCGCGCGCGGCAGCGGCAACTCGCTGCGCACCGCCGGGCTGCGCTGTCCCACCAGCCAACCGATGTTGAAGATCTTGCGCAACAATGGCGCCGCAGCCTCGCGAGCGTCGCCGACACCCAGCGTGGGGGTATCGACCACATCCAGGGCACCGTGGCCCATGGCCTCGAAGACACGATGAACGTTCTGCTGGCGGTCGACCGTGACGATGACGATGGCGCACGGGGTGTTGGCCATGATCTGCCGGGTGGCTTCCACGCCGTCCATCACGGGCATGATCAGATCCATCAGGATCAGGTCCGGGGTCACGGTCTGGCAGCGCTCGACCGCTTCGCGGCCGTTGCTGGCCACCCACACCACCTCGTGGGACGGCTCCAGCGCGATCGCCCGACGCAACGCTTCCACGGCCATGGGCATGTCATTGACGATGGCGATCCTCATCCCCGCGCTCCTCCAATCAACTCAACCACCGCATCGAGCAAGGCATCGTCGTGGAAACTGGCCTTGGCCAGGTAATAATCGGCCCCGGCGTCGAGGCCGCGGCGGCGGTCCTCTTCGCGGTCCTTGTAGGAAACCACCATGACCGGCAACGACTGCAAGCGGCTGTCGCGGCGCAGCAGGGTCACCAGTTCGATGCCGTCCATACGCGGCATGTCGATGTCGGTGATCAGCAGGTCGAAGTCTTCGCTGCGCAAGGCATTCCAGCCATCCATGCCGTCGACGGCCACGGCCACATCGTAACCGCGATGGCTGAGCAGCTTGCGTTGCAGCTCACGGACAGTCAGCGAGTCATCCACCACCAGCACCCGCTTGCGCGCCGCTTCGGCCTGCTGGCTGCGTTTGTCGATGCGCTCCAGGCGACCGGTATTGAGCAGCTTCTCCACCGAGCGGAACATGTCTTCGACGTCGATGATCAGCACTACCGAGCCGTCGTCGAGCAAGGCACCGGCGGAAATATCCTGGACCTTGCCCAGGCGCGCGTCCAACGGCAGCACGACCAGCGTGCGCTCGCCGATGAAGCGTTCCACGGCCACGCCGTAGATCGCTTCGCGGTCGCGGATCACCACGACCTTGACGGTCGCCTCGTTGCCTTGACCGGACGGCCGCTGCAACAGCTGACTGGCGGCCACCAGGCCGACATGACGGTCCTGGAACCAGAAGTGCTGGCGGCCTTCGAGCTGGATGATGTCCTCGGCCGGCAGGTCCATGGTGTGTTCGATGTGTGCCAGCGGAAACGCGTACGCCTCGCCGCCCACTTCCACCGCCAGACTGCGTACCACCGACAGGGTCAGCGGCACCTCGATGTGAAAACGGCTGCCCTGCCCCGGCACCTGAATGAGCTCGACCGAGCCGCGCAGCTGGCGGATCAGGTGTAGCACCGCATCCAGCCCGACGCCTCGGCCCGACACCTCGGTGACCGTGTCGCGCATGCTGAAACCAGGCAGGAACAGAAAGCTGAGCAGCTCCTCTTCACTGAGCTGCTCCACCGTATCGGCGGCCGACAAGCCGCGCTGGACAATGCTACGGCGCAGCGCGGCCAGATCGACCCCACCGCCGTCGTCGCTCAGGTCCAGCACCAGCAAGCCTGCCTGATGGGAGGCGCGCAGCACCACCCGGCCTTCGGCAGGCTTGCCAGCCAGCAGGCGATGCTCGGGCGTTTCGATACCGTGATCGACGGCGTTGCGCAGCAGGTGGGTCAGCGGCGCTTCGAGTTTTTCCAGAACGTCGCGGTCGACCTGGGTCTTCTCGCCTTCGATGTCCAGCCGCACCTGCTTGCCCAGCGAGCGGCCGAGGTCGCGGACCATGCGTTCCTGGCCGCCCAGCATGTCGGCAAACGGGCGCATGCGACAGGCCAGCGCCGTGTCGTAGAGCAACTGCGCGCGCTGGCTGGCCTGCCAGCCGAAATCATCCAGTTCCGCAGTCTGCTGCAGCAGCATCTGCTGGGTCTGGTCCAGCAGCGACTGGGCCTGCGCCAAGGCGTCGCACACCTCGGCGCTCTGCCCTTCGAGCTGCAATTGTTCGGCAAGGCCGCCGAGCGCACGGATGCTCTGCGCCTGCATGCGCTTGAGACGCTGCATGGTCAGCAGATAGGGCTTGAGCCGTTGGGTCTCCACTAGCGACTTGCTCGACAGGTCCAGCAGGCTGTTCAAACGTTCCGCCGTGACGCGCAATACCCGCTCGCCGGTGTCACTGACCCGGCGTGCCCGGTTCGCCGGGAGTTCGGCCACGAAATCGTCCAAGGCTGGCGTTGCGTCCGCCAGTTCGGCGACGGGGGGCGCCTCGGGCGGGGTGTCCATGGGTAGCTCGAGCGGCGAAGGTGTAGCCGGTGGCACCGTGGGCGAGACCTGCGCTGCGGCGGCGGCCAACGGATCCATCACCGCCGCCATCTGCGCCACGTAGGCATCGATATCGTGCGTGCCGGGCGCGCCGGCACCGGGCGTGCCGATACGCATCAGCAAATCGGTGCCCAGCAGCAGCGCATCGATGTGCTCGGCCATCAGGTACACGCGCCGTTCCTGGGCCGCCACCAGGCAATCTTCCATGACGTGAGCCACGCGCACACCGGCGTCCAGGCCGACGATGCGCGCCGCGCCCTTGAGCGAATGGGCCGCGCGCATGCACGCTTCCAGTTGGTCGGCCTGGGTCGGGTTGCGCTCCAGGGCCAACAGCCCGGCATTGAGCACTTGAGTCTGTGCCTCGGCTTCCAGGCTGAACAGTTCCAGCAACGAGGCGTCGCGCATCTGCTCCGGGGTCATGTCAGGCTCCGGTTCATGGCCTGCAGCAGCGCCGTGTCGTCGAGCAGGCGCACGCTGCGCCCGCGAAATGGCAGAACGCCCTGAGTGAACCGTGCGCCCGCCTGGGTCGTGGCCGTGGAAGCTTGTTCGAGCTCGACCAGATCGATGCGATGGATACCGTCCACTTCCTCCACCGGCACCACCACCGAGCCGCCGTCTATGGCGATGATCAGCATACGCGGCATGACCCGCGCGGAGACGGCTGGGGTGGCGTGCTGGGTGTCGATGCCCAACAGCTCCTCCAACGCCAGACACGGCACCAGCGCGCCGCGTACGTTGGCAACGCCGCGCAACGCCCGCGAACGCTGGTGCGGCAGCGAATGCACGGCCTGCACCGGCGCCACTTCCACCAGGCAGCGGGTGGCCAGCGCCAGCCACTCATCGGCCAAGCGAAACAGAACCAGTGATTTGCTTTCGACCCTTCCCACCGCTTCGCTGTAATGCAGAGGCGCATGCTGGCGATCCAAAGCGTAGCGGTCCAGCAGACGGACCGCTGCCGAGGCGTACACCGCGCAGTTGCGGCAATGGATGTGCTCGGCCAGCAGTGGGCAGGATTTGTCGCCATGAATGCCGATGCGGTTCCAGCAGTCATCGATCTGCTGGGCGTCGATGTCGATGTCGATCAGGTCCAGGGCGGTCATCGTTTATGCTCCTGCGCCTGCGGCCGGTCACTGCGCGCGGCACGCTCCTGCAGGCGCCGCGCACCGGCGATATCGCCTTGGGCAGTGAGAAGCATGGCCAGGTGAGCCAGCGCCTCGGCGTGCTGGGGATCGAGGTACAACGCCTTGCGATAGTAACCTTGGGCCTGCAACACCTGGCCGCCGACGTCACTGAGCAGGCCCAGCCAATAGAACACCTGAGGGTCGGGCCCATGGCTGCGCAGGTAGGTATCGCACGCCGCCTGGGCCTCGGTACTTTTACCTTCGTTGGCGAGTCTGGCGATCTGCGCAAGCAAGGCTGCGCCGTCGCTCGCCACCGTTTCGGCGGCGTTGGCCACCGGCAGCGCCAGCACCCGCGTGCGGGTACGCAGCGGCTGTCGGCCCGGTTCGGGCAGCAGTTTGATCGGCATCTGCAACCGCGCTGGCGCAGGCGCCAAGGGCGTGGGCGCAGGCGCAACCTGACGATCGCGGACGAAGGCGAACGACTGCGCGATGCCGATCGGGCGCATGCCCAACCGCGCCAGCAGACTGCCCTCGGCCGGGCCGATGAACAGCGCACCGTCTTCATGAGTCAGTTTTTTCAGCACTTCGAACACCTGCTGCTGGGTCGGCAGGTCGAAATAGATCAGCAGGTTACGGCAGAACACGAAGTCATAGGCGCGCTCGCCGCCCAGCAACAGCGGATCGAGAATGTTGCCCACCTGCAGGCGCACCTGCGTGCGAACTTGCGGTGCGAGCAGGTAACCCTCATCCGTCGGCGCAAAATGTCGATCACGAAATGTCAGCGGCGCTCCGCGAAACGAATTGCGCCCATAGATCGCCCGTGTCGCCCGGCTTACCGAGAGTGGGCTGATGTCCACGCCGTCCACGCTGAACTGCTCCGGCGCCAGCCCGGCATCGAGCAAGGCCATGGCGATCGAATAAGGCTCCTCGCCCGTCGAACAGGGCAGGCTGAGGATACGCAGCGGCACGCCGGGTCGTTCGCCAAGGCGCGCTTTGGCGACCTTGCACAGCGCGGCGAAGGATTCGGGGTAGCGCATGAACCAGGTTTCCGGAACGATGACCGCCTCGATCAACGCCTGCTGCTCCGCTGCCGAGCCCTGCAACAGCGTCCAGTAGGCATCCAGGTTCGGGGCATGTGCGGCTTGGCTGCGCTGCGCGACCGCGCGCTCGATCAACGCCGGGCCTACCGACGCCACATCCAGACCGATGCGGTCACGCAGAAAACGCACGAAGCGCTGGTCGTCACTCATCGCGCGCCCTCCTCCACGACCGAGGCCGCCAACTGCGGGGCAAAGAGCAGTTCGCGCACGGCCGGCTCGAGCAGATCCTGCACGCGCAACCACTGCAACAGGCCCTGACTGTCTTCGCGCACTGGCCCCAGGTAGGGCGTGGCACGGTTATGCACACCACTGGGTTTGAAGTCGCGTGGATCGCAGCGCAGCGTTTCGCTGGCGAATTCGACGATCAGCCCCAGGCGAGCCTGAGTACCGGCCTGGTCATTCGGGTAGTGCACCAGCACCAGACGCGTACTGGTGCGGCGCACAGCTGCGACGCCAAAGCTCAACGCGCTGACGTCCAGCACCGGCACCACACGACCGCGATGGGCGAATACACCGGCCACCCACGTCGGCGCCTGCGGGACCGGCTTGAGCGGCAGCAACGGCAGAACCTCCGCCACCTCCAGCGCATCCAGCGCGAAGCGCTCCTGTGCGATGCGAAACAGCAGGAACAGCTTGTTGCGCGCGGCGATCGGCACTGCGCCCATCAGACTTTGAAGCGCGAGACGCCGCCGCGCAGTCCGGTGGCGACCTGGCTCAGCTCGTCGATGGCGAAGCTGGCCTGACGCAGCGATTCCACCGTCTGACTGCTGGCATCGCCCAACTGCGCCAAGGCATGGTTGATCTGTTCGGCACCGGTGGCCTGCGCCTGCATGCCCTCGTTGACCATCAGCACGCGCGGCGCCAATGCCTGCACCTGGCCGATGATCTGCGACAGCTGATCGCCGACCTGCTGAACCTCGAACATGCCGCGGCGCACCTCCTCGGAAAACTTGTCCATGCCCATGACCCCAGCCGAGACGGCCGACTGGATTTCGCGCACCATCTGCTCGATGTCATAGGTGGCCACGGCGGTCTGGTCGGCGAGACGGCGTACTTCGGTGGCGACCACCGCAAAGCCGCGCCCGTACTCGCCGGCCTTCTCGGCCTCAATGGCGGCGTTGAGCGACAGCAGGTTGGTCTGGTCCGCCACCTTGACGATGGTCACCACCACCTGGTTGATGTTGCCGGCCTTCTCGTTGAGGATCGCCAGCTTGGCGTTGACCAGCTCCGCAGCGCCCATGACCTGATGCATGGTTTCTTCCATACGCGCCAGACCCTGCTGACCGGAACCGGCCAGGGAGGATGCCTGGTCGGCTGCCGAAGTGACCTCACCCATGGTCCGCACCAGATCGCGCGAGGTGGCAGCGATCTCTCGCGAAGTAGCGCCGATCTCAGTAGTTGTGGCGGCGGTTTCGGTCGCCGTGGCCTGTTGCTGCTTGGACGTTGCGGCGATTTCGGTCACCGAGGTGGTGACCTGCACCGACGATCGCTGCGCCTGGGCCACCAGCGCGGTGAGCTCGGTCATCATGTCGTTGAAGCCCAGCTCGACCTCGTTGAATTCGTCCTTGCGCGCCAGGCTCAGGCGAGTGCTCAGGTCGCCGTTGCGCATGACCTCCAGGATCCGCACGATCTTCTGCATGGGCGCCATGATAGTGCGCAGCAGCCACAGCCCGCACACACCGGCGACGATGATTGCCACCAGAAGGGAAATCACCAGGCTGACCTTGGCCGCGGCTACCGAGGAGTCGATGGCCGAAGTCGCCTTCTCGGCCCCCTCGCGATTGCGATCGATCAAGGTATTGAGTTGCTTGCGCCCGGCGACCCAGGCTGGCGTCAGGTCGTCGATGGCCATCTGCTGGGCTTCGCTGAACTTGCGCAGGCGATAGGCTTCCAGCACGTCGGCCAAGGTTTTTTCATAGGTCACGCGCATCCGCTCGAATTCTTCGAAAGCGGCTTGGTCTTCGCTGTCCTGGACGGTGCTGCGGTAATTGGCCATCTGCTGGGTCAGGCGCTCGGCGAAGCTCTTGTACTGCTCCTCGTCGGCCGTGATCAGCTCGCGCTGATAGCTCAGGCCCACCAGTTGCTGGGTATAGACGTAGCTGTCCACCCAGGCACTGCGGATCATGGAGCTGAATACCACGCCCGGCACACTGTCGGTGCGCACCTTGGTTTCGTTGGTCTCGATGGTCTGCAGACGTGAATAGGACACCACGACCATCAACAGCATGATTGCGATGACAACGGCGAAACTCGCCAGGATGCGGTGGCGCAAGGACCAGTTCTTCACAGTCAAC
The DNA here is from genome assembly GCF_001423465.1 of Pseudomonas sp. Leaf129. NCBI lineage: Bacteria > Pseudomonadati > Pseudomonadota > Gammaproteobacteria > Pseudomonadales > Pseudomonadaceae > Pseudomonas > Pseudomonas sp. Leaf129. The sequence continues at coordinate 445,151 of NZ_LMOC01000007.1, read as the reverse complement.
CCTCGAAAATTCCTACAGCACAAACGAAAAATCGCCTGAGTATAGCCCTACCTCAGGCGATTTCGTGCTGTTGCTCAACTTTCGTTCATCAGCGAGGGTAATGCCAGTTGCTACGTGATCAACGCATGACTATTGCCGACCGACGTCGTGATCGGCAGATGAACGGTGACGCCCTCCGTTCAACCTGTCTATTCACTTCACGCGACCTCGTCTTCGGCCTGACGAACCTGCTTTTCCAGTTCCAGCTTCAGCGCAGGGTCAAGGGACAGCTGCTTGGCCAGTTCGTCCAGGTAGGCTCGCTCCATGAAGTGCTCCTGATCCACCATCATGACGCTGGCGATGTACATCTCAGCGGCAATCTCCGGGGTCTTGGCAGCGCGCGCTACGTCCACCGGATCCAGAGGCTTGTTCAATTCGGCGTGTAGCCACTGCTGCAGCTCGTTGTCCGAATCCAGGCGGGTGAACTCGCCTTCGATCAGTTCACGCTCGCGGTCGTCCACATGGCCGTCGGACTTGGCTGCCGCAACCAATGCCTTGAGGATGGCCTGGCTGTGTTCCTCGACCTGCTGGGGCGGCACCCGGTCGACCGTCTGCGGCTCGCCACGTGGCGCGCTCTGCTGCTGGGCCTGCCAGTTGCCATAGGCCTTGTAGGCAATGACGCCCAACGCTGCCAGGCCACCATAGGCCAACGCCTTGCCGCCGTACTTGCGTGCGCTCTTGTTGCCGAGCAGCAGGCCCATGGCGCCACCGGTCAGCGCGCCCTTGCCGCCGGACAACAGGCCACCCAAGGCGCCGCCCGCGCCGCCTTTGCCGGAAAGCAGACCGCCGAGTGCACCGGCGACACCACTGGCACCACCACCGGCGCCACCCAAGGGCGAAGAGCCACCGCCGCTTTTGTTCTTCAGCAGCTCCTGGCCGGATTTGAACAACTGGTCGAGCAAGCCACGCGTGTTCATTTTTTGGTCTCGTCAATGGGAGAAACGTTTGACGAGAGTAAGGGCATTCCGTTGCTTGGCTCGAATGGTGATTTGCTTCGGGATGTTGCGCAAATGATCGGCCACAACGGTCAATCGAGGGGCCGACGGGGACCTATCCGGAAAACTTTTTTACAGGAGTTTGCGAACACATCGGTCATTCCGGTATCTGTGTACAGTTCGCTGCGTTTGGACAAGGCAGGCCCAAACCTTCCCATTTGAGCCTCGCAGGTCGCTTGGAGCGACCGAGGTTGATTCAGAACAGGTTAGCTATGCACCGCAGACACCTTCTGAAAGCGTCGATGGCCCTTGCGGCCTATACCGGACTGTCGGGCACCGGGCTGTTCGCCGCCCAGGCCCTGGCGGCCACCGCCGATGGCGAAGCCGAGCCGTTCAGCTTCGACATGCTCAAGGCCCAGGCCAAGAGCCTGGCCGCACAGGCCTATGTCAGCAACAAGCAGACCCTGCCCCCGACCCTGGCCAACATGACGCCACAGCAATTCAATGCGATTGGCTACGACGCCAACCATTCGTTGTGGAACGACCTCAAGGGCCAACTGGACGTGCAGTTCTTCCACGTCGGCATGGGCTTCCGCACCCCGGTGCGCATGTACAGCGTCGATGCCGAGCGCAAGCAGGCGCGCGAAGTGCATTTCCATCCGCCGTTGTTCAACTACCAGAACACCACGGTCGACACTTCGCAGCTCAAGGGCGACCTGGGCTTCGCCGGCTTCAAGCTGTTCAAGGCGCCTAACCTCGAACGCCACGACGTGGTCTCCTTCCTCGGCGCCAGCTACTTCCGCGCCGTCGATGCCACCGGCCAGTACGGTCTGTCCGCGCGCGGCCTGGCGATCGATACCTATGCCAAGAAGCAGGAAGAGTTTCCTGACTTCACCAAGTTCTGGTTCGAAACGCCAAGCAAGGACAGCACCCGCTTCGTGGTCTACGCCCTGCTCGACTCACCGAGTGCCACCGGCGCCTATCGCTTCGACATCGATTGCCAGGCAGAGCGCGTGGTCATGGACATCGATGCGCACATCAACGCGCGTCAAGACATCGAGCAACTGGGTGTGGCACCGATGACCAGCATGTTCAGCTGCGGCAACCACGAGCGGCGTATGTGCGACACCATTCATCCACAGATCCACGATTCGGATCGCCTGGCCATGTGGCGCGGCAATGGCGAATGGATCTGTCGACCGCTGAACAACCCGGACCGTGTGCGTTTCAACGCCTTCGCCGATGTCGATCCGAAAGGCTTCGGCCTGATCCAGACCGACCACAACTTCAGCAACTACCAAGATACGGTCGATTGGTATCACAAGCGGCCGAGCCTGTGGGTCGAGCCGACCACCGCCTGGGGCGAAGGCGCCATCGATCTGGTGGAGCTGCCGACCACCGGCGAAACCATGGACAACATCGTCGCCTTCTGGACACCCAAGAATCCGGTCAAGGCCGGCAACTCCCTGAATTTCGGCTACAAGCTGTACTGGAGTGCCCTGGCACCGGTCGGCACGCCCCTTGCGCGTGTCGCGGCAACGCGCTCCGGGATGGGTGGTTTCACCGAAGGCTGGGCGCCGGGCGAGCATTACCCCAACGTCTGGGCGCGCCGTTTCGCCGTGGACTTCACCGGTGGCGGGCTGGAGTCGCTGAAAACGCCGATCGAACCCATCATCACGGCCTCGGGCGGCAAGGTGCAGGACGTTCAGGTGTTGGAGTTGCCGGACATCAAGGGCTTCCGCGTACTGTTCGACTGGTACCCCACCAGCGACAGCGTCGATCCGGTGGACATGCGCCTGTTCATCAAGACACAAGGGCGCACGTTGAGCGAAACCTGGCTCTACCAGTATTTCCCTCCAGCTCCGGAAAAGCGCAAGTACGTCTGATGGACTGAAGCGGCATGGCCTCTTCGCCTCATGATTCCAGGGGCGAAGAGGCCATCATTGAAACGCCCGACGATCAGTCGCGCAGGTCCGATTCCAGGATCGGCTGATCGCGGTGGGTGGCGCGCTGGTACTGGGCTGGCCAGGTGGCCAGGCGACCGCCCAGGTCTTCGTCGGCGTGCAGGGGCCAGTACGGATCGCGCAGCAGTTCACGCGCAAGCAGGATGATGTCAGCCTGACCGGTACGCAGAATGTGCTCGGCCTGAGCCGGGTCGGTGATCATGCCCACGGTGCCCGTGGCGAGATCAGCCTCCTTGCGGACCCGCTCGGCAAAGCGCGTCTGATAGCCTGGTCCGGTTGGAATCTCGGCATTGGCCGAAGTGCCACCCGACGACACGTCGACCAAGTCAACGCCCAGCGCCTTCAAACGTTTGGCCAACTCGACGGTTTCGTCCGGGTTCCAGCCGTCTTCCACCCAGTCGGTCGCGGATACGCGGACGAACACGGGCAATTCCGCCGGCCACACCTCGCGAATGGCTTGCGTGACCTCAAGGGTCAGACGAATTCGGTTTTCAAAACTACCTCCATACTGATCCTGACGCTGATTGCTGAGCGGCGACAGGAACTGATGCAGCAGATAACCGTGGGCCGCATGAACCTCGACCACCTTGAAGTTGGCGGTCAGTGCGCGCCTGGTGGCGGCAACGAACGCCTGGACGATGTCCTTGATGGCGGCTTCGTCCAACGCAGTGGGTGCGGTGTGCTGTGGGTCGAAGGCGATCCGCGAGGGCCCGACGGGCACCCAGCCACCTTCATTGACTGGCACGCTGCCATGCTTGCCCAACCAGGGTCGCCAGGTACTGGCCTTGCGCCCGGCGTGGGCCAGCTGGATCGCCGGCACAGCACCCTGTGATGTGATGAAGCGAGTGATGCGCTGCAGCGGTTCGATCTGCTCGTCATTCCACAGACCGAGGTCTTCAGGTGTGATGCGACCATCGGCGGTCACCGCGGTGGCTTCGGTGAAGACCAGACCGGCACCGCCGCTGGCACGACTGCCCAGGTGCACCAGATGCCAGTCGTTAGCCAGGCCATCGGCGCTGGAGTACTGGCACATCGGCGATACCGCAATGCGGTTGCGCAGGGTCAGCTGGCGGAGGGTATAGGGTTCGAGCAGCATGCTCATCGGGCACCTCGGTTGGCAGTTCCACATGGGACGAGAGGCCGTCGGCCGATAGACGTGGCGGACGTACCCATCTCGCTCTTGAAGACCAGTCGACAACCCGGCCGCGACCGTGGTTCCGCCTGTCAGCGTGGCTCGATGTGGGTAATCAGCAACTGCACCGTCTCGCGCCCGCGAAACTCGTTGAGGTCCAGCTTGTACGCCAGCTGCACCCAGCGCACCGATGGGTCGGGCCATACTTCGCGGTCGACGCCGAAGGCGATACCGTCCAGGCTGACGCTGCCGCACTCGGTCTTGAGCATGACCTTGAGATGACGCTCGCCAACCACTCGCTGCTCCACCAGTTGAAACACGCCATGGAACATCGGCTCGGGAAAATGCTGCCCCCAGGGCCCGGCATTGCGCAGGGCGCGCGCCAGCTCCAGGTGGAACTCCTCGACGCCCAAAGTGCCGTCGGACAGCAGGCGTCCGGTCAGGTCCTCCTCGCACAGCTGGCTGCGCACCTGGGCATCGAACGCCTCACAGAACGCCGGGAAGTTCTCCTGCGGCAAGGTCAATCCCGCCGCCATGGCATGCCCACCGAACTTGCTGATCAACTGCGGATGACTGGCCGCCACGGCATCCAGTGCATCGCGAATGTGAAAGCCCTGCACCGAACGCGCCGAGCCCTTGAGCAAACCGTCGCCCGCATCGGCGAAGGCAATGGTTGGCCGGTGGTAGCGCTCCTTGAGCCGCGAGGCAAGGATACCGATCACACCCTGGTGCCACTGCGCGTCGAACAGGCACAGGCCGAACGGCATGGATTCCACCGCCAGGTCCTTGAGCTGGGCCAGGGCTTCGCGCTGCATGCCCTGCTCGATCGACTTGCGGTCCTGGTTCAACCCGTCGAGCTGCGAGGCAATCGCCTGGGCGCTGGGCAGATCGGTGCTCAACAGGCACTCGATGCCCAGGCTCATGTCGTCCAGGCGCCCGGCGGCATTGAGGCGCGGCCCAAGGATAAAGCCCAGATCGGTCGAGGTGATCCGCGCGGCCTCGCGACGTGCCACCTCCAGAATCGCTGTGATACCGGGCCGGGCTCGACCCGCACGAATTCGCTCCAGCCCCTGATGCACCAGAATGCGGTTGTTGGCATCCAGCGGCACGACGTCGGCCACGCTGCCCAGCGCCACCAGATCGAGGAGTTCGCCGATGTTGGGCTGCGCCACCTGGGCATAGCGTCCCAATTCACGCAGCCGTGCGCGCAGGGCCATCAACACGTAGAAAATCACGCCGACCCCGGCCAGGTTCTTGCTCGGGAACTCGCAGCCCGGCTGATTGGGGTTGACGATGGCATCCGCAGCCGGCAACTCGTGCCCCGGCAAGTGGTGGTCGGTCACCAGCACCTGCAGCCCGGCAGCCTTGGCCGCCGCCACGCCCTCGACGCTGGAAATACCGTTGTCGACCGTCACCAGCAACTGCGGCTCGCGCTGCAAGGCAACTTCGACGATCTCGGGGGTCAGGCCGTAGCCGTACTCGAAGCGATTGGGCACCAGGTAATCGACATGGGCAGCGCCCAACAGGCGCAGCCCGAGCACCCCCACCGCACTGGCTGTGGCACCGTCGGCATCGAAGTCGCCTACGATGAGAATGCGCTGACGCTGGTCGATGGCCGTCACCAACAGCTCGACAGCGGCTTCGATACCCTTGAGCCGCTGGAAGGGAATCAGGCGCGCCAGGCTCTTGTCCAGCTCCTGCGCACTCGATACACCACGCGCCGCGTAGAGGCGATTCAGCAGGGGCGGCATATCGCCGAGGAAGGGCAGGATCTGGGGCAACTGACGGGGTTCGATGCGCATGGTGCCTGGGGCGGTTCTCACTGCAAGACAAAAGAGGAAAGGTGAAACCGGGCGGCCTAGCGCTCGCCCAACAGCCACTCGAGCTGGACTTCGTGCTGACCGCGGTCATCGGTGACGAACACCGTGCCCTCGCTGATCATGACGTCCCACTTGATGACCCGAGGCATGTCCTTGGCCAGGGTCTCGAGCACTTCCTGAGGCACTGCGGCGATGTTGACGTTCTTCAGGTTCTTGACCGCATCGACCACCTTGGTCTGCCACACGCGCAGGCTGCCATAGGCCAGCAGGCTGGTACGCTCGGTACGCCGTGAACACCAGGTGAGCCGTTCGGCATCGGGCAGACCGACTTCGATCCAATGCAGGATCCGCCCATCCAGACTCTTTTCCCACAGCGCAGCTTCATCGACATCCGACAGACCGCGGCCGAAAGAGAGGTGCTCGTTGTACCACAGGGCATACGCTAGCAAGCGAACGGCCATCCGCTCTTCGGTTTCGGAGGGGTGACGGGCGATGGTCTGCTTGACGCTCTCGTAAACGCTGCGGTCAAGATCGGTCAGGTTCAGTTCGAATTTGTACGTGGTCGACGGCTGGGCCATTGGGCAGGCTTCTTGGGAACGGGAAAAGGCCGACAGTCTACCCGATGCGGCCTTGATCAACGACCACCACACACCACTGCGACGCTGCGGTGCGTTTTGATCATACGCCTGGGTGTGCAAAGATGGTGCAGTGTTTCAAAAACGGACAACCTGCCCCACCCCCTGCGCAAGGACTGCCATGGACTCATGTTTCAAAATCCTGCCGGCCGGCAGCCTTTTCCTGTCACTGGCGCTGTGCGCCTGCCTGCTCATCACACCCCATGCACATGGCCGGGAAACCATCACATGGCTGTTGCGCGACCTGGCACCGCTGACCATAGCCCGAGGGCCGGACCGTAACCGCGGCGCCGTCGACCAGGCCCTGCCATTGATGCGCGCAGCGCTGCCGGACTACGATCACAGCGTGCTCAGGGTCAACCGCGCGCGCGCCTCTCAGATGCTCGCCGAGCCGGGGCTTTACTGCGACCCTGCGCTGCTCTGGACGCGTCAGCGCGCGCAGACCATCTTTTATTCAGTGCCCAGCATGCACGTGCTGGGCAGTACATTGGTCATGCAACGAATCGACCTGCCGCTGATCGCCGATTTCATGGACGACGGCAAGGTCGACCTTGGCGCCCTGCTGCGCAGCGATACCCTGGCCCTGGGCATCATTGCCGGTCGCAGCTACGGCAGCGTCGTCGACCGCATTCTGGCCGAAGCCGACAGCCGCCAGATCCTCGCCCATCATGGCAACGACGCCATGGGGAGCCTGCTGCGCATGGAAAGACTGGGGCGGATCCATGCCCTGCTGGGCTACTGGCTGGAGGCTCGCTATCAGGCGCGCCAGGAAGGTTTGGATCCTCAGCAAATGGTGCAGGTCCCGATCAAGGGCGCGGCAAGAACACAGATCGTACATGTGGGTTGCTCTGACAGCCCCACCGGCCGCCGCGTAGTAGACGCCCTGAACCCTTTGCTGCTGGAATTGCGCAGTGGTCAATTAGCGCAGCTGTATGCGCAATGGCTGGCACCTGAGGAGAGGTCGGATTATCTGCGCGAAACCCGTGCATTGTTCAATGCGCGAAGGCTCAATGCACAGAGTACCGAGGCCTTGAGCAGCCAGCGGTAGGGAGGAAAATGGCAGGGCCGCGGCGCGCGCTGCCCACCAAAGGCCCTACCTCTAGGACAGCCAGGGCCTGATCAAGCTCAGGCCAGCGCGTGGCTGAAGCCAGCACTTTGCGAAACATTGCGCAGCGCTGCAATCATCGACGGTTCGAGCCGCCCCTCGGCAACCAGCAGATCACGGCGCAAGCCATCGACCACATCGGTAAAGGAGCGCAAGTCCTCGAATTGGCTGCGGTTGACCGAACGCTTGGTCACTACGCTTCCAGCCGCGCTCATGACCACGACCTGGCAATTGCCAAGACTATCCTGCCCTTCGAGAGTCACGCGATACGGTGTCAAGGCTTCATTGAGCAACAGGCTGATATTCTTCATCGCATCACCACTCGTCTGTTCGAATTCTTAAGGTGCATGACACTGACCCCTCCCCAGCGAGAAAAGTTCTGGGCTCGCCATGTCAGACTATTTCCGACAGTGCCTTCGGAATATGACAGTACGAATGTAAGACTTTTCTGATTGTGCGGTTTGGTGGCTACAGGGCCAGAAATGGACTACAAAACAGATCAGGAATAGACCACAGCTGTGCCAGAATTCACCGCCTGATTTGCCCGTCACCGGAGCCTGCCTTGACCGACCCACTGAGCGCACCCCTGCGGATTGCGCTGGCCGATGACCATCCGATCTTTCGTATCGGCCTGCGCGCCGTGCTGGAGCGAGACCCCGGCTTGCGCGTGGTGGCCGAAGCCGCCTCGCCACAGGAGCTGACGCACTGCCTGAATGAAACCGAATGCGACCTGCTGATCACCGACTACATGATGCCCTCTCGGGATCAAAGTGATGGCCTGAGGCTGATCGGGTATGTCGGCCGGCATTGGCCAAAGCTGCCTGTAATGGTGGTCACCATGCTGACCAATCCAGGGCTGCTGCGGGCAATCCTGAACTTGGGCGTGGTCGGGTTGTTGGGCAAAGCCAGCCTCGTCGACGAATTGCCGGCAGCGATTGCCAGCCTCAAGCGCAACAAGCCGTTCGTGGCGCAGTCGATAAGAAGTATCCTGGCCCTGCCGGGTGATAATCCCGCAAGCCAGCTCACGGGCCATGTCGACCTGTCTCCGCGCGAGCTTGAAATAACACGTCTGCTGGCCCAAGGCCTCTCGGTCAACGAAATCGCTCTCCAACTCAACCGCAGCAAGCAGACGATCAGCGCGCAGAAGGTCAGCGCCATGCGCAAGCTGGGCATCGACAACGATGCGGCGTTGTATATCTACATGCAGGCCCACGGATTGAAATGACCGGGATCGGCACGGGCCTGCATCGCACTACCGGGCGGCGCTAGGGGCGCAAAGGCAGAGGCCAGGCGCCGTCGCAGGAACTGATCTCGTGCACGTCAGGCAAGGGCAGCAAGGCCTGTACATCCATTCGACGCTGGTAATCCTGCAGCAGCCCATGCACCGCGACAGCCGACACGGGCGTGTACAACACGCCCAACAATGGCAACCGATGCTGGCGAGCCAGTGCCGCCAGCGGTTCGACTGACTGCGAGCCATTGCTGTAGAGGATCAGTGCCCGTGCCAGCCCGGTCGCGGCTAGATGGCGGATCAGCTCGCCCATGTCCAACCCGGCCATCGTCACCTCGCAAATGGCCACGTCCGCCCCATGGCGCTTTTCCAGCGAGAGACAGGCCGCGTTGAAGCTCTGAGCGGTGAGGACGTCGAATACCCCACAGGCATTGAGCACCTGATGCATGGCGATCAACTGATACGGAATGTCTTCCAGCACCAGAACTCTGAGCGAACGCATGAGTGAAAACCTCGAAGGAGCGCATCGAGCTGCGCATTGCCTGGCACTCTAAAGGGCAAGTGGAACGCTTGGGATAGGACAAGTCCTAAATTTCCGAGGAATTTTCTCGACAGCGCGCTATGGCCGTGGCCAACCTTGCGATTTCGCAATGGAGCTCCTTGCCCTCGACGAGCAATCGCTGCTCATCGCCCGACTGACAACACGCATCCACTTGGGCGAGCGCGCGCATCAATGGCTCCGCGTCGATAAGACGAGCAATGCCTTGAAGCCGGTGCAGCACCTCTTGCAGGCGTAACCAGTCGAGCGCCTCGACGACTTCGGTCAGCGCTCCGGCCTCTGCCTCCAGATTGCGGGAGAACTCGTCGAGCATTCGTCGCATGACCTTTTCATTGGCCTGGGTCAGACGTTGCAGCGCCTGCATGGAGAATGCCGGACCCTGCTGCAGGTCGGCGATGATCTGAGCCAGCCTGTCCAGGGCTATCGGCTTGACCAGCAGTTCATCCATGCCCGCTTCGGCACAGCGCAACCGCTCATCCTGCATGGCATTGGCGGTACAGCCGATAACCCGAACCGGACGTGCACCGGATAGCGCTTCCTGCTGGCGGATGGCTTGGCACAGGGCGTGGCCATTCATGCCTGGCATGTTGCAGTCGGTGAGCACCAGATCGTAATGCCCGGCTTGCCAGGCAGCCAGCGCCGTCACACCGTCGCTGGCGTCCTGCACCCGATGCCCCAGAAACTGCAACTGCTGGGTCAACACCATCCGATTGGCCGACAGGTCATCCACCACCAGAATGTCCAGCGCGGCGGTGTCAGGCCGCGGTTGGACAGGAGCCATTGCCGCCTCGGGCTCTGCATCGTGGCGTACATCGATCTGCACTTCGACTCGCGTTCCCACGCCTTCGGTACTGTGCAGGTTGATCGTGCCGCCCATCAGTTGGACCAACTGCTTGCAGATGGTCAACCCCAGGCCGGAACCGATGGATTCCTGTTGCAGGTCCACACCACCCTGGACGAACGGTTTGAACAATCTGGCCTGTTGCCCTGGCGTCATGCCTGCGCCCGTGTCGTTGACGACAATGGTCATCCGCCACTGGCCCGGGTTGAGCGCCTGCGCGTCGACAGCCAGGCTCACGCTGCCCTGGCGGGTAAATTTCAAGGCGTTTCCGAGCAGGTTGTGCACCACCTGCCGCAACCGCAACGGATCGAACCAGAACGTGCTGGCCATGGCCGGTGCGATGTCGAGATCGAGCGCAATGCCCTTGCGCTGTGCCTGGGCCGAGAACAGGCTGAGCATGCCTTCGAAGAACGGCCGGACCTCGGTCACCCGCTCGGCCAGTTGCAGGCTGCCTGATTCGATCTTCGTCAGGTCCAGACTGTCGCCGATCAGGGCGACAAGCTCCTGGGCCGAACGCCAGGCCACCTCGAGCGCCTCGGACACCGGTTGCTCGTCCCGCCGGCGTCGCTCACGCTCCAACTCGAGCAAGCCGATGATGGCCGCCATGGGCGTACGAATCTCATGGCTCATGGTCGCCAGAAAAGCGCTCTTGGCCTGGTTTGCCTGCTCGGCGGTGTGCCGAGCCTCTACCAGTTGATCTTCGAGGCGCTTGCGCTCGGAAATGTCGATCCAGCCGCCCAGCAAGCCCTGAAGCTGGCCCTCGGCATTGTAGAACGGCACGATCCATTGCCAGGCATGCACTTTGCGGCCGTGCATCTGGATCTGCCGATCAGCAGATACCGGCTGCTGATCGTCCAGCAGCTTGAGGTAGTCGCGATGCATCTGCTCGGCCTCGTCCGAGTTCACCACGACAACCTCCTGCAACGTGCGGCCCTTGATGTCTTGCAAGCGCGTCGCGAAGCTCTGCTCGTAGCTCTTGTTGCAGGACAACAGCCGTGCCTGCAGATCGCGCACATAGATGGGGCTGGGAATGCCATCGAGCAAGGCGCGCTGGAAGGCGAGCTGGTCGTTGAGCGCATGCTCGGCCTCGAGTCGCTGACGGATCTGCGCCTTGAGTCGGCCGCTCCACACCAGTGACACGGCGCCCAGCACCAGGGCCACCGCCAGCAGCCAATAGACCCAGGTGGCAATGCGCTGCCACATGGGCTCTGGCGGCACCACCGCACCCAGCCATTTCAAGCGCGCCGCGCGCAGTTCGGCTACCGGATACGCTTCCAGCGCTTTGTTGATGATCGCCGTCAGCTCGGGCTCCGAGGCGCGAATGGCGAAACGATCGGGTGACCATTCGCCATCGACATTACGTCCGACCTTGAGCACGCCAGGCGGATACCGTCCCACTGCGCGATAGGCCCCGACTTCACTGTCGATGGTCGCATCCGCCTCGCCACTGGCAACCATCTCGCGCGCCTTGTCGTAGGTGCTGACCAGGACCAGTTTGATCTGCGGGTACTGGCTGCGGATCGCGCTTTCCAGGGCATGTTCGGCCGGAATCGCCAGTACCTTGCCGGCGAGCTCGTCCAGATGACCGATGGGCAGATCCTCGGCGCGAACGATGAACACCCAACCCTGGCCCCCGAAGGAATGGCTGAAGCTGAGGAACGCCTTGCGTTCCGGGGTTTCCGAGAGCGTGGTGTTCATGTCGGCCTGGCCATGCTTGAGCATGTCCAGGCTCTGGGCCATGGAGCTGGAAGGCAGATAGACGAACTGCAGTCCCGTCATGTGCGACAGGGTCGCCAGCACCTCACTATTGAGCCCTACCCAGTTCCCCTGCCGATCTCGGTACAGGTAGGGCGGATACTGGGTCGCAACCACGCGAACCTGTCGGTGCCGGGCGATCCAGGCTTGCTCGGCGGGTTCCAGCGGAACCCGGTGGTGACCGATTTCCGACCCTAGCCCAGTGGTCCAGCGGGTCAGTATCTCACGGCGCAAACCGTCGTCGATGCTGGCCAGCGCCCGCTCGACCATCTGTCCCAGTAAAGGATCGGCCTGGCGACTGGCGATGGTGTACCCCACCGGGGGCAGGCCACTGGGGCCGATGATGTCCAGATCGAGGTAGGGACGCAGCGCATTGTAGGCACGCACGATGACTTCGTTGCTGATCATCGCATCGACATCGCCCTGATGCAGCGCTTGCAGGCCGCTGCTCAGGCTGGGTGCCATGACGATGCGGCTGTCCGGATACACGCGCTGCACAGTAGCGTCGTCGGCGTAGCCATCCACCAGCGCGACCTTCTGGCCAGCCAGGCCGGTTCCCCCCCCGCTACCGACGCGCCGCACGATAACACCATGGTCGGGCATGTACTCCTTGGTGAACGCCAGGCCGCCGATGGCCTGTTCATACCCATTGGCGCTGGTCAGCAGGTCGATTTCGCCATCCTTGAGTGCCTGCACCGCTTCGCTGCGCTGGGCGAAGCCCAGTACTCGCAATTCAACCCCCAGGCGGCTGCCGATCAGGCTCAGGTAATCGGCGCTCACGCCTTGATAGCGGTTGCGTTCACTGGTGATGTCGATGGGTTCATAGTCAGCCAGCGAGACGCCGACGCGGAGCGTCCCGTGGCGCTGCAACCATTGCTGCTCGGCACTGGAGAGCGGCAGGGGCGCGAGCTGGGCGAACGGTGCGACGAGCGCGAAAGGCAGACTCTGGGCGGCAGTGGCCAAGCCGGGCAAAAGGATGCAGGCGCCCACCAAAAGCCCCGCTGCCCACGCCATCGCCCCTGCGCGCGTGAAAAACGAGGTCGGTTTGGGTCTCATGCCGTGCATCCTTGCCTGCGGGCCGAAAGGGCCTGGGAAAAAGTTGCATAAGCTTGGCACTGTAAAAAGCATAAAGCCCGCATCGTGCGGGCTTTATGTGTTTCAGATCGCGTCAGGCGCGCTGCTGCGTACCGTCAGAGCGGCTTGCCGCGGTTGCCGTGCTGACTCACGAAGGCTTGTACGGCCGACAGGTCATTGGGCAGTACAGTGCACTTCTCTTCGCGTTCGAACAGATCGACCAGGTGCGGTGGCAGCTCCAGCGCCCTGCCCACACCCGCCTTCTGTACCGCCTCAGGGAATTTGACCGGATGCGCGGTACCCAGCACGACCATGGGCGTATCCAGGCTGCGTCGGCACTCGCGGGCCGCGCGTACACCAATGGCCGTGTGCGGATCGAGAACTTCGCCGCACTCGGCGAACACCTGGGCGATGGTCTCGCAGGTCTGCTCGTCACTGACCGCCAGCGAGTCGAACAGCTTGCGCGCCTCGGTCCAGCGCTCCTGCTCGACACTGAAACCGCCGCCCTGGCGGAAGTTGTCCATGAGGCCGGCAATGGCCGCGCCGTTGCGACCGTGCAGATCGAACAGCAGACGCTCGAAGTTCGACGACACCATGATGTCCATCGACGGCGACAACGTCGCGTGCAGGGTTTCCTTGACGTACTGGTTGCCGCTCATGAAGCGGTGCAGGATGTCGTTGCGGTTGGTGGCCACCACCAACTGGTTGATCGGCAGGCCCATGTTGCGTGCCAGGTAACCGGCGAAGATGTCGCCGAAATTGCCGGTCGGCACCGAGAATGCCACCGAACGCGCGGGCCCGCCCAGTTGCAGCGCTGCATGGAAGTAGTAGACGATCTGGGCCATGATCCGCGCCCAGTTGATCGAGTTCACCGCAACCAGCGGCGTGCCCTTGAGGAAGCTCTGATCGGCGAAGCTGTTCTTGACCATTTCCTGGCAATCGTCGAAGTTGCCTTCGATGGCGATGTTGTGCACGTTGTCGCCGCCGATCGTGGTCATCTGCCGACGTTGCACCGCCGACACGCGCTCATGCGGGTGCAGGATGAAGATGTCGACGTTCTCGCAGTGCTTACAGCCCTCGATCGCCGCCGAGCCGGTGTCACCACTGGTGGCGCCAATGATCACCACACGCTGGCCGCGCTTGGCCAGTACGTAGTCGAGCAGACGACCCAGCAACTGCAGGGCAAAGTCCTTGAACGCCAGGGTTGGGCCGTGAAACAGTTCCATTACCCACTCGTTGCCGTCCAGCTGGCGCAGCGGCGCGATCGAGGCGTGGGCGAACACCCCGTAGGTGTCTTCGAGAATCTTCTTGAAATCGGCATCCGGGATGCTGCCGGTGACGAACGGGCGCATCACTCGGAAGGCCAGCTCGTGGTAAGGCAGGCCTGCCCACGAGGCAATTTCTTCCTGGGTGAAACGCGGCAGATTCTCCGGCACATACAGGCCGCCATCGCTGGCCAGGCCGGCGAGCAGGACCTCTTCGAAGTTCAGGGCCGGGGCCTGACCGCGAGTACTGATATAACGCATTGCGAATTCCTCTGGCAGCTGCCGCTTAGTTCAAGTGCTCGACACGGATGCGCACAACCGGCCCGACGACGCCCTGCAAGGCTTCCAGCGCCTTGATGGCATCATTGATGTGCTGTTCGACGACGCGGTGGGTCAGCAGGATCATCGGCACCAGGCCGTCGTGTTCCTCGACCTCCTTCTGCATGATCGACTCGATGTTGATGCCGCGCTCGGACAGGATGCTCGCCACCTGTGCCAGCACTCCCGGATGATCCTTGGCCTGGATACGCAGGTAGTAGGCACTTTCGCACGCCTCGATCGGCAGGATCGGGTGGGCCGAGAGCGAGTCTGGCTGGAAAGCCAGGTGGGGAACACGATTCTCCGGGTCCGAGGTCATGGCCCGGACCACGTCGACCAGGTCGGCGACCACGCTCGAAGCGGTGGGCTCCATGCCAGCGCCGGCACCGTAGAACAGGGTGGAACCGGCTGCATCGCCGTTGACCATCACCGCATTCATCACGCCATTGACGTTGGCGATCAGGCGGTCGGCCGGGATCAGCGTCGGGTGGACGCGCAATTCGATGCCGCGCTCGGTGCTGCGTGCCACGCCCAGGTGCTTGATGCGGTAGCCCAAGGCTTCGGCATAGTTGACGTCGGCCGTGGTCAGGCGAGTGATGCCTTCTGTGTAGGCCTTGTCGAACTGCAACGGGATGCCGAAGGCGATGGACGCCAGGATCGTCAGCTTGTGCGCGGCATCGATGCCTTCCACGTCGAAGGTCGGATCGGCTTCGGCGTAGCCCAGTGCCTGTGCTTCGGCCAGGACGTCTGCGAAGGTACGGCCCTTCTCGCGCATTTCGGTCAGGATGAAGTTGCCCGTACCGTTGATGATGCCCGCTACCCAGTTGATACGGTTGGCCGACAAGCCTTCGCGAATCGCCTTGATCACCGGGATGCCGCCGGCAACCGCAGCTTCGAACGCGACGATCACGCCCTTCTCGCGCGCCTTGGCGAAAATCTCGTTGCCGTGCACGGCAATCAGCGCCTTGTTGGCGGTGACCACGTGCTTGCCGTTCTCGATGGCCTTGAGCACCAGTTCACGGGCGACGGTGTAGCCACCGATCAGCTCGATGACGATATCGATCTCCGGGTTGCCGGCCACTGCGAAGACATCGTTGGTAATGGGGGTACCGGCAATCTGGCAGTTGGGGTTCGGCGAGCGCATAGCAATCTGCGCCACTTCAATACCGCGCCCGGCACGGCGGGCAATCTCCTCGGCGTTGCGCTGAAGTACGTTGAAGGTGCCGCCACCGACGGTACCTAACCCACAGATGCCTACTTTGACCGGTTTCACTCTGAACTCCCCATGAAACGACCGCCCAGATGACGGTCGTGATACTGGCCGCAGGCCCTGAGCCTGCGGCTATTGATGACGTGCGAGTGCCGCTCAGCCTTTCGCGTCGAGCGCCAGCTTGGCCACGTTCGCAGCCGGCTGGTAGCCAGGGATCACCTGCCCGTTTTCCAGCACGATGGCTGGCGTGCCGCTGACACCGATCGACTGGCCCAGCTCGAACTGCTTGGCAACCGGATTGACGCAGGAAGGCGCCTTGATGGTATCGCCCGAGACCATCTTGTCCATGGCCGCCTTGCGGTCCTTGGAACACCAGACGGCCTGCAGTTGTTCGTCACCGGCCGATTTCAGACCCTGGCGCGGGAACGCCACGTAGCGTACCTCGACACCCATGCGGTTCAGCTCAGGCACTTCGGCGTGCAGCTTGTGGCAGTACGGGCAGGTGGTGTCGGTGAACACGGTGATGTGCGATTTGGTTTCGCCCACCGCCGGGTACACCACGGTATCGGCGACCGGAATGGCATTGATGGTCTTGGCGATGGCCAGCCGTTCGGTCTTCTCGGTCAGGTTGACCGGCTTGCCGTCCTGAATCTGGAACAGGTAGCCCTGCATGACGAACTGACCGTCGGCGCTGGCATACAGCACGCGGCCGCCCTTGAGCTTGACCTCGTACAGGCCATTGAGCGGGCTTGCGCCCACGCTTTCGATAGGGACTTCCAGTTGCAAGGTCTGCAGGGTCTTGCGAATGGCTTGCTCCGCAGCCGGGTCGGCCACGGCAAAGGTGCTGGCCAACGCAAGGGCTGCGGCGGCGAAAAGACGGGTCACGCGCATGGGAACTCCTGGAGCGACGGACTTGAGGGGCGATGGACGATCAACTCGTCACGGCCCGCTGCATAAACCGGGCAAGCCTACCACATTCATTGGGCAAGACCGACTGCGGACAACGCTCGACACAGAGCCGAATCGTCCGATTTCATCCCCGTGGATGGTGTTTGGCATGCAGGTCCTGCAGACGCGCGCGTGCCACGTGGGTATAAATCTGCGTGGTCGACAGATCACTGTGGCCGAGCAGCATCTGCACCACGCGCAGATCCGCGCCATGGTTGAGCAGATGGGTGGCGAATGCATGACGCAGCGTGTGCGGCGACAACGACTTGGCGATGCCGGCGACCTGAGCTTGATGCTTGATGCGATGCCAGAACGTCTGCCGGGTCATCTGCTCGCCACGCTGGCTGGGAAAGACGACATCACTGGGCCTGCCGCCGAGCAGTTCATGGCGTCCATCGCGCAGGTAGCGCTCGACCCAAACCACGGCTTCCTCGCCCATGGGCACCAGGCGTTCCTTGTTGCCCTTGCCCACCACGCGTAACACGCCCTGGCGCAGATTGACCTGATCCAGGGTCAGGCTGATCAATTCGGTCACCCGCAGGCCGCAGGCATACAGCACCTCGAGCATGGCGCGGTCACGCTGGCCGATCGGCTCGCTCAGGTCCGGCGCCTGCAATAGCGCCTCGACGTCGGCTTCGGACAATGATTTGGGCAACGGCTTGCCCAGCTGCGGCATGTCGATCTGCAAGGTCGGGTCGCTGCCGATCAGTTTCTCGCGCAGCAAGTACCGGTAGAAACCGCGTGCGCCCGACAGCAGCCGCGCTGTAGAACGCGCCTTGTAACCCTGTTCGACCCGCCAGGCCAGGTGATCGAGCAGCACCTCGCGGCCGGCGGCCTCCAGCGCGATGCCGCGCTCCTGCAGCCAGCCGTTGAACAGGGCAAGGTCACTGCGATAGGCGTCGCGACTGTTTTGCGAGAGGCCTTTTTCCAGCCATAAGGCATCGAGGAATTGGTCGATCAGGGGGTGGTCTAGGGCTGGCATCGAGATCGTAGGGTTGTGGAGGTCCGGGGATGATAACAGGGCGCAGAGTCAGGGCGACGCCTTCGCGGGCAGAGCCCGCTCCCACATGAACATTGCCATTGGACACTCACCTGCCAACTCGCCTACAAACCTTCACCCACAAAAAAGGCAGCCCGAAGGCTGCCTTTTTCTGCATCAGAAACAAACTGTTCTCAGGACAGTTTTTCCTTGATACGTGCTGCTTTACCAGACAGGTCGCGCAGGTAGTACAGCTTGGCTTTACGCACGTCACCACGACGTTTCACGGCCATGCTGTCGATCTGCGGGCTGTAGGTCTGGAAAGTACGCTCTACGCCAACACCGTTGGAGATTTTACGTACGGTGAAAGCACTGTTCACGCCGCGGTTGCGCTTGGCGATGACAACGCCTTCGAACGCCTGCAGACGGGAACGATCACCTTCCTTCACTTTCACCTGAACGACGATGGTGTCGCCCGGGGCAAAGGGAGGGATTTCTTTGCTCATCTGCTCGGCTTCGAGTTGCAGAATGATTTTGTTGGTCATGCTGTGCTCCTAAGGCAAATCGTCTGAATTGCCATCGATACGTTAACTATCGTTCCGCTCGCGGAGATACTCCGCCAGCAGCTTGTTCTCTTCTCCAGAAAGCGAGCGTCTTTCCAGAAGATCGGCACGTCGTTCGTAGGTCCGCCCAAGGGACTGCTGCAAACGCCAGCGCCGGATGTGTGCATGATTGCCGCTAAGCAATACGTCGGGAACACGCTGATCCGCATACACCTCCGGTCGGGTGTAGTGCGGGCAATCCAGCAGACCGTCCGTGAAGGAGTCTTCCTCCGCGGAGTCCGCATGCCCCAAAGCTCCGGGCAGCAGTCGTGTAACCGCATCGATCAGGACCATGGCGGGCAATTCACCGCCCGACAGCACATAGTCGCCAACAGACCACTCTTCATCGACATGAGCTTCAATGAAACGCTCGTCGATGCCTTCATACCGCCCGGCGATCAGAATCAGGGATTCGGAAGTCGCCAGTTGTTTCACGGCGCCCTGTACCAGCGGTCGGCCCTGGGGCGAGAGGTAGATCACCTTCGCCGCTTCCCCTGCTGCTGCCTTGGCCTGAACCAACGCGTCTTCCAGGGGCTTGATCTTCATCACCATTCCCGGACCACCGCCGAAGGGCCGGTCATCCACTGTGTGGTGACGGTCCGTGGTGTAGTCCCGCGGGTTCCAGCAGGTCAGTTGCAACAACCCCTGTTTCACCGCGCGGCTGGTAATGCCGTACTCACTGATGGCCGAGAACATCTCGGGGAACAGGGTGATCACTTCAACGCGAAGGGTTGCCATCGCCTAGAAGTCCGCGTCCCAATCCACCCTCATCTCGCCAGCGGCCAGGTCGACCTTCAACACGCATTGCGCCGTATAGGGCAACAGGCGTTCACGATCATCCAGGCTGCCCACGCAGGGCTTCACCACCATTACATCGTTGGCGCCGGTCTCCAACAGGTGATCGATGGTGCCGAGCAATTGCTCCTGCAGATCGATGACCTTCAGGCCCTGAAGCTGATACCAGTAGTAATCATCTTCGGCCAGGTCGGGCAAAAGGCTGCGCGAGATGCAAATCTCGTAACCGGACAGAAGACGGGCTTCGTCGCGATCATCCAGGCCTTTCAACTTGGCAACCAGATCCTTTTGTGTGGATCGGCCGCTGACCAGCTCTACCTGTTTGACGACAACCCCTTCGCGCTTGAGCGTCCAGGTCTTGTAGTCGAGCAGGTTTTCTATCGGATCGGTAAAGGAAAAGACCTTCACCTCGCCGCGAACGCCGTGTACCGAGAAAATCTTGCCGACGACGATCAAGTCATCAGCGGAATCTGGCGTCGCGTTCATATTGCTCAGGCCGCGGCCTTGGCAGCTTCCTTCAGCAACTGAGCAACACGCTCAGAAGGCTGTGCACCCACGCTCAACCAGTGGTTGACGCGCTCTTGGTTCACGGACAGACGGATTTCCTGACCACGGGCAACAGGGTTGAAGAAACCCACGTGCTCTTTGTGGGAACCGTCACGCGGGTTGCGCGAATCGGTTACGGTCAGTTGGTAAAACGGGCGCTTTTTGGAGCCGCCACGGGCAAGACGGATGGTTAGCATTGAACATCGTTCCTGTAGTCGGTGCTGCAAATCATAATGCACAGCGGGCACACGGGTGCCCGAAAGGCCGCATATTCTCAAGGAATACACGGACATTTGCAAATGCCTTTTTCCGATAGGTCGGGGCTTGCAGCGCAGATTTGCCTATAAGCCGTTGCAAGCAACGGAGTTTGGCCACATGGCCAGGGTATTCATCGGCACGGGAAGTAGACGTATGGGAGCAGGCTCCCACAGGGCTCTCGTACCGACGCAATGCGTTACATCTTGGGCATGCCGCCACCGCCGCCGGGCAGCATGCCGCCCATGCCGCGCATCATCTTGGCCATGCCACCCTTGGTGGAAAACTTCTTCATCATCTTCTGCATCTGCTTGTGCTGCTTGATCAAGCGACCGATGTCCTGCACCTGCGTGCCCGAACCCATGGCGATACGGCGCTTGCGCGAGCCGCTGATCACGTCCGGATCGCGGCGCTCGGCCGGGGTCATGGAGTTGATGATGGCTTCCATCTGCTTGAACTGCTTCTCGGCGACATTCTGGGCATTGCCCATCTGAGAGAGATTCACACCGCCGATGCTGGGCAACTTGTCCATCAGGCCACCGAGGCCGCCCATGGTCTTCATCTGCACGAGCTGGTCACGGAAGTCTTCGAGGTCGAAGCCCTTGCCCTTCTTCAGTTTCTTGGCGAGCTTGTCGGCCTTGTCCTTGTCCAGCGACTGTTCGGCCTGCTCGATCAGGCTGAGCACATCGCCCATGCCCAGGATGCGCGATGCGATCCGGTCGGGGTGGAACGGCTCGAGCGCTTCGCTCTTCTCGCCCATACCGATGAACTTGATCGGCTTGCCGGTGATGGCACGCACCGACAGCGCGGCACCGCCACGGGCGTCGCCGTCGACCTTGGTGAGGATCACACCGGTCAGCGGCAGCGCATCGCCGAAGGCCTTGGCCGTGTTGGCCGCGTCCTGACCGGTCATGGCGTCGACCACGAACAGGGTTTCGGCCGGCTTGACGGCCGCGTGCAGTTGCTGGATCTCGCCCATCATCTCGGCGTCGATGTGCAGACGGCCGGCGGTGTCGAGAATGACCACGTCAATGAACTTGAGCTTGGCCTCGCGAATCGCGGCGTGGGCGATGTCCACCGGCTTCTGGCTGATGTCGGACGGGAAGAAGGTCACGCCGATATCGCTGGCCAGGGTTTCCAGCTGCTTGATGGCCGCCGGACGGTAGACGTCGGCCGACACCACCATCACGGTCTTCTTCTTGCGCTCCTTGAGGTAGCGCGCCAGCTTGCCGGCGGTGGTCGTCTTGCCCGCACCCTGCAGACCGGCCATCAGGATGACTGCCGGCGGAGTCACCGCCAGGCTCAGCTCCTCGTTGGCGGCGCCCATCATTTCGACGAGCTCGGCCTGGACGATCTTCACGAACGCCTGGCCCGGGGTCAGGCTACGCGAAACCTCGGTGCCGACCGCACGCTCCTTGACCTTGTTGACGAACTCCTTCACCACCGGCAGGGCGACGTCGGCTTCGAGCAACGCCATGCGCACTTCGCGCAGGGTGTCTTTGATATTGTCCTCGGTCAGCTTGGCTTTGCCGGTAACGTGGCGAAGCGTCTGCGAGAGGCGGTCTGTAAGGTTTTCAAACATGTCGCGATCCTTTCTGGCTCTGGTTGAGCCGAGGTTGTGGCGGCAAGAGCGGGCCGGCGATTATAACCAAGAGTGGGTGCCACGGACACTGCGCGGTATGCAGTCTTTCGTCGGCGGGCATTTGATGCCAAACTCAGGCACTTTCCGGCTTGTGCTCCACAGGACCTATGCTCCCCTTGTCACCCAGTCTATTACCCACCCTCGCCGCCGCCTGCCTGTACGCCGCTGCGACTGCCTATCAGGCAACCCGCATTGGCCAAGGCAGCAAGGCTGACAAGCGCCTGCTCTACCTGTTCGGCTTCCTGGCCGTCATCGCCCATGGCTGCGCGTTGTTCTCGCAACTGCTGACACCGCTGGGGCTGAGCCTGGACTTCTTCAGCGCCGCCAGCCTGATCGCCGTGGCGGTGATCGCCCTGACCCTGCTGGCGACCAGTCAGATTCCCGTGGAAAACCTGCTGGTGCTGCTGTTCCCCCTGGGCCTGGCCACCATCCTGATCGCGCAGTTCGTGCCCGGCGGGACCGCGCCACTGATCCACGAAGAGCCTGGCATCCTCACACACATCCTGCTGTCCATCCTGGCCTATGGCATGTTCACCATCGCCGTGTTCCAGTCGCTGCTGCTGTTGCTGCAGGATCACCAGCTCAAGCACAAGCACCCGGCAGGCCTGATCAAGAACTTTCCGCCGCTGCAGACCATGGAAAGCCTGCTGTTCGGCTTCATCTGGGCCGGCTGGGTATTGCTGTCGCTGTCACTCATTTCGGGTTGGGTGTTCGTCGAGAACCTGTTCGCGCAACATCTGGTCCACAAGACCCTGCTGGCCTGTCTGGCCTGGATCGTCTTCAGCGTGCTGCTGTGGGGGCGCAACCGCCTGGGCTGGCGCGGACACAAGGCCATTCGCTGGACGCTGGCCGGCTTCTGCCTGCTGATGCTGGCCTATTTCGGCAGCAAGCTGGTTCGCGAATACATTCTGCACATCTGACAGGTCACCCATGGACACTCTGCCCCTAGGGCCGATGCTCGGCGCGCTGGCGCTGGCCATTCTCCTCGCCGCGCTGCTGTGTGCAGTGGACGCGGCGCTGCACACGTTGGCCGCACAGCGCCCCACTGGCCGCAATGGCGATCGCCCGGCGCTGGAGGCGCCTCTACCAAGCCTGGTACTGCTCGCTACCCTGGTCCGTGCTTTGGCCGTGACTCTGGGTGTCACACTGGGCATCTATCTGCGCGGCGCCCATGGCGCCTGGCTTGGGGGTCTGGGTACAGCGATCGCTTTGCTGGTACTGGCCGACTACTTACCACGCCATCTTGCCCGGCGCTATCCACGACCGTTCATCGGCATGGCCAATGCCCTGATGGTTCCGCTGCTCAAGCTGGTCTGGCCGCTGGCATGGTTGCTGGACGGCGCTGCGCGTTTGCTGGTCGTTCCCTTCGCTCGCAAGGAATCCAACCAGGGCGCCCGGCAGGAACCTGCCCAGCCCCGTAGCGTGCTCGATGAATTGGCCGCCGAGGCGCGCAGCAACAAGCCGCACCTGGCCAACAGCATTCATGCCTTGGACAAGATCACGGTCAACGACATTCTCGTGCCGCGCAACGAGATCGATGGCATCAACCTGGAAGACTCGCTGGACGAGATCATCGACCAGTTGATGATCAGCCGGCACACCCGCCTGCCGGTTTTCCACAATGACATCAACCATGTCGAGCGGGTGCTCAACACGCGCCAGATCAGCCACTTGCTGCCTCAACGCGAGCTGACCCTCGACGCCTTGCTGGCCGCCTGCTACGAAGCCTATTTCGTGCCGGAAAGCACGCCGCTGCAGATGCAGCTGCTCAACTTCCACAAACAGCAGCGGCGGCTGGGCATCGTCGTCGACGAGTACGGCGAGGTGCAGGGCATCGTTACCCTGGAAGACATTCTGGAAGAGATCGTCGGCGAGTTCGAAGATGACGACGCCTTGGCCAACCCCCATATCCACCCGCAGCTGGACGGACGTTTCGTGGTCGAGGGTCAGGCCTCCATCCGTGACATCAACAAGAGCCTGGGCTGGCACCTGCCCAGTGACGGTCCCAAGACCCTCAACGGTCTGGTGACCGAGGCATTGGAAAGCATCCCGGCCAGCGCCGTCTGCCTGAAGATAGGCCGCTATCGGATGGAGATTCTCGAAACCGAGGAAAACCGTGCGTCGCGGGTACTGATCTGGCACGCAAGCAGCTTGCCTGCGGCGTGACGCGAGCGCTGCATGCTTGCTTGACCGGCGCCTCCCTTCGGCAGGCGCCAGCCAACCTCCCCCTTACAGCTCGACTTTGACCGCCTGCGAGGCACGTGTGGCCTTGGCCCGGGCCGCTTCGATCGACTCGTCGCGGGCCAGGGCCACGCCCATGCGCCGTTGCCCATTGACCTCCGGCTTGCCGAACAGACGCAGAGCCGTATCCGCTTCGGCCAGTGCCGCACCGAGGTTGTCGAAGGCGGTCTGGCGAGAATTGCCCTCGACCAGAATCACCGCCGAGGCCGACGGCCCGAACTGACGAACCATAGGAATCGGCAGGCCGAGAATGGCACGGGCATGCAGGGCGAACTGGGAAAGATCCTGGGAAATTAGCGTGACCAGACCGGTATCGTGCGGACGCGGCGAGACCTCGCTGAACCACACCTGATCGCCCTTGATGAACAGCTCGACACCAAACAGGCCGCGCCCACCCAGGGCTTCGGTCACCGCACGAGCCACACGCTCGGATTCGGCCAGAGCCACCGGGCTCATGGCCTGTGGCTGCCAGGACTCTTGATAGTCGCCCTTTTCCTGACGGTGGCCGACCGGTGCACAGAACGTCGTTCCGCCCACATGGCGGACGGTCAGCAGGGTGATCTCGTAGTCGAAGTCGATGAAGCCTTCGATGATCACCCGGCCCTTGCCGGCGCGTCCGCCTTCCTGGGCATAGTCCCAGGCAGACTGCACATCGGCAGGCGTGCGCAACAGACTCTGGCCCTTGCCCGAGGAGCTCATGACCGGCTTGACCACGCAGGGGAAGCCAAGGTCCTGCACGGCCCGCTCGTAGTCCTCGAAGGTGTCGGCAAAATGATACGGCGAGGTCGGCAGGTCCAGCTCTTCGGCAGCCAGACGCCGGATGCCCTCGCGGTTCATGGTCAGCTGAGCCGCACGCGCGGTCGGCACCACGGTGAAACCCTCGGACTCCAGCTCCACCAGAGTGGCCGTGGCGATGGCCTCGATCTCGGGCACGATGTAATGCGGCTTTTCCGCTTCGATGACCGAGCGCAAGGCGGCGCCGTCAAGCATGTTGATAACGTGGCTGCGGTGGGCAACCTGCATGGCGGGCGCATCGGCGTAGCGATCGACGGCAATGACTTCGACGCCCAGGCGCTGCAGCTCTATCACCACTTCCTTGCCCAGTTCGCCGCAGCCACACAGCAATACGCGGGTCGCGGTCGGCGACAGGGGGGTTCCGATACGGGTCATTTCAGGTCCTCAGGGAAGCGTCTGGAGCGAGGGGCAGCACGCACGCCTGCCCGACAGGGGCGGGCATTTTAACTCAACACGACGTTGCGCGCGCCAGTCTCGCCACCCGGGAGGCGCGTACCCGACTAAACGCTCGGCAACATCAGGCCCTGGGCCACGGCGCGCTGATGAGCCAGACGCAGGACGTCGCGACGCTGCTCGTCGCTCATGCGCCCCCACTGGGTGATTTCGACTGCGGTGCGCTGGCAGCCTGTGCACACATCCTGATCGTCCAGCGCGCACACACTGATGCAGGGTGACTTGACCGGCTTGGGTAGAGGATTCATGAATCCTGCTCGGTCAGTTCGCGCGCGTAACGCTGGGCATTATGGACGTAGTGCGCGGCGCTGGCTTCGAGCATGCGCTTCTGGGCTTCGGTCAGTTCGCGCACGACCTTGCCTGGTGACCCTATGACCAGCGATCCATCGGGAATTTCCTTGCCTTCGGCGATCAGCGAGTTGGCGCCGATGATGCAGTGCTTGCCGATCTTGGCGCCGTTGAGGATAACCGCGTTGATCCCGATCAGGCTGAAGTCGTCCACGGTGCACCCATGCAGCATGGCATTGTGGCCAATGGTGACGCCGCGACCGATGGTCAGCGGCACGCCTGCGTCGGTGTGCATCACGGTGCCGTCCTGAACGTTGCTGTGCTCGCCGATATCGATCAGTTCGTTGTCGCCGCGCAGCACGGCGCCGAACCACACGCTGGCGCCGGCCTGCAGACGCACCTTGCCGATCAGGGTGGCGTTGGGTGCGGTCCAGCTGTCGGGATGGGTTTCGACGCGAGAGTCGCCCAGACGGTATTTCATGTGATGTCCTCGACGCAGCAGCGGTCGGCACGGCACTTGGCCGAGCGACGCTCAGATGGCGGTGTAGTGCTCGGGAGGCCGGTGCAGGCTGATCCGGGCGTCATACATCAGATTGACCAGCTCGACGATCATGATCGCCGACAACCCCCAGATCTTGTATTCGCCGAAGCGGTAGCTGGGCACATACCAGCTGCGCCCCTGGTAATCGATGCGGTGGGTATGTTCGCGCGGATCCTGGCGGAAGAACTCCAGCGGCACCGAGAACACGGCAGCGATTTCGGCATCGTTTGGCTGGTATTCGACGTAGTCGGGAATGATCCCGACAAAAGGCGTGACCTTGAGCCCGTGCTTGGACACCAGCGGGCTGAGCGGACCGACTATTTCCACCAACCCCGGCGGCAGGCCGATTTCTTCTTCGGCCTCGCGCAGGGCCGTGAACACCAGGTCCGGGTCCTGCGGGTCGCGCCGGCCGCCGGGAAAGGCCACTTCGCCGCCGTGGGTCGAGAGTCCCGAGGCACGCAGCGTGAGCACCAGCTCAGGCTCGTCGCTGCGGGTGATGGGCAGCAGCACCGCCGCTTCGGGAAAACGGCTGTCGGTTTCCAGCGTGCGTGGGGTGTGGTTGCTCACTCGGCGCAGTAGCTCGTCCAGCATGGCGTTTCTCGATCCGTGGCCTGCTGGCATGATGCACCAAAAGCCGCTGGCAGCCCAAGCCCGATTTGCCCCGCCGCAGGCTTGCGGCCCTTGGACAGTACGGCCAAGATAGCGGCAGCCATCAAGGATCTCAGCATGAATTTCTGCAGCCATTGCGGCAACCCGGTGACTCTGCGCATCCCCACCGGCGATACACGTCCTCGATTCGTCTGCGGGCACTGCCATCTCGTCCACTACCAGAATCCCAAAGTGGTCGCAGGTTGCATCGCCGTATGGCAGGGACAGGTCCTGTTGTGCCGGCGGGCCATCGAGCCGCGCCGCGGTTTCTGGACCCTGCCGGCGGGCTTCATGGAAAACGGCGAAACCTTGCAGCAGGCCGCCAGCCGCGAAACCTTGGAAGAAGCCTGCGCCCAGGTGACCGACCTTGCGCTGTATACCGTTTTCGATCTGCCGCACATCAGCCAGGTGCAGGTGTTCTACCGTGCCGAAATGTCCGAGCCTGTGTTTGCCGTGGGTGAGGAAAGCCTGGAAGTGGGATTGTTCGCGCAAAATCAGATCCCTTGGGCGGAGCTCGCTTTCCCCACCGTCGGGCGTACCTTAGAATACTTTTTCGCTGACCGGCTGGAGCACAACTATCCGGTCCGCAACGAGTGTGTGGGGCCGCTGCTCGCGCAGCCGCCTCAGACCTGACCCGACGCACCGGCACCCGCGGTGCGTATTCATTGCAGGAATACTCCATCGATGCGCTGCCTGACCGCCCTGTTATGCCTGTGCTTCGCCGTGAGCGCCCAGGCGGCCTTCACCGTTACCGTGGAACGCAAGCCGGTTGACCAGATCGGCGTTGTGGCTAAACCCGGCAAGCGCCTGGGCGTGGACCCGATCGACAAGGTGCTGGTGCTCAAGACCAGCCGCCAGTTGCAATTGATCAGCGGCGGCGAGCCGCTCAAGAGCTATCGCATCTCGCTGGGCAAGGAACCCAACGGTGCCAAGGAGCGTGAGGGCGACAAGCGCACCCCCGAAGGTTTCTACTGGCTCGACTGGCGCAAGGTCAGCGATCGGTTCAACCTGGCCATGCACGTTTCCTACCCCAATATCAGCGACGCGGCCCGGGCTCGCCGCGAGGGCGTTCCACCCGGCAGCATGATCATGATCCACGGTACTCCGATCGACGCGGAGTACCCGGAATGGTACTTCGCCACCCTGGACTGGACCGATGGCTGCATCGCCATGAAAAACGACGACATGCGAGAGGTGTGGAGCCTGGTCAAGGACGGCACGATGATCGAGATCCGGCCTTGAGCCGAAGGCTTTCTGCAGCGGCGCAATCGTGACGGTCCTTCAGGCATCATAGGAACCATCCTACGAGTGGTTCCTTTTTCTAATCCTCGCTTTCCCACTGTCTGTCAGATTCTTCCTACCTATAACCCTTCTCCCCTGCCCGTTCCCTGGGAAGTCCTGCCTCATAAAGTGGCCCCCTATTGATGGATCGACAACTGGGGCTGGGCTGCAATGACGATTTTCCGCAAAGACTGCCTGTTATCCATGCTGCTATTGGGACCTGCCCTGGCGCTGGCCGAAACAGGCGTGCCCAAGCTGGATGACCAGATTTTGCGCCAGTTCGATAGCCAGCGTCTGGAGCGCGAAGCGACCGAACGGGCACAACGACTGGAAACCCTTCATAAAGACACATCGGTGCAAGCGCCGGCCGCCCCGCAACGGGTCGAGAGCGATGCCGATTGCTGGCCGGTTTCCGCCGTGCAGGTGCAGGACAACCATCTGCTGGATACCGATACGCTGCAAGCCGTTCTCAAGCCTTGGGTTTCGCCGTGCATCGGCGTCAGCGACATCAATCAGATGCTGCTCGCGCTGACGGGTGCCTATGTGAAGGCCGGTTACATCGCCGCCCGACCTTACGTCCTTCGGTTGCCCGAAGCCGATGGCGAACTGGTCCTCGCCATGCTCGAAGGCTTTATCGAGTCGATCGAAATCGCCGATGGCAGTACCGATCTGGCGCTGGGCAGCGCCTTCCCCGGAATGATTGGCCGACCGCTCAAACTCACCGATGTGGAACGTGGCCTGGACCAGCTCAACCGTTTGCGTTCGGTCGACCTGACCCTGGACATCGCGCCCGGCGAGCAGGTGGGCGGCACGCGGATCATTCTGCGTCCGCGAGGCACACGCAGATCCTGGACCTTGGGCGCCGGTCTGAACAACCGCGGCAGCGACAGTTCCGGGCGGCACCAGGCGCAATTGAGCATGAGCCTGGACAACCCGTTGCACCTCAACGATTCGCTGGCTGCCAGCTATGCCCACAGCCTGGACGGTGGCGCAGGCTTCAGTCGCCAAGGTGGGCTGTTCTACGAAATACCCTACGGGCGGTGGACGCTGAATACCTCGGCGAGTCGTTTCGAATCGCGGGCACCATTGGCTAATCGCCATAACGTGGCGCAGAGCCTGGAGAGCTACGGGCTCAAGCTGGACCGTAGCCTGTGGCGCAACCAGACCACGCTGCTCAACGCACACCTGCGCCTGGACCAGACTCGCACCGACCTGCTGTTCGACGGCACGACCGTGCGCAACGGCCGCACGACGCTGAGCGTTGCCAGCTTCGGGCTGAACCTGACTCACCTGGGCGATTCGGTGTGGAGTGGGTACCTGGGCTACTCCCGCGGGCAGGGTTGGCTGGGGAGCGATAGCACACCGCTGCGCCATGACGCGCCCCAACCGCGTTTCGCAAAGTACCGGGGCACGGTCACTCGCCGTTCTCTGTTCAACCTGCTCGAACGGCGCTGGGCCTGGAACACCGAACTGGATCTTCAGTACAGCCCCGACCCGCTGCCCAGCCTGGAGCAGTTGCGCCTGGCCGGCAGCGGCAACGTGCGTGGCTACCGCCTGGACAGCCAGCCGGTGTCCAACGGCGCCACCCTGCGCAACACCCTGAGCACCTCTCACCTGCTGGCCCCCGGCCTGTACCTGACACCCCGTGCCGGGTTGGACCTGGGCTGGGGCCAGCACACCTACAACCAGGTCCAGACCCAACAGGCCGTCGGCCTGAGTACGGGTGCGGCCCTGAGTTGGACCGATGGACAGCTGACTCTGGACTATCAACGCGGATTGCATCGGCGCACCAGTACATCACCGGAGCCAGGTTTCTGGACCTTCGGGCTGTCGCAAGCCTTTTGAAACACGCGTTCTGACATGGAAGTTCTGACACGGAAGTTCTGACCAGCACGTTCTGAAAAACTTCTAAAAACAGGTAAACATCCCCATGAAAAAACCATCACGTTGTGTTCAGCGCGACACCTTGCGCCTGGCGATTGCCAGTATCGTACTGGCCCCTTACATGGCCAGCGCCGACGTCATCCAGCCCGCCTTCGAGTCGGGGCCTACACCAGTCATCGTCAACGGCTCGGGCCGTGCGCCTGTCGTCGATATCGTCGCACCCAACGCCGCCGGCCTATCGCACAATCGCTACGAGCAATACAACGTCGGCCTACCTGGCGTGGTGCTGAACAACAGCATGCAGGCCGGTCAGGCCCACGTGGGTGGAGAGTTCCAGGATGTCCAGGCCAATGCGCAGTTCAGGGGTCAGGCCGCCAGTACCATTCTCAATGAAGTGATTGGTCGGCGCCGCTCCGATATCAATGGCGAGCAGGTGATCTTCGGCCAGGCGGCCGACTACGTACTGGCCAACCCCAACGGTATTTCCCTGAACGGCGCGCGGGTGAACCTTGGGGTGAATAATCAGGCGACCTTCCTGGTGGGTCGGCCTCAGGTCGAGAATGGCCGCATCGCCGGATTCGACACGGGCGGCACGGTCGACCCACGCGCGCTGCTGAGAGTAGACGACGGGGGTGTCATAGTGAACGGCGGCTCGCTGGCCTTGATGGCGCCCAGGATCGACCAACAGGGTTCAATCAGCACCCCGCAAAAGCTCGACATACTGTTGGGTAGCCACAGGGTCGATGCCGACACACTGGCAATCAGTTACATCCAGCAGAACACCTTCAAGGCCGACGCGCAGTTGGTCGGGGCCATGCATGCCAATCGGATCAATATCCTCAGCACGCGCGAAGGTGCCGGTATCAACATGGGCATCAGCCGGGTCGAGGCGCGGCAAGGCATCGATATAGCGTCCCAAGGCAATCTGAACATCGCCAGCACCGCCCTTCGCGAAGGCCTGGCGACCCAAGGCGTATTGAACGCTGGCGACGGCGATATTCGCCTCAGCGCGGTCGGTGATCTGAGCATCAAGTCGGTGGCCGCGCGCGGCGCGTCGATTACCGCTGATGCCGGTGCGAACCTGAACCTGGACACCTTGACCCGCACCACTGAATCCAGCCTGAGAAACGGCGTGGAAAACGACTGGTACTTTCTGCCTACGGGCGCAACCATCACCACGGTCGATAAAAGACAGGTCGAACACCTGACCAACAGCCTCGACGCAACGCACAATGTAACCCTGAGCGCAGGCAACAACGCCAAGCTCGCCGCCACCCACATCAGTAGCGGCGGTGACATTGCCGTGCGCGCGGGCGACGCGCTGGAAGTGATCGCCAATGTCGATCAAACCCTGGACCGCGTGACCGTCAGCAACCAACGCCAAGGTGCGCAGCGCCTGGACAGCACCGCCACGCAGACGGCGCAAACCGCCGCGTCCAGCCGCTTGGACGGACAATCGATCAGCCTGGCCGGGCGTGCCGTCAAGGTCACCGGCAGTGATCTGACCAGCCGCAGTGATATCGATCTGTCGGGCACCGACTCGGTGGACATCGGTACCGTCGCCCTGCACGGTTCGGTGGAGCAAAACAGTCGCGAAGGGCACGTGATCGTCCGGCGCTCGCGCACTGAGCTGCACGACCGCGAGAAGACCATCGATCACCGTGGCAGCCAGCTGACGGCGGACGCCGGCAAGGTCGAGGCCAAGGCCGATCGCGTGGACCTAGTCGCCGCGCAGGTTCGGGCCAAGGATATCGTCCTGCAAAGCGGTTCCCAAGGTCTCACCATAGAAGGCGTACAAGCGCACAAGCGCCTGGAAAATGCGCGTCTGGACACGGCTCTGTTCAGATCGTCCGATCGCAGCTACGACCGTAGCCAAAGCACCTATCAAGGTAGCTCGCTCCAGGCCAGTGACACCGTGAACCTGGAGAGCCAGTACGACACTCGGATCATAGGCTCGAGCATTTCGGCCAAGGGCGATCTCAAGGTCAAGACTGAGGGTCATTTGACTGTCCGTGCCGGTGAGCAGAGCAGCGAATCCACACTCAAGGGCAAGGACTGGAACCTGACGGTGTTCGTCGAGGCTGCCGGACCCGGCTCGGGCCAGCCAGTCGACGATGCGCAAGGCGCATCTGGACAATTGAACGTAGGCGCAGGGTTGCGCCAGCAGTGGACATTGGACACCGCGCAACTGACCACCCACCAGGCCAGCACGCTAAAGGGCAAAAACGTCACGCTGGAGGCTGGAGAAACCTTGGCCATGCTCGGCTCGTCGGTCGAGGCGGAGCAGGACGCGGTGCTCACGGCTCAGGACATCCGCATCCTGGCGACACAGGCACTGCGTAGCTTCCGCAATCAGGAAACCGGAAGAACCGTGGGCTACGAGATCACCTCAGGCCTTGATCGCGTAGGCGTCGCGTCCACGTTCAGCCTGCAGACCGACACCGATGGGCGCAGTGAAAGCGTGCACACCCGAAGCACCGTCAAGGCGGGTAAGGACGCTCGCCTGACAGCGAAAACGCTGACCACCCAGGCGGCGCATGTGGAAGCCGGCGAGCTATTGCGAGTGCGCGCCGATGAGGTTCGCAACCAGGCTGTCACCGACGCCACCAAGACCGCCCTGGACTACAACAAGATCAAGCTCAGCGCAGGCATTTCGTTGGACTACGGTGCCATAACCCGCCAGGTACAGAAGCTGTGGACGGGTGTCGATCAGACCAGCCTGTATTCCACGGGCCTTGAGGACAGCCTGCTGCCGTGGAGCGTGGGCATCAATCTCAAGGGTGACTACCAGGATCGCAACAGCCAGTCGCTGACCCACATTGCCCGCGTCACGGAATTCAAGGGCGGTGACATCGATATCGCGGTCACCGGCAAGCTGCACGACATCGGGACCCAGTATGAGAGCACGGTCGGAGCGATCGCCTTGAGCGCTGGCAGCCATACCCTGGACGCTGCTCGAAACAGCGTGCGCACTACCATCGACGCACTGGGGGTGGACGCCATCGCTCGGCTGGAAACGTCGATCGGTGCCGACTGGACGTTCGGCGCCGCTGCCCGGGGCCATAGCAATGCTCAGCACAAGACCGTGGAAACCGCCGTGGTCGGCAGCCTGCTTGGCAAAAGAGGTATCGCTATTCAATTGGGCACCGATGGTATGTATGAAGGCACCCTGATGAGCAGCGAAGAAGGGCCGATCAGTATCGACAGCGGGGGCAACCTGCAACTGCGTCAGGCCAGCAACAGCATCGTCAAGCATGACGACGGGACCCGTGGACGCGGTGCGGTGCAAGTCAGTGGCACTGTGGTGCCTGCGCCCGTGATCACCGGCGCAGCCATCGGCGGTAGTGGGCAGTACACCGAACTCGACAGCACACAGACCATCGGCGTGGGCGGTCGATTCGATACGCCGGGTGCAGTCACGTTGACCGCCGGGGGCAATGTGATCATGCAGGGTACCGATATCGGCTCGCAGCAAGCCCCTGTCGGGAGCCTGTCCATCAATGCCGGCGAGAGCGTCGTGGTACTTGCCAGCATCGATACCGCCAGAGCGCAGGGTAACGTCTATGGCGGCAGCGGCTCGCTGAGGGTCAGCGCGCAGCCGGCAACAGGTGGCAGACCACTGGCGGGCGGTGCAGGTTTCGAGTTCGGCCAGACCGACGAAGATTCGACGCTGCGACGCGGCGCGCAATGGCATGTGCTCAGGGACATGGAGGTGACGGCCGGCAGCGACCATGCTGCAGCCATCTTGCTGGAGGGGTTGCACGCCAACGCTGACCGTATCGCACTGAACGCCAGCAACGGTGGTATCTCCATCAGCGCCGCGCGCTCCCTCAAGGAGCGAGACAACAAGCTGATTTCTGCTTCGTTCAACCTGGGAGGGCAGACAGGCGGTGCAAACAGAACCTATTCGCTCGATGAGTTTGCTGCACAGTTCAAGCTCGACTACGACAAACTGCAGAGCAGTACCTATGCCAACGCTCGGTTGACCGCAGGCACGGTCGACTTCAACAGCCCAGGTGAACTGCGGCTGTCCGGTGCGCAGGTGCACGCCGATCAGGTCAACGGCTCGGTGGGCAGTCTGCACGCCCGCAGCATGAAGGACCATGTCGATGCCATCACCGTCAAGACCGAGGCCGAAATCGGCATGGGCGGAGATCCGTGGGGGGCAATCGGCGGCCTGGCGAGCGTGGCAGGCGAATGGGGTACCAAGGCCAAAGAGCGCTTGGACCAGCTGAACGCTGCCTACTCGCTGCCCGTCTCGGCCAAGCTCGGCTTCGACATGCGCCGCGAACTGCGTGACACCGTAGCACACAGCACGGTCCTCAATGGCCGGGACGCCATCGGTCTGGAGGTTACCCACCAGACGCGGTTGGACGGTGCACAGTTGCAGACTGCCAGCGACCGGGTGGCGCTGAACAACGACCGTCTGCAGACCAGTGACCTGGACTCGCGCGACCGGTTGGTGACTGTGTCGCTGCTGGCCCTGACCCCTTCGTTGGGCGCGATCAAGGACGTATACGACCATCTGCAGAAGGACAAGCCGGAAGAACTCACGATCGACACCGGGCTGTTCCGTGAGGGCGGCCACAACCGCACCCAGTACCTGACAGGAGGTGTGGAAAAACTTTCGCTCTGACCTCCCATTGCGACCCCGTGGAACCGGGGTTGCACACCTCTCTGCGGCCTGACAATCGTTTAGGCCGCATCCTACTGGGCGCTGCGCGCAGTCCGCCTGTCGCATCGCGCCCACCCTTCCTAAGGTAATCCACTGTGCATCGGCGATCGGTCGCTGCACAGACCAATCCTGGACCTAAGGAAAGACCTCGATGACCCACGCCTCAAAACACTTACGCCACCTGAACCCACGCTCACTGCCGTTGGCCATCGCCGCTGCGCTGCTGGTGCCTTGCTCATACGCCGGCGCCGATGGCCTGACAGCATTCGATGGGGCCGCTGCGAAGCCAACCATCCACATCGACCGTACCGTGCCGGTGATCGACATTGTCGCGCCCAACCAGGCGGGCCTCTCGCATAACGTCTACAGCGAATACAACGTAGGCACCGAGGGTGTGGTGCTCAACAACAGCGTGGTGGCCGGGCACAGTGAACTGGCCGGCGCGATGCACGCCAACCCGCAATTGGGTGGCACGGCCGCCAGCACCATCCTCAACGAAGTGGTCGGGCACAACCGCTCCAACATCAACGGCCCACAAGTGGTCTTCGGCGCGGCGGCAGACTATGTGCTGGCCAACCCGAACGGCATCACCCTCAACGGCGCCAGCCTGGCCAATGTGCCGCGTGCAACCTTTGTGGTCGGTTCGCCCACGCTGCAGGATGGACAACTGCACCAGCTCGACACGCAAGCCGCCAAGGGCGTTCTGCGCGTGGACAAGAACGGGGTGAGCAACCTGGACGGCAGCCTTGCGCTGATCGCGCCCAGCATCGCCAGCAACGGCTCGATCCGTGCAGCTGGCGACGTTGACCTGTTGTTCGGCAGCAATGTCATCGATTACGCCAGCAACGAAGTCGTCAGCAGTACCCGCACGCCCAAGCGCATCGATGCCAACCTGCTCGGCGCCATGGACAGCGAGGGTCGCATCCGCCTCGTCAGCACCCACGAAGGCGCCGGTATCAAGATGCCGGGTGTCCAGATGAAGGCGGACAAAGGCATCAGCATCGCAGCCGCAGGCGATATCACCCTGCAGGGCCGCGCCAGCGGCGATGAACCGGCGCCACAGGCACGGCTCGACGCGGGCAACGCAGAGCTGAGGGTGAACAGCACGCAACAGCTCAACCTGGCCGACGCGCAGCTGCGCAGCCAAGGCGACATGTCCCTGACCGCGCATGCCCTGCGCAGCCAGGGCGTGGATGCCGTCGCCGAGGGCGCCTTGCGCATCCGAGCCAGCACGGCGAGAAACAACGCGGACCAGGCGCAGGTCAGCCGCTATCAAGGCAGCGAGGTGGATGTATCGATCGACGGCAACATCAACGACGTCGGAACGTCCTATGTCAGCACCACCGGCATGACCCGCATCACCGCCCAGAACCACGACCTCAAGGCCGCTGCGGACAAATCCGCCGAAGGTACGAGCCAGGCCAAGGTAGGGGTCATTGCCGGTAGCGCTGGCGTGGACATCCGGCTCAAGGGCGATGGCCACTACGAAGGCACAGCGTTCAGCAGTACCCAAGGGCCGATCGCCGTGAACGCCGGTGGCGCACTGTCGCTGAACCAGGCCAGCAACCACAGACAGTCCGTTGACGATCAGCGTACCCGCAACGAGCGCCAAGCCGTCGTGGCACGCTTCGACACACCTGGCGCGGTCACCCTGTCCGCTGGACGTGACGCCTTACTGACAGGCGTGCAAATCGGTTCGCAGGAGCAGAAGGTCGACACGCTGAACATTTCCGCAGGCGGAACATTGCTCAACCTGGCAGCCATCAACAAAGTGACCGCCACCGGCCATCACGTATCCAGCAGCGAGCAGGGTCTGCAGATGACCCAGACCGAGCAGGACAGCTATCGCCAAGTGCATTCGCAGTGGCGGGTTGCCAACGATGCCAACCTGAGCGCATCGGCGCGTCACAACCAGGCAATCACCCTGCAAGGCACCGAGCTCGATGCCGCCCGCATTCGACTCCAGGCTACCAATGGCGGCGTGCAACTTGAGGCTTCGACTCAGCGCACCCAGGCAGACGTGAAGACGTTCGGCATCGGCTCGTCCACCGGCGGCTCGCAACTGGCCATCACCCAGTACAAGGAAGACAGCAAGACCTATCGCAACGCCAAGCTGGTAGCCGATGCCGTCACTGTCGATACCCATGGCCAGCTGCGACTCAATGGTGCCGAAGTTCAGGCGCAGACGATCACGGGCAGCGTGGGCGGCAATCTGGTGGTCACCAGCCGCAGTGACGATGTGAAGGTGCTGAACGTGGAAGGACAAGCTCAACTGGGTGGCAAGATAGCGCCCGACACATTGGCCAGCGAGGCTGCACTGCTGGCCGGCAAATGGAATGAACCGGCAACCGCAGCCTTGCACGCCTATGGTCTGGCAGGTACAGGCAGCCTGATAGAGCAAGGCCGTTTCGATTTCAAGCGTACTGACCGGCAGGGCATTGCCCAGGCGTCCGCCTTGTCGGCCAGCGACGGCGTGAGTCTGAAGGTGGCTGGGGTAGTCGATCAGGCGCAGGAAACTCAAGGCGTGAACGAGCTGCAGAGTCACAACCTGGTGAACGTGCGCGGGGGCAATCTCGACATGGCCAAACGAGTGTACGGCCAGATGCGTCTGCGCTAAAGAACAGTGGCGGCTTACAGCTCGTGAAGCCGCCACACTTCATAGGCCGGCGTTTCGTAAGGGTGGGCAAGCTTGAGTGCTTGCACCACCTGTGCGATGAGCGGATCGGCCACGACCAGCTCGACCTTCCACTCTTCGACCTTTTCCACGACGTCCGCTTGTCCGCAAAAGGGTTGGCTACCTGCAAGCGGCCGAAACTGGCCCTGCCCCATCACCTGCCAAGCGCAGCTGTCGTAGGCGCCGATGCGACCGCCACCGGCGGCGAATACAGCGCTTTTGACAAGCTCGACATGGCTGTCGGGAACGAAGAAGGCCAGTTTGAACACGCTTTAGTCGACCCAGACACGGGCGTTGCGGAACATGCGCATCCAGGCACCGTCCTCGTTCCACTCCTCAGGCTTCCAGGAGTTCTGCACCGCACGGAAGACCCGCTCCGGGTGCGGCATCATGATGGTCACGCGGCCGTCGCGGCTGGTCAACCCGGTGATCCCGCGCGGSGAGCCGTTCGGGTTGGCCGGGTATTGCTCGGTGACCTTGCCGTGGTTGTCGACGAAGCGCAGGGCCACACAGCCCGATACATCGGCTTGCAGCAAGGCGTCGGCCGAAGCGAATTCGGCGTGGCCTTCACCGTGGGCGATGGCGATCGGCATGCGCGAACCGGCCATGCCCTGCAGGAAGATCGAATTGGATTCCTGCACCTGGACCATCGCAACGCGCGCTTCGAACTGCTCGGAACGGTTGCGCACGAAGTGCGGCCAGAACTCGCTGCCCGGAATCAGTTCGTGCAGGTTGGACATCATCTGGCAACCGTTGCACACGCCGAGGGTGAAGCTGTCACTGCGCTCGAAGTACTGCTGGAACGCATCACGGGCACGGGCGTTGAACAGTGCCGACTTGGCCCAGCCCTCACCGGCACCCAGCACGTCACCGTAGGAGAAGCCGCCGCAGGCGACCAGGCCTTTGAACTCGTTGAGATCGACACGGCCGGCAAGAATATCGCTCATGTGCACGTCGATGGCATTGAAGCCGGCACGGTCGAAGGCTGCGGCCATCTCGACCTGGCCATTGACGCCCTGCTCGCGCAGCACGGCCACCTGTGGACGGACCCCCCTCTTGATGTACGGCGCAGCGATGTCTTCGTTGACGTCGTAGCTGAGGTTGAAGCTCAGGCCTGGGTTGTCTTCTTCGAGCAGCGCATCGAATTCCTGATCGGCGCCGACGGCGTTGTCGCGCAGTCGCTGGATCTGGTAGCTGGTCTCGGCCCACTGGCGTTGCAGCAGACGGCGCTCGCCGCTGAACAGCACCTCGTCGTGGTAGCGGATGTTCACCGCACCGTTGTTGATCGGCTGGCCGATCACCGCGACGCAGTCATTACCCAGGCCCGCAGCGCTGAACTGCGCCAGGATCATCGGCGTGGCGTCCTGACGGACCTGGATCACTGCGCCCAGCTCTTCGTTGAACAGCACTGCGCCCACTTCCTCGCGGCTGTGCGCCACGGTGGCCAGTTGCAGGTTGAGCCCGCAATGACCGGCGAAGGCCATTTCCACCACGCTGGCCAGCAGGCCACCGTCGGAACGGTCATGATAGGCCAGCAGGTGGCCGTCGGCGTTGAGGCCCTGGATCACGGCGAAGAATGCCTTGAGGTCTTCGGCATCGTCGACGTCCGGTGCCCGGTTGGCCAACTTGCCATGCGCCTGAGCCAGGATCGAGGCGCCCATGCGGTTCTGACCACGACCCAGGTCGATGAGGATGAGGTCGGTTTCGCCCTTGTCCATGCGCAGTTGCGGGGTCAGGGTCTTGCGGATGTCGACCACCGGAGCGAAGCCGGTGATGATCAACGACATCGGTGAGGTCACGCTCTTGTCGGTGCCCTCCTCGCTCCATTTGGTCTTCATGGACATGGAGTCCTTGCCGACCGGAATGGTGATGCCCAGCGCCGGGCACAACTGCATGCCGACCGCTTGCACGGCGTCGTACAGACGCGCGTCTTCACCTGGATGGCCAGCCGCGGACATCCAGTTGGCCGACAGCTTTATGTCGGAGATTTTCGCGATGCTCGATGCGGCGATGTTGGTCAGGGTTTCGCCGACCGCCATACGGGCCGAGGCCGGGGCGTCGAGCAACGCCAGTGGCGTGCGTTCGCCCATGGCCATGGCTTCGCCGCTGTAGACGTCGAAACTGGTGGCGGTGACGGCGACGTCGGCCACCGGTACCTGCCACGGGCCGACCATCTGGTCGCGTGCCACCAGGCCGGTGATGGTGCGGTCCCCGATGGTGATCAGGAAGCTCTTGCTGGCCACGGCCGGGTGATGCAGCACGCGCTCGATGGAATCGGCCAGGTCCAGCTGGGCCGGGTCGAAGTCGTCACCCAGCGCCTGCTCGCGCACGGCACTGCGGTGCATGCGTGGCGCCTTGCCCAGCAGCACTTCGAGTGGCATGTCGACCGGGCTGTTGCCGAAGTGGCTGTCGGTGACGGTCAATTGCGGCTCTGCGGTGGCCTCGCCGACGACGGCGAACGGGCAGCGCTCACGCTCGCAGATGGCCTGGAACCGCTCGAAGTCGGCCGCATCGACGGCCAGCACGTAACGTTCCTGGGATTCGTTGCTCCAGATTTCCAGCGGGGCCATGCCCGGCTCGTCGTTGGGCACGTTGCGCAGTTCGAAGCGACCGCCGCGGCCACCGTCGTTCACCAGCTCGGGGAACGCGTTGGACAGACCGCCCGCGCCCACGTCGTGGATGAAGCTGATGGGGTTCTTGTCGCCGAGCTGCCAGCAACGGTCGATGACCTCCTGGCAGCGACGCTCCATTTCCGGGTTTTCGCGCTGTACCGACGCGAAGTCCAGGTCGGCCGAGCTGGTGCCGGTGGCCATGGAGGAGGCGGCGCCGCCGCCCAGGCCGATGAGCATGGCCGGGCCACCGAGCACGATCAATTTGGACCCGACGGTGATCTCGCCTTTCTGTACATGCTCTTCGCGGATGTTGCCCATGCCGCCGGCGAGCATGATCGGCTTGTGATAGCCGCGCACTTCCTCACCATGGGGGGTGTCGATGCTTTGCTCGAAGGTGCGGAAGTAGCCGGTCAGGGCCGGGCGACCGAATTCATTGTTGAACGCCGCGCCGCCCAGAGGACCGTCGATCATGATGTCGAGCGCAGTGACGATGCGCTCGGGCTTGCCGTAGGGTTTTTCCCACGGCTGCTCGAAGCCCGGAATGTTCAGGTTGGACACGGTGAAACCGGTCAGGCCCGCCTTGGGCTTGGCGCCACGGCCAGTCGCGCCTTCGTCGCGGATCTCACCGCCAGACCCGGTGGAGGCACCTGGAAACGGCGCGATCGCCGTAGGATGGTTGTGGGTTTCCACCTTCATCAGGATGTGCACCGGCTCCTGCACCGCGCCGTACTGGCGGGTTTCAGGGTTCGGGAAGAAGCGCCCGGCCACGCTGCCGACGATGACCGAAGCGTTGTCCTTGTACGCCGAGAGCACGCCTTCGCTGTGCATCTGGTAGGTGTTCTTGATCATGCCGAACAGGCTTTTTTCCTGGCTCTGGCCGTCGATGTCCCAACTGGCGTTGAAAATCTTGTGGCGGCAGTGCTCGGAGTTGGCCTGGGCGAACATCATCAGTTCGATGTCGTGCGGATTGCGCGCCAGCCCCTGGAAACTGCTAACCAGGTAATCGATTTCGTCTTCGGCCAGGGCCAGACCCAGTTCGACGTTGGCCTTTTCCAGCGCGGCACGACCGCCACCCAGGATGTCTACGGCGGTGAGCGGCTTGGGTTCGGCATGACGGAACAGGCCGGCGGCCTCTTCCAGACGGGACAGCACCACCTGAGTCATGCGGTCATGCAGTACGGCGCCGATCAGCTCGGCGTCAGCCTCGCTGAAATCACCAGACACATAAAAGGCAATGCCGCGCTCCAGACGTTGAACCTGGGTCAGGCCGCAGTTGTGGGCGATATCGCTGGCCTTGCTCGACCATGGCGAGATGGTGCCGAAACGCGGCAGCACCAGGAACAGCCGCCCGGTGGGCTCCTGAACCGGAACGCTGGGGCCGTATTTGAGCAGACGGGCAAGGACTTGCTGGTCGTCGCTGGCCAGCTCGCCTTCGACTTCGGCGAAGTGGGCGAATTCAGCATACAGGCCAGTAACAGCGGGGACCTTCTGGCTCAGTTGCTCGAGTAATTTACCGTGGCGAAAGGCAGAAAGGGCAGGAGCGCCGCGCAGGATCAACATCGTCGGGACAGCCTCGAAAGGGGGTGTGCTTGGAGGCCGTGCATTCTAGCCTAAACCGTTGCGCTAGGCACCCGACGGATGGAAAACACCGCGTTCGTTCGTCAGATCCCGCAGGACGGGCGGTCGAGGGGTGGCCACGCAGGTCTGGCAGCTCTAGCAGACTCCCCTACATACTGTCGAGATATGGCTGACGCGGCCGTTTGCGTATACTGCACCCATGCTCACCCAGACCGTCTTACGCTCGCGCTGCGCCAAATGGCTCTTCGCAACCGGACTTCTCCTGCTGCTCAGTGGCTGTGTTGATAAACCCAGCACGCTCGAGCGGGTCAAGGAGGACGGCGTGCTGCGCGTCATAACCCGCAACAGCCCGGCGACCTATTTCCAGGATCGCAACGGTGAAACCGGCTTCGAATACGAGCTGGTCAAGCGTTTCGCCGATGACCTGGGGGTCGAGCTCAAGATCGAAACCGCCGACAACCTCGACGACATCTTCGCCGGCCTGAGCCAGCCACAGGGCCCGGTGCTGGCAGCCGCTGGCCTGGTCACCAGCGAGGTGCGGGAGAAACAGGCGCGCTTCTCGCACCCTTACCTGGAAGTGACGCCGCAGGTCATCTATCGCAACGGCCAGAACCGACCCACCGATGCCGCCGAGCTGGTCGGCAAGAAGATCATGGTGCTCAAGGGCAGCAGCCACGCCGAGCAGCTGGCCAAGCTGAAGCTGCAGTATCCGGCCCTTGAATACGAAGAGTCCGATGCGGTCGAGGTGGTGGATCTGCTGCGCATGGTCGACGAAGGGCAGATCGACCTGACCCTGGTCGACTCCAACGAAGTGGCCATGAACCAGGTGTATTTCCCCAATGTGCGGGTCGCCTTCGACCTGGGCGATGGCCGCGATCAGCGCTGGGCCGTGGCCAGCGGTGAGGACAACAGCCTGCTAGACGAGGTCAACCGCTTCATCGACAAGGTCAAGGGCAACGGCACCCTGCAGCGACTCAAGGATCGCTACTACGGCCATGTCGACGTCCTGGGCTACGTTGGCGCCTACACCTTCGCCCAGCACCTGCAGCAACGTCTGCCCAAGTTCGAGAAAACCTTCCAGTCCTCCGCCAAGCAGGAAAAGGTCGACTGGCGGCTGCTGGCAGCCATCGGCTATCAGGAGTCCATGTGGCAGGCCAGCGTGACCTCCAAGACCGGCGTGCGCGGCTTGATGATGCTGACCCAGAACACTGCCCAAGCCATGGGCGTGAGCAACCGCCTGGACCCCAAGCAAAGCATTAACGGCGGTGCCAAGTACTTTGCCTACGTCAAGGACCAGCTCGACGCCAGCATCGAGGAGCCCGATCGGACCTGGTTCGCGCTGGCGGCCTACAACATTGGCGGCGGTCATCTGGACGACGCGCGCAAACTGGCCGAAGGCGAAGGGTTGAACCCGAACAAATGGCTGGACGTGAAGAAGATGCTGCCGCGCCTGGCGCAGAAGAAGTGGTACAGCAAGACTCGCTACGGCTACGCCCGCGGTGGTGAGCCGGTGCACTTCGTCGCCAACATCCGCCGCTATTACGACATTCTCACCTGGGTGACCCAGCCCCAGCTCGAAGGCAGCCAGGTTGCCGATGGCAACCTGCATGTGCCGGGTGTCGACCAGTCAAAGCCCGCACAGCAGACGCCACCCCTCTAAAAGCACGCGGTGATCTTGTGGGAGCGGGCTCTGCCCGCGAAAAAGCCCTCGGCAGCACTCCCTCCCCGAATCTCAGCCCTTCGCCCGTCGCGCCCTGAAAAATTCGCTCAAGATAGCCCCGCATTCTTCAGCCAACACCCCCCCCTCCACCACCAGCCGGTGGTTCAGAAAGCCCTGATTGAAGAACTGCCCCTGGCTCTGCACGACACCGGCCTTGGGTTCGAGCGCACCGAACACCACCCGTGCGATGCGCGAATGCACGATAAGCCCCGCACACATGCTGCAAGGCTCCAGGGTGACATAGAGCGTGCTGCCCGGCAGCCGATAGTTCTGCACCGCTTGCGCTGCGTTGCGGATCGCGACCATCTCGGCGTGGGCGCTGGGGTCATGGCCGCTGATCGGGCAATTGAATCCGCGCCCGACGATCTCACCCTGCTGCACCAGAACCGCGCCCACCGGCACCTCGCCCAGCGCCGCGCCCTGGGCTGCCAAGGCCAGGGCCTCGGCCATGAAGAACTGATCGCGGCTGCGATCGATGATCTGTGCGTACTTCAACGTTCAGGCAACCTCTATTGCGGCCATGAGTCCGGTTTCCATGTGGTCGATCACATGGCAGTGGAACATCCAGATACCCGGATTATCCGCTACCAGGGCCACTTGGGCACGTTCGTTCTTGCCCAGGAGGAACGTGTCAGTGAAGTACGGAATGATCTTGCGCCGATTGGACGCGATCACCTTGAAACTCATGCCGTGCAAGTGAATGGGGTGCTGATACTGCGTCATGTTCTTCAGCTCCAGCACGTAGCTCTTGCCCAACTGCATCTTGGCAATGGGGCGATCGGCGCAGGTCTTGTCGGTGATATCCCAGGCGATGCCGTTG
Source organism: Pseudomonas sp. Leaf129 (assembly GCF_001423465.1). Classification (NCBI taxonomy): domain Bacteria; kingdom Pseudomonadati; phylum Pseudomonadota; class Gammaproteobacteria; order Pseudomonadales; family Pseudomonadaceae; genus Pseudomonas; species Pseudomonas sp. Leaf129. The sequence continues at coordinate 401,291 of NZ_LMOC01000007.1, read as the reverse complement.
ATCTGCCACAGGCTGGGCGGCTTGCCTTCGGTGGTGTCGGACACCTCGCCCACCCATTCGAAGTTGAAATTGAGCTTCTCGGCGTTGGCCAAGTCCGGTTCAGCGATGGGGTTGGCGGGCAAGGCAGGTGGCCAGTCGCTGGCCGCTGCCTCGGCCGGCACCGAGCGCAGCGTGCCCAGACGCACCGAGCCATCGCGGATAGCGATCTCTTCACCGGCAGGCGGCATCTTGACCGCAAGGCAGACGCGCATGCCGGGGCCCATCCAGTAATCCTTGCCGAACGCACGGGGCTCGATCGGGTTGCCGTCCAGCGCATACAGGCGCATCTCGGCGTCACCACGGAAATTCAGGCGGTAGGTGGCGGTGTTGTCCAGGTTCAGAATGCGCACCCGGACGATCTGCCCGGCCGGCAGATCGATGGTTCCCCGATGCACACCGTTGATCGTCGAGAGTCGCCCCAGAGTGCCGTTTCGCGCCGCTTCACGGGGAATGCTGAACGGCAGGAACGCGCCCTCCTCGTCCACGTGCCAGTTCTTCAGATTGAGTACCGCCTCGTGAGCGAAACCGGTCGGCTCGCGCTCCTCGACGATCAACGGGCCGACCAAGCCCCGGCCCAGTTCCTCGCTGCTGGCGACATGGGGGTGATACCAGTAGCTGCCGGCGTCGGGTACGCGGAAGCGGTAATCGAAGTATTCACCGGGCTTTACCGGCAGCTGCGACACGTAGGGCACGCCGTCCATGTCCAGCGGCAGGCGGATGCCGTGCCAGTGAATGGTGGTCTCTACCGGCAACTGGTTGATGAAGCGCACACGCAACCATTCACCCTGGCGCACGCGCAGTTCCTGGCCGGGCGCCGAACCGCCGAAGGCCCAGGCGGGGGTCTGATGGCCTGCCACCAGCTCGACGTCGAGCGGCGCGGCGATCAACTGATAATCGACACCGGCCTGGTCGACCGGCGTTCCCAGCCAGTAGCGGGCAGCACCACCGGCACCCACACCGACCGCCACCACGCCAGCCAGGCCACCGAGAAATCGTCGACGAGTGAAAGACATGGGGACGGCACCTGCTCAATGAACGCGAAAGGCCGACACGATACACCTGCAATTGAGAAAGATTAAGAGTTGAACTGCCGCGCGGTGGGGTGCCTGCAGGCCGAAGTGCGTCTCGCACCGCGCCCCTGTAGCAGCGGCGCGAGCCGCGTCTGGCCTTACCGAGCAGTGCCAGACAAACCGCATGCGCCGCCGATTCGGCTTGCACCGTTGCTACAGAGCCGGACGAGCCGCATGCGTACTGGCGCGTCAGGGTCTGATGACCCCCGGGGGTGCCAACGAGGGATCCAGGTAGGTGAACGGCGCCTCGCGCACCTTCAATGCCAGGCGCCAGTCTGCCTTGACCACACCATCGGGGTGGCCCATGGATGGCAGATAATATTCGCCAGGATCCAAGGTGATACGGGTCTGCTGACCGGCACCTGCATCGACGATACGCAGCGCCGTTACATCGTGCAGCTGCGCGAGCCCCGGAACGCCTTTATAGGTGGAAGCATGGGTGTCGCCGACCAGAGCGATCCACTTGCCGCTACCCGGCAACCCGCCACGCGCCGCGATGACGCGGCTGGCATGGTAGCTGAACACTTTGTGGCGCAGGGTGCCACCGACGTTGTAGAGGTCGTCCATGCCATCGAGTCGATAGCTGGCCGCGCAGTCCAGCGCGCGCACGTGGATGCCTTCGCCGCGCGCGGCCTGCACCAGCGTGGTGAAGTTGTAGCGTCGCGCGGGGTCGGTGTGGTGACCCAGATCCTGGTCACGCAGGTAATCCTGTAGTTGGCTGGGCAAACGGCCATCGCTGGCGACCTGATCGAGTTCGGCCTGATGCAGATCGGTCATCAGGTGCTCCATGTACAGGGTTTCCACGCCGTCCCTGGCCAGCGCCGGCATGTTTTCGATCAAAAACCGCTTGCTGGCGATGGCTTGATGGGACTCACCGATGACCAAGCCCCTGGACTCCTCCAACAGCCGACGCACGGCAATATACGGCGGCAGTGAAGGATCAGGCACCGGCACGGGCGATCTGCCAGGCGAGCGCCACTGAGCAATGAAGGCGTTGGCATCTTCGATCAACTCGGCGCGCAGCTTGTTGAGGCTGTCGAGCACAGGGTTGAGGGGTGTATAGGGATCGAAATAGTCACCCGAAAGCATCTTTCGAAACTGATCGCTCAACAGCTCACGTGTTGCGGCCCGAGCCACCAGTGGTACTTCATAGCGAGTCGGCGAGCGCTCGAACTGGACGTAGCTGACCGGTGGCGGCTCCAGCTCGACTTCTCCCGAAACGCTCATGCAGCCACCGCCACCTCGCAGACAACCGGGAGGCGTCAGTTCCCATTCCAGTTGCTCGTTGAAGCGCACCGGATAGTTGCCGGTGAAGGCAAAGGGTCGTTGTGGATCAATGATCAACCAGCAACGCAGATTCGTATCGTAGCGCGCGCGATAGAGGTTGCCACGCAAACGGATCGTCGGCTGGCCTCCTACATCCAACAAGCCTTGAGTGTCCGGCAGCAGCGGCGTTTGCTCCGCTGCATGCCCCGGGGCCTGCAACGGCTCCAAATCACCGATGTCCGGTACCTGCGCAGGAATCAACAATGTCGTGTTGAGCAACAGTTCGATGCCGCTGACGATCGAAGCGTAGAGCGCAGAGCGTCGATCGGCCGTTTGTGCAGCGTTCACCGCCCGCTCCACGTTCAGCGCAAAGCGTCCGGCACTGGCCAATACCACAATCAACGCGATCGGCCAGTTGACCATGGCCGCCGAACCGAACAGGTGCGCGCCGGCGCCCAGATAACCGATCCATAGCTGCTTGCGCAGCTCGCTGTTGCTGTGCAGTTGCAGTCGGGCCTCGGCTTCCATCTGTTCGCGAGTCCGCGTGCGCAGTCAGTGCGCTGCATCGATTGCAATGGGCGGCCACGCCACCTTGGCAGCGAACTGCTTCATTGGTTTCTTTGCCAACAACGCGAGACTGCGTGTGCGCGCCAGCGCCGCAGCAGGCTCCAGAAGCCTTCCGTGATCGAGCAGCCGCTCGCGACTCTGCACATTCTGCAGCTGCTGGTACAACCATTTCTCGACCGCCGCATGGTCGGCAAACGCTTGAAACGCGGTATCGCGGCCCGCTAGATACAGCAAGCGCTCTCCAGTCGGTCTGTTGAAACACAGCACGCTGGTGAACGCGTGGCCGGCAATCTGCAGCGCGTCGACGGTCACACTTCCGATCGGCAGCCGCTGGCCGCTCAGATCGCCCAGCGTCGGCGCCATGGCATCTGCGCATCCCATGCCATCGAACACCCATTGCACCTGCGGGCGCGTGAGCTTACCGGCCTGGCACGCTTCGATGGCGGCGCTCAGGCAATTGATCCGTATCAGCGTTGATACGCCTTGCTCGTTGTCGGTCCAGAATTTCGTCAGCACCGCTTGATAAGACGCAGCAAAATCGACCTTCCATAGCGCGCTCAACACCTTGTCGGGCTCCAGCCGCACCTCGTTACGCTCATCGAACCACTGCGCCTGTGCATTTGCGGTGTAGAACCCGCCCATCACATGCAGCAAATCGGCGTTGTCCTGATCGCTTGCGCGAAACCTCTGCATCAGCAGTTCAGTGAACGTCATCGTCTCGCTCGGCGGCCCCTTGTGCGCATAGCCGCTGAACGAACGATGGCTGGATTGAGCGTTGTCGAAACGATGCCAGTAGAAAGTGTCGGGATGGGCATCGACGCCCATGGAGGTGAGCAACCGAGTGGCAGCAGCTACCGCCATCTCGTGGAGATCGGGCAACTGCTCGGTTAGTTGCTGAGCAAGGGCAGCGAGAGCGCCGCTTGCTTGCGTATCAGAATGTGCATCAGTCATGTCGAAGTGATCGGTTGCTGAAAGGGCCGCGAGTATGGCCATTGCTTCAGAACCGCCTGGCCTACATATTTGGCCTCACGCTGCAGGCGCCCCCTTGTCAGCGCCATCATCAGGGTAAACTTCGGTAACCCCCCTCCTCGCAGGATTCCACGCCATGATCGACTTCAACAACAAAGGCTTCTTCAAACTCAAGCAGAACGCCGAATACGGCGAACGCGTCACCGCGCTGTTGCTGGACGACGAGCACGTGGTCGACGCCTACAAGTCGATGCGTGACGGCGTGGTGTTCACCAACAAGCGCATCATTGCCGTGAACGTGCAGGGCCTGACCGGCAGCAAGAAGGATTTCACCTCCCTGCCCTACAAGAACATCGTGGCGTACTCGATCGAGACCTCGGGCACGTTCGATCTGGATTCGGAGCTGGAGGTGTATTTCTCGGCGCTGGGGAAGGTGCGGTTCGAGTTCTCAGGGAAGACGTCGATGGTGGAGATTTCGCGGTTGATTGGGGGGTATGTGTTGAAGTGAGTTGATCAGGAGTCGGCCGCGGCGACCCAGGTTTTCCATCATTTCATGGCATAAGAGCAAGGCGTCTTTACAGCGCCCAAGGATCGATGACCGTCAGGCCAGCAGCCCGGAACGGATGAGTATCGCGAGTGGCGACGATGAATCCATTGGCCAGGGCGACCGCAGCGATGCACGCATCGGCAGCTTCAATCCCACTACCGGCCTTTCGAGCCGTGGCCAGCACCTCGGCGTAAGCCTGTGTGCAGGCCAGATCAAAAGGCAGAACGCGCCCAACGAACATGGGCAGCACCTGTTTTTCAAGACTTTCGTGCAGCGTCGAACGGCGTCGCCCAACCGGCATCAACGCTATACCCGCACGTAGCTCAGCCACGGTCATGGCGGACAGATAAAGCGTTTCCAATGCCTGCTCGTCGATCCATTGAATGACGCACGCCGCAGGCGAATGGCGTAGAGGCTCGGAAATTACATTCGTATCGAGCAGGATCATTCGAAGCTCACTGCCCGGGCGGGGGCTTTATCGCGTGCGCTTTCGAAGCTGGCAAACTCTTCATCAGTCAACTTGACCTTGCGGCCGGTCTGGGCCAACAGCGAGCCCAGCTTCACCCGACCTTCCGGCTTCACGGCAGACTCGAGAATTTCCCGCATCTCGGCTTCGATGCTACGGCCATGTTGAGCGGCCCGCACACGAATAGCGCGATGGACCTCATCAGAAACATTTCGAACGGTAACGGATGGCATCTTTCATGCTCCCTGGTTGCTGCTATTGCTTGCACATTATCAACTTGCAAGCAATGGGACAACTGGTGGCATTTCGTTCCTTTGGCAATCCCACCTGCAGCGGCGACTGCAGCGCAAAGGAACCGTCGGGGCGTTCCGAGAAAATGCCGGCACTAAAAAGCCAAAAGCCCGCGATTACGCGGGCTTCAGGGCATTTCTTGCTAGTGGGTGCCGGGCAATGCCGGACGCGGGATCACTCCCACTCTATTATCAATAGAGGGCCGAAACCCCTAGATTTAGGGGTACGCAAAAGCGACGACAATTTTAAAACCATGAAAAATACCATACCAGTTAAAAATCAATTTTTATGGTCAGTGTCGTTATGAACCATCTTCACCATGGCGACGGCAGTGGAGAGTCGCCGCGTCAGCACGGCCAGTTCACCAGTGCAGCCCTCGCAACAGACTTCTGCATGCAATTCAATAGCGTACGTGGGATCAGCCCGGAAAACCTTGGCCATTGCTTCATCGTGACTACGATTTTTCATATCACCTCCAACAAGCAATGGTTTCGAGCTACTAGCGCATTTTATGATCAAGCAAGACTTTTCGTCAGCAGAGCCTAAGTCGGCTGTGAGTGTAGCTAAGTACCTGACCATGATTCAAAAAGCCCGGGAAAAATAAAATCACTTTACTCGACACTGAACCCACTTCGCCCTCAACTCTACTTTGCACTCAGATCCTCCACTACTATTTAACGCGGTAATCCACGATGCAGCCTGCATTTCAAATGCACTGCATTGCGAGGTATTAAATATTAGTCTCAGGCCATTAGCACTCTCTCATTGCCGGCGTTTATTTCTAGCGATTCTAGCCTTGGCTACAATTGCCAAAAGGGTCATGGCCGACTCGATCGACGAAGTCGCGTCGATCCGAGCTTTAAAAATCTCACCTATTGTGTGGCTATCAAAATTTGATGAAATTATGATATCCGACTCGGCATCAAGGTCATTTAAAAACATATCTCCGCACGGTTTTTTTTGTACTGACTGAGTCTTTCTAAGCTCAAAATTTAACTCAGGTTGCCGAACATTAAATTGAGAGTCAGGCGCACTTCGGCTTGCTAGCATATTTGAAGGCACGCTTGGCTTCGGAAGTTGATCAGTGCCGACAACATCATTTATGAAAGCTTTTCTCTTAGCAAGAATTGTCTGGCCAAATGGTAGTGTGGACCATTGCCACACGTGATCTCCAAAACTGTATTCGTCACCATAAGTTTCCAGCGCACCAAGTCCGGCAATTGCGAGCCTATCTTCAAATACGCGAATGGATGCACCTTGATTGACAGGGGGATTCCATCGACCAATGTCGGGGTAAGAAAAGCTTGGCTGAGGATTTCCGATGGCGATGTTAGCAAGACGTGTCGCGTCAGAGATAATGTAATCCGAGTCTTGAATATTCCATACTGGGGAGCGACCTGCTACAGCCCCCAAAAGCGCTCCGGCCATAGTTGCAATAGTATCCGTGTCGCTCTCAAGCATATTGGCAGATAACACAAGCGCTTCCTCTATGGGTTCAGAGCGATACAGATAACTCAGCACCGAAGCAGCTAGAGCTGTTTTAAACCCAGATCCACGGAATCGATCTGTCAAACACCCTATAGATGAGATTGCAGATTTATACACAGCAACTGAATTATTGTTTATCGCCTCAGACACTCGGCTAATATCATGCAGCGCCTCGCCACAAAACCTAGACATGGCTTCTTCTAGAGTATTTTTTGTTTCACGCTCCCAAGAAGCGAGCCAAAAATCTACTAGCTGGCTATCTTCACGGATTAGCTTCGGCAACTCTAGAAATTGTTGAGCAATTTCTTTCCAACGGGAGGGGCCAGGAATAGAACCTTCTTGCAGCGTTTCCTTTAGGACCAGAGCATGAAATACAGCGCCGCAAAAACCATGAGGATGACCATGGGTTGTGATGGCGTCTCTAAATACGTTCAAGAGCATCTCTTGATCGTCACCTTTCGATGACCAAACGTGCGGCTGAATTCTCATTGCCGCTCCGTTACCACCACTTTGTATATAACTCTGTGCGCCTTTCACATAGAAATTTGAAAACCAATTAACGCCTCTACGTGAAAGATTGAGAGCTGCTGCTTTTGTGCCTAAACCTGCACCCAATGCGTAAGTAGGCCAAACAGGTAGTTCAATTTTTGCAAACGTCTCAACATCAAACACCCCATTTCCTCGAATGGAGCGTGATACTGCAAGGCGCAGCTGAGTGTCGTCAGAGTAGGTTCCCGCAGGCAGAGCGACTTTGGGACCGTTACGACCAGCGATCAATCGCTGCCAGGCGACTGGTTGCTTCACCTCAGTTGACCCAGTCCGGTTCTTAACACCAGCAGGCCCATGCGAAAGCTCTGTAATCCAGCCGAGCGCGTCGCCAGCAGCAGCCCACAAGGCTGACTCAACAACGGTCTGTGTGAAGGCGTGAGACTGTCGGAGATCAGAAGCATTGCTTGTGGATAGTGGATTGCTCAATTTTTCACTCCTTGGAACTTTTGGGGATTTATTTGGACATCGACATCAGTGTGCCCAAACTCCCCTAGCCAACCTATGACTGTATCATGGCAGGTTTCGTCCAATACGTATATACAACGTAAATATCGAACTGAAAGTGCGCCGGGATAGAGCACTTCCGCCTGCTCACATGTAGGAAGATGCTCAGCTCGTCTGAGGCGACACGCCCTCCAACTTGGTGGCTTTCGCCTTATCACGGGTGCAAACAAACCACTAAACCCTTCCAGTCCTTTTTTTCTTATACAGTAATCGTAGGAATTATTAGTTGTGGCAAAATACACGTTATCGTCAGCCATTGCAGCGACGTCAAAGGAAAGAATACCCCACCAAACGTCCGCATTGAGATGCCACCCCTGAGAAACCTCAAAATATCTTCTATTAATCTCTGAAATTGATAGATTTACAAAATCAATCCAATGCTCGCTTTTATCAAAAAAATCGCTTTCTTCCGGGCGATTTGTTGAATTGCAATGCAAGATGTATTTGAGATTATCTTCTTGTCTCACACGATAACGAGAAAGCAGATAGCCAGAATCAAGCGTACCTACAATTCCTCGATTGGTTGTAAAATGAAGTAGCTCAACAATACCACGCCTCTTAATTTCTTCAATAAGCATTACACATCAACCTCAGCATAGGTGCCTACTTGAAAGAACTGGATTAGTCTCGACTCTTCTCCAGGTTTATAACCAACGAAGACAGCTTTTCTCGCTCGGGCCACCGCAATAGCGAGCAAGCGACGCAGAACAAGAAGCTGGTCGCCTTTATCTTCCTCAGAAAACTCCGTATTTCTTTGATTGAAACCCAGGATAAAAACGTAGTCGAACTCTAGGCCTTTCGCTGAATGAAAAGAGCATGTGGCCACGTTTTCTAGACCTCTAGGCCATTCTCGCTCTCTGGTAATATTGGCATAAGGAATACGCGCACTATCTAAGGAAGCACGAATGGTATCGAACCATCCGCCACCTAGTGGTTTGAGAAATGCGACCGATTCCTCTTTGAGATTAATTTTACGGCCTATATAGTCTATAGCCCAGTCTATTTGACGCTGATATTTTCCTTTCAGTATAAGAGGTAGAGGCCCGGTCTCTGTTGCCGCATGCAGATTAGGCATGGCACCTTCCCCATCTACAGCTACTCCTGCAAGAATTCCAGCCGCGAAAGCAGCGATTTGTTGAGTATTACGATGATTATTTCGAAGGCTGGTAATTCTCTCAGAGCGAACTTCATACCCTGCCTCTGCCCATGTCCAGCCCCTAGCATAAACACGCTGAACCGTATCAATCACAAATGTCACGGTGTAATCATCAGCCAAATGATGTTTTATTGCTCTAAGCTGAGTAGCTGAGAAATCCTGAGTCTCGTCGACAATTACAATGTCGTAGCCGATCGGGCTGATATCTCTTGCCATGAAGACTGCAAGTTGATTCCAGTCTATTATATTATTCTCCCGAAGCCATGCATGATAAGGTTCAATAACCTCATCAAGAATTTGTTGCCGCGTAGCCTTAGAGACTCGCGGCATCTGGCCTCGCCCAGTTCGGTCTGCATCTAGATAACTATTAAGCCGCTCCGGCTCAAAGCGACCTAGAATATAATTGCATTCGTTAACGACATATTGAGGCGAAAGGTTCTTAATCTGAGTTGCGAATGTATATAGAACCCCCTCAGCTTTTTTTTGGTCGCCCAGCTGATAGCCGAGTCTATTTAGAGCCCAGCGACTAAACGTTTCTATTTCTAAGTCGATTTTGAATTTCGGGTCAGGCTGTTGGCGTGCTAGCTCTGAAACATATCCAGCAAGCGTCCGGTTGAACGTGAGAATCAAAATCTTTATAGGCCGATCCTCCTCCTGACGCACAAGTCGACCGTTGAACATATGAGATAGCGATTTCAGTCTAAGGAGGGCGGTTGTAGTTTTTCCGCTTCCGGCTGCGCCGCAGATAACTTCTACGCCAAGCCTGTTCTGACTCACAAGAGCTCGTTGCTCCGGAGAGGGTCCGACCGGTGGGAGTGTTTTCATAGATGACATCCATTTCGTTAGAGCTAGGCATTCTGCCTGAACAATATCACTATGACATCAACCCTCCGTCGAGCCGGTCCTTGCCACGGAACTGACTCCCCGTTGCCTCTATCATAGCTCCACATCGCTGTGACACGGGATCTGTGAAGCGCCTCTCGTTGCTTGGCGCAATGCGTTATTGTCTCCCGAAAATGATAGGGCTCGTTTTGTGCCGCATAGCTGCCTGTAACCTGCAAAGCTCGATCATCATCCGTTCGACCTCGATTCGGTTTGCTTCTACACCTCGCCTCCTCGCGAGCCAGAGCTTCTCTCTGGCCAGTCCCCCCTCAAGATAACCATCCAGCTTGACCAGATCGAATACGGCCTCAGGACCGATACGCGCCCTTACCGAATGGTTCGGGCCGACAAATCCAATGAACACTGCGTTAGACCAGGGCCGACATATGGCGCATTTCCTTATGGGAAGGCTAGCGAAAGGGGGTGAAAAGGACGGCATGCTATCAAGTGAATTCGACGAAAGCAGGCAAGGCAGCACGGCCAGCCGGAAAAAAACGACCACGGACGAAAAAATCACATACAGTATAAATACACATCCACCCATACTGACGCCTGTGCCGCCTTTCCAGCGTGTCTAACCGTATGTCGTCCGCATGGTTCACACGACCGGGATAAAACCCTTTCGATCGTTCGAGGAACCTGTATCCCCCGCGAACCAGTAGTATGTCAGGTCATTTGCCACCGTGGCAGGCGGCTCTTTATTCTCAACAATTATGACCTGGACACCGGGATCAATTGCCGTGAGCGAACGCCAAAAAGCGGCCTCCATACCCGCATCGATTGGCCCATCCTTGGCTCCCCCGGGTTTTCCTTTTTTGTAGCTCGTCAGAGGGGAGTCAATAACGACGACACCCGGATGAGGCAAATTATTAATTCTGCAGAAGCGCAGAAGCCCAATTGTGAACGCGGTGTGCAGAACCGCGCGGACACCTTTACCATGAGATTGTCGAGACTGGCCATCTACTATGATGTCGAACTCTTTTTGATCAAACTCAACACACCCTTCACCCTTCCATTCCCACTCTGTTAGCACGGTCTCTATCTCCTTGCACAGCGCTCTTAGGGCTTTAGAAGGTAGTGCTTCCCAAGTGCTCTTGCTGGGTTTATCACCGAACATACGTTCAATTTCATCTTTCTTCAGCCGCAGTGTGTCCGCCTGATCCTCATCAGCTTTTAGCCTCTCAAGCTCTATACGGCGGGCCACCAATACTTCGAGGCGCTGCGCAGCATCTTGAAGAGCTGGAGATATAACATCCATAGTTCTCTGATCGGTTAGCGCAAGCGCATCCCTGGATGAGATTACTTCAGATAATCTAGTACTCCGAATATTCTCAAGTCTCTTTATAGCTAAGGCGAGGTCGCCGCGCTGACCAAGAATTTTGGAAGCTTCTGCCCTAGCGGCCTCACAGATCGTTTTCACAGACCCTTGCGTGGTATGAACGTGATCGCTAGTCATTGGCTGTTCGCACAGTGGGCAATTTACTTCTTGTAAGCCATTAAAAAAATGAGCACCTTCTGTGACGAAATCAAGGCGTTGCAAATCGGAGTTATATCTATCTTCGAGTAAATGGTACCGAGCCAAGAGCTCGTCAGCTGCTACCACCTGAGACTGTGCCCGGTTTAGCGTTCGAGTGTTTTCTGTACGCTCAGCCTGCAATTTCGCACGCTCGCCGGTTATTTCGAAATGCGAGGCAGACAGCTGGGCTATCGCGAACTCGACCTTTTCGATGGAGTCTTCGTCTGCCATCGGGCTCTGCTGAATCCGATGTTCTAGTGGTTTAAGGAGCCCAGTGATCAGACCAAGCTGCGCAACAAGCCTCGCTTGGGCGATCTCGGACTTCTCGGCCGCGATGACGCCTATGTCATCTTTACCTGTGAGCATATGGGCGAACATTCGCTTGCGCGGGGTCTCATCAAAGCCGCCTTTACCTAAAACAGGTGATTTTTCGTCGATAATAGCGATCTCGTCAATAAGAAAGACTGGAAGGTATTGTCTTATAGTAAGGCGCTGCACCTCCCCTCGATCATTTTTGCGAAGAACGGCCTCACTTAAGCCTGCGAACTGGAACAGCACCTCGGTAATATCTCGGGCCTTACTTTTCCCCTTTCTCTTCGGTTTTAGCGATTTTCCAGCCCCGTCGATATCTTCGACAGGGCAGGTATGTGATGCAAGATCACCACCAGACAAATGGCGCTCTAGCGTTAGAACGGCGCCAACTTTATTCTCGAACTGAACATATAGCTTTGAATAAGACTCTGCTGCTGGAATGCGCTTCTTCATCTCATCGGCGCCGAAAATGTAATCAAGGCACCTAAGCAGGTAACTCTTACCCGTATCGGACTCGCCAGCTACGATGTTCCCGCCAGGAAAAAAACTAATTGAGGCATCCGGGACACCTTCGCCTCTAAGAACTATTTTTCGGAGCTGTAACATTTTCAGAGCTCCAATTCATTTAGGACAGACAACTGTTCAAATTCGCCACCCCAGCGGCCAACATTTTCGCTCATATACTGTCCGAGTTCGCTATCTGAAAACATTCCGAAATGCTCAACAATCCAGCTGGACCGTTGTCGCAACGCCTGGGCGTATGACGTTCTCATAAGTTTAAGGAACGCCGACGTCAAAGCCGTAGCCTGGTATAGGATGCCTGTAACATCAAAGGTCTTGAGCAGCAGCTCTCGAGAGTACATTTGATTGAGTCCCGCATATACAAGATTTCGTTTTATTAGAAGCTCACCGCCTCGAAACGGTACTGCGGGGTGAAGACTTTCCGGACCACCGACAACATCGCCTGAATGGACCAGTAGGTAATCATAGGAAATCAGACGCTGAAGATCTGAGGCTTGTCCAGCGCTAGCGTCCAGTACGAACAACATCCGCAAGCCACATTCGAGCGGACTGTTGAATGGGCGAATTAGTGTCGACTCCGGATGCGCAGTCATGATGAGCACCATTCAACGCGTCCATCATTAGCCATTTGATGGCACATCCCCTCACGATCATTTGGGACAACGTGTGGTTTCAACACATGATCACTGATTTGGAGAGACTGCGCTCCCTTGACCGTCTCTACCACACGGTCGAGGCCGACAAAGGCTTCGTCCGAATAGTAATAATAAAGACCGTCGTAGAATTCGCCGAGCAGCGTGTCGAAATAAGACATATCGGCCATCTGATCGCGGGCAAGCTCTTTTAGGCCTTCCGCCGAATAAAAAGCCATTCTGGACCGTTCAAAGAGAGCGGACAGTTTTTTGTCATGCACGAAATGAGAAACATTGCTTACTTCGATCCCCAATTTCAGACTTATTGCCTTGTATAGCTGTGCAATGTATACCGCTTCAAGAGGCGCCGCTGACGACGGCGGCTTCTGCGGTAAAGGCCGATCAATTAGAGGAGCACCGAATACGGTAAGGTGATAGCGCGTCTGGGCATGCTCAGATATCAGGTCAAGCGGCTGCTTTGCGCGAAATATGCTGAAATCAAACGCATCAATATGCGCTTTAAGCTTTGGTGTAAGTTCGATCTTCTTCAGAGTAGTAATTTTACCTCGACAATGCTTATCCCAATTTGCGAGAAGGCCTGCTTTTAATGTTTCTGGATAATCTAACAAATCCTGCAGCGTCGAGGTGACACCTTTGTGCGTAACAAACCAATATTCATCCGGGGAAGAGTAGTCACCGACTGCCGTGTAGTATAGAACTTTGCCAATTTCCTCGTACGCAGAGCTTGCTCCTAATGCTGCACTATAATGTTTACATTGATAGAGGTGCCAACGGCGACTAACGGTGCTCGGAGGATCGAACCAAACGATAACGTCTCGCCCCTTATCACCAGCGCCCCCGCGAAGTTGGACTTCGTACACGCCAGGGACTTTTGCCTTAATGTAATCGTTCCCCCATTCGAGTACGAAGCGTTCGAATTGGCTATCATCGAAGCTTGCCAGTCGATCAAGCTTGGAAACAGGCAAACCTGCGCCGACACCTAAAAGCCGGGCGTTCGCTCCTGGCCATGGTGTTGGATTAGGAAAGGAAGTCAACTGGGCACCTATAGGCACGATCGTTTTGCTCTTACTCACGCTTCCTCCCTGGCGATCAACCTATCCCTTAGACCTTGGACACAGATACCAGTGCCACGTCGCTGCCGGGATATTAGCGCGCCAGATGGCATTCGGCTACCGTGGGAACTGCTTATCGGTGCTGCCGAGAGTCTCGCTCTTCGGACGAGTCAGATGCGTACAGAACTGGGTTATGCTAGCGATCAGGGGCTGGCAATAATTACTCGACCAAGCATCTGTGATGCGCTCATAGCTCGAAGCATATGAGAGATCACTTATGAGTTTTGACGATTAGCCCCATTATCTCTCGAGCCTCGACCTGTAAATCCCGAAAACCGATCATCAGTGTATCCACGTCGATGGCCTTAGCGCCATGCCCCCGCTTCTCTGCGAGCCAGAGTTTTAGCAGACCGGCAACCCGCCCAAGGTCACCATTGACCTTAGCCAAGTCACCGACTGCGACCAGGTCTACGACCGACCGAATAGGGTAATTCAACCCGACAGCGCGTAGGTATCCCGATCGGGACAATCCAGCTTCGGCCGCTCGCGCTGTTATTAACTCTTTTTCCCCATCGCTGACCCAAACCTCTATCGGCTTTCCGCGTCGGCGGGCTTTGGGCTTCTCTGGCTGTTCGCCGGTCATGATTCCTCCTTTGGTGCTGCTTCTATGTGGTCGCGGTAGCGACTGTATGCCTCGCAGAGCAAGAGAACCCATTGAGCCGCAGGCGAATACGGGGAGGTGTTGGGAGGGGGTGGACGAAGTCCGCACCCGTACAACACACATCTTGCCGTCTAAATGTAGGCGATTAAATGCAATTCGAAAACCCTAAATCTAGAATTCGCATCTAATTTCGCTAAATCGCATACAGTCGCGTACATTCGCATTGAATTGCTTTAAATCCCCCTAAATTGCATATAATCGCGTTGAGTTTCATTAATTTTCGTAATCCGGCTATTTCGTGTTTCCTCATGCTTTCATCCGTGCTAAAACCAAAGCGTCAAAAGGAGAAAGCTGATGCGGAGTTATAGCTTAAAGCATGTTAAAAGAAGAGCTGGCCGTGCCGAGTTCTTCAAGATCAGGAGAGAACTAGAAGAGAAGATACTACTCGGCTATACCCTCAAACTAATTTATAAAGAATATTTCGACGAATTTAGCTTTGGGTATGTGCAGTTCACACGATACGTTTCTCGTTACTGCAAGCAATCTCGATCATATATAGTAACAGGCTCGCACAGGACATAAAAATGACACGCGCGCGGAAATCACTAGTAGCAGCTCTTATTTTGAATCTCACTGGGCAAAATGCTTTAGCCATGTACTGCTCAAACTGCTCAACTTTTTATCAGCAAATGTTCGAATATGTCGAGCAGGTCAACACAGCGCTAAACACTGCCGAACAATTACAAATAGAGGTTCGCCAGTACCAGAACATGGTTAACCAGGGCATGGGGTTACCCAGCTCCATGTTTGGCAGTATCGCTGCGGACCTGAGAGACGTGATTGGCATCTATGACAGATCGCAATCTCTCGGCCGTCAAATTCAGAATATGGATTCGCAATTCAACTACCAGTTTCCAGGTTTTCAGTCTTATCTGAACGGCGCGGCGAATTCTGCACACTTTACGCCACGGGAACATTATAAAAACTGGTCTGAGCAAGGCCGCGCCAACGTGAGAGCAGCTCTCGAAGCGGCAAATTTAAATACAAGTACTTTTGAGACTGAAGATGCCAAACTTGATAGCATAGTAGCCCGTTCTCAGTCAGCCGCTGGCCGTATGCAAGCGATACAGGTGGGCAACGAAATTGCTTCGCAGAATGTTCAGCAACTCCAAAAACTGCGTGATCTTTTGGCTACACAGATAAACATGCAAGGTAACTATATGGCACAACAGGACGACCGGAAGGCCATGAGCGAAGCAGCTGAGCAGAAATTCAAGGACCAACCTACTATTCGCGGCGGTTCGAAGGGATACTGAAATGCCTATATCAAAGTGGTTCGTAGCACTGTTGTGTGCTGGCTTGGTTATTACCGTATCTGTGACAACGATCAAGATTTTTAGCAACCAGGAGTGTAACTCAAACAGCGATCAAAAAACCTCAGATTCCGCCTTCAAAAACCAACCTACCATCCGCGGTGGATCAAAGGGGTATTAACTATGGATCGTCTTCTTTTGTGGTCTCTAGGTTCCATAGGGCTCTTCATTACTGGAAGCTCGTTAGCTGATACAAATCTAGCACAGCCAGATACGTCAGTTGACGGCCTCTTAGATCTAATACTAAACCAGTCAAGCCTGTGGTCACAACGCTTGTACAGCTATGCGATCAACCTATTCTGGCTCCTAGCAACGATCCAGCTTGTTTGGACATTTATACCCCTAGTGATAAAACAAGCTGATATGGGTGAGGTTGTAGGCGAGCTGGTGCGTTTTATTTTAGTGACCGGCTTTTTTTTGGCAATGATAAAATACGCCGTAGAATGGGCTTCCGCCATTGTCGACAGCTTTCGTGACGCAGGAGCTACTGCAAGCGGCCTAAATCGCGCGTTACAGCCTGGAGATGTCTTTGCTTTGGCGATAGAGTTTTCTCGCGCAATTCTATCAAGCATGCCTTTTTTCTCACCAGGCCAAGCGGTTGCAATTAGCCTAGCTGCTTTTTTAGTGCTTGTTTGCTTCGCTTTCATTGCGGCTTTTATGTTTGTGACGCTTGTAGAGTCTTACGTGATCATCAACGCGTCCGTTCTTTTCTTCGGTTTTGGTGGTGCTCAGTGGACAAGGGAATATGCAATTGCGCCAATGCGCTTCGCCGTCGCGGTTGGAGCTAAGCTATTCGTTTTGACCCTGATCATCGGCCTGATTTTGCAGTCAAGTCGTGAGTGGTCATCTGCATATCAGAACAACGAAGCTTCCGTGATGACTCTTGCTGGGCTGGCTTTGATTTGCGCCTACTTGACGAAGACGATTCCAGACCTAATAGGCGGCATGATTAGTGGTTCATCAATGGGTGGTGGTTCGGCCCTCGGAGGAATGGCAACTGCTGGAGCGGCGGGGGCTGCCGCTGCAATTGCCACCGTCGCCACAGCGGGGACTGCAGCACCTGCTGCAGTCGGTGCATTCAGTGGGGCCAGTGGCGCAGGTGCTACTGCTGGCAGTGGGTTGGCGGGCGCTATCAACTCTAGTTTTGTTAATGCCGCAAGTTCAACAGGCAGCGGAGCGTCAACGCCAACGGACTTCGCAGCGCCTTCTGGAGTGGGTGCCAGCACAGGCGGCAGCACTACCAAGAACCCCACACCATCGACGTCAAAGACTAGGGGTAGCCTATCTGACGCGGCCTCGTCTAGACCTAATGCTGAGACCGCGAAATCGTCTTCGTACGCAACCAACCAAATCGGTAAGGCTGCACAAGTAGACGAAAACAAAGAGCCACAGCAAGCAGCACCAAAAGGGGAAGCCGTCAGGAGTGGTGATGAAATTATTCAGGCGGCGGGTGGAGCCGCGAAGGTGCTCGGAGTTATGGCGTCACTGGCCGTGCCAGGTATGGAGAATGCCCACGCCCCATCTCTTGGTACAGACTTTACGTTACCCGTTACTGACGACAGCTCTTCCGCTCAGACCAGAGGAGCTGAATCGCCCCCGGGACCCGAAGAAGCGGTATCCAACGTGATCCGCCCCGCCTCTGGCATCAGCAGGGCTCACGGACGCCTCGCTTCGCTCAGTGTGCCCGGTATGACATCGAACAACGACCTTCTGGAGGAATAACCATGACAGACATTCTGATAGTCACTGGATTTTCAGTACTAGTCTTTACGCTCGGCATTGGCCTGTGGGCGCTTGGCCAATGGCTGCGCAGCAAAGGCTATGGACCGCAGCTTGATATGTTGGATCGGCAGTACACAGCGCTGCAGCTCAGGGTGAGCCCTCTGGCCATATCAGCTTCATACCATATGATTGCGGGAGCACATAGCATGAATCGCCTGCCTCTGCTGGGAAGCAAAAGTAACGCAGCTCTGACCAAGCAGATTCTGATGGCGATGCGCGCCGAACAGCCGACACAAAAACGAGAATGCTAAAATTCGCTGATCGCTAGCCCTGAGTATTAGCAATCCCGCCACAGCGCGGGGTTTTGTATTTCTGTGGCAGCCCCGCTTAGCACGCTCCTGATTTTCCCATCCGTCGCATGCCTTGCCGGGCCTCATCACCGGATTCCGCATAGACCTGCGCTATCACCGGACATCCCCTCAACGGGCTGTAATACGCACGGATTTTGAATACCTACCAGCCAGATGGCACATGGACGGGAAGCAACGGCAGTCGATCAAATGTAGCCCGCCACGCAATAGTGCCGCACCGCGGAAGCTAAAACACCCTTCGAATCAGCGAGGAACGGCCCGCCATTAAGAGCCCAGAGGCTTCGCCATTAGTAATACGCACGGACTTGTCTCACTGTGGATTGGGTGTATCCACACGTCACCCATACCGCTTTCCGGCCTCATTCAAAAGCTCGAACGCTTCGCCATTAGTAATACGCACGGACTTGGTACACTGTGGTTTGGGTGTATCCACACGTCACCCGTGCCGCTTTCCAGCCTCATTCAAAAGCTCGGGGGCTTCGCCATTAGTAATACGCACGGACTTGTCTCACCGCGCGCCCGCCCCCTTAGAGTACAATTCTTCGGAAGGCAATAGGCCTGCATCAGCCTCAACCGCAGGACCGACTGGCTTACCCGCACGGTACCAGCTTGCACGGCTCATCCCGAGGGATTCCCAAGGCTTCCTACGGCTCAATGACTTGCTTACATAAGTCTGGCGGTCTAGTGCGCCCGCTGTCCGTCTGCGGCCTTCCTCGCGCTTCCGGTGGCGTTCTGCGGCTTCGTCCGTGCTGATTACAGTCCTAAGCTGCCGCTGCTCGTCTGGCGTGATCCTGAACAAGTTGATCAGCGTGTCATTCTTGGGCGTGTACAAGGGGGCATAGTCCTTGCCCGCGAAGCTCACTTTCTCGCCTGCCTCGAACGCCTTGGCCTTGCTGAACAGGGTCATCAGCTCTTTGGAACGGGTATTCCATTGCGGGTCTAGCTCACGGGCCAGCGCGGATGCTTCGTAGTACATCTGTTTGCTGTTCGTTGCGCCGGACAGCAACAGGAAGTTCAACCGCCAGAACAGGTGCTGCATTCGGCTACCTTCGCTGACACCGCCGCGCAAGTCGGCCAGCTTCCGCAGGTCCTCCAGTCGATCCCACGCGAGCTGGCGGCCGGAGAACCCGCGTAGCGTATTGGTCTCGCCGCCGGAAACCAGCTTTAAGGGCTTGCGTTGGATGCGCTCGACCTGCTCTCGACGTTGCTGCTCGATGGTCCAGCGAGCGGTCGGCAAAAGCGCTTCGGCCATATACTCGAAGTTATACCGCACCGGCTGACCGTCCATGCCGTTCTGCACATGCACCACGCGGCACACTTCGCCGCTCTTGCTGTTGACGGTTTCCACGGTGCGCAGGACGCGGCTTGCGTCCTTGGCCATCGGGTCGGCACCTACATGCGACAGGCGATCAACAAGGCAGCGTTGGCAGGCGTTCCAGCGTGGCAACGCCTGACGCGGGATCGTGCCCTCCAAAAGCCACTTGGCTTGGATTCCGCGCCCGCTGTAGATCAGCATGGACGGGGCGGGTATTCCTTCCCCTGCGCAGAAGTACATCACAGCAGCGGCCAGGGCGTCGGGCGTGCGTCCGGCGAGCGCCGGAACATTGTAGGTGTCGAGGTCAGCGAACAGCAGCCCCAAGCGCGATAGGTTCACGACGCGCCGGTTGGGGCGGATGAATTCAGCCTGTGACAGCCATGTGTCACGGGTTTTGTCTACCAGACCAAGGACGGTCGGCATATCTGCCAACAGGTGGGACGACTGGCGCTTGTCGCCCCGCACATCAACAAGGAGAGAAAAAAAACCGCTCCGGGTGCTGTCGTGGTACGTCTGCGCCTCTTCCTGTGAACTGAACAGTGCAAGCTGTGAGCTTTGATGTTGAGCATGCACAGTCCCACTATGCTGGTGCGAGATGGGCCCTGGTTCGGGCCCGGTCCGCACTACTCAGGCTCCAATTCCAGGTCTGGGAGCCGGGCCAGAAGCTTTGCACGCGTCAATCCATTCTTCGACTTCAGCCAGATCCCAAGCAACATTCCGGCTGGTCAACGCGATACGGCGTGGGAAATCACCCCTTTGTTCCATGTTGTAAATTGTGCGCTCAGCCAGCGGGATCATCGCATGCAATTTCTTACGGTTGATGAGTGTTTTGCTCTTTGGTTTGGTCTCCACGGGGTCGCTTTCCTT
This sequence comes from Pseudomonas sp. Leaf129, assembly GCF_001423465.1. Taxonomy (NCBI): domain Bacteria; kingdom Pseudomonadati; phylum Pseudomonadota; class Gammaproteobacteria; order Pseudomonadales; family Pseudomonadaceae; genus Pseudomonas; species Pseudomonas sp. Leaf129. The sequence continues at coordinate 381,133 of NZ_LMOC01000007.1, read as the reverse complement.
CGAAGTTGTCAGATGCTTGACAATGCCTTCGAGGGCCAGAACTAGGGCGCAAAAAAGTTAGAATGTGGTTGTCAATCGGAGCTATCATCTAAGGATGGGAAAACACTTAAAACCGTCGAGCACCTACGACCCGCTTCTGCAACTGCTGGTTAGGGAGAGCGACACATCGTCTGATCGCATCCGGTCGAAATTGAGTAACCACTACGACTGGTGCTTCTGCGAGCTATGCTGGCGGTCCACCGAATATGCGATCAGCATGGCGGCGCCAAAGGTCTTCAAGCGCTTAAAGCGCGAAAATGTCAAAGTGGTGCCCTTAACAGAATCTGTTCGTACAAGGGCTCAGAAAAAAGCCGATATATTGGTTGCTCGTTACGAACAGGCATTGAGGGGGGAGTTTGGCAAATATGGGCCCTCCCGGATGCTGTTGAGATACTGCGATATGCAGGAATTGCGCGGAGACTTTTCGGTAGCTGCATTCCGCGAGCATGTGGAGCGCCGAATGCTCGTTTCTACCTGGGCGGAAGACGGCGAATTACTGAGACCTGCGACCCTGCCGGGCCAGCCTGAAGGCGCAGCCAGACCGAGCAAACTCTACTGCGAAGCTCATAATCCGCGGCGTAGCGATGAAGCTCGCCGCGCCTATCAGCGCGACCGTAGGTTTGCACTTGAGTATGAGGAACTGATTGCCCAAATATGGGCACAAGGAGCTGCTGTGCTCCGTAGGTGGGATATAGAAACATGGGCAGATGTCAGGAAAAAGGCCTACGTCCAACTCCAAACACTCAAATCGCCAACAAGCTCGCTGGATGATTTGTTAAATCGAGGCGTTACGAACCAATCTGAAATCGCCCGTGAGCTTGGCGTATCGCGCCAAGCAATCTCTGCGGCCATCAGACGGCGAACTCGAAAGCTGGCAGATTGAATTTCTAACTTTATTCTTGGCCGCCATTGCTTCGACGTGGCCGGTGACGGGTCCACTCGTCAATCATATCCGCCCAATCCTGCAACATCGCCCGACGCTGATCGCGGTATTCAGCCTTGTTATAGACGGCCCGTACGCCCTTCTGCTCGTGCGCAAGGCACTTCTCAATCCAGTCTGAGTTATAACCCGCTTCATGCAGTAGCGTGCTCGCTGTCCGCCTCAAATCATGCGGTCCGAACTTGCTCAACGGCTTCCCCTCTTTCTGCGCGAGCCGATAGGTCAGCGTCAGCACCTGATTGATCGTCGCGGTGCTCATTGGCAAATCGGAATCGTACCGAGAGGGAAAAACGTAATCCGAACCACCGGCAAACGTCTTCAGAGCAATGAAAAAATCCAACGCCTGCTGAGATAAGAACACCAAATGGGGGTTGCGGCGTTTCATCCGCTCTTTCGGAATAGTCCACAAGGCTTCGCTGAAATTGATCTCGTTCCAGGTGGCATTAGTCAGCTCGCTTTTGCGCACCATGGTGAGCAACAGCAGCTTAGCGGCCGCCCTTACCGAGGACGCGGTGCCGATGCGGTCCAGGTACTGATACATCAACGCGATTTCGTCAGACCCTAAAGCGCGATCACGTGGCTCGAATTTAGCGATGCTTGCAGGACGTACCAGATCAGCCGGGTTCTCTACCTTCTGGCCACGCTCAATCGCCCATCGGAACACCTGCATCACAATCTCGCGGGAGTGCACGGCCGTGGCTGGAGCTCCACGCTCTACGATTGCATCAGTCAGCGTTCGCAGGTCCTCATGATTGATTTCCACCAGTTTCTGATTGCCGAATTGCGGCTTGAGCTCGCGCTCGTAAACAGAGCGGCGCATGTCACGGGTCGAGTCAGCCATCTGATACCCACGCAGCCATTTCTCAGCCCACGCATCAAACGTCTCTGCCCCTTTGGTGCGTGCCTTGGCACGGGCTTTCTCTTTGGCAGGTGACTTTCCCGCCGAAACCATCTTTTTAGCCTCACCCAAGCGCTCTCTGGCTTCCGCAAGTGTGATACCACCCACGCCATAGCGACCAAACGTGATGGTCTCCTGACGGCCGTTGATAGAGTAGTTGTAGCGAAATGAGATAGATCCAGCAGTAGTGACGGCCACGTACAGCCCATCACGGTCGTTCACCTTGTAGAGTTTTTCTTGCGGTTTGAGGTTACGCAGCTTGGTATCGGTCAGCATGGCAGTCACGGATTCCTTGTAAAAAATACCATGCTAAGAAAAGCACTCATGCATCACGATAAAACCCAATAAAACCGGGCCAATCATGAGATTTGATACCATGTCCTTCCCTGCTAAGGAGACATGGTATCGAGTACCAAGCATGGCATTTGGCTCAGTCAATGCCCCGTACCATGCCACATAAACACGGTGCTTGGCGATGCACAAAGCTGCCAGAGCTTGCCAGACCTAAAAAGCCAAAAGCCCGCAATTACGCGGGCTCCAGGGCATTTCTTGCTAGTTGGTGCCGGACAATGCCGGACGTCCAATCATTCCCACTCAATCGTAGCCGGCGGCTTGCTCGACACGTCGTAGGTCACCCGCGAGATTCCTTCGATCTCGTTAATGATGCGGCCGCTCACCGTTTCAAGCAGTTCGTAAGGCAGGTGGGCCCAACGCGCGGTCATGAAGTCGATGGTTTCCACGGCGCGCAGGGCGACGACCCAGGCGTAGCGGCGGCCGTCGCCGACGACGCCAACCGATTTGACCGGCTGGAAGACGACGAATGCCTGGCTGACCTTGTGGTACCAATCGGCCTTGCGCAGTTCTTCGATGAAGATGTGGTCGGCGCGACGCAGCAGGTCGGCGTATTCCTTCTTCACTTCACCCAGGATGCGCACACCCAGGCCCGGGCCGGGGAATGGGTGGCGGTAGACCATGTCGTACGGCAGGCCCAGCTCCAGGCCCAGACGGCGGACTTCGTCCTTGAACAGCTCACGCAGTGGCTCGACCAGCTTGAGGTTCATTTCCTCGGGCAGGCCGCCGACGTTGTGGTGCGATTTGATCACGTGGGCCTTGCCGCTCTTGGCGCCGGCCGACTCGATCACGTCGGGGTAGATGGTGCCCTGGGCCAGGTACTTGATGTTGTCCAGCTTGCAGGACTCGGCGTCGAACACGTCGATGAAGGTGCGGCCGATGATCTTGCGCTTCTTCTCCGGGTCGGCTTCGCCGGCCAGGTTGTCGAGGAACTGCGCTTCGGCGTTGGCGCGGATGACCTTGACGCCCATGTTCTCGGCGAACATGGCCATGACCTGCTCGCCTTCGTGCAGGCGCAGCAGGCCGTTGTCGACGAAGACGCAGGTCAGCTGATCACCGATGGCCTTGTGCAGCAGGGCCGCGACCACCGAGGAATCGACACCGCCAGACAAGCCCAGCAGGACGTTGTCGGTACCAACCTGGGCACGGACCTGAGCGATGGCGTCTTCGGCGATCTTCGACGGGGTCCACAGGGCTTCGCAACCGCAGATGTCGATGATGAAGCGCGACAGGATGCGTTCGCCCTGCTTGGTGTGGGTCACCTCGGGGTGGAACTGCACGCCGTAATAGTTGCGGTCGTCGTCGAACATGCCGGCGATCGGGCAGCTCGGGGTGCTGGCCAGCACGTGGAAACCCTGGGGGATCTCGGTGACCTTGTCGCCGTGGCTCATCCACACGTCCAGGCCGAACACGCCATCGGCGTCGATGTGGTCTTCGATGCCTTCGAGGATGCGGCTCTTGCCGACCACGTCGACGCGGGCGTAGCCGAATTCACGCATATCGGAGCCGGCCACCTTGCCGCCCAGCTGCTCGGCCATGGTCTGCATGCCGTAGCAGATGCCGAAGACCGGCACGCCCAGGTCGAACACCGCCTGTGGGCAGCGCGGGCTGTTGGCTTCGTGGACCGACTCGGGGCCACCGGCGAGGATGACGCCGCGCGGGGCGAATTGGCGAATCGCTTCATCGTCCATGTCGAACGGGTGCAGCTCGCAGTACACGCCGATTTCGCGCACGCGGCGGGCGATCAGCTGGGTGTACTGGGAACCGAAATCGAGGATCAGGATACGGTGGGCGTGAATGTCGAGGGCCATGACTCATTCTCGTCAGATGTATTCGGAAACAACACGGGGCTGTAGTGAACAGCCCCGCTAAATTGAATGTCCGCCCGCCGCCCAGTACCAGGCGACAGGCGGGCTACCGGGGTCAGCCCACGCGGTAGTTGGGCGCTTCCTTGGTGATCTGCACGTCGTGGACGTGGGATTCAGCCATGCCGGCGCCGGTGATGCGGACGAACTCGGGCTTGGTGCGCATTTCCTGGATGTCGGCGCTGCCGGTGTAACCCATGGAAGAACGCAGGCCACCCATCAACTGATGGATGATCGCCGACAGGCCACCCTTGTAGGCGACACGGCCTTCGATGCCCTCGGGCACGAGCTTCTCGGCACCGGCCGAGGAGTCCTGGAAGTAACGGTCCGAGGAGCCTTGGGCCTGGGACATGGCGCCCAGCGAGCCCATGCCGCGGTAGGCCTTGTAGGAACGCCCCTGGAACAGTTCGATCTCGCCCGGCGCTTCTTCGGTACCGGCGAACATCGAGCCCATCATCACGCAGTAGGCACCGGCGACGATGGCCTTGGACAGGTCACCGGAGAAGCGGATGCCCCCGTCGGCGATCAACGGCACGCCGGTGCCTTCAAGGGCAGCGGCGACGTTGGCGATGGCGCTGATCTGCGGCACGCCGACACCGGCGACGATACGGGTGGTGCAGATGGAGCCTGGGCCAATGCCGACCTTGACCGCATCGGCGCCCGCTTCGGCCAGGGCCTTGGCAGCCTCGCCGGTGGCGATGTTGCCACCGATGACCTGGACGTCGGGGAAGTTCTGCTTGACCCAGCGCACGCGGTCGATCACGCCTTTGGAGTGACCGTGGGCGGTGTCGACCACGACCACGTCGACGCCGGCTGCAACCAGGGCGCTGACGCGCTCGCCGGTGTCCTTGCCGGTACCGACGGCTGCGCCGACGCGCAGACGACCTTGGTCATCCTTGCTCGCCAGCGGGTACGCCTTGGCTTTCTCGATGTCCTTGACGGTCATCATGCCCTTGAGGTGGAACTCGCCGTCGACGATCAGCACCTTCTCGATGCGGTGCTTGTGCAGCAGATCGCGGACCAGCTCCTTGTCGGCCCCTTCGCGGACGGTGACCAGGCGCTCTTTGGGCGTCATCACTTCGCGGACGGGGATTTCCAGGCGGTTTTCGAAGCGCACGTCACGCGAGGTGACGATGCCGACCAGGTTGCCGTCGTGCAGCACCGGCACGCCGGAGATGTTGTGCAGGGAGGTCAGTTCGAACAGGTCGCGAACGGTGGCATCAGCCTCGATGGTGATCGGGTCCTTGACCACGCCGGCCTCGAACTTCTTGACCTTGCGCACTTCGGCAGCCTGCTGCTCGATGGTCATGTTCTTGTGGATGATCCCGATGCCGCCTTCCTGAGCCATGGCAATGGCGAGGCGGGCTTCGGTCACGGTGTCCATCGCCGCGGAAATCAGCGGGATGTTCAACTCGATGCCGCGGGTCAAACGGGTCTTGAGGCTGACTTCATTGGGCAGTACTTCGGAATAACCGGGCACTAGGAGAATGTCGTCGAAGGTCAGGGCTTCTTGGCTGATACGCAGCATGCGGGGGCTCCCGAGCGGGAAAATGGAAGCGCGCCATTATACCCACACATGCCCCCACAAGAAAGGCAAAGATGGCCTGGCGATCAATTGTCCTGGAACTTCACCAGCACTTGCGCGATCGGCTGGTCGAGCCAGTCGGCAAATTCGGCGATGAACGCCGGCTTGAAGGACGTCTGCCCCCAGTTGTTGAAGATGAACCCCAGGTTGGAGAACGCGCAGGGTTGCAGGAACAGGAAGCCGTTGATGTCGTCCTCATGGCCACACAGCGGGCAGGTGAAATTGTCGGTGAGGCCGGGCATCCACTCTTCGAGGCTGTCGAACAGGGCTTCGCCGACTTCCTGGCGGCATTCCGGGCAGCCGGCCTCGTGCAGGAAGCCATCGATGGGGGTGAAGATGCAGCGGTCGGTGACCACTTCCAGGCCATTGACGGGCTGCCCATAGGGCAGCAGGTCCGGCTGCTCGACGACGTTTCGGGCACCCGGTCCGATGGCGTAGGCCATGCGATTGCCGTTGCGACCGCAGGTGCTCAGTTGCTCCTCGACGATCTCCTTGCGTACCAGCCAGCGCAGGATCGCCCGCGCACGGGGCTCGTGCACCGGCAAGGTGGAGAGGCGCGGAACGAGAATGTTCTGAGTGTTCATGCAAGGGCCCGACGGTACGCAAAACCGGCAGGATAGCCCCCTGCGGGCGCAGGTCAAGGATTGAAATAGCGGTACAGCAGCGCCAGGCCGCTGGCCAGCACCAGCCAGGTCACCAGCCGCACGAAGGCCTCGCGGGACATGCGCAGGGTCAGACGACGCCCGATCCACAGGCCTGCCGCCATCGCCGGAAGCAGGCAGACAGCGGTCAACAGCAGCTGAGTGTTGGCGTATACGCCGGCAATGATGAACAGCGTCAGGCGCACGATCGTGCTGCAACTGATCAGTGCGCTTTGGGTGGCTCGCACCTGCTGTTTGTCATCAAGCCGCGCGCCCAGGTAGATCGCATAAAGAAAGCCGCCGCTGCCGAACAAGGCACCGAACAGCCCGCCGATCGTGCCCATCGGCACGGACCACCACGGTGACAACCGCGCAGGTCGCGCCGTGGTCAGCAGCATGTACAGGGCGTAGCCGGTGATGAACAGGCCCATCAACAGCAACAGGAGGTCGGATTTCAGGTTGAGCAGAAACACCACACCCAGGGTGCAGCCCAACGCCATGAACGGCAGCAGCCGCTTGAGCTCCACCCCCACCACCGATTGCCGGGCGGGAAGCAGATTGCCGAAGGCGGCGATGAAATCGAGCACGACGAGCAAGGGGATGAGCGTGGCCAGCGGCATGAAGTGGATGAGTACCGGGCCTGCTACCAGGGCCGTGCCGAAGCCGGCGATGCCGAAGACGATGTAGGCGGCAGCGATTGCCAGGAGCATGATGCTCCAGTCGATGAGTGCGTAGTCCATGCGCGGGTTTCCTTTTTTCCGGGCACTGTGGGGGAGCGGGATCGGTGGCGTCAATACGGCCCGGGGTAGGCGGTGTAGCCGGACGCGGCTTGCGCCGCTACAGAGGAGCGCCGTACCAAGGGCACACGCGATCCCCTGTAGCAGCGGCGCGAGCCGCGTCCGGGGTCGCTGCGGTCCATCTGGATGCCCCCACGCTTAAGGGTGGACGAGGTGCCGGCACTGCTCCAGAATTTACCGACGCCCACAGGAGAACCTTTGCATGCTGATGGTGATATCCCCCGCCAAGACCCTGGATTTCGATACCCCCCCGGTCATCCAGCGCTACACCCAGCCTGAGTTTCTCGACCACTCCCAGGTGTTGATCGAACAACTGCGCGAGCTCAGCCCGGCGCAGATTGCCGAGCTCATGCACCTTTCCGACAAGCTGGCCGGACTCAACGCTGCGCGCTTCGGCAGCTGGACCCCCGACTTCACGCCCGACAACGCCAAGCAGGCGCTGCTCGCCTTCAAGGGCGACGTCTATACCGGGCTGGATGCAACCACCCTGGGTGAAACCGATTTCGACTACGCGCAGAAACACCTGCGCATGCTGTCGGGACTCTACGGCCTGCTGCGCCCCCTGGACCTGATGCAGCCGTATCGGCTGGAAATGGGTACCAAGCTGGCCAACGCCCGCGGCAAGGACTTGTACGCGTTCTGGGGCGAGCGCATCAGCGAATGGCTCAATCAGGCGCTGGCCGAGCAAGGCGACGACGTGCTGTTCAACCTGGCGTCGAACGAGTACTTCTCTGCCGTCAAACGCAAGGCCCTGCAGGCGCGCCTGATCACTGCCGACTTCAAGGACCTGAAGAATGGCCAGTACAAGATCATCAGTTTCTATGCCAAGAAAGCACGCGGCATGATGGCGCGTTTCGTGATCGACGAAAAAATCCACGACCCCCTGCAGCTCAAGGGCTTCGACCGCCAGGGCTATCGCTACAACGCCGACCAGTCACGGCCAGACCACCTGGTGTTCCTGCGCGATCAGCCCGACGACTGAGCCTGTGCGGGCGTGGTTTTCACAGACACGCGAACGTTCTGTACGATACGCCCCACTTCTTCACCAAGGCTGGCAGTCATGTTAATCGGCATCTTTCTGATCATTTCCTGGGTCATCCTGCTGATCCGTTATCCCTCCAAGGCGCTGCCGATCTCCGGCGCCGCCGTGTTCGCCCTGGCATTGCTCGCGCTGTGGGTCATCATGAGCGACACGCGCGAAGCCCATCGCCTGGCCCGGCTGGAAATGCGCATCACCTTCGATCCGCAAGGCTGCCCCGCCGACCGTCCGTTGCGCCTGAACCTGAACAATGGCAACAGCGTCCCCATGGTCGAGCTGCAATGGCAGATCGCGGCCTACTCTCCTGGGCAGACCGTCAACCTGGCAGAAAACCTCTACACCGCTCCCCGCTACCGTGGCCCTGGTGAGCTGCAGGCCGGTGCCGATTGGCAGGACTGCCTGCCACTGCCACCCTTGCGGCCCGGCTACCGTCCGCAGACCCTGGAATTTCGAGCCGAACGCCTCCAGGGCAGCTTCTCTCAATAATCAGGGCGCAGCGGGCGTGACGATCACCGTGCACGTCGTGCCAGCCGCCAGCAGCATGCCGTCGGGTACCGGGTCGAGCTGGATGCGCACCGGCACTCGCTGGGCCAGACGCACCCAGTTGAAGGTCGGGTTGACGTCGGCGATCAGCTCGCGGCTCTGCGGGTTGTCGCGGTCATAGATGCCGCGCGAGATGCTTTCCACGTGGCCGGTGAGGGTTTCACCGCTCATCATCTGCAACTGCGCTGGATCCCCCACGTGCACGTGGGGCAGCTTGGTTTCCTCGAAGAAGCCGTAGACCCAGAACGAATGCTCGTCGACCACGGCGAGCTTCGCTTCGCCCACCCGCGCATAGTCGCCGACATGGACGTTGAGGTTGGTGACGTAGCCATCCACGGTGGCAAGCACGCGGGTGCGATCCAGGTTCAGCTGCGCCGCCTCCAGGCGCGCCTCGGCCTGTTGATAGTCGGCCAGGGCCGAGGCCGCGACGTTGCTGGCGTCTTCGCGGCTTTCCTTGGAGATCACCAGTTCATCCAGGTCGGCACGACGGCTGGCATTGACCTTGCGCATTTCCCAGGCAGCCTTGCGCGACGCCACCAGCGCCTGGGCCTGCTTGACCGCCAGACGGTAGTGGGCCGGGTCGATCTGCAGCAGCACGTCGCCCTTGTGCACGCGCTGGTTGTCGCGCACCGGCACTGCCGTGACGTAGCCCGATACATCGGCGGCGACGTTGATGATGTCCGCACGCACACGCCCGTCACGAGTCCAGGGCGTCTGCATGTAGTGCACCCATAGCTGCCGACCGATGAAGATCGCCAGCCCCAGCACCAACAGGGTGGCCAACAGACTGAAAAACTTTTTCATTGCGCGGTTCTCAACGGTAGACAGTCAGCGCCATGGCGCCGAACAGACAGACGAACAGGCTCAGGCGCAGCAGCGCCGGGTGCCAGAAGAAACGGTACAGATCCAGGCTGGCGAACAGCCGATCGAAGGCCCAGGCGATACCGGCGGCGACCACGAACAACAGGGTCATGGTCGGCATGTACAGGCCATGGAAAGCGATTTCACGGGGCATGGTCGTCTCCTGGAGCGGCCAGTTCGGCGAGTGGCGATTGCGGGTCCAGCAACGAACTGCGGATGAAGTGCAGGTAGCTCTGGACCCGGCGCAGTGCCGAGGTGTCGAAATGTCGGGCGAAGGGTTCATCGGTGTTCCTGACCAGGTGAATGGCCTGTTCGACGGCCGCCATGGCCCGTTGCAGATTGCCCTCCTGGGGCTGGATGAACAGGCGCATCAGCGCGCGCCCCATGACCCGGATCGACTGCCGCCAGGGCTGCCAGGGGGCATAGGCCGGATGCACCGGCAAGCGCTCCTGCTCGCGGCGCAGTTCGATGATCGCGTGCCCCACCTCCATGACCACGAACATCCAGCGCAGCAGGTCGCGCTGCACCTGTGGCTGTCCGGCTGCCAAACCGTACGCCTGGTGCAGCAGGTCGCGGCTGCGGCTCTCGAAGGCCGAACCTAGGCCGCGCAGCTTGCCGCTGATGGCGAACACCACCAGGGAGCGCAGGTCCTGCTCCAGGCGCCGCCACATCCAGCGACTATTGGGCGGCAGGATGATCGCCCCGGCGGCGGCGCAGAACAGCATGCCCACAACCATGCCGATGTAGTCGTTGATGAACGCATACGGATCGTATTGGGTCAGGTTGCCGGGCACCGAGCCCATGGAGAAGAAGATCAGCAGGCCCAGCCCGTAACCGACGAAGCGCGGCCGCGAGGCAAGAAAGGCGCCTAGCGTCAGCACTGGCGCAAGCGTCAGGCACAGCAGCGCGAAACCGTCGATCCAGGGCAATACGAAGAAGGTCGTGTAAAAGCCGACCAGCGCCCCGAGCAAGGTGCCGCAAGCCATCTGAAACGACATCCGCCGCGGGTTTGGCGAGGCGGCCGACAAGCCGACGGTGGCGGCGGCGACCAGGGTCATGGTCGCCCCGCTGGGCCAGGCCGTGGCGATCCAATAGCTGCCCAGCAGCAGCAACACCACCGCACCGCGGATGCCGGCGGCGGCACTGGCCAGCCAGTTGGTCTGTGAACGATACGGCTCGTCCCAGCGCTCGCGGGCATGCCGATGCTCGACCAGCGAGGCGTGAGTCTGGGCATAGCTGTGCAGCTCTTCGACAAAACGATAGAGCAACTCGAACGCGGTATGGAAATCCAGCAGGTCTTCATCGTCCGGGCCGTTGTGTTCGAACACCTCGCGCAGGCTGCGCACCTGGGCCGGCAGCGCGTCCTTGTACAAGGCCATGCGCTGAGCCAGGCGCGCTGCATCGGCGTCGGTCAGGGCCTGCCCGGAAAAATCGTCCAGTACCTGCGCCAGTGCCTGCAATGCCGGCTCGATGGCGGTCACGACGTCACCATGGCCGCGCGCGCGGATACGTTCGAGCAACTGGTGCAGCGCATTGAAACGGGTGGTCACGGCCATGAATTCGCTGTTCAGACGGCTGACCCGACCGTTGCGCCGACGCATGTGCGGGTCTTCGAAGGCGGTCACGCTGCGCAGGCTCTCCAGGCCCACGGCCTCGGCGATGAAGCGCACGTTGCCGGCTTCGAACTGCTCACGGGCGCTGTGCCCGCGCAGGCCGTCGGTGACGAATCGAGCGAAGACGGCAAAGCGCTGATACAAGGCATTGCGCATTGACGCGCTGGCCGACTGTGGAAAAATCGCCGCGCTGACCGCTGTGGAAACCAGAATGCCCAGGGCAATCTCCAGCACCCGCCAGACTGCTGCCATGAAGGCGTCGTCCGGGTGGGCCAGCGCCGGTAGACCGACCATCGCCGCCGTGTACCCAGCCAGGACGAAGCCGTAGGCGCGGAAATTGCGGCAGCGCATGGCGCCGGTGGAGCACAGGCCCACCCACAGCGCCAGGCTGGGCAGGAACAGCTCGGTGTTCTGGGCGAACAGGGCGATCAATACCACCGTGACCGCCGAGCCCGCGACGGTGCCCAGCAGACGGTAGAAACTCTTCGCGAAGACATGCCCGCTTTGCAGTTGCATGACGATGAACACGGTGATCATCGCCGTGCGCGGTTGCGGCAGCTCCAGGCGCATGGCCAGCCACAGTGTGGTGAACGCGGCCAGCAACACCTTGAAGATGTAGATCCAGGTGACGCCATCACTGCGCGCCCACTCGAAGAAACCTCGGCGCCATTGCAGGCGGCCCAGCCAGGTGATCATCGATCGATCACCGCCAATGGTTTGGGTGCGTGCAGACGTTCGGCATCAGGGGCGTCGGCACCTGCCCCCAGGCCGCCGCCCAATGCCGTGACCAATTGTGCATGAACCGCCAGTCGCGCGGCCTGCACCTGCTGCTCGACCTGTTTCTGGCGCAACAGCAGGGTCTGGGCGTTGAGCACCTCAAGATAGCCGGTCAGGCCCCGCTGATAAGCGATCAGGGCAATGTCGTAGCTGTGCTGCGCTGCGGCCACCGATTCGTCAGCGAAGACCTGTTGCTTGTCCATCGAGGCACGACGGATCAGTTGATCGGAGATTTGCCTGAGCGCTTCCACTAGGGTCTGGTTGTAGCGCGCCACGGCCAGATCGTAGCCGGCCGAGGCGTCGCTCAGCTGCGCGCGCAACCGACCGCCATCGAAGATCGGCAGGCTCAGGGCGGGCCCGACGTTGTAGGCCAGCTTGCGTCCGGCCAGAAATTCGAGCATGCCGCCGCCGGTGGCCAGGTAGCTCAGGCTGCCGACCAGGTCCACGTTGGGATAGAAGCCGGCATGAACGACTTCAATACCCCGAGCGTTCGCGGCCACCGCCCAGCGACTGGCGACCACGTCCGGCCGCTGGCCCAGCAATTGCGCCGGCAGCGTGGACGGCAGGCCGAGCGGGGCCTGCAGGGACAGGCTCGGGCGCTGGAGTTGGCTGCCCTGCCCCGGCCCTTTGCCTGCCAGGGCCGCCAGTTGATTTTGCGCCAGGGCAATATCTTCGTCCAGGGCATCGACCTGCCGATGTGTCTCGGGTAACAGGGCCTCGGCCTGGCTGACTTCCAGGTGCGTCCCGAGGCCACCGTGCAGGCGCCGCTGCGCCAGTTCCAGGATCTGCTCCTGCTGCGCCAGCGTGCGCTGCACGATGTCGCGCTGGGCGTAGTGCAACGACAGCTGGATGTACACCTGCACCACGTTGTTGACCAATTCCAACTGCGCCTGGCGCGCCTGGGCGGCGCTCATGTGAGCCAGGTCGAGGGCCTGCTCGCTGGCGCTGCGTTCGCGCCCCCACAGGTCCAGGGCATAGGTGAAGCCCAGGCCGGCATTGTTGTCCCAGGTGGTCTGCCCGGACAGATCGCCCGGCCCGTAGAAAGGATCAGCCGGCCAGTTGTGGCGTTTCAGCGCGGCGCTGGCGTCGATGTGTAGCGACTCGGCGGACTCCGCCACACCCGCCAGCGCCTTGGCCTGGCGCACCCGTGCCGCGGCGATGGCCATGCTCGGACTGCCCAGCAAGGCCAGGTTGACCCAATCATCGAGTTGCCGGTCGCCATAGGTGCGCCACCATTGGCTCTGCGGCCATTGCGCGTCCTGGGCGGCGGTTTGAATGGCGGCATCGGTGGCCAGCGTATCGGCCGATAGCGCTTCGCTGCGAGGGGCGATACCGGCGGTGCCGATGCAGCCGGTCAAGGCCAGGGTAAAGGTCCAGACACTGAGGATTTTCAGCTCTTCGATGAGGCGGCGGGGCACTGCGGCGATTTCCGGGAGAGGTCGAACTGCGGAGGGGTCTGGACCGGCATTCTAGGGCCGCTTCGGGGCGCCGATAAGCTGGATTTCCTGCGATTCTTTATTACCGAACCGGTGATAATCCTTCTGTATAATTGTGGCTTCATGCGACAATTTGTCCGTCGAACCAGAGACCGAATCATGGACACCTTGCAAAACATGCGTGCGTTCACCTGCGTGGCCGAAGCGGGCAGTTTCACCGCCGCCGCCGCACAACTGGACACCACCACCGCCAACGTATCGCGCGCGGTGTCCAACCTCGAAGCACACCTGCAAACCCGCCTGCTCAACCGCACGACCCGGCGCATCGCGCTGACCGAAGCCGGCAAACGCTACCTGGTGCGCTGCGAGCAGATCCTGACCTATGTCGCGGAAGCCGAAGCCGAAGCCAGCGACGCCCATGCACGGCCTTCGGGGCAGTTGAAAGTGCACACCATGACCGGCATCGGCCAGCACTTCGTGATCGACGCCATCGCGCGCTACCGGCGCACTCATCCGGACGTGACCTTCGACCTGACCCTGGCCAACCGCGTGCCCGACCTGCTCGACGAAGGCTATGACGTGTCCATCGTCCTGGCCAGCGAGCTGCCAGACTCCGGGTTCGTGTCGCAACGCCTGGGCATCACCTACAGCATCGTCTGCGCCTCTCCCGAATACGTGAAGGCGAACGGCTCGGCGCGCACGCCCGGCGATCTGCGCGAACATGCCTGTCTGCGCCTGGTGAGCCCGGTGGTGCAGCTGGAAAAGTGGCTGTTCCAGGGTCCCGACGGCCAGGAGATGGTCAACATCAGCAACGCGCCGTTCCAGGTCAATTCGGCCGACGCCATGAAGACCGCCATCAGCAGTGGCATGGGCGTGGGCGTATTGCCCATCTACGCGGCCATCGACGGCCTGCGCAACGGCACCCTGGTGCGCATGCTGCCCGAGTACCGCCTGCAGGAGCTGAACCTGTACGCCATCTACCCGTCCCGGCAATACCTGGACGCGAAGATCAAGACCTGGGTGGAATACCTGCGCGGTTCGCTGCCCGACATCCTCGCGGCGCACGATGCCGACCTGCAGACCTTCGACCTGCAGATCGCCAACTGACGCGGGATTGTTTCTGCTCGATCGGGAATGTTAGCGTGCTCACATTCACCTCCCGACGAGCACAACCCCAATGAAAAAAACCGTCCTCGCGTTCAGCCGCATTTCCCCCGCCATGGTCGAGCGGCTCGAAGCCCATTTCGACGTCATCGTGCCCAACCCCAAGGCGGGTGACATCGCCGCGCAATTCAACGAAGCCCTGCCCAAGGCCCATGGCCTGATCGGCGCCGGTCGGCCGCTGGGCCGCAAGCAACTGGCCGATGCCGCCCTGCTCGAAGTGGTCTCCAGCGTTTCGGTGGGTTACGACAACTACGACGTCGGCTACTTCAACGAACGCGGCATCATGCTCACCAATACGCCCGACGTGCTGACCCAGAGCACGGCCGACCTGGCCTTCGCGCTGATCATGAGCAGCGCGCGGCGCGTGGCCGAACTGGATGCGTGGACCAAGGCCGGCAACTGGAAAGCCAGTGTCGGTGCCGACCAGTTCGGCACCGATGTGTACGGCAAGACCCTGGGCATCGTCGGCCTGGGCAATATCGGCGCCGCCGTGGCGCGCCGCGGCCACCTTGGCTTCGACATGCCTATCCTGTACAGCGGCAACAGTCGCAAGCCCGAACTCGAACAAGAGCTGGGCGCGCAGTTTCGCAGCCTCGAGCAACTGCTGGCCGAAGCCGATTTCGTCTGCCTGGTGGTGCCGCTCAGCGACAAGACCCGGCACATGATCGGCACGGCCGAGCTGGCGCAGATGAAGAAGAGTGCCATTCTGGTGAACATCTCTCGCGGACCGGTGGTCGACGAAGCGGCACTGGTGCAAGCCCTGCGCGACGGCACCCTGCGCGGCGCCGGCCTGGATGTCTACGAGAAGGAACCCCTGGCCGAATCGCCCTTGTTCAAGCTGGGCAACGTCGTGACGCTGCCGCACATCGGCTCGGCCACGGCGCAGACTCGCGACGCCATGGCCAACCGAGCCATTGACAACCTGACCGCCGCCTTGCTCGGCAAGCGCCCTCAGGACCTGGTTAATCCGCAGACCCTCAAGGGCTAGTCCGCACCCGCACCTGGGTACCGTGAACCTGAGCGTCCTGCGTCGCCATCGGCGCAGGCGTCGCAGGTCTGCTGCCCTTGCGGAACACCAGCACGTTGCCCAGCATCACCAGCACCAGCCCGCCGAGCGCCTGCGCGGTCCACTGATACCCTTCCGCATACGCCGAGACATTCAACGCCACCACGGGGAACAGCACCGTGCAATAGGCCGCGCGGTCGGCGCCCATGCGCCCTACCAGGGTCAGGTAGGCCGTGAAGCCGATCACCGAACCGGGTATCACCAGGTACAGCAGCGAGCCAACGTAGCGCAGGCTCCACTCCATGCCGAAGGGCGTACCTCGCAGCAGACAATAGCCGGTGAGCAGCAGAGCGCCATACAGCATGCCCCAGGCGTTGGTGGTCAAGGGCCGCAGCCCGGCTTTCTGCTGCACGCTGGAGAGCATGTTGCCCGCCGAGAAACATAGCGTACCCAACAGCCCCAACCCGAGGCCAAGCAAGGTCTGCGGGCTGGCGTCGTGAGCCGAGAGCTCGGGCCAGAACAACAGACCCAGACCGAGAAAGCCCAAAGCCCCTGCACCGATGACGTTAGGGGTGATCCGCTGGCCGAAAAAGATCCGCGCGTTGAGCGCATTCCACAAGCTGGCCGTGGAAAACACCACCGCCAGCAGCCCAGTGGGGATCCATTGGCTGGCGGTGAGAAAACACATGAAGTTCACGCAGAACAGGCACAGCCCCTGCGCCACGCAGATGAGATGGCCACGGCGGTTCATCACTTGCAGCCGCCGCGTGGCCAGCAGGATCGCGAACAGCACCAGCGCGGCCAGGCCGAAGCGGTAGACGATGGACACGGGAATCTCGACCACGCCCAGTTGCAGCTTGAGCGCAATCCAGGTCGTTCCCCAGATCAAGACGGTAAGCAGATACAGCGAAAGATTCATGGCGATGCCCTCCTGGGTCAGAGGCGCATTGTCCGAGCGGCGGCCGCTGACGGCTTGCACAAACTTGCGCTTTTTCCGTCACCGTACTGGCGGCCCGTGCGCGACGCAGTACCATGGGCACGGGGGTATCGATCATGACGGCTTTGCTGAACCTGCAAGTGTTTCAGGCGCTACACAACTCGCGCCACGCGCGCCTCGAGCACAGCGCCGAGCTGGGCGATTCGATGGTGGCCGCGTTGTGGCGCAACCATCACGACGCCCAGGAATATCAGGCGCCGACCCATCACACCTTGTCCTGCTACATCGGCGGCGGCACGGGCACCTTTCGCCGCGATCGACCGTGGGAAAAAGGCGCGCCCGGCAAGCAGTGCATACTGCCCGCCGGACATGAGTCGGCGTGGGTCATCAACGGCGACATTCGTCTCGCCCACCTGTATTTCAGCGCAGAACAGTTCGCGCTGGGCTGCGTGACCCTGCTGGACCGCGAACCGCGGGAAATGCAACTGCGGGAAAACACGTT
This sequence comes from Pseudomonas sp. Leaf129, assembly GCF_001423465.1. Lineage (NCBI taxonomy): Bacteria > Pseudomonadati > Pseudomonadota > Gammaproteobacteria > Pseudomonadales > Pseudomonadaceae > Pseudomonas > Pseudomonas sp. Leaf129. The sequence continues at coordinate 364,139 of NZ_LMOC01000007.1, read as the reverse complement.
CCTGGAAGATCCGGCGCAGGCGCAGCGTTTTGCACGCTTGATCGCGCTCAACTGGACCGAGCCGGGCGAGCGTGTGCTGACCAGCACCTTGGCCCATGAAATGCTCGCCCATGCCCTGCTCAGCCAAGTGTCCGCGCGTCCGCAACTGCGGCTCAAGGGTGGACTTGCACCTCATCAGCGGCGCCTGCTGCGTGACTTCATCGAAGCGCAGTTGGCCGAGCCACTGAGCCTGGGCCAGCTGGCGGCCTTGTGCAGCCTGTCCGAATACCACTTCGCGCGGATGTTTCGTACCAGCTTCGGCTTGCCACCGCACCAGTACGTACTGGCTCGACGGATCGCTCGTGCCCGCTCGCTGCTGCGCCAGACGCAGCTGCCATTGGGTGAGGTGGGGCTGGCCTGTGGCTTCGCCAGTGCCAGCCACTTCAGCAACCGATTTCGCCAGGCAGGCGGAGTGTCGCCGGGCGAGTATCGCTTGGCCTTTACCTGACGGCAGCGCTAAAACGCAGTGTCGAACAGCGGACGCTACCAGCGCGCAACAGCCGCCAGCAGCCCCAGCAAAAGGCCCGCCGCTGCCAGTACCAGCGCCCAACGTGGCCGGTACGGCAGCAACCACACCAGAAACACCGCGCTGCCCATCAACACCGCCGTCCAGCGCACCAGCCCCATCGCCCAGCCAGCGCTGAGCACTGAGACCCACAGCGACAGAGCCAGCAGCGCCCAACCCGCGACCCGCAGCTGCACCTTGCGCGACGGGCTGGGCCGACGCCCGAGCATTTCCTGGTGATGGCGCTCCATGGCCAGGCACAAGGCACTGAAACCGGCATAGCTGAGCAGGCCTGCTGCCAACATCAGTGCACCTCGCTGGGCGTGGACGCACGCGTACGGGCCGCGCGTGCGATCGGCAATGCTGCCAGGGCTGTGCGACGCCGGATCTTCATGACCACCCAGGCCAGCACCAGACCGCACCCCAAGGCACTGAGATCGACGCCGGCCAGCACCCAGTCGCCCGCAGCGATGGACGTCGGCAGACCATGCTCGGTGGTCAGCAGGCTCAACAACGGCAACCCTGCCAAGGCAATGGCCGCCACACCCAATTGCTCGATCCAGGCCTTGCTGCCACTGCGCACGGCAGCATGCACGATGCTCAGCAACCAAACGATGAAAAAGCTGTCGACTTCGATACCGGCACGGTCCGGATAGGTCGCCGGTAGCAGCCGGTTGGCCCACAGGAAACCAGTGACCGCCAACACCAGTCCCGCCATGCCGGCGACGTTCAACACCTCGACCAGGCGCAGCTCGAAGGGCCGCACACCGCTGCGGGCGTGCTTGAGCTGACGCTTGCCCAACCACATGACCAGGCCCGTGCCGATCAGCAACGTACTGCCCAGGCCGCAGAAGAAATACAGCCAGCGCAACACAGGCCCAGCGAACAGGCCCATGTGCAGGCCGTAGAACGTGCCCGCCACCACCATCGGTGTGGCGCTGTCGCGCGGCAGTTCAAGTACCGCGCCCGTGGAGCCGGCGAAGGTGATCGCCGCGCCCGCGTCACGGCTCACGGTATCACCCTCATGACGGCTGAATTGGACCTGGGCATTGGCATCGCCCGGCAGTTGCACCGCGACGCGGCCAATCCTGCCTCCAGGCCATTGTTGCAGCGCACGCTCGTACAGCACGCCCAGATCCACCAGCGGCGCGGGCTGCCCGGCGGCGGCGACCCGCTGGTTGCCGGGATAGATTTCGTTGAAGAACGCCTGGGTATCGCCATCGTAGCGGCTGACGATGCTCGCTGGCATGAGCATGGTCATGAAGATCACCAGGCTGCTGTAGGTGATCATCAGGTGAAAGGGCAGCACCAGCACGCCGACTGCGTTGTGCCCGTCGAGCCAGGAGCGCGCGCCCTTGCCGGGGCGAAAGGTGAAGAACTCCTTGAAGATCTTCTTGTGGGTGATGATCCCGGTGACCAGCGTCACCAGCATGACCATCGCCGCCAGGCTGCTCAGCCAGCGCCCCCAGGGGTAGCCCATCTGCAGTTGGTAGTGGAAGCGGTAGAAGAAGTCGCCGCCGCGGCTGTCGCGTGCCTCGACGCGCTGGCCGGTCTGCGGATCCAGGGTGTGACGGGTGAAGGCACCGCGCCCGCTCTTGTTCGGATCCTGCCACATGACCGAGAGCGCGGGCTCGCGGGCATCCGGCAGGCTGATGAACCAGCGTGGCGACTGCCCGGCGTTGGCCTGCAGGTAGGCCTGCGCCTGCGCCAGGCTGGTACGGGCATCGACCGCTCGCACCGGCACTTCGGGCTGGGCCCAGTGGCTGATCTCGTCCTTGAAATAGGACAGGGTTCCGGTGAGGAAAATGGCGAACAGCAGCCAGCCGAACACCAGCCCCGCCCAGGTATGCAGCCACGCCATCGCCTGGCGAAAGCCCTCTCTCACGGCAGATGCTGCCAGTGCACAAGCGCTGCCAGCGCGGCCAGGACGAGACCTGGCTTGGCCAGGCCGATCCAGGCCCGGCTGGCGCTGTGCGAGGCGAAGCACCAGAGCACGGCCACCAGGTACACCAGGAACGACAGCATCATGGCACTGACCACGGCTTCGCCGCGCGCCATGGGCAACAGCCAGGCGATGCACACGCTCGCCAGGGCCGCCAGGACATAGCCGCCAAAGACGGCAGCCAAGACACGGGAGGCCACGGCCCAACGATACGAGGTCGACACCCCACCGATTCTGCTTCTCATGAATGACCTTCGAACGTACGGATGCATCGCGCAATCGCGCTGATAATAATGATAAATATTCTCATGTGCAAAGCTCGCTGGCATTTATCGTGCAATGCAACGCTTTTCCAGGCCCGTGCAGTGCGTGCTAGCTTGCCCAACTACCGGCACATCCGTAAGATACGAACAATTCTTATTCTGCTGCGCACCCCATGGCGCCGGAGTGTTCGCGGTGACCGCTGTGACTTCCCCTGCCTCGCAATCGGTCGAGGGCCTCTACCTCGTACATCGCCGCTGGCTGACCGAATGGCTGCGCAGCCGCCTGGGCTGTCCGGACAATGCCGCCGACCTTGCCCAGGACACCTTCATGCGCCTGTTGAGTGCGCGTGAAGTCACGCCCATCCGCGAGCCCCGCGCCTTTCTCACCACGGTCGCCAAGCGTGTGCTGTTCAATCACTACCGCCGTCAGGATCTGGAGCGTGCCTATCTGGAAGCCCTGAGCCAGATGCCCGAGCCGCTCGCGCCCAGCGAAGAGCACCGAGCGATCATCCTGCAGACCCTGCTGGAGCTGGATGCGCTCCTCGATGGCCTGCCGGTGCTGGTCAAGCGCGCCTTTCTGCTGGCGCAGGTCGATGGCCTGGGCTACCAGGACATCGCCGACGAACTCGGCATTTCCCTGGCCACGGTCAAGCGCTACCTGCACAAGGCAGCCATGCGCTGCTACTTCGCACTGTGAACGAGGCGCGCACGTTTTCCCCACACGTGGCCGAGCAGGCCGTGCAATGGTGGCTCGAACTGCAGGAGGGGGCGCTCGACCCACGCCAGCAGCAGGCGTGGCAGCGATGGCTGCACGCCGACGGCGAACACCGCCGCGCCTGGGAGCACATCCAAAAGGTCAATCAACAATTTGCCGGCCTGCCCGGTCCCTTGGCGCAGGCCACCGTGGGCTCGCCCTACTCGCCAGGCCGTCGGCGCGCACTCAAGACGCTCCTCCTGCTCGGGATGGCTGGGGCAACCACCTTGGCCCTGCGTCAACAGCATTGGCTGCCGCCGCTGGTGGCCGACTATCGCAGCCCGCTGGGCCAGCGTCGCCAGTTGCAGTTGGACGACGGCAGCCGAATCAACCTCAACACCACCAGTGCGGTGGACGTACGCTTCGACGCAGGTCAGCGCCTGATCCGCCTGCTCGAAGGCGAAATCATGCTCACCGCAGGGGCCGATGCACGGCCCTTGCGCATCAGCACCGATCAAGGGCTGGTGACCGCTGACCGCGCGCAGGTCAACGTTCGCCAGTTGCCGGGCAGCACCCAGGTGCAGGCTTTGCGGGGTGCGGTTGCCATTGAGCCCACAGGGTTGCAGGGCGGTCCGCTGCGCCTGGCCGGCGGCCAGCAGGTCGAGTTCGATCGCCAGCGTTTCACTGCCGCGCGGCCGCTGGACGCCAACAGCGGTGCGTGGGTCGACGGCATGCTGATCGCCGCACACATGCGCCTGGGCGACTTCCTGGCCGAAGTGGGCCGCTATCGCCGTGGCCAACTGGACTGCGACACGTTGGTGGCCAACCTGTTGCTGTCGGGCAGTTTCCCCCTGGGCGACACCGAGAAGATTCTCGATTCGCTGGAGGCCGCATTGCCGGTGAAAGTCCGCCGTTTCACCCGCTATTGGGTCACGGTGCAAGCCCGCGTCTAGTCACCCGTACGTTGCCGAAAGTTTTTTACATCTTTCTTGAGCCGTTTTGCCTTGCTCGCGTGACAGACAGGGTAACTCTCCCTACATCCTGCCTGGAAACGCCGCATGTCCAACCTGCCCACCCCGCTCGCCCGCGCCCTGCGCTGCCTGTTGCTCGGCACTGCCGTGAGCGTAGCTCAACTGCCGCACGCCGTGGCCGCCGATGGCACCACTCGCGAGTACCAGATCGCGCCCGCCTCGGTCGAAAGCGCAGTCACCCAGTTCGGCCGTCAGGCCGGCGTGCTGATTTCGTTCGGCTCGACCACCCTGGCAGACCAGCCCAGCCCTGGCCTGCAAGGCGCGTACACCGTGGAACAGGGACTGGCGGTGTTGCTCGAAGGCACGGGCTTGCAGGCGCGCGCTCTGGGTGACGGTGCCTACAGCCTGGAGCCTGCCTCGCTGGCACAACCCGGCAGTCCCGGTGCCGCCGTCGAGCTGGGCGCCTCGAGCGTAGTGGGCGACTGGCTCGGCGCCGCCGAGCAGACCAACGTCTTCGAACACCCCGGCGCGCGCGACGTGGTGCGCCGCGAAGACTTCGAACGCACCGGTGCCACCAGCGCCCGTGAGGTTCTCAACCGCATACCGGGGGTCAACGCGCCGCAGAACAACGGCACGGGCAGCCATGACATGGCGATGAACTTCGGCATCCGTGGACTCAACCCACGGCTGGCGACCCGCTCCACGGTGTTGATGGACGGCATCCCGGTGCCGTTTGCGCCCTATGGCCAGCCGCAGCTGTCGTTCGCACCGGTCAGCATGGGCAACATGGACGCCGTCGACGTGGTCCGCGGTGGCGGCGCCGTGCGCTATGGCCCGCAGAACGTCGGTGGCATCGTCAACTTCGTGACCCGTGCCATTCCCGATGCTCCGACCGTGAAAGGCGGGTTCCAGACCCAGGTCAGCCCCTCGTCGAGCCAGGACGGCTTGAAGACCACGGGCAACCTGCTGGCAGGTGGCACCGCCGACAACGGCCTGGGCGGCGCCGTGCTCTACTCCGGCGTGCGCGGCAGTGACTGGCGCGAACACAGCGATACCCAGATCGACGACCTGATCCTCAAGGGCAAGTACCAGATCGACGAAGCCAACAGCCTCAATGCCGAAGCCCAGTACTACGAAGGTGAAGCCGACATGCCCGGCGGCCTCAGCGCGGCCGACTACAAGGCCGACCCTTACCAGTCGACCCGACGCTACGACAAGTTCTGGGGCCGCCGCACCATGGTCAACTTCGGCTATCGCTATCAGGAAGATCGCCGCGAGTTCACCGCCAACACCTTCTTCACCAAAACCCTGCGCAGTGGCTACCTGGACCAGGGCAATTTCCTCTCGCTGTCGCCTCGCGAATATTGGGTACGGGGTGTGGAAACACGCTTCTCGCAAGGCTTCGATCTGGGCCAGACCCAGCACGAGATGAGCGTTGGCTACCGCTACATCAGCGAGGCGGGCCACGAGTTGCGCTACCGCACACCGATCAGCGCCAACCAGCAACTGCCGAGCACCGACAGCCGCAACGACCGCGACACCCGCGGCGGCACCCAGGCTCACGCCCTCTACATCGACGATCGTATCGACATCGGCCGCTGGACGTTCACACCGGGTATCCGCTACGAGATGATCGACTCGCAGCAGACCAACAACCTGAGCAACGTCAAATACCAGGGCGACTACACCACCGCCCTGCCGGCGCTGAACGTGCTCTACCACGTCAACGAAAACTGGAACCTGTACGCCAACACCGAAGGCTCGTTCGGCAGCGTGCAATACAGCCAGATGCCCAACCGCGTGACCGGCGGCGAAGTGAAACCGGAAAAAGCCCGCACCTGGGAGCTGGGGACACGCTACGACAACGGCAACCTGCGTGCGGAAATCGGCGCATTCCTGATCAACTTCGATAACCAGTACGACAGCAACCAGACCAACGACACCGTGATCGCGCGTGGCGAAACCCGGCATCAGGGCATCGAGACCAGCATCAATTACGCCCTGGACGACTTGAGCCCGGCCCTGGCCGGCTTCGACGTCCACGCCAGCTATGCGTTCGTGGATGCGACCATCCGCGAAGATGGGCCGAACAAGGGTAACCGCGTACCGTTTTCCTCACGCCACAAGGGCACCCTGGGCGTTGGTTACACCCAGGGCCCCTGGAAGCTCGACCTGGACAGCACCTACCAGAGCAGCCAGTTCGCCGACAACGCCAACACCCAGGCCGAAAGCGCCGATGGCAGCACCGGACGCATTCCCGGCTACATGCTCTTCAGCACCCGCGCCGGCTACGATTTCGGGCCGCAGCTGTCCGACCTCAACGTGGCGGTGGGTGTGAAGAACATCTTCAACCACCAGTACTACACCCGCTCCTTCGACGACAACAACAAGGGCAAATACGTGGGTGAGCCGCGCACGGTCTACGTGCAGACCTCGGTCGCCTTCTAGGGTCTGTGCCTAAGGCCGTCGGCCAGCCCCTGCTGCAGGTGCATCCCCTGCGGCAGCGGGACGCGGGCCGTGTCCGCAGGACCAGAAATATCAGGCTTCGCACTTATTTCATGAAAAGTTCGGAAAAGTTACTGAATATTTATCTTCATCAAGGGGTTGAATTGTTTCTTCAACTCCCTGACCTTGTACTTCAAGAGGCGATGATAATCAGTCATCGAATCTCAAGCGAGAAAGCCGAATAAGGGATGAACTATGCAGATCCAGGTCAATAGCGATAACCATATTCAAGGCGACGCCCGCCTGCAGGAGTGGGTACGCACCGTAGTGGAAGGCGCAGTCGAGCATTACCAGGAAGACCTCACCCGCGTGGAGGTCCATCTGGCCGACGAAAATGGCCAGAAATCCGGTCCTGACGACATGCGCTGCCAGATGGAAGCACGGCCAAAGGGGCATCAGCCCATCTCCGTGACCCACAAGGCAGAAACGCTGGAGCTGGCGATCGACGGCGCTGCCGAGAAGCTCAGCCATGCCTTGGAGCATTTGTTCGGCAGGCTGCGCAATAAGCGTGCAGCCAACACGCAGACCATTCCCGACGGCCCGAACGAGGCGCTGCTCGAAGAGGAGTTTCTGGAAAACGAGCAGGTGCTCAACAGCAAGTCCTGAGTCCTGCCCTACGAAAAAAGGCGAGCCACGAGCTCGCCTTTTTTATTGCCTGTAAATAAGTTTCACGATCCGGGCACGGCGATTGCTACATCGCATGGCAGCGAAGTAAAGAGCGGTTACATATAGCAAAGGATGAAGTATGAAGCCGACCAGCGGTCTGGAACCAGCAACTAATCGTCCAGTCCATTAACAAAGTTCGACTATGACAGGTAGTACCTCATGGATAATCCATTCCAAGCCCTGAGCGACGCGTTCCAGCCCGAATACCGCGTCAACTTGAGCATCCAGCGCCTGGATGGCAGCATCATGCTGACTCTGTCCAACGAGCGAGGTGTCGCTGCCAAGCGGATGATCACCGCCGAACAGCGCAACGACCCCAAGCGCATGCGCCGCTTGATCGAAAGCATCAAGTTCGGCATGGCCATCGAGCAAGGCGGCAGCGCCATGCAGATGCTGGCGGCAATGACCGATGCCGGCAACGTCGACAAGCTGGGCAGCAAGCCGGCCCTTCACGCTGCGACCGCTCAGGCCGCACCGGTGTCCGCCAGCCTCTGATAGGCCGGTGTTCGGCCTAGCTGTCCGATTTCTCTTTCACCGACGGATAGCGCGACGACGCGTAGCGCACCACCAGGATGGCGAACGCCAGGAGCAGGATTCCGCCGCACAGGTAGATGATGCCCACATCCGGTGCGTTATGGTGCGAGACATCGCCGATCAGCAGGCGTGTCAGCGCGGTGATGGCCACATACAGCAGAAAGCGGATAGGCATGTGGTTGGTCTTGAAATAGATCCCCACCATCGCACCCAGCTCCAGGTAGATGAACAGCAGCAGGATGTCATCCACGCTTACACTGCCCTTCTCCACCATTCCCAGAAAAGCACTGACGGCTGCCCAAGCGGTGATGGCACCGATCCCGAACAGTGCCAGGTAGTGGAAAGACTCCACGCACAGATTGCCCAGCGAATCGGCCTGAGCGTGCAGGCTCCCTCGAAGCTTTTCAGCCCATTTCATTGCCTGTGTTCCTTATGCGAACCGATTGAGAGCGGCGGCCGAGCGCCTATGCTCGTTTAGCGCATGCAGCATAAGGGCCAGCCCCGGCTGATGAGAAGCAGCCACACTGTCGCAGGGCACCTCGTCGGCACGGCTGTTCAAGCGTAGAGATTTGCCTTATGCTTGGCACTGTATAAACGAACAGTAGTTGTACTGAACCAAATTCCCTAGGCATATGAGGTGGTCAATGGCCGTCGAAGTGGTATACCGCAGCAGCCGAGATCTGGAGCGCCTGTTTATGGACAAAGCTGAAGCCGATCGTCACGACAAAATGCTCGAGCTGGCCGAGCTGCTCGCAGACGTCCTGAAGAAAGCCGTGCCGTCGCTCGACGACAAGCAGGTCGAAGACGCCGGGATCTACATGGCGAAAAACCGCGACATTTTCGCCAAGGCGTTCAAGAGTCAGCCCGATGCATTGAACGAGCTGCTCACGGCCACGGCCGACAGTGCCGAGCAGGACTGATGGTCAGCTGCGCAGTGCTTCCACGAACTGCGCCAGCCAGGGTTCTGCGTCGGCTTCCGGGTTGACGGTTTCGCTGGCGTCCAGGCGCAGCATGCCCTGCACTTCATGGATGCCCAGTTCGGCGAACAGCTCGCGCATCTGCTCGCCACCGCCGCAATAAAGGTCGTAGCTGGAGTCGCCCAGTGCAATGACGCCACCGGGCAATCCGCGCAATGCCGCCGGCAGCTCGTCGCGCAACTGTGCGTACAGCGACATGATGTTGTCCGGCAGTTCCCCCATTCCAGTGGTTGACGTCACCGCCAGCAGCGCCTGGGGTGCGAACGTCAGAATCTCCTGCACAGTGGCCCTGGGGTTGTGCCAGGCTTGGATATCCTGTCGCTTGAGCAGCTGTTCGGCATGCCGGGCGACGTCCTCGGCCGCGCCATAGACCGAACCGCTGAGGATGGCAACTTTCATGATGACTGTCTCGAACCATTCAAAGGCATGATCTTAACAGCCCGTTCACGCATTGAAAGGCAAGATCTGACGTGCTCGGACCCCTCCCGCGGCCCGTATGAATTAGACTAGGCTGTACGGTAGGGAACCTCTCACATGATCAATGCAAAGCTGCTGCAACGGGTGATCGATGCGTCGAACGACGGCATCGTCGTCGCCGAACAGGAAGGCGAGGACAATATCCTCATCTACGTCAATCCGGCCTTCGAACGCATGACCGGCTATAGCTCGCTGGAAATGCTCTACCAGGACTGCCGGTTGTTGCAGGGTGACGATCGTGACCAGCCGGCCCGTCGGCGCGTGCGCGAGGCGATCGATCAGGGCGTAGCGTGCCGCGAGGTGCTGCGCAACCATCGCAAGGACGGCAGCTGTTTCTGGAATGAGCTGTCGATCACGCCGGTCCATAACGAAAGCGACCAACTGATGTACTACATCGGGATCCAGAAGGATGTCAGCCGCGAGGTCGCGGCGCAGCAGCGTATCGTCGAACTGGAACAGCAGGTCGCAGCGCTGCAACGACGCGTCGCCGAGCTCGAACCCTCTACCCCCTCGACTCAAGCGTGACGACGATGAACATTTTTCGAGGCTGCATCGAATCCTCCTTCACCGCGAGCGTGCGCCATGCCGCCTGATGTATTGCTGACCCAGGACGAGCTGGATTTCCTGCGGGCCATGCAGGCCAATCCGCAGCTCAACGTGCGCGATACCCTTCTCAATGTTTCGGTGAAGGGTGGGCCGCAGGTGCGCGAGCTGCTGATGCGCCTGGCCTCCCATGAGCAGGTCACCATCGAGGCGCATCTGGAGAATCAGCAGATCAGCTTTCCGTTGCAGATCGTGGAGGACGATTTCCAGGCGGCCCATCTGGAACTGGGGGCGCCGAGTATCTATGAAGACGGGCCGATGCTGCGTCCATGGCGGTTGAGTCTGACCCAACCCATCGTGCTGCGCGATGGCGAAGGACATGACAGCGACTTCTGGGTTCGCGACATTTCCTTCAAGGGCGCCCTGCTCGAGGCCCGCCATGGGGCCAAGGCGCCGGCCAGGTTCCAGCTGTGGTTCACGCCTGAAGGCTACGCGCCGATTCCGTTGCGCGGCTCGATGATTCGCGAAACCGAGCACGGCCTGTTCGCCTACCGCCTCAGCCAGAGCGACGCCCGGGCGATCGAATCACTGCGTCAGTTCATCCTGCAGCAGCACCGTCTGGTGCATCCGCAACTTCATAGCTGACGCCGATCCAATCAGCTGTCCAGATGGCCCGCCAGGTACTGCTGCAGACGCCGCTGCATCAGGCGTCCATCGCTGCCCAGACACACGATTTCCGGAGACTGAAGGCTTTCCTGGACCGTCTCGGACAGCTCACCGGCCAATAGCAGCGGGCAACTCAAAGCGTTGTTCAATCGCTTCAACTGCCGGATCAGCGCCGGCACCGGCGGGCGGTTGGAGAACAGCACGAGCGCCTGTGGGGCGAGCTTTTCGCAGACCAGGCTCAGCTCTTCGAGCGGCTGGCCCAAGCCCAGCAACTGCACGTCCACTTGCGGTCCGCCCAACAGCAGGCCGGTCACCTGAAGCTCGAGTTCGCGGCAATGATCGGGTATGGCCACCAGCACCACGCGGCTGTCCTGTCCTTGATCGGCAGTCAGGCGCAGGCGTTGCAGCGTGCGCGCACGCAGGAATGTATCGAGGAAGATCCATTCACTGGCCTGGCCGAAGTGGCCCTGGTGCACGAGCAGTTCCTGCCATACCGGCATGAGCACCTGCTCGAAGGCCACGGCCAGTGGGTAACTGGAGAACACCTGACCGTAGACCTGATCGAGCCTGGGTTCGGCGAATTCGCGCACGCATTGGCGGACCCGTTCCTGCCACTGCTGCCATTCACCCTGCTCGTCGCCGGCGCTGTGCGGTGGTGATTCGGTCTGCTGGGTACGAGCGAGGATCTTGCCGACCTTGCTCACCGCCACCCCGCGCTCGATCCAGCCCAGGATGCTGCGCACCTCCTCGATATCGGCCAAGGAGTACAAACGGTGCCCGCTTTCAGTGCGGGTTGGCTGCACCAGGCCATAGCGACGCTCCCAGGCACGCAACGTGACGGGATTGATCCCGGTCAGTCGCGCCACCTCGCGAATGGGGTACAGCTCGTCCAGCGCTGCATCTTGCACGCCAGGCAATCGGGTGCCGGATTCGCTCATTGCTAGTCAACCGCTGCCAGGAACAGGAATCGACAGTGTAACCGCTGTGGGTACATTGAGGTTTGCGGATGATCCAACGGACGGTAGATGTGCAACCGACCGTTTTCGGGAATAATACTTGCTTGATTTCAAATGCAGCCCACCACCCCGGCGCTGCATTCGATGGAGGCTCCTACCCGGAGCACCAGACTGTCTGGAGATACACAATGTCTACCTCCCCCGTTACCTTGATGGTCGCGCGCCGCGTGGCCGATGGCAAATACCAGGATCTGATCGCCTGGCTGCATGAAGGCGAACAGCTTGCCACCGACTTTCCGGGCTACCTGGGTTCTGGCGTTCTGGCCCCTGCGCCAGGCGACGACGAATTCCAGATCATCTTCCGGTTCGCCGACGAAACCACCCTGCATGCCTGGGAGCATTCGGCTTCCCGTCGTTCGTGGCTGGGCCGTGGCAGCGACCTGTTCGCCCAACCCCATGTGCACCGCGTCAGCGGCACCGAAGGCTGGTTCGGCGACAGTGGCCTGCAGCGTCCACCGCGCTGGAAGCAGGCCGTGGCCATCTGGCTGGCGTTCTTTCCGGTGTCGCTGATCTTCAACTTCCTGTTCGGCCACGTGCTGAACGAGATCAGCCTGGTGCCCAGAATCATGCTCAGCACCCTGGCCCTGACCCCGATCATGGTGTTCTTCTTCATTCCCTTGTCCACGCGCCTGCTGCGCAACTGGTTGCACGCCACCCCGGCCCGCGCCCCGCTGCCCAAGGCCAAAGTGGCCTGATCGGCCGGCCCTGCTGCGCTTTGTGGTATAAATCAGCGCAGCAACCTGCCGACGAAGAGCCCGCCCCATGCCCCACCCGATCCTCATCACCGGTGCGAGCCAGCGCATCGGCCTGCACTGCGCCGAACGCCTGTTGGGCGAAGGCCAGCCGGTCATCATCAGCTACCGCCAGGAGCGCGAAACCGTCGCTCATCTGCGCGAGATGGGGGCGGTCACCATCCATGCCGACTTCGGCAGCGAGGCCGGCATTCTGGCGTTCATCGATGCGCTCAAGGCGCAGACCTCGCAGTTGCGCGCCATCGTTCACAATGCCTCGGCCTGGATCGCGGACAGCGCGGGAGACGAAGCGGCTGCGTTCCAGCAGATGGTCAACGTGCACATGCTGGCGCCCTACCTGATCAACCTGCACTGCGCCGACCTGCTGCGCGCCTCCAGCCCGGCCGATATCGTCCACATCAGCGACGACGTCACACGCAAGGGCAGCGCCAAGCACATGGCCTATTGCGCCAGCAAGGCGGGCCTGGACAACCTGACCCTGTCGTTCGCCGCGCGCTTCGCCCCGGCGATCAAGGTCAATGGCATTGCCCCGGCGCTGATCCTGTTCAACCCGGACGACGACGCCGACTATCGCTACAAGTCGCTGGCAAAATCGGCGCTGGGCATCGAGCCCGGTGCCGAGGTCATCTACCAGAGCCTGCGCTACCTGCTGGAAAACCCCTACGTCACGGGCACCACCTTGACCGTCAACGGCGGCAGGCACGTAAAATAGCGCCTGCCTGCCAGCCCGGACACGGCGCTGACCCCGAATATTCTGCGGAGCACACAACGATGGCACCACTGCAGCCAGGAATGGCACGTATCCGGGTCAAGGACCTGCGCTTGCGCACCTTCATCGGTATCAACGAAGACGAAATCGTCAACAAACAGGACGTGCTGATCAACCTCACCGTTCTGTACCCGGCACTCGAAGCGGTGCGCGACAACGATATCGAGCACGCCCTGAACTACCGCACCATCACCAAGGCGGTGATCCAGCACGTGGAGGGCAATCGTTTCGCCCTGCTCGAACGCCTGACCCAGGAAATTCTCGACCTGGTCATGCAGAACACCGCCGTGCGCTACGCCGAAGTGGAAGTCGACAAGCCCCATGCGCTGCGCTTCGCCGAATCGGTTTCGATTACCCTCGCTGGCAGCCGTTGACCGGTTGCCGCCCAGCTGGAGAGCGACATGAACGAACAGCAATGTCTGGAACTGGAAGCCGCAGCCTTCCGCCGTCTGGTCAAGCACCTGGACGAGCGCAAGGATGTGCAGAACATCGACCTGATGAACCTGGCCGGGTTCTGCCGCAACTGCCTGTCCAAATGGTACAAGGCGGCAGCCGACGAGCAGCAGGTCGAGGTCAGCCTCGACGAGGCCCGCGAAGTGGTCTACGGCATGCCGTACGCGCAGTGGAAGGCTCAGTACCAGCAGGAAGCCAGCGCCGAACAGCAGGCGGCCTTCGCCAAGGGGACGCCCAATGCATGATGTGAAAGCGCTGCGCACCAGCCTGGCCAGCGGCGAACATCAGTTCGCAACGACACTGGCGTTCGTTGCCGAGCACTATGCCTATACACCGCAGGCCTTCCGCAACGGTGCTCTGAACAATGCGGCCGGCCAGAATGAAGGCTCGTGCAAGACGTTGGGCCTGGCCCTGCTGGAAGGGCTGAGCGATGAAGAGGCATTGCTGGCGTTCGGCGAACACTACCGCTCGGTGGTGGCGACGCCCGAAGGCAGCGATCACGGCAACATCCGCAATCTGATGGAGCATGGCCTGGCAGGGGTGACGTTCTCCGAACTGCCGTTGGCCCGCCTGGGCTGATCGACGGGCATGAAAAAACCGACCGCGCAAGGTCGGTTTTTTTGTGTCTGGCTCAAGGGCCTCTTCGCGGGTAGAACCCGCTCCCACAGGGTTCGGTCCATCACCCTTTGTAGCTGGAAACAACTGCCAGAGGCGATGCGGTCCACTGTGGGAGCGGGTTCTACCCGCGAAGGCCGCGCCGCGGTTCGGGCTTAGAACGAAGCGTTGGCCAGCCCATCCAGATAACGCTCCACATCCAGCGCCGCCATGCAGCCAGCACCGGCCGAAGTAATTGCCTGACGGTATACATGGTCGGCCACGTCACCGGCCGCGAATACACCCTCGACGCTGGTGGCAGTCGCGTTGCCTTCACGGCCACCCTGCACCACCATGTAGCCGTCCTTGAGGGCCAACTGGCCTTCGAACAGCGAGGTGTTTGGCGTATGGCCGATGGCGATGAACACGCCATCGACTTTCAGCTCTTCGGCAATGCCGTCGTTGTTGCGCAGACGCGCACCGGTCACACCCATGTTGTCGCCCAGCACTTCTTCCAGCGTGGCGTTGAGCTTGAGCTCGATCTTGCCTTCCGCCACGCGAGCATGCAGCTTGTCGATCAGGATCTTCTCGGCACGGAAGGTATCGCGACGGTGCACCAGGGTGACCTTGCTGGCGATGTTGGCCAGGTAGAGGGCTTCCTCGACCGCGGTGTTGCCGCCGCCGACCACCGCAACTTCGCGGTTGCGGTAGAAGAAACCGTCGCAGGTCGCGCAGGCCGAAACACCCTTGCCCATGAACGCCTCTTCCGACGGCAGGCCCAGGTAGCGTGCACTGGCGCCAGTGGCGATGATCAGCGCATCGCAGGTGTAGGTCGCGCTGTCGCCAGTCAGGGTGAACGGCTTGGCAGCAAAGTCCACAGCGTTGATGTGATCGAAGACGATCTCGGTTTCAAAACGCTCGGCATGCTCGCGCATGCGCTCCATCAGGGCCGGCCCGGTCAGACCATGGGGGTCGCCCGGCCAGTTGTCGACTTCAGTCGTGGTGGTCAGCTGGCCGCCTGCCTGCATGCCGGTGATCAGCAACGGCTTGAGGTTGGCGCGGGCAGCGTAGACGGCGGCGCTGTAACCGGCAGGGCCGGAACCCAGGATGATCACGCGGGAATGACGAACTTGAGACATGACGAGCTCCTGACTGCCGGACGTTGACGCCGATCCGGTACGGCTGGAATAAAAAGGACTGGCAAGACACCTTGGGGAAGGTTCAATGCCGCCAGCCCGTAAACTTCAAAAGGAAGGGTTGAAAATCGAATGCGCCAAGCTTAACGACGTAAGCCCGATTAGGGAAATACCCTTTGGCAATCCGATCCATAGCCATCCTCTATGCGGACATCTTCAACAGGTGAGGATCGCGCCAGGTTGTTACCAGCCATTGCCGTGGTTCCCGCGCCCGTGTAAAGCCGGTACTGTCAGCACGTTTTCACTGTCCTGGAGTTGTCCATGCCTGTTCCTGCACTGTCCGGCCCGCAATACCTGCGCGAAGGCCTGAAAATGGTCTTGTCTCCCGGGCTGCGTTTGTTCGTGCTGCTGCCACTGGGCATCAACCTGGTGTTGTTCGTGGGCCTGATCTACTTCGCTGGGCACCTGTTCAGCGGGTGGGTCGATCACTTGATCCAGAGCTTGCCGCACTGGCTGAGCTTCCTCAGCTTCATCCTCTGGCCGCTGTTCGCCGTGCTGGTGGCGTTCATGGTGTTTTTCAGCTTCACCATGCTGGCCAATATCATCGCCGCCCCGTTCAACGGGTTCCTGTCGGAAAAGGTCGAGGTGGTGGCTCGGGGCAAGGACGAGTTTCCGCCCTTTCGCTGGGCCGAACTGCTCGAAATGATTCCGCGCACTCTGGCTCGCGAAGCCCGCAAGCTCGGCTATTTCCTGCCCCGTGCGCTGGCGCTGTTCGTCCTGTCGTTCATCCCCATGCTGAACATCATCGCCGCGCCTCTGTGGCTACTGTTCGGTGTGTGGATGATGGCCATCCAATACATCGACTACCCCGCCGACAACCACAAGATGAGCTGGCAGGACATGCTCGCCTGGCTACGCCAGAAGCGCTGGCGCAGCCTGAGTTTCGGCGGCATCGTTTACCTGGCGCTGTTGATTCCGGGGGTCAACGTCCTGATGATGCCGGCCGCGGTGGCAGGGGCGACGTTGTTCTGGGTGCGTGAGCGGGGGTGAGTCTTTGCGGTGCGACCGATCACGGCTCGCACCGCTGGTGATGGCGTCATGAATTCCTCACGAATGCGCCACACCAACGCAATACAAGTCCCCGAAACTGTCTGAATGACAGCGCTCCCACTCCATATCACCCTCGTCTCCGAAACCTTCACCCCCGAGATCAACGGGCTTGCCAGCACGCTCGACCATTTGTGCCAAGGATTGCGCGGCCGTGGACACCATGTGGATGTAGTGCGGCCCCGGCAAGTGCAGGACAGCGCGCCGAGCGATGATGTGATGCTGTGTCGCGGCTGGCCGATTCCTGGCTACCCTGGGCTGCAGTGGGGCGAGTCGTCCATGGGGCGGCTGGTGCGGCGCTGGCGGTCGAGGCGGCCCGATGTGGTGTATGTCGCAACGCCCGGCCCCTTGGGCTTGAGCGCGCTGCGTGCCGCCCGGCGCTTGGGTGTCCCGGTGGTCAGCGGCTTCCACACCAACTTTCAGCAATACGCCGCACACTGCAGGCTGGGACTGCTGGCACGTCTGGTGACCCATTATCTGCGCTGGTTTCACCGTCGCACCTGCATGACCCTGGTGCCCTGCATCAGCCAACGTCTGGAGTTGCAACGGCGAGGCTTCGAGCGTTTGCATCTGCTGGCGCGCGGCGTCGACAGCCAGCTGTTTCATCCTCGGCGGCGGAGCACGGCCCTGCGCCATCGCTGGGGCCTGAGCGAGGGCGACCTTGCTGTGCTGTATGTCGGACGTCTTGCGCAGGAGAAGAACCTGGACCTGCTCGCGCGCACGTTTGCCTACCTGCAGGCGCAGCATCCGCAGCGACTTATCCGGCTGATCGTGATCGGCGATGGCAGTCGGCGCAGCGATCTGCAGCGGCAGGTGCCCGACGCGATTTTCTGTGGGGCATTGCGTGGCGAAGCGCTGGCGGAGCATTACGCCAGTGGTGACATCTTCGTATTTCCCAGCCTCACCGAGACGTTCGGCAATGTGGTGCTGGAAGCGCAGGCATCGGGCCTGGCCGTGGTGGCCTACGATGAGGCCGCGGCAGCGCAGCACATTCGCCACGGCCACAGCGGCGCGCTGGCCATGCCTGGCGACGAGGCGGCCTTTCTGGAAGCCGCTGGCTGGTTGCTGGAGGACGAAGAGAACCTGCGCAGGGTCCGCCTCAACGCGCGGCGACATGCCCGGCTTCAGGGTTGGGGTGCGATCGTCGAGCAGTTCGAGCAGCAACTGACGAACGCTTGCTCGCCGATACCTTCGGCAAGCTTTGCGAGGACTGCAACGAGCCCCCAAGGCTGAACCGCATGCTGCGTGTCAGCCAGACCGAGTTGACCCTTCGCGGCCGATGACCGCTCCTACAGGAGGCCAAAAAACAGGGGGCACGTCGCTGACGTGCCCCCTGTTTGCATCTGCGCCAGGTAGCTCCGAAGAGGAGCACCGTGCTCAGATCAATGGTGGTGACCACCTTCGCCGTGCACGTGGCCGTGCGCGACTTCTTCCTGGCTGGCGTCGCGGATGTCGACGACCTTGACCTTGAAGTGCAGGCGCTGACCGGCCAGCGGGTGGTTGCCGTCGACGGTGACGTCGTCGCCGTCCAGGTCACGAATGGTCACGATCTGCATCTGGCCATCAGGTGCGGAAGCGTGGAACTGCATGCCCACTTCCAGCTCGTCGACGCCTTCGAACATGCTGCGTGACAAGGTGCTGACCAGTTCGGCCGCGTACTCGCCGTAGGCATCTTCGGGCTCGATCGCCACGTCCAGGTCGTCACCGACCTGCTTGCCTTCCAGAGCCTTTTCCAGGCCAGGAATGATGTTGCCAGCGCCCTGCAGATAAACCAGCGGCGCGCCGCCGGCGGAGCTGTCGATAACCTCACCAGCGTCGTTGGTCAGGGTGTATTCGATGGAGACAGCCTTGTTGGCGGCGATCAGCATGAGGTAAGACCTTTTGCATAAGAATGTAGAACGACCAAGTGTAACCAAGGGTTGGCTCGAAAGCGAACCCACTCGGCCGACGGATGACCCGAGGCAATGTGCCCGGCCCGTTAAGGCCTTGGCACCTGCCATGAAATTATGACTGTGCACGGCGCGATTCGTTTCTACTTGCGGGCCGTGGCGTGAAGCTTGTAGCGTGCAGCCCAAAGCTCACCCGAGAAGCTCGCATGCAAACTTTCTTCATCGCGCCGACTGACTTTGGCGTAGGCCTGACCTCCATCAGCCTGGGGCTGGTAAGGACCCTGGAACGCGCCGGCCTGAAGGTCGGTTTTCTAAAGCCCATCGCCCAGCCACACCCCGGCGACCTGGGCCCGGAACGCTCGACCGAGCTGGTTGCCCGCACCCATGGCCTGCAACCGCCCAAGCCCTTGGGCCTGGCCCACGTCGAGCGCATGCTGGGCGATGGTCAGCTCGACGAGCTGCTCGAAGAAATCCTCACCCTGTACCAGCAGGCCTGCGTGGGCAACGACGTGGTCATCGTCGAAGGCATGGTGCCGACCCGCAACGCCAGTTATGCCGCCAGGGTCAACCAGCACCTGGCGAAAAGCCTGGATGCCGATGTGGTGCTGGTGTCGAGTGCCGAAAACGAGGTGCTCGCCGAGCTCTCCGGCCGGGTCGAGTTGCAGGCGCAGTTGTTCGGCGGCCCGCGCGACCCGAAGGTACTGGGCGTAATCCTCAACAAGGTGCGTACCGATGAAAGCATGGAGGTGTTCGCCGCGCGCCTCAAGGAGCACTCGCCCCTGCTGCGCGGTGGCGACTTTCGCCTGCTCGGCTGCATTCCCTACCAGGCCGACCTGAACGCGCCACGCACCCGTGACGTGGCCGAACTGCTCGGCGCCCAGGTGATCAACGCCGGCGACTACGAGCAGCGGCGCATGAACAAGATCATCATCTGCGCCAGGACCGTGCTCAATACCGTGCAGTTGCTCAAACCGGGCGTTCTCGTGGTGACCCCGGGCGATCGTGACGACATCATCCTGGCCGTGAGCCTGGCGGCCATGAACGGCATGCCTCTGGCCGGGCTGCTGCTGACCAGCGACACCCTGCCCGACCCACGTATCCTCGAACTGTGCCGGGGCGCCCTGCAGGCCGGTTTGCCGGTGCTGTCGGTGAGCACCGGTTCCTACGACACCGCCACACGCCTGAACCAGCTGAACAAGGAAATCCCCATCGATGACCGCGAGCGTGCGGAGATCATCACCGATTTCGTCGCCGGCCACCTGGATGCCCAGTGGCTGCACCAGCGCTGCGGCACGCCACGGGAGCTGCGGCTGTCACCGGCCGTGTTCCGGTATCAGCTGATCCAGCGCGCGCAGCAGGCCGACAAGCGCATCGTCCTGCCCGAAGGCCACGATCCGTTGACCATCCAGGCAGCGGCCATCTGCCAGACCCGCGGCATTGCCCGCTGCGTGCTGCTGGCCAAGCCCGCCGACGTGCAGGCGGTCGCCAGTGCCCAGGGCATCGAGCTGCCTGAAGGGCTGGAGATCCTCGACCCCGACCTGATTCGCGGTCGCTACGTGGAGCCGATGGTGGCGCTGCGCAAGAGCAAGAGCCTCAATGCGCCCATGGCCGAGCAGCAGCTGGAAGACAACGTGGTGATCGGCACCATGATGCTGGCTCTGGATGAAGTCGACGGTCTGGTCTCGGGCATTCTCCATTCCACCGCCAACACCATCCGCCCGGCTCTGCAGTTGATCAAAACCGCACCGGGCTGCAGCCTGGTGTCGTCGGTGTTCTTCATGCTGTTTCCCGATCAGGTGCTGGTATATGGCGACTGTGTGATGAACCCCCACCCCAGCGCTGCCGAACTGGCGGAAATCGCCCTGCAAAGCGCCGACTCGGCCGAAGCGTTCGGGATCGCCGCGCGGGTAGCGATGATCAGTTATTCCAGCGGCAACTCGGCCAGCGGCGAAGAAGTGGAGAAAGTCCGCGAGGCGACCCAGCTGGCGCAGGAGGCCCAGCGTGATCTGTTGATCGACGGCCCGCTGCAATACGACGCCGCCGCCAACGAAAACGTCGCACGCCAGCTGGCTCCGGACAGCCAGGTCGCTGGCCGGGCGACGGTGTTCGTGTTTCCCGACCTGAACACCGGCAACACCACCCACAAGGCGGTCCAGCGCAGTGCCGATTGCGTCAGCCTGGGGCCGATGCTGCAAGGGCTGCGCAAACCGGTCAACGACCTGCCGCGTGGCGCCCAGGTCGACGACATCGTCTACACCATTGCCCTGACCGCCATCCAGGCCAACCGCACCCTCGACCTCTAGGAACATCATCTTGCAGATTCTTACCGGGCTGTGCGCCGCCCTGCTGCTGGCCCTTAACACCATCGTTTGCTGCACGCCGCTGTTCATCGTCAGCCTGATCAAGCTGTGCCTGCCCTTCGCGGCGGCGCAGCGCCTGACCGACGAACTGATGCGCCACATCCACGAAGCCTGGATCAGCAACAACAAGGCCTGGATGAACCTGCTCGGCGGCATTGGCTGGAAGGTCGAGGGCTTGCAGGGGCTGGACTACCAGCATTCCTACCTGGTGACCAGCAACCACCAGAGCTGGGTGGATATCCTGGTCCTGCAATACGTGCTCAACCGACGCATCCGACCGCTGAAGTTCTTTCTCAAGCGCGAGCTGATCTGGGTACCTGTCATCGGCCTGGCCTGGTGGGCGCTCGGTTTCCCGTTCATGAAGCGCTATTCCAAGGCCTATCTGGCCAAGCATCCGGAGAAGAAAGGCGAAGACCTGCTCACCACCCGCCGCGCCTGCGCCCGCTTTCGCGGCAAGCCGACCGCCATCTTCAACTTCGCCGAAGGCACCCGCTTCACCCCGGCCAAACACGCCCAGCAAGCCTCACCGTTTCGCCACCTGCTCAAACCCAAGGCTGGAGGCATCGCCTTCGTGCTCGATGCCATGGGCGAGCAGTTGCAGTCGATGGTCAACGTGACGATCTACTACCCACAGGGCGCACCCGGATTCTGGGACCTGCTGTGCGGCCGAGTGGGCGAAATCCACGTGCTGTTCGAGGAGCTGCCGATCCCCGAGCAATTCATCGGCCACAGCTATGACCAGGACGAGACGTACCGCGCGCTGTTTCAGACCTGGGTGAATACGCTGTGGACACAGAAGGACGCAACGCTGGAGCGACTCAAGCTGGAGCGGCCTGAGAAAGACTGATCGCCCATAAAAAATCCCGCTGCCAGAGCGGGATTTTTGCAAGCCTTGCAGTGATTACTGCTGCTGGGCCGGCTGCGAGTACTGCTGGCCGGGAATCGGCTTGAGGTTGACTTCGACACGGCGGTTCTGGGCACGGCCGTTGGCGTCGGCGTTGCTGGCGATCGGCTGGTCGGGACCCGCGCCGCGTACCGACAGGCGCGAGCCATCCACGCCCTGCGCAGTCAGGTAGTTGCTGACCGCCTGGGCACGCTGCAGCGACAGGTCCATGTTGTGCTGACGGCTGCCGGTGCTGTCGGTGTAGCCGACGATCTCGATGTTGTTCTCGTTGAACTGCTTGAACGAATTGCCCAGGTTGTTCAGCGGCGTGTAAAAGCTGCTGGAGATGTTCGACGAGTCGGTGGCGAAGGTGATGTTGCCCGGCATGATCAGCTTGATCTGATCGCCTTGGCGCTGCACTTCCACACCGGTGTTGGCCATGCTTTCACGCAGCGCCGCTTCCTGACGGTCGGCATAGTAGCCGTAGCCTGCCGAAGCGGCGCCGGCCACGGCAGCGCCGATCAGCGCACCCTTGCCACGGTTGTTGTGGTCGATGGCGGCACCGGCCACGGCGCCGGCCAGTGCACCCAGCCCGCCATACTTGGCGGTTTTGCTGATGCCCGACGAACCCTGGGCCTGGCCCTGGTTTTCATACGGATTCTGCGACGCGCACCCGGACAACAGGGCGATGGCAGCGGCGGCAGTGATCAAGCGACGCGAGGTAAACATGGGCAACTCCTACTACATGAAGGCGGAAATCTGCTGAAAAAATGCGGCGACGGGTCATGAACGTGTGACTGACTTGGAGGGCAAAAACCGGGAAAGATTCCCGTGTCGCGCTCTCCGCCCTCGTCAGCCATGGCCTGCAGCCAGCTAGCGTACCCCGTCCTGGCGCAGCGCCGCCGGGGTGAAATCGGAACTGGTGGCGGTGAAGCCGAAGTCGTAGGACTGCTTTTCCTCGTTCTTCATGCCCAGCGCCAGGTAACGTCCCGACTGCAGGTCATAGAGCACCTCCAGGGTGGTCCAGGGTACCTGCTGGTCGTAATAGTTCTGCGCGTGCGCTTCGGCCACGCGCCACAGCTGTCCACGGCCATCGTAATGATCGATCACGGCCGCCTGCCAGGTGTCCTCGTCGAAGTAGAAGTCACGCTTGGCGTAGATGTGCCGCTGACCGGGCTTGAGCGTGGCGACCACGTGCCATACCCGGCGCAGCTCGTAGCGGGCCAGGTCCTGGTTGATGTGGCCGGCCTTGAGGATGTCCGCGTATTTGAGATTGGGCGAATCGAGCCGGTGGCTATTCTGGGCGATGAACATCTCCTGTTTGCCTACCAGTTGCCAGTCGTAACGATCCGGAGCGCCATTGAACATGTCCAGGTTATCCGAGGTGCGCAGACCATCGGCTGCGGTGCCCGGACCGTCGTAGGCCACCTGCGGTGCGCGTCGCACACGGCGTTGACCGGCGTTGTAGATCCACGCCTGACGCGGTTCGGCCACCTGATCCAGGGTCTCGTGGACCAACAGCACGGTGCCCGCCAGACGCGCCGGCGCGATCACGTCCTGCTTGAAATAGAACAGTACGTTGCCGGGATGTTGCGGATCGAAATCCTTCATCCTGTCGCGAAACACGAACTGGTCCTGGAAATACACCAGGCTGTAGGAACCATTGGGTTGCGGCGTGGCCTGGGTCACGCGCCGTGAGACGCTGCCGCCACGGTAACGGATAATGTGATTCCAGATGACCTCGATCCCGGTCTTGGGAATGGGGAACGGGGTGGCCATCTGAAAGCCTTCCACACCGTTGCCGTCACCGATCAGCCGAGCATGGGTCGCGTTGACCTTGATCGCACTCGCGACCTCGTCCGGCACACTCGCTCCGCGATGGGAGGGGTAGACCGGCATCGTGAAGGTGTCGGGATAGCGCTTGAACATCGCATACTGGCCAGGCGCTAACTTGGCCTTGTACTGCTCGACGTTCTGCGCGGTGATGGTGAACAGGGGCTTCTCGCTGGCGTAGGGGTCGGAGAGAAACCCCTTGCTGTCGACCGTACCGGCGGTGCGCGGCATCGGCGACCAGGCCGGAATGGAGCCGTCGGCATTGCCGGCCTTCTCGGCGCCCAGAGGGGTCAGGCGGGTGCCCAGTTGGTCGGCCTCCTGTGCGCTGACCGCTGCCATGGCAGCGCCGGCCCACAGGGACAGACCGAAGATCCCGGCCTGCATCAGCATCGTTCTTGTGTTCATGGCCGATCGTCTCGAACAGGGTGGCTCAGAAATTCACGCCGAAGCTGAGCGCAACGAAGTCGCGGTCATCCACCGTGGTGTACTTGCCGTCGAAAAAATTGGTGTACGACAGACTCGCCGTGTAGGTGTTCTGGTACTCGGCATCGAGCCCGAGGCTGACCGCCTTGCGGCCTTCCTCGAAGTTGCCGCCGGGGCTGGGCGAGTAGCCGGACACATCGTGCGACCAGGCGATACTGGGCCGCAGGTTGATCCCGGCGAACACGCTGTTGTAGTCCCAGATGGCGCGGGCGCGATACCCCCACGAGGTGCTGGTGGTGAAGCCGCCATTGGTGCAGTTGCGCGAGCGGTTACTGGCCGAGGTGCCCGGCCCAGCCGCGGCGATGGTGCCGGTGTTGAGGATGGCGGCGCAGGTGTCCAGGCCACCGGTGGCAGGCAAGGCGCCGGGGCCAAAGATCGCGTCACGCCCATAGCGCATCTGCGAAGAGCTCTCCAGACCGCCGACATGGGTGACCCCCACCTCGCCCACCACCGTCAGCCGCTCGGCGCCCATGACCTGATCGAAAAAATGAGTCAGGGTGGTTTGCAGCTGGGTGATCTCTTTGCGGCGGTAGCCTTTCAGGTCTTCTCCGGGCGTGCCGTCGAGCACTGACGCGTTGCTGTACGCGCCGCCCAGCGGACGCACACCGGCAAAGAGAATGTCGGTGGTGTTGAGTTGCACCGGCGCATTGGGCCGGTAGCTGACCTCGCCACTCCAGGCTGTGCCGGTGGGTAGCGTGGTGGCGAAGCTCAGCCCGTAGAGGCGGATGTCCTCGGGAAAGTCGTAGAAGTAGCTGGAGTCGCCCGCCACCAGCAACGGGCCCAATGCGCCGGCCCGTGACGCTGCCGCGTAGGTCGCGGCCGATGCCCCGGTCGCGTTGAACAGCGGCAGGCGGCTGTGGTAGTTCATGAAGTAGGCACCGAATTCGGTGTCCAGCGGATCGTAGTTGTAGCGCAGCGCCACGCCGAACTGGCCGCTGTCGCGCGCATCGCGGTCCCCGCTGCGGCGCACCCGCACGCCCTCCTCGTTGATATCCACACCGGCAGCGGTCAGCGCTGGCAGGGCCGCAGCCGGCAGGCTCGAACGCTTGGCCAGGAGGCGCAGATTATCGCTGCAGCCATCGGCGGCGACGTCTGCCTGGGCGAAGAACGTGCCGCAGTTGTCGGTCACCGTCTGGTCCCATTCGAGCTGGTAGAAGGCTTCGGCGGAAAGGTTGTCGGTCAGGCTCTGGGAGACGTAGAACAGGTTGACCGGGATCAGCCCCTCCTTGACCTCGGCACCGGGTCGGCGAAAGGCCGAGACGTCGATCGGATTGAGCGCATTGATGCCGTTCTGGATGAACGTGCTCTCGCCCCAGCTGACCACCTGCTTGCCCAGGCGCACGGAGCCCGGTTGATCGGCGATGGCGTAGTTGTGGTAGACGAACGCGTCGAGAATCTGCCCACCGGAGGACTGCGCGGCTTCCTTGCGGTTGCTGTCGCTGATGTCCTTGAAGGGGCGGCCTTCGTCCTTGAGTTCGAAGTCGTACCAATACTTGCCGCGAATGAACACGCCCGTGTCGCCGTACTTCAACTCCAGGTCGTGCAGCCCCTTGAAGATCTTGGAAAAGGTTTCGCCTTTCTTGAAGTTCAGATGACCGTCGTCGGTGGTCTGCGACAGGCCCGATCCACCGTTGTTGACGCCGATCAGGTTGCGGTTCGCACCAGCGGTGGACCAACTGGCGCCGACCGACAGCGAGGAATCAAACTGGCCTTCGATTTCGCCGATGTTGAAACTGACGGCAAGCGCCGGCCCGGCAAGCGTCGCCAGACCGACCGCCAAGGGTAATCTGGCCCGGCGACAGGGCAGGTTTACTGAATTCATCGACGCTGTTCCATGTTCGTTGTGGTGCTGGCGAGGGCGCTGCCCGGCCATTATAAGCAAGGCCGGCCATCCGGCGAGCATGCCAAGCCGATTCAGCGTATTTCGCTCAGGGCGATCTTCACCCCCAGCGCCACCAGAACCACACCCATGGCGCGGTCGAACCAATGCCCCATTCTAGCGAAGCCTTCGCGGACCCGACGCTGGCTGAACAGCAGGGCGATCATGCAGAACCACAGCGCCGTGGCCAGCGCCAGGTAGACGCCGTAACCGGCCTGGATGACCACTGGCGTGTGGGGGCTGATGACCACGGTGAACAAGGACAGAAAGAACAGCGTGGCCTTGGGGTTCAAACCGTTGGTCATGAACCCGGCCACATACGCAGCTTTGGGTGTGCGCTGTACCGGTGCCGCACTGTGGGTGGGCTCGCCGAGCGGCGCGGGCTTGGCGCGCAGGGCCTTGAAGCCGATGTACAGCAGGTACGCGGCGGCGGCCCACTTCAGGACATTGAACAGCACGATGGACTGGGACACGATCAGGCCGATCCCCAGCAGCGAATACCCCACATGCACGAAAATCGCCGTGCCCACACCCAGCGCTGTCCACAGCCCGGCCTGGCGGCCGTGGCTGACGCTCTCTCGCACCACCACCGCGAAGTCCGGTCCCGGGCTGGCCACCGCAAGCAGGTGAATGAAGGCAACGGTGAGAAATTCGGTCCAGTACATGACAGCAGGCTCCAAGCGGCAGTGGCAAACACGGTGACGACCTCAAGCAGTCCCGGACGCTACCTCACGTCAGCAGGTCAGGCCACAAGATTTTCATCCGGCAGCTATGGTAGAACATCCACAACCACTTCAAGAGGTTCACCCATGCCCGCTCACCGTGCCGCCTTCCTCGACTACAGCTCCCTGGACCTGGGTGACCTGGACCCTGCCGCGCTCAAGGCCTGCTTCGCCGACCTGCAGCTCTACCCCAGTACGACGCCTGAGCAACTGGTCGAGCGCCTGCGCGGCGTATCGGTAGCCATCAGTAACAAGATCGATCTGGACGCCGCGACCCTGCAGGCCTGCCCGGATCTGAAGCTGGTGCTGGTGTCGGCCACCGGCACCAACAACGTCGACCTGGAAGCGGCGCGCAAGCTGGGTATCACCGTGTGCAATTGCCAAGGCTACGGCACCCCCTCGGTGGCCCAACACACCCTGATGCTGTTGTTGGCCTTGGCGACCCGACTGCCCGATTATCAGCGCGAGATCGCGGCCGGCCAATGGCAGCGGGCCAAGCAGTTCTGTCTGCTGGATTTCCCCATCGTTGAACTGGACGGCAAGACCCTCGGCCTGCTGGGCCACGGCGAACTGGGTGGCGCGGTCGCCAAGCTGGCCGAAGCCTTCGGCATGCGCGTGCTGCTGGGGCAGATTCCCGGTCGACCGCCACGCGCCGATCGCCTGCCGCTGCATGAGCTGCTGCCGCAGGTCGATGCCCTGACCCTGCACTGCCCGCTCAACGAGCACACCCGACACATGATCGGCGCGGCGGAACTGGCTCTGCTCAAGCCCAATGCCTTCGTAGTCAACACCGCGCGCGGCGGCATCATCGACGAGCAGGCCCTGGCCGATGCCCTGCGCCGTGGCCACCTGGGCGGAGCGGCCACCGACGTGCTCAGTGTGGAGCCACCGGTGGACGGCAACCCCCTGCTGGACAACGAGATCCCGCGCCTGATCGTCACCCCGCACAGTGCCTGGGGCAGTGTCGAGGCACGCCAGCGGATCATTGGCCAACTGGCGGAAAACGCTACGGCTTTCTTCGCCGGACGGCCCATCCGCAGCGTCTGACAAGGGCCGTGGTCTGTTAGAATCCGCGCTTTTGCCAGGAGCCCTCCCATGGACCCGCGCAGTGAAGTGCTGCTTCGTCAGGCCAATTTGTTCCAAGGTCAGCTGCTGTTGGCCGGGCTGCCTGCCGATGACCTCTTCGGCCAGTTGCCGAACGCCGCCGGCTGGTGCTGGCATGCCGGCGATCAGGCGGCGCTGGACGCGCGCTTCGAAGGCCGCAGCTATTTCGGCGTGAACGTCCCGCAGACAGCTTTCGAGGGCGCGGTGGTGTTCCTGCCCAAGTCACGCGAGCTGACCAGTTATCTGCTCAATGCCCTGGCCGCCCGCTTGCAGGGTCGCGAGTTGTATCTGGTGGGCGAAAAGCGCGGCGGCATCGAGGGCGCGGCGAAGCTGCTGCACGCCTTCGGCAAGCCGCGCAAGCTGGACAGCGCACGCCATTGTCAGTTGTGGCAAGTGACGGTCGAACAGGCGCCGCAGGCCGTGGAACTGGAAAGCCTGGCGCAGCGCTATCAACTGCAGATCGCCGGCGAGCCCCTGACCGTGATCAGCCTGCCGGGCGTGTTCAGCCATGGTCGACTGGACCGCGGCACCGAGCTGCTGCTCGAACACATCGACGGCCTGCCTCGCGGCCATCTGCTGGATTTCGGCTGCGGCGCCGGGGTGGTAGGTGCCAGCCTCAAACGTCGCTACCCGGACAACCAACTGACGTTGCTCGATGTCGATGCCTTCGCCACGGCCAGCAGCCGTCTGACCCTGGCGGCCAATGGGCTGGAAGCCTGCGTCATCACCGGCGACGGTATCGATGCCGCGCCGTTGCATCTGGATGCCATCGTCAGCAATCCACCGTTCCACTCGGGCGTGCATACCAGCTATCACGCCGCCGAAAACTTGCTGGAAAAATCCGCCCAACATCTGAAAAAAGGCGGTGAACTTCGCTTGGTTGCCAATAGTTTCCTGCGCTATCAGCCGCTGATCGAAGGCGCTTTCGGGCGCTGCCAGACGGTGGCCGAGGGTCGCGGTTTCAAGATTTATCGCGCTGTCAAATAGCGAAATATTTTCTTGCTCTATCGTGATCGCCTAGGCAGAATCCGCACCGTCCTAGGGGAGTAGTCTCCCGCGAGCGCCAGCTCGCCAGGCACGCGTCAACATACTTGGCCCTCAGGCCATGGCGCGTGCGACCCAGCGGCCGCACAGACGGCCCAGGTTTGACAAGACCTATGACACGCACACCTTACCCGGGGCGGGGAGGCTGTTCGTGTCATAGCCGTGTCGACCCGCCCCCATAGGAACGCTCCTGATGTTGGAATCCCTACTTGTCCCTACCGGGCTGGTGGCCTTGGCCGAAATCGGCGACAAGACCCAGTTGCTCGCCTTGATCCTTGCGGCGCGCTTCCGCAAGCCCTGGCCGATCATTGCTGGCATCGTCGCCGCCACCTTGGCCAACCATGCAGCCGCCGGTGCGGTGGGCGCCTGGTTCAGCAGCTTCTTCTCCGATGTCGCGCTGCACTGGATCCTGGCCGCAAGCTTTGCCGCCACCGCGCTGTGGACCCTGATACCGGACAAGATCGACGACGACGAGGCCAACACCGCACGGCGCTACGGGCCGTTCATGACCACGTTGATCGCGTTTTTCATTGCCGAGATCGGCGACAAGACTCAGGTCGCGACGGTGATGCTGGCCGCGCAGTATCCGCACTTGCTGATGGTCATCATCGGCACCACGCTGGGCATGCTGATTGCCAACGTGCCGGTGGTGCTGGCGGGTAACTTCGCTGCCGACAAGCTGCCGCTGACGTTGATCCGCCGATTGGCCTCGGGAGCGTTTTTCATTCTGGCGTTCGTTGCGGTGTACCAGGCGATGAAGGTGAGCGGCTGGGTGTAGATGGGCGGTGAGGCCTTCGCGGGCAGAGGGCTCGCCGCCAGCCCCGCTCCCACAGGGGACCTCGGTATCAAGGCTCTTCTGTGGGAGCGGGTCTCTGCCCGCGAATCAGCCGCCGCGATACATCAGGACTTCTTCGCCTGCTCATACAACGGCATGACCTTGGGGATCGCCGCCTGCAAGGAAGAAATCCGGCTCGCCGATGCCGGGTGAGTGCTCATGAATTCCGGTGGCGAGTTGCTGCCTGCCGCTGCGGTCATCTTGTTCCACAAGGTGATCGCGGCGTTGGGGTCGAACCCGGCACGCGCCGCCAGCTCCAGGCCGAACAGGTCGGCTTCGTTCTCGTTGCTGCGGCTGTTGGGCAGGGTCAGGCTGTAGTTGACCACGGTATCGGCCAGTTTCAGGCTGTCTTCGCCCAGCCCCAGCAAGGCCCCTGCCCCGCTGCGCGCCATCTGGATGCCATAGGCCTTGGACATCGCTTCGCGACCGTGCTCGCGCAGGGCGTGGGCGATTTCATGGCCCATCACGGCGGCGATTTCGTCGTCGGTGAGTTTCAGGGTGTCGATCAGGCCTGTGTAGACAATGATCTTGCCGCCGGGACCGCAGTTGGCGTTGAGCTCGTCACTCTTGATCAGATTCACTTCCCATTGCCACTGCGCTGAATCCGGGCGCAGCTTGGGCGCCTGGGCGATCAGCCGATCGGCGATCGCCTGCACGCGCTTGGCCTCAGCGCTGGTCTTGTCGAGCACACCCTTGCCGCTGGCCTCGGTCAAGGTCTGCTGGTAGGACTGCGCGTACATCTTGTTCACTTCATCGGTGGACAACATGCTGAACATGTATTGCTTGCGATCGACACCCACGGCGCCGGAGCTGGTGGTGTTGACGGCCTGACAACCGGCCAGCAGAACGCTGACGGCCAGGGTGGCCGGAATGAAGAACTTGCCCATTGGGACTCTCCTGGTAAACCTGGCGGTATCCTACACGGTGCATATCGGACACGACACCTGCGCAGGTGCCCGGCCTGATGCATCGCGGTGACTGCTTCGCGGCCACGGATCGCTCCTACGGGTGCACCGCCCCCTTCCCCTCCCCCGTAGGAGCGGTCAGTGGCCGCGAAAAGAGCGACGCGGTCGCTGGAAAGACATCACGCCGGGGTGAGGCATTCAGGAGCATTGAGCTTGGGGTCGTTGACCAGGTTCGCCAAGGGGCGTTCGCGCAGCGCAGCCTGGGGCGCGGCGAGCAGCGATTGCAGGATGGCCATGGGCGTTTCCGGATCCAGCCAGGCCGCTTGGCCTGCGGCATCGAGGATCAGCGGCCGACGCTGGCTCATCGCCGGCTGAGTCACCACCGCCGTGCTCAGCCAGACCTGCTCCTGCACGGGGTACGCTTCCCAGATTCCCGCGAAAAACAGCGACGACCCCTCTCCCGGCGTCAGCCAGAACGGCCGTTTGCGCACATTGCCCCGCCATTCATAGAAGCCGTTGGCCGGAATCAGGCAGCGGCGCAGGCGCAGCGCCTCGCGAAACATCGGCTGTTCGGCCACCGTCTCGGCACGCGCGTGGGCCGGGGTCCGCGACAGGTCGGTTAACCACGGCGGGGTCAGCCCCCAGCGTGCCTTGGCCAGGGTCGAGCGCTCACCCTCGCGGCGCTGGATCAGCACCGAGTCACCCGGCGATATGTTCCATTGCGCCTGCTGGCCTTCGGGAAAGCCCTCTTGCGCAGCAAAACCGGGTGACCAGCGAAACAAGGCAAAACGTCCACACATCAGAAAAAAACTCTTGAGGGGTCTAGCACAGCAGAACCCCGGGAAAACTGTCGGGCTCCTCGCCCGACATGGGCAGCGCGGCATTGTACTCACCGATCAGCTGCCGTGCGTAATCGGCCTGCTCGTCGGCCACCAGCAAACCCAGCAGGCCCATGGCAGGCAGATCGCCCATCCCGCCGACCAGATCCCGCCCTGCCAGGTGCGCACCCACCCCTTCGTTTTCCAACATGCCCAGAAGCATCTGTGCCTCCAGCAGGCTGGCGGGCTCGTAGATGCGCTGCATCACTCGTTCTCGCTGCGCACGTGCAGCGACCAGTCTTCGCCATCGGTCTGCAGGGCGAAGATGATGGGGCGGCAGCACACCGGGCAGTCTTCTATATAGTCCTGATCGCCAGCGGACAGGTCGAGTACCGCTTCGGCCGGCTCGCCGCAATAGGGGCAATCGTAATCTTGGGTTTCCAGCATCGCGGCCTCCACGTCTCACTTGTGCGTATAATCGCCACTCTGTTTGCAGGCCGTTGGCTACATGGGCCCCTACCCTTTGCCCACAACCTTGCGCCTGTACCTTTACCTTAGCCGTTTCCAACAAGAGAGCATGATGGGCGAATTCGATGCCATCCGACCGTACGACGACGCTGAAGTACCTGCCGTTCTGGCACGGTTGCTCAGCGACCCGGCATTCCTGGATATCCTCACCCACTTCCGCTTCCCGCGTCAGGCCAAGACCTTTGGCTGGCTGCTCAAGCCACTGATCGCGCGGCGTCTGCGCCGCGAGTTCAAGGATGTCACCAACGTGGCGACCTTGCAGGACAAGGTTGAGTTCTACGTCGACCACACCATCGACCGCGCCACCGACGGTGTGACCTACACCGGCGTCGAGCAGTTCAAGTCCGGCAGCGCGTATCTGTTCCTGGCCAACCATCGCGATATCGTCATGGATCCGGCGTTCGTCAACTACGCGGTGTATCACGCCGGGCTGCCGACGCCGCGCATCGCCATCGGCGACAACCTGCTGCAGAAGCCCTTCGTCAGCGACCTGATGCGATTGAACAAAAGCTTCATCGTCCATCGCTCGCTGGTCGGGCGCCGGGAAAAACTGGCGTCCTACCAACTGCTGTCTGCCTACATCAACCACTCGATCCGCAACGACGTCGCCTCGATCTGGATTGCCCAGGCCGAGGGCCGGGCCAAGGACGGTGACGACCGTACCGATTCGGCGATCCTCAAGATGTTCCACATGAGCCGCAAGGACGAGCCCTTCGGCGAAACGATCAAGGCGCTGAACCTGACGCCGGTGTCGATCAGCTACGAGTACGACCCCTGTGACCAGGCCAAGGCGCGCGAGCTGTACATTCGCGCCACCAAGGGCGCCTACAACAAGGCGCCTGGCGAAGACGACGTCAGCATTGCCCAGGGCATCACCGGCTACAAGGGCCGCGTGCACATCAACTTCGCACCGCCCATCACCGAGCTGTTCGAAGACACCAAGCAGCTGGCTACGGAAATCGATCGGCAGATCCTGGGCGGCTATCGCCTGTTCCCGGTGCACTACCTAGCCTATGCGCAGTGGGCCGATGCCGACCCTGAACTGCAGGTACCTGCGGCCGCCGATGTGTTTCCCGCCGCCGAACTGGAAAAGGCCCGCGCCGAATGGCTGCGCCGGCTGCGCGAATGCCCGGTGGAGCAACGACCATTCCTGGTGCTGCAATACGCCACGCCGGTGCGCAACCAGTACCGGGTCAAGGCGGGACTGCCGCTTTAGGGTCGACCCGTGCAAGGGGCGTAACGGGATGGTCATGGGGCCGTAACGCCCCTTTCACACAAAGCAGGCATCGTGTTGCACCCTTACCCAACACGCTTTGGATGCCCGTCATGCTGCACGCCCTGAACCAGGATCGCCTCTACCACATTGCCGCCAGCGACGAGCAGGAAGCCCTGATCGACGCCTTGGCCTTCAATGTCCAGGATCGACAGTGGCTGGTGTACTGCGCGCTCGGCGGTCATCAGCATGGCGACTGGCCGGAGCTGGACCTGGGCACCGGCATCAGCTTGCTCGACTTTCACATGCGCGCTGCCTGAATGCTGCACCTGATAAAACCCGACCCACAAAAAAGCCCGCGATGAACGCGGGCTTTTTCATGCCTGGCCGACGCTGTCAGAAATTACGCTGGGACAGGGTCTGGCCGATGGTGGCGTCCTTGAACACGCGGGTCAGTGCGTCGCTGAGGACGTCGCTGACCAGCTTGGTGTTGGTTTCCTGATTCGGCGCCATGCCGAAGCGCTGGTTCAGCGAGGCGCCGTAGCGGCCGCTGTAGTGGCGACCACCGTTGGTGACGTCGGCCTTGAAGGTGGCGCCGATGTTGGCTTCGGTGACGTACATCTTGTCCTTGGGCGACTGGTACTTGAGTTCGGCCAGGGTGATGGTCAGCGTCGGCGCGCTGCCGTTGTTCGCAGTGGGCGTGAAGCCCAGCAGGCGAACGGCTGCTTCGGCTTGGGCCTGCAGCTTGGGCAATACGTCGTTGGGGGCCACGCTCACCGCGCTGGTTTCCGGATACAGGCCACCACGGGTGCCCAGGGTGGGCGAAGGTCGGCCATCGACGACGCGCACGGCCACGGCTTGGCCCTGGCCGACGGCGGCGAACTGCGAGGTCAGGCGCGGCTGCGGGCTGAGTTGTTGCGGGCTGTTGGCACAACCGACCAACGTCAGACTGGTCACAGTGATCATGGTGAACAACAGGCGGTGCAACATGCGCATCTCTCCGGCAACGGGCAGTGAATAAGCCGGGAGTATAGCGGGGCCTGGAGGCAATGGACCAGCCATGAAAAATGCGCATGCAACGGCGATGCGCGGCGTGTCATCAGCCTGTCACCGTCCTTGGGCAGTATCGGCTCCACAGTCCACCGCACGGAGAAACACTCATGGGTTTTCTCAAGTCTCTGTTCCGGGCCAGCCAGCCCTACCGCTGCTACGTCGCGCTCGACCGGCAGGGTCTGTGCCGCGCCTTCAAACAGTGCCAACTGCCCCCCAGCGGTGACGGTTGGGTCGAGGTTGGCGATATTCGCCCACAATGGTTGGGCCAGCCATTGCCCGCCCATGCCCGCGTCAGCGCCCATGCCACGGGGGCTGGCGGCATTCGAGCCGTGCATGCCTGACTGCCCGGTCACCAAAAGCCTGTAAATAACGATCAACTCGCCACGTTTCATCGCTATAATCTTCCCCCGATTATAAGGACGTCTCCTGATCGGGCCTCGCATCACCGCCAACGCACTCGTCTTGGCTTCCGCACCGCCCACAGAGAGCCGCCCACGCAGGTCACGCGCTGGCGTTTCCATTTGCTTGCGCCACCCCTGCCGCTGCCGGTTTCCCAAGCAGCCTTCTTGAGGTTCACGACTCCAAAAGAGCGTGAAAAAACGGGTTTCACAACTTCACAAGAGTGTGGCGAGCAAATGAAAAGTCTTGGATCTGTACCAGCACTATCTGCGTCCCGAACAGCCCAACGAGGAAGGATCGAACGCTTCGCATGAAGGGTTTCGGTCGCTGAGCGCGCGTATCGACCGGGTTCCATGAACCTTGGTCCTATGGCGCTGGCGGGCCAGACGTGAGTTCATGGGCCATGCCCGACGAACCCGTCGGCATAGGCCATTCAGCGATGCAGTTGCGAAGTTTCGGACATGGCGACCCAGGCCTGCACAGACGTACCGGGGTCCCATGCTGTCAATGGGTGCTGAAGATTTTGGAGACGCGTTAAATGGCGCAAAACGAAGCAGTCGACGTGGTATTGGTAGGGGCCGGCATCATGAGTGCCACCTTGGCCGTACTGCTCAAGGAACTCGACCCGGCATTGAAGCTGGAAGTCGTCGAGCTCATGGATTCCGGTGCCGCGGAAAGCTCCAACCCGTGGAACAACGCCGGTACCGGCCACGCCGGTCTGTGTGAGCTCAACTACACGCCGCAAGCCGCCGATGGCTCCATCGATATCAAGAAAGCCGTACAGATCAACACCCAGTTCGAGGTGTCCAAGCAGTTCTGGGCCTACCTGAGCAAGAAGAGCAGCTTCGGTTCGGCGCGCTCGTTCATCAGTCCGGTACCGCACCTGAGCTATGTCGAGGGCGACAAGGGTGTGGCCTTCCTCAAGAAGCGCTATGAACTGCTCAAGACCCACCATGCCTTCGCGGACATGGAATACACCGAAGACAAGGCGAAGATGGCCGAATGGATGCCGTTGATGATGCCGGGGCGGCCTGCCGACCAGCACATCAGCGCCACCCGTGTGATGGGCGGCACCGACGTCAACTTCGGCGCCCTGACCAACAAGCTTCTGGCCCACCTGGCCAGTGCGCCGGGCGCGCAGGTCAAGTACTGCAAGAAAGTCACCGGCCTTGCCCGCACGGGCAGTGGCTGGACGGTCACCGTCAAGGACGTCAACAGTGGCAACACTCGCGAGATCGATGCCAAATTCGTGTTCCTGGGCGCTGGTGGTGCGGCGTTGCCGCTGCTGCAGATGTCCGGTATCGAGGAAGGCAAGGGCTTCGGCGGGTTCCCGGTAAGCGGCCAGTGGCTGCGCTGCGACAATCCCGAGGTGGTCCAGCGGCACCAGGCCAAGGTCTACAGCCAGGCCGCCGTGGGCTCGCCGCCCATGTCGGTGCCGCACCTGGACACTCGCGTGGTCGATGGCAACAAGTCGCTGCTGTTCGGGCCGTACGCGGGCTTCACCACCAAGTTCCTCAAGCATGGCTCGTTCCTCGACCTGCCCCTCTCGGTACGCGCGGCCAACATCGGCCCGATGCTGGCCGTGGCACGAGACAACATGGACCTGACCAAGTACCTGATGAGCGAAGTACGTCAGTCCATGGAGCAGCGTCTGGAATCGTTGCGTCGCTTCTACCCCGAGGCCCGTGCCGAAGATTGGCGCCTGGAAGTGGCTGGCCAGCGTGTGCAGATCATCAAGAAGGATCCGAAGAAAGGCGGCGTGCTGCAATTCGGTACCGAGCTGGTGTCGGCGGCCGATGGCTCGCTGGCGGCGCTGCTTGGGGCCTCGCCAGGCGCTTCGGTGACCGTGTCGATCATGCTCGACCTGCTGGAACGCTGCTTCCCCGAGCAGACGCGCTCACCGGCCTGGGCGACCAAGCTGGCGGAAATCTTCCCGGCGCGCGAAAAGGTGCTGGCGGTGGATGCCGAGGCTTATCGTCGTGTCAGCCATGACAGCGACGTGGCGCTCGAACTTACCGAGAAAACCGACGGTGTGCAGTATTACGCCTGAGCCCCGGCGTGTTCCCCCCGACGCATCGCGCATACCGCCGACGCGGCTTGCGCCGCTGCTACACGGGATCGCGTCGCCCTTGTAGCAGCGGCGCGAGCCGCGTCCGGGGACACCGCGTTTTTCCTGAGACACCGCATGTGCCGCCGACACGGCTTGCACCGCCCTTGTAGCAGCGGCGCAAGCCGCGTCCGGGGGCGCCGCGTTTTTCCTGATACACCGCGTCCGGGGGCACTGCGGTCTTCCTGATGCACCGCCTTGGCCGCCGACGCGGCTTGCGCCGCTGCTACAGGGGGTCGCGCGTCAGGCCTGGGCTTGCTGGATCAGGTCGATGTATTCCGGGGCGTTGCGCTGATCGCGAATCAACGCGACAAAATCGTTGCCGTGTTCGTCCTTGCCGTCCAACTCGTAGCCGGCTTTCTTGAAGAACACCAGAAAGCGCGCGAAATCATCGACACGCAAACCACGATACGCCTTGATCAACTTGTGCAGCGACGGCGAGGTGGCATCGACCGGCTCGAAATTCAGGAACAGCTTGATCTGCTCATCGCCGATCTCGTCGCCAATCAATTGCTTCTTGTCTTTACGCATTACCGACTCCATTGGCTATCACGGTCATTCACGGGGCTGGCAGTCTACCTTTGGCACCGCCATGGGCTCAACGCGCGCGTACGCTTGCGGTATGCAGATCGGCCCAGACATGGCCATTCGGATAGCTGAGAAATTGTACATAGACGGTATCGTTGCGCAGTAGATCGAGCAGGATCCGGTACTGACTCAGCGGATAGGTCAAGGCCAGGGTACCGCTGGCCTCGTCGAAGGCCGGCCGCTTCAGGCTTTTGCTTTCGCCGTCGAAAGTGATCAGTACTTCGGCCAGCTTTGCGTCCTTGCTGAGCGCCTTGCCTTTCAAGCGCAGCAGCATCGGTGCGGTCACGGGGATGGGTTGCTGGTTGGAAAGCCGCTGGTTGCCCATGACCACCGAGTAGCTGGTCACCTGCAGTAGCTGTTGTTGCGGATCGCCCTGACGCAGGGATTGTTCATCCGGCGGCAGGAATTGTTCGTGCAGGGGCCCATGCGCAGGCGCGGCGACCAGCGGCAGGCAGGTCAGCAAGGCAATGGTGGCAACGATCAGGCGCATGAGCGGCTCCTTGTGAAAGAGCCGCTGACTTTAGCATGTAGCAGAGGTTTGAATCCGTTGCGAGGCCGGACGCGGCTTGCGCCGCTGCTACAGGGGATCGCGGTGTTTCTGTGGCGGCGGCGCTGGACGCGGCTTGCGCCGCTGCTACAGGGATCGCGGTGCTTCTGTAGCAGCGGCGCGAGCCGCGTCGGCGGCGCATGAGGTGCTGCGGGCTTTACAAGCCTTTGACGGCAAAGATGCCAGCGGCGTTGCGCCAGTAGCCCTTGTAATCCATACCGTAGCCAAAGATGTAGCGGTCGATGCACGGCAAGCCCACGAAGTCGGCCTTGAGGTCTGGGCTGGCCTTGCGGTCGTGGTCTTTATCGATCAGCACCGCCGTGTGCACGGCACGCGCGCCGGCATGCTTGCAGAAATCGATGATGGCGCTGAGCGTATGGCCCTCATCGAGAATGTCATCGATGATCAGTACGTCGCGGTCGATGAAGGAGATTTCCGGCTTGGCCTTCCAGAACAAGTCGCCACCGCGGGTTTCGTTGCGATAGCGGGTGGCGTGCAGGTACGACGCCTCCAGCGGAAAATTGAGGTGGGTCAGCAGCTTGCCGGAGAAGATCAGCCCGCCGTTCATCACACAGAACACCACCGGATTGCGCTCGGCCAGTTCAGCGTTGATCTGCGCGCCAACCTTGGCGATGGCGGCCTCGACCTGGGCTTCTGTATATAGGCAGTCGGCCTCTCGCATGACTTGACGGATGTGCTCGAGATCAGCGGACATGACGCTCTCCAAGGGGGGCGGTGGAAGAAAAGCGGGCAAAGGTACGCACACACCCGACACGAATCAAGCACAATCCAAGGTTTCATGTACTAACGTGCAGCATGTCTATAGGACACCTCGATACAATAGATTAATCTACCGCCGTTTTTTTGCCCGTTCGGAGCCTTTCCCCATGCCTATCCGTGAGATCCGCCACCCGCTGATCCGCCACAAGCTCGGCCTCATGCGCCGTGCCGACATCAGCACCAAGAACTTCCGCGAACTCGCCCAGGAAGTCGGAGCTTTGCTCACCTACGAGGCTACCAAGGATCTGCCCCTGGAAAACTACGAGATCCCAGGCTGGGCCGGCCCGGTGCAGGTCGAAAAGATCGCCGGCAAGAAAATCACCGTGGTGCCCATCCTGCGCGCCGGCATCGGCATGCTCGACGGCGTGCTCAGTCTGATTCCGGGCGCCAAGGTCAGCGCCGTCGGCGTTGCGCGCAACGAAGACACGCTCGAAGCGCACACTTACCTGGAGAAGCTGGTACCCGAGATCGACGAGCGCCTGGCGATGATTATTGACCCGATGCTGGCCACCGGCAGCTCGATGGTTGCCACGATCGACCTGCTGAAGAAGGCCGGCTGCAAGGAAATCCGCGCCATGGTGCTGGTGGCTGCTCCCGAGGGCATCGCCGCTGTGGAGAAGGCGCATCCCGACGTGCAGATCTACACCGCCTCGATCGACGAACGCCTGAACGAACACGGCTACATCATCCCCGGGCTGGGCGATGCCGGCGACAAGATCTTCGGCACCAAGCAGAAGGACGCCTGACCCATGCAGGACGAGTTCAACGATCCGCTGTGGCGGCAAGTACTGTCCGGCGCGCAGATGCTCTTCGTGGCATTCGGCGCGCTGGTATTGATGCCGCTGATCACCGGCCTGGACCCGAACGTGGCGCTGTTCACCGCCGGGTTGGGCACGCTGCTGTTCCAACTGGTGACGGGTCGTCAGGTGCCGGTGTTCCTGGCATCGAGCTTTGCCTTCATCACGCCGATCATCTTGGCCAAGGGCCAGTTCGGCCTGGCCGAGACCATGGGCGGGATCATGGCCGCCGGCTTCGTCTACACCTTTCTCGGGCTGGCAGTGAAGATCAAGGGCACCGGCTTCATCGATCGCCTGCTGCCACCGGTAGTGATCGGGCCGGTGGTCATCTCCATCGGGCTGGCCATGGCGCCGATTGCCGCCAACATGGCGATGGGCAAGGCCGGCGATGGCACCGAGCTGATCCCCTACACCACCGCCATGTGGATCTCGATGCCGGCGCTGCTCACCACCATCATCGTGGCCGTGTTCGGCAAGGGCATCTTTCGCCTGGTGCCGATCATCGCCGGGGTACTGGTCGGGTTCGGCATGTCCTTCGCCTTCGGTGTGGTCGACACGGCCAAGATCGCTGCAGCCTCGTGGCTGGCGCTGCCGCACTTCACTGCGCCGGCGTTCAACTGGCAGGCCATCCTGTTCATCGTTCCGGTAGCCTTGGCGCCGGCCATCGAGCATATCGGTGGCGTGATCGCCGTGGGCAGTGTGACCGGACGTGACTACCTGAAGAAACCCGGCCTGCACCGTACCCTGCTCGGCGATGGTATCGCCACCACCGCTGCCGGGCTGTTCGGCGGCCCGCCCAACACGACCTACGCGGAAGTGACTGGCGCGGTCATGCTGACCAAGAACTACAACCCCAAGATCATGACCTGGGCCTCGATCTTCGCGATCAGCCTGGCCTTCGTGGGCAAATTCGGCGCGCTGCTGCAGAGCATTCCGGTGCCGGTGATGGGCGGCATCCTGTGCCTGCTGTTCGGCTCCATCGCCGCTGTGGGCCTGAACACCATGATTCGCCACAAGGTCGACATGGCCGAGGCACGCAATTTGGTGATCGTCTCGGTGACGTTGGTGTTCGGTATCGGTGGCGTGCTGGTCGGCACCGGGACCGGGTCTGACGATTTCGGCCTCAAGGGCATTGCG
Organism: Pseudomonas sp. Leaf129; assembly: GCF_001423465.1. Taxonomy (NCBI): domain Bacteria; kingdom Pseudomonadati; phylum Pseudomonadota; class Gammaproteobacteria; order Pseudomonadales; family Pseudomonadaceae; genus Pseudomonas; species Pseudomonas sp. Leaf129. The sequence continues at coordinate 323,626 of NZ_LMOC01000007.1, read as the reverse complement.
TTGTGCGCCGTGGTGGCCATTGCCTTGAACCTGCTGCTGCCAGGGCACGGCGACTGGAAGAAGACACCTCAAGCCTGAGCCTGGCCGGGAGCGCCGCAACGGCGCTCCCGGCTTTCCATTCCTTCGTTACAGCATCAGCGGCGCCCGTTCGCACAGGGTATTCAAAGCTTCACCCCATTGCGGGTGATCGTTGAGGCACGGCACCAGCACCAACTCCTCGCCGCCCGCCTCGCAGAACTGCTCGCGACCACGGTCGCCGATTTCCTCAAGGGTCTCGATGCAGTCGGCAACGAAGGCCGGGCACATCACCAGCAGTTTCTTTACGCCTTGTTTGGCCAATTCGTCGAGACGAGCCTCGGTGTACGGTTCGATCCACTTGGCCCGACCCAGCCGGGACTGGAACGACACCGACCAGCTGCCTTCGGCCAGCCCCATGCGCTCGGCGAAAGCGCTGGCCGTGCGCAGGCACTGGGCGCGGTAGCAGACGGCAAGCACTTCAGGTGGAGCATTCTGGCAGCAGTCGGCGGTACGCAGACAGTGGCTGCCGGTCGGGTCGATCTTGGTCAGGTGCCGCTCGGGCAAGCCATGGAAGCTCATCAACAGATGATCATGGGGCTGCGCCAGGTAGGGCTTGGCACTGGCCACCAGTGCATCCAGGTATTCGGGCTGGTCATAGAACGGCTGCAACACGCTGAACTGCATTGCCAGCTTGCGCTCGCGCACCACCTTGCGAGCCTGCTCGATCACCGTGGTCACGGTGCTCTGGGCGAACTGGGGATAAAGCGGCGCGAGGGTCACCTTCTGCACACCCTGCCCGGCCAGACGCGACAACGCCGTGTCCAGCGAGGGCTCGCCATAACGCATGGCGACCTCCACCGGGCCATGGCGCCATTGCTCGGTCATGATCGCTTGCAGGCGCCGGGTCAGCACCACCAGTGGCGAGCCTTCGTCCCACCAGATCGAGGCATAGGCGTGGGCTGACTGCTCGGGGCGCTTGATCAGAATCAGCGACACGATCAGCCGCCGCACCGGCCAGGGCACGTCGATGACATAGGGGTCCATCAGGAACTGGTTGAGATAGCTACGTACATCGGCCACCTGGGTCGATGCGGGCGATCCCAAGTTGACCAGCAGCAGGGCGTGATCGGTCATGCAGCATCCTATTTCCAGATTCTGTGGTTAGAGCTCAAAGCCGTCGGGACAGTTCGGTCAGCGCGGCAGAGAGTTCGCTGTAGCGAAACGTGAACCCGGCCGCCTGCAACGCCACCGGGCGCGCACGCTGGCCGCCGAGCAGCAGCCCCGACAGCTCGCCGAGTCCGGCCTTGAGCAGCAGCGATGGCAGCGGCAGAAAAGCCGGTCGATGCAGCACACGTCCCAGTTGCCGAGCGAATTCGCGATTGCGTACCGGTTCCGGCGCGCAGGCATTATAGGGACCGCGGCACTGAATCTTGTGCAAGAGAAAATCAATCAGGGCGATTTGATCGTCGATGTGAACCCACGGCATCCATTGCCGACCACTGCCGATCGGGCCACCGAGCCCGAGTTTGAACGGCAGTGTCAGACGCTTGAGAAAGCCGCCCTGGCTGGCCAATACCAGCCCGGTACGCACCAGCACCACGCGGATACCCAAGGCTTCGGCGCGCAGGGCGGTTTCTTCCCAGGCGATGCACAGGTGACTGGCAAAGTCTTCCTTGACCGGTTGCGACGTCTCATTCAACTCGCGTTCGCCGCCGTCGCCATACCAGCCTACCGCCGAGCCGGAAATCAGCACTTCGGGCCGTTGCGCGCGGCTTTCCAGCCAGGCCAACAGACGCTCGGTCAGGGTGATCCGGCTGCTCCACAGCAACGCACGGCGCTTGGCCGTCCAGGGCCGATCGGCAATCGGCGCGCCGGCCAGGTTGACTACCGCGTCGACCGTTTCGTCGCCGATTTCTTCAAGCTGCGCCACGCCGCGCACACTGGCCCCGCACAGCTGTTTGACCTGCCCCGGCTGGCGACTGAGCACGGTCAGCTGATGCCCTTGGCCCACCCAGTGCTGGCAAAGCTTGCGGCCAATGAGCCCGGTGCCGCCGGTCAGCAATATGTGCATAAGGTTTTCTCCAATGTGGCGTTGCGTCTGCAGCGCTAGTCTATTTTCAAGAGAGAGGCACTTTCCCTACACGGGGCTCTCTCATGAACCATAGGACACCTGAGCGAAAAGGATCCCGTTAACTTATACTTATTAAGACTTTTGTACAGGTTTGTTTGTTCCGAACACACGTGTGCATAGCGCTTACGAAGCTGTTACGAGGGCACTATGAGTTTATTTGCTGGGAGTTTATTTGCTGGAAGTTCGTCTGACCGGCCTGTCCCCATCGCGATCATCGGCACCGGCATGGCCGGGCTGTCGGCTGCGCAGGTTTTGCGCAAGGCTGGCCATACCGTGCATCTCTTCGACAAGGCACGGGGCGTAGGCGGCCGCATGTCCAGCAAGCGCAGCGAGGTGGGTTCCATCGACCTTGGCGCACAGTACTTTACCGCTCGCGACCGGCGCTTCGTGGCGCAGGTCCAGCAATGGCAGGCCGAAGGCTGCGTGCAGCCGTGGTCACCTTCGCTGTACAACGCCAAGCAAGGTCGCCTGAGCCCATCGCCCGACGAACAGGTTCGCTGGGTGGGTACGCCACGGATGAGCGCCATCGCCAAGGCCATGGCTGCCGACCTCCCCGCGTTTTTTTCCTGCCGAATCGCCGAGGTGTTCAAGGGCGAAGAATTCTGGGAACTGCTCGATGCCGAGGGCACCAGCCATGGGCCCTATAGCCATGTCGTGCTTGCCGTGCCCGCACCTCAGGCCACTGCCCTGCTGGCCAGCGCACCGAAGCTCGCCACGCAGGTGGCCGGGGTCAAGATGGATCCGACCTGGTCGGTGGCACTGAGCTTCGATACGCCGCTGGATACCCCGATGCAAGGCTGCTTCGTGCAGGACAGCCCACTGGACTGGCTGGCGCGAAGTGGCAGCAAGCCAGGACGCGAGGACAGCAGCGACACCTGGGTGCTGCATGCCACCAGCGCATGGAGCAAGCAGCATATCGACCTGTCCCGCGAGGCAGTCATCGAACAGCTGCACGGTGCCTTCGCCGAACTGGTCAGTTGCCCGATGCCCCCACCCAGCCTGAGCCTGGCCCATCGCTGGCTCTACGCGCGCCCGGCCCAGCCCCATGAGTGGGGGGCATTGGCCGATCCCGACCTGGGCCTGTACGTCTGCGGCGACTGGTGCCTGTCGGGCCGCGTCGAGGGCGCCTGGCTCAGCGGCCAGGAGGCCGCGCGGCGCCTGCTCGAGCATCTGCAATGAACGCTCGACACCGGCTCAATCCGCGCAAGCTGATGCTGTCGAAGTGGACCGCCGTGCGCCCGGTCAACCGCGAGAAACACTTTCTGGTGAGCGAGGTGTTCTGCGACGACGACGGCGTCGTGCTGGAAGTAGAGTTGCAAGCGGTCCTCACCCACCGTGCCCAGCGCTTGCCGTGGCAAGCGCTGCAGGACATGCAGACCTGGAAGATGGGCTGGCAGTGAGAGGCAACCCCGCTTTCCGCCTGCGAATACCTGTACAAAGAATTTAGCCTGTACAAATCCGGATTTATGATGAAACTATGCTGTACAGCGTTGTCAGTATGTACAGGTTTCAGAAGAGGTCCGTCATGCAAGAGCCCAGCGTCAGCAAACCCAAGATCGGTATCAGTGCCTGCCTGCTCGGTGCGCCTGTGCGCTATAACGCCGGGCACAAGGAATCGCGCTGGTGCAGCCGGATTCTGGTCGAGCACTTCGAGTTCGTTCCGGTCTGCCCCGAGGTTGCCATCGGTCTGGGGACGCCCCGCGAGCCGATTCGCCTGGTCGGTGACAAGGATCACACCCAGGCGGTCGGTACCGTGCACCGCGACATCAATGTCACCGCCCCATTGGCTGCCTACGGCGAACAGATGGCCGGTGAGCTGACCGATCTGTGCGGCTACATCTTCATGCAGAAGTCACCCTCCTGCGGCCTCGAACGGGTGAAGATCTACCGCGACAACGGCGCCCCCCAGCGCGAAGGCGGCCGAGGCATCTATGCCCAGGCCTTCTGCTCACGCCATCCGGACCTGCCGGTGGAAGAAGAAGGTCGCCTGTGCGACCCGGTGCTGCGGGAAAATTTCCTGGTGCGTGTAGGCGCCTATGCCCAATGGCAAGCGCTGCTGACTGAAGGCTTGACGCGCCGTGGCTTGACGGAATTCCACTCGCGCTTCAAATACCAGCTGATGGCCAACAACCCGCTGCAATACAAGGTGCTGGGCAAACTGTTGGGCAGCATGGGCCGCGGTGATGCCGAGCAGATCGGCCCGCGCTATTTCAGCGAGCTGATGCAGGCGCTCAAACGCTGTGCCACGCGTGGCACCCATAGCAACGCTTTGCAGCACATCAGTGGCTACCTCAAGCGCGATATCGATGCGCAGGACAAGCAGGAACTGCAACAGCTGATCAATCAGTACCGCGAGGGCATCGTTCCGCTGGTGGTGCCGATGACCTTGCTCAAGCACCTGTTCCGTATTCATCCGGACCCTTACATTGCCCAGCAGACCTACCTGCAACCGCACCCTGAAAACCTGAGCTTGCGCAATGCCATCTGACGCCAACGGCACCGACTGGCTGCCGATCCGCGAGGTCACCCGGCAGACCGGCGTGCACCCGGTCACCCTGCGCGCCTGGGAACGGCGCTACGGCCTGATCGTGCCGCACCGCACGGCGAAGGGCCATCGTCTGTACGACTCAGCGCAGATCGCACGTATCCACCATGTGTTGACCTGGCTCAACCGGGGCGTTGCCGTCAGCCAGGTCAAACAGTTGCTCGACGCGCCGCGCGATGCAAGGCCCCAGGTGCAGAACGACTGGCAGCAACTGCGCCAGACACTGGCCCAGGCCATCAGCGACATGGCCGAGCGGCCGCTGGATGATCTGTTCAACCAGGCCATGGCGCTGTATCCACCGGCAACCCTGTGCGAGCAGCTGTTGCTGCCGTTGCTGAACGATCTCGAGCAACGCTGGGCCGGCCAGTTCGGTGGGCAGATGGAGAGGGTGTTTTTCCACGGCTGGCTGCGCAGCAAGTTGGGCACGCGGATCTATCACAACAACCGCCAACTCGGCGGTGCGCCCGTGGTGCTGGTCAATCAGGCCGACGTCACGCCGGACCCGTACCTGTGGCTGGGCGCCTGGCTCGTCAGCAGCAGCGATTGCCCGGTGCAGGTGTTCGACGCGCCGCTGCCGGCAGGTGAACTGGCCTTGGCGTGCGACAAACTCCAAGCCCGCGCCCTGATGGTCTATGCCGACAAGGCGCTCAACCTGGCCACATTGGGTCGGCTGCTGGTCGGCTGTGCCTGCCCCAAATGGCTGGTGGGCTCGGCCGTGCTCATCCATCGCGCCGCTACCGGAGACAGCCCTCCCCCGATGGCCGACCTGAACCTGGCGACCGATCCGCTGCACGCCCAGCAATCGCTGCAGGCGTCCGGCGTATTGGCCGACCGGCAACCCTGAATTCGAACGATGAGGCCCCCATGCAACTGATCTGGCTGCGCAGCGACCTGCGAGTGCACGACAACCCCGCCCTGGCGGCCGCCTGCGAGCAGGGCCCAACCGTGGCCGTGTTCCTGTTGAGCCCCAAGCAATGGCTGGAACACGATGACTCGCCGAACAAGGTCGATTTCTGGCTGCGCAATCTCAAGGAACTGAGTGCCAGCCTCAAGGCCTTGCACATTCCACTGCTGCTGCGTGAGGCAGATACCTGGGACAAGGCGCCCAAGGTGATTGCCGCGCTGTGCGCCGAGCACAAGATCGAAGCCGTGCACTGCAACGACGAATTCGGCGTTAATGAAAACCGCCGCGACGAAGCAGTGGAAGCCGCCTTGGCCAAGGCAGACATCCCCCTGCACCGCTACCTCGATCAAGCATTGTTTACACCGGGCAGCGTGCTGACCAAAGGCGGCACCTACTTCCAGGTCTTCAGCCAGTTCCGCAAGGTCTGCTACGAACGCCTGCATCAGTCCGTCCCGGCGCTGGCAAAAAAGCCTCGCGCGCAGAAGCCGGTGCACATCGCCGCAGACAAGGTTCCCGACCAGGTCAAAGGGTTCGCCACGCCCGACGAAGCACTGCGCAAGCGGTGGCCTGCCGGTGAAAAGGAAGCGCACAAGCGCCTGGACACCTTCACCGACCAACCGATCGAAGACTACAAGGTCGAGCGTGATCTACCGGCCCACCCTGGGACCAGCCAGATCTCGGCGTACCTGACCTCAGGCGTGGTTTCCCCGCGCCAGTGTCTGCATGCGGCGCTCAACAGCAACCGTGGCGAGTTCGAGAGCGGCAACGTCGGCGCCGTGACCTGGATCGGCGAGCTGATCTGGCGCGAGTTCTACCGGCACATCATGGTCGGCTATCCGCGAGTGTCGATGCACCGGCCGTTCCGCGAAGAGTACGCCGCCCTGCCCTGGCGCAATGCGCCCAGTGAGTTGCAGGCGTGGAAGGAAGGCCGCACAGGCATTCCCATCGTCGATGCGGCCATGCGCCAGCTGGTGACCACCGGCTGGATGCATAACCGCTTGCGCATGATCACGGCGATGTTCCTCAGCAAGAACCTGCTGATCGACTGGCGTGAAGGCGAGCGTTTCTTCATGCAGCACCTGATCGATGGCGACCTGTGCTCCAACAACGGCGGCTGGCAATGGAGCGCGTCCACGGGAACCGATTCGGTGCCGTATTTCCGGATCTTCAATCCGGTGAGCCAGTCGCAACGGTTCGATGAGCAAGGCGTGTTTCTCAAGCAGTGGCTGCCCGAGCTGGAAGGACTGGATCGCAAGCAGGTCCATGCACCGACCGCCGACGCACTCAAGCAGAGCGGCTATCCCCACCCGATCGTGGACCTGAAGCAAGGACGTGAACGCGCCCTGGCGGCGTTCAAGAATCTGCCACGCAAAGCCAAATAGAAAAAGGTACTGGAAGACGATCGCGGGCAGAGGACCCTGCCCGCGCGACGGCCAATGCTGGCCGAGAAAAAGCTTACAGCGGCATGCGGTAGTTCAGGGTGTAGGCTTCGATACCATCGTTCGGCTCTTTGATGCCGGCGTTGGAGTAGTGGATCGCTCTCACGCCCAGCTCGTGACCGCCGCCGAAGCGCACGCCGAAGCCGATACGGTCTTCGAAGTTGAACGAGGAGCCCAGCTTGTTGCCTTCGATCTGAGTGTGAGCGAAAGCCGCGACGCCGATGCCGGCCTCGATGTAGGGCTTGATCGAACCACCGCCGAACTCGTAGACGAACACCGGAGCGAACGACAGGCTGTGGTTATCCTTGAAGTCCTTGCCATCCCAGTAGGTATAGCCAGCGTCCCAGTAGCCGGTCAGGCGACCGACGTCGGTCTGGAACCAGCTCTTGTCCCAATTGGATTGCAGACCAATGCGGTAGACCTGGGACGATTCGCCCGTCTCACCTGCAGAAAACGATAGGTCAGCCGCGTTCGCGGTTACCGATTGCCCCAACATCAAGGCTGCAAGCGCAGCCAAACTGAACAGTCTCTTCATGAGAAACATCCTACCGAATGCAGTTGTAAGAATTTTTGTCGAAAAAATGGACAAGCTATAGAAACCGGAGTTGGAACGTAAGTTCAGCGTTACACATCGATTTTTTCACATTTTTTTTACAACGTGAATCTTTGCACATTGTCAGAAAAATTCCACAGCTTCGGTAGGACATTTCGGAAAATATCTACGGACCCGCTCGTCCAGAACTGTGCAGGTCGTGCCGGGCCCTTGGCCAGAACTGCCCCGCTGCTCAATAACCGTTGCAGTTGGCGAGCCACAGCGGCCCCGGTATCGACCAGCACCACGTCGGCCGGGACCAGGGTGGCCAGCAACGGCTTGAGGAAGGGGTAATGGGTGCAGCCCAGAATGAGCGTATCGCAACCCGCTGCGAGCAGCGGCTGCACATAGCCTTGCAGCAGCAGGCGCAGTTCCGGGCTGTGCAGATCGCCGGTTTCGATCAGCTCTACCAACCCAGGGCAAGGCTGGGTGATGACCTGAACTTCGTTGGCAAAGCGATCGAGCAGTGCCACGAATTTGGCGCTGCGCAGGGTACCGGTGGTCGCCAGCACACCGACGATACCGCTGCGAGTGGCCGCAGCCGCAGGCTTGACCGCCGGCTCCATGCCCACGATCGGCCAGTCGGGATAGCGTTGGCGCAGATCGGCCACGGCAGCGACCGTGGCCGTGTTGCAGGCCAGCACCAAGGCCTTCGCGTCTTGTTCGCGAAAAAATTGCGCGACCTGGACACAACGCTCGCGAATGAATTCCGGAGATTTCTCGCCATAGGGCATGTGGCCGGTATCGGCGACGTACAGCAACGACTCATCGGGCAACAGTCGCTCGATTTCACCCAGCACCGACAAGCCGCCGACACCGGAATCGAACACACCGACCGGTGCTTCAGACATGCCGTGCGCTGCAGACCGGGCATTTGGGGTCGCGCCTGACCCGCATTTCGCGGAAATGCGTGCCCAGGGCATCGATCAACAGCAGCCGACCGACCAGCACATCGCCGAACTGTGCCAGCAGCTTCAAGGCTTCCAACGCCTGCAGGCTGCCGACCAGGCCCACCAATGGGCCAACTACGCCGGCTTCGCTGCAGGTCAGCTCGGCATCGCTGCCTGCACCGTACAGACAGTGGTAGCAAGGGCTCTCCGGACGCCGCGGATCGAACACCGACAATTGCCCTTCCAGGCGGATCGCGGCGCCACTGACCAGCGGCTTGCCGGCCGCGAAGCAGGCCGCGTTCACCGCCTGACGCGTGGCAAAGTTGTCGGAGCAGTCGAGCACCAGGTCGACGGCGGCCACGGCGGCACTCAGTGAATCTTCATCCAATGCGTTGCGATGCGCGATCAGATCGATCTCCGGGTTGATCGCACTCAACCGGGCGATGGCCGAATCGACCTTGCTCACGCCGACCGAGGCGCTGTCGTGCAGGACCTGACGTTGCAGGTTGGTCACATCGACCGTATCGAAGTCCGCCAGGTGCAGCTCGCCGACGCCTGCAGCGGCCAGGTACATCGCCACCGGCGAACCCAACCCGCCCAGACCGACGATCAACGCGCGACTGTTCTTGAGCCTCAACTGACCCTCGATATCGACTTGCGCCAACAGCACCTGCCGGCTGTAGCGCAGCAGTTCCTGGTCGGTCAGCACAGCAACCGCCCGAGCGTGATGCGCTCGTGGCCGCCGAGATCGACGCGGCTTTCGATCTGCTCGAAATCATGCTGCGCCAGCAGCTCACGCACCACCGGCGCCTGGTCGTAGCCATGCTCCAGCAACAGCCAGCCGCCCGGCTGCAGGTGTCCCGGTGCCTGACTGATGATCAGGCGCAGATCGTCGAGGCCATCCTCTCCGGCCACCAGCGCGCTGGCAGGCTCGAAGCGCACGTCACCGGCACTCAGATGCGGGTCGGCGCTGGCGATGTACGGCGGGTTGCTGACGATCAGATCGAAACGCTCGCCTTGCAGGGCGCTGAACCAGTGGCTCTCCAGTACCCGAGCATTGCCCAGGTTCAGACGCACCCGGTTGCGCTCGGCCAACGCCACCGCGTCGGCGACACGGTCGACGGCAGTGATCTGCCAGGCACCGCATTCGGACGCCAGGGCCAGGGCGATTGCCCCGGTACCGGTGCCCAGGTCGAGCACCCGCGCCGAACGAGGCGGCAGCAACTGCAGCGCAGCTTCCACCAACAGCTCGGTTTCGGGACGCGGGATCAGCGTGTGCGCAGCCACTTCCAGGTCGAGTTTCCAGAAACCCTGTTGGCCGAGGATGTAGGCAACTGGCTCGCCCGCCTGGCGACGACGCATGAACTCAGCGAACGCATGAGCGGCTTCGCTGGGCACGATACGCTCGGGCCAGGTGTGCAGGTAGCTGCGCGACTTGCCCAGCGCGGCGGCCAGCAACAGTTCGATATCCAGGCGCGCGGTCGGTGATTCCGGCAGTTCGGCAGCGCGCAACAGGCTGGCAATGATGGTCATGTTCTATTCACCCAACGCGGCCAACTGATCGGCCTGGTATTCAGCCAGAAGCGGCTCTATCACTGCATCGACTCCGCCGGCCAAAACTTCATCCAGGCAGTACAGGGTCAGGTTGACGCGATGGTCGGTCACCCGGCCCTGCGGAAAATTGTAGGTGCGGATGCGCTCGGAACGATCGCCCGACCCCACCAGCAGCTTGCGCTCGCTGGCGATGGCATTGGCCGCGGCACTGCTCTGCATGTCGTTGAGCTTGGCCGACAGCCAGCTCATGGCACGGGCGCGGTTCTTGTGCTGCGAACGTTCTTCCTGGCACTCCACCACGATGCCGGTCGGCAAGTGGGTGATGCGGATGGCCGAGTCGGTCTTGTTGACGTGCTGGCCACCAGCGCCGGAGGAACGGTAGGTGTCCACGCGCAGGTCGGCCGGATTGATCTCGATGGCAACCTGCTCATCCGGCTCGGGCAACACGGCGACCGTGCAGGCCGAGGTATGAATGCGACCCTGGGATTCGGTTTCCGGCACGCGCTGGACGCGGTGCGCCCCCGACTCGAACTTCAACTTGCCATAGACGCTCTCGCCTTCGACCCGGGCAATGACCTCCTTGTAGCCGCCATGCTCGCCTTCGTTTTCGGAAAGAATCTCCAGACGCCAGCCGCGACGTTCCGCATAGCGCGAATACATGCGGAACAGATCGCCGGAAAAGATCGCCGCTTCATCGCCACCGGTGCCGGCGCGGATTTCGAGGAAGACATTGCGCCCGTCGTTGGGGTCCTTGGGCAGGAGCATGCGTTGCAAGGCGCTTTCCAGTTGCACCAACTGCTCGCGGGCCTCGCGCACTTCCTCGGCGGCCATTTCGCGCATGTCCGGGTCGCTGTCCTTGAGCAGCGCCTGCGCGCCTTCAAGGTCCGCCATCACCTTGGACCACTGCTGGTAGCCCAGCACCACCGGTTCAAGTTCGGCATATTCTCTGGAATAGGCGCGGAAACGGGTTTGCTCGGAAATGACTTCAGCGTCGCCCAGCAAGGCGGTCAGTTCCTCGAATCGATCCTGGATCGTGTCCAGCTTGTTGAGCAGTGACGCTTTCATTGCGGCGGTTTATCCGTTGAGCCCTCATTGAGGGCAAAGAGTTCCTGGGCCATGGCCAGCGCATCGACGCGGCCTTCGGCGGAGAGCTTTTTCATGTGCACGCTGGGGGCGTGCAGCAACTTGTTGGTCAGGCCCCGCGCCAGTTGCGCGAGCACCTCTTCGGCATTGCCGCCGTTGGCCAGCAGGCGCATGGCTTTCTGCAATTCTTCGTCGCGCAGGCGTTCGCCTTGCTGGCGATAGGCCTTGAGCACATCCACGGCGGCCAGCTCGCGCAGGCGCAGCATGAAGTCGTCGGCGCCCACGCTCACCAGCTCTTCGGCCGCCTGAGCGGCACCCTGGCGGGTCTTCAGGTTCTCGGCAACCACTTCGTGCAGGTCGTCGACCGTATAAAGGTAGACGTCATCCAACTCGCCGACCTCGGGCTCGATATCGCGTGGTACGGCAATATCGACCATGAAGATCGGTTTGTGTCGGCGCAGCTTGAGCGCACTTTCGACCGCACCCTTGCCCAGAATCGGCAGCTGGCTGGCCGTGGAGCTGATGACGATGTCGCTGTTGACCAGCTCCTGCGGAATGTCGGACAGCAGCACCGCATGGGCGCCGAACTGCGCGGCCAGGGTGCTCGCCCGTTCCAACGTCCGGTTGGCGACCACGATGCGCTTGACCCCCTGTTCGTGCAGGTGGCGTGCGACCAGAGTAATGGTTTCGCCCGCGCCGATCAGCAACGCCTGGCTGCGCGCCAGGTCGCTGAAGATCTGCTTGGCCAGGCTCACGGCGGCGAAGGCCACCGACACCGGGTTTTCGCCGATGGCGGTGTCGGTGCGCACCTGCTTGGCAGCGCTGAAGGTGGCCTGGAACAGGCGCCCCAGCAGCGGCCCGATGGTGCCGGCCTCGCGGGCCACGGCGTAGGCGGATTTCATCTGCCCCAGAATCTGCGGTTCGCCCAGCACCAGCGAATCGAGCCCGGAAGCCACCCGCATCATGTGACGAACAGCCGCATCCTCTTCATGCACATAGGCGCTCGCGCGCAGCTCGTCGACGCTCAAACGGTGGTATTCGGCCAGCCAGCGCAGCACGGCATCGGCGGCCAGGTGATCCTGTTCGATGTACAGTTCGCTGCGATTGCAGGTCGAGAGGATCGCAGCCTCACGGCTGTCGGTCAGTCGGCAAAGCTGCTGCAGGGCCTCTACCAGCTGCTCCGGGGTAAACGCCACGCGCTCACGCACGTCTACCGAAGCAGTCTTGTGGTTGATACCGAGGGCGAGAAAGGCCATTCAAGGTCGCTGATGATGTCGAGGAGCCGGTAATTGTCCTACTTCGTCCGTTCCAGAACAACCACCGCTATCTATTGTCCTAATAGGCAACCTCGAGTTATGGGTTTGACCTGTGGCTTGTGTCATGATGATCCGACCGCAGGTAAGCCGCCAAAATCCCCTCTATGAATAGAACCTCCACGTTGCTCCTCGCCTTCGCCTTGCTGCAGGGCTGCCAGTCCTGGCCAGCCAGAGAGCAAGCGACTCCGGTCCCCGTGGCGCAGCCGGCGCCCACGCCGGACGAGACGCCCAAGGTCTACGGCTCGTTCAGCGAGGAAACCGTGTTCAGCCTGCTCAGCGCGGAACTGGCCGGCCAGCGCGACCGTTTCGATCTTGCCTTGGGCAACTACGTCACCCAGGCCCGCAAGACCCAGGACCCGGGCATTTCCGAGCGCGCCTTCCGCATCGCCGAGTACCTGGGCGCCGATCAACCGGCGCTGGAAACCGCCTTGCTGTGGGCCAAGAATGCGCCCACCGACCTGGACGCCCAGCGCGCTGCCGCGATTCAACTGGCACGCAATGGCAAGTACGACGAGTCGCTGGTGTACATGGAAAAAGTCCTGCAGGGCCAGGGCGATACCCATTTCGACTTTCTCGCGCTGTCGGCCGCCGACACCGACGAGAGCACCCGGCGTGGCCTGCTTCAGAGCTTCGAGCGCCTGCTGGGCAAATATCCTGGCAACGGCCAGCTGATCTTCGGCAAGGCCTTGTTGATGCAACAGGACGGCAACACCGAGGGCGCCCTGACCCTGCTGGAAGACAACCCGCCGCAGGAAGGCGAAATCGCCCCGATCCTGCTCCGCGCCCGCCTGCTGGCCGCGCTCGATCGTGGCAGCGAAGCGATGCCGCTGCTGGAAAAGAACCTCAAGAAGATCCCCGACGACAAGCGCCTGCGCCTCACCTATGCCCGCATGCTGGTCGAGCAGAACCGCATGGACGATGCCAAGGTGCAGTTCGCCATACTCGTCCAGCAATACCCTGACGATGACGAACTGCGTTACTCGCTGGCGCTGGTCTGTCTGGAAGGCAAGGCGTGGGACGAAGCCTACAACTACCTGCAACAGCTGTTGGAACGTGGCAGTCACGTCGATTCCGCGCACCTGAACCTGGGCCGCATCGCCGAAGAGCGCAGTGATCCGCAGGCCGCGCTCGAGGAGTATGCACAGGTCGGCGTGGGCACCGACTACCTGCCCGCGCAGCTGCGCCAGGCCGACATCCTCATTGCCAACGGCCGCGCCGACGAAGCTTCACGGCGCCTGGCCGCAGCGCGTGATGCCCAGCCCGACTACGCCATCCAGCTGTACCTGATCGAAGCCGAAACCCTGTCGAACAACGACAAGGATCAGTCCGCCTGGCTGGTGCTGCAGAACGCTCTCAAGAAGAACCCCGACGATCCGAATCTGCTGTACACCCGCTCGATGCTGGCCGAGAAGCGCAACGACCTGGTGCAGATGGAGAAGGACCTGCGGGCCATTCTGGCACGCGAGCCGGACAACGCCATGGCGCTCAACGCCCTGGGCTACACGCTGTCGGATCGCACCACCCGCTTCGAAGAAGCCCGCGCGCTGATCGAGCGGGCGCACCAGATCAACCCGGAAGATCCGGCCGTGCTCGACAGCCTGGGCTGGGTCAACTATCGGCTGGGCAACCTCGACGCTGCCGAAGGCTATCTGCGCAGCGCGCTCGAACGCTTTCCCGATCATGAGGTGGCAGCCCACCTGGGCGAAGTGCTGTGGGCCAACGGCAAACAGCGCGAGGCCCGCCGCATATGGGGCAAAGCCCTGCAAGAACAACCCGACAGTCCTATCCTGCGCAGCACCATCCTGCGCCTGACCGGTTCAGAGAATCTTTAATCCATGTCTGTTCGTCCTACCTCCTACATGCGTCACCTGCTGGTTGCCACGTTCATCGCCGTACTCACCGGCTGCGCCGGCATGGGCTCCCACGAAGCGTTGCAAGGCCAGGGCAACCCCCAGCAGTGGCAGGCGCACAAGCAACAGCTGACCCAGCTCGACGGCTGGGAAATCAACGGCAAGATCGGCATCCGCGCGCCCAAGGACTCCGGTTCCGGCACGCTGTACTGGCTGCAGCGCCAGGACTATTACGACATCCGCCTGTCTGGCCCATTGGGCCGCGGGGCAGCGCGTCTGACCGGACGTCCGGGCGATGTCAGCCTGGAAGTGGCCAATCAGGGCCGCTATCAGGCGACCACTCCCGAAGAATTGCTGGAACAGCAACTGGGCTGGAAGCTGCCGGTATCGCACCTGTCCTGGTGGGTTCGCGGCCTGCCGGCTCCTGACAGCAAGAGCCAACTGACCCTGGACGGCAACAGCCGCCTGGCGGGCCTGGCGCAGGACGGCTGGACGGTCGAGTACCTGAGCTACGCCGAACAGAACGGCTATTGGCTGCCCGAGCGCATCAAGCTGCATGGCCAGGATCTGGACGTGACCCTGGTGGTCAAGGATTGGCAGCCGCGCCGGTTGGGACAGTGACGTGAGCGAAGGTCTTTCCATGAATCCCGTGCTGACCCTGCCCGCTCCTGCCAAGCTCAACCTGATGCTGCACATTCTGGGCCGTCGCCCGGACGGCTATCACGAGTTGCAGACCCTGTTCCAATTTCTGGACCACGGCGACGAACTGGACTTCTCCCTGCGCAGCGACGGCGTCGTGCATCTGCATACCGAAATAGCCGACGTGCCCCACGACGGCAACCTCATCGTCAAGGCTGCGCGCCAGTTGCAGGCGCTGACCGGCACAACCCTGGGCGCGGACATCTGGCTGCGTAAGGTGTTGCCCATGGGCGGTGGCATTGGTGGCGGCAGCTCGGATGCCGCCACTACGCTTCTGGCCCTGAACCACCTGTGGCAGACCGGCTGCAGCGAAGATCAGCTTGCCCAGCTGGGTCTCGCCTTGGGCGCCGATGTGCCGGTATTCGTCCGTGGCCGCGCAGCCTTCGCCGAGGGCGTGGGCGAGAAACTCACTCCGGTAGAGCTGCCCGAACCCTGGTTTCTCGTGCTGGTGCCGCAAGTCTCTGTTAGTACAGCGGAAATTTTTTCCGATCCGTTGTTGACACGTGACTCGGCGCCCATTAAAGTGCGCCCCGTTCTTGAGGGAAACAGTCGTAATGACTGCCAGCCAGTAGTAGAGCGCCGTTACCCAGATGTACGTAACGCACTGAATTTGCTCAACAAATTCACTGAAGCTCGGCTAACAGGCACTGGAAGTTGTGTGTTTGGGGCCTTCCCAAGCAAAGCGGAAGCTGATAGAGTTTCGCACCTTCTTGCAGACACCCTTTCAGGGTTCGTAGCCAAGGGAAGCAACGTTTCGATGTTGCATCGCAAGCTGCAAAGTCTGTAACAGGAAACGAGTGCTGGGCACTCGGAGGTTTCAAGCTACAGGGGCGTCGCCAAGCGGTAAGGCAGCAGGTTTTGATCCTGCCATGCGTTGGTTCGAATCCAGCCGCCCCTGCCATTTTCCTATACTCATCCAGGTATACCCTCAGCCGGCAGGTACTGCGCGTGTCCAAGATGATGGTCTTTGCGGGGAATTCAAACCCCGATCTGGCTCGACGCGTTGTGCGTCAGCTGCATATCCCTCTCGGTGATGTCTCCGTCAGCAAGTTTTCCGATGGTGAAATCAGCACCGAGATCAATGAAAACGTTCGCGGTAAAGACGTCTTCATTATCCAGCCTACATGTGCGCCGACCAACGATAACCTGATGGAACTGGTGCTGATGGCTGATGCCTTCCGCCGCTCCTCGGCTTCGCGAATCACCGCTGTGATCCCCTACTTCGGTTACGCTCGGCAAGACCGCCGTCCGCGCTCTGCCCGTGTGGCAATCAGCGCCAAGGTCGTCGCCGACATGCTGACCGTCGTGGGCATCGACCGTGTACTCACCGTCGACCTTCACGCGGACCAGATTCAGGGCTTCTTCGATATCCCGGTAGATAACATCTACGGCTCCCCGGTTCTGGTGGACGATATCGAAGACCAGCGCTTCGAGAATCTCATGATCGTTTCCCCCGACATTGGTGGCGTCGTGCGTGCACGCGCCGTGGCCAAGTCCCTGGGCGTCGATCTGGGCATCATCGACAAGCGCCGCGAAAAGGCCAATCACTCCGAAGTGATGCACATCATCGGTGATGTCGAAGGTCGCACCTGTATCCTGGTCGACGACATGGTCGATACCGCCGGCACCCTGTGCCATGCGGCCAAGGCCCTGAAAGAACATGGCGCGGCCAAGGTGTTCGCCTATTGCACCCACCCGGTTCTGTCGGGCCGTGCGATCGAGAACATCGAGAAATCCGTGCTGGACGAACTGGTGGTGACCAACACCATCCCGCTGTCCGCAGCCGCACAAGCCTGTGGGCGTATCCGTCAACTGGATATCGCTCCGGTTGTTGCCGAGGCGATGCGTCGCATCAGCAACGAAGAATCGATCAGCGCGATGTTCCGCTGAGGGCCCTGCCCTTTGCAAGCACCGCTCTGACGAAAAGCGCCCCGGCCCGACACTCTTGTCGGGCCGGGGCTTTTTTGCCCGTATCGCCTTGGCGCTGGTCGCAAACGCTGGGCGAACGTGGTTATTTTGGAGAAACACATGAACGATTTTACTTTGAATGCCGAAGCGCGTTCCGACCTGGGGAAAGGTGCGAGCCGCCGCCTGCGTCGTCTCGCCAGCCTGGTTCCAGCTGTTGTCTACGGTGGCGACAAAGCCCCTGAGTCCATCAGCATGCTGGCCAAGGAAGTCACCAAGCTGCTCGAAAACGAGGCTGCCTTCAGCCACGTGATCGAACTGAACATCGGTGGCACCAAGCAGAACGTCCTGATCAAGGCACTGCAGCGTCACCCAGCCAAGGGTCACGTCCTGCACGCTGACTTCGTACGCGTGATCGCCGGCCAGAAACTGACCGCCATCGTGCCTCTGCACTTCATGAACCAGGAACCGGCTGTCAAGAAAGGCGGCGAGATCTCGCACACCGAGACCGAGCTGGAAGTGACCTGCCTGCCGAAAGACCTGCCTGAGTTCATCGAAGTCGACATGGCTGACGCTGAAATCGGCACCATCATCCACCTGTCCGACTTGAAGGCTCCGCAAGGCGTCGAGTTCGTGGCACTGGCTCATGGTACCGACCTGGCAATCGCCAACGTCCACGCTCCGCGTATCGTTGCCGACGAAGAAACCGAAGAAGGCGCTGCCGAGTAATTTCACTCGCACGCCGAGCTCTGGATGACACCTTCGGGTGTCGTCCACGACTCGAAAAGGAAGAGCCCCTGACGTGACCGCCATACAACTGATCGTTGGCCTGGGTAACCCCGGCCCCGAATACGAACAGACCCGGCATAACGCAGGGGCTCTTTTCGTTGAGCGCATCGCCCAGGCCCACCGTGTGAACCTGGTAGCCGATCGCAAGTATTTCGGCCTGACGGCGCGTTTCAGCCATCAGGGCCATGACGTTCGTCTGTTGATCCCCACCACCTACATGAACCGCAGCGGTCAATCCGTCGCGGCGATGGCGAATTTCTTTCGCATACCGCCGCAAGCGATCCTGGTGGCCCACGACGAACTCGACCTGCCCCCCGGCGTCGCCAAGCTCAAACTGGGCGGCGGGCACGGTGGGCACAACGGCCTGCGCGACATCATCGCGCAGCTCGGCAATGACAATGGCTTTCACCGTCTGCGGCTTGGCATCGGCCACCCGGGTGACAGCAAGTTGGTGTCCAATTTCGTTCTTGGCCGCGCCCCGCGCGCCGAACAGGAAAAGCTGGACGCCAGTATCGATTTCGCCCTCGGTGTGCTGCCGGATATCTTCGCCGGCGAGTGGAATCGCGCGATGAAAAACCTGCACAGCCAAAAGGCCTGACTCTTCGAAGAGGGATTCACCATGGGATTCAACTGCGGCATCGTCGGCCTGCCCAACGTCGGCAAGTCCACTCTGTTCAACGCCTTGACCAAATCCGGGATTGCGGCCGAGAACTTCCCGTTCTGCACCATCGAGCCCAACAGCGGCATCGTGCCGATGCCCGATGCGCGCCTGGAAGCCCTGGCTGCCATCGTCAATCCCAAGCGCGTACTGCCGACCACCATGGAGTTCGTCGACATCGCAGGCCTCGTGGCCGGCGCCTCGAAAGGTGAAGGCCTGGGCAACAAGTTCCTCGCCAACATCCGTGAGACCGACGCCATCGCCCACGTGGTGCGCTGCTTCGAAGATGAAAACGTGATCCACGTTTCCAACAGCGTCGACCCCAAGCGCGACATCGAGATCATCGACCTGGAACTGATCTTCGCCGACCTCGACAGCTGCGAGAAGCAACTGCAGAAGGTCGCGCGCAACGCCAAGGGCGGTGACAAGGATGCCGTGGTGCAAAAGGGCCTGCTGGAGCAGCTGATTGCCCACTTCACCCTGGGCAAGCCGGCCCGCAGCCTGATGAAGAACATGGGCGCCGACGAGAAGGCCGTGATCCGTGGCTTCCACCTGCTGACGACCAAGCCGGTGATGTACATCGCCAACGTCGCCGAAGACGGCTTTGAAGACAACCCGTTGCTGGACGTGGTACGCGCCATTGCCGAAGAAGAAGGCGCCATCGTGGTGCCGGTGTGCAACAAGATCGAAGCCGAAATCGCCGAGCTCGACGATGGCGAAGAGAAGGACATGTTCCTCGAGGCCCTGGGCCTGGAAGAGCCTGGCCTGAACCGCGTCATCCGTGCCGGCTACGACCTGCTCAACCTGCAGACCTACTTCACCGCAGGCGTCGAGGAAGTCCGCGCCTGGACCGTGAAGATCGGCGCTACCGCACCCCAAGCCGCCGGCGTGATCCACACCGACTTCGAGAAAGGCTTCATCCGCGCCGAAGTCATCGCCTACAACGACTTCATCCAGTACAACGGCGAAGCCGGTACCAAGGAAGCCGGCAAGTGGCGTTTGGAAGGCAAGGAGTACATCGTCAAGGACGGTGACGTGATGCACTTCCGTTTCAACGTCTGAGTCGGTCTGCAACACCGCTTCGCGCGTCCCCTGAAAGCCCCGCTGTCGCCTTGCGATGCGGGGCTTTTTGCGTTCAGGCTTCGGCCGTTGCCCAATCTTCGAGCCGAAGCCCAGGCACGCGCACGACGCACTCGTAGTGTTGCTGACCAGGATCAATCCTCTGGAACGAGCATTCCCGGCGATCATCTGGTCGTATGCTCCGATCGGCGTACCCGATCGCGTCAGCTCGGCACGTAGCTGCCCGGTGTGGGCAGCGGCGATCGACCGAACTTCGCATTCGCTAGACCTTGCTGGTCCTCGGCAGCAGGATCGTGAGGATGCCGAACAGCGGCAGGAACGAGCATAGCCAGTACACGTACTCGATGCCGTGTATGTCTGCCAGATGGCCCAGCAGCGCTGCGCCGATGCCACCGAAGCCGAACATCAGGCCGAAGAACACGCCCGCGATCATGCCCACGTTGCCTGGCACCAGTTCCTGCGCATACACCACGATGGCGGAGAAGGCGGAGGCCAGGATGAAACCGATGACCACGCTCAGCACGCTGGTCCAGAACAGGTCGACGTAGGGCAGCATCAGGGTGAACGGCGCCGACCCCAGGATCGAGAACCAGATCACCGCCTTGCGGCCGATCTTGTCGCCGATGGGGCCACCGAAGAACGTGCCGGCCGCCACTGCGCCGAGGAACAGGAACAGGTGCAGTTGCGAGCTGGCCACCGAGAGGTCGAACTTTTCGATGAGGTAGAAGGTGAAGTAACTGGTGAAGCTGGCCATGTAGAAATACTTGGAGAACACCAGCAGCGCCAGCACCACCAGCGCCGCCTTGACCCGCCCCTTGGACAGGCCATGGGTGGCGCGCTGGCCGGCGCGGGCCTTGAACTGGTTGAGGTGGCCGCGGTACCAGCGGCTGATGGCGTACAGCAACGCCACGGCGAACACTGCAATCAGACCGAACCAGGCCACGTGTCCCTGGCCGTACGGAATGACGATGGCGGCCGCCAGTAGCGGGCCGAAGGCCGATCCGGTGTTGCCGCCTACCTGGAAGGTGGACTGCGCCAGACCGAAGCGTCCTCCCGAAGCCAGGCGCGCGACCCGCGAGGTTTCCGGGTGAAAGGTGGAGGAGCCAATGCCGATCAGGGCCGATGCCAGGAGGATCATCGGGAAGCTGCCGACCGTGGACAGCAGCATGATGCCGATCAACGTGCAGACCATGCCGGCCGGCAACAGCAGCGGCTTGGGATGGCGATCGGTGTAGAAACCGATCCAGGGCTGCAGCAGCGAAGCGGTGACCTGGAAGGTCAAGGTGATCAGGCCGACCTGGGTGAAGGTCAGGCCGTAACTGGCCTTGAGCATGGGGTAGATCGACGGCAGCACGGCCTGGATCAGGTCGTTGACCAGGTGTGCGAGCGCACAGGCGCCGAGGATGCGCATGACCAATGGGCTGGTCTGGGCTGCGCCGGGCACGCTGGCAGGGTTGCTTGTTGTTGTGGGGGTGGCCATGGGGATTCCGTTGGCAGGCAGGCATGGCCGGACACTCTGCCATTTTGCGTGCCTCGTCGCCAGTTGCCGACACGGGTGAAACTGGCACGGCGCAATGGCGTCAACGAATACAACAACGACCGGGCGGTGATAAACTGGCGCCAGTCACTAAAAACCCATGAAGAATCGATAAAGTTCCAGAAACCCTCCGCATGAGGCAATGGGGTTTCGCCAGAATCAGGAGCGATCATGCCCAAAGTTTCTCACACGGCCCTGCGTCGCCAGTTCCGTGAGCTGCTGTCTTCAAAACAGTGTTATCACACCGCTTCGGTGTTCGACCCCATGTCCGCCCGCATTGCTGCCGACCTGGGCTTCGAGGTCGGTATCCTCGGCGGTTCGGTGGCCTCGCTGCAGGTGCTTGCCGCTCCCGACTTCGCCCTGATCACCCTCTCCGAGTTCGCCGAACAGGCCACGCGCATCGGTCGTGTCGCGCAATTGCCGGTGATCGCCGACGCCGACCATGGCTATGGCAACGCGCTGAATGTCATGCGTACGGTGGTGGAGCTGGAACGTGCCGGCATCGGTGCGCTGACCATCGAAGATACCCTGCTGCCGGCGCAATTCGGCCGCCGTTCCACCGATCTCATCTCGGTGGCCGAGGGCGTTGGCAAGATCCGCGCGGCGCTGGAGGCTCGGGTCGACCCCGAGTTGACCATCATCGCCCGTACCCATGCCGGTGTGCTCTCCACCCAGGAAGTCATCAGCCGGACCCAGGCGTACCAAGCCGCTGGTGCCGACGGCATCTGCATGGTTGGCGTGAAGGACTTCGAGCACCTGGAGCAGATCGCCGAAAACCTCAGCGTGCCGCTGATGCTGGTGACCTACGGCAATCCGGCGCTGCACGACGACGAACGCTTGGCGGCATTGGGTGTGCGGGTCGTGGTGGCTGGCCACGGTGCCTATTTCGCGGCCATCAAGGCCACCTACGATTCGCTGCGCGAACAGCGCCAGCAGTTCAGCAAGAGCACCGACCTGAGCGCCACCGAACTGACCCACACCTACACCCACCCGGAGAGCTACGTCGGCTGGGCCAAGGAGTTCATGAACGTGAAGGAATGACCGGCGGGGCGCCGGGGCGGGAACATCATGCGGTCATGTGGGTCGGTTAAAAGGGAACCGCCGAAGGGTTCCGCTACCGGCCCCATCGGCCACGTACAAAAAGGCGACATTTTTAGTTGCTCTCAAGCCGTCCACGCCCTACAGTTCGCGCCGACCGTCCATGCTGGAAACGATCCATCCGGCTCAAGTACTGACGACGAGACAACAGGCCATCGGAAAGCAGCTTTCCGTGGCCTTTTTGCTTTCGCCCGACATGCCTTGGGAAGTAGGCGAACCAAAGTGGGGATACGGAGGATGGTCATTTGAGCCCATTTATATTCACGACGTTTGCCACCAGGAGTCCCTAGCATGTCGATCAACGTCGAAGACTACTTCGCACGCGATACCTTCAACAAGATGAAGGCCTTCGCCGACAAGCAAGAAACCCCCTTCGTACTCATCGATACCGCCATGATCAGCAAGGCCTACGATGACCTGCGCGCCGGTTTCGAATTCGCCAAGGTGTATTACGCAGTCAAGGCCAACCCGGCCGTGGAAATCATCGACCTGCTGCGCGACAAAGGCTCGAACTTCGACATCGCTTCGATCTACGAGCTGGACAAGGTCATGAACCAGGGTGTGGGCCCGGAGCGGATCAGCTACGGCAACACCATCAAGAAGTCCAAGGACATCCGCTACTTCTACGACAAGGGCGTGCGCCTGTACGCCACCGACTCCGAAGCCGACCTGCGCAACATCGCCAAGGCCGCACCGGGTTCGAAAGTCTACGTGCGGATCCTCACCGAAGGCTCGACCACGGCCGACTGGCCTCTGTCGCGCAAATTCGGCTGCCAGACCGACATGGCCATGGATCTGCTGATCCTGGCGCGCGACCTGGGCCTGGTACCCTACGGCATCTCCTTCCACGTGGGCTCGCAGCAGCGCGACATCAGCGTATGGGATGCGGCGATCGCCAAGGTCAAGGTGATCTTCGAACGCCTCAAGGAAGAAGACGGCATCGTCCTCAAGCTGATCAACATGGGCGGCGGCTTCCCGGCCAACTACATCACCCGTACCAACAGCCTGGAAACCTATGCCGAGGAAATCATCCGCTTCCTCAAGGAAGATTTCGGTGACGATCTGCCGGAAATCATCCTCGAGCCCGGCCGTTCGTTGATCGCCAACGCCGGTATCCTGGTCAGTGAAGTGGTACTGGTAGCCCGCAAATCGCGCACCGCGGTCGAGCGCTGGGTGTACACCGACGTAGGCAAGTTCAGCGGCCTGATCGAAACCATGGACGAGTCCATCAAGTTCCCGATCTGGACCGAGAAGAAAGGCGAGATGGAAGAAGTGGTGATCGCCGGGCCGACCTGCGACAGCGCCGACATCATGTACGAGCACTACAAGTACGGCCTGCCGTTGAACCTGGCCATCGGTGACCGCCTGTACTGGCTGTCCACCGGTGCCTACACCACCAGCTACAGCGCGGTGGAATTCAACGGCTTCCCGCCCTTGAAGTCGTTCTACATCTGATGCACCGGTAACCTGCGGGCAGCCATCGGCTGTCTGCAGGTCTACTGTTCCAGCGCCTGCAGGCGCTGCGCATAGAGCGTTGCCATCGCCCTGATGGCTGGCTGCCTGGCCTGCTCCAGCACCGCCACACTACTGCGTAGAAAATTGCTGTTCCCGCCTTCAAGAGCTCGATGCAGCCAGATCAGCGCCGTGTCGACATCTCCCTCCTCCGCCAGTATCGCGGCGTGGCTGAACTGCCCGCGGAAATCACCTGCCTGCGCCGAGCGCATGTACCAGACCTTTGGCTTGGGCAGGTCAGCACCCACCACCAGTCCCTGTTCCAGATAGCGGCCGACGAGGTTCATGGACTTGGCATGGCCCATGGTCGCCGCCTGCAGGTAACACGCGAAGGCCCGCGCATGGTCAAGCCCGATGCCGCGCCCTGTCCCCAGCAGGTTGGCCAGGTTGTACAGGCCCCAGTCGAGCCCTGCCTGCGCCGCCTGCAGATAATGCCCGGCGGCACGCTCGACGTTGGCCTCGCAACCCCAACCGTGCTCGTGGCAGCGCCCGAGCATGTTGTGCGCCATGGGGTGGCCCTGATGGGCCGCGATGGCAAACCACTTCACCGCGAGCGCTGCATCGCGTTCGATACCGCGGCCATCGAGCAGGATCTGCCCGAGCAGCGCCTGGGCGTCGACAACGCCCTGCCCTGCGGCGATCACCAGCGCCTGCGCAGCCTTGCGCGGTTCAGCGGTGAGCATCGCCTGCAGCTGTTCGTTGTCCAGGACTTCCAGGCGACGCAGGCGCCAGTCGGCGCTCATACGTCCACCCAACGCCGCAGCAGGTTGTGATAAGTGCCGGTGAGTTGGATCAGTGACGGATGATCGGGGACATCACGAGTCAATTGCTGGATCGCGCCGTCCATCTCGAACAGCAGCGCACGTTGGCTGTCCTCGCGGACCAGGCTTTGCGTCCAGAAGAAAGACGCGAAGCGGGCGCCGCGGCTGACGGGGCGCACCTTGTGCAGGCTGGTGGCCGGATACAGCAGCAGATCCCCTGCGGGCAGCTTGACCTCGCGGGTGCCGAAGGTGTCCTGAATCACCAGTTCGCCGCCGTCGTAATCCTGCGGATCGCTGAAGAACAGCGTCGAGGACAGGTCGGTGCGCACGCGTTCCACGCCGCCCTTGGCCTGGCGCACGGCGTTATCGATGTGGAAGTCGAAACTGCCGCCTGCCGTGTAGCAGTTGAGCAGCGGTGGAAAGACCTTGTTCGGCAACGCCGCCGACATGAACAACGGGTTGGCCCACAGGCGTTCGAGCAGCGCGGCGCCTATTTCCACGGCCAGTGGATGGCCCTCGGGCAGTTGCAGATTGTGCTTGGCCTTCGCCGACTGGTGGCCAGCGGTCATTCGACCATCGGCCCAGTCGGCCTGCTCCAGAGCCTGGCGAATGCGCAGCACTTCGTCTCGCGCGAACAATCCGGGAATGTGTAGGAGCATGGAAATTCACCGCAGGCCGAGGGGCAGCAATGGTATTGATTCCCATTGCCGAAGCACAAGGGTGCGGTCGTGAGAATGGGACGAAAACTGCGCGGGAAATTGTAAAGAATGTAAGTACTTCGCGAATAGCAATATTTCGCAATTGCTACAAATATTCACTTACATTATTCTCCGCCGCCTCATAACCTTGGGGAAGGTTTCCATCATGTCGCGCCAACACCATTTCATTCCCGGCTCATCGCCACGGCTGCTTGCCTCTGCCATTGGCATGGCCCTGGGCGCCACCTGCGTAGCGCCCACCGCGCACGCGGCTGATACCGACGAGGCCAAGGCCGCTCCGCTGTCGCTGGGTGCCACCAGCATCACGGGGGAGGCCCAGGAGCCGACGTCCTATCAGACCGAACGTGCCTCATCCACCAAGTACACCGCGCCGCTGGTGGACACACCGCGCTCGGTGACGGTAGTGCCGCAACAGGTCATCAAGGACACCGGCGCGCTCAATCTGCAGGATGCCCTGCGCACCGTGCCCGGCATCACCTTCGGTGCCGGTGAAGGCGGCAACCCGCAGGGCGACCGGCCTTTCATCCGCGGCTTCGATGCCCAGGGCGATACCTACCTGGATGGCGTGCGCGATGCCGGCGCGCAGAGCCGGGAAATCTTCGCCGTGGAATCCATCGAGGTCAGCAAGGGGCCCAACTCGGCCATTGGCGGCCGTGGCGCCGCCGGCGGTACGATCAACCTGGTGAGCAAGAAGGCACACTTGGGTGACTCGCTGGACGGCGGCTTCACCTGGGGTTCGGACCAGACCCAGCGCTATACCCTGGACGGCAACTACCAGTTCAGCGACAGCGCCGCCGGGCGACTCAACCTGATGAGCCACCAGAGCAACGTGGCCGGCCGCGATCAGGTCGACTACGACCGCTGGGGCATCGCGCCGTCGCTGGCCTTCGGCCTGGGCACCGAGACGCGGGTCTTTCTCGACTACTACCACCTGGAGAGCGATGACCTGCCCGATTCAGGGATTCCCTACAGCATTCCGGCTGCCGGGAACGCGGGCCGTACTTCGGCCAATCCGGACACGCCGCAGGACGGCGGTCGCAGCAGCAACTTCTATGGCCTGAGCGACCGTGATTTCCGCAAGACCCGCAGCGACATCGCCACCT
Source organism: Pseudomonas sp. Leaf129 (assembly GCF_001423465.1). Classification (NCBI taxonomy): domain Bacteria; kingdom Pseudomonadati; phylum Pseudomonadota; class Gammaproteobacteria; order Pseudomonadales; family Pseudomonadaceae; genus Pseudomonas; species Pseudomonas sp. Leaf129. The sequence goes on along the minus strand of NZ_LMOC01000007.1, from coordinate 297,443 downwards.
TCGCCATCGAGCACGATCTGACCGACGCCTTGACCGTGAAGAACACCCTGCGCCACGGCAACACCATGCAGGACTACATCCTCACCCAGCCCGACGACAGCCAGCGCAACGTCAGAAACGGCAGCGTCTGGCGCCGGGCCAACAGCCGCGTCGGCAATACCGCGACCACGACCAACCAGACCGACCTGTTCGGCGATTTCTATGTGGCTGGATTCAAGAACAGCTTCTCGACCGGTATCGAATTCAGCCGCGAAGACAGCGACCGCAGCAGCTACACCGTCAACACCGACACCACGCCGCGTACCGCCGGTTCCAGCAGCAACTGCAGCCTGGGCAGCATCGTCTCCAGCGGCTACAACTGCACCTCGCTGGCCAATCCGAATCCGGATGATCCGTGGAACGGCGCCATTGCCCGCAACTATGCCGGCACCGACACGTCGAGCAAGACGCGGGCGATCTACGTGTTCGACACGCTGGAGCTGAGCCCGCAATGGCAGGTGAACGCCGGCCTGCGCTACGACCACTTCGAAACCGACTACCGCACTTTCACAGCCGCCGGCGTCACCACGGCCAAGAGCGAGGACACCAGCGAATTCGTCACCGGCCAACTGGGGTTGGTGTGGAAACCGGCCGAGAACGGCAGCGTCTATGTGTCCTATGCCACGTCCGCCACGCCACCCGGCTCGCTGGTCGGTGAAGGCATGGAAGGCAACCCGTTGGGTGGTGCACCGGACCGCGCCGGCAACTTGCTGAGCAGTGACCTTGAGCCTGAGGAAACCACCAACTACGAAATCGGGACCAAGTGGGATCTGCTCGACCAGCGCCTGTCGCTGACCGCCGCGCTGTTCCGCACCGAGAAAGACAACACCCGGGTGCAGACCAATACCTACGCCTACGAGAACGCCGGCAAGACCCGCGTCGATGGCCTGGAGCTGTCGGCGTCCGGCAAGCTCACCGAGCAGTGGCAGGTGTTTGCCGGCTACAGCTACCTGGAAGCACGGGTGGTGGACAACGGCCCGCTGGGCGCGGCGAACAACGGCAACCAGATGCCCAACACGCCGAACAACAGCGCCAGCCTGTGGACCACCTACAACCTGACGCCCAAGCTGACCATCGGCGGCGGCGCGTTCTACGTCGATGACGTGTTCGGCAACCTTGCCAACACCACGATGGTCGACAGCTACGTGCGCCTGGATGCCATGGCCAGCTACAAGATCAACAAGCATTTCGATGTGCAGTTGAACGTGCAGAACCTGGCCGACAAGACCTACTACGACAAGGCCTTCAGCACCCACTTCGCCAACCAGGCGGCAGGTCGTACGGCGCTGCTGAGCACCAACTTCCACTTCTAGAGGCCGCCTGGCCGTTTCTGCGCCCTGCTCGTTCACGCGACGCAGGGCGTTTTTACGTCGCAACGGCAATGAACGGAATCGGTACGGTTGAGACCGATTCTCAGCGCGTGCTGCATAATGCCGTCCGCCTTCCTTTCGATTGGCCCGCTCAAGGTGATCCGTGTTCAAGAACGTCCTCTTCCAACTGCACTGGTTTTTCGGCATCACCGGTGGCCTGGTGCTGGCCCTGATGGGCATCACCGGCGCGAGTTATTCGTTCGAGGATGAAATTCTGCGCGCGCTCAACCCGCAGAGCCTGACGGTGCAGATCCGCGACACGGGGATCCTGCCTGCCGCGCAGCTGGTGGAGATTCTCGAGCGGCGCCAGGGCAGCAAGGTCGCTGCCTTGCGCGTGGACCTGGTCGAAGGCAGCGCCGCGCGGGTGTCCTTCACTCCGCCGGCGGGACAGCGGCGTGGGCCATCGGCCTATTTCGATCCGTACACGGGAGAGTTGCAGGGCGAGGTGTTTGGCGAAGGTTTCTTCGACCTGATGCTGGACCTGCACCGCTTCCTGGCCATGGGTGGCACCGGACGCCAGATCACCGGGGCCTGCACCCTGATGCTGGTGTTTTTCTGCCTCTCGGGCCTGTACCTGCGCTGGCCGCGCAAGGCGTTGAACTGGCGCACCTGGCTGACGTTGGATTGGGCGAAGAAAGGTCGTGCCTTCAACTGGGACCTGCACGCGGTGTTCGGCACCTGGTGCCTGCTGTTCTATCTGCTCGCCGCCCTGACCGGCCTGACCTGGTCGTATCAATGGTTCGGCAACGCCGTCAACAGGATGCTCTCCGACACCCCTACCGCCCCGCGCATCGAACGGCGCACGGCCTCGTCTTCCGACGTGGCGCCGGTGGTCGACTACGACGCACTGTGGGCCAGTATTCGCGAAGCGGTCGGGCCCGAGCTGAGCGTGATCAATGTGCGCATTCCCGGCAATGTCGGTCTGCCGGCGACGGTCTTCTACCTGCGCAAGGATTCGCCGCACGACCGCGCGTTCGGCTTGCTCAGCCTCGACCCCAGTACCGGGCAGGTCAAGGACATCCAGCGTTACGAAGACAAGTCGCTGAAGGCGCAACTGCTGATCAGCATCTATGCCCTGCACGTGGGCAGCTACTTCGGTCTGGTCGGGCGCATTCTGATGATGCTGGCCAGCCTGACGATGCCGTTGTTCCTGATCACCGGCTGGTTGCTGTACCTGGATCGGCGGCGCAAGAAGCGCCAGGTGCGCCTGGCGCGCGGTGCTATGAGCGTGCAGGACGATGCCTCTGCAGGTTGGTTGGTCGGCTTCGCCAGCCAGAGTGGCTTCGCCGAGCAATTGGCATGGCAGACCGCAGGGCAATTGCAGTCGGCGGGCCACAGCGTTCAGGTCCGTGCCTTGGCTCAGGTGGACGAAGCGCAGTTGCAGCAGGCCGAGAAGGCCTTGTTCGTGGTCAGCACCTTCGGCGACGGCGAGGCGCCCGACACCGCCCGCGGCTTCGAGCGCAAGGTGCTGGGCAGCCCCTGCGCCCTGCCCGGCTTGCGCTACGCGGTGCTGGCCCTGGGTGACCGGCAATACCCGCAGTTCTGCGGTTTTGCCCACCGTCTCGATCAATGGCTCGATGCCCGGGGGGCGCAGCCGCTGTTCGCCTCGATCGAGGTGGACAACGCCGACCCGGCGGCCTTGCAGCATTGGCAGCAGCAGCTGAGCCTGCTCACCGGGGGGGTGGCCCAGGCCGTGTGGCAGGCCCCGGCATTCAGTCCGTGGACCTTGGTCGAACGCGAACTGTTGAACCCAGGCAGCTCAGGCGATCCGGTCTACCGCATCGCCTTGCGCGACGATGATCAAGCCCAGTGGGAGGCTGGCGATCTGGTCGATGTGCTGCCGCGCAACGGCCGCTTTGCCATCGAACAGTGCCTGTCGGGGCTGGGTCTGGAGGCGTCGACCCTGGTCTGGGTCGATGGCCTGCAGGAGCCGCTGGGGCAAGCATTGGCCAGCCGCCAGCTTCCGGCCAGCCGCAGTCATCTGGTCGGGCTGCATGCGCAGGCGCTGGTAGACGCGTTGATACCCATCACGGTGCGGGAGTACTCCATCGCCTCCCTGCCCGGCGACGGTCGCCTGGAACTGATCGTGCGTCAGCAACGGCACGACGACGGTGGTTTGGGCCTGGGTTCGGGCTGGCTGACCGAGCACGCTGAACTGCATGGCGCGGTCAGCCTGCGCCTGCGACGCAATGCAGGGTCTCATCTGCCGCAGGCCCCGGTGCCGGTGATTCTGATCGGCAACGGCACCGGTCTGGCAGGCTTGCGCAGCTTGCTCAAGGCGCGTATCGAACAGGGACGACAGCGAAACTGGTTGTTGTTCGGCGAGCGCAACCGGGCCCATGACTTTCATTGCCGGGAGGAGTTACTGGGGTGGTTGGCCAGTGGTGACCTTGCGCGCTTGGACGTGGCGTTTTCGCGTGATCAGGCGCACAAGGTGTACGTGCAGGATCGGCTGCGCGAGGCGGCTGACGAGTTGCTGGAATGGGTGGAGAACGGCGCGGTGATCTACGTGTGCGGAAGCCTGCAGGGGATGGCCAGCGGCGTGGATCATGTGCTGACCGAGGTGTTGGGCCGCGACCGCCTGGACGCCCTCATCGAAACCGGCCGCTACCACCGCGACGTCTATTGACCCACCGCGTCGGCGGTGCACGCGGTGTCTCTGGCTCACCGCGATGAGGCCGGACGCGGCTTGCGCCGCTGCTACAGGGGATCGCAATGTTTCTGTAGCAGCGGCGCGAGCCGCGTCGGCGGTGCGTGCGGTGTATCTGGAAAACCGCGTCAAGGCCGGACGCGGCTTGCACCGCTGCTACAGGGGATCGCAGTGTTTCTGTAGCAGCGGCGCGAGCCGCGTCGGCGGTGCATGCGGTGTCTCTGGAAGACCGCGTCAAGGCCGGACGCGGCTTGCGCCGCTGCTACAGGGTCAGGCTTTTGCCGGTTCTACGGCGATTTCCTGTGTCTCCGGCTTTTTGATCACGGCATACACGACCGCGGTCAACAGGGCACCGGCGACGATGGCCATCAGATACAACAAGGCATGGTTGATCGCGTTCGGAATCAGCAGCACGAACAAGCCACCGTGCGGCGCCATCAGCTTGCAGCCGAAGTACATCGACAACGCACCGGTCAAGGCACCACCAACAATGCTAGCCGGAATGACCCGCAACGGATCCTTGGCGGCGAACGGGATGGCGCCCTCGGAAATGAAGCACAACCCCAACACCAACGCCGCCTTGCCTGCCTCACGCTCGGTCTGGGCGAATTTGCGCCGGGCGAAGAAGGTCGCCAGCCCCAGACCGATCGGCGGCACCATGCCCGCCGCCATGGTTGCGGCCATCGGCGCATAGCTCTGCGACGCCAGCAGCCCCACCGAAAACGCATACGCCGCCTTGTTGATCGGCCCGCCCAGGTCGACGCACATCATCGCCCCCAGCAGCACCCCCAGCAGCAACGCGTTAGTGGTGCCCATGCTGTCGAGGAAAGTCGTCAGACCTGCCAGCATTCCAGCCACCGGCTTGCCGACGACATAGATCATCACCAGGCCTGTGAACAAACTGGCCAGCAGGGGAATGATCAGGATCGGCTTCAAGGCTTCCAGACTGGCCGGCAGCTTCGCATATCGGTTGATCGCCTTGGCCGCGTAACCGGCAATGAAACCCGCCGCGATACCGCCGATGAAGCCGGCACCCAAGGTGCTCGCCAGCAAGCCACCGATCATGCCCGGCGCAAGCCCCGGACGGTCGGCGATGGAATAGGCGATGTAGCCCGCCAGCAACGGCACCATCAGCTTGAACGCGGCTTCGCCACCGATCTGCATCAGGGCGGCCGGCAAGGTGCCGGGCTCCTTGAACGCCTCGATACCGAACACGAACGACAGCGCAATCAGCAAGCCACCCGCCACCACCATCGGCAGCATGAACGACACACCGGTCAACAGGTGCTTGTAGACACCGGTCTTTTCCTGCTTCTTGGGCGCACCGGCAGCGCTGCCGGTAGATTCCACTTCACCTTCGGCGAGCGCCTTGTTGAGGGTCGCTTGAGCCTGCTTCAGGGCAATGCCGGTGCCGCAGCGATAGATCTTCTTGCCGGCAAAACGCTCGGTAGCCACTTCGATATCGGCGGCCAGCAACACCACGTCGGCCTCGTCGATGGCCTGCACGCTCAACGGGTTGCGCGCGCCCACCGAGCCCTGGGTTTCCACCTGCAACTCGTAGCCCAACTGCTTGGCGCCCTGCTGCAACGCTTCGGCCGCCATGAAGGTGTGCGCCACCCCGGTCGGGCAGGCGGTGACCGCCACCAGACGCGGTGCACGCGACGCCGTTGCGGCTGCCGCCGGCGCGGCTGCGTAGGGCTTGGCCTGTTCGGCAGCCTGCCGCAGAAAGCCGTCGACATCCTGCAGGGCATGGGCCGGGCTGCTCTGGAACAGACGCTTGCCGACGAAACGGCTCAGGTCCATGGCACCGGTGTTGACCACCAGCACCCAGTCCGCGGCTTCGATATCAGCCGCGGTCAGACGCTGCTCGGGGTTTTGCGGGTCGAACACTTCAACGCTGGTGCTCCAACCCTGGCGACGGGCCGCCGCGTCGAGCAGACGTGCGCTCAAGACGCTGGACACCCGCCCGCTGGGGCACGCGGTGACGATAGCTAGTTTCATCTTCAACCCTCTTATTGTTCTGTCAGCGGACGTACACTGACGCCGCTTTCAAGCCGCGCCAAGTGCGCGGCATCACTGATTCCGAAGCCGATCTGCGTCACCGCCATGGCGGCGATCGCGGTGGCCGTGCGCAGGCTGTGTTCCGGCGTCCGTTCGCTGAGCAGACCGTGTACCAGCCCGGCCAGCAACGAGTCCCCGGCACCTACGGTACTGGCCACGTCGACGGTGGGCGGCAAGGCCTGCAAGGCCAGGTCGGCCGCGAACCAATTGACGCCGCGCTCGCCTTGGGAAATCACCACGTTGCCGACCCCGTCGGCCAACAGGCGCTGGGCCGCAGCGGACTGCTCGGCAGGCGTTTCCACCGAGCTGCCGAGCACCTCGGTGAGCTCATGGGTATTGGGCTTGACCAGCCATGGACGGGTCAGCAAGCCGGCGCGCAGGGCCGCGCCACTGGTGTCGAGCGCCACTTTGAGGTCCATGCGCGCAAGCGCTTCGAGCAGCGCCTGGAACCACTGCGGATTCACCCCACGCGGCAAGCTGCCGGCGACCACGACCGCATCGTGCCCCGGCGCGATGTCCTGCAGACGAGCCAGCAGCGCCGCCTGGGCCTGATCGTCGACCACCGGACCCGGACCGTTGACGTCGGTGACACGGCCACTGCGCTCGGCCAGTTTGATGTTGCTGCGCGTCTCACCCGGCACGCGAATGAACGCATCGGTAAAACCGCGCTGCGCGAACAGTGCCTCGAACGGCTGCGCATTGGCATCGCCGAGAAAACCACTCACGGTCACCTGATGGCCGAGGTCGGCCAGCACCTGGGCGACATTGAGGCCCTTGCCGGCGGCATGACGGTGCAGCGCACTGCTGCGATTGACTTCGCCCAGTTCCAGGCCGTCGATTTCCACGGTCAGGTCCAACGCCGGATTGAGCGTCAGGGTCAGGATGCGTGCCATCAAGATTTCTCCACCAGGGCACGCACCTGCGTGGCGGTGCCCAACCCGAGCGCATGCCGGGCCAATTGTTGCGCGTGGCTGAGCGTCAGCTCGCGCACCCCCGCCTTGACCTCGGCAATGCTGCGCGCCGAGACACTCAATTCATCCACACCCAGGCCGACCAGCAACGGCACGGCCAACGGGTCGGCTGCCAGCTCACCGCAGACGCCGACCCATTTGCCGTAGTCATGGGCTGCACGCACGGTGATGTCGATCAATTGCAGTACGGCCGGGTGCAGACCATCGGCCTGGGCCGACAAGGTCGGGTGGCCACGGTCGATGGCCAGGGTGTACTGGGTCAGGTCGTTGGTGCCGATGCTGAAGAAGTCGACCTCGCGGGCCAGTACCGGAGCCAGCAAGGCCGCCGACGGCACTTCGATCATGATGCCCAGTTGCAGGTCCTTGACCGGAATCTCGCGACGCACGCGCTCGGTCATGTCCTTGGCCTGGCGCCACTCCTCGACGCTGCCGACCATGGGGAACATGATCCGCAACGGACGATTGTCGGCGGCGCGCAGCAATGCGCGCAGCTGGCCTTCCATCACGTCGGGGCGCTGCAGCGTGAGGCGAATGCCGCGCACACCTAGGAACGGGTTCTCTTCCTTGTCGATCGGCCAGTACGGCAACGGCTTGTCGCCGCCCACATCGAGGGTGCGTACCACCAGTGGTCGACCTTGCAGGCCATCGAGCACACGGCGGTACTCGGCTTCCTGCACGGCCTCATCCGGGGCTTGCGAATGGGCCATGAAAATCAGCTCGGTGCGCAGCAGGCCAACGCCCTCGGCGCCCTGCTCCACCGCCTTGGCAACACCGGCGCTTTCGCCGATGTTGGCGAACACTTCCACGGCGTGCCCGTCGAGGGTCACCGCGCTTTCCATGCGTCGCTCGGCCGCGGCCTGCAGGCGCTGCTCGCGGCGATCACGGTCGGCCAGGGCACGTTCCAGCACCTCGGGCGCCGGGGCCACGGTCAACAGGCCGCGCTGACCGTCGATCAGCAACGCCGTACCGGCAGCGATCTGCAACACGCCTTCGCCTGCACCGACCACGGCCGGAATGCCCAGAGCACGCGCGACGATGGCGCTGTGCGCGGTGGCGCCACCGCGCGCGGTGAGAATCCCGGCCACACGAGCCGGGTCCAGACGGGCCACATCGGAAGGACCGACCTCGTCCATCACCAGAATGTAGGCTTCCTCGGGCTCTTCCAGCGTCGGTACGCCGCACAGTTGTGCCAGCACGCGGCGACCGATGTCGCGCAGATCGGCTGCGCGCTCGGCCAGCAGGGCATCCTGCAGCGCTTCCTGTTGCACGGCGGCAGCCTCGATCACCGTGTTCCAGGCTGCCGCAGCACTTTCACCCTGCTGCAGACGCGCGGCGACTTCATCGGTCAGCGCCGGGTCGTCGAGCATTTCCTGGTGAGTGACGAAGATCTCGCGAATGGCCTGCGCCTGAGCCCGCTGGATCAACCCTTCGATGTCCTGGCGGACCTGGCCCAGGGCGGCCTGCAGACGCTCGCGTTCGAGCGCCACGGATTCACCGCGCTGGGGATATTCGAAATCGTGCAGCACCTGGATGTGCGCCGGCCCCATGGCGATGCCGGGGGCAGCGGCGACGCCCTGGACCTGGGCCCCGGTGCGCGGTGCCTGCGGCTTGGCCTTGGGCGCCTTGGCGACCGGTGCCTGCTGCGGCGCCGCTTCGGTGACCGCTGGCAGCGGCTCCACTTCTTCGCCCAGACCTTCTTCAATGGCCTTCAGCAGCGCTGGCAGGGCGTCGTCTGCAATGGTGGGTTCAGCCACCAGTTCCAGGGTCTGGCCGCGCTGCGCACCGAGGCTGAGCAACTTGCTCAGGCTCTTGGCGGACACGGCAAGGCCGCCGGACTCGACCACCCGCAGGCGGATCTCGCCATCGAAGCTCTTCGCCAGCTGCGCCAGGATCTTCGCCGGGCGGGCATGCAGGCCGTGGGCGTTGGCCAGTACGATACGCGCACTGGGCCAGTCGGCTGGCAGCTCGCCACCGAGCGCTTCGAGCACTGCCCGCGTGCTGGTGGCGCCGCCCAATTCGTTGCCGCGGCCTTCGATCAGCAAGGCGCACAGGCGTTCGAGCAGCGCCTGGTGGGCTTCACCCAGACTCGCCAGGCAGAACAGACCGGTCAACGGCTGCCCCAGATAGCGCAGGGGCTTGTCCGGAGTGACGAACGCCAGGCCCGGACGCTTGACCGTTTGCTCGCTGTGCAGCCACCACAGGCCATCGCCCAATGGCAGCGCTTCGACCTGCTGCAGCAGCGCCGCGAAACCATTGCTTACACAATCGGCCTGGCGGAGCAGACGCGCACCGCGCCACACCAGCTCTTCGAAATCTTCGGCCATCACCCCCAGGCTGATCATCTGCGCATCCAGCGCCAATTCCTGCGGCGCCCCCTGCAGCAGTTTCAGCAGCGCTGGTGCATCGCTGGCCCGGCGCAACGCTTCACCCAGGTCGGTTTCACCCAGTGCGCGGGTCAGCAATTGCAGCAGGCGCAGGTGTTCGTCGGATTTGGCGGCAATGCCGATGGCCAGGTAAACCATCTGGCCATCGCCCCAATCCACGCCTTCGGGGAATTGCAGCAGGCGCACGCCGGTGGTGAACACCAGGTCGCGGGTATCGGGCGTACCGTGGGGAATAGCGATGCCTTGGCCAAGAAAGGTCGAGCCTTGAGCTTCACGCGCTTGCAAGCCGGCCAGGTAACCTTCGGCCACCAAACCATCGGCAACCAGTTTGTCGGCGAGCAATTGCAGGGCGGCGGGTTTATCCACGGCACTCTGGCCCATGGATATCTGCTCTATAGTGAGCTCCAGCATTGCCTCTCTCCTTTACAGCGGCGGCAGCGCGCTGAGGTATTGTTGTGAAGTTTGAGCATAGAGCACCGATGGGCGGGCTTTGTACTCTCGATACGTCCGGCCTGCATTGCCGAGGATAAGGGTGAGACCTCGACGAGAGATGTTTTACGGCAGGAAACGCGCGGGCTGAAACGTTTAATCTAGAATGCAGCGCACGTTACTCGATAATCTTCCATGATTGAAGTCCAACCTGTCGGTTACGTTGCCTGATCACGGCCCGACGCAACCTGACCAACGATGAATAAGCGCGCTCCAGATGCTCTGGCACCGGCGCGCCGACCACAAGGAATCAACGGTTGAAACTCAGCGATATTGCTCGCCTGGCTGGCGTCTCGGTCACTACGGCCAGTTACGTCATCAACGGCAAGGCTGCCCAACAACGCATCAGCAAGGCGACGGTGGCACGCGTCGAAGCCATCGTTCAGGAACAGGGCTTCACGCCCAACCCCCAGGCGGCCGGCCTGCGCAGTCGGCACACCCGCACCCTGGGTTTCATCCTGCCGGACCTGGAAAACCCCAGCTACGCGCGCATCGCCAAGCGGCTCGAACAGGGCGCTCGCGCTCACGGCTATCAACTGCTGATCGCCAGTTCCGACGACGACGCTGCCAGTGAACTGCAATTGCTGCAACTTTTTCGCGCCCGCCGCTGCGACGCGCTGTTCGTCGCCAGTTGCCTGCCGGCCAGTGACGACAGTTACCGCGAGTTGCAGGCCAAAGGCACGCCGGTGATCGCCATCGACCGGATGATGGATCCGGCGCAGTTCTGTTCGGTCATCAGCGATGACCGCAACGCCAGCCTGCAATTGACCCAGAGCCTGCTGTTGCCCAAGCCACGGCACATCGCTCTGATCGGCGCTCGGTCAGAGCTGAGCATCAGTCAGGCACGAACCGAGGGCTTCAACACCGCGCTGGCCGATTTCGACGGCACGGTGCTGGTTGAGCACAGCGAATATTTCAGTCGCGAAGGCGGCCAGCAGTCCATGCTCGCCCTGCTCGACCAGCTTGGCCACCTGCCCGATGCACTGGTGACCACCTCCTACGTCCTGCTGCAGGGTGTGTTCGATGTCCTGCAGCAGCGCCCGCTGGATTCCCAGGCGCTGCACCTGGGCACGTTCGGCGACACCCAGCTGCTGGACTTTTTACCGCTGCCGGTCAATGCGATGGCCCAGCAGCACGACATGATCGCCAGCAAGGCCTTGGAACTGGCCCTGGCCGCCGTTGAACAAAAGCACTACGAGCCCGGCGTGAATGCCCTGGCCCGGACCTTCAAACAGAGGATTCACGAGGCCTGATCGTGCGCTTGATCGACACCCACACCCACCTGGATTTCCCCGACTTCGATGCCGATCGCCCGCGCGTGCTGGACAGCGCTGCGGCGCGAGGCGTGGAACGGGTGGTGGTCCTGGGCGTGCACCAGGCCAACTGGCAACGGGTGTGGGACCTGGCCCTGGCGGATGAGCGGGTGTACGCGGCCCTGGGCCTGCACCCGGTGTTTCTCGAAGAACATCAGCCCGACCATGTGAACGCACTGCGCGACTGGCTGGAACGGTTGCACGGACACCCCAAGCTCTGCGCCATTGGCGAGTTCGGTCTGGATTACTACCTCAAGGATCTGGATCGCGACCGGCAACAGGCATTATTCGAGGCGCAGCTGAAACTGGCGGCAGATCTGGCGCTGCCGGTGCTGCTGCATGTGCGCCACAGCCATGCCGCCGTGATTGCGACGCTGAAGCGTTTCAAGCTGCCGCGTGCCGGTGTCATCCATGCGTTTGCCGGCAGTTGGGAGGAAGCGCGGGAGTACCTGAAACTGGGCTTCAAGCTGGGCCTGGGTGGCGCGCCGACCTGGCCTCAGGCGTTACGCATGCACAAGGTGCTGCCGCGCTTGCCGCTGGACGCCATCGTTCTGGAAACCGACGCGCCGGACATGGCGCCTGCGATGCATCCTGGCTTACGCAACAGCCCGGAGCATCTACCGGACATCGCCGAAGCGTTGGCGAAGATCATCGGCACCGACGCCCATACCCTGGCCGCTGCGAGCACCCAGAATGCCAATGCCCTGTTCGGCTGGCCCGATGGGCAGTGACCTCTGATGCGGCTCGCGCCGCTGCTACAACGGCCGTGAATCGCCATTGTTCCCTGTAACAGAGACGCAAGCCGCGTCGGCGAGCAAATGGACGGCATCCATAGTGACAACCCGCCTATCATAAATACGCCTAGGTTATGCCTGTCTTATTTGTCAGGAACCGACTGCAAGGCGTAGCTCCAAAGGCTCGGTTACGCCGAACGGTGCGTAGTTACCCGGTGGGGATACATCACCTGCGACGGCCATAGCGTCTGTCAGTCTGACTACTTGGGCTTCTATCCTGGCGAGAGCCTTGGTGGAAAGTTCCACTTCACGGTCCTTTGCGAGAAGAACTTGAAAACCGACTTCTAGGATCTCTTGGGCTTCGCCGCCCATGACAAAGCTTCCAGCTGAAAGCAGCTTGTTACCGCCGTCATCCACTTCCCCTAGATCCACCTTGGCCAGGCTGATCTGCGTGATATCCAAATCCGATAAAGCATGGAGCTCACTCACTTCGCCTTCGTCTCGCAAACCGTTGGCATTCTCATCGACCCAACTGAGGCCGTCCATATTGCTGTCTACCCATACCTGCAATCGCTGCCAGACGGCATCCCGCCCATCAATAACGTTATCCTCATTCAAATCGAATGATGTCAGTGCGGCAAATCCGCTACCAAAAATGCTTTGCTCGGACCCAATGTCTAGAGGCCCTGGGGCGCCTAAATGCTCTGACACCAACTCGGCAATGCTATCTATTTGATTATTTTCATTGGTATCCATCACCAGTAATCCATCTACCGGTCCTGCCCAGCTCGTCATATCATCTGAATTGCCGTCGTTATCCATGTCAAAGGCAACAGCGTTAGCGTGGAGACTGGTAAGCGACACACCATCCCCGTTCAAATCCATTACCAACGGGTCGATAGTGAGAATCGGACGTGTGTTGCTCCAGCGAACCCCACCGCCGAAGCCGTCACCGGGGTGGCCGACATTGCCAAATCCGGGCCGTGGCCTGCGACGACCTTTACGGCCATGGGGCGCGCTGATCGGTGTAGGTGTAGGCGTAGGTATAGGCATGGGTGGTAATGGCGCAGAGGGTGGAGACATGGCGGGAGACGTTGGATCGGGGTGCCATTGCGCGGGCTGCACGGTGGAACTGATAGTGGAATAGACGCCATCGAAAAAGCTATTCAGTTCTTTACTTGAAACATTGACAGCAGCATTCCCCACCGAAATTGCATTATCGAGTGTTTCGATGCGATTCAGCCATCTGGATGCATGCGCCGCTTGTGCCTCATTACCAAACATTCTTGCATGGAACATCATCGAATAGGTGCTTCTGGCAAGTAACAGCTCACTCACAGGATTACCGGCAGCATTGAGAACGGAATCCCAATACCGCTGTCTGTCATTGTCGTTACCAATAACTTCAAACACCGCATTCAGCGTCCAAGCATCTCGGGTGTAACCCAATCTTTCAAACACCTTATTATGCAGATCCCAAGCCTCACTAAAGTTTATTTCTCGCAAAACCATCCCGTGCCTTCCAACCTGAAGGTTTAGCTTATCAACATACGCGGCAGCCATATCCCGATATACTTCAACCCTATCATCCTCACTAAACCTTCGACCATTGCTCTTCACTGTCGATTCTAAAAAGCCAGTTGCGGCTGTGCCCGCTATTGAATCCTCACTATTCAGAACACCAAAAGCGAGTTGTGCATAGCGATGCCCATGGGATGCAATAAGACTATACATCAAGTCGTACTCGCCATAGTGAACAAACCTGGTGTGCATTTCCATTTGTTGTGCAGTCATTGGCGTAATCAACATTCAATTCCTTTTAAAAAGTTTGAGCATCACGTGAGTTTGGACCATGATGGCCTGCCATTCCGTAAAGTAGGGCCTTGTATAGTTAGCAACAACTATAAGCCGTCCTTGGTTGGCCAACCATGTTTGATTGCAATCAAAATCACGCCCATCTGGATAGTATTCACACACCAGCAAAACATCCGTGTATCCATTGACTTCCCTCCAGTACATATCAATCCTATCGCCTTGCATCGGTCGCATGACACCAACCAGCTTATAGAGCCCTAATACCTCATCGAACTGCCGATCTCGAGCCGTATCAATAACCTTTCCAGCGACTGCATACTCAGGCCTCAAACCCTTGTTATTTTCAGGAAGGGGCAGCTGTTGCTCCAGGGTGATTCCCATTTGCCCTGGCGGCCGATTTGCACCAACCCACATTTTTTCAGCAGGTAACAAACTCGGCCACTGCACTTTCAGTGCTACAACTGTAAAGTTGGCATCGCACCCCCTTTTGTTCTTTTTGTAACCCTGCTCCCATATACTGAACCCCTCATACTCGGGAGACAAAAACACATAAGGCGCAGGGAAATCGAACACCTCCCCGTCAAACTTTCCGCACGATGATCTTTGTTCAGGCGGACTGCCCAAGAATGAATACCGAGTAAAAGGCGAATAGAACAGAAAGAGCACTAAAAAAATAGCGAAACCCACGGCTAATGCATATTTGATCATTATCCCAGCAGGCCTCTTTGCAACACAGCCGACAAATGACCAAGCTGGCGACTTGGAACCGTTTTCTTTTCAGTTTCAACGCTGCAGTGACGGCCGTGCCTGGCCTCGCTTGCAACATCGTGCACTTGTTGCCGTGCTGATACGGCGACCTTGCAAAGACGAGCAAGCATGAGCAAACAGGCGAGTCCGGTGGCAATAGATAGCAGAGTGCCAGTGGGCATGATTCCTCCTTGAGTCGAAGACCTCAATAAAGAGAATAGGAATCATTTACCAAGCGCGATGCAGGCCGTTTACTCTATGGTTCGTAGGAAGGGTCTTTCATTACTTTTAGCCTGCCGGATGCGCGGTGACCCCGGACGCGGCTCGCGCCGCTGCTACAGGGTTTAGCAGCGTTGACAGCGGTAACCGCCGAAGCGGGGGGCGGGTTGAAGGGCTTGCCGCGATGCCTTGTAGCAGCGGCGCCAGCCGCGTCCGGGTTCGACACGATGAACCTGAAAAATCACGCCAAAACCGAAACCACCGCCAACACCGCATACCACAACACCCCAGCCCGCACGACCATTTGCCAGAGGCTGTCCAGCGTTTCCACGCCTGCCGGGCCTACCACCGGCGTCGGCACATCGCCTGCCACACGACCGACCCGGCCGATCAGCGTCGCTGCGTCGATTTCCCAGCTGAGCACTTCGTGCAACATCACTCGGCTCACCGCTACGAAGTTGCCGACCAGGGCGAAGCTGGCTGCCAGCAGGCGCACCGGCAGCCAGTCCAGGGCATGACGCAGGCGCTGCGCCCGCAGCGCCACTGCGGGATGCCGAGACTGCTCGGCCACCAAGGCCACCAGCCGATAGATCAGCGCCGCCACAGGGCCCAGCGCGGCGTACCAGAAGATCACCGCGAAAAAGCTTTGATAGGCTTCCCAGAGCAGATGGCCCTGCACCCTCTGCAGCAGGCTGTCGCCATCTTCGGCAGTGACCCCCATGTCACGTTCAGCCACGTGTACCGCCGCCTGGGTATCTTCACGGCGCCAGGCGTCGCGAAACGGCCCCAGCCCTACAGTAACGTCACCACGGCCCAGGCTGTAGATCAGCACCAGCAGATGCACCGGCAACGCCAGCAAGCCATACGCGACCGGCTGCAAGACATACAGCAGTAACGCCAGCAGCAGCGCCGGCAGTGCCACGCTGATACCCAGCACCAGCCATGGCTCGCGCGCCAGGCCCGACCGCGCCTCTAGCCGGTGCAGTTCACCGAGGAAGAACCCATCACGTTGCACGCGCTGGCGCAGACCGGAAAACTTTTCCGCCAGCAAGACCAACAGCAGCACTAGAAAGATCATCGAGCATCCTCTTCATTGAGCAAGGCGGCACGGTAACGTACCCAATCGAAACAGGGGCCGGGGTCGGTCTTGCGACCCGGGGCGATATCGCTGTGACCGCGTATCCGCTCCACGCTCAACGCTGGGAAGCGCTCCAGCAACAGCCGGGTCAGGGTGACGAGCGCCTCATACTGGGCATCGGCGAAGGGCTGATCATCGGTGCCTTCCAGTTCGATGCCTACCGAAAAATCATTACAGTTTTCGCGGCCGTCGAACGATGACACCCCAGCGTGCCAGGCGCGGTCCAGGCAAGAGACGAACTGCGTCACCCCACCGTCGCGCTCGATCAGAAAGTGCGCGGACACCCGCAGATGGGAAATCCCTTCGAAATAGGGATGCTCAGTGACATCGAGACGGTTCTGGAAGAAGGCCTGCACCTTGCCCGTGGCAAATTGCGCGGGCGGTAGGCTGATGTTGTGGATGACCAACAGCGAGACTTCGCCGTCAGGGCGCTCGTTGAAGTTGGGCGAGGAACAATGCCGAGCGCCTTCGCACCATCCCGTGAAACCGTTCAACCGCATCTGGAGTCCTGCTGGCCAATCAAGGAGCCCCAGTATGAACTCTCAGACCTGAGAAGTCAGACCCAGGAAGACGGCCTGCACCCAGGGCCGGTCAATTCGCCTTGAGCTTGCGCAGGTTGGTGACCACTGAATCCAGTGCCCGGTCGAACAACAGCGTGTCATCGAGCACTCGCACGGTACCGCGGCGAAACTCGACCGCCAGCCCCATGCGAGTCTTTTCCAGCACCTTCATACCAGTACGGTTGACGAACACATACTTACCCGAGGTCTCGATGATCGCGGTCAGCTTGCAGCGCAGCTTGAACTCTTCGTTTTCCTGCAGTTCCACCCACGTGCCGACGCGCAGCTTGTCGACCTGCAGCAGGCCTGGGTCATCCTCCGGAAGACGCAGCTGGGCTTCACCATCGGCGGTTTCACCGACCGGTGCCAGGACGATCTCCTCGACCACCTGCACCAGCGACTCGTCGCCATTCGAAGTCCCCTCGACATCCGCCAGTTCGCGCTGGAATGCCTGGACATGCAGCACTTCCAGCTGGCTGAAGAATTCACTGGTGGCGAACGGGTCGAACGCGGTGCTGGTGAGGCCGTCGCGCAGGGACTTGAGCAGACCCGGCACCAATTCCAGCAGGCGCATGCGCATATCCGGATCATCGTGAGGCTCGACGCTCCAGATCAAATCGTCGACAGTCGCCAATGCCGCCTGCCACTCATCCGAGTTGGCCCCATGCTTCAGGCACACCAGCAGCAGCACGCGGCTCCACGCATCCTGCAGCAGATTGACCACCACCAGCGGCAGCGTGCGGCCCAGCAAGCGGCTGTTGAGTTCCTTCTCCACCAGATGACGTGCAAGGTCCGCGCGAGCGCGGCCTTCTTCGGCATCGCGGGTGCGCTGTTCGAGCAGCTCGCTGCGGCGGCGCTCGTCATTGCTGAAGGCAAGGAAATCGACCAGCAGTTCGGAGAACAGCGAGGTGTCATCGACGAAATCGTTTAGCAGCCTCTGGACGATCTGCTCGATCCGCAAATACAAGGCATCGCGCTGGTAATCGTCACGGCTGCCCCACCCCATCGCCGCCGAGGCGATTTCGTTGAGCAGGCGCCGGGCCGGGTGGGCGCCACGGCTGAAGAAACTCTTGTCCAGCACTGCGACCTTGAGCATGGGAATCTGCAGACGCGCGATCAAGGCCTTGAGCGAGTCAGGCAGATTGCGATCGTCGAGAATGAATTCGAAGAGCATGGCAACGAGGTTGATGACGTCCTCGTCCACCACCCCAACCACGCGAAACTTGCCGCTCTTGACGCTGACGCGGGTCAGCAATTGCTCCAGTTGTTGGCGCAGGTCGTAATCGTTCTGCGGCGTCTGCTGGGGAACGTGATGCTGCAGATGAGACAGCAGGCGCATCAGGTCGCTGGTCGAGATCGGCATGGCCTCGCTGGGCGGCTCCATCTTCGGCGCCATGCTGCCACGCAGATCGTGCAGCAGATCCTGCAGGGCCCCGAACACTTCCTGCACGCTTTCATCGCGCTGGGCAGGCTTGCTCGGTGCTTCGGTGCGCGTTTCCGGTTCGACGGCCGCGGGGCGCGCACGGTCGCTGGAGCGATCGGCGGCGCGACGGGCCGGCGCGGCCTTGAGCTCGGGCAAGATTCCGGCGGCGATAAGCAACTGATTGGCCTCGGCGTAGAGCTGATCGGTATCGGTCAGGACGTATTTTTCGAACAGCTTGAGGATGATCAGCTTGACCTTGATCTCCACGCCCAGGCTGCGCCCGGCTTGAAGAAAATAGTCGCAGAGCATGACCGGGCCAAGGGGATTGGTGGAATCATCCAGGCGGCGCGTGAGCAGCACGTTCAAACGGGTGGTCAACTGGCCAAGGGCAAAACTGTCACGGCTCAGCACCTTGCTGACCATGGCGTCTAGCGCCACGGTGCGCTCAAGCTCGTCGTTGGGTACCAAGGCCAACTTGTCGTAGTTCAGCGGCGCAGATGCATTGGTTTCGGCCGTGTCGTACTGACCCACGCGCACGAAGCTTTCGTAGAATTTCTCGAGGAACCCGCGCTCGATGCTCTTGCGCTTGAGGCGCAAGTCGCGCATGGCTTCGAAAAAGGTGTTCTGATCGACGTTGTTCAACGCCCGGTCGGCCATTTCGAAAAGGGTGTCGTCGGCGTTGTCGAACAACACCTGAAGGGCCTGCTTGAGTTGCAGCGCGGCCTTGTCGCGCACCTGCAACAGGACGACAGGCAGGCGCACACTGGCAGGCTGGCTCGCTGGATCGACGGCCGCCTTGTTCAGTGAAACCACTTTCCCATCGTTCGCCATCAAGAACCCCCCCACCCACGAAAAAGAGCGTCGACATCCCTGCCAACCACGTGACGTCATCGCCCACCTGACCTCACAGACAGTGATCTCTGACTACCAAGGTGACAAGCAGTTCAGCGAGCACGGAGCTAAGTAGAAGATTGACCGTAAATAACCTGAAAAGCTCATCTAAGCCGACCAAATGCATCTCTTTTTGCAGCACATTACGGCGCCATGCGCAGGGCTTCGCTCTGAGCCGCGCAGTATCCTATAATCCGCCCCACTTTGCCGATGGAGCGCGTCATGCCCAATCTTCGTCTTGCCGATCTGACCGCTGAAATCGAAGCCAACGTGCGCCGTGCGTTGTTCGAAGACGTGGGCAGCGGCGATATCACCGCGCAACTGATCCCGGCCGAGCGCCTGGCCAAGGCCACCATCATTACCCGCGACACCTGCACCATCGCCGGCACCGCTTGGGTCGACGCCGTGTTTCGTCAGCTCGACCCCCGCGTGGCGGTGCATTGGCAGGTAGTGGACGGGCAACAGGCACAAGCCAACCAGCCGTTGTTTCACCTCGAAGGTCCGGCGCGTTCACTGCTGACCGGAGAGCGCAGTGCGCTGAATTTTCTGCAGTTGCTGTCAGCCGTCGCCACCCGTGCGCAGTCGTTCGCCGAGCGGGTTGCCCACACCCAGGTCAAGCTGCTGGACACGCGCAAAACCCTGCCGGGCCTGCGCCTGGCGCAAAAGTATGCGGTGACCTGCGGCGGTTGCCACAACCACCGCATCGGCCTGTACGATGCATTCCTGATCAAGGAAAACCACATCGCCGCGTGCGGCGGCGTGGCCCAGGCAATCACGGCCGCGCAACGCATCGCACCGGGCAAGCCCGTGGAAATCGAGGTCGAAAGCCTGGACGAGTTGCGTGAGGCACTGGCCGCGGGCGCCGACATCGTCATGCTCGACGAGCTGAGCCTTGCAGACATGCGCGAAGCGGTGAGCATCAATGCCGGCCAGGCCAAGCTCGAAGCCAGCGGCGGCATCAATGATTCGACCTTGGTCAGCATTGCCGAAACGGGTGTGGACTACATCTCGATCGGCACCCTGACCAAGGATGTAAAAGCGGTAGACCTGTCCATGCGCCTGAGCCTGTGACAGCCCACATAGATATCGACCAGCAAAGGTATGGAGTTTTCGCAGTGACCAGCACATCCACCCAAGGCGCCCACCAGGTCTACATCGTTCGCATCGACGGCACCCGTTTCGGCCCCTTCGAATCTTCCCTGGAGCCCAACAAGGCCCTGATCTATGAGGTGACCCTCAATGCTGGCGCCGGCGACCGCATCGAACTGCACGACGCCGCCGGAGACGTGCAGACCCACGTCATTTCCAACACCCACTTCCAGCCCCAGATGAGCGACGTCCCCGCGCACTACACCGTCCGCTGGCGCTGACACCCCCGCTGGCCCCTGTGCAAGCAGCTCCTATGAAAGCAGGCCCTGTGAAAGCAGGCCCTGTAGGAGCAGGCCCTGTGGAAGCAGGCCCTGTGGGAGCGGGCCCTGTGGGAGCGGGCTCTGCCCGCGAAGAGGCCAGTCGCCTCCCCACACATCCCAACCCCCCCACAAATCCCCCAAACAGTAAATTCCCTTGACTCCCCCCCACGAATCGCCCAATGGTGCTCAAACAAAACCCGCGTAAGGAAGCAGCCTTGAGCATCGTCGAACAGTTTCACTCAGGCCTCAAAGCCGCCCTGCCCGCCGCCAGCCTTGACGAACTCGCGTTCGCCACCGGCGCCTCTTCCACCCAACTGGATGCGCTCAAAGAAGTCTACCCCGACTGCCCGGACAGCCTCCTGCACCTGCTGGCCAAGGTGAACGGCACGCACTGGCAGAAGTACGAAAAAGGCGAAGTGTCAGTGCTCATCCTGGGCTCCGACATCGCCGAGTACCCGTACTACCTGCGCTCGGTCGAACAGATCCTCGAAGACCGCACTGCCAACGACAAAAGCATTGCCGACATCTACGACGACCTGTTCCTGGAGAATCCGGACATGGTCGACAAGCGCATCGATGCCGATGTCATCCTGGGCGAACGGCTATGCTTCTCGCACTGCATGAACAACGGCGGTACTTCCACGCTGTTCATCGACTTCAACCCCACGAGCAAAGGTACCAAAGGCCAAGTAATCCGCTTCGTCCACGACCCGGACGAATACGTGGTCATCGCCGACAGCTTCGACGCCTACCTGAAGATGCTGATCGACGACAAGTTCGCGTTCATTCTCGAGGATTGATGCGGCAGCAGACGAGCCCACCTGCCTGGTGAGCTCGTCTATTGGCAAGACGGTCTGACCTATGCTTCCCTCGGGCACTCCTGCACATCCTTCGTATCATTTCCCCTCGCCCACATCCTCATTCCTGATCTAAACCTAGCCAAGCAGCAAATATTGACGTGCAATTGATGAGCAACTAAATTTAGTTGCACTTAGGGAAAGGTATGTCCAGGCAGGGAAAGCTCATTGCCAAACTGATCTCGCAGGATGGCGATTTCACATGGAATGAACTGGTGAAAGTACTACAGGGGTTTGGCTACGAGCCAATTCAAGGCAGTGGTAGCCGTGTCAAATTCTATAATGGCGATCCGAAGGCCCTGATCAGTCTACATCGCCCTCATCCGGGTAACGAAATCAAACCCTACATACGGCGGCAGATCATTGCCCAATTGAAAAGCGGAGGCTTGATCCCATGAACCCATTGCTTCAATACCGCGGCTATTTCGGGTCGATCGAGGCAAGTGCTGAAGACGACTGTCTATATGGCAAAGCGCAGTTCGTGCGGGCGCTGATCAGTTATGAAGGACAAACAGTCTCACAATTGATCGCAGCGTTTCACACAGCCGTGGACGACTATCTGGAAACCTGCTTCAACCTGAAGGTGGCGCCGGAAGTCTCCTGCAAAGGATCGTTCAATGTGCGAATAGGCCACGAGTTGCACTTGGCAGCCAGTATTGCTGCAAACCGGCAAAGCATTACGCTCAACGACCTGACCAAGCAGGCCCTTGCAAGCTACCTTCACCAGGAATCAGCGATCCGCGCAGGTTGAAGCAACCCTTCGCTCAATGCTTGAGCGGTAGCTTGCCAATGGCAGGACGGGCGAACAGGTAGCCTTGCTGGAGGTCGATCCCCAGCCCTTGCAGCGCAGTGCTTTCGCCGACGGTTTCCACGCCCTCGGCCACGACGGTGATGTTCAACTTGCCGGCCACCAGTACGATCCCCGCCACGATGGCTTGGCGCACCAGGTCGTGATCAAGATCGCGAGTCAGTGCCATGTCGATCTTCAGCACCTTGGGCTGGAAGGTCGCCAGCAGATTCAGGCCCGAATACCCTGACCCGAAGTCATCGATCGCCGTGACGAATCCCTGTTTCTCGTATTCGCTGAAAATCGACTGCAAATGCAGCGGGTCGTCCACACGCTCGCCTTCGGTCACTTCGAACATCAGCCGATTCAGCGGAAAGCCGAATTCGCGGGCTGCTTCGAGCGTGGCGCGGATGCACGTTTCAGCGCGGTAGACGGCCTTGGGCAGGAAGTTGATGCTGAGCAGGCAGTCGGGGAGGTCCAGCAGACCCCAACGGGTGGCCAACTCGATGGCCTTGACGCGGCAGGACTGGTCGAAACGGTAGCGATTGCCGTCGTTGACCTGGCTCAGGATGCTGTACGCAGACTCACCGTTGATGCCACGCACCAGGGCCTCATAGGCCCACGGCTGCCCGCTGCGCACGTTGAGGATCGGCTGGAATGCCATGGTGAAGTCGAAACCCAGGGCATCCAGGTTTCGACAGTCGGAGCAGCCAACCGCTTTGAACGGCTGAGGGAAAATGATCGGGCTCATGGCGAGGCTCCGTGGGCAAAGTGCGAATGATAGCGTAATGCCACTTTGACAGCTCGTAACCTCGTTAGGTCCATTGGCAGGGCTGAGCGGTCAGCCCAGCACGACCAACCGATCAGGCAACTCGTTGCGAGGATGGGTTACAGGTACGTGTTCACGTAATACCTCACCGCACGCCTGGATACAACCCACGAAGCCCTCCATCGTTTCACCCCGCTTGACCCGCGCGGTGAACGCCTCGACGATCGCGTTCCAGGTATCATCGCCAATTCGGCTGGAAATTCCCTCGTCCACCAGGATTTCCACGTACCGTTCCGCCTCCGAAACGAAGATCAACATTCCCGTCGCGCCTTGGGTGTGGTGCAACTTGCGCTCCAGGAACTGCCGACGGGCCATGTTGGCCGCACGCCAGTGACGCACACGGCGCGGCACCAATGCCGTGGTCAATGCGGGAATGCGGAACAGCAGCCCCATCACGATGAAGGTCGCCCACTGCGCCAGCAGCAACTGGTGAGCATTCAGCCAACCGGGGTAATAGTTGATCAGGCCCGGCACCAGCAAGGCGATCAACCCGGCCCACAGCAACGGAATGTAGGTGTAGTCGTCGGATTGCGGTGCGAGCACCGTAACCAGTTCGGCGTCGGTGTGCAGTTCGGCCTCGGCAATGGCCGTGGCCACGCGCTTCTGCGCGCTTTCGTCCAGTAATGTCATGCTGCGTACCTGCTCGATTTACCAGCCACCCGATGCACCCCCGCCGCCGAAGCCGCCGCCACCGCCACCAAAACCGCCACCGCCGCCGCCGAAACCACCGCCGCCACGACCGCCGCCGAGCACACTGCCCAGCACCGCACCGGTGAGTACCGAACCGCCACCACCGCCTCGACCGCCACGCCCGCCTCCCCCACCACGGATCATCACGATCACGATGATGATCAAGATGAGAAACGCCGGCCACGGCAGGCGCTGCTGCTCCTGACCCTGCGCATTGCTGCGCTGGGGCTCGGCCAGTGGATCACCGCCCAGCACCTGCAACATGGCGGCCGCGCCAGCACGAATGCCACCGGCGAAATCGCCCTGGCGGAACGACGGCACGATCACGTTATTGATGATGATGGAGGACTGCGCGTCGGTGAGCTGCCCTTCCAGACCGTAGCCCACTTCGATGCGCACCTTGCGCTCGGCCTTGGCCACGATCAGCAGGGCGCCATTATCCTTGCCCTTCTGCCCGATGCCCCAGGCGCGTCCGAGTTGATAGCCGTAGTCGGCGATATCCGTGCCTTGCAGATCCGGTACGGTCACCACCACGACCTGCTCGGAGGTCGCCTGCTCGTGTGCTTCGAGCATCTGGCTGAGCTGACTGCGGGTCTGCCCGTCGAGCAGGCCCGCCTGGTCCACCACCCGGCCGCTGAGCGCTGGAAACTCCAGCGCTCCGGCGGTGGCGACCCACAGCAGCATCAGCAGCGGCAGGCACCGCCATGGCTTCATTGGAACTTCACGCTCGGCGCTTGCTCGGCATTGGGTGCCGTGGCCTTGAAGTTCTCGCGAACCTTCTGGTCACGGTACATGGTCATCTGCCACAGCTTGCCGGGGAAGGTGCGGATCTCGGTGTTGTACTTCTCGACCGAGGCGATGAAGTCACGACGTGCCACCGCGATGCGGTTTTCGGTCCCTTCTAGCTGCGACTGCAAAGCCAGGAAGTTCTGGTTCGACTTCAGGTCAGGATAGCGCTCGACCGTCACCATCAAACGGCTCAAGGCACCGCTGAGTTGCTGCTGAGCCTGGTCGAACTGCTGCAGCTTGGCTGGATCGTCCAGGGTATTGGCGTCGACCTGGATCGAAGTGGCCTTGGCCCGCGCCTCGATGACCCGGGTCAGGGTGTCCTGTTCCTGCTTGGCGTAACCCTTCACCGTTTCTACCAGATTGGGAATCAGGTCGGCACGACGCTGGTACTGGTTCTCCACCTGAGCCCAGGCCGATTTCACCTGTTCGTCATATTGCGGAATGTTATTGATGCCGCAACCACTGAGCAGCGTGGTGAACATCAACACGGTCAGCAGCCGTGTGCGCAGAGAAATGGTCATGGCGGGGTCAAGCTCCTTGGAAGGCAGCGCAACGAGGCGCTGCAACGCGCCGACATCCGGTTCGGGTCGACGCTTGAATAAGAGAGGTTAGCAGGCCTGGATGGGCGAAACGCCAAATCGCAGGCAAAGAAAAGCCCGCCGACGGGGAGGAAAGCGGGCTTGAAGAAGGAGCAAGGTCAACATTACGCCCGAGAATGTGAACACCGCGTGAAACGGATGTGAACGGACAGTTAGCTGCACTTTTCTCCTTTTTCACGACATCAACGACCGTCTGCGATCTTGCGTTCGATCTCGGCGGTCTTGCGCTGCAAAGTCTCGGCGTCCTGCTCTTTCTCCTTGATTGAGGTGGGCGTGATGACCTTGTCGACGCCTTCGGTCGCCGGGGTTTCGTTCTCGATATCGCGCTCGACCACGTTCACGGGCTTGCCGCTCGCGTCGAGGGTCGGAGCTTTCGGCTGGATTTCATCGCGTGTGGTCATAGTAAGAAGCCTCTGATGTTAGGTAACGATTCGAGGCTTTGCAGGCGAGGTAAGTTCCTGTGCATAACTTTTGACCGCACGTTACCCACAGGCACGGGTCACAGTTTCTTTGGGAGGAAAACCATGGCCATTTCAGTGAAGAAACTCGAAGGCGATGACGTCCCCGAGCAATACCGTGCACAAGGCATGGACCTGGTGTTTCAAGTACAGGACGCCGAGGGCGAGCTGCACATCCGCACCAACGACGAAGAGGCCGCCGCTCTGGCGGTGGAGTTCAGCGAAAAGGACCAGGCCAGCAAGTGACCATGGATGGCATGTACAGCCTTGCTGACGTACATGCCCGGCCTAACGGCTGAGCAACCAGACCCCAGCGCAGATCAACCCGGCCAGCAGCGTACCGCCGAACAAGGCGTACTCCAGCTTGGTGCGATTCAGCGAGTCGATTACCTGCTCGATGTACACCTCGATGTCAGCCGCTCGGCGGCGCATCTCCAGACCTTCGATAATGTCCTGCACCCGCGCATCGAGCAGCGGCGAGACGCACAGATAGACCGAAGCGTAACTGGCGAGAATGATAAGAAGGTACTTCACGGTTGGCTTCCTTGCCCAAAATGTAATGCGGGCGCATGTGCGGTCGACAGACGCGGTGAAAACGATACAGGTCGAAGCGAACAATCGCCATGGTGGGAGCGCTCCCCTCGATTGCGTCTGCCGATTGCGTCACAGCCCTCCGTCACAAATGCTTTTTCGCCTCCTTGTCGAGGTGTTTGTCGGCCTTGTGCCGCTCATCATCGTCATGTTTGAGGCCTTTATCGACCTCGGCGGCGTCGTGTTTAACGCCCTTGTCGATTTCCTTGGCATCGTGCTCGACACCTTTGTCGAGTTCTCGATTGTCGTGACGAATGCCCTTGTCCAGTTCATCTTCAGCCTGCGTGGCAGGCGCCACGGCACAGATCAGCAGCAAAGCGGTAGCGATTGAAGGGACCCACTTACTCATGGCAACACTCCTGTTTGAACGGCTGGGGCCACTGACTCCATCGACCCTAACGGTAGTAGATGCACACGAACCGCGCCAGAGTGCGCCAGACAGATGACCGCCCACACACTGGCCTATCTAATCCTGTAAAACGTACGAACCAAAAACAACGAAACACGCCCATGACCGTTTTCTACCTCAAGCTGCTCATCACCCCGCTGCTCATGCTCTCGATCTCCATCGCCGCCAAACGCTGGGGCACCCATGTCGGTGGCTTGCTCTCGGGGCTTCCGGTGACGTCGGCCGTGGTGATGCTGTTTCTGAGCCTAGAACAAGGCCCTGGATTCGTGGCGATGGCGGTACCGGGCGCTCTGGCAGGCGTTGCCGCGATACAGGCGACCTACCTGTTCTACCTCACCGTGACCCGGCGCCTTTCGGCATTCCTCGGCTGCGTGGCAGCGCTGGCCTTCTACGTGGTTGCCGCCTTGCTCATGAACTGGCTGGGCTCACTCCCCGCGTCCATTGCGGTCACCCTGTGCCTGATCGTCGTACTGATCATGGCCACCTCAAGAACCGGCGAGCGGCCGGCTAAACCGGTGCCGGTGCCCAGCTGGATCATCCCGATGCGGATGCTCACCGCCACCCTGCTGCTCCTGCTGATCACCGCCGGCGCACAGTGGCTGGGCCCCGTCGTCAGTGGCTACCTGGCGCCCATCCCCATCATCGCGTGGCCACTGGCCGTGTTCGCCCACGTCCAGGGCGGACGCCAGGAACTCGCCGCCATCGTGCGAGGCAACGCCATTGGCGCCGTCGGCGTGATCGGCTTCTACCTCAGCCTGCAGGGAATGGTGACGCAACTGGGCATACTGCCCGCCGTCGCGACGGGCGTGGTCTTGGCCGTAGTGATCACAGCCGTCGTCGCGCGACTGGCCAACCTGCGACGGATGTAAACGGCCTAGGCCATATCCGAGGTGTACACGAAACATAACTTGTTGCCCTCGGGATCCCGACAATAGGCCCCGAAATAGTCCTGCGCATACTGCGGCCGCAAACCCGGCGCGCCCTCGTCCGCGCCGCCGTTATCCAACGCCGCCTGCCACGCATCCCGCACCTGCTGCTGCGACTGCGCCGCAAAACTCACCTGCATACCGTTGCCCCACGTGGCTGGCAGACCGTTGAACGGAAGCTGGACGTAGACCTGAGGCCAGGGCCTGCCCGGCCGCTGCCAACCGGCGCCGTCTGGACCGCCGTCGTTTTCCTCGGGGATGCGGATGAGGCCCAGGGTTTGGAGGACGTGGTCGTAGAACGCGAGCATTTTTGGGAGATCGCGGGCGCCGATTTGGATGTGGCTGAACATGGGGGGCTCCTGGGCATGTCGTGTGGGCTATGCATGAGAGCAACCGAGCTGGACAGCTTCTGCCCTGCCTGCGATTCACTACTGCGCCATGATTGCCTGATATCTCTTTTGATATTCGTCGTAAGGCAAGTTCTGCTGCATCAGCAAATCGATCTGCCGTTCGCGGTATTCAGAGGACGATAAGGGTGCAGGCGCGGTACTGGGCGCGGCTTGGTAGGGTGCAGTTGCCTGTCGAGCAGGTACGGCAACCGGGACTTGGCTTGGGCCAAGGTAGTTGAGTGGCGCAGACACGCTGCCGAGGTTGCCAAGGCATTGGTATTTCTTCGATACACGCCATGCGGAACAGTCGCCGTAGCCGCGTCTGAGCGTGCATTCCTGGTTTGTTCCGCCAAAAGGCTCGGCGTCGACATAACCCCATAAAGAACACTTGGAGCGGGCGATGGCATACGCCTGCTGCTGATCGACCACGGGGGTTTCGAAGCTACTGAATTCGTACGCAACGTCAATGACGCCATCTGCGCGACTTCCGCCTGTGGCCTGGAAGTCCTTGTGCGTGGCGCAGCCTGCAAGGGTCGCCAAAAACACGAAAGCCGCTGTTCGGCGGCTGAGGTTTAGGAGAGGCATGTGATATCCGTATTCTGAGTTCTTGAGCAGCGGTGCTACATCAGGCTTGCTGCGGCTGGACATCTAAACCTGACACAGCTGATTTCGAATGGTGCCGGGGATAGGAATCGAACCTACGACCTTCGCGTTACGAGTGCGCTGCTCTACCGACTGAGCTACACCGGCTGAATAAGTGTGACGCTAGCATCATATGTCAACGCTCACAAGCATAGGTATGACATAGGCCAAGTAGCAATCTGTAGATGTCGGTTTTTGACAAAAAACGTCACATTGCATTCGCTTACGAACGCTTTTCTGAGCATTAGACCATCTGTGAGCTGCTTGATTAGGGCCTTGACCGAAATGTGGCACACAGCTTGCTCTACTCAGGAACGCGCCTCCGTTGGTGCTATTACATTACCTGGAGAAGGGCTAGACATGAATAATTCGCAAAAAGGCTTCACACTCATAGAACTGATGATTGTGGTAGCAATTATCGGCATTTTAGCTGCCGTAGCTATTCCGCAGTATCAAAACTATGTCGCGCGCGCTAACGGCGCTAGTGCAGTTGCGACATTGGATGCAGCTAAAACTCAGGTTGCTATGAACATGCAAGAAGGAGTGACCACGCTTTGCACAGGCGTAAGCCTTCCAACCAGTGCTACATGTGATACCAGTACAGGCAAACTGGTTAGCGCCCAAATTGGTAGCGGCGGTTCGGCCACGACTGCGACCTTGACCCCTACCAATGCTACTACTGGAATTACATGGGTATGCAACGTAAGCAATTCTAAGTCTGCTACCACAGTTTGCCCCGTAACTCCAGCTGCGGCCGGATAACAAACCTTATAGCAGCCCCAAAGTTTTCTTACAAGCATGCTTTGGGGGCTGCTTCATGTGGTGTTATCTCGCAAGACCACAGAACTACTCCGCCACTCGACGTGGGCGTTAGCTTAACAACAATATCAGTCCCCCCTAAAGCTGCGGTGTTTTGGAGCGCACCACTTTCGCTGTTACAGGTGATACTTGAGAGGAGCGACTTAGGACACAGCTCTCCTCCAGATTGCCAGCTTTCAGCCACTATCAACTTGGGACCTTCAAGCTCGGCCAAAAGCCTCCCGGCCTTTACTTTGAGAAGGTAATTGCTGAGCATCGGCAATGTCAAAGCTACCAGTACCCCCATGATCGCGACGACAATCATCATCTCAATTATTGTAAACCCATGAGATTTTCCTCGTCCTTGACCGCTTCCCTGACGTTCTCGAATTGGCAACTTGACTTCTCCTTAAGAGTAAACTATTGACATTACTCAAATCGCCCCACTTGCAAGCGACCATAGCAAGATAATATCCTCGACCACTGGCGCGCTGAGGGTGAGAGTTGTAGTTGATATATAGCGCTAGACGATGATCGTACACCTTTTCATGATCCCGGAACACCAACTCTCATTGGCATAGACTCTCATTTAGGCTATAAACATTCCAAGCTCGCATCAGGTATAGAGATGAACGACATCACCCTTAGCGGCTTGGCCAGACAGCTGGTGCAAGCTGAGGTAGTCACGGATAAGGTCGCGCAACAGGCAGTTCTACAGTCGCAAAAGGCCCGAATTCCTTTCGTCCATTTTTTGGTACAGAACGACTTGGCTGGCAGCCGTGTGATTGCAGAGGTTGCCTCTGAGCAGTTCGGGGTGGCGGTACTGGACTTGAGCACTGTGGATTTTGAGTCCCAGCCTAAAGCACTTGTCAGCGAGAAGCTTATTCGGCAACACCACGCGCTACCTCTATGGCGCCGAGGTAACAAGCTTTTTGTGGGGCTATCTGACCCGACCAACCATCAAGCAGTGACCGACATCCAGTTCAGTACTGGCCTGACAGCGGAAGCAATTCTTGTCGAGGACGACAAACTTACCATTGCCATTGAGAAATATTTTGACAATGCTAGCACAGGCCTTGAGGACCTTGGCGATGTCGACTTAGATGGCGTGGATGTCGAAGCAGTTGATGACAGATCGGACACCCCAACCACACAGGACGCCGACGACGCACCTGTTGTACGGTTCGTCAACAAAATGCTACTCGACGCAATACGAGGCGGATCATCCGACCTTCATTTCGAGCCATACGAAAAAATCTATCGAGTCCGCTTCCGCACTGACGGAATGCTGAAAGAAATAGCCCGCCCCCCTATCAACCTGGCCAGCCGCATCGCTGCCCGCTTGAAAGTTATGGCCAGCCTGGACATTTCCGAACGTCGCAAGCCTCAGGACGGACGGATCAAGATGCGGATATCCAAGAGCAAGTCGATCGACTTCCGTGTGAACACTCTCCCTACGCTGTGGGGCGAAAAGGTGGTCATGCGTATCTTGGACCCGTCCAGTGCGCAGATGGGTATTGACGCGCTTGGCTATGAGCCGGAGCAAAAAGATCTTTACGTTCAGGCTCTCAAACAGCCACAAGGCATGATTCTCGTCACGGGCCCCACAGGCTCAGGCAAAACGGTTTCGTTGTACACCGGGCTGAATATTCTCAACACCATTGATATCAACATCTCGACGGCAGAAGATCCCGTCGAAATCAATATGGAAGGCATCAATCAGGTCAATGTCAACAACCGCCAAGGGTTGGATTTCGCCCAGGCGTTGCGGTCGTTCCTGCGCCAAGACCCCGATGTGATCATGGTCGGCGAGATCCGGGATCTTGAAACGGCTGAAATCGCGATAAAAGCCGCACAAACAGGTCACCTGGTTCTGTCTACACTTCACACCAACAGCGCTGCGGAAACGCTGACACGCTTGCAAAACATGGGTGTTGCCAGCTTCAACATCGCGACCTCTGTCAGCTTGATCATTGCTCAACGATTGGCGCGAAAATTGTGTGTCCAGTGTAAGCGAGAGGTTGAGATTCCTCGGGATGCACTGATCGAAGAAGGCTTTCCCCTGGAGTCCATTGGTACGTTCAAGATATTCGAACCGGTAGGCTGTGAGCACTGCAACGGCGGTTACAAAGGCCGCCAGGGGATCTACGAAGTGGTCCGCAACACCAAAGCCTTGCAGCAGCTGATCATGGAGTCGGGTAACTCCATAGACATTTCAGCGCAGATGCGTCGAGACGGGTTCCCTGACTTGCGCACCTCCGGGCTGCGCAAGGTCATGCAGGGTGTAACGAGCCTCGCTGAAATCAACCGCGTCACCAAGGATTAAGTAATGGCTGCGAAGGAGCAAAAATCCAGCACCTACGTATGGGAGGGAGCCGATCGTAGGGGGACCAAGGTCAAGGGTGAGATGAGCGGCCACAGCATCCCCTTGATCAAGGCGCAGCTGCGCAAGCAGGGTATAAATCCCGGCAAGATCCGCAAACGCTCCACCCCGTTGTGGAGGAAAGGCAAGAAGATCAAGCCTAAAGATATTGCATTGTTCACTCGCCAAATGGCGACGATGATGCGTGCAGGCGTGCCTCTGTTGCAGTCCTTCGACATCATTGCAGAGGGCGTGGACAACCCGAACATGGCCAAACTGGTTGATGAAATCAAACAGGAAGTAGCTGCTGGTAATAGCTTTGCGGCCTCTCTGCAGAAGAAGCCCGAATATTTCGACGAGCTCTATTGCAGTCTCGTGAACGCAGGTGAGCAGGCTGGTGCACTTGAGACCTTGCTTGATAGGGTTGCCACCTACAAAGAGAAAACCGAGGCACTCAAAGCGAAGATCAAGAAAGCCATGACGTATCCAATAGCGGTGCTTCTGGTCGCTATCGTGGTGTCCGGTATTTTGCTGATCAAGGTGGTTCCGCAGTTCAAAGAGGTGTTTTCCAGCTTCGGTGCGGAGCTTCCAGCGTTCACACTCATGGTGATAGGGCTGTCCAATGCCGTTCAGGAGTGGTGGTTCATCATTCTCGCAGTAGCTATCGCGGCCGGCTTTGCCTTGAAACGGCTGCACAAGACCAGTCAGAAATTTCGAAATTCGGTCGATCGGTTCACGCTCAAGATTCCTATCGTGGGCCAGATCATCTACAAGTCGTCGGTTGCGCGATATGCCCGTACCTTGTCCACAACATTCGCAGCAGGTGTTCCGCTTGTGGAAGCTCTGGATTCGGTGTCGGGCGCAACCGGCAACATCGTTTTCAAGAATGCGGTTAATTCGATCAAAGCAGATGTGTCCACAGGCTCGCCTCTGAATCAGTCGATGCGCACTACCGCCGTCTTCCCCACCCTCGCCATCCAAATGACCGCCATCGGCGAGGAATCCGGCGCCCTGGACGACATGCTGGACCGCGTGGCAACTATCTACGAAGCCGAGGTCGACAACATGGTCGACAGCCTCACCAGCCTGATGGAACCCATGATCATGGCGGTTCTTGGTGTAGTGGTAGGCGGCCTGGTTATCGCGATGTACCTCCCCATCTTCCAACTCGGCAACGTAGTTTAAGAAATGCCATTAATCGACCCATTAGCCTTCTCCACGTTGGCCCTAGTCGCCTGCGCCCTCCTCCTCGGCCTCATCATCGGCAGCTTCCTCAACGTCCTCATCCATCGCCTGCCCATCATGCTCGACCGCGACTGGACCACACAGTCCCGGGAAATGCTCGGCCTGCCACCGGAGCCCGCGGGCGCGACCTATAACCTCCTGCTCCCCCACTCCGAGTGCCCGCACTGCGCGCACAAGATCCGTGCCTGGGAGAACATTCCGGTGGTGAGCTACCTGATGCTGCGCGGCAAGTGCTCCAGCTGTCGGGCGAAGATCAGTCTGCGTTATCCGCTGGTCGAGTTGGCCACGGGCCTTCTCAGTGCGTTCGTGGTGTATCACTTCGGCCTGGGCTGGGAGGCGGCGGCGTTTCTGGTGCTGACCTGGGGGCTGCTGGCGATGAGCCTGATCGATGCCGATCACCAGTTGCTGCCGGATGTGCTGGTGCTGCCGCTGTTGTGGCTGGGGTTGATCGTCAATGGGCAGGGCTTGTTCACGAACCTGTATGACGCGCTGTGGGGCGCGGTGGCCGGTTATCTCAGCTTGTGGCTGGTGTATTGGGCATTCAAGTTGATCACCGGCAAGGAAGGCATGGGCTACGGCGATTTCAAGTTGCTGGCCATGCTGGGGGCCTGGGGTGGCTGGCAGATTCTGCCCCTGACCATTCTGCTGTCGTCGCTGGTGGGGGCGGTGCTGGGGGTGTTGATGCTGCGGATGCGCAACGCGCAAACCAGTACGCCGATCCCGTTCGGGCCTTATCTGGCCATCGCGGGGTGGATTGCATTGCTGTGGGGTGATCAAATAACCACTTCATACATGCAGTTTGCCGGGTTCCGATGACAACAGCTGTGGATAAACCGTGGGTGCTGGGTCTGACCGGTGGCATTGCCAGCGGCAAGAGCGCGGCGGCGCAGCGCTTTGCCGAGTTGGGCGTGCACGTGGTGGACGCCGACCAGGCCTCGCGCTGGGTGGTGGAGCCGGGGCGTCCGGCGTTGGCAGCGCTGGTCGAGCGCTATGGCGCGGCGCTGTTGCAGGCCGATGGCAGCCTGGATCGCGGAGCGCTGCGCAAGGTGATCTTCGAGGATGCGCAGGAGCGGCGCTGGGTCGAAGCGTTGTTGCACCCGCTGATCGCCGAGGAAATCGCGCAATCGCTGGCAGCGGCAACGTCGCCCTACGCGGTGTTCGTATCACCCTTGATGGTCGAGTCCGGCCAATACCGCATCACCCAGCGCCTGCTGGTAGTGGATGCGCCCGAGGCCGTGCGGGTCGCGCGGACACTACTGCGGGACCACACCACGCCGGAGCAGGTCCAGGCGATTCTGAAAGCCCAGGCCAGCCGCGAGCAGCGGCTGGCGCTGGCGGACGATGTGCTGGTCAACGATCGTGATCTGGCATGGCTGCACTCGGAAGTCGAGCGGCTGCATACTTTTTACCTGACTTTGCGTGGAGGCCGAGAATGAGCCAACCCTTGACCGTTGATTGCCCGACTTGCGGGGCGCCGGTGGAATGGACGGCAGCGAATGTGAACAGGCCGTTCTGTTCCGATCGTTGCAAACTGATCGACCTGGGCGCCTGGGCGGCCGAGGAGCACAAGATTCCGGTCAGCCCGGATGCCGAGGACGAGCTGTTCAGCGAGGACCTGCCACCGCGCGGTCATTGAAGCAGCGTTGCATTGCGCGATTGTGATGCAGTCTTCGGGATGCAACAATTGCGCAATTGTGAATGACTATCAAAAACCCCCTTCCTTACTGTTGGTCGAAGACGACGCCGAGCTTCGCGAACAGCTATGCCTGCACCTGCAACGTCGTGGTCTGGCGGTGCAGGTGTGCGAACGCGGCGACGCAGCCTTGCTGCTGGCGCAGCGTGAACCGTTCAACCTGATTCTGCTGGACATCATGTTGCCCGGCCTTGACGGACTGAAGGTCTTGAGTCAATTGCGCCAGGCCCATGGTACGCCGGTCATGCTGATGTCGGCCCTGGGCGCCGAGCAGGATCGCATCAGCGGTTTTACCCAGGGCGCGGACGATTACCTGCCCAAGCCTTTCAGCCTCGCCGAGCTGGATGCGCGTATCGACGCGCTGCTGCGCCGGGTGGCCCTGGACCGCCGCGCCACGCCGACCCGCGCTGAAACCGATATGGCTGGCTTGATCCGTGACGGCCACGCTCAGGACATCCACTACCACCAACGGCCGGCTGGATTCACCAGCTCCGAATACCGGCTGCTGTGCACCCTGCTCGACCATGCCGGTGAGGCCTTGAGCAAGGCGTTCCTCTATCAACAGGTGCTGCACCGCAGCTACACGCGGCTGGACCGCGGCCTGGATGTGCATGTGTGCAACATACGGCGCAAGCTGGGCCAGATCGGTGCCGACCATGTGCAGATCCAGGCGGTGCGCGGCCAGGGCTACGTACTGGTGGTCGCAGGTTGATGCGTCGGCGTCATTCGCTGCTGTGGAAGCTGGCTTTGCTGCAGACGGGTTTCTGCCTGCTGCTGGTGTGGCTGGTGTGGTTCTGGGGCCTGCACGTGGAGCGACGCAGTTATTTTCTCGATCCTGCCACCCGACAGGGTCTGGCGGCCCATGCCGAGCAGGCCGAACAGCGCTGGCTGAACGTAGGCGCGGAAGGTGTGGAGCGATGGCGCGAACGGTTCATGGCCGATCAGCGAACCTGGGCAGCGGTGATCGGTCCGCAACTGCAGAGCCTGGGCACCAGCGCCTTGAGCCGCGATGAATCCAGCCACCTGACCTTCATGCGCAAGCTCGATTGGCCCATGAGCCGACGCCTGGACGACGAACTGCCGTATGTCAGCATCGCCTTTCCTCGGCATCCCGAACAAGGTCGCCTGGTACTGCAACTGCCGGAACGGCTGCTACCGGTGGGGCTCACGCCATGGACCCACATCGTCACTCACGGCCTGATGCCGGCTGCGTTGGCGCTGCTGTTGGGATTGCTGTTGTATCGGCATCTGGTGGTGCCGCTCAATGAACTGCGCGAACGCGCCAACGCGCTGCGTGCCGACGACCTCGAGCCGGTCGCCAGCAGTGCGGTCACGCAACGGCGCGACGAACTGGGCGAACTGGCCCAGGCTTACGAGCACATGGCCCAGCGTGTGCGGCAGAGCCTGCAACAGCAACGTCAATTGTTGCGCACGTTGTCCCACGAGATGCGTACCCCGCTGACCCGTCTGCGCGTGGCCAGCGACAGCGGCCTGCCGGACGGGCAATTGCAGGCGCGGGTGTCGCGGGAAGTCGACGAGATGCAGCGACTGGTCGAGGACGCGCTGGATCTGGCCTGGCTCGATACCGAACGGCCCGACCTGCCCCGTGAAGAGGTGCGGGTACGTTCGGTATGGGAAGCGCTGGTGCAGGACGTACAGTTCGAGAACCACTGGCCGGCCCATCGCTTGCGCTGTGAAGTGCCGGACGACTGCGTGGTGCAGGCGCACCTGAACAGCCTCGCTCAGGCGTTGGAGAATCTGCTGCGCAATGCGGTCCGGCACTCGCCAGCGCAAGGCTGGGTGACACTTCGTGGCCACCGTGATGGCCTCTTCTGGCATTTGTGCGTAGAGGACCAAGGGCCCGGCGTCGACTTCGCCGACCTGGAGCGGATCTTCGAGCCGTTTTTGCGCCTGGATGGCGCGCCGGGCAAGGGCTTCGGCCTGGGCTTGAGCATCGCTCGCCGCGCCATCGAGTTGCAGGGCGGCCAGCTGTGGGCCAGCCGCGGGGATCACGGTCTGCGCATGAACCTACGTCTGCTGGCCCATGACTCGTCGAGCCAGACGCCAAGTGTTTAGAAAGTTAATGCGCTTTACTATCATTTAGCAATTATTATCATCTTCGATCTTCCGGCCACCCTGGCCAGTTCATGGAGATCCAACGATGCGCCTGCGCCTGCC
This sequence comes from Pseudomonas sp. Leaf129, assembly GCF_001423465.1. Lineage (NCBI taxonomy): Bacteria > Pseudomonadati > Pseudomonadota > Gammaproteobacteria > Pseudomonadales > Pseudomonadaceae > Pseudomonas > Pseudomonas sp. Leaf129. The sequence continues at coordinate 260,988 of NZ_LMOC01000007.1, read as the reverse complement.
GCCTCTGCCCTATTTCGCCGTGCTTCTGGGCGCTTGCCATCTGCTCCCCGCAACCGCGTCGGCCGACATCACGACAGCCGAACCCGTGGAGCTGGAAGCCTCTTCAGTGGTGGCCACCGCCGAAGAAGCGATCAAGCAGGCGCCCGGTGTGTCGATCATCACGGCGGAAGACATTCGCAAGCGCCCACCTGCCAACGACCTTTCGCAGATCATCCGCACCATGCCGGGGGTCAACCTGACCGGCAACTCCAGCAGCGGCCAGCGCGGCAACAACCGGCAGATCGATATTCGCGGCATGGGGCCGGAAAACACCTTGATCCTGGTCGACGGCAGACCGGTGAACAGCCGCAATTCGGTGCGTTATGGCTGGCGCGGCGAGCGCGACAGCCGCGGTGACACCAACTGGGTGCCTGCGGACCAAGTGGAGCGCATCGAAGTCATTCGTGGCCCGGCCGCGGCCCGTTACGGCAATGGCGCAGCGGGCGGCGTGGTGAACATCATCACCAAACGGCCGAGTTCCCAGACCCACGGTTCGGCGACGGTCTACCAATCCTTTTCGCAACACAGCGCGGAAGGCGCCACCAAGCGGGTCAATTTCGGCCTGAACGGGCCACTGACCGATGCGCTGAGCTACCGCGTGTTCGGCAATGTCGCCAAGAGCGATGCCGACGATCAGGACATCAACAGCGGCCATGAGTCGCGGCGCACCGGCAACCAGGTCGGCACCTTGCCGGCCGGGCGCGAAGGCGTGCGCAACAAGGACATCAACGGGCTGCTGAGCTGGAAGCTCAGCCCCGAGCAGACTGTAGATCTGGAAGCGGGCTACAGCCGCCAGGGCAACATCTACACCGGTGATACCCAGAACACCAATAGCAACGCCACGGTGCGCAGCCTGGTGGGCCATGAAACCAACATTCTCTATCGCGAGAACTACGCCCTGACCCACCGCGGCGACTGGGATTTCGGCACCTCGCTGGCCTATCTGCAGTATGAAAAGACCCGCAATCGACGCGTGAAGGAAGGCCTGGCAGGTGGCACCGAGGGCATCTTTTCCAGCACTGATTTCACCACCAACGTGGTGCGCGACCTGACTGCCCACGGCGAGGTCAGCCTGCCGCTGCATTGGGGCGTCGATCAGATGCTGACCCTGGGCACGGAGTGGGTCGAGCAGAGCCTTGGCGACCCCAACTCCAACGTGCAGACCACCACGGCCGGTGGCGCCATACCGGGCCTGGCCAGCAGCAACCGCAGCGGCAGTTCGGAAGCGCGCATCGCTTCGCTGTTCGTCGAGGACAACATCGAGCTGTTCCCCGGCACCAAGCTGACCCCCGGCTTGCGCCTGGACCATCACGACATCGTCGGCGACAACTGGAGTCCGTCGCTCAACCTGTCCCAGGTGCTGACCGACACTGTGACCGTGAAGGCCGGCATCGCCCGTGCCTACAAAGCGCCGAACCTCTACCAACTGAACCCCAACTACCTGCTGTACAGCAACGGTCAGGGTTGCTACGGCCAGACCACCAGTTGCTACCTGCAGGGCAATGCCGACCTGGAAGCCGAAACCAGCGTCAACAAGGAACTGGGCGTGGAATATCGCAAAGACGGCGTGGTGGCCGGCCTGACCTACTTTCGCAACGACTACCGCAACAAGATCGAATCGGGCCTGACCCCGGTCGGCATCGCCATCGGTGGCAGCGGGACGACTGCCAACGCCAGCATCTTCCAGTGGGAGAACGTGCCCAAGGCCTTGGTCGAGGGATTGGAAGGCAACCTGACCTTGCCCCTGACGGATGATCTGAACTGGACCAACAACTTCACCTACATGCTGCGTTCGCTGAACAAGGAAACCGGTGATGTGCTTTCGGTGACGCCCGAGTACACCTTGAATTCGATGCTCGACTGGCAGGCCAGCGAAGCGCTGTCGCTGCAGGCCAATGTGGCCTGGTACGGCAAGCAGAAGCCCAAGAAATACGACTACCACGGTGCACGAGTGACCGGCACATCCAACAATCAGCTGTCGCCCTACGCGCTGGTTGGAGTCAGCGGCACCTATGCGCTGACTCGGCACCTGAGCCTGACGGCGGGCATCGACAACCTGTTCGACAAGCGCCTGTACCGCGAGGGCAATGCCCAGGGTGTGAACAACATCGAAGGCGCGGGCGCGGCCACCTACAACGAGTCGGGCCGCACGCTCTACACCAGCCTGACGGCGTCGTTCTGATGAAGCATACGATCATCAGCGGGCTGGCAGTGGCCGCCCTGATTTCACACGGCGCCGCGCAAGCGCGGCCAGACCCGCAGCAGCCCATGGTGGCCCCGGTGCTGGAACAGCCTGACACTGGCTATGGGTTCACCACCCGAACCCTGGACTCGGCGGACGGGCAGCGGCATTACCGGCTGTACATCGGCCGCCCGGAACAGCCCGCCCCCGCCGCTGGCTATCAGGTGGTTTACCTGCTCGATGGGAATGCTGCCGTGGGTGCGCTGGACCAGGCACTGTTGCGGCACCTGAACGAAGGCGCAGACGCACCCCTGATCGTGGCCATCGGCTCGACCACGCCGCTGCGTATCGACCGCCCGGCGCGAACCTTCGATTACACGCCGCGAGTGACCGGCGACACGCAGATCGATGCACCCTCCGGGTTGCCCAGCGGCGGTGCCGATCAGTTTCTCGATCTGCTGGATCAGCGAATCAAACCGCTGGTGGAGCACGCCGTGCCGGTGGATGTGACGCGGCAGACGTTGTGGGGGCATTCCTACGGCGGATTGCTGGTGCTGCATGCCCTGCTGACCCGGCCTGGGGCGTTTCAGCATTACGCTGCGGCCAGTCCTTCGCTGTGGTGGGGAAACGGTGCGGTGCTCGATCCGTTGGACGGCTTGGCGGACCGAGTTGGCCAGAGCGAGGTGGGGTTGACGTTGATGCGAGGTGACGCCGAGGCAGCCGGACCGGGTGGGCCGGCGCGCTCGACGCAGGCGCCGGGGTTGGCCATGGAGCGGTTGTTGAAGGGTGTGCGCGGCGTGCCGGGTTTGCGCGTCGATTACCATGTGTTTCCTGGGCTGGGGCATGGGCCGATGTTGCCTGCCTCGCTGCGATATGTATTGGAGAATGGCGTGTATCGCTGACGCGGCTTGCGCCGCTGCTACAGGGGATTGGCGCTGTTCTGTAGCATCGGCGCAAGCCGCGTCCGGTCGCACCGCGCCGGCGGGATCACGCCAATTCGAACAGCACCTCTTGCGCCCCTTCCCACAACGTCTTTACGCCCAGTGCGCGAAGGTTTTCCGTGCCCTGCACGATGGTCAGGAAATGGTTGCCGGCCAACTGCCCCATCTTGCTGGCGAAACAGCACGACCCGTAGGCCAGCAGGATTTCCGTTTCGCTGTACGGCCCCGGATAAAACAACACGTCCCCTACCGACGGGTGGCTGGTGTGATTCTCGAAGCCGACCGGCGCATCGCCTCGCAGCAACTGAAATTCCCCCAACGGCACCCAGCACGCCTCACCGCTCCAGCGTACGTGGATGATTTTCTGCCGGTAGGGCAGCAGCTTGAGAAACGCCTCCACCGTCTGCGGTGCGTCGGGGTGGGTTTCGGCCAAGAATTCATAGCCGCCGGAGGTGATCTTGATGCTGGGCATGGTGCAGCTCCTGGGAAAATCCCATCCTTACCCATTGCCCGGTGATTTTGAAGCGTTGGCCATTATTCTTTTCGTCGCACAGGCGGGCTAAGCTAGGGCCATGGATGACTCCGACTACCTGCGTTTGCTCACCAGCCAGGCCGAGCAAGCCAATGCCTTTCTGTCCAATGCGCGCAAATGGGAGCGCGAGCGTTGGGTGTGCGAGCGTCTTTTGCAGGGTCTGAACATTACTTACCGCGACGACGAGTTCACCCCTGCCGGCCAGGAGCCGCCAGACGTTCTGTTTCGCGACGCCAGTTTCGAAGTGTTTTTCGTACTCGATGAAGGTCGCCGGCTCAACGATGAATGGCGTGAAGAGCTGCAACGTCGCCGCAGCGCCTTCTCCCTCAGCCAACTGGTGCGCCGCGAAGCTCGGCCCAAGCGCATTCGTGCGCCTGAACTGCTGCAAAGGCTCGCCCCGACCCTGCGCAAGAAAGCCCACAACTATCGCGAACGCGGCCTGGACCTGGGCGAGCTGGACATCATTGCCTTCGCCAGCCTCAAACGCGAAACCCTGGACCTGAACAGCCATTTTCCGCCACCTACCGAATTCCTCCGCCAAGGCTGGCGCTCGCTGTCGCTGGTCGGTCCGACCTTCGCGCGGGTCTTGTTCGCCCATCCGGATGCGCCGGATTTTCTGCGCAACAACCTGGGCCGCAGCATCGTTTTCGATGTCGGCATCAGTTTGTGACAACCGCCATTTATCAGCCATGGCGTATCCGCAGCGGCGATGATACAAAGCGTCATCGTCCGTACCGACTGTCAGGAACCCTGTAGCCTTGCCAGCGTCTGAAACGTCTACCTGTTCATGGTTCCAAGCCCTGCCACGTGGACCGCGCCCTAAGGGTCGGCGGTTGTCTGTGTGCTTGTCGGCAGCAAGTCGAGCGTCCGCTCCTTGCTTCGATAACCGCCGTCGCAGGACCCGCGGAACCGTCTGCCTGAAGGTGTGGAGCTATGAGCTGCCTTGCGCTCGCCCCCCCCTCGCAGACCCAACGAATTCCTTAACCTTATGAGAGCTTTCCATGACACATCGCATCGTTATCGTCGGCGGCGGCGCCGGCGGCCTGGAACTGGCCACCAGCCTGGGCAAGACCTTGGGCAAGCGCGGCACGGCCAGCATCACGCTGGTGGACGCCAACCTGACCCATATCTGGAAACCGCTGTTGCATGAAGTGGCGGCCGGTTCGCTGAATTCGTCCGAAGACGAGCTCAACTACGTTGCCCAGGCCAAGTGGAATCATTTCGAGTTCCAGTTGGGTCGCATGAGTGGCCTGGACCGGGCGGCCAAGCAGATCCAGCTGAGCGCTACCCTGGATCCGGAAACCGGTCTGGAGCTGGTGCCGGCGCGCAGCATTGGCTACGACACGCTGGTGATCGCCGTGGGCAGCACCACCAATGACTTCGGTACCCAGGGTGCAGCCGAGCATTGTCTGTTTCTGGACACGCGCAAGCAGGCCGAGCGCTTCCACCAGCAGTTGCTCAACCACTATCTGCGTGCGCACGCCGGACACGATGAAAGCCGCGCGCAGATCAGCGTGGCCATCGTCGGTGCCGGTGCCACGGGGGTCGAGTTGGCGGCCGAGCTGCACAATGCGGCCAAGGAACTGGCGGCCTATGGTCTGGGCCGCATTGCGCCCGAGAACATGCGCATCACCTTGATCGAAGCCGGTCCGCGGGTGTTGCCGGCGCTGCCGGAGCGTATCGGTCAACCGGTGCACCAGACTCTGGAAAAACTGGGCGTGACGGTGCTGACCAATGCCGCCGTTAGCGAAGTGACTGCCGAGAGTCTGATGACCAGCAGTGGGCAAGAGATTCCTGCCAGCCTGAAAGTGTGGGCGGCAGGCATTCGGGCGCCGGGTTTCCTCAAGGACATCGATGGCCTGGAGACCAACCGCATCAATCAGTTGGTGGTGCGCCCGACCTTGCAGACCACTCACGACGACGACATCTTTGCGTTCGGCGACTGCGCGGCGTGCCCGCAGCCGGGTACCGATCGCAACGTGCCGCCGCGCGCTCAGGCCGCCCACCAGCAGGCTTCGTTGCTGGCCAAGTCGCTGAAGCTGCGCATCGAGGGCAAGGCTCTGCCGGAGTACACCTACAAGGATTACGGCTCGCTGATTTCGCTCTCGCACTTTTCGGCGGTGGGCAATCTGATGGGTAACCTGACCGGCAGCGTGATGCTGGAAGGCTGGCTGGCGCGCATGTTCTACGTGTCGCTGTACCGGATGCACCAGGCAGCGCTGTATGGCTTGTTCCGCACCGGCATGTTGATGCTGGGCAGCCGTATCGGACGCGGCACGGAGCCGCGATTGAAGCTGCATTGATGGAGGATCGGCCGCGTTACGTGTGACGTGACGCGGCTTGCGCCGCTGCTACAGGGGGTGGTGTGTTGAATTGGGAACAAAAAAAAGGCGCCTATGACAGGCGCCTTTCTTCGAATATGGTCGGGGTAAGGGGATTCGAACTCCTGACATCCTGCTCCCAAAGCAGGCGCGCTACCGGACTGCGCTATACCCCGGTACAAAAAAGGCACCCCGGAAGGCGCCTTTTCTGCTGCCCACCGGTGTTAATCGGTGGGGCTTTTAAGATTCGACCCGGCGAACCGGAATCAAAAATGGTGGGTCGTGTGGGATTCGAACCTACGACCAATTGGTTAAAAGCCAACTGCTCTACCAACTGAGCTAACGACCCAAATATGGTCGGGGTAAGGGGATTCGAACTCCTGACATCCTGCTCCCAAAGCAGGCGCGCTACCGGACTGCGCTATACCCCGATATGAAATTTGGCTCCGTGACCAGGACTCGAACCTGGGACCCAATGATTAACAGTCATTTGCTCTACCGACTGAGCTATCACGGAACTATCAATTTCAGAACATCTACAGCAATTTCAGTACATCTACATCTACATCTGCTACAGCTTCAAGCCTGTATCACTACCGCCTTGAACTCTTCGACCTGTTCGCATCGCTGCGTTCATGTCTCTGAGGCGCGCTATTCTACAATCTTCAAAACCCCTGTCAACCCTTTAAATTGCTTTCAAGACACTGATTTGCAACTTTTTTTCAGAACCGGGTGAAGCGTTTGGTTCTGCGGGATGACCGACAGCGGGGCGCACTTTACAAGCCTTGAAACGAAAATGCAACGGAAATCAATGAGGTGAGTCAGTGAGGGCCTCTTCGCGGGCAGAGCCCGCTCCCACAATAGGCCTATGGAAAGGCCCTCACTGCCCCTCATCAATCAAGCAAACACAATCTCATCATCCACTACCGACGCCTGCACCGAGGTCCCCGGCAGGAATTTGCCCGAGAGGATCAACTGCGCCAGTGGGTTCTCGATCCAGCGCTGGATCGCGCGCTTCAGCGGACGCGCGCCGTACACCGGGTCGTAGCCTACCGCGATCAGCTTATCCAGCGCCTCGTCGCTCAGCTCCAGACTCAGGTCGCGCTCGGCCAGACGGCTGCGCAAGCGGGCCAATTGGATCTGCGTGATCCCGGCAATCTGATCGCGCGCCAGCGGTTCGAAGATCACCACCTCGTCGATCCGGTTGACGAACTCCGGACGGAAATGGCTGGTCACTGCATCCATGACCGCTGCGCGTTGCGCCTCGCGGTCGCCGACCAGCTCCTGGATACGCGCCGACCCCAGGTTCGAAGTCATCACGATCACGGTGTTGCGGAAGTCGACGGTGCGGCCGTGACTGTCGGTCAAACGTCCATCCTCGAGCACTTGCAGGAGAATGTTGAACACGTCCGGGTGCGCCTTCTCCACTTCGTCCAAGAGCAACACCGAGTACGGCTTGCGACGGACCGCTTCGGTCAGGTAGCCGCCTTCTTCATACCCAACGTACCCGGGTGGTGCGCCGATCAGGCGGGCCACCGAATGCTTCTCCATGAACTCCGACATGTCGATGCGCACCATCGCCTCCTCGGTATCGAAGAGGAACTCGGCCAGCGCCTTGCACAGCTCGGTCTTGCCCACGCCGGTGGGGCCGAGGAACATGAACGAGCCGCTCGGACGGTTCGGGTCGGACAGGCCGGCACGCGAACGGCGTACCGCGTTCGACACGGCCACTACGGCCTCTTCCTGGCCGATCACGCGTTGATGCAACAGGCTTTCCATCTTCAGCAGCTTGTCACGCTCGCCTTCGAGCATTTTCGACACCGGAATCCCGGTCCACTTCGATACCACTTCGGCGATTTCTTCCTCGGTGACCTTGCTGCGCAGCAACTGGTTGTCGCTTTTGCCATGCTGGTCGACCATCTGCAGGCTGCGCTCCAGGTCCGGGATCACCCCGTACTGCAGTTCGGCCATGCGGCTCAGGTCGCCACGCCGACGCGCGGTTTCCAACTCCTGACGGGACTGCTCGATCTTCTGCTGAATCTGCGCGGAGCCCTGCACTTCGGCTTTTTCCGACGTCCAGATCTCTTCCAGGTCGGCGTATTCGCGTTCCAGCCGGGCAATTTCTTCGGTCAGTTTTTCCAGACGCTTGATCGCAGCTTCGTCGTCTTCCTTCTTCAGTGCCTGGGACTCGACCTTGAGCTGGATCAGGCGACGCTCCAAGCGGTCCAGGACCTCGGGCTTGGAGTCGATTTCCATGCGGATACGACTGGCCGCTTCGTCGATCAGGTCGATGGCCTTATCCGGCAGCTGGCGATCGGTGATGTAGCGATGGCTCAGCTTGGCGGCCGCGATGATCGCGCCATCGGTAATTGCCACCTTGTGGTGAACCTCGTAGCGCTCCTTGAGGCCACGCAGGATGGCGATGGTGTCTTCCTCGCTCGGCTCATCGACCAGCACCTTCTGGAAGCGCCGCTCCAGGGCCGCGTCTTTCTCGATGTACTGGCGGTACTCGTTGAGCGTGGTGGCGCCTACGCAGTGGAGTTCGCCACGGGCCAGCGCCGGCTTGAGCATGTTGCCAGCGTCCATGGAGCCCTCGCCCTTGCCGGCGCCGACCATGGTGTGCAGTTCGTCGATGAACAGAATGATCTGCCCTTCCTGCTTGGACAGTTCGTTGAGCAGCGACTTCAGGCGCTCCTCGAATTCACCGCGGAACTTGGCGCCGGCAATCAGCGCGCCCATGTCCAGGCTCAGCAGGCGTTTGCCACGCAAGCCATCGGGCACTTCGCCATTGATGATGCGCTGGGCCAGGCCCTCGGCGATGGCGGTCTTGCCCACGCCGGGTTCGCCGATCAGCACCGGGTTGTTCTTGGTGCGACGCTGCAGCACCTGGATGGTCCGGCGGATCTCGTCGTCACGACCGATCACCGGGTCGAGCTTGCCCTCCTCGGCGCGCTTGGTCAGGTCGACGGTGTATTTTTCCAACGCCTTGCGCGACTCCTCGGCGTTGGGGTCGTTGACCGCCTCGCCGCCACGTAGGTTGCTGATAGCGTTTTCCAGAGCTTTCTTGCTGACGCCCTGCCCGAGCAGCAGCTTGCCGAGCTTGCTGTTGTCGTCCATGGCGGCCAGCAAGACCAGCTCGCTGGAGATGAATTGATCACCCTTCTGCTGCGCCAGCCGGTCGGCCTGATTGAGCAGGCGCGCCAGATCCTGAGACATGTTGACGTCGCCGGTCGGGTTCTGGATTTTCGGCAGTTGGTCGAGCTCTTTGCTCAACGCCTTGCGCAGGCTGTTGACGTCGAAGCCGACCTGCATCAGCAACGGACGAATCGAGCCGCCCTGCTGATCGAGTTGCGCCTGCATCAGGTGCGCGGGCTCGATGGCAGGATGGTCCATGCCAACGGCCAGGGATTGTGCGTCGGATAACGCGAGTTGAAGCTTGCTGGTCAAACGGTCTATACGCATGAGTCACCTTCCTGAAAGGGGCAGGCCGGAGCGATGGACACACCTGATGAAGAAAACCTGCCGGGGATGACAGTTAGATGGGGGGTAATGGGGAAGATTCAAGGATGCGAGATTGTAGGTCTGGGTGGGTTGTGTCAGTGCTGGCCCCTTCGCCGCCTATCGCGCAAGCCCGCTCCCACACTGGGCTCGCTGAGGGGCCATTGGCTGCGAAGCTAGGGTTCCAGCCACACCAGTGAAGCGAAGCGCCCGGTGACCTGCGCGCGGCGATAGGAAAAGAAGCGCTCGTCTTCTACGGTGCACAACCCCCCGCCATACACCGCCGTCACTCCGACCGCCGCCAGGCGAATCCGCGCCAGGGCATAGATGTCGGCCAAAAACTTGCCAGGCGCGGCACCCGGCGCGAATGCATCGGCAGCATGCGGATGGATCGACATGAAGGCCTCACGTACCTCGGCCCCCACTTCGAAGCGCCGTGGACCGATGGCCGGACCGAGCCAGGCCATGACCTGCTCGGGCGGATCGCGGAACGTCTGCACTGTCGCTTCCAGAACGCCGGCCGCCAGCCCGCGCCAACCGGCATGAGCGGCGGCGACCTGGGTCCCGGCGCGATTGCAGAACAGCGCAGGCAAACAGTCGGCGGTCATCGATGTGCAGGCGATCCCCGGCGTAGCGGTCCAGCTCCCGTCGGCTTCCAGCACGCGGCTGGGGTCGGCTTCGACCACTCGCACCCCGTGCACCTGGTTCAGCCAGGCGGGCAGGATGCCGAAGTGAGCGGTCAGACGCAGGCGGTTCTGCACCACGCAATGAGGATCGTCGCCAACGTGTGCGCCCAGGTTCAGGCTGTCATACGGCGCCGGGCTGACGCCGCCTTCGCGGGTGGTCACGCAGGCCCTGACCGAAGCCGGAGCTGGCCAGTCGGGAAGCAACAGGCCCTGCGCGAAAGTGGTCACCCGATGAAGGCCTCGCGATCTTGCTTGAGCAGCGACAGCAGCCAGACGAAGTCGTCGGGCAATGGCGATTCCCAGCCCATGCGCTCACCGGTCGTCGGATGGTCGAGCTCCAGGAAACGGGCGTGCAGGGCCTGCCGCGGAAAGGTTTTCAGTGCATCGACCATGGTCGCGCTGGCCGCGGGCGGAATGCGGAAGCGGCCGCCGTAGGCCTGGTCGCCCACCAGGGGAAAGTTGATGTGCGACATGTGTACGCGAATCTGGTGGGTCCGGCCGGTTTCCAGCTTGACACGCACGTGGGTGTGGGAGCGGAAGCGTTCGAGCACGCGATAATGGCTGACCGCCTGCTTGCCGCCTTCCATCACGGCCATGCGCTGGCGCTGCTGACCGTGCCGCCCGATCGGCGCGTTGATCTTGCCGCCGGCGGTAACCACGCCGATGACGATGCATTCATAGATGCGGCTCACCGAACGGCTCTGCAGCTGGGACACCAGCTGGGTCTGCGCCTGAATGGTCTTGGCCACCACCATCAGACCGGTGGTGTCCTTGTCCAGACGGTGGACGATGCCGGCACGCGGGACGTTGATGATGTCCGGCACATGGTGCAGCAGGGCATTGAGCAGGGTGCCGTCGGCGTGACCCGCGGCCGGGTGGACCACCAGGCCCGCCGGCTTGTTGATGACAAGGATCTGGTCGTCTTCGTAGACGATGTCCAGGTCGATGTCCTGAGCCACCCATTCACCCTGGGCTTCCTGCTCGGCATTGAGCTCGAGCAGGGCACCGCCATGCACGGTATCGCGCGGACGCAGAACGTCCCCGTCCACGGTCAGGCGGCCCTCTTTTATCCAGGCGGAAAGGCGCGAGCGCGAGTGCTCTGCGAATAGTTGGGCGGCGACTTGGTCGAGGCGTTGTCCGCCCAAATCGGACGGTACCTCTGCGCGAAGTTGTATGATCTCGGACATGCTCGGACTAGGCGGCGGCACAGCCTTTGGTTTCGGCTGCACGCTTGTGGTTAAATACGGCGTCTTTTGCCCCGGGGGTTCCACGGGGTGCTCATCATAACAGGACGGCCACGCCCGAGACAGCGGCCGTTTATAGGGACGCTAGCCGCCATGCAAGTGAAACACCTGCTGCTGATCGCCATCCTCGGACTCACCGCGGCCTGTTCTTCGACCAAAGAAGTGGTCGATGAAAACCTCAGCGAAGTCGAGCTGTACCAGCAGGCGCAGGCCGACCTGGACAACAACAGCTACACCAGTGCCACGGCCAAGCTCAAGGCACTGGAGTCGCGTTATCCGTTCGGCCGCTATGCCGACCAGGCACAGCTCGAGCTGATCTACGCCAACTACAAGAACTCCGAGCCCGAGGCGGCGAAGTCGGCTGCCGAGCGTTTCATCCGCCTGCATCCGCAGCACCCGAACGTCGACTACGCCTATTACCTCAAGGGCCTGACCTCGTTCGACCAGGACCGTGGCCTGGTGGCGCGTTTCCTGCCGCTGGACATGACCAAGCGTGACCCTGGCGCTGCCCGTGACTCCTACAACGAGTTCGCCCAGCTCACCAGCCGCTACCCCAACAGCCGTTACGCGCCCGATGCCAAGCAGCGCATGATCTACCTGCGCAACCTGCTGGCCTCCTACGAGATCCACGTGGCCGACTACTACCTGACCCGTCAGGCCTACGTCGCAGCCGCCAACCGTGGCCGCTACGTGGTAGAAAACTTCCAGGAAACGCCGTCCGTCGGCGATGGCCTGGCGGTGATGACCGAAGCCTACATGCGTCTGCACTTGGACGATCTGGCGGCCACCACTCTGGAAACCCTGAAGGCCAACTATCCGGACCACCCGAGCCTGGAAGACGGCAAGTTCGTGCCTCAGCAGGACGAAGCGGACAACCGCTCGTGGATCTCCAAGGCCACCCTGGGCTGGATCGGCTCCAACACCGACCCGCTGCCACCGGGCGAAACCCGCGCCAACCAGGATGTGCAACGCCAGTACCAGGAAGCGCGCGACGCCATTCCGAAGGAACTGCTGCCCCCTGAAGACGGCGGCACCGCCGACCAGCAGCAGCCGAACGCCGAAGAAGGCAAGAGCCGCTCGTGGTTCAGCTACGCTACCTTTGGTCTGTTCGACTGAAGCGCGGTTGTACTGAAAAAGGGGCTCCGGCCCCTTTTTTATTGGAATAACCGCAGGCACTGTCCTTCTGGCAGAGGGCATTTGTATGTGTATGCCTGTGGAGCAGATGTATGCCTGTGGGAGCGGGTCTCTGCCCGCGAAGGGCTCACTGCGGTCTGCCTGATACACCGCAGGGCCCCTTTCGCGGGCAGAGACCCGCTCCCACCGGTGTTTTTCCCAGCCAATGACTGCTCACACCAGGGCTTGCCAAGGCCTACCCTCGCCCGCCGCTTGCTCCGCGTCGGGCTCGCTCCTACACTGCGCCATCTTCCCTGGCAAAGCTGACCTTCCCATGATTCGCCTGATTTTCTGGATCGCCATCGTCTTCGCCGCCATCTGGCTGTGGCGCAGGTTCAAGACTCCCGCCCGCGCGCCTCGCGAAGAGCACAAGCCGGCCTCGCTGACCATGGTTCGCTGCGCCCAGTGCGGCGTGCACCTGCCAGAGGACAGCGCGTTGCGTCGTGACAGCCACTGGTATTGCAGCCAGCCTCATCTGGAGCAAGGGCCCGGCAACGGTGCCCGCTGAAGCGCAGTTTCTCGGCGGCGCCCAGGCGCAGCGGATGCTGCGCCTGTACCACCTCTACCGCTTGACCATTGGTCTGTCCCTGGTCCTGCTGATTTCCAGCAACATGGACAACCGCCTGCTGGAAGTCGCCGATGGCGAACTGTTCCGCGCCGGCAGCTGGCTCTACCTCATTCTCAACATCCTGGTCGTGGTGCTGATGGGCAACCCGCGCCGGGTGCTGCCGGTATTCAGCCTGGCCACCGCCGACGTGATCATGCTCGCCGGCCTGTTCTACGCGGGTGGCGGCACGCCCAGCGGCATCGGCAACCTGATGATCGCCTCCGTGGCCATGGGCAACCTGTTGCTGCGCGGTCGCCTCGGCCTGTTGATCGCCGCACTCGCGACCATCGGCATCATCTACCTGACGTTCTACCTGAGCATCTCCCGACCGGCCGCCGCCAACGACTACCTGCAGGCGAGCACCCTGGGTGTGTTGTGCTTCGCCGTGTGGTTCGTGGTTCAGGGGCTGAGCCGACTGCTGAGCACCAGCGAGAACCTGGCCGAACAACGCGCCAGTGATGTCACCAGCCTGGAGGCCTTGAACTCGCTGATCCTGCAGCGCATGCGCACCGGCATTCTGGTGCTGGACACCGAACTGCGCGTGCAACTGGCCAACCAGGGCGCCCTGGCCCTGTTCGGGCGCATGACGCTCAATGGCGAACTGATCGCCGATCACTCCCCCGACTTGATCGAGCGTCTGTTGCAGTGGCAGACCAACCCAGCCTTGCGGGTCAAGAGTCTGAAGCTTTCGCCCACCGGTCCGTCGATCCAGGCCAGCTTCATTGCCCTGCGCCGCGGTGGCGAGCAGCAGCAGACGCTGGTGTTTCTCGAAGACCTGTCGCAGATCGCGCAGCAGGCGCAACAGCTCAAGCTGGCTGCCCTGGGTCGCCTTACCGCCAGCATCGCCCACGAGATCCGTAATCCGCTGGGGGCCATCAGCCATGCAGGCCAGTTGCTGCAGGAGTCCGAAGACCTGCCGGCCGCCGACCGGCGCCTGACCCAGATCATTCAGGATCACTGCAAGCGCATGAACCTGATCATCGAAAACGTGTTGCAACTGTCGCGTCGTCGCCCCAGCGCGCCGCACCCTCTGGACCTCAAGGCTTGGCTGGAAAACTTCGTCAGTGAGTTCCGCACTACCGCCCGTCCCGGCCAGCAATTGCACCTGTATGTCAGCGACGGCACCCTGGAAACGCGCATGGATGCCAACCAGTTGACCCAGGTGCTGAACAACCTGGTGGAAAACGGCCTGCGCTACAGCGCCCAGCAACAGGGCCGCGCGCAGGTCTGGCTGAATCTGTTCGTGGAGCCGACCAACGGTTTGCCGATCCTCGAGGTGCTGGACGACGGCCCGGGCTTTGCCGCCGATCAGTTGCAGCACATGTTCGAGCCTTTCTTCACCACCGAAAGCAACGGCACCGGGCTGGGCCTGTATATTTCCCGCGAGCTGTGCGAAAGCAATCAGGCCCACCTAGACTACAGGGCACGTGAAAAAGGCGGGAGTTGCATGCGTATCACCTTCGCCCACCCGCGCAAACAGGGATGACTATGAGCGCCAGGCAAAAAATTCTGATCGTGGACGACGAGCCGGACATTCGTGAACTGCTGGAGATCACCCTTGGCCGCATGAAGCTGGAAACCCGCAGTGCGCGCGATGTCGCCGAAGCCCGCGAATGGCTGGGCCGCGAATCGTTCGACCTGTGCCTGACCGACATGCGCCTGCCCGACGGTACCGGTCTTGAGCTGGTGCAATTCATCCAGCAGCGCTACTCCCACGTGCCGGTAGCCATGATCACCGCGTTCGGCAGCCTGGATACGGCGATCAACGCACTCAAGGCCGGCGCCTTCGATTTCCTCACCAAACCGGTCGATCTGCCGCGCCTGCGCGAGTTGGTCGGTGCCGCGCTGCGCATGCCAGCGCCCGCTCCTGCCGGCAAGGAACCGAGCATCGACCAGCGCCTGCTCGGCGAGTCGCCTCCCATGCTCGGCCTGCGCAAGCAAATCGGCCGTCTGGCGCGCAGCCAGGCGCCGGTCTACATCAGCGGCGAGTCAGGCAGCGGCAAGGAACTGGTCGCCCGGCTGATCCATGAGCAAGGCCCGCGGGCGGATCGACCGTTCATCCCGGTCAACTGCGGGGCCATCCCTGCCGAACTGATGGAGAGCGAGTTCTTCGGCCATCGCAAGGGCAGCTTCACCGGCGCCACCGAAGACAAGCCGGGGCTGTTTCAGGCCGCCCACGGCGGCACGCTGTTTCTCGACGAGGTGGCCGACCTGCCACTGACCATGCAGGTGAAGTTGCTGCGCGCCATTCAGGAGAAGGCCGTGCGCGCAGTGGGCGGGCAGACCGAAAACGTGGTCGATGTGCGTATTCTCAGCGCGACCCATAAAGACCTGGCAGCCGAAGTGGCGGCCCAGCGTTTTCGTCAGGATCTGTACTATCGCCTCAACGTGATCGAGCTTCGCGTGCCTTGTCTGCGCGAGCGCCGTGAAGACATTCCGCTGCTGGCCAGCAGCGTGTTGGCGCGCCTGGCGCAAGGCAGCGGCCTGCCTGCCGCACAGTTGACGCCCGCCGCCCTGGAAACCCTCAAGGGCTACCGCTTTCCCGGCAATGTGCGGGAGCTGGAGAACATGCTGGAGCGGGCCTACACCCTGTGTGAGGACGACCGCATCGAAGCGAGCGACCTGCGCCTGAGTGAAACGGCGTCCAGCGTGGAGACCGGGGAGCCCAGCCTGGCCCAGATCGACAACCTGGAAGATTACCTGGAAAGCGTGGAGCGCAAGCTCATCCTGCAAGCCCTGGAAGAAACCCGCTGGAACCGCACGGCGGCGGCGCAGCGCCTGAACATGTCGTTCCGTTCGATGCGCTATCGGCTGAAGAAGCTCGGGCTGGATTGATTCCCTGCTACCGCGTCGGCGGTGCATGCGGTGTACCTGAATGAACACGGTAGGGCCAGACGCGGCTCGCGCCGCTGCTACAGGGTTTGTGGCGCTGTTATAGGTCGATTCGGTCCTGAGGTGCGTAAGGCGCTGGATCGATCACGGTGTCACGGCCCACCATCAAATCCACCAGCAGACGACACGAAGCCGGCGCCAGTACCAGCCCGTTGCGGTAATGCCCGCAGTTCAGCCACAGACCCTGATGCCGCGGAAGCGGACCAATGAACGGCACCCCCTCCGGCGACCCCGGACGCAGCCCGGCCCACTGCCGCACCGGCGTGGCATCAGCCAAGGCTGGCAGCAGATCGACCGCCGAGGCCATCAGGCTGTCCAGCGCCTCCTGCGTTGGGGTCTTGTCGAAGCCCGCATGCTCCAGCGTGCTGCCAATCAAGATGTGCCCATCACGGCGGGGAATCGCATAACGCCCCTTGGCCAGCACCATGCTCGGCAGAAAGTCGGCAGCGCACTTGTACAGAATCATCTGGCCCTTGACCGGCTCCACCGGCAAGCCGACACCCAAGGTCTGCAGCAACTCACCGCTCCACGCTCCCGCAGTCAGCACCACCTCATCGGCCAGCAGCTCGCCTTGTGCTGAATGTACACCGATCACACGCGGGCCATTCAGCACGAAACCCTGCACTTCACAGTGCTCACGCACGCTCACGTTGGGCATGGCATTCAACGCCGCTTTCAACGCCTTCACCAAGCGCGGATTGCGCACGTTGGCGACATCCGCCATGTGAATCGCCCGCTTGAACCCAGCCCCGAGCACCGGCACCGCTGCATAGGTGGACAAGATATCCACAGCTGCCAGCGGCCGACGATTGCGCTCGGCCCAGGCCAACGCCTCGGCCTCATCCTCCAGGTCCAACCAGTACAAGCCAGTCGTGTGCACCTCAGGATCGATGCCCGTCTCGGCAGCCAGACGCTGCCCCAGCTGTGGATAGAAATCCTGTGACCAATGCGCCAGGGCAGTGACTGCCGGGCTGTAGCGCCACGGATACAGCGGTGAAACGATACCGCCGCCCGCCCAGGACGACTCCTGGCCCACCGCGCTGCGATCGATCAGGGTGATGCGATCCACATGGGCGGCAAGGTTATAGGCTGTCAGCAGGCCAATGACACCGCCGCCGACAACCAGAACATGCTCAGACATCAAACGATTCCAAAGAAGGCTCAGCGGCCCCAGCAGGTGGCGGAAGTGGTGCCGGCGGCCATGCCGGTGTTGGTCCGCGCGCCGGTCTGGTTGATGACGAAACTGCCGCACTTGTCACCGACCATCATGGTGCCTGCCCTTGGCGCTGCCGTCAGGCTGAACGTGGTGGCGTCCTTCACCGTCACGATGTTGTACCAGGCATTACCCGCCACGTCGGCGACGTTGGCGTAGCTGCCGGTCCGAGTGAACCCCCTCTCGAAATTTTGTGCACCTTCGGCCAGTACCTGGCCGATCTCGACCCGATGGGTACGCTTCACGTACTCGGTGTAGCTGGGGTAGGCGATGGCGGCGAGGATGCCGACGATGGCGACTACGATCATCACTTCTATCAAGGTAAAACCCTGCTGCTTTTCCATAGGCATGCTCACTGTCGTTGTCGCCACATGATCCGCCGATTCTGTACGGCGCCGGGCTCGGTATAGGTGAAAAGGTTACCATTGGAATCCTGCACCGTGATGGTTTGGCTGGGTGAGTCGGTGCTGTTGCTATCGCTGCCTACGAAGGCGGAGAAATTGGGTAATCCGCCACTGATGGTATAGCCACTGATCGAGGTCGTACTTCCAAATACTGCAAAGTTGGTGAGCATTTTACCGGTAGCAGCATCCACCTCCATGATTTTGCCCGAACCGGAGCTGGAGCAAGGATCCGTAGTATCCAGAATGGCGGTACTGAAATAGATACGACCCTCGATCAAACGCGCAGCGTAAATCACCCGCTCACCGGCATTGATGCCCTGATAGGTGAGCGGCATGTACCAGCCCATACGAGACGTGTAGTCGACGCTGTTCTGGCTGGTGTAAACAGTTTGACCCGTGATGTTGGTAATGGTCTGCTGCTGCAACTGCGATTGGGTGTAGTTCGTCGTGGAAGCATCACTGTCCAGGATGGCGTAAAAGGCTTGCGGGCTCTTGGTGGTTTTATCGGCCGACTCGTTGAGCTTTCCGGTACCGAAGAAAATCAACTTGCGGCCGTTGGTGTAGTTGCCTATGACAGGTTGGGCGGTGATCGGTTGTGTGGCTTCGCCAGCGGCTGTGAACAGGGGTGTCGTTGGCTCTACGCCTTTGTCGGTGGTTGCGAAATTGAACTTCCATAGCCGCCCTTTCAGATCACCGCCATAGGCATACTGGACATAGCCCTGTGCGTTAAGGCGCAACTTGACCGACGATAGCCCATTATCGGTTTCTCCGGGCTTCACAATAGGTGTCGAAAGTTTGCTGATGACCGCCCCGGTGTTCAAATTGACGACATATAGAACCGCTCTACCGGCCGCACTGCCATATCCGTTACTGATGAAAGCCGCCCAGGTACCGTCCCTCAATCGCCCCACTTCTGGCTTGGCGTAGGCATAGCCCAGGTCATTGAAAGTATTGCTGGCGTCAGCGGTATCGGGCGCACGAATCTCCCACAGTGCCTTGATAGTGTTTCCGGCTGAGTTGTCGAACAACTGCAAGGCATAGAACGCCTTGCCACCGGCGCCGACTCCGCCCAAGGCAACGGTTCTCCATGTCTTACTCTGTGGCGCATCGGCCACCGTGATTTGTCCATCGGCCAGAAAGGTATGGGATGTACCGTTGACGTAATCGGTATCGGCCACGTAATGCAGGTTGGGCAGTACGCTCGAAGGCATGTACGCATAGATCCGGCGACCGCTGGTGCTGATGACATTGACGAACCCATCGTTGGTATTGACCAGCAAGTTGGGATTCATCGATTTGGCTTTGTTGGTCAAATAGGTTGAATAGCTGCTGTCATCGACCGAGTCTGAGGCCGTATTGGCGGTAGGGGATGCATAGACGAGCGGCGAGTTGATGATATCGCCCAACAGTACCGTGCGCGTTTTCAATCCTGCTTTATTGGTCCCCTTGCTCCACTCTACCAAGTCAGCCCCTGTAATGGTGCGAGGTAGATTGGCATTCAGCGACGCTTTCTGTGCAGTGGAGAAGTTATCGAAGGCCAGCGTGACGGCGGCGTTATCGGCCGTATTCCAGGATTGATAGACCGATGTCGTACCGGGCTTGATCAAATCGTCGGTACTCCAGTTGTATTTGCTGGTGTTGACCGTACCATTGGCGTTGTAGTTGAACGCTTTGATCGTGCCGCGCCAATCGGTCGGATCGTAGAACGTCTCGTAATACTGCGCGCCTGTCGTCAACGTTGCCGAACTGGAAACGCCTGCCCCACCCGAGCCTGCCACCGAAGAAATGGCATTGAGCGCGGCGCCCAGTGCCGCCGTCAGCCCGGCAGCATCGGTAGCCTGGTAATACTGGCCTTTGCCGTAGTCGGCAGCGTCCGAAAGCATGTCGTTGTTGGCCGTGAAGCCCACGGTGAAGGTAAACATGTTCTGCTGGACGAAATCACTTGAGTCCCAACTTTTGCCGGCCAGATCGGTACCGCCCGAGCGCATGTCGATGTCATAGGCGAACTTGGCAATATCATCCAGGTAGAGGGTATCGCCCTCACCGTCGCCATTGATGTTGTTGCCGTCGTTTGTACTGATCCCATCCCAGTTGGGCAAGTTGCTACCGCCCAAGGGATCGTCTTTGGGAAACGTACGATCATAGGTCGGCAGACCGTCGGTGATCACCACGCCGTAGTTTTTTTGACAGCGGTACTGAATGGGGCTGGTATAGGTTGAAGGCGATGAGTTGTAGTAGGGCGCCATGCCACGAAAGTAGCGCGTCACCTCATAGTAGGTTTCGGCCAGCGGCGTGTTTGCCACAGCACCCAAACCATTGATGGCATTGACCAAGGCGGTGTAGTTGGCCTTGGTCGTGTCCGAGGTGGCCGAGATGTCCGCGACGGCTCGAGCGATGTTGCCGCCCGGGCCAGGGTTACCGGTGGCAGGCGGATTGAACGTCGCCAGACCGATGCGAAGATTACGATTGGCGCCCACCAGATCGACCGCCGTCTTGCGAGCTACGTTGATTCGGTAGTCATTGGGAATGACAACACCATCGGTGTAGTCCCTGTTTGGATTATTGGCCGCAACCTGGTCATACAGAAAGGAAACATAGTTGGCCGAGTAACGGGTGTTGCCCGAGCCTACAGGATCAGGCAGTTTCATGCAGACCAGACGGTTCGTAATGAACTTGTAGAACATCCTGTAGCCAACCAAGCCCCGGCTGGCACAGGTGCCTTGGTTGAAACTGCTGTAGAAAATGTTCTCGCTGCTCATGTCCAGCGCGTTTACATATTGGCAGTCGTTGTTTGCACTACAGGTGTAGACAGCTGTCTGGGCGTCCGACTGATTGAACGCAGTCGATCGGATGAGGCTGTTCATGCTCCCGGAGTTATCCACCAGCAATACCACGTTTGGCGTAACGGCGCCTGCGCTGAGCAGGGGCGAACTCGATGGTGTAAAACCATAGGCAGGCATCGCCACATAGGCGCTCACCAGTGCACCGAGCAGGCAGCTGCGCCACCAGGCCAAGCGTTGCGTCGATTTATTGCTGCTTGGCATAGAGGGTCTCCAGTACTGTACGGGATGTGCCCTGCAATCCGACGCCCGTGATTCTGTAAAGCGTGAATGAGATACCGTTTTCCGTCACGGGAATACTCGCGGCAAGGATGGCAGGGTCTTTGGTGGTGCCCAACTTTTGAACCCCGTACAGACCACCACTGGCCGCAGCGGTCCATATCACCCCGGAACTGGCATCGTTGCCTGCTGCGGGGAGGCCGGTATTGGCCAGGACAGGAGGCGCACACCGGGTCACATCGGCGCAGACCGCCAATGTATAACCCGACGCCGCAACCGCATTTTCACCCAGCCGTAACGCCGCCTCAGCCATTTGAAAGGACTCGTTGCGTAGCTTTACACTGCCAGCCATCTTTTCTTGCAGGGTTGCGTTTTGCATTGAAGAGATGCCGATCAATGTCAGCAGCAGAAGAAATACCAACGCGATGATCAGCGTCATGCCTCGCTGTTGGCCAGGGCGTCGCCCCAATGAAATCGAACTCAACGCAGGCCTCCTCACAATAGACGGTTCCGAATGGAAGCCACGACGCTGAACGACTGCTCCCTCGCCAGTGCAGTCGCATTGCCATCGGTGACCTTCAGAGCAATGCGCACGCTGCGAATCAGCGCAAAGTTGGTAGGCGTCGCCACATAGCTGGAAGCAAACTCGTCGGCGTCGTTGGAGGCCATGCCGAAGGTCACGTCGAACTGGCTGACATTGTTGATCAAAGGAGAAACGCTATCAGCCTTTGGGCCGACATTGATCGAGTTACTGCTGTAGGAGTAAACCACCCTGCGGATAGGGAAAGTCAGTTGCCCTGCCACCAATGCAGGCGCCTGTCCGCCGGTGTACGCGGTCGCGCTAAACTTACAATCCGAACGAATCTGCCAAGTGGGCAACGGGCCATTCTCGCCGACATCTGCGTACACCAGCGTCAGGACCACATTGCCATTCGAAGATCTGGTAACGGTAATAGGTGTCGCGAAGGCAGCGGCGAAATCCCCCTCCTTACTGCTGTCCTGCACCGTGGCCAGGCAACCAAACATCCCCACGGAACGGACTTCCTGAATCATCTTGCTCAGTATGAACCGCGCGTCCTCCTGAATAGCGGCTGCCGCGCTTTGCGAGCGGTAGGTGTTCTTCGCCGTCAGGAATATCTGCGTCACGCCCAGTGTGATGACCAGACCCAGGGTCATTGCCACCATCAGCTCGATCAGACCGATACCGGCCATGCTCCGTCTCATTTGATGTCCTTGTCCATTGCCACGCGGCTGACGAGCTTGTACTCCTGAACGGCGGCATCGGTGCCGGCTACGTTGGAAACATTGGACGCGCCCGCTGCACGAGCATCGGACCATCTGATGGTGATCGTCACCAACCGACCTTTGACGTCGATGCTGCTGGTTGCGGCATCTGCTCCCCCGAGCGCGGTGACGTTGGCGGCGAAGTCGACCAGATCCTGATTGCGAGTGGAGCCACCGCCACTGGTCGGCGCGGCACTCAGGGCGGACAGCGCGTAGTTGGCATTGGGGTTGGCACGGATTCGATCCATCATGTCATAGGCGAGGAAACTGGCCTGGCTGCTCAAGGTGGAGCTATCAGTGAACTTCAAGGCATTGAGTTGGAGGGCCGCCGCGCCAAGCAGTCCGATGCCCAGCACCAACAGCGACACCAGCACCTCGATGAGGCTGGCACCCTTCTGTTTCGCAGGCCGAGTCATGGACAAGCCCCACTCGGCACGATGCGACCGTTCGCACAGACGCCCAGAGTCCTGCTGAAGCTTCCGCGCGTGTAGACAAACTCAAACTTGCTGGCCGGCACTACCAGTGCGCCCAGACTGCTGTATTCGATAAAAGCCAGGTCGTTGGGAAGTACCATGGCAGAGGTGGCCATGGGGGCGATCACCCTGAGCGTATCGACCACGGCGCCGTTGGCGACCGACTGGATATTCAGCTGGCTGGTCCAGGTGTTCGCTGTCTGTGGTCTGACCCGCACATTCATACCCCTGTTGATCGCCTCGAGCCGCGCATAGTTGAGTGCCCGATACAAATCCGTCGACTCGGTGTCCGCTTTGGTGTTGTTCATCAAGGCAACGAACGAGGGAATACCCACGGTTACCAGGATGGCCAGCACCGCGATCGTCACCATCAGCTCGACCAGCGTAAACCCCTTGTAACCATGCCGCATTGGACGCCTCCCCCAGGAGCATTGACTATAAACCAGCGCTCGCGCAGTTCGCTGGGCGCACAGGATATACGGTTGTTCTAGAGGGATCAGCGCCTGTTGCACAGAAACCCAGGGAGGGTTGGCATGAACAGCAAGGGAGTGACATTGGTGGAGCTGGTGGCGGTCCTGGCCGTGGTTGGGATACTCGCGGCGATTGCCGTGCCGGCCTTTCGTGCAATGCTGCAAGAGCAGCGGCGTCAGATGATCGTCAGTGAGCTGGTCGCGACCCTGAAAATGGCCCGAACCGAAGCGGTTGTGAGGCATACCCCTATGGTCGTCCGCGCGTCGGACAAGGGGTGGGGCTGGGGATGGAAGGTAGTGCCAGACAGGCGCGGGCTGCCTTCCAGCTCGAGCACTGTCCTGCGCGAGAGCGTGTTGGACGGCGCGATCAGGATCGAAGGAAACCTATGGATGCGCAAGGAGGTGCGTTTCAACACGTTCGGCGCTGTTGCCGGGGTGGGCGGCGCCGGAAACCCCGGAACGCTCTTCGTGTGCGATCGCAACAACAAGGCGCGTACGCGACTTATCCTCAGCTGGGCCGGAAGGCTCAGGCTAGACAAAAGCTACGTACGCAACCGCGATGATGAGTGCCGCAAGTCACTCAAGTAATCGCCTTGACCCGCAATTCCTTGGGCATCGAGAACGTGATGTTCTCCGGCCGGCCGATCAGCTCGTCGGCACCGGTCGCGCCCCAGGCATGCAGTTGCTCGATGACGCCGCGCACCAGCACTTCGGGGGCCGAGGCGCCGGCGGTGATGCCGATGCGCTGCACGCCGTCGAACCAGCCTTGCTGCATGTCTTCGGCGCCGTCGATCAGATAGGCCGGAGTGGACATGCGCTCGGCCAGCTCGCGCAGGCGGTTGGAGTTGGAGCTGTTCGGGCTGCCCACCACCAGCACAACGTCGCACTCGTCGGCCAGGATCTTGACCGCGTCCTGACGATTTTGCGTGGCGTAGCAGATGTCGTCCTTGCGCGGTCCGCCGATGGCCGGGAAGCGCGCACGCAATGCGTCGATGACCCGGCTGGTGTCGTCCATCGACAACGTCGTCTGGGTGACGAAGGCGAGGTTTTCCGGATTGACGACCTTCAGGTTGGCCACGTCTTCCTCGTCTTCGACCAGGTAGATGGCGCCTCCGTTGCTGGCGTCGTACTGGCCCATGGTGCCTTCCACTTCCGGGTGTCCGGCGTGGCCGATGAGAATGCACTCCCGTCCGTCGCGGCTGTAGCGGGCCACTTCGATGTGCACCTTGGTGACCAGCGGGCAGGTCGCGTCGAACACCTTGAGCCCGCGTCCGGCCGCTTCCTGACGCACGGCCTGGGAGACGCCATGGGCGCTGAAGATGACGATGACGTCGTCGGGCACCTGGTCGAGTTCATCGACGAAGATGGCACCACGGTTGCGCAGGTCTTCGACCACGAACTTGTTGTGCACCACTTCGTGACGGACGTAGATCGGTGCGCCGAAGACTTCCAGCGCGCGGTTGACGATCTCGATCGCTCGGTCCACACCCGCGCAGAAGCCGCGGGGATTGGCGAGTTTGATTTGCATGCTTGCCTCGGTGCCCTTAAAGGGCCGTGACCGAAAGAATTTCCACCTCGAAGGTCAGGGTCTTGCCTGCCAGGGGGTGGTTGAAGTCTACCGTCACTTCACGGTCGTCGAATGCCTTCACCACGCCCGGAAGCTCGGTGTTGGCGGCGTCGTTGAAGATCACCAGCAACCCTTCGGACAACTCCATGCCCTCGAACTGCGATGCCGGCATGACCTGCACGTTCTGCGGGTTGGGCTGGCCGAAAGCGTTTTCCGGCAGCACCTTGACGGTGCGTCGGTCGCCGGCCTTGAAGCCGAACAGGGCCGCTTCGAAGCCTGGCAACAGGTTGCCGTCGCCGACCTTGAAAGTCGCCGGCGACTTGTCGAATGTGCTGTCGACGGTATCACCGTTTTCCAGGTGCAGGGCGAAGTGCAGGGTCACTTCGGTGTTTTCCCTGATTCGCTGCTCAGTCATGCACCGCTTCTCCGCTTTTCTTGCTCTTGAACATATCCAACGCCAGCATGATCGCACCGACGGTGATGGCGCTGTCGGCCAGGTTGAACGCCGGGAAACGCCAGCGATCCTGCCAATGCACCAGAATGAAATCGACCACATGGCCCAGCACGACGCGGTCGAACAGGTTGCCCACCGCCCCGCCCAGCACCAGCGCCAGGGCAATCGCCAGCCAGGTGTCGCCGCGGCCCAGACGCTTGAGCCACACCACCAGCACCACACTGACCACCACGGCGATCAGGGTGAACAGCCAGCGCTGCCAGCCGCCGCTGTCCGCCAGGAAGCTGAAGGCGGCGCCGGTGTTGTAGGCAAGGGTCCAGCTGAGCAGGTCGGGAATGACCACGATCTGCTCATACATCTGCAGGTTGCCATCGAAATAGAACTTGGTGGCCTGGTCCAGCGCCATGACCAGCACGCTGAGCCACAGCCACTTCAAGTGACCGTAGCGACCGAAAGACGCCGACGAATCAAGCATAGTGGCGCACCTCGCCATCACCGCTGATGTTGTCGACGCAGCGACCGCAGATTTCCGGATGCTCGGGGTTAACGCCCACGTCATCGCGGAAGTGCCAGCAACGCGCGCATTTGACGCCACCCGACTTGACCACCTTGAGCTTCAGGCCGGCCACGTCGGTGACCACCGCATCGGCCGGAGCCTGAGCGAACGGCGCCAGGGTGGCGCCCGAGGTGATCAGCACGAAGCGCAGCTCGTTGCCCAGTTTGGCCAGGTCGGTGTTCAGCGCGTCTTCGCTGTACAGCGTCACTTCGGCCTGCAGGTTGCCGCCGATGGCCTTGGCCGCACGCTGGTTTTCCATTTCCTTGTTGACCGCAGTCTTCACCGCCATCACCCGCTCCCAGTAGGCACGGTCCAGCTCGAAGCCCTCGGGCAGCTCGCTCAGGCCCTGGTACCAGGTGTTGAGCATCACCGACTCGTTGCGCTCGCCGGGCAGGTACTGCCACAGCTCGTCGGCGGTGAACGCCAGGATCGGCGCGATCCAGCGCACCAGCGCCTCGCTGATATGGTACAGCGCGGTCTGGCAGGAGCGACGGGCGACGCTGTTGGCGCCGGTGGTGTACTGACGGTCCTTGATGATGTCGAGGTAGAAACCGCCCAGCTCCTGCACGCAGAAGTTGTGCACCTTGGAGTAGACGTTCCAGAAACGGTACTCGCCGTAATGCTCTTCCAGTTCGCGCTGCAGCAGCAGAGCACGGTCCACGGCCCAGCGGTCGAGGGCGATCATCTGATCGGCTGGCAGCAGGTCAGTGGCCGGGTTGAAGCCGCTGAGGTTCGAGAGCAGGAAGCGCGCGGTGTTGCGGATGCGACGATAGGCATCGGCACTGCGCTGCAGGATGGTGTCCGACACGGCCATTTCGCCCGAATAGTCGGTGGCCGAAACCCACAGACGCATGATGTCGGCGCCCAGGGTGTCGTTGACCTTCTGCGGGGCGATGACGTTGCCCAGCGATTTGGACATCTTGCGGCCGTTCTCGTCCACGGTGAAACCGTGGGTCAGCAGTTCGCGGTACGGCGCGTGGTTGTCGATGGCGCAACCGGTCAGCAACGAGGAATGGAACCAGCCACGGTGCTGGTCGGAGCCTTCCAGGTACAGGTCGGCGCGTGGGCCGCTTTCATGACCCATCGGGTGCGAGCCGCGCAGCACGTGCCAGTGGGTGGTGCCCGAGTCGAACCAGACGTCCAGCGTGTCGCTGATCTTGTCGTAGTTGGCCGCCTCGTCGCCCAGCAGCTCGGCCGGGTCCATCTTGAACCAGGCTTCGATGCCTTCGACTTCGACGCGCTTGGCCACCTCTTCCATCAGCTCGACGGTGCGCGGGTGCAGTTCACCGGTGGCCTTGTCGAGGAAAAACGGGATCGGCACGCCCCAGTTGCGCTGGCGCGAGATGCACCAGTCGGGACGGTTGGCGATCATCGAGTGCAGGCGCGCCTGCCCCCAGGCCGGGACGAACTTGGTGTCTTCGATGGCTTTGACCGCGCGTTCGCGCAGGGTGTCGCCTTCGACCGGTGGCTTGTCCATGCCCACGAACCACTGCGCGGTGGCGCGGTAGATCAGCGGGGTCTTGTGACGCCAGCAGTGCATGTAGCTGTGGCTGACCACTTCGGTGTGCATCAGCGCGCCGACTTCGGCCAGCTTGTCGACGATGTTCTGGTTGGCCTTGAAGATGAACTGGCCACCGAAGAACGGCAGCGATTCGACGTACACGCCGTTGCTCTGCACCGGGCTGATGATGTCGTCGTTGGTCAGGCCGTATTGCTTGCTGGTGACGAAGTCGTCGACACCATAGGCCGGGGCGCTGTGCACCACGCCCGTCCCGGCACCCAGCTCGACGTAGTCGGCCAGGTACACCGGCGACAGGCGATCGTAGAACGGATGACGGAAGTTGATCAGCTCCAGCTTGGCGCCCACGGTGGTGGCGACGACCGAGCCTTGCAGGTTGTAGCGGGCCAGGCTGCTTTCCACCAGTTCTTCGGCGAGCACCAGCAGGCGGTCACCGACGTCGACCAGCGCGTAGGTGAACTCGGGATGCACGTTGAGCGCCTGGTTGGCCGGGATGGTCCACGGGGTGGTGGTCCAGATCACGATGCTGGCCGGTTTCTCCAGGCCTGGCAGACCGAAGGCATCGGCCAGCGCTTGCTGATCGGCGATCGGGAAGGCAACGTCGATGGTCGGCGATTTCTTGTCGGCGTACTCGACCTCGGCCTCGGCCAGGGCCGAACCGCAGTCGAAGCACCAGTTCACCGGCTTCAGACCCTTGAACACGAAACCGTTGCGGACCATTTCCGCCAGGGCACGGATCTCGCCGGCCTCATTGGGGAAGCTCATGGTCTTGTAGGGGTTGGCCCAGTCGCCGAGCACGCCCAGACGGATGAACTCGGCCTTCTGGCCTTCGATCTGCTCGCTGGCATAGGCACGGCACAGTTCGCGGGTCTTGTCGCCGCCCAGGTTCTTGCCGTGGGTGACCTCGACCTTGTGCTCGATCGGCAGGCCATGGCAGTCCCAGCCCGGCATGTACGGCGCATCGAAGCCGGCCAGGGTCTTGGAACGGATGATCATGTCCTTGAGGATCTTGTTGACCGCATGACCGATGTGAATATTGCCGTTGGCATAGGGCGGGCCGTCGTGCAGGACGAACTTGGGACGGTCCTTGCCAATTTCGCGAAGCTTCTGGTACAGGCCAATGCTGTCCCAGCGCTGCAGAGTTTGCGGCTCGCGTTGGGGCAGGCCGGCCTTCATTGGGAAGGCGGTGTCCGGAAGGTTTAGCGTGGCTTTGTAGTCGGTCATTTCAGGCTCTTCAATTTAAGCGGTTGGCTTGGCCCAGTGGGCACGCGCGGCGGCGACATCCGCATCGATCGCCGACTTCAGCGCCTCCAGCGAGGCGAAACGCTGCTCATCACGCAGCTTGTGGTGGAACGCCACCGTTAAATGCCGGCCATAGAGGTCACCGGCAAAGTCCAGCAAATGCACTTCCAGGTGGGCACTGCCATCACCTGCAACGGTTGGCCGCACGCCTATGTTGGCGACTCCCGGCCAGGTCTTGCCATCGATGTCGACACTCACCAGGTAGACCCCGGTCAGCGGCACGCGACGGCGCTTGAGTTGCACATTGGCAGTAGGCCAGCCCAGTTGGCGGGCCAGCTTCTGCCCATGCAGGACCCTTCCTTCGATGCAGAAGGGTCGGCCGAGCAGTTGCTCGGCACGTTCGAAATCGGCCGCCGCCAAGGCCTTGCGGACCTGGGTGCTGCTCACCCGCTGGCCGTCCAGTTCAACGGTCTGCGCCGCCTCGACGGTGAAGCCTTGAAGGCTGCCGGCCTGGGTCAGGAAATCGAAGTCCCCTGCCCGGTCGCAGCCGAAACGAAAGTCGTCGCCGACTTCCAGATGCTTCACGCCCAGGCCGTCGATCAGGATGGTGTCGACGAACTCCGAGGCGCTGAGCTGGCTCAGGCGCTTGTTGAAAGCCAGGCACAGCACCAGGTCGACCTGTTCGTCGGCCAGCAGCTGCACCTTGTCGCGCAACCGGGCCAGGCGGGCCGGCGCGGTCTGCGGACTGAAGTATTCGCGCGGCTGGGGCTCGAAGATCACCACGCAGCTGGGCACGCCCAACTCACGGGCACGCTCGCGCAGCCGCGCCAGGATAGCCTGATGGCCGCGGTGGACACCGTCGAAATTGCCAATGGTGGCGGCGCAGCCCCGATGCTGGGGCCGCAGATTGTGAAGGCCTCGAACCAGCTGCATAACGCGCTTCTTGCTCATAAAGTGGTCGATTATAACCATACCCACGCGCCGACGACAGGCAACAGCGTGCTTGGATGTTCGCTAATGCACAAAACCGCTGGCATCCAAGGATCAGGCCAGCCCGCGGCGGGCGAAGTCCTTGAGGCGGAAGCCCATGGCTAACAACATTCCGAAATACACTAGCACGCCTGTCAACACCAGCAGCCCCAGGCGCAGGAAGCGTTCGAGCATCTGGCCGTCAGCCCATGCCGGCATGTACTGCAGCAATACCAGCAAGGCGGCGGCCATGGCCAGCACGGCGATGCCCAGCTTGCATAAAAAGACGGTCCAGCCGGGTTGCGGCTGAAACAGGTCCTGCTGGCGCAGCTTCCAATACAGCAGCCCGGCGTTCAGGCAGGCACCCAGGCTGATGGCCAGCGCCAGGCCAGCGTGCTGCAGGTGGCTGATGAACATCAGGTTGAAGACCTGCGTAGCCACCAGCGTGAAAAGCGCGATCTTCACCGGCGTACGGATGTTCTGCTGCGCATAGAAACCCGGCGCCAGCACCTTGATCAGGATGATGCCCAACAGACCGATGGAATAGGCGATCAGCGCGCGCTGGGTCATGGCCGCATCCAGAGCGGTGAATTTGCCGTACTGGAACAGGGCCACGGTCAACGGCTCGGCGAGCAATGCCAGGGCCACGGCGCAAGGCAGCACCAGCACGAAGCACAAACGCAGCCCCCAGTCGAGGATGCGCGAGTACTCATGGCGGTCCTTGTTGGCGTAGGTCTTGGAAAGGGTCGGCAACAGAATGGTACCCAGCGCCACCCCCAGCACGCCCGAAGGCAGCTCCATCAGGCGATCGGCGTAGTACATCCACGAGACCGAGCCTGCTACCAGAAAAGAGGCGAAGATAGTGTTGATGATCAGCGATATCTGGCTGACCGACACCCCGAGAATGGCCGGCAGCATCTGCTTCATCACGCGCACGGCGCCGGTGTCGCGCAGGCTCAGACGCGGCAGTACCAGCAGGCCGAGTCGTTTCAGATGGGGCAGTTGATAGAGCAATTGCGCCAGTCCGCCCGCCAGGACCGCCCAGCCAAGCGCCATCACCGGCGGATCGAAGTACGGCGTGAGGAACAGGGCGAACAGGATCATCGACACGTTGAGCAGTGTAGGCGTGAAGGCCGGCACCGAAAAACGGTTGTAGGTATTGAGGATCGCACCGACGAAGGACGATAGCGAGATCAGCAATATATAAGGAAAGGTCACCCGCAGAAGGTCGGTGGTGAGCTGGAATTTCTCAGGGGTATCGGCGAAGCCTGGCGCGGTGGCCCAGATGACCCAGGGTGCGGCCAGGATCCCGGCCACCGTGACCAGCGCCAGGGCCAAGGTCAACAGGCCGGCGACGTAGGCAATGAAGGTGCGTGTGGCCTCCTCGCCTTGCTGGTTCTTGTACTCGGCGAGAATCGGCACGAAGGCCTGGGAGAACGCGCCCTCGGCGAAGATCCGGCGCAGCAGGTTGGGCAGCTTGAAGGCGATGAAAAAGGCGTCGGTGGCCATGCCGGCGCCGAAGATGCGCGCGATGATGGTGTCGCGGACGAAGCCCAGCACCCGCGAAACCATGGTGATGGAGCTGACCGCGGCCAGGGATTTGAGTAGATTCATCGAAAGTTTTTCATGCCCGTTGACGAAGAGCAGGCCCATATCCGGCCCAGGTGTGCGATACTCCGCGCCGCATCAGCAGGCAGAGCCAAAACCTCGCGAGTGTACAGGTCACTGGCCAGAAGTGAATCACTTCGACACCGACCGACCACTTAGCGGATCGTTTCACGTACCCTTGACAACCAACTCGTTGATGGGCATGATTCGCGGCCTTATTTGTTTGCTATTTCAAAAAGTCTTTCGAGGAGCTCGACGGTGGCCAACTCACCTTCCGCCAAAAAACGTGCAAAACAGGCTGAGAAGCGTCGCAGCCACAACGCCAGCCTGCGTTCCATGGTTCGCACCTACATCAAGAATGTAGTCAAAGCCATCGACGCAAAAGACGCCGAAAAAGCACAAGCTGCTTATGTTCTGGCCGTGCCAGTTATCGACCGTATGGCCGATAAAGGCATCATCCACAAGAACAAGGCTGCTCGTCACAAAGGCCGTCTGAATGGCCACATCAAAGCACTGAACCAGGCTGCTGCTGCCTGATCAGCTGTACGATGTAGAAAAAGCCGACCCCAGGGTCGGCTTTTTTGTGCCTGCATGAAAGAGGCAATATTGATGCGGCCCCTTTCGCGGCCGATGACCGCTCCTACGGTGGCGTGGATTTTCATCCGTAGGAGCGGTCATCGGCCGCGAAAGCCACACCGCAATTATTCGGTGGTCCAAGGACGAATGGGGATGGCGGTCACGGCGTTCTGCGGACTGCCTTCGATCATGCGGTCGCTGTAGACCAGGTACACGAGCGCGTTGCGCTTCTTGTCATGGAAACGCACCACCTGCATGGTCTTGAACACCAGCGACGTGCGCTCCTTGAACACCTCCTCGCCTTCCTTCAAGTTGTCCGGCAACTGGATCGGCCCGACCTGGCGACAGGCGATGGACGCCTCGGCGCGGTCTTCGGCCAAGCCCAGACCACCTTTCACCCCGCCCGTCTTGGCCCGCGACAGGTAGCAGGTCACACCCGGCACCTTGGGGTCATCGAATGCTTCGACGACGATCCGATCATTGGGACCGACAACCTTGAACACCGTGGACACCTGACCGATTTCCTCGGCATTCGCCAGCATCGGCAAGCACAATAGGGTGGCCGCGAAAGCCTTGAGCACATTCATCGAAACGTTCCTGTAGGGGTCAAACGAGGATCAGGTTGTCGCGGTGTACCAGCTCGGGCTCGGCCATGTAGCCCAGCAAGCGCTCGATGACGTCCGACGACTGACCGATGATTTTCTGTGCTTCGAGCGCACTGTAGTTGGCTAGGCCGCGGGCGACTTCGCGACCATCCGGCGCCACGCACACTACCATCTCACCGCGCCTGAAGCTGCCCTGCACCACTTTCACGCCCACCGGCAGCAGACTCTTGTGGCCACCGGTCAGGGCCTGCACGGCCCCGTCGTCGAGCACCAGAGTGCCACGAGTCTGCAGATGCCCGGCGAGCCACTGCTTGCGCGCGGCCAGCATTTCACGTTCGGGCGACAGCAGCGTACCCAGCCGCTCGCCGGCCTTGAGTCGATCGAGCACACGCTCGATACGACCACCGACGATCACCGTGTGCGCTCCGGAGCGCGCGGCCAGGCGCGCGGCGCGCAACTTGGTCTGCATGCCGCCGCGACCCAGCGCACCGCCGGTACCGCCGGCGACGGCGTCGAGCGACGGGTCGTCGGCGCGCGCTTCGAAGATCAGTTGGGCATCGGGATTGGTGCGCGGGTCGGCATCGAACATGCCGTCGCGGTCGGTGAGAATGACCAACAGGTCCGCTTCCACCAGGTTGGCCACCAGAGCAGCCAGGGTGTCGTTGTCACCGAAGCGGATCTCGTCGGTGACCACGGTATCGTTTTCGTTGATGACCGGCACCACGCCCAGCTCGACCAGCGTACGCAGCGTACTGCGCGCATTGAGGTAGCGCTTGCGATCGGACAGGTCGTCGTGGGTCAGGAGAATCTGGGCGGTGTGCCGGCCATGCTCGGCGAAGCTCGACTCCCAGGCCTGCACCAGACCCATCTGGCCGATAGCTGCGGCCGCCTGCAATTCGTGCATGCCACTGGGGCGCTTGGCCCAGCCGAGGCGACTCATGCCGGCCGCCACTGCACCCGAAGACACCAGTACCAACTCGACCCCGGCGTTGTGCAAAGCAACCATCTGCTCGACCCATACGCCCATCGCCGCGCGATCCAGACCCTTGCCGTCCGCGGTCAGCAGCGCACTGCCGATCTTCACGACCCAGCGCTGCGCGCCCGTCACCTTGCTCCGCATCATCTGCCAACCTTTGCCCGGTAGAAAAACAAAAACGCCGCTCATGGTGAGCGGCGTTTAGTTTAACACTGGAGATCACTGTGGGAGCGGTCATCGGCCGCGAAGAAGACACCGTGGAGTGCCAGGCACACCGCGGTGCGCCCTTCGCGGCCGCGGACCGCTCCTACAGGAGCAGGACCTGCACCCATACGCACTAGTCGCGGACGTAGATGATTTCCGGGCCGTCTTCGGCGTCTTCTTCATCCCAGTCGTCGTCATCGCCGATATCGTGGACGCTCTTCACGCCGCTGCGACGCAGCGCGCGCTGGTCGTCCAGCGCCTGCAGCTGAGCGCGCGCTTCGTCTTCGATGCGCTGATCGAGCTCGGCCAGTTCGTCGGCATAGGCCGGATCGCGCGCCAGACGGTCGGCACGATCTTCCAGGTAGCGCATGATGTCACGGCTCAGGCGCTCGGTACCTTCCTTGGCGATGGCCGAGATCACATAGACCGGACCTTCCCACTCCAGGCGATCGACAATCTCCTTGACGCGCTCTTCGTGCTCTTCTTCCAGGATCTGGTCGCACTTGTTGAGCACCAGCCAACGCTCGCGCTCGGCCAGGGACGGGCTGAATTTGACCAGCTCGTTGACGATCACTTCGGCGGCGTCGGCAGCACTGGTTTCATCCAGCGGCGCCATGTCGACCAGATGCAGCAGAATGCGGGTACGCGCCAGATGCTTGAGGAAGCGGATGCCCAGACCGGCACCGTGGGAAGCCCCCTCGATCAGGCCCGGAATGTCGGCCACGACGAAGCTCTTCCAGCGGTCGACACTCACCACGCCCAGGTTGGGGACCAGAGTGGTGAACGGGTAATCGGCCACCTTGGGCTTGGCTGCAGACACCGAGCGGATAAAGGTGCTTTTACCGGCATTGGGCAGACCCAGCAGACCGACGTCAGCCAGCACTTTCATCTCCAGCTTGAGATCGCGCTGCTCGCCTGGTTTGCCTGGGCTGGTCTGGCGCGGTGCACGGTTGGTACTGGATTTGAATCGGGTGTTGCCCAGGCCGTGCCAGCCACCATGGGCCACGAGCAGGCGCTGACCAGCCTTGACCAGGTCACCGATGACTTCCTGAGTGGAGGCGTCGATCACCGTGGTGCCTACCGGCACGCGCAACTCCAGGTCTTCACCCTTCTTGCCGGTGCAGTCGGTGCTGCCGCCGTTGGCGCCGCGCTCGGCATCGAAGTGACGGGTATAACGGTAGTCGACCAGGGTGTTGAGGTTTTCGTCGGCGATCATGTAGATCGAGCCGCCATCACCACCGTCGCCGCCGTTGGGGCCGCCATTCTCGATGAATTTTTCGCGGCGAAAGCTCATGCAGCCGTTGCCACCATCACCCGCCTTCACGCGGATGGACACTTCATCTACAAACTTCATTAAAAATACGCCTCTCGCCGCCAGGGCGAGCCAATGAACCTGAAACGTAAGGCTCTTGCAAAAATGAGCGCGGCAAACCCGTCAATGACTCACGTACCGACAGCCCATGCAAACCTTTGCAAGAGACTCACTCCATAAACGAAAAAGCCCCGTCGCAAGACAGGGCTTCTCCAGCGACGTCGCGATTAGGCTGCGACAACGCTCACGTAACGACGACCGAAGGCGCCCTTTACTTCGAACTTGATCACGCCTGCGACTTTCGCGAACAGGGTGTGATCTTTACCCATGCCAACGCCGTAGCCAGCGTGGAATTGGGTGCCGCGCTGACGCACGATGATGTTGCCTGGGATGATAGCCTGGCCGCCATACATCTTCACGCCAAGGCGTTTGGCTTCTGAGTCGCGACCGTTACGGGTACTACCACCAGCTTTTTTGTGTGCCATGAGTCAATTCTCCTAGTGAGGAATTAGGCTGAAATTACGCCTGAATACCGGTGATTTTGATCTCGGTGTACCACTGGCGGTGGCCCATGCGCTTCATGTGGTGCTTACGACGACGGAACTTGATGATGCGGACCTTATCGTGACGACCTTGGGAAATCACTTCAGCCACAACGGTAGCGCCGGCAACCACTGGAGCGCCGATGTTCACGTCGTCGCCATTGGCGACCAACAGAACGCGATCAAAGGTAACGGATTCGCCGGTGGCGATTTCCAGTTTTTCGATCTTCAGGTATTCACCTGGGGCGACCTTGTATTGCTTGCCACCGGTAACGATTACTGCGTACGACATGGTATTTCTCCGATAATCCTGCTCACCCAGCTCTTTATAAGTAGAGTGTCGGCTGGCATGGCTGCATGGGTTGGAACGCCCCAAATGCAATTGCGTAAGGCAGGTGCTGCCCAGGAAGTTCAGGGTGCGCGATTGTACGCAAGCCATGAACCGCTGACAAGAGGCCGCCAGTCGCCCGAACGGTTGGGCGCTGCGGGCAAAACGATGCCGGCGCAGGTTCACGACCAGCTTCCTGCCCGGCATACGGGCGTTGCGGGCCACGGACGCGCCTTGACACGCTCCAACCCGCGTCCTAGCATGCCGCGCAACCCTTCTGGAGCGACTCTCGCTGATGCAACCCCAAGCTTTCTACCGCGCGGTGGCGGACGATTTCAGCGCCGTCGACGAGATCATCAAGAAGCAGCTGACCTCGCGTGTGCCGCTGGTATCGACGATCAGCGACTATATTACCTCCTCCGGAGGCAAGCGCCTGCGCCCGCTGCTGGTGTTGCTCGCTGGCAAAGCCCTGGGCCATCAAAGCGATGACCTGCGGCTGCTGGCGGCCACCATCGAGCTGCTGCACACCTCGACCCTGCTGCACGATGACGTGGTCGACATGTCCGGCATGCGTCGCGGCCGCTCCACCGCCAACGCCAAGTGGGGCAATGCTCCGAGCGTGCTGGTCGGCGACTTCCTCTATTCGCGCTCCTTCGAAATGATGGTCGAGCTGGGCTCGATGTCGGTGATGAAGATTCTTTCACACGCCACGCGCATCATCGCCGAGGGCGAAGTGCTGCAGTTGTCCAAGGTACGCGACGCCAGCACCACCGAAGAGATCTACATGGAAGTGATCCGCGGCAAGACCGCGATGCTCTTCGAAGCCTCGGCGCACAGTGCTGCAGCGCTCACCGGCGCCAGCGCCGAACAGTGCGAGGCACTGCGCACGTTTGGTGACCACCTGGGTGTTGCATTCCAGCTGGTCGACGATCTGCTCGACTATCGCGGCGACGCCGAGACTTTGGGCAAGAACGTGGGTGACGACCTGGCCGAGGGCAAGCCGACCTTGCCGCTGATCTACACCATGCGTGAAGGTAACGCCGAACAGGCAGCACTGGTGCGGCAGGCGATCCAGAAAGGCGGGATCGAGGATCTGGAGCGCATCCGTGTGGCGGTTGAGGACTGCGGGGCGCTGGATTACACCGCGCGTCTGGCCCGCGATTATGTGTCCAAGGCCATTGCCCAGCTCGAAGTGCTGCCTGCCAGCCAGTATCGGGATGCATTGATCGAGCTCAGCGAGTTTGCGGTGGCGCGTACGCACTGATTCGGTGGTGCGCCCTTCGCGGGCAGAGGGCTCGCCGCCCGCCCCGCTCCCACAGGTATTTGATTCTACAGTGGGTTGGGGGTTGAGCCCTTCGCGGGCAGAGTCTGCTCCCACAGGTACCCCACTCTGCAGTAGCCGTTTCCTACAAGGGCTTCGCCTGCAAAAACCCTATATACTGCGTGCCTTTATTCTCTACCTCGAGGAATCTCGTGAGCACGCTGCCGCCCTGCCCCAAATGCCAATCCGAATACACCTACGAAGACGGCACCCAGCTGATCTGCCCTGAATGCAGCCATGAATGGTCGGCAACCGGCGAAGAAAGTGCCGACGGCGATGCCTTGGTGATCAAGGATTCGGTGGGCAACGTTTTGGCTGACGGTGACACCATCACCGTGATCAAGGACCTCAAGGTCAAGGGCTCTTCGCTGGTGGTCAAGGTCGGTACCAAGGTGAAGAACATTCGCCTGTGCGACGGTGACCATGATATCGATTGCAAGATCGATGGCATCGGCGCCATGAAGCTCAAGTCCGAGTTCGTGCGCAAGGTCTGACGTCCAGCCCGACCAGCGGTCCGAGCCGTCGTGAGGCGGCCGGCATGGCTTTCAGGGGCGCAATGCCCGGCGATGGCAAATAGTCTCTTGCTATTATTTAAATAAGAATTATTCTCATTGAAACCTTTCAAGGAGAATTGCCATGACCTATCTGATCGACGCCTGGCTGGACCGCCCACATCCCTACCTGCGCATCCTGCATCGTGATACTGGCGAAGTCTGTGCCGTGCTCGGCGAAGACGCGTTGGATGAACTGCGTGATCAGGGGGATCTGGATCTGCATGGTTTGAGCTCCAGCGAGCCTGTGGTGTTGAAGGAGTTGGTGCGCAACCTCTTTCTGTTCTGCTACGCCCGCGCATTGCGGCCAATGGGGGAATTGCATTGAGGGTGCGGGGTGTCTGAGGGACCGCATGTACCGCCGACGCGGCTTGCGCCGCTGCTACAGGGGGACGCGTGAAGCGGGGAATCGTGGTGGGGTGGGGATCGCGATGGGGCCGGAAGCGGCTTGCGCCGCTGCTGCAGGGGGATGCGTGAGGCGGGGGATCGCGATAGGGCAGACGCGGCTTGCGCCGCTGCTACAGGGGGATGCGTGAGGCGGGGGATCGCGATGGGGCGGACGCGGCTTGCGCCGCTGCTACAGGAGCGCGTATCCCTGTAGCAGCGGCGCGAGCCGCGTCGGCGGTCGTGCGGTGCCCTTGGATTACCCCGAGGCGTTACAGGACTTCGAGCAGTTCCACGTCGAACACCAGCACGCTGTGTGGCGGGATGCTACCGACGCCCTGGGCGCCGTAGGCCAGTTCGCTAGGAACGTGCACGCGCCACTTGCTGCCGGCAGGCATCAATTGCAGGGCTTCGGTCCAGCCGGCGATCACGCCGTTGACCGGAAATTCAGCGGGCTCGCCACGGTTGTAGGAGCTGTCGAACACGGTGCCATCGGTCAGGGTGCCGTGGTAGTGAACGCGCACGGTGCTGTCGCCGGACGGCTTGCTGCCTTCGCCGGTGCTCAGCACTTCGTACTGCAGGCCACTGGCCGTGGTGGTGATTTCGGCACGCTTGGCATTTTCTGCCAGGTACGCCTTGCCTTCGCCTGCTGCGGCTTCGGCCTTGGCCTGCTGCTCGGCCTGCATGATCTCGCGGATGACCTTGAAGCTGGCATTCAGCTCTTCTTCGCTCACACGGCTCTCATGGCCACGGAACGCGTCGGTCAGGCCAACCAGAATGGCTTCCAGGCTTACGCCCGGTGGCGGGTTGTCGCGCAGCTGGCCGCCCAACTGGCGGCCAATGCCATAGCTCACGCGGGTTTCGTCGGTCGACAATTGTACTTCGGACATCACACTGCTCCGCTGCGGGGCCGCGCCAGGGTCTTCATGCGGGGATGAAGGGCGCGCCCGGATAAAAGGGCGAGCAGACTAGCACACTGCGTGCCCGCACTTCAGCAGCGCGGGCTGTGCCAGCGCGCGGCACAGGTGGCCTCAGTGCTTGGTCAGCTTGTCCAGATAGCCCATGGCGAAAGCCGAGACGACGAAGGTCATGTGGATGATCACGTACCACATCAGGTACTGCGGCTCGATGTTCTTGGCATCCATGAACACGCGCAACAGGTGGATGGAGGAAATGGCCACGATCGAGGCGGCTACCTTCATCTTCAGGGAAGAGGAATCCATCTTGCCCAGCCAGCTGAGCTTCTCTACGCCATCTTCGATGTCCAGCTGCGAAACGAAGTTCTCATAGCCGGAAATCATCACCATCACCAGCAGACCGCCCACCAGCGCCATGTCGATGAGCGAGAGCAGCACCAGAATCACTTCGGATTCGGCCATGGCGAAGATGTTGGGCAGGACGTGGAAGATTTCCTGGAAGAATTTCAGGGCCAGCGCCAGCAGTCCCAGCGACAGGCCGACGTAGATCGGCGCCAGCAACCAGCGCGAGGCGTACATGGTTTTTTCGATGAAGCGTTCCATTGAGGCTCACAGGGTGGTGGAAATTGGAGCCGATTATAGCCACGCCCATGACAAAGCACGACGTGCGACGGTGTGTCGCAGCCGTGTGCTATGCAGGCAGGTCAGTGTTCAGGGAGCCGGTAGCGAACGCTCGGCGTGCCACGAAGCCCATTGAGTGTGCGCAACTGGCGTTGCAGGTGCACGGCCCACATCTGTGGGTCATCGCTGAGGCTGTAACCGTGCAGCGTCAAGCTGTCGACGATGGCTTCCAGCACCGCTTCGGCAGCCAGCGGGCCATGGAAAGGGCCTTGCGCCTTGAGTGCGCTGGGTTGCTCACCCGCCATCCCGGCAGCGAACAACAGCGTCCACAGGCCATTCTCTCCCGCCAGCGGACGAACACTGCATTCGATCCGGGTCATCAGTCCCAGGCATTGACGGTTGAGGCTCAGGCTGCGGGCCATGGCCACCCTCCTCTGGCATACACCATTGCCCCGTAGAGCCGGGGGCGGCTCGCGAGGGGTCATGATTGGAGCATAGAAGGGATTGACCGCTGGCCCTGGTTCAGCTGACGGATGGCTCTACCCGCCAGCTGTCCCGTGACCCTACAGGGATCTACACCGTCGGCCGGACCTCGACCAGTTCTTCTAGCGCCTGTTCCTTTTCAGCTTCCTTGAGGTCTTCTTCGCTGATCATTTCCGCAATGACCCGCAGCCGCTCCACCACACGGGCGTTGATGCTGCCCTCGGGGAACGCGCCGTTCTCGTCGGGCTCACCGGCAGGCTCGCCGGCCAACAAGCTCAGCGCCTCGTCGGCCTGGCGCACGGCGTAGACGTGGAACTTGCCGTCGCGCACCGCCTGCAGGACTTTTTCGTCGAGCATCAGTGTGGCCACGTTGGCCTGGGGAATGATTGCGCCCTGCTCGCCGGTCAGGCCACGGGCCTCGCACAGACGGAAGAAGCCCTCGATCTTCTCGTTGACGCCTCCCACAGCCTGCACTTCACCGAACTGATTGATCGAGCCGGTGATCGCGAAACACTGCTTGAGCGGCATCTTCGACAGCGCCGAGATCAAGGTGCAGGCCTCGCCCAGAGACGCACTGTCGCCATCCACGTACCCGTAGGACTGCTCCAAGGCGATGCTGGCAGAAATGGCTAGGGGAAACTCCTGCGCGTAGCGGCTGCCCAGGTAGCCGGTGAGGATCATCACGCCCTTGGAGTGGATCGGCTGGCCCAGGTTGACCTCGCGTTCGATGTCGACGATGCCGCTGCCGCCCGGGTACACCGTAGCCGAAATACGCGCCGGTACACCGAACGCCGAATCGCCCACTTCCAGTACCGTCAGCCCGTTGCACTTGCCCACCGCAGCGCCGGTGGTGTCGATCAGGATGATGCCGGCCAGCATGTCGTCGAGGATACGCGCCGAGACCCGACCGGTGCGGGTCGCCTTGGCCTTGAGCGCGCGCTCGATGTGACCGGCGTCGGTGCGCTCTTCGTTGGCCAGGTGGCGGATGAAGTCCGCCTCGCTGACCAGCTGGAACAGATCACCGATGCGTGCCGACAGACGCCCCTGGTTTTCCGCCAGGCGAGCACTGTACGTGGCCAAGCGCGCAACGGCGTCACCGGTCAGCGGCGCCATGCCCTCCTCCGAGGTGCGGGTCTTGAGCAGCTGGGCGAACTGCTCCAGGCTCTCGTCGACCATTGGGATGTCTTCATCGAAGTCCACCAGGACGCGGAACATCTCCTGGAAGTCGGGATCGTGGTCCTGCAGCGCGTAATACAGCTGACGAGCGCCGATGATGATGACTTTTACCTGCAAGGGGATCATCTGCGGTGTCAGCGTGACGGTGGCCAGGCGCCCGAACTCGCCCAGTGGCGATTCCATCTTGAGCTTGCGCGATTGCAGGGCGCGCTTGAGCGCATCCCAGACGAAGGGTTCACCCAGCATCTTCTCGGCTTCCAGGATCAGGAAGCCACCGTTGGCGCGGTGCAGTGCGCCGGGGCGCAGCTGCTTGTAGGTGGTGTAGAGCGCGCCCTGATCGGTGCTGTATTCGATCCGGCCGAACAGGTTGTCGTAGGTGGGGTGCGGTTCGAACACCACCGGCGCGCCACCGCTCTGGTGATGACCGACGACCAGGCTGGGGCTGTACTGTTCTTCCAGCAGCTTGCGGGCCTGGGCGTCGGCCTTGCTGTCATCGACCAGCTGCTCGACCACGGTCTTGAGGAGGTTGACCTGGATGGCCTGCAGGTAGCCGCACACGGCGGCGTTCTCGGCATACTTTTCCGACAACGGCGCCAGCAGCGGTTGCAGGGCCAGGGTGATGGTCTCTTCGTTGAGCTGGCGCAGCTGGTTGCTCGACTCGCGCTTCCACTGCGGCAGGCTGGCCAGTTCTTCGTTGAGACGCTCTTCCAGATTGGAAATGTCGGTGTGAAAACGCTCGCGGTCAGCCTCGGGCAACTGGGCAAATTCGGCTTCGTCCAAGGCCTTGCCGTCGAGCATCGGGGTAAAGGCGATGTTGCTGCTGTCGCGGTACAGGGCAATGTCCTT
Source organism: Pseudomonas sp. Leaf129 (assembly GCF_001423465.1). Lineage (NCBI taxonomy): Bacteria > Pseudomonadati > Pseudomonadota > Gammaproteobacteria > Pseudomonadales > Pseudomonadaceae > Pseudomonas > Pseudomonas sp. Leaf129. Next base: position 219,213 of record NZ_LMOC01000007.1, on the reverse strand, counting down.
TTCCAGCGACAGCTTTTCGATCACATCCAGGGCGCGGTCATAGCGCTGATTGAACGCACGGTCGATGGCGCTCTTGCGTTGCTGGTAGGACGGGTGCTCGAACACCGCCGGAAAGGTCGCCAGCAGGTTGTCGATGAGTGCACCGATGTCGCCGATGAACGCGCCGGCACTACCGGGCGGCAGCTCGAGGGCGCGGGGTTCGCGCGGCTCGTCGAAGTTGTTGACGTAGACCCAGTCGGCTGGGGTCTGCAGGCGCTTGCCTTCGGCCTTGAGGTAGCGTTTGACGAACGAGAAGCGGCCGGTGCCGGGCTCGCCCATGACGAACACGTTGTAGCCGGGGCGCGGCATGGCGACACCGAACTGCAAGGCCTCGACGGCGCGTTCCTGACCCAGCACGCCGCGAAAGGGCTCCAGGTCGTTGGTGGTGGTGAAGTTGAACTGTTCAGCTGAAAACGGGCGGGTCAGTGCCTCGGGCGCAAGACGCAGGCTGGCAGCTACAGAATCGGGCATCGGGCATCCTTACTTCGGCGGGACAGATGCTGTCATTCTGGGCGCTTCTGTAGCGACGGCGCAAGCTGCACCGGGGCTTGCCGAGCGAGGCTGCAACTTAGTCATTTCGTGCGGAACTGCAACGCTTGCCTAAACTCCAAGTTACGCGGTCGGCCCAATAACCGACCCGTCCTGGTTCGCCAGGCATTAGACCCTCAGTAAGCACATCAAAAAGAGAACAACGCTATGAAACGGATTCTGCTGGGTACTCTGTTCGCCGCCGTCTCGATCAACGCCATGGCGCAAGCGCCCGGTGGTCCGGATTGCGGTTGGGGCAACATGTTGTTCGAAGGCCAGCGCGGCACGCCTGCGCACTTCCTGGCTTCCACCACCAACGGCACTTCGGGCAACGCCACCTTCGGCATGACCTCGGGCACCAACGGTTGCTCGACCAACGCGGCATTGACCTACGGCGGTAAATCCTGGATTGCCATGAATGGCATGATGGACGAGCTGTCCGAAGACATGGCCAAGGGCCAAGGCGAAGCACTGACCACCTATGCCGTGGTACTGGGCGTCGCTCCCGAAGACCGTGCCTACTTCCAGTCGGTCACCCACGAGCACTTCCAGCAGATCTTCAGCAGCGCCGACAGCACTGCTGAAGACGTGCACAGCAACACCATCGCCGTTCTGAAAAACGATCCACGTCTGGCCAAATACGCCACCCAGGCTTAAGCTCGACCCGCCCGCTCCTTCCGGGGCGGGCATCCCCCCTTTCCGATTTCGCCGAACTAGTTGCCGACCATGCTCAAACGCCTTGCCTCCCTGGCGCTCTGTGTGTGCGCCCCGCTGCACGCCGCTCCGCACATCGACGCTCAGCGTCTGCAACAATTGGCGAACGATCCCTACTGGATTTCTGTTGGCCACTACGAGCGCGGCAAGCTCGGCGGCTGGCGCAGCTACGTCGATGACCGCAAATTCTTTCTGGCCGACGACGGCGCGCACCATCCGGACGCCGAACTGCAGGCTACGCTGCAGGCGATCTATGCACCTGCGGCCACCGGCGACAAGCATGCGCAGTGTGTGTTTCCTGCGCGCACTCGGTGGCTGCGGCAACAGTTGGGTCTGACTGACCTGCCGACCGTGGAGTGTGCCGAATTCACCAAGTGGTTCTCGGACGTTGCGCCCCACAGCGCCGTGCTGATTTTCCCGGCGGCGTATTTGAACAGTCCTTCGTCGATGTTCGGGCACACCCTGCTGCGCATCGATCAGGCCGATGTGCAGAGCAACAACACTGCCTTGCTCAGCTATGCGATCAATTTCGGCGCCTACGTCGAAGGCAGCGACAACAGCATTCTGTATGCCTGGAAGGGGTTGGCCGGGGGCTATCCGGGCTTGTTCGCCCTGGTGCCCTACCAGGAAAAGCTCTCCGAGTACCGCAGCCTGGAAAACCGCGACCTGTGGGAGTACCGGCTCAACCTCACACCTGAAGAGACCGGGCGCATGGTCGAGCATGTGTGGGAACTCAAGCAGGTGCAGTTCGATTATTTCTTCTTTGACGAAAACTGCTCGTATCGCCTGCTCGAACTGCTCCAGGTGGCCCGGCCGGGCCTGGACCTGACTTCGCAGTTCCCCCTGACCGCCATTCCCACGGACACCGTGAAAGCGGTGAAAGCGGCCGGCCTGGTCGAGAAGATCGATTACCGTGCGTCCCGCGAGCGGGAACTGCTCGAACGCGCCAAGCCGCTGGACAGCAGCGAGCAGCAATGGGTGCAGAAGATCGCCGCCGATACGGCGCAGATCGACAGCGAAGGTTTCCAGGCCTTAGGCAAGGACCGCCAGGCGTTGATCCAGGATGCCGCCTTTCGCTTGGAACGCTACCGGGCCACCGGCCAGGAGCGCGATCCGGCGCGGACCCAGCGCAGCTTCCAACTGCTGCGTGCGATCAATCGCAATCCGCCACCGCCGCTGGCCATCGACCGTCCCGGCTTGCCCGAGGACGGTCATCAGTCGCGGACCTGGAGCGCGGGTGTCGGCACTCGCGGCGATACCGCGTTCGCCGAGTACGGTCTGCGCATGGCCTATCACGACCTCAATGACAACGCCGAAGGCTTTCCGCTCGGCGCGCAGATCGAGATTCTCGGCCTGAAAGTGCGGCAGTACGAAGGCAACAAATGGCAGGTGCAGCAACTGGATCTGGCCACCATCCGCTCGCTGACGCCGCGCAACGAGCTGCTGCAGCCGCTGTCCTGGCAAGTGACCGGCGGTCTGGAACGGGTGCTGGGCAAACACGGTGACGAGAACCTGGTCTCCCATGTCAATGGCGGCGCCGGTGGCACCTGGCAGCTCAGCGAACAGGTGCTCGGCTTCGCCCTGGGCACGGTGCGGGTGGAGCACAACAATGACTTCGCCCAGTTCGTAGCGCCGGCGGCAGGGTTCAACAGCGGTGTGCTGTGGAAGAACGCCCTGGGCAACTTCAGCCTCGAAGGCAAGGGCGACTACTTTGCCAATGGCGAGGTGCGCCGTAGCCTGAGCCTGAACCAGCAGTGGGAAGTGTCCCGCAACCTGGGGCTGCGCCTGAGCGCGCAACGCGATTTCAGCCATCTGAGCTCGCCACGCAACGAGGTCATGCTCGAGGTCAAGTGGTACCACTACTAGCCGGGTGCTCGGCTCTGCCTGGAAGCGTTCGAGGCAACGGTGGCGAATGCAACTATGACCGGATATTGCGGCCTAACCTGTACAAGCAGTGGTTACTGTAGGAGTCATGCTGGCTTGCGACACCAGGCTGCGGCCATGGGTTGTCTTTGGATTCGCGGCACTCCTGCGCTCAGGGCGATCAATACCGCCCCATAAGGGAGGAATATCATGAGCAGGGCATTCGTCAATGAAGACCACGCTGCCGCTCAGGCGACGCAACCCGTTGAACGCCTGATCAGCACCCAGCCCAACTACGTGACCGCCAGTGGGCTGGCCCAGCTGCAGGCGCGGGTTACGGAAGTGCAGATCCTGCAGGCCGAGCAGACGGCGATGGGCGAGCGCGCCGATCGCCAGCGCATGGCCGATCTGGAGCGGGACATGCGCTACTATCAGCACCGCCTGCAGCATGCTCAGGTGGTAGCGCCCATCACCTCTACGGCAAAAGTGCAGATCGGCAGCTGGGTTACGTTTGCCGACGATCAAGGTGTCGAGCAGCGTGTGTGCCTGGTAGGCGAGGATCAAGCGGATGCGGGCGTTGGCCTGATCAACTGGGCCTCACCCCTGGGTCGGGCACTGTTGGGTGCGGAAGTGGGTGAAGAGCGCGTCTGGCGACGTCCGGCGGGCGACCTGACCGTGGAAATCACGGGTATTCAGACAGGGCCGTGAGCCCCTGACCGTCCACAATCGTCAGACAAAAAAATGGGGCCCTTTTCAGGGCCCCATTTTCATTTACGCCAGCTTCTTGTGACGAACACGGTGCGGCTGAGCAGCCGCCTCACCCAGGCGTTTCTTGCGATCGGCCTCGTACTCGGTGTAGTTGCCTTCGAAGAACACCGCTAGGGAGTCATCCTCGTAGGCCAGGATGTGCGTTGCCACGCGGTCCAGGAACCAGCGATCGTGAGAGATCACGATGGCTGCGCCCGGGAAGTCCAGCAAGGCTTCTTCCAGCGAGCGCAGGGTTTCCACGTCGAGGTCGTTGGACGGTTCGTCGAGCAGCAGGACGTTGCCACCCTCCTTGAGGGTCAACGCCAGGTGCAGGCGACCGCGCTCACCACCGGACAGGTCCTTGACGAACTTCTGCTGGTCGCCGCCCTTGAAGTTGAACCGACCGACATAGGTGCGTGAAGGAATTTCGTAGTTGCCGATGCGGATCTGGTCGGAGCCGTCGGAAATCTGCTGGAACACCGACTTGCTGCCGTCCAGGTCGTCGCGGCTCTGGTCGACACAGGCCAGTTGCACGGTTTCGCCGATTTCGATGGAGCCCGAATCCGGCTGTTCCTTGCCCATGAGCATGCGGAACAGGGTCGATTTACCCGCACCGTTACCACCGATGACGCCGACGATCGCGCCCTTGGGCATGGCAAACGACAGGTTGTCGATCAGCACGCGGTCGCCATAGCCCTTGGTGACGTTCTTGAATTCGATGACCTTGTCACCCAGGCGCGGACCGGCCGGGATATAGATCTCGTTGGTTTCCGAACGCTTCTGGAATTCCTGGGACTGCATTTCCTCGAAGCGCTGCAGGCGCGCCTTGGATTTGGACTGGCGGGCCTTGGCGCCTTTGCGCACCCATTCCAGTTCTTCCTTCATGGCCTTTTCATGGGCCGACTGCTGCTTGGATTCCTGAGCCAGGCGATCGGACTTGGCTTCGAGCCAACCCGAGTAGTTGCCTTCGTAGGGGATGCCGGCGCCGCGGTCGAGCTCGAGAATCCAGCCGGCGACGTTGTCGAGGAAGTACCGGTCGTGGGTGATCGCGACCACGGTGCCGGGGAAATCGTGCAGGAAGTGCTCCAGCCAGGCGACGGAGTCGGCGTCCAGGTGGTTGGTCGGCTCGTCGAGCAGCAGCATGTCGGGAGCCGACAGCAGCAGGCGGCACAGGGCCACGCGGCGCTTCTCGCCACCGGACAGATGCTCGACCTTGGCATCCCAGGCCGGCAGGCGCAGGGCATCGGCGGCGACTTCCAGCTGACGCTCCAGGTTGTGGCCGTCGCTGGCCTGCAGGATGGCTTCCAGCTTGGCCTGTTCGGCGGCCAGCTTGTCGAAGTCGGCATCCGGCTCGGCGTAGGCGGCGTAGACTTCGTCCAGGCGAGCCTGGGCGTCCTTGATCACGCTGACCGCTTCCTCGACCACTTCACGCACAGTCTTGGTCGGGTCCAGCTGAGGTTCCTGAGGCAGGTAGCCGACGTTGAGCTCGGGCATCGGCCGGGCTTCGCCGTCGAACTCCTTGTCGACACCGGCCATGATCTTGAGCAGGGTGGATTTGCCCGAGCCGTTGAGGCCGAGCACGCCGATCTTGGCGCCGGGAAAAAAGGACAGCGAGATGTTCTTGAGGATTTCCCGCTTCGGCGGAACGACTTTGCTCAGCCGATGCATGGTGTAGACGTATTGAGCCATGGAATGAACCTGGATAAAGAAGGTGCGAGATAGAGGATGGAAGCTTGGGCCCCCGCAAGGTGTTCAAAGCTACCGGAATGCGGGAGTCAGGGCAAACCAGTGCGTGCCTGGGCGATGGTCTGCAGGGGTGGTGGATCGCGGCGCGGTACGGTGGCGTCTGCTGACGCGGCTTGCGCCGCTGCTACATGGACTGGGCACGCCTTGCGCGGCGCGCTGCGCCGCTACAGAAATCTAGCCGGATTTGGGCGCTACAGCTTATAGTGCGAGGTGTAACACGCATGATTCATGTGCCCATGCCTGGGTACACGCCTATGCCTGCCCACGACTGTCATATCGCAGGATGCTCAGTTTGCCCAATCTCAATCAGCCGTCCTCCTTGCGCCCGCCTGTCCAAGGGTCAGGTACTCCGCTGCACGGCACGTTGAAGGGCGCGCTGGCATTACTGGTGTTGATGCTGCTGATGCTGCTGTTCTGGCAACTGTTCGATCAGTTCCAGCGCACTCAGGCAGACCAACGCCAGCACAGCATCGACTCCAGTGCGGACCTGGCCGATCACGTCAACCTGAACATGGCGCTCAATGCGCAGATCGTGCTCAACCAGTTGCTCACCACCCAGCCCTTCCCCAGCGCCCGGGAACGTGCCGAAACCGTTACCCGTGTACGTCGCTCGGTGCCCGAGCTGCAAAGCCTGGCCTGGCTCAGTGGCGATGCCCGAATCATCGCCGACACCTTGATCGAAGCGAACGACGATGCTTTCATCACCGTTCTGGTCAGCCGCCTGGATGGCGACAGCCACTACTACACCAACAGCACGGCGGCAGACCTGGTCTATCTGTTGATCCGCCAGCCCGGTGAAAACACCAATGGCTACTGGTTGCTGCGCATGAGCCCGATCGTCATCAGTCGGCTCATTCATCAGGTCGAGCGTGGGCAGAACCCCGGCTGGGTCTTGGAAAACCATGTCGACAAGCACGTCATCAACCGCACCGACCCTGCCCCGATCAGCGCCTCCGAACTGAGCACCACCGAGCTGAACCAGAGTGTGCTGGTCACCCAGCTGAGCCATAGCGACTGGCAACTGCGCAGCCTGTTCGACGCCCGTCAGGCACGCTTGGCACTGCTGCCACCGCTGGTGGGTAAATACCTGCTGGGCCTGCTGATTTCGCTGGTACCGTTGCTGGCGCTGTTGAGCATGCGCCGCCGTCAGCGCGAACTCAACGAAGAGCGTCGGCGCTATCGGGACATCTTCGAGGGCGCCGGCGTGGCGCTGTGCGTGCTCGATCTATCGGGTGTGCTGCCGTTGTTCGAACGGGTGGGGTTGAACGAGCGCACCGATCTTGGGCGGTGGCTTGAGGACAATCCGGCAACCCGTCAGGAGCTGTTGCAGGCACTGCGCATCACCGAAGTGAACCACGTTGCCCTGCGCGTGCTGCAGGTGCACACGAACGACCAGGCGTGGCGCAAGCTGATCGAAGGCTGGTCGGACCGGGCCACTGGCATCGGCCATCAATTGATCGGGGCCCTGCTGCAGCGCCAGCAGCAATTGGAGCTGGAAATCCGTCTGGACAACCAGCAGGGCCACGATCAGTACCTGTGGGTGACGGTGCGCTTTCCCGAACACGCCAAGGATTACCACGCGGTCATTCTCAGTATCACCGACGTCACCAGCCACAGGACCGCGAGCGAATCGCTGCGCCAGAGCGAAAAACGCCATCGCATGCTCGCCGAAAGCATCAGCGACGTGATCTTTTCCACCAACAACCGCATGGAGCTGAACTACGTCAGCCCTTCGGTGCAGACGGTGCTGGGCTTCGACGCGGAATGGGTGATGCAGAACGGCTGGCAGGGCATGCTGGCCAATCCTGCACAGCTGACGGGTATCAACGCGCTGGTGACCCAGGTCCACCAGGCGCTGCATGCGCCGGCCGAGCTGGCCGCCCTGCGCAGCGACCTCAAGACTCAGGTGTTCATGTTCGACTGCCTGCGCAACGACGGGCGCAAGATTCCCATCGAGCTACGCCTGGTGTTGATCTGGGACACCCAGGGGACTTTCGAAGGCATTCTGGGCGTGGGTCGCGACGTCAGCCAGCAACGTCGCGCCGAAAAGGACCTGCGCATGGCCGCCACGGTGTTCGAGCATTCGACGTCGGCGATTCTGATCACCGATCCGGCGGGCTACATCGTGCAGGCCAACGAGGCCTTCAGCCGTGTCAGCGGTTATGCCGTGGCCCAGGTGCTGGACCAGTTGCCGAACATGCTGACCGTGGATGACCAGCAGGAAGCGCACCTGCGTTACGTGCTCAAGCAACTGCAACAGCGCGGCACCTGGGAAGGCGAGGTCTGGCTCAAGCGGCGCAACGGCGAGCACTACCCGGCCTGGGTCGGCATCACGGCGGTGCTCGACGACGAAGGCGACCTGGCCAGCTACGTGTGCTTCTTCAGCGACATCAGCGAACGCAAGGCCAGTGAGCAGCGCATTCATCGCCTGGCCTACTACGATGCCCTGACCCACCTGCCCAACCGCACGCTGTTCCAGGACCGCCTGTACAACGCCCTGCAGCAGGCCGAGCGCCAGCAATCCTGGGTGGTGCTGATGTTCCTCGACCTCGACCGTTTCAAGCCGATCAACGACTCCCTCGGCCACGCCGCCGGTGACCGCATGCTCAAGGACATGGCCACGCGTCTGCTGGGCTGCGTCGACGATGACGACACGGTGGCGCGCATGGGCGGCGACGAGTTCACCCTGCTGCTGCAACCGCGGGCCACCCGCGAGCTGGCCTTGAACCAGGCCATTCATGTGGCAGAGCAGATTCTCGGCAGCCTGGTCAAACCCTTCGTGCTGGAGGGCCGCGAGTTCTTTGTCACCGCCAGTGTGGGCATCGCCTTGAGCCCTCAGGACGGCAGCGAACTGAGCCAACTGATGAAAAACGCCGACACGGCCATGTACCACGCCAAGGAGCGTGGCAAGAACAACTTCCAGTTCTACCAGGCCGACATGAACGCCACGGCGCTGGAGCGTCTGGAGCTGGAAAGCGACCTGCGCCACGCCCTGGAACAACAGGAATTCGTGCTGTACTACCAGCCGCAGTTCAGCGGCGATGGCAAGCGCCTGACCGGTGCCGAGGCCTTGTTGCGCTGGAATCATCCACGCCGTGGCCTGGTGCCGCCGGTCGAGTTCATTCCGGTGCTCGAAGAGCTTGGCCTGGTAGTAGATGTGGGCGACTGGGTCCTGGCCGAGGCTTGTCGCCAGCTCAAGGCCTGGCATCTGGCCAAAGTGCGGGTGCCCAAGATCTCGGTGAACATCTCCGCGCGGCAGTTCGCCGATGGTCAGTTGGGCAATCGCATCGCCCGGATGCTGGAAATCACTGGTCTGCCACCGGCGTGCCTGGAGCTGGAACTGACCGAGAGCATCCTGATGCGCGAGGTCAACGAAGCCATGATGATTCTCGACACTTTGAAGAATCTCGGCTTGAGCATTGCCGTCGATGACTTCGGCACTGGCTATTCGTCGCTCAATTATCTGAAGCAGTTCCCCATCGACGTGCTGAAGATCGACCGCACCTTCGTCGATGGCCTGCCGTCCGGCGAGCAGGATGCGCAGATTGCGCGGGCGATCATCGCCATGGCGCACAGCCTGAATCTCTCGGTCATCGCCGAGGGCGTGGAAACCCATGAACAGTTGGAGTTCCTGCGCGAGCATGGCTGCGATGAGGTTCAGGGCTACCTGTTCGGGCGCCCGATGCAGGCCCATCGCTTCGAGACTCAGTTCAGCAACGACGCGCTGTTTCTGCTTCAGTGACTACGCGCAGGATATGACCCCGTAGGAGCGGTCTTTGGCCGCGATGGGTCGATGCGGTGGGTCAGGTGGACTGCGGTGAGGCTTTCGCGGCCGATGACCGCTCCTACGGCATGAGTGGACACAACCAGACATGAAGCCCGCTTGTCCACGCGATGACTGCCTTTCATATGCCAGACAAAAGCCGATGGGGTAGAATGCTCGCCTTTCCCAACATCCCGATCCCTGAGGACCGCCATGTTCAGCCGTAGCCAGACACTCGCCAAGTACGATGCCGATCTCTTTGCCGCCATGGAGCAAGAAGCCCAGCGCCAGGAAGATCACATCGAGCTGATTGCCTCGGAAAACTACACCAGTCCCGCTGTGATGGAAGCCCAGGGCTCGGTGCTGACCAACAAGTACGCCGAAGGCTATCCTGGCAAGCGCTACTACGGCGGCTGCGAGTTCGTCGACGTGATCGAGCAACTGGCCATCGACCGCGCCAAGGAGCTGTTCGGCGCCGACTACGCCAACGTTCAGCCGCATGCCGGTTCCCAGGCCAACAGCGCGGTCTACCTGGCCCTGCTGCAGGCAGGCGATACCATCCTGGGCATGAGCCTGGCCCACGGCGGTCACCTGACCCACGGCGCCAGCGTTTCTTCGTCGGGCAAGCTGTACAACGCCGTCCAGTACGGCATCGATGCCCAGGGCCTGATCGACTACGACGAAGTCGAGCGCCTGGCGCTGGAGCACAAGCCGAAGATGATCGTGGCCGGTTTCTCCGCCTACTCGCAGATCCTCGACTTCCCGCGCTTCCGTGAAATCGCCGACAAGGTCGGTGCCTACCTGTTCGTCGACATGGCCCACGTGGCCGGCCTGGTTGCCGCTGGCGTGTACCCCAACCCGGTGCCGTTCGCCGACGTGGTCACCACCACCACCCACAAGACCCTGCGCGGTCCTCGTGGCGGCCTGATTCTGGCGCGTGCCAATGCCGAGATCGAGAAGAAGCTCAACTCGGCGGTGTTCCCAGGTGCCCAGGGTGGCCCGCTGGAGCACGTCATTGCCGCCAAGGCCGTGTGCTTCAAGGAAGCGCTGCAGCCTGAGTTCAAGACCTACCAGCAGCAGGTCGTGAAGAACGCCCAGGCCATGGCCAAGGTGTTCATCGACCGTGGTTTCGACGTGGTTTCCGGTGGTACCGAGAACCATCTGTTCCTGCTGTCGCTGATCAAGCAGGACATTTCCGGCAAGGACGCGGACGCGGCGCTGGGCAAGGCATTCATCACCGTCAACAAGAACTCGGTGCCCAACGACCCTCGCTCGCCGTTCGTGACCTCCGGCCTGCGCTTTGGTACGCCTGCTGTGACCACTCGTGGTTTCAAGGAAGCCGAGTGCCAGGAGCTGGCCGGCTGGATCTGCGACATCCTGGCTGACCTGAACAATGAAGCGGTGATCGATGCCGTGCGCCAGAAGGTCCAGGCCATCTGCGCCAAGCTGCCGGTTTATTCGGCGTAAAAGCCGACGGCGTTCTTGTAGCAGCGGTGCAAGCCGCGTTGGGCGTCACCGCGTTGTTTCAGATATTTCGCGGGGACCGCCGACGCGGCCTGCGCCGCTGCTACAGGGGGTGCGTTAAGCTTGCGTTTGGTTGCACCGCGTTGTGTCAGATACTGCGCGGGGACCGCCGACGCGGCTTGCGCCGCTGCTACAGGGATCGCATCAGTTTGTAGCCGCGTCCAGCGCCGCCCTCTGTAGCAGCGGCGCGAGCCGCGTCCGGCATCGCCGCGGTGTATCGGGTACGCGGGATTCAGAGCTGGTCGAATCCGGCGCGGATCTTGGCTTCGGGTAGATCATCGGCGATGAAGACCATCACGCTTTCGCGTACCTCCCCCGGGGCCCATTCGGTGTCCCAGTCGAAGCCGTAGAGCTTCAATACGCCCTGGAACACCAGGCGTCGATCTTCCCCTGCGATACTCAACACGCCCTTGTAGCGCAGCAGTTGCTTGCCGTGCTCTTCCAGCAGTTCGTTCATGAAGGTACTGAGGCGGTCGATGTCCAGCGGCTTGTCGGTGCGCAGTACCAGGCTGGCGATGCGATCCACGCTGGGACCCTGATTGACCGGGCGCAACGCCAGGCCGGCATTGAGATTGAAGCCTCGCACATCGAGCAGCTCCGCCAGATCGATTCGACCGTGCTCGACCACACGGATCGGCGCGCGTCGGTTGATGCGGGTCAGGCGCTCGCTTAATTCGTCGAACACCGAAGGCGCGACCAGATCGGTCTTGCTGATCAGCAGGCGGTCGGCGAAACCCACCTGTGCCTGGGCGATGGTCTGAGCCAGATGGATACCCGCGTGGGCAGCGTCCACCAACGTCAGGATGCCGTCCAGAATGTAGCGTTCGCGCAGTTCTTCATCGATGAAGAAGGTTTGGGCGACCGGCGCCGGGTCGGCCAAGCCAGTGCATTCGATGACCAGCCGATCGAAGGCGATTTCGCCGCTGTCCAGACGCTCCAGCAGCAGGTACAGCGCCTTGGTCAGGTCGGTGTGAATGGTGCAGCACACGCAGCCGTTGGCCAGGGTCATGGTCTGCACGGGCTCGTCGCCCAACAGCTGGGTGTCGATGCCGGCATCGCTGAATTCGTTCTCGATCACGGCGATCTTCAGGCCGTGTTCGGCCTTGAGCATGTGGCGCAGCAAGGTGGTCTTGCCGGCGCCGAGAAAGCCGCTGAGGATAGTGACGGGAATGGGGAGGGCGGCTTCGGACAAGGTTGTTGGCTCCACAATCATTTAAATGCAAATGGCCTCTTCGCGGCCTCTGGCCGCTCCTACAGGGATATTCGATCACGTGTAGGAGCGGCCAGTGGCCGCGAAAGGGCCATCACTCAAGACACATCTCTACGAGATGGCATGCCTCAACAGCACTTGGGCCCACCCTTGCCACCGTATCTGGCCTCCTGGCGTTCGCGGAAGAACGCCTCGTAGTCCATCATCGGCTTGTCCGGGTGCTTGGTCTGCATGTGCTCGACGTAATTGTCGTAATCCGGCATGCCCACCATCAGACGTGCCGCCTGGCCCAGGTATTTTCCCAACTTGCTCAGGTCGTTGAACATGGCGGCAGCCCTCGGTCATCACGCATTGGGGAACGGCTGGAACGGTGCTTCCTTGTCGGTACGTTCCTTCTTGCCCCAGGCGGCGACGCCGACCTTCAAGGCGAAGAACAGGATGCTGAAGACCACCAGCAGGAACAGTACGGTCAGGGTTGCGTTGGTGTAGGCATTGAAGATCACGTGCTGCATCTGCTCAACGCTTTTGGCCGGCGCAAGCACCTGGCCCTGGGCCAGAGCGGCGCTGTATTTGTTGGCCAAGGCCAGGAAACCGACCGCCGGATTGGCGTCGAACAGCTTGATGAAGCCTGCGGTGGTAGTGCAGATCAGCAGCCAGACGGCCGGCAGCATGGTGACCCAGATGTAGCGCTGGCGCTTCATCTTGATCAGCACGACGGTGGCGAGCATCAGGGCGATACCGGCGAGCATCTGGTTGGAGATGCCGAACAGCGGCCACAAGGTATTGATGCCGCCCAACGGATCGATCACGCCCTGGTACAGCAACCAGCCCCACAACGCGACGCAGCCGGCAGTGGCGATGACGTTGGCGGTCCAGGACTCAGTGCGCTTGAGCGCCGGGACGAACGAGCCGAGCAGGTCCTGCAGCATGAAGCGGCCGGCACGGGTACCCGCGTCCACGGCGGTCAGGATGAACAGTGCCTCGAACAGGATCGCGAAGTGGTACCAGAAGGCCATGGTGTTTTCACCCGGCAGCACCGAATGCAGGATCTGCGCGATACCCACGGCCAATGTCGGCGCACCACCGGCGCGCGCCAGGATGGTGGTTTCGCCGATGTCATGGGCAACCGCCTGCAGTGCTTCCGGCGTGATGGCGAAGCCCCAGCTGCTGACCGCCGTGGCCACTGCGACCACATCGGTACCGACCACTGCGGCCGGGCTGTTCATGGCGAAGTACACGCCTGGCTCGATCACCGAAGCGGCGACCATGGCCATGATCGCCACGAACGACTCCATCAACATGCCGCCGTAGCCGATGTAACGGGCGTTGGTTTCGTTGTCCAGCAGCTTGGGCGTGGTGCCCGAGGAGATCAGCGCGTGGAAGCCGGACACCGCGCCACAGGCGATGGTGATGAACAGGAACGGGAACAGACCGCCCTTCCATACCGGGCCGGTGCCGTCGGTGAACTGGGTCAGCGCGGGCATCTTCAGTTCCGGCATGGTCACCAGAATGCCGATGGCCAAGGCGATGATGGTGCCGATCTTGAGGAAGGTGGAGAGGTAGTCGCGCGGGGCCAGGATCAGCCACACGGGCAGCACGGCGGCAACGAAGCCATAGCCGATCAGCATCCAGACGATCTGCACACCGGTGAAGGTGAAGGCCTTGGCCCAGACCGGATCGGCGGCCACCTGACCACCCAGCCAGATCGAGAGCAGCAGCAGGAGCACGCCGATGATGGAGATTTCACCGATGCGGCCCGGACGGATGTAGCGCATGTACACGCCCATGAACATCGCGATGGGGATGGTGGCCATGACCGTGAAGATACCCCACGGGCTTTCGGCGAGCGCCTTGACCACGATCAACGCCAGCACGGCGAGGATGATGATCATGATCAGGAAGCAACCGAACAGGGCGATGGTGCCGGGGATGCGGCCCATTTCCTCGCGCACCATGTCGCCCAGCGAGCGGCCGTTGCGGCGGGTGGACAGGAACAGCACCATGAAGTCCTGCACGGCACCGGCCAGCACCACGCCGGCGATCAGCCACAGCGTGCCGGGCAGATAGCCCATCTGCGCGGCGAGCACCGGGCCGACCAGGGGTCCGGCGCCGGCGATGGCGGCGAAGTGGTGACCGAAGAGGATGTGCTTGTTGGTCGGTACGTAGTCCAGACCGTCGTTGTTGAGCACCGCGGGCGTGGCGCGGCGCGGGTCGAGCTGCATGACGTGGTTGGCGATGAACAGGCTGTAGTAGCGGTAGGCGACCAGGTAGATGGCCACGGCCGCGACGACGATCCATAACGCGTTGATTGCTTCACCGCGGCGAAGCGCAACGACGCCCAGGGCACAGGCACCAATGATCGCCACGATCAGCCACGGAACGTGGCGGAACGCACTGCTATTGTTTTTCATATTATTGTTTCCAGCTCAGTGGATGAGTGTCAGCCTTATCGAGTCTAGCGATTTTTTGTCCGAAGGCCATCCCCACGTTGGTCTAGAGCGGCGCAGCGCATGACGCGATGATGGCCTGGAACACCCGGCGCCTGTGCCGGTCGCACTAAGGGTGTCCCTTGCGAGTCCGCCCCATGCCCAAGCCGCCCGCACGCGCCGCCCTGCCCCCGCCACTGCTGTATCTGGCGTTCATCGCCGTGGCCATGGCGCTGAGCTATGCAGTGCCCATTGCGCTGCCGGTCAACAGCTGGACCGCAGCGACCGCGGCGGCCTTGATCATCCTTGGTCAGGGTCTGTCGTTCTGGGCCATGCTGCGTTTCAAGCGTCAGCACACCGCGACCAGCAACTTCGATGCGCCTCAGGAACTGCAGCGCGACGGACCGTTCGCGCTGTCGCGCAACCCGATCAACCTGGGCGATACCCTGGCCTATGTCGCGCTGTCGCTGCTGATGGGCAGCCTGTGGCCATGGTTATTGCTGCCGGTGCTGCTGTATCTGATGAACTGGCTGGTGATCCGACCCGACGAAATCCAGCTCGAAGCGCTGTTTGGCGACACTTATCGCCAGTATTGTCGACGGGTTCGCCGCTGGCTCTGAGCCACTGCGCTATAGTCCAGCAAAACTCGAGGACCCGATCATGACGCAACCCCATACCGAACGCCGTCGCTTCAAGCGCATCGCCTTCGATGCCAAGACCGAACTGCGCCAGGGCACCGAGCGCTGGCCGGTGAAGCTGCTCGACCTGTCATTGAAGGGGCTGTTGATCGAAAAGCCGTCGCCCTGGCTGGGCGACGCCGACAAGCCCTTCAATGTGGATGTGAAACTGGGGCCACAGGAAGATGTGGTGATGGAGGTCAAGCTGGCCCATGACGACCATGGGCAGCTGGGGTTCGTGTGCACCCATATTGGTCTGGATTCGATCAGCCATTTGCGCCGGTTGATCGAACTCAATCTGGGCGACCCCGAGGAGTTGGAGCGCGAGCTGGGGGCTTTGTTGGAGGTTTGAGGTCGGCGGGAAGGCCTTCGCGGCCGATGACCGCTCCTACGGCGAGTATTGCTACACCAGGTGAGCCGGCAGCCCCCATTGGGCGGGGTCGAAGCCCAGCAGGCTTTGCAGTCGATCGTCGGCGTGGTGGTAGCGCTCCGGGGCCATGGCGGCATCGGGGACGGCGATGGCGAACATGCCGGCGGCCTTGGCGGCGGTCACGCCGAAGGGTGAGTCCTCAAACACCAGGCAGTCCTTGGGCTCCACGCCTAGGCGCTTGGCCGCGACCAGGAAGATATCCGGCGCCGGCTTGGCCGCACCCACTTCCGGGTCATCGGCGGTGACGATGGTGTCGAACAGCGCGAACCACTCTTCATGCAGCGTGGTTTTCATCGCGAAATGCCCACGGGACGAACTGGTGCCCACAGCGATCGGAATATTGTGCGCCTTCAAGTGCCGCACCAGTGCCTCGGCGCCGGCCATGGCCTGGGCATGGGGAAAGCGCTCGGCCATCAGCGGTGCGCGCGCTTCCATGAATTCGGCGGGCGTCAGGGGCAGGCCCAGGGTTTCGACGATATAGGTCGACAGGTCGTTGGCGCCCAGGCCAATGGTGTTCTGCTTGATGCTCCAGTCGAAGACCTTGCCGTACCGCTCGGCGATCATCTGCGTGACTTCGGTGTAGATGCCCTCGGTGTTCAGAAGCAGGCCATCCATATCGAAGATGACGGCCTTGACGGGGCCCATGCCCGTTACTGCAGTGTTCATAGGGCGTGCTCCGTGGTCGTTGAGAAGACCCCAGGGTACGGGTGCGGCCGGGGGTTGAGCAAGTCGCAGCGCCGACGCCTTCACCAGGCGCCAGCGCTGCGGTAGCTCACGGCGCCGACAGGGTGCGAATCATCGACAACGTCAGGTACAGCCGCGGCGCGATGCTGCTCAGCTCGATGTATTCGTCATCGGCGTGCAGGCCCGCGCCCACCACGCCCATGGTTTCCAGTACCGCAGGCTTATCACTGCCCGGCACATAGGCATAACCGGCGTCGGTGCCGAAGCGCATGGCGATCGGCTCGATCGACTTGTCGATCGCCGCGTAGGCCTTCTGCGCGACCCCGGCCAACTGCTCGGAGCCGCTGTTCTTGGCCAGGGGCGGCCGGCCTTTTTCCAGACGCAGGCTGACCTGGGTGTCGTCGATCAGCTGCTTGCGGATCAGGCGCTGGCCTTGGGCAAGCACGCGGTCGGTTTCCTCGATGTCCGAGTAGCGCATGTCGGCCTCGGCCGTCGCGATGGCGGGGATGATGTTGCGCTTCTCACCCGCCTTGGCCATGGTCCAGTTCACCGTGGTGCCCTTGTCGGGATCACCCAGGTCGTTGAGCTGGACCAGCTGGTGAGCCAGTTCGGTGAGCGCATTGCGCCCGTCTTCGGGCGCGGAGCCGGCGTGGGACGAACGCCCCTTGACCTCCAGGAACAGCCCGTTGATGCCGTTGGTGGCGGTGGTCACTGCATCCTTGTTCGGAGGTTCGTAGGAAAAGACGTAGTCGTGTTGAGCGGCCAGTTCGGCGATGATTTTTTTCGAACCGGCCGAGCCCATTTCCTCGTCCGGGTTGAACAGCACGGTGAGCGTGCCGTAGCCGTCGAAGCCCTGACCCTTGAGCAGTTTCAGCGCGTGCAGGATCATCGCCACCCCGCCCTTGGCATCGGCCACACCTGGGCCGTAGGCACGCTCCTGGTCGGTGCGGAACGGGCGCTTGGCCGCAGTGCCGGGGCCGAACACGGTGTCGTAGTGGACCATGAGCAGGAAATTCTTGCTGCCGGTGCCCTTGAAGGTGCCGACGATGTTGTCGCCTACCGACGGTGTGGCCGGGGTGGTCTGGACCGTGGCGCCCAGTTCCTTGAGACGCTTGACCAGCAGTGCGCTGATCGTCGCCAGGCCTTTTTCCTGGCCGGTACCGGTGTCGACCGAAACCAGCTCCTTGACCGTTTCCAGGTAGCTGGGTTGTTCGGCCTGGGCTTGTTTGTAGAGGTCGGCGGCGGGAAGCTCGGCGGCGTGGGTCGACAGGGAGAACAGGCAGGCTGCAGCGATTGCGGTGATGCGTGAGGGTCGAACAGGCATGGGTCGGAAGCCTCGGGCGGGTGCGGTTTTTGTAGGCAGGATTGGCCTCTTCGCGGGCAGAGACCCGCTCCCACAGTGGAACGGTGGGAGCGTCTGCGTCGATAGGGCAAGTCCTGACATCCAACAACCTTAGCCTACTGCGGCGATCGTGCTACTCGAACAAGGCATCCAGCGCCTGCTCGAGGCGGGTCACGGCGACGATCTGCAGGCCCGGTGGGGCCTCCTTGGGGGCGTTGGCCTTGGGCACGATGGCGCGCTTGAAGCCGTGCTTGGCCGCTTCCTTGAGCCGCTCCTGACCACTGGGGACCGGACGCACCTCGCCGGACAGACCCACCTCGCCGAACACCAGCAGGTCGTGGGGCAGCGGGCGGTTGCGCAGGCTGGACATGATCGCCGCGAGCAACGCCAGGTCGGAGGCGGTTTCCAGCACTTTTACCCCGCCGACCACGTTGAGGAACACGTCCTGGTCGTGGGTGGGGATGCCGCCGTGCCGATGCAGCACCGCCAGCAGCATGGCCAGACGGTTCTGGTCCAGGCCCAGGGTGACTCGCCGTGGGTTGGACAGGTGGCTGTCGTCGACCAGGGCCTGCACTTCCACCAGCATCGGCCGAGTGCCTTCCCACGTAGCCATGACCACACTGCCGGGGACTTCTTCCTGGGCTCGGGTCAGAAAGATCGCCGACGGGTTGGAGACTTCCTTGAGGCCCTTGTCGGTCATGCCGAATACGCCCAGCTCGTTGACCGCGCCAAAGCGGTTCTTCACGGCGCGCAGCAAGCGCAGGCGGCCATCGGATTCGCCTTCGAAGTAGAGCACGGTGTCGACCATGTGCTCGAGCACGCGAGGGCCCGCCAGGGCGCCTTCCTTGGTCACGTGGCCGACCAGGAAGATAGCCGTGCCGCTCTGCTTGGCGTAGCGCACCAGCAGCGCCGCGCTTTCACGCACCTGGGACACGCCGCCGGGCGCGGACTGCAGGTTTTCGGTGAAGATGGTCTGGATCGAGTCGATCACCATGACCTTGGGCTGTTCGACCTTGGCGGTGGCGATGATGGTTTCGATGCAGGTCTCGGTCATCACCTTGAGCTTGTCCTGGGGCAACCCCAGGCGCCGCGCACGCATGGCGACCTGTTGCTGCGACTCTTCGCCGGTGACGTACAGCGCAGGCATGCGCGTGGCGATGTTGCACAGGGTCTGCAGGAGGATAGTCGACTTGCCGATGCCCGGATCGCCGCCGATCAGCACCACCGAGCCATCGACCAGACCGCCGCCGAGCACACGGTCCAGTTCGGCCGAGGCGGTGGAGAAGCGCGGGATCTCCTCGATGCTGACTTCGGCCAGGGTCTTGAGCTGGGCCTGCTGCCCTGCCCAGCCGGTGCGGCCGCTGGGCGGTGCGGCGGCGCCGCTTTCGATGACCGTTTCCACCAGGGTGTTCCAGGCACCGCATTCGCCGCATTGGCCGGCCCATTTGGGGAACGTGGCACCGCACTCGGTGCAGCCGTACATGCGCTTTGCCTTGGCCATGAAAATTCCTGTTCGAAAAGTGCGTTCATGATAATCGAGCGCGCTGTAATAGTGGGTAAATCAAGCCCTTGCAGCGCGGAAAAGCGGCTAGTCTGTACTTTGACAAAACTTCTCGGGCGCAGCTGTGTCCCTTGCAGCAGGCGTGGAAAATGAAGCAATACGCTGACTTGGACTGCGTTGACCAACCTCATCTGTAATAAGGAATAACCTCATGAGCGTGCTAAGTGAATTCAAGGCCTTTGCGGTCAAGGGCAATGTAGTCGACATGGCCGTTGGTATCATCATCGGTGCAGCCTTCGGCAAGATCGTTTCATCCTTCGTGGGCGATGTGATCATGCCGCCGCTCGGGCTGCTGATCGGTGGCGTGGATTTCAGCGACCTGGCCATCACGCTGCGTGCGGCGGTCGGTGATGCGCCGGCGGTGGTATTGGCCTATGGCAAGTTCATCCAGACAGTCGTCGATTTCATCATCGTGGCATTTGCCATCTTCATGGGCGTGAAGGCCATCAACCGCCTGCGTCATCAGGAAGAGAAGAAACCTGCGGCGCCTGCTGCACCTTCCAAGGAAGAAGTGCTGCTGGGTGAAATCCGTGACCTGTTGAAAGAGCAGAATGGCAAGGGCACCGTGGTGACAAACGCACCGACGCACGGGCCGCAGATCTGATACCGCGTTGAGCTTTCGCGGCCGATGACCGCTCCTACACAATGGCCACGCTGGCTCTGTAGGAGCGGTCTGTGGCCGCGAAGGGCCAATGCGGTGAGTCAGGTAAACCTCGGTGAGGCTTTCGCGGCCATAGACCGCTCCTACGGGATAACTGCTACCAGTAGTTCTCGACGGCGACCTGGCCGGGACGGCGGCTCAGGCTCAGGTTCATGTCACGGCCCTTGAGCAGTTGGCGGGTGTCGTCGATCATCTGGGGATTGCCGCAGATCATCACCCGTGAATGCTCGGGCACCAGTTCCAACCCTGCAGCCTTTTCCAGCTCGCCACTCTGAATGAGATCGGTGATACGGCCGTGCAACGTGCCCGGCACCTGCTCCCGGGTCACGATCGGGATGAACTGTAGCTTGCCGGCAAACTCGGCCAGGTAGTCCCGCTGTTCCAGGCCAGCGATCAACTCTCGATACGCCAACTCCTGACCTTCCCGCGCGCTGTACACCAGCTTGATGTGCTCGAATTTCTCCCATACGGGAAAGTCCTGCAGGATCGACACGAAAGGAGCCACGCCGGTGCCGGTCGCCAGCATCCACAGGTCACGGCCGTCGACGAAGCGATCCAGGGTCAGATAACCCGTTGCCAGCTTTTCCACCAGCAGCTCGTCTCCCGGGCGCAACCGGCTCAGTTCACTGGTGAACTCGCCGCCCGGCACGACGATGGAGAAGAATTCGAGAAACTCATCGAAGGGCGAGGACGCCATCGAATAGGCGCGCCACACCACGCTGCCATCGGCCTTGGTCACCCCCAGGCGGGCGAACTGGCCGGCGACGAAGCGGAAACCGGCGTCGCGGGTGGTGCGCAGGGTGAACAGGCTGGGGGTCAGCGGCTGGACCTCGAGGATGGTCTGGCGGGTGAATTTTTCTGCGCTGGCAGTCATGGGGCGCTCCGGGGCTCAAGTGCCGGTATTTTCCCGCAAACCGCTGCAGATAAACACCGTTGGTTTGTGTGGCCACCTGTGGGATCGGGGGGTGGCGAGTCTTCTCTTCGTGAAGGTCTTGCTGGGTGGGTCTGACACTGCGCGGTGCGCCGTTCGCGGGCAGAGCCCGCTCCCACAAAGTCCACTGCTACAAAGTCCACTGCCACAAAGTCCATTCCCACAGAGTCCATTCTCACAGAGTGCATTCTCACAGAGCCAGTTTCCACGAAGCGCTTCCACAGTGGCGAAGGATGGGCGTTCGGGGCGCGGTCGGGTGAGCGATCGGGTAGAATCGCGCCTTTATTGCCGCTTCGTGCCTTCTGCCATGCCTGTACTGACTTCGCCCTTCGCTGAGCTCGACCTGATCCGCCAGCCCGATCAACCCAACGAGCCGTTGCAGGCGTTCGATGCGGCAGACGAATACCTGCTGGCGCACATGGCCGAGCATCCCCTGCCCGCCCAGGCACGCGTGCTGATTCTCAACGACAGCTTCGGCGCGCTGGCCATCAGCCTGCAAGGCTCGGTGCAGCTGGTCAGCAGCGGCGATTCATTCCTCGGCGCGTTGGGGCTGGAGAAGAACCTGACCCGCAATGGCCTGCCATTCGACAGCATCGAATTCATCCCCGCGAGCGCGCCGGTGCAGGGTCCGTTCGACCGCGTGCTGGTGCGTGTACCCAAGACCCTGGCCCTGCTCGAAGAACAGCTGATCCGCCTGCACGGCCACCTGGCGCCCGGTGCCGAGGTGGTCGCTGCCGGCATGGTCAAGCACTTGCCCCACGCTGCAGGTGATCTGCTGGAGAAATACATCGGCACGATGCGACCGTCACTGGCGGTCAAGAAGGCTCGACTGTTGATCGCCACTGACGAAGGCAAGCCCGCGCCGGTATCGCCCTACCCGACCCGCTATCAGCTGGACGCCCCCAGGCTGACGCTGCTCAACCACGCCAACGTGTTCTGCCGCGAAGGGCTGGACATCGGCACCCGCGCGTTCCTCCCGCACCTGCCGCGCAACCTCGGCGCAGCGCGGGTCGCCGACCTGGGCTGTGGCAACGGCGTGCTGGCCATCGCCAGCGCCCTGGCCAATCCGCAGGCTCACTACACGCTGGTAGACGAGTCGTTCATGGCCGTGCAATCGGCGCAGGAGAACTGGCAGGCGGCCCTGGGCGCGCGTCAGGTCGAGGTGCGCGCCGCTGATGGCCTTGCCGGCCAGGCGCCGCAGTCGCTGGACGTGGTGCTGTGCAATCCCCCGTTCCACCAGCAGCAAGTGGTGGGCGACTTCCTCGCCTGGCGCATGTTCCAGCAGGCACGCGAAGTGCTGGTCACCGGCGGCGACCTGTACATCGTCGGCAACCGCCATCTGGGTTATCACAGCAAACTGGCCAGACTGTTCCGCGGCGTCGAACAGGTGGCTGCCACGCCCAAGTTCGTGGTGCTACGCGCGCGCAAGTGAGCGCAACGGTGCGTTTGAAGAGCAAAAAAAAGCCCTCGCAAGGAGGGCTGTAAAAAAAGCACTGCCAGAGCAGCACTGATGGGATTCAGTGGGATTTCATCCCGGCCGCCGTCATGAACAGGCGGATCAACATGGCAAACAGGCCCAGCGCGACGACGCTGCCGGCATAGATCACCACCAGCCAGCCCAAGCGCTTCCACAAGGGCTTTTTCTCTTCGCTGTGCGTAACGATCGGTTTCTCGCTCATGCTTCTACTCCTGCCCGACCCAGGCCTTGCAGCCTGGGCAGCGGCGGTTGGACTAGTGGTAGCCGTCTTCGTGGGTGACCTTGCCGCGGAACACGTAGTAGCTCCAGAAGGTGTACACCAGGATGATCGGGATGATGAACAGCGTGCCCACCAGGATGAAGCCCTGGCTCTGTGGCGGCGACGACGCGTCCCAGATCGAGATCGACGGTGGGATGATGTTCGGCCACAGGCTGATGCCCAGCCCGCTGTAACCCAGGAACACCAGCAGCAGGGTCAGCAGGAACGGGGTGTAATGCGCGTTGCGCTTCACCGAACGCAGCAACCCGACCACCGTGGCCAGCACCAGGATCGGCACCGGCAGGAAGTAGAACAGGTTCGGCGTGCTGAACCAGCGCGTGGCGATGTCGCCATGGGCCAGGGGTGTCCAGATGCTGACGATACCGGTGACGATCAACAGCCCGTAGGTCAGTGGCGGTGCTAGCTTGTGCATGGCCTGCTGCAGGCTGCCTTCGGTCTTCATGATCAGCCAGGTGCAGCCGAGCAAGGCGTAGGCCACGATCAGCGCCAGGCCACAGAACAGACTGAACGGCGTCAGCCAGTCCAGGCCGCCCCCGGCGTAGTTGCGGCCGACCACGGGAATGCCGTCGATGTACGCGCCCAAAGCCACGCCCTGGAAGAAGGTCGCTGTCAGCGAGCCGCCGATGAACGCCTTGTCCCACACGTGGCGCTTGGCTGCGGTCGCCTTGAAGCGGAACTCGAACGCCACGCCGCGGAAGATCAAACCCATCAGCATCAGAATCAGCGGCAGGTATAGGGCCGACAGCACCACCGAGTAGGCCAGCGGAAACGCGCCGAACAGCGCCGCACCGCCCAGTACCAGCCAGGTTTCGTTGCCGTCCCAGACCGGTGCCACGGTGTTCATCATGACGTCGCGGTCGCCTTCATCCTTCATGAAGGGAAACAGGATGCCGATGCCCAGGTCGAAGCCGTCCATGATCACGTACATCATGATGCCGAAGATGATGATCACGGCCCAGATGAATGGAAGATCGATACCCATGCTTAGTGCCCCTTGCTCAAGGTGTTGGTTTGGCCTTCTTCCGTGCCTTCATGGGCAGCGGACAGAGGACGTGCAGGGGTGCGCTGGGTACCAGGACCGCCGGTATTGATTGTTTCTTCATGTGCCTTCGGACCCTTGCGCACCAGGCGCATCATGTAGCCCAGGCCCACGCCGAACAGCGAGAAGTACACCACGACGAACATCACCAGGGTGATACTCATCTGCGTGACGCTGTGGTTGGAGGAGGCATCGGCGGTGCGCATCAGGCCATAGACCACCCATGGCTGACGGCCGATCTCGGTGGTGAACCAGCCCGCCAGCAAGGCGATCAAGCCCGATGGCCCCATCCACAGGGTCAGGTAGAGGAATGGACGGCAGGTGAACAGCGCGTCTTTCTTGCGCAGCCACACGCTCCACAGACCGACGAAGATCATCAGCATGCCCAGGCCGGCCATGACCCGGAACGACCAGAAGACGATGGTCGAATTGGGCCGGTCTTCCTTGGGAAAGGATTTGAGCGCCGGCACCTGCTTGTCCAGGCTGTGGGTCAGGATCAGGCTACCCAGATAGGGAATCTCGACCGCGAAGCGGGTTTTCTCCGCTTCCATGTCGGGCCAGCCGAAGAGGATCAGCGGGGTGGCTTCGTCACCCTTGTTTTCCCAGTGGCCTTCGATCGCGGCAATCTTGGCGGGCTGGTGCTCCAGGGTGTTCAGGCCGTGCATGTCGCCGACGAAGGCCTGCACCGGGGCGACGATCAACGCCATCCACATGGCCATGGAAAACATCCGGCGGATGGCTGGTGTGTTGCGCCCGCGCAGCAGGTGCCAGGCGGCCGAGGCGCCGACGAAGAACGCCGTGGCGACGAAGGCTGCGATGGACATGTGCGCCAGGCGGAACGGGAACGAGGGGTTGAAGATCACTGCGAACCAGTCGACCGGGATCACTCGACCGTCGATGATCTCGTGGCCCTGAGGGGTCTGCATCCAGCTGTTGGACGCCAGGATCCAGAACGTCGAGATCAACGTGCCGATCGCCACCATCACTGTCGAGAAGAAGTGCAGGCCGCGGCCCACGCGGTTCCAACCGAACAGCATGACGCCCAGGAAGCCCGCTTCCAGGAAGAACGCAGTCAGTACTTCGTAGGTGAGCAACGGGCCGGTAACGGCGCCGGCGAAGTCGGAGAAGCGACTCCAGTTGGTACCGAACTGGTACGCCATGACCAGGCCGGAGACCACGCCCATGCCGAAGTTGACTGCGAATATCTTCGACCAGAAGTGATACAGGTCGCGGTAGGTGTCGTCACGGGTTTTCAGCCACATGCCTTCGAGCACGGCCAGGTAGCTGGCCAGACCGATGGTGATGGCAGGAAACAGGATGTGGAACGAGACCGTAAACGCAAACTGCATTCGGGCGAGATCGATTGCCTCTAAACCGAACATGGGGCTTCCTCTATCAGGTGAACCGGCGCGGGCGGGCGGCCCATGCCAGCGGCCCCTGCGAGGGAAGCGCGGTCTGATGACTTCGTTCTGCTTGGTTCCACGACGCAGGGATTGTGGCCGTTTGGCCGCCATGCCGCGCCGGGCGAGGCGTTGACATGGATCAAGGTACCGTCAAAGAGTAGTCCTGTTTGCGCGATTGGGCTGTGTGGTTTAGTGCCGCACGACCGGATGTCGCACCCGGTTTACTTTCGTCTGGTATGGGGATTTATCGCGGTATCTGTTCTGTTGATGCTTCGCAGATAAGGATGCTCCCCCGTCGTACCCGTCACTGCACAGGACTGCGCTGAAGCGTCCGCACGGTCTCCCGCTCAGGAGCAATCAGGCTATGCGCCGGCACCTTCAATCCATGCTCCAATGGCAAGCCGAAGTGGTCACGGCCCAGCACCAGTGTTTCGCCCTGCCACTGCTCATACAGTTCAAACAGCGGCATACGAATGTGCCCTCGCGCAGGGTCTGCCAGCAATGCACTGCCCCGGCCTATGCCTTTGAGCACCACGAAATGATTGAGTGAGCGTTGCCTGAGCAGAATGATCACCGGACCTTTCAGCGAAGCCAATGCCTGACGGGGCAAAATCACACCTTCGGCCTGGTAACCCAAACGCTGAGCAGTGGTTTTGAGGTCAAGCAGAGAAAATCCTTGAGCGGCTCGCTCCACTGCCTGCTCCCGAGACAGCCTGCCAACCATGTCAGCGAGTACATCCTGCTCGTGCAGCGTTTCGCCAAAATACAGGTTGAGCAGAATGGTCAATGCCGCGGCCCCGCATGAATAATCCAGCGTCTGGCGCTCTATGCGTTCCATGCGTAATTCGGAAAGTGGCCGGGGTGCCTGAAACGGCGAAGCACTCGCCACTGTGGCCAATCCAAGGACGGAGACCAGACCCAACTCGGAATAACGCATCAATTGAACTTGCGCTTGAGGTTCAATGACATGGAAGCCGGTCCCGCGTCGTCATTGAGGCCCAGCATGACTTGAGGAGAAATTACCCAGTCCTCGTGCAGTCTATAGGACACATTGAAGGCGAGATCTGCGGGATCAATGTCAGTGCCTTTGATGATTCGTCCACCTGCTCTCAGATTGGCGGTATAGCTATAAGAAAATCGAGCGCCTATGGACAACTTCTCATTGAGTGCAAAGCCTACGCCCAGGTAACTCCGCAACGCCCAACCTGGCTTTACGGTGTAGCCATCGATGGTGTTCTGGAAAAAGTGTTGATAGCTGAGCCCGCCGAACAGAATGGCCGGATCGGTGCGGCGCACCCAGGCAATGCCGGGCGCTAAGCTCCAGTGTCCTGAGCCGTTGTTCAACGGATCCTTCCATCGGTTGGCTGCATCGTTGTAACGTTTGCGGCCGGTGGGAGCACCGATGTCTAACGTAAACGAAAGCGCCGGATAGGCGGCGGTTTCGTCGAGCCACTGGTACTGAATTCCCATGCCTATGTCCGCCAGGTCCCACGCGCTGGTAGTGCTCACATACTCATTTGAGGAGACATCTTCGACGCTCGTATAAGAGAACGGCACTGTCAGATGCGCTTCGAGCCGGTCAAAAAGCCCTGCACGGAGCGTGGGTTCGAACTGCAGCACACGTGCACTGTAGGAAGATTTCTGAAAATAACCAACGTCGAACAGATTGTGTTGCCGGCGGCTTTGCTTGTATACCAGGCCCATGTCGAGTTCATACTCGCCTGGCCCGAGCAAAACCGTGGAGCCCACAAGAAAATCCAGCGGCGGCGGGTCGGCACGCTCTCCGTATTCGATGTGGTCACGCCCTACTGCTGCTTCACGCTGTTCAATGAAGTTTCGCTGCAGTACAGCGATGTCGGCCAGCTTCAATTCGACCTCACCCAAAATTTCGGATGAAAGTCGCGTGACCCGGGCGCTTTCACTCACCAAGTGTCCTGAGGCTCGATCGCCGTTCTTGAACTGCACTTCATAAGGGTGATCGGTTTGCAGTGACCCGATATCGGCAGTTCGGATGGTCAAGCCCATCGCGTAGGGAGTGCTGAAAACGCAGACATCCCCTTCGTAGCTGATTAACCTGCCAGACAGGCTGTCACCTTTCTTCAGGTGCACCGTATCGGCTAACGTACCAGTAGTGATGGACAACAGGATGCTGGCACTCGCGAACAGACGCGCGAGTGGAAACAAGATAGCCATGGGCGTCCTTGCGATGGGTAGCAGAATGAGCGCAGCCCCAAGCCGGGCTGCGCTTTCGGGTCACCAGCGGAACGTGGAGACCGGCCGCGACCATTGACTGGCACGGAAGCCATAGTTCTTCGGTACCTTGGTGTTGCGATCAAGGGCCTGATAGTGATGCTCGATTTCGCGGGCATAGGCACGATTCCAGGCGTTCATACGGCTCGTGGAATCAGCGAGCCATACATCGCCAGCAACCAGCTCCTGTGTTCCCCCATCTCGATACCATTTGTTTTCATGCGGGGAATAACTGAACCCCTGATATTGATAGGCGCGATAATCAGATTGACTGCCGCGCTTCTTCCAAGTGACCTGATGGGTCTTGATCCCTTGAGTAACGCTTGGCCGGGCCTGACCATTGATACGGGCCGTACCTTTTATTTGCGCCATCTGTCCATCGTCGAGTGCAGGCACATACATGCCCGCGCTGCGCACTGCTTCAAGTATGGGAACCGCAGCATAGTTGCTACCCGAACACGCGAGCAATACCGCACCCATTGAAATAGCTTTCCATTGCATGGACATCTTTTGTACTCCTTGATAAAAAGCTGAGAACTCAGACCTCTGATGATTCAACATCGGTCATGTAAAAGCCTATTTCCTTGATAAGTTGCATCAAACGTGAATCCGCACGTATGACGTCGTTCATGTCTTGATGCAGGAGAGCTTCCAATCCAGGCGTGGTATTCATGACCACATACTCGTCCAGAGCATCGAGCCCCCATAAACCATGAGCTTCCAGCACTGCTTGTTGTTTGACCTGCAGGCGCTCACTGAACTCTTTCATCTGGTCGTCTGTCGCATTGGGTGTGAGACGGGTCTCGAAAGTTTGCGAACCCACGACCTCGACAATGACGTTGGCAAAACCCATCATCCATTTGGGCACCTGACTCGTTGCCAACTCAGCGTGGCTTATTCCACATTCACCCAACTCTTGCCCCTGCGCCCGCACCCGCTCGATTTCTCTTTGTCTTTCGGCCATGCCCGTGGCCGCTGGAGAAAGGGAGACGCTGTCGTGCCTGAGGAGTGCGGTATTCGACACTCCCATCAATGTCTGATGAAAGTTACCCGTATCTTCAGGCGCTGACTTCAATCCTTGAGCTGGCGGTTTTGCAATTGGAATAGAGTCGATCTTCGATACATTCACCGAATGCCTCCTGGCAATTAATATTCATTGCGGACGCTGGAAAAATACGGCATTGGCATCGCGTATTTGATCGTGGCGCGGTGGTACTTTAGCCGGATTGGCCCTCTCACAGTCAAGCAAAGCTTCCAACCCATTGATTAGAAACTGTTACAGCACAGGATAAGTTCTTGGGATTATTCGGAAAGTTCTGTAGGAACATTTTGATAACGACTGCGACAATAACAGTACGCACATCGACATCATCTGCACAACTTATGGCGAACAGACGAGTCACTAAGAAGAAAGATATAAGGGATGTATGGCCTTACCATTTGCAGGAGTTCAAGGGCGATTCAGCCTGGTAGGCATTGACGTCCATTGCCCAAACGTCCTGAAAGCGTCCTGATAGAAGCCGCAGGCATGCACCATCTCCATGCCTGCGCTCGGACCCGTAAGTCTTACATCACCTTGTCCAAAGTAATGGGGAACTCACGGACACGCTTGCCGGTGGCGTGGTAGATGGCGTTGGCCACGGCGGCAGCGACACCGACGATGCCGATCTCGCCGACGCCCTTGGAACCCAGGGCGTTGACGATGTCGTCGGGTTCGTCGACGAAGATCACGTCGATGTCATTGATGTCGGCATTCACCGGAATGTGGTACTCGGCCAGACTGTGGTTCATGAAGCGACCCAGGTTATGGTCGGTCTGGGTTTCTTCCTGCAGGGCCATGCCCAGGCCCCAGACCACGCCGCCGAGGATCTGGCTGCGGGCCATCTTCGGGTTCACCACACGACCGGCGGCCACGGCACTCACCACGCGGGTGACGCGGATGGTGCCCAGGTCATCGTCCACTTCCACTTCGACGAAGACCGCCGAATGCGTGGCCGTGGCGTAGCCTTCACGCTTCTTGTCCGGCTCGGCATCGACCTGGGCTTCGAAGGTATCCGTGCCGTCAATGCCGCTCAGGTTCTGCAGCGACACGTGATGGCCTGGGCAGCGCAGCTCGCCGTCCTCGATGAACACCTGTGCAGGGTCGGCATCGGCAAACGCCGGATGCACCTGGCTGGCGGCGTGGATCAGCTTGACCTTGAGCGCTTCACAGGCCTGCTGCACGGCGGTTCCTACCGACGATACGGTAAACGAGCCACCTTGCAGTGGCGCGGTGGGCAGCGACGAGTCGCCCAGCTTGAATTCCACGTCCTGTGCAGCAACACCGGCCGCCGCCGCAGCGATCTGGGTCATGACCGTGTAGGTGCCGGTGCCGATGTCGGTGGTTGCGCTGCTGACCACCAGCTTGCCTTGCTTGTCGATTTTGGCCTTGGCGCTGGCCGGCATCTGCATGGCCTCCCAGACCCCACCGGCCATGCCCATGCCAACCAACTGGTTGTCACGGCGCATGCTGCGCGGCTCGACCGTGCGCTGGCTCCAGCCGAAACGTTCGGCGCCCTGCTGGTAGCAGGCCTTGAGTTCCTTGCTGGAATACGGCTTGCCTTCGTTCTGGTTGGTGTCGGAGAAATTGACCAGGCGCAGTTGCACGGGGTCGATCTTGGCCGCCACGGCCAGCTCGTCCATCGCGCATTCCAGGCCGATCATGCCCAGGGCTGCGCCGGGAGCGCGCATGTCCAGGGGCGTGAACACGTCCAAAGGCACCAGGTTGTAGGTCAGCTTGACGTTGTCGCAGTGGTAGAGCATGCCGCTCCACTCCACGACGTGCTCGGAGAAGTCTTCGAAACGCGAGGTCTGACCGGTCGCGGTGTGGCCGACTGCCTGCAGCTTGCCTTCGGCGTTGCAGGCCAGTTGCAGCTGCTGCACGGTGCGCGGACGGTAGCCGAAGGTGAACATCTGCTGGCGGGTCAGTGTCACGCGTACCGAACGCTTGAGGTGCAGGGCGGCCATCACGGCCAGCGGCAGCTGGTACTGCGGACGCAGGCCGGAGCCGAAGGCGCCGCCGACGAAAGCAGCCATGACGCGGATCCTGTCCTTGTCCAGGCCGAACACGTTGGACAGATAGGTCTGGCAGTTCTGCGTGCTCTGGGTCTTGTCGTGGATCACCAGGCTGCCGTCGGCCTGATACAGCGCGGTGCTGGCATGGGGCTCCATCGGGTTGTGGTGCTCGACCGGCGTGTCGTAGGTGGCGTCGACTGTGATCGGGGCGGCAGCGTATTGCCCGGCGAAATCGCCGCGCGGTTCGGGCAGTTCAGCCGGCGCCGGCTTGGCGGCGGACAGTTGTGCGCGCAGGTCGGTCTGGTGAGATTCCTGGGCGTATTCGATCTGCACCAGAGCGCCCGCATGGCGCGCCAGTTCCAGGCTTTCCGCGACGACCAGCGCCAGCGGCTGGCCGCTGTAGAGCACGTTGTCGTTGTACAGCGGGCGAAACGGCGAGCCGTCGGCGGCATCGTCGTCTTCGTATTTTTCGTCGTAGCTGGCCAGTTTCGGGCGGTTGGTGTGGTCGATCACGGCCACTACGCCCGGCAGCGCCAGGGCCTTGGAGGCATCGATGGAGAGCACACGGCCGTTGGCGATGGTGCTGGAGACCACGCTGCCGAACAGCAGGCCATCTTCGGGAAACTCGCCAGCGTAGCGCGCCTGGCCGGTTACCTTGAGCAGACCGTCGACGCGGTCCATGGGTTTGCCAAGTGTGCTCATCGCTGCATCTCCCCTTTGGCGGCATCGCTCAGGGCACGGACTATCGCGCGGCGGGCCAGCTTGATCTTGAAGGTGTTGTGCTGCAGGCCGCGAGCGTCCTGCAACAGGGCGTCGGCAGCTTTGCCGAAGGTTTCGGCGGTGGCGGGCTGGCCGATCAGTAGGCGCTCCACCGCTTCATCGCGCCACGGCTTGTGGGCGACACCGCCCAGCGCCAGGCGGGCGTCGCGAATGGTCTCGCCATCCAGCTCCAGCGCTGCGGCAACCGATACCAGCGCGAAAGCGTAAGACGCCCGATCGCGGATCTTCAGGTACTGGCTGTGGGCGGTGAAACCGGCGGCGGGCAGTTCAACCGCGGTGATCAGTTCGTCATCGGCCAGTTGGTTGTCGCGCTCGGGCGCGTCCGCAGGCAAGCGATGGAAATCGGCGAACTCGATGGTGCGCGCGCCGTTCGGACCCTGCACATGGACCACGGCCGCTAAAGCTGCCAGCGCCACGCACATGTCCGAAGGATGGGTGGCGACGCACTGGTCGCTGGTGCCAAGAATCGCGTGGATGCGATTCAAGCCGTCCTTGGCCGGGCAACCGGTGCCGGGCTCGCGTTTGTTGCAGGGCATTTTCGAATCGTAGAAGTAGTAGCAGCGCGTGCGTTGCAGGAGGTTGCCGCCGGTGCTGGCCATGTTGCGCAGCTGTGGCGAAGCGCCGGCCAGGATCGCCTGGCTGAGCAATGGATAACGCTGCTCGATCAACGGGTGCCAGGCCAAGTCGGCATTGCTGACCAGGGCGCCGATGCGCACGCCGCCCTCGGCGGTTTCCTCGACTTCGCGCAGGGGCAGCCCGGTAATATCGATGAGCTGCTCGGGCTGCATGACGTTTTCTTTCATCAGGTCGAGCAGGTTGGTGCCACCGGCGATGAAGCGCGAGCGAGGACCGGCCAGGCGCACGGCCTCATCGACGCCGGCAGGCTTGGCGTAGGTAAACGGATTCATGAGCGCTCCCCTCCCTGCACTTCGACCACTTCTTCGATGGCCGCGCGGATGTTGCTGTAGGCGCCGCAACGGCACAGGTTGCCGCTCATCAATTCCTTGATGTCGGCGCTGGAGTCGGCGCGGCCTTCGTTGATCAGGCCAACGGCCGAGCAGATCTGCCCCGGCGTGCAGTAACCGCACTGGAAGGCATCGTGCTTGATGAACGCGGCCTGGACCGGATGCAGTTGATCACCCTGCGCCAGGCCTTCGATGGTGGTCAGCTCGGCGCCGTCGCACATCACGGCCAGGGTCAGGCAGGCGTTGACCCGCTTGCCATTGAGCAGCACGGTGCAGGCGCCGCACTGCCCGTGGTCGCAGCCTTTTTTGCTGCCGACCAGGTCGAGCTGTTCGCGCAGCAGATCCAGCAGGGTGGTCCAGGGCAATACATCGAGCTGGCGCGACTGGCCATTGAGTTGCAGGGAAATGCTGTGGCTGGCGTACGGCTGCGCGCCAGCGCTGGAAGAAAGGGTGCTCATCGGGTCGACCTCACGGTGGTTCAGCTTGCGTGCGCGGCATTTTTCATGTCGCGTCGTTTGCAGGTACGACTTGGCACGCCGGTCATTCGTTCAGACGAGCTGATGAGTGTTTCCCCGCGACCGTGCTGGTATGATGCGCGGCTTTTTTTACCGCCCGGATGTGCTTTGCTATCAGGGTCGACACGACAACACTCGACAACAACGGCAACGGCGCAAAACGCGCCACAGGGAGCAGGCATGCTGGAAAGGCTGTTTCAACTCAAGGCGCACAACACCAACGTGCGCACGGAAATACTCGCCGGGGTCACCACCTTTCTGGCGATGGCCTACATCCTGTTCGTCAACCCCAGCATCCTGGGCGAAACCGGCATGGACAAGGGCGCGGTCTTCGTCGCCACCTGCCTGGCCGCGGCCATCGGCTCGACGGTCATGGGCCTGATCGCCAATTACCCGATCGCCCTGGCGCCAGGGATGGGTCTGAACGCCTTCTTCACCTACACCGTCGTGCTGCACATGGGCCACACCTGGCAGGTGGCGCTGGGCGCGGTGTTCATCTCGGCGGTGTGCTTTTTCCTGCTGTCGATCTTTCGGATCCGCGAGTGGATCGTCAACAGCATCCCCCTGCCATTGCGCTCGGCCATCGCTGCGGGCATCGGCCTGTTCCTGGCGCTGATCGCGCTGCAAGGCGCCGGGATCGTGGTGGGTAACCCGGCCACCGTGGTGGGCATGGGCGACCTGACCAAGCCCGGTGCGGTGCTGGCGATCCTGGGCTTTTTCCTGATCGTCGCCCTGGAGGCGCGCAAGGTTCGCGGGGCGGTGCTGATCGGCATTCTGGTGGTGACCACCGCGTCGATCCTGCTGGGCTTCAGCCCGTTCAACGGGCTGGTGTCGATGCCACCCTCGCTGGCGCCGACCTTCATGCAGCTGGACATCGCCGGGGCCTTGGACATCGGCCTGCTCAGCGTGATCTTCGCCTTCCTGTTCGTCGACCTGTTCGACAACTCCGGGACCTTGATCGGCGTGGCCAAGCGCGCCGGTCTGATGGGCAAGGACGGCCACATGCCGAAGATGGGCCGCGCGCTGATCGCCGACAGCACGGCGGCCATGGCCGGTTCGCTGCTGGGTACTTCCACCACCACCAGCTACATCGAGTCGGCAGCGGGCGTTAGCGCCGGGGGCCGTACCGGCCTGACCGCCATCGTGGTCGCGGTGTTGTTTCTGCTGGCACTGTTCTTCGCCCCACTGGCGGGCAGCGTGCCGGCCTATGCCACGGCACCGGCGCTGTTCTTCGTAGCGGTATTGATGGCGTCGGGCCTGGCTGAAATCGAGTGGGACGACATCACCGAAGCCGCTCCGGTGGTGGTCACCGCGCTGGCCATGCCGCTGACCTATTCGATCGCCAACGGCATCGCCTTCGGCTTCATCGCCTGGACCTTGATCAAGCTGCTGGCGGGCCGTGCCCGCGACTTGAACTCGGCGCTGGTGATCCTTTCCATTCTGTTCGTTGTGAAACTGGGCTGGTATCCATGAGTGTTGTTCTCGACCCCACCTCCTACACCCAGCAGCTGGATGAAAAGGTAGCGCGCCTGCGCGCCTTGCTGGCGCCGTTCGACGCGCCGGAACCGGCTGTGTTCGATTCGCCTCGCGAGCACTACCGGCTGCGCGCGGAATTTCGCCTGTGGCGCGAGGATGGCCAGCGTCACTACGCGATGTTCGCGCCGGGCGAAAAGCATGTGCCGATCCTGATCGACAGCTTTCCCATCGCCAGCGCGCGCATCAACGAACTGATGCCGCGCCTGAAGGCCGCCTGGCAGGCCGATGCGGCGCTGAGCAACAAGCTGTTCCAGGTGGAGTTTCTGACCACACTGGACGGTGATGCCATGGTAACGCTGTGCTATCACCGCCCGCTGGACGAGCACTGGCAGCGCGCTGCCGAGCAACTGGCGAGCGACCTGGGCGTGAGCATCATCGGTCGCTCCAAGGGCAAGCGCGTGGTCATCGGCCGCGACTATGCGGTCGAGGCGCTCGAGGTGGCTGGTCGTACGTTCCGCTATCGCCAGCCCGAAGGCGCGTTCACCCAGCCCAACGGCACGGTCAACCAGAAGATGCTCAACTGGGCGTACGAGGCCCTGGGCCCGCGCGACGACGATCTGCTGGAGCTGTACTGCGGCAACGGCAATTTCACCCTGCCGCTGGCCACGCAGGTGCGCAAGGTGCTGGCCACGGAAATCAGCAAGACGTCGGTCGCCGCCGCCTTGCACAACCTCGATGACAACGGCGTCGACAACGTGACCCTGGTGCGCCTGTCGGCCGAAGAGCTGACCGAAGCGCTCAACGAGGTGCGTCCGTTCCGTCGTTTGCAGGGTATCGATCTCAAGGCCTACGACTTCGGCAGCGTGTTCGTCGATCCGCCACGGGCCGGCATGGACGTGGACACCTGCGAGCTGACCCGGCGTTTCGACAACATCCTGTACATCTCCTGCAATCCGGAAACGCTGGCGGCCAATATCGAGCAATTGCACGATACCCATCGGGTGGCCAAGTGCGCCCTGTTCGATCAGTTTCCGTACACCCATCACATGGAATCAGGGGTCTTGCTGGTACGCCGTTGACCGCCGTGCTGCACTGACGGGCCGAACCGCGCGAGACGGTCACGCGCCCTGTCAGGCAAACCACGCAGGCCCCTGACGCGGCCTGCGTGGCTGCAACGGCGGGCGTGCCTGTGGTAGAACAGAGGTAACAAGAAGTTACCACTGTCGTGGAGACCGGCTTGAACAACGCTGCCACCGCCCCTCTGTCCGCTTCGCGCTCACGCTTGATGGCTCTTCTGGTGGCCGCGGCGTTTTTCATGGAAAACCTGGACGCCACGGTGATCGTCACCGCCCTGCCGGACATGGCCAGATCCTTCCAGGCCACCGCAGTGGACCTGAACATCGGCATCACCGCCTACGTCATGACCCTGGCGATCTTCATTCCCGGCAGTGGCTGGGTCGCTGATCGTTGGGGGCATCGTCGCGTGTTCATGGCAGCGCTGGCGCTGTTCACCTTGGCCTCGGTACTGTGCGCAGCCTCGCAGGAGCTCTGGCAGTTCACCGCCGCGCGGGTGCTGCAGGGCATCGGTGGGGCCATGATGGTGCCGGTGGGGCGCCTGGCGGTCCTGCGCAACACCGAGAAGTCCGACCTGCTTACTGCCATCGCCTTCATCACTTGGCCCGGACTGGTGGCGCCGGTGCTGGGCCCGCCGGTGGGGGGCTTCCTGGCCACCTATGCGTCATGGCATTGGATCTTCCTGCTCAACCTGCCTTTGGGCCTGATCGCTCTGGTGTGTGCCTATAAGCTGATGCCCGAGGGCCGAGGCGAACATCCCCACCGCCCCTTCGACACAGTGGGTTTTGTACTCTGTGCCCTGGCGTGCGTGGGCCTGCTGTTCGGCCTCGATTTCATAGGCCAGGCTCCACGCAGCGGGTACGGCTACCTGATGCTGGCCACCAGTGTCCTCCTGCTGTGGGCGATGTACCGTCACTTCACCCGTCACCCCACGCCCCTATTGAAACTGGACGCCCTGAAGATCCCTACCTACCGGATAACCTTCAACGGCGGCTCGCTGTTTCGCGCAATGGTCAGCGCACACCCTTTCCTGCTGCCGCTGATGTTCCAGTTGGGGTTCGGTCATGACGCCTTCACCGCCGGCCTGCTGGTGCTCACGCTGTTCGCCGGCAACATCGGGATGAAGCCCATGACCTCTTGGGTGCTGCGTCGCTGGGGTTTCCGGACCACGCTGATCGGCAGCAGCCTGGTACTGGCGAGCACTACCTTTGCCTGCGCGGCAATGACCTTGGCCACGCCACTGGCGGTGATCCTGCCGGTGCTGTTGGTGTCGGGCATGGCTCGTTCGATGGGGTTCACCGCCTACAGCTGCGTCGCCTTCGCCGACATGCCGCAACCGCTGATGTCTTCGGCCAACACGCTGTTCAGCATGACTCAGCAGTTGGCTTTCGGCCTGGGCGTGGCGTTGGCGGTGATCTTCCTGCGCCTGAGCGAATCGATGCTGGGCGTGAACGGGGAATCCCTGGCCAGCTATCACATGGCGTTCGTGCTGGTGGGGATTCTGACGTTGGTATCGATGTTCGACCTCTGGCAATTGCCCCGCAATGCAGGCGCTGCCGTGTCGGGCCATGGCAAGCAGACGACGCCGACAAAATGATTTGACGTAATTAACCGGTTAGTACAATTTACCCACATCGCACCCAACAAAAATAATGGAGTCACTCGATGAGCGGTAAAAACGTCCTGGCGGGCCTGATCGGCGCCGGTATCCAGCAGTCCCGCACCCCGGCCATGCACGAGCGCGAAGGCGCGGCGCAGGGCTTGGGGTATGTCTACCGGTTGATCGACCTGGATGCACTGAAGCTCGACAACGGTGCGCTTGAAGAGCTGCTCACTGCGGCTCAACGCATGAGCTTCACCGGCCTCAACATCACCTTTCCGGCCAAGCAGGCGATCATTCCCCTGCTCGATGAGCTGTCGCCGGAGGCCTCTGGAATCGGCGCCGTGAACACTGTGGTGCTCAAGGATGGCAAACGGGTCGGCCACAACACTGATTGCCTGGGGTTCGCCGAGGGTTTCCGCCGCGGCATGCGTGAGGCCAAGCGTGACCGGGTGGTGCAAATGGGTGCCGGCGGTGCCGGTGCGGCGGTGGCCCATGCGTTGCTGCTCGAAGGCGTGCAGCAGTTGAGCATCTTCGATGTCGAGCCGGCGCGGGCGCAGGCCCTGGCCGACAACCTCAACCAGCATTTTCCGGGGCAGCCGGCACAGGCGGGCAGCGACCTGCTGACGGCCTTGGCCGAGGCCGATGGCCTGGTCAACACCACACCGATGGGCATGGCCAAGCTGCCAGGCATGCCGGTGCCCAAGTCGGCCCTGCGCCCGGCGCTGTGGGTGGCCGAGATCGTTTATTTTCCGCTCGAGACCGAACTGCTGCGCGAAGCCCGTGCCCTGGGTTGCCGCACGCTGGACGGCGGCACCATGGCCGTGTTCCAGGCCGTGAAGGCCTTCGAGCTGTTCAGCGGCCGGCAAGCCGATGCCGAACGCATGATGGCGCATTTCGCCGAAATGAACGGATAAGTCAGGAGCCGGATCACGGCCCGTGTAGCAGCGGCGCAAGCCGCGTCGGCGGTGGGTGCGGTCTACCTGTTGTACCGTAGCGCGCCCTTCGCGGGCAGAGGGCTCGCCGCCCGCCCCGCTCCCACAGGGGATCGCGGCGTGTCTGTAGCAGCGGCGCGAGCCGCGTCGGCGGTGGATGCAGCGTCTGTGGCGGCTATGGGGCCTGGATGAAGCGCAGGAGTGATTCGCAGAGCATTTCGCGATGGTGCAGCTTCAACGTGGCTTCATTGAAATCGACCTGGAACAGCTGGCCGAAGGTGTGCTTGTTGGACACCCGGTAGAAGCAGAACGAGCTGATCATCAAATGCACATCCATGGCATCCAGCCCCGGACGGAACACGCCCTGCTCGGTGCCGCGCCGCAACAGGTCGGCCAGTGCCAGCAGCACGGTCTTGTTCAACTCGCGAATGCTCGTGGACTTCTTGACGTACTCGCCCTTGTGCATGTTTTCGTTGCACACGATACGCACGAAATCCTCGTTGCGATCGTGGTGATCGAAGCTGAATTCCACCAGCCGGCGAATGCCTTCCACCGGCGTCAGCTCGTCCAGATGCAACTTGGCTTCGGTGCCGCGAATATCCCCATAGAGCTTTTCCAGCACCTCCAGGTAAAGCTGCTCCTTGCTGCTGAAGTAGTAGTAGATCATGCGCTTGGAGGTGTGCGTACGCTCGGCGATGGCATCGACGCGGGCGCCCGCCAGGCCCTGCTCGACGAACTCGGTGATGGCCGCCTGCAGAATGTTCTCGCGGGTCTTCTCGGGGTTGTTCTTGCGGGGCTTGCGAGGAACGTCGGCAGCGTGCGCGTCGGCCTCTGAGATTGTAGTCATGCTGGGCTCACGGCCGTCGTTGGTCAGCGGGCATTATGCGGCGCGCCGCGCAGGCAAGCAAAGCCCGCCGCGCACCTGCGCGGCGGGCACCCGATCAGAGCTTGGCGTGACGTATGCCACCGGCGCGCGCCTTGGCCATGGCCGACAGGCGCACTGCAACGTTGGCAGCACCATAGCCGGCATAACCGCCGCGACGCTGCAGCACTTCGAAGAAGAAGCGCTCCTCGAACGGCTCGGTATAGACATGGAACAGCTCACCGCCGTTGGCGTCACGGTCGTACAGCACGTTGTAGTACGCCAGCTCGCTGAGGAATTCGTCGTCGAAATCGAACCGCGCGCCGAGGTCATCGTAATAGTTGAGCGGGATGTCCAGCAGCGCCACCCCAGCCTCCTTGGCCTTGCTGACGGCCGCGAAAATGTCGTCGCAATCGAAGGCGATGTGATGCACGCCCGAACCGCGATAGGTCGACAGCGCATGGGAAATCGCGGTGTTGCGGTTTTCCGAGATGTTCAGCGGCAGGCGGATCGAACTGCACTGGCTGCGTACCGCACGGCTTTTCACCAGGCCATAGGGGTCGGGCAGCACCACCTCGTCGTCGGCCTTGAAATCGAGCACCGTCTTGTAGAACAGCACCCAGCTGTCGAGGGTGTCCGGCGGAATGGCCATGGCCATGTGGTCGATGGACTTGAGCATGCCCGGCGTCATTGACGATGGGCTGAGGCTGAAGTCGCTCTCGTAGATGGTCGGCCCGTCGCTGGCCTCGTCCACCAGGTAGATCAGGCTGCCATCCAGCGCCCGCACGGCCGCCAGCTGGCGCTCGTTGGGCCCGACCAGGCCGCGGAACGGCTGGGCCTTGTAAGCCACGGCGCGCTCCAGGGACTTGGCGCTGTCCTTCACCCGCAACGCGGTGGCACACAGCGATGGGCCGTGGGACTCGAAGAAGTTGTGGGCGAAGGAATAGGGTTCGGCATTGAGGATCAGGTTGATATCGCCCTGACGCAGCAGGCTGACGTTCTTGGAACGATGCTGGCCGGCCTTGGCGAAGCCCAGTTGCTGCAGCCAGTGGCTGAGCTTGGCCCCCAAGGCTTCGTCGACCGCGAATTCGAGAAATTCGATGCCTTTGTAGTCATCTGCCGGAGGCGGTGCGAAGAGGATGTCCAGGTTCGCCACCGGTGTGGCCTCCTGTTCCAGCAGCTTGCGGGTCTTTTCCTCCAGGTACAGCAGCGAGCGCAGACCATCGGCGGCATTGGCCCGAGGCGGCGCGGCGCGGAAGCCGTCGTTGAAGATTTCCAGCGACAACGGGCCGGTGTAGCCGGTCTTGATGATCGGTGCGAGGAAGCCCGGCAGGTCGAACTCGCCCTGCCCTGGGAAGCAGCGGAAATGGCGGCTCCATTCCAGCACGTCCATGGCCAGGATGGGCGCATCGGCCATCTGCACGAAGAAGATCTTGTCGCCGGGAATGTCGGAGATGGCGCGCGGGTCGCCCTTGAGCGACAGCGTGTGGAAACTGTCGAGCAACACACCCAGGGCCGGGTGATCGGCCTGCCGGACGATGTCCCAGACCTGCTGATAGGTATTCACGTGGCGGCCCCACGCCAAGGCTTCATAGCCAATGCGCAAGCCACGCTTGCCGGCGCGTTCGCCCAGCTCGCGCAGATCGTCGACGAGGATCTGCTGCTCGCCCAGCGAGTCGGCGGCGGTGTTGCTGCACACCAGTACCAGATCGGTGCCCAGTTCCTGCATCAGGTCGAACTTGTGCTCGGCGCGGTCGAAGTTGCGCGCCATGCGCGAGCGATTGCCGCCTTCGAAGTCACGGAACGGTTGGAACAGTGTGATGGCGATGCCCAAGTCGGCGCACATCTGGCGCACTTCACGCGGACTGCCGTCGTAGTACAGCAGGTCATTCTCGAAGATTTCCACGCCATCGAAGCCGGCGGCGGCAATGGCTTCGAGTTTTTCCGGCAGGGTACCGCTCAAGGATACGGTGGCGATCGAACGCTGCATGGCACGCTCCAATAAGGCTCTACGAAAAGGCGCTACGAGGGCTTGCGCCGAGGCCTCGACTACGCGCCTTTTCTGCGGTTCCGCCCAGCGCCTGAGGGCAGGCAGAACCGTGATGAAAAAAGGGGGTTGTATCAGTTTGCCACTCTACCCGAGCACGTACCAACTGGTTAGTTTTGCGTGCGATTATCGACCACTTACCGTGTGCATCGATTGATTAGCCCGGGCGGTGTGCGCACCATCGGTTCCGACAGTGAAGCTGGTCGAAGCGCAGATTGCAATCGACCCAGCGCAG
This sequence comes from Pseudomonas sp. Leaf129, assembly GCF_001423465.1. NCBI lineage: Bacteria > Pseudomonadati > Pseudomonadota > Gammaproteobacteria > Pseudomonadales > Pseudomonadaceae > Pseudomonas > Pseudomonas sp. Leaf129. The sequence continues at coordinate 178,375 of NZ_LMOC01000007.1, read as the reverse complement.
ACCGCCCGCCGTGGCGGCCAACACCCCATAAGAATTTCAAGAACTCAGGTAATCACTCATGCCCATCCGATTTCGCACCCATCCCGTACCTGTGACCTTCCCCAGCGGCGTCGAAGCCGGTCAATACGCACGCGTTTGACCCCACCGAGTGCACCCTGACGGCAATGTCTCTGATACCGTGCATGCCCTGTATCAGACTGCCTCACGCTCAGTCGAAGTTCGGCGGTGGTCGAAACCACCGCGCCTGTACGGATGGTCCCAACGATGACACACCCCCACAGCTCCGCCCTGCCCCGCGCCCAACAAGCGCCTGAGACCAAAGTCGGCTTCAGGGACATGGTCAAGGCCGGCGCCGCCGTCGGCAAGACTCGCTGGGGCATGCTCGCCCTGGTGTTCTTCGCGACAACCTTGAACTACATCGATCGCGCCGCACTGGGCGTGATGCAGCCGATTTTGGCCAAGGAAATGAGCTGGACGGCGATGGACTACGCCAACATCAACTTCTGGTTCCAGGTCGGCTATGCCATCGGCTTCCTGCTGCAAGGCCGCCTGATCGATCGGATCGGCGTCAAGCGTGTGTTCTTCTGTGCGGTGTTGCTCTGGAGCCTGGCCACCGGCGCCCACGGCCTGGCTACCTCGGCGGTGGGCTTCATGGTCTGCCGGTTCATCCTCGGCCTGACCGAGGCCGCCAACTACCCCGCGTGTGTGAAGACCACCCGGCTGTGGTTCCCGGCCAAGGAGCGCGCAGTGGCCACCGGCATCTTCAATGCCGGGACCAACGTCGGCGCGCTGCTGACGCCGATGATGCTGCCGTTGATTCTCAGTGTCTGGGGCTGGCAGGCGGCGTTTCTCACCATCGCCCTGCTGGGGCTGGCCTGGGCGGTGTTCTGGGGCATCAAGTACTTCGATCCGGACCAGCATCCACGGGTCAAGGCCAGCGAGCTCGAATACATCCAGGATCAGGAAGCCCCAGAGCAACCGGGCGTACCGTTCTGGAAGATCATGACCATGCGCGGCACCTGGGCGTTTGCCGGGGCCTTCATGATGACGGCCCCGGTGTTCTGGTTCTACCTGTACTGGCTGCCGCCGTTCCTCAACCAGCAATACCAATTGGGCATCAACGTCACCCAGATGGGCATCCCGCTGATCATCATTTACCTGAGTGCCGACGTCGGCAGTGTGGGCGGTGGCGTGCTGTCCTCGTTCCTGATCGGACGCGGCATGCAACCGGTCAAGGCGCGGCTGCTGTCGATGCTGGTGTTTGCGCTGGCGATCATCAGCGTGGTGTTCGCTGCTGGCGCGGCCAACCTGTGGGTGGCGGTGGCGGCGATCTCGCTGGCCATCGCCGCGCACCAGGCGTGGACGGCGAACATCTGGAGCGTGGTGATGGACTACACGCCCAAGCACATGATGAGCACGGTGTTCGGCTTCGGCGGCATGTGCGCGGCGGTGGGCGGGATGTTCATGACCCAGGTGGTGGGGTATATCCTGACCGTGACGAACAACAACTACACGGTGTTGTTCACGATCATTCCGGCGATGTATTTCATTGCCTTGGTGTGGTTGTACCTGATGGCACCGCGCAAGGTGCCGCAGGGGGTTTGAGCCAGGCGCGGGGTGGCGGTGGGGCTATTCGCGGGCAGAGCCCGCTCCCACACGGGACCCGCCGCGTATCCATGTGGGAGCGGGGCGGGCGGCGAGCGCTCTGCCCGCGAAGAGGCCAGTGGCATCACCCTAGATCTCAGCCAGTAAAGCCTGGGTTTTCTCGAGGGCCATCCGGGCCCTCTCATAAGCGCTCACCCCCTGCTCCAACAGCCGCGCCGTGGGTATCTCCAGGCTCAGCGGCACATCCTCGGGCAGCGCTCGCAACAAGCCAACCAAGTCGCAGTCGCCGTCTCCCGGAAAACGACGTTCCTGGCGGGCCTGGCGCAGTATCTCGGCCATGTCATCAGGGCATGGACCCGCCACGTCGCACAGTTGGGCATAACGCAAGCGTTGCGGTGGCAGGCTGCGCAGGTCTTCGAGTCGCGAGTTGGAGCGGTCGAAATGAAAGGCATCGACCAGGATGCAGGCATTGTCGCGACCGGCCTTGTCGAGCATCACCCTCGCGCTGGCCAGATCCGGGCAGTCGGTCCAAGGCATGAACTCCAGGTGCGGATGGATGCCATAGGGCCGCGCCAGGTCGCACAGCTGAGCCAGGTTGTCGCTGGCCCGCTGCACGTCTGGATCGTTACCCGCCACCAGCAATTCGCTGGCACCGAACTCGGCGCCCAACGCCAGATGAGCTTCGAAATCCGCCACACGGGTCAGCGGTTTCAGCCGCAGGATTTCGATGTCCAGCACCTTGATGCCGGTATCGCGCAAACGAGCAGCCGTCTGACGTTGCAACGCCTTGTCGCGCAGCAGCGGATAGTGATGCTCCTCGACCGTGGCCGGTTCGGTGCGCAGGCCAACGTGGCTGTAGCCGGCGCGGGCAGCGACCTCGACCATCTCGGGAGGCGAAAGCTCGAGCACGGTCAAGGCGGCCAGAGACAGGATGCGGTGGGTCATGAGCGGTTCCTTGGGGCTTGAAGGTGTCGGTCAAGGTGAGAGCGTTTCAGCCAACTAACCGGCCTGGCCCAACGCGCGGGGTGCACAGGCGCGCCCGGTGCGCATCGCGTCCCCGATGGCGTCGACCAACGCCAGGGTTCGCGCAGCATCCACCACACTCACCAGCGGTTCGACCTGCCCGCGCGCGACCTCGATGAAATGCTCAAGCTGCACGCGCAACGCTTCGGCGGGGGCGAAGGTTTCCTGCACCTGCAGCAAGGGCTCATGCCAGCCCGCGCCCGCTTCGGCGTAATGCCAACGCGTCAGTTGCGGCACGCTCAGCGCACCGGCCGTGCCTGCCAGCAGGTAGCACGGCTGATCGGCCTGACGTGGATAGACCGGGTTCTCGCCCGAGCCGAGCTCCCAGCTCCAGGGCGCGGCGACCCCATCGGAACCGGTCAAGGTGCCCAGCGCACCGTTTTCGAACTGCAGCAACACCGCCACACTGTCTTCGTTGCCGAAACCGCGAATGCCATTGCTGCCGAAGGCCTGCACCTGGCGGACTTCGCCGCACAGGTAGCGCAGCAGATCCAAGTCATGAATCAGATTGGTCAGCAGCATCCCTGCCCCCGGCTCGCGACGCCAGGCGATGTCGAAGTAACTGTCGGGCTTCTGTAACTGCCACAGCGCCGTGACCGTGGTCAGCCGACCGAGCACGCCGCTTTGCACGATCTGTCGGGCGCGGCTGATCATCGGGTTGTGCCGCCGGTGATGACCGACCAGGACCGGTACCCCACTGGCGGCGCTGGCGGCTACCAGCTCGGCCACTTCGTCAAGATCCACCCCCACCGGTTTCTCCAGCAACACGGGCACACCGGCCGCCAGGCAATCCAGTGCCGTGCGCACATGCTGGGCATTGGGGTTGGCGACGATGACGGCCTGGGGCGCCATCTGCGCCAGCATCTGCCGATGATCGGTGAAATGCGGCACCGCGCATTCAGCGGCAAAGGCGGCTGCCTGAGGGCCTGGGTCGGCGATGGCGCAGAGCTGGGCGCCGTCCATCTGTTGCAGATGCTGGTAATGCTGCCGGCCCATGTTGCCAGCACCGATCAGGGCGATTCGCAGAGGGGAGGTCACGATGCAGATCCTTGGTTTTTGTTTTCTCCAAATATTTAGAACCAAGTTCCGGAATATTTCAAGTCAACGAGAGCGCAATCGTGCAGGCGACTTCACGGATCGCGATGGCACCCCCTTTGTTTCGACACTCAGTCGAACAGCTCCGACGCCACGCTGACCTGAGACAACTCCTGCGCAGCAGTCAACAAGCCCGCGGCCAACTCATGCATGCGCGCCTCGGACAAGCGCGCGCTGGGGCCGGCGACGCTCAGTACACCCACCACATGAGCGTCGCGCGGATGCCGGATCACGGCGGCCAGGGCCGACGTGCCCAGCGCCGAACTTTCGACCACCCAGGCATAACCGGCCTCGCGAGCCACCCGCAGGCGTTCGAGCAGATCGGCGTTGGAACGCGGAGCGTTCGGTCCGAAATCGTCACGGCTGGCAATGCCTTGCTGCTCCACCAGGGCCAATGCCTTGGCATCACTGAGGGTGGCCAGCCAGGCATGTCCGGACGCGGTGTAGAACAGGGGCGCATCCCGACCCATTTCCGGGTCGTAGCGCAGGCCGGAACGGGCGCCCTGGGATTTGGCGATCCAGGTTTGCCGGTCGCCTTCGATCACTCCAAGGCGCACCAGCTCGCCGGTGTCCTGGGCCAACCGGTCAAGGATCGGCTGAACGATGTCGGCGCCGCTGCCCGACAGGTACTGAAAGCCCAGCGCGACCAGCTTGGTCGACAAGTGATAGCGCAAAGTCTCGGCGTTCTGCCGCACATACCCCAGCCGGCCCAGTTCGGACAGCATGCGATGGGCTGCACTCTTGGGCATGCCCAACTGCTCGGCAAGGGTTTGCAGGGCTTGGCCGCGAGGCTCGTTGGTAAGGCTCTCAAGCAGGCTGAGCGCCCGTTCGATCTGACTGCCGGCCATGATGGGGTCTCGTGAAGTTGGAACGAATGAAAAAATTTCGCCGATTCTACACTTGGCGATCCGGTCGGCAATCCATAGAATATGGAACCAGGTTCTATAAAATTATAAATTTAACCCACCTGCTTCTTGGAGATTCATCCCATGCCTGCGCCTGACTGCGTAACGACCTCGGTGGAGTGCGACGTGCTGGTGATCGGGTCGGGAGCCGCGGGCCTGGCCACTGCCGTCACCGCCGCCTACCACGGGCTGCGTGTGATCGTGGTGGAAAAGGACAGCACCTTCGGCGGCGCAACCGCCTGGTCGGGTGGGTGGATGTGGGTGCCGCGCAATCCGCTGGCACGGCGCGCCGGCATCGACGAGGATCCAGCCCTGCCGCGCACCTACCTGCAACATGAACTAGGGGCGCACTTCGATCCGGCGCGGGTCGACGCCTTTCTCGAAGCCGCCCCACAGATGGTCGCGTTCTTCGAGAAACACACCCGTCTGCAATTTGCCGACGGCAATGGCATCGCCGACATCCATGGCGACACGCCGGGCGCCGGCACCGGTGGCCGCTCGGTCATCGCTGCGCCCTACGACGCACGCGAACTGGGCACGAAGCTGCTCAATCGCCTGCGCACAACGATGCGCGAAACCTCCTTCCTGGGCATGCCGATCATGGCAGGGGCCGACCTGAGCGCCTTTCTTACGCTGACCCGGTCATGGCGTTCGCTGCTGCACGTCAGCCAGCGAGTGGGCCGACATCTGTTCGACCTGGCCTGGCACGGACGCGCCATGCAGTTGCGCAACGGTGTAGCGCTGGTGGCGCGGCTGGCCAAGTCGGCCGACGACCTGGGCGTACTGCTGTGGGAGTCGGCGCCGGTTCGACGGCTGTCGATGCAAGGTTCGCGGGTCTGCGGTGCCGTGGTCGAGACGGCCAGGGGCGAGGTCGTGATCCACGCTCGCAAGGCCGTGATGCTGGCCACCGGCGGTTTCGCCAACGATATCGAGCGACGGCGGACGCTGTTTGCGCGAACACCCACCGGCCACGAACACCTGGCCCTGCCACCGCAGGGCGTCAATGGCGACGGCCTGCGCCTGGGCGAAGCCGCCGGCGGCGAAGTGGCCACGGACCTGGCCTCGGCCGCGGCCTGGTGCCCGGTCTCGCGTGTGCCCTACCCCGATGGCAGTGTCGGCCATTTCCCGCACATCATCGAACGCGCCAAGCCCGGCATCATCGGCGTGCTGGCCAACGGCAAGCGCTTCGTCAACGAGGCGGACGGCTACTACGATTACGTCAAGGCGATGGTCGAGCACGCGCCCGGCAGCGAAGTCGCCTCCTGGCTGATCTGCAGTCATCGCTTCCAGCGCCGCTACGGACTGGGCATCTCGCGGCCCTTTCCCCTGCCGATCAAACCGCATTTGGACAGCGGCTACCTGAAAGTCGGCGACACGCTAGAAGCGCTGGCCAGCGCCTGCGGCATCGACCCTCAAGGGGCTGCGCCGCACGGTGGACGACTTCAACCGGCACGCGCGGCTGGGGCAGGACCCGGCATTCGGCCGCGGCGGCAGCGCCTACAACCGCAAACAGGGTGATGCCCTGCACCAACCCAATCCGTGCGTGGCGCCGATCGAACAGGGGCCCTTCTATGCGGTCAAGGTTGAAGCAGGCAGCTTCGGCACCTTCGCCGGGCTCAAGACCAATGAGCACGCACAGGTGCTCGATCGCCAGGGCCTGCCGATTGCCGGGCTGTACGCCGCCGGCAGCGACATGGCCAGCATCATGGGCGGCCATTACCCGGCCGGAGGCATCAACCTGGGCCCTGCCGCCACCTTCGGCTACATTGCCGCGCGACACATGGCCGGAGCGACACACGACGAATAACCGCCAGTAGAGAAGGAGATCGACATGCAACTCATCACCAACGCCCAACAGCTGAAGATGCCGAAACTGGGCCTGGGCACCTGGCCGATGCTCGACGAGGAATGCACCTCGGCCGTGATCCAGGCACTGGAACTGGGCTACCGGCACATCGATACCGCTGCCGGCTACAACAACGAAGCCGCCGTGGGCCGCGGTCTGACCGAATCCGGCGTGCCGCGCGGCGACATTCATGTCACCAGCAAGGTCTGGTGGGACAAGCTGGCGCCCGACGCCATGCGCGAATCGTTCCAGAACAGTCTGAACGCGCTGCAAAGCGATTACATCGACCTGTTCCTGATCCACTGGCCCGGCCAGGAGGGCTGGGATGTGAAAGCGGCTATCGAGACCCTGGTGTCGTTCAAGCAGGACGGCCGTGCGTTGAACATCGGCGTGGCCAACTTTCCCCTGCCGTTGCTGCGCCATGTGGTCGAGGAGTTGAACGCGCCGTTGGCGGCCATCCAGGTTGAATATCATGTGACCTTGGACCAAAGCGCACTGCTCGACTACGCCCGCCAGCACGACATTGCGCTGACCGCCTACAGCCCGCTGGTGCGCAACAAGGTGTCGCAGATTCCCGAGCTACAGGCAATTGCCAAAAAGCATGGCGTGCTGCCGACCCAGGTGGCGTTGAAGTGGTTGCTGGATCAGGACAATGTCGCCGCAATCCCGAAGGCGGCCAGCAAGGCCAACCAGCAGAGCAACCTGGATGCATTGAAGGTACAGTTGGACGATGAAGATCGCCGGATCATTGCGGCGTTGCCCAAGGATCAGCGGTTGGTGAGCCCGGATTTTGCGCCTGAGTGGGATTGAGGTAGGGCCTTGAATTGCGGTGCTCCCATTCGCGGGCAGAGCCCGCTCCCACAGATTGCCCAGAGGTCACATGGGAGACCTGTGGGAGCGGGCTCTGCCCGCGAATGAAGGCACCGCAATATCCAATCAGAAATCGAAAAACACCGTCTCACCTTCCCCCTGGATGCGCATATCGAAGCGATACGCCAGCTTGCCGTCCACCTCGCAGCGAGTCGCCACCAGCGTCTCGCGCCGCGCTGGCTGTTCGATCAGGTTCAGCACCGGATCCTTGGCATTGGCTTCGGCCTCGTCGCTGAAATACAGCCGCGTGTGCAGGTGAATGTTCACCCCACGGGCGAACAGGCTGATGTTGATGTGCGGCGCCATCGGCACGCCGGCGGCGTTGTTCACCACGCCCGGCTTGATCGTCTGTACGGTCCATTCACCGGCGTCGAAGGTGGTGGCGGTGCGGCCGAAGCTGTTGAAGGGTTTGTCCTGGTCGAAATCGATGTGGTAGTGGCCCTGATGGTCGGCCTGCCACAGTTCCAGAAACGAGTCGCGCACCAGGTGACCATTGCCGTCGTAGACGTTGCCCAGCAGCAGGATGTGCTCGCCCGGCGCTTCGGGCTTGGCCATCTGGTTCCAGATTTCATGCTCGCGCGGTTCGATGCCGGCTGCCGCCAGGGCCAGGCCGATGTGGACGTAAGGTCCGGCCGTTTGTGAAGGGGTTTCTTTCAGCAGTTCGATAGGCATGTCGGTTCCCCCTCAGCGGTTTTCGAAGTGAGTCTTGCGCTGGCCGCGCAGTACGATGTCGAAACGGTAGGCCAGGCAATCCATCGGATTGGCGTTGGCCATGTCCAGCCTGGCGATCAGGCTCTGCACCGCCTCGGGGTCGTTGATCGCCTTGACGATGGGGCACATCGGAATCAGCGGGTCGCCTTCGAAATACAGCTGGGTGATCAACTTGGTGGCGATCGACGGGCCACTGATGGAGAAGTGCACGTGGGCCGGACGCCAGTCGTTCGGCCCGTTGCGCCATGGGTACGGCCCCGGCTTGATGGTGCGGAAACTGTAGTAGCCCTCGCTGTCGGTCAGCGTACGGCCGACGCCACCGAAGTTGGGGTCCAGGGGCGCCAGGTAACGGTCGTTCTTGTGCCGATAACGGCCACCGGCGTTGGCCTGCCACATTTCCACCAAGGTATTGGGAATGGGCTTGCCGAACTGGTCGCAGACGCGGCCGGCCAGGATGATCCGCTCGCCGATCGGCAAGCCGCCATGGTTGTAGTTGAGCAGCAGGTCGTTGTCGAACTCGCCGAACTTGAGATGGGCGAAATTGGGGCCGGTGCTTTCACTGGCCGACTGCGGAATGCTCACCAGCGCCTGGCGGGGCGAGCGCATGGTCGAGGTCTTGTAGTCCGGCGTCAGGGCTTTGGGGTGCCAGTTGCGATCACGGATGATGAAGCGACTGCTGTCTTGGGAAGACATGCCGTTCTCCTGTTATTCGATTTATAGAGGACCTGTTTCCAGGCTTCGGACTAGTCTCAAGGAAATGGTCGACAACGAATATTGAAAAACACGGTCACAGGCATACCCGAATGGTTATGCATGAATCGAATGAGGATTTTGCCATGTTATGGAAGAAAGGCCGACGCAGCGATAACGTCGTGGATGCCCGCGGTGACGGTGGCGGCAGTGGCGGCGGCGGGATGCGCATGGGCGGCAAGGGCCTGAGCCTGACCGCAGTGGTGCTGATCGTCGGCTTCGGCCTGCTGACCGGCCAGGACCCCATGCAGATCCTCGGCGAACTGACCGGCCAGGGCCAGCAAGCGGCGCCGGTGGACACCAGCCAACGCAAGGCGCCACCGGCCAATGACGAGCAGGCCGAATTCGTCAGCACGGTACTGGGCGACACCGAGGACACCTGGAAGCAGATCTTCCAGCAGGGCGGGCAGACTTACAAAGAACCGAAACTGGTGCTGTTCAGCGGCCAGGTGCAGTCGGCCTGCGGCCACGCCACGGCGGCCAGCGGACCGTTCTACTGCCCGGCCGACCAGCAGGTGTACTTGGACATGGCGTTCTTCCGCGAGATGTCGCAGCGTTTCGGCGCCGCAGGCGATTTCGCCCAGGCCTATGTGATCGCGCACGAAGTGGGTCATCACGTGCAGACCTTGCTGGGCGTATCGGACCAGGTTCAGCAGGCGCGCCAGAGTGGTCAGCGCATGGAAGGCGCCAACGGCTTGCTGGTGCGTCAGGAACTGCAGGCCGACTGCTTTGCCGGGGTCTGGGCGTTCAACGGGCAGAAGCGTCTGAACTGGCTGGAGCCGGGTGACATCGAAGAAGCCCTGAACGCGGCCAACGCCATCGGTGACGACCGCCTGCAACAGCAGGGCCAGGGCCGTGTGGTGCCGGACTCGTTCACCCACGGCACCTCGGCGCAGCGCGTGCGCTGGTTCAAGGCCGGGTTTGCTCAGGGTCAGATCGACCAGTGCGATACGTTCGGCGCCAAGAGTCTCTGATTCTCAAGGGCTTCTGATTTTCCAGAGCCTCTGAACGTATTGACGCTCGCCACTCGCCAACGCGGGTGGCGAGCGATTCAGATCAGTTTGCGCAGGTGCGTGCAGTCCGGCGCATGCCAGTCCGCCAGTTCCGGCCAGAGGTTCTCCGGCTGGTTCACCAGCACCGTGGCGGTACCGGCCGCTCGGCCTGCCTGCAGATCCATTTGATGATCGCCTACCATGACCATGTCCGGATGGCGCACGCGCCAGGCGCCGGCCAGGTGCAGCAGACCGGCCGGGTCTGGCTTGTGCGCGGCTTCGTCGCGGCCCAGCACATCGTCCGGCTGGAAACAGTCGGCGATGCCGATTGCTTGCAGGCTGATATGCGCCAGCTCCCGCGCATTGCGGGTGAGAATTCCCAGGCGATGGCCACGATCGGCCAGTTCACGCACCAGTTCCACCGCTCCAGGCGCCGCCGTCGAGGCTACGGCCAGGGCACGCTCGTGTTCGAGCAACCAGGCGTGCTTGGCTTTCGATTCGTGGGCTGGCAAGGCAGCCAGGTGGCTGAGGATGTCGGCCTCGGGCGGAATCTCCAGATAACGGCGAATGGCAGCGAAGTCGTGCACGGCCACGGTCAGGGTGCCGTCCAGATCGAACACCCAGTGACGGACGTGGACCAGGCTCATGACCAGTCCTGCCGATGACGGATCAGACCTTCCTGGGCCGAGGACGCCACCAACTGGCCGGCGCGGTTGTACACGCTGCCGCGGGCAAAGCCCCGTGCGTTGCCTGCCCAGGGGCTGTCCAGGGCATACAGCAGCCAGTCGTCGGCGACCAGGTTGCCGTGGAACCACAGCGAATGGTCGAGGCTGGCGATCTGCATGTCGCGGTGCCAGACCGATTTGCCGTGGGGCAGCAGCGAGGTGGTCAGCAGGTTGAAGTCGGAGGCATAGGCCATGACGTACTTGTGCAACGCCGGGGTCTGCGCCAGGGCACCGTCGGCGCGAAACCAGATGTACTTGATCGGGTCGGTTGGTGACGGATTGTACGGGTCACGCTCGGCCACCGGGCGCATTTCGATGGGCTTGGCGCACAGCAGTTTATCGCGCATGTGCGCGGGGATCAGATGGGCGACCTGCTGCATCAGCTCAAGCTCGGTGGGCAGGTTTTCCGGACCGACCACGTTAGGCATCGCGCTCTGATGGGCGAAGCCCTCTTCGTCGTACTGGAACGAGGTGGTACCGGTGAAGATGGGCTGGCCTTTCTGCACCGCCGTGACGCGCCGGGTGCTGAAGCTGCCCCCGTCACGCACCCTGTCGACCATGTACACCACAGGTAATTGCGCATCGCCGGGGCGCAGGAAGTAGCCATGCAGGGAGTGCACGTGGCGATCGGGCTCGACCGTCTGGCTGGCAGCCGACAGTGATTGACCGAGTACCTGGCCGCCGAACAGCTGCCGAAAGCCCAGGTCCTGGCTGCGGCCGCGAAACAGGTTTTCTTCGATGGGTTCCAGGCTCAACAGCTCGACCAGATCGTCCAACACATGGCTCATTCAAAACTCCTCGGCACAGGCATTACCCAAATAGGCAGAACCAAATGGGCGCAATGATAGCGGACAGCCACGCCGCGAACACCTGTAGGAGCGGCCAACGGCCGCGAAAAGGCAACGTGGTATATCTGGCACACCGCAGCGCGCCCTTCGCGGCCACTGGCCGCTCCTACCGGTTGTGCTGCCACTGGGGCTTGGTGATGCGGTACAGCATGTGCCGCTGCAACTCGTGCCCCGGCAGGTTCGGATGGTCGAAATCACCCTCCACATCGCGCTGCATGCCGATGGACTGCATCACCTTTTCCGACGACGCGTTCGCCAACGCGGTGAACGCCACGACCTCTTCCAGCCCCAGCCTGTCGAAGGCGCAAGCCAGGCAGGTCCAGGCCGCTTCGCTGGCGAAACCCAGGCCCCAGTGCTCATAGGCCAGGCGCCAGCCGATTTCGGTGGCCGGGGCGAAGGGCGCGTCGAAACCCACCTGCCCCAGGCCGGTGAAGCCGATGAACTGCCCGCTGTCCTTGCGCTCCAGCGCCCACAGGCCATAGCCCAACTCGGCGAAATGACCGCGTGCGCGACCGATCACTTCGGCGCTCTGCAAACGCCCCAGGGTTTCGGGAAAATAACGCATGACCCGCGGATCCGCGCACAGGTCGGCAAACGCGGGCAAATCGCTGTCACGCCACTGACGCAGGATCAGTCGCGCACTTTCAAGTTGGAGGATCTGTTTCATTGCTGATTCCTTGCCGATACCGCCCGCCCCGGTTCGATTCCGAGCTCGCAGGCACCTTCCCGCACATTTCGAACGCGAGGTCACAAGGGAGTTTTCACGGCAAGACCAACGGCGCATCCGGACTTGCGAGCGGACGTGCTACCCCACTGCACGCTAGCGTCGGGTGCTGCGCTCGTAGGCCGCGAGCACGGTGCGTTCCGAGCGCACCAGGTACGCTTCGAGCAACTGCGTGGCCTCCTCGGCACGCCCCTCTTCCAGGCAGTGCAGGATGGAGCCGTTCATGTCCAGGTAGGGCATGTGCAGAAACCGCGGGTCATCGAGCAGGCCGAAGGCCAATCGCAACTCCGCCGAAATCTGCGCGTAGAACGCCTCCAATCGGGGGCTGTCGGCCAGCGCCACCACCGCCTTGTGGAACATCATGTTGGCCGTGCCCACGGCTTTCCAGTCCTTCGCCTCGCTGGCCTGCTGGCCCATGGCGACCGCTTCGCGCATGCGCACGGTGCCGGGGTGCAGCGGATAGCCCTGGGCAAGGGCCTGGCACTCGATGAAACGGCGGACCCGGTAGATGTCGATGATCGACGCCATGTCCGGCACTGCCACCGTCACCCCGCGGTTGGGCTCATGCTTGAGCAACCCTTCACGGGTCAGGCCCCTGAAGGCCTCGCGCAAGGTGTTGCGCGAGATCTGCAGGGTTTCCGCCAGCGCGGCCTCGGACAGCCGCTGGCCGGGAACCAACTCGCCTTCCACCAGCATTCTGCGAATCTCCTGGGTGATGGATTCACCCAGCGAACGAGGGGGGCACAGCGAGGTGTCATTCATGTGCGGTCCTAATGGAAAAGAGTCCCGGCGATGTTCCATCACAGGCCGGTCGCAGGCAAGACCCATGCGGCCTCAGTGCATCATTAAGTAACAGCGACACCCGGAAGCGTTACAAAGCGGTGCACATTGTGGGTCATGCCTGTATTTATTGTTGAACAATCCAAGGCATGCAGATCAACACTCCTGGCCTTTTATCATGGCGTTGGCATGCTGATTGCTCTACTACCTGCATCCCCCATCGCAGGAACGATGCCGTGACACACACAGCCGTGACACAGACCGCCAAGGACTTCACCAAGGCGCGTCGCTCTTCCCTGATTGCCGCGATCTTCATGATGGCCACCTCGGCCATCGGCCCAGGCTTCATTACCCAGACCGCGACCTTCACGGCCAAGATGGGCGCGGCGTTCGCGTTCGGCATCCTGGCTTCGATTCTCATCGACTTCGTGGTCCAGCTGAACGTCTGGCGCATTGTTGCCCTGACCCGGATGCGCGCCGCCGATATCGCCAACAAGGCCATCCCCGGCAGCGGCTACCTGCTGGCCGTGCTGGTGATCTTTGGCGGCCTGGTGTTCAACGTCGGCAACATCGCCGGGGCCGGGCTGGGCCTGAATGCGTTGATGGGGCTGGACCCCAAATGGGGCGGCGCCCTGAGTTCACTGGTCGCCATCGGCATCTTCATGTCGCGCCGCGCCGGGGTGGCCGTGGACCGTCTGATGGTGGTGCTGGGTCTGGCGATGATCGGCATGACGGTGTTCGTCGCCATCGTTTCCAACCCACCGCTGGGTCAGGCGCTGTACCAGACCATCCTGCCCGAGACGGTAGACTTCGCCATCATCACCACCATCGTCGGTGGCACGGTCGGCGGCTACATCACCTACGCCGGGGCGCACCGCTTGCTGGACCGCGGCACCACCGGCATCGAAAACCTGGACGCCGTGAACAAGGCGGCCCTGAGCGGCATTCTGGTCACCGGCATCATGCGCTACGTGCTGTTTCTGGCCATTCTCGGTGTGGTCGCCAGCGGCGTGATCATCGACACTTCCGGCCAGGGCGCCAATCCGGCCGCCCAGGCCTTCCAGGCCGCAGCCGGCCAGTTCGGTCTGCGCATCTTCGGCCTGATCCTGTGGACCGCCGGCATTACCAGCGTGATCGGCGCCGCCTACACCTCGATTTCCTTCATCACGGTGTTCGCACCGAACATCAGCGAGCAGGCGCGCAACCGCGCCACCACGGTGTTCATCGCCGTGTCGCTGCTGATCTTCGTGCTGATGGGCACCGCTCCGGCGGCGCTGCTGCTGTTCGCCGGCGGCTTCAACGGGCTTATCCTGCCCATTGGCCTGAGCATCTTCACCTACGTCGGCTGGCGCCGGTCCGACCTCATGGACGGCTACCATTACCCTCGCTGGCTGCTGGTGCTGGGCGTATTGACCTGCCTGCTCACCTGGTACATGGCGATCAAGTCGGTCGGGCCGATCTTCGCCTTCCTCTCTGTCGTATGAGCCGGACAACGCACAAGGAACCTCCTCAATGCCAAGCATAGATATCAACAGCGACCTGGGTGAAAGCTTCGGCGCCTGGAGCATGGGCGACGACGACGCCATGCTCGACATCGTGACCAGCGCCAACGTCGCCTGCGGCTTCCATGCGGGGGATCCGGCCGGCATCCTGCGCACCCTCAAGGCGGCTGCGGCCAGGCAGGTCAGCATCGGCGCGCATGTGTCCTACCCGGACAAGGTCGGTTTCGGTCGCCGCAACATGGACGTGGCCAGCGACGAGCTGACCGCCGACGTCATCTACCAGATCGGCGCGCTGCAGGGCCTGGCCCAGGCCGCGGGCACCCGCGTCAGCTACGTCAAGCCCCATGGCGCCCTGTACAACACCATCGCCCACGATCGCCGCCAGGCGCTGGCCGTGATCGCCGCGATCCGTGCGGTCGACCCTGGCCTGGTACTGGTGGCGCTGGCCGGTTCGAGCCTAATCGAACTGGCCTGTGACGAAGGCCTGACGTGCGTCGCCGAAGCCTTCGCCGATCGCGCCTACACGCCTGAAGGCACCTTGGTGTCGCGTCGCGAGCCCGGTGCCGTGCTGCACGATCCACAATTGATCGGCCAACGCATGCTGCGCCTGGTCGAGGAAGGCACCCTGGAGGCCATCGACGGCAGCATCACCCGCATTCAGGCCGATTCCATCTGCGTGCACGGCGACAGCCCGGCCGCCGTGGCCATGGCCCGCGAACTGCGGCGCGTGCTGGAGCAGGCGAACATGCAACTGCAGCCGTTTGCCGGAGGCCGACCATGAGCGCACTCGAACGCGCAGCGAAGAGCGCCATTGAGGCCGCTCGGGCAGCCCGCGCCGACTACCGCAGCGGGCGGGTGGCGCCTTCCGCCGGCGTCGCCCCGGGCATGACCCAGGCCAACCTGATCGCCCTGCCCCGCGACTGGGCCTATGATTTTCTGCTGTACGCCCAGCGCAATCCGAAAGCCTGCCCCATCCTCGACGTCACCGATGCCGGCAGCCCGCACACCGTACTGGCCGAGGGCGCAGACCTGCGCACCGACCTGCCGCTGTACCGTGTCTGGCGCAACGGCCAATTGGTCGAAGAGATCAGCGACGCCCGCCACGCCTGGGCCGAGCACGACGACATGGTGACCTTTCTCATCGGTTGCAGCTTCACCTTCGAAACCGCGTTGCAGGAAGCGGGCATCGAAGTCCGGCACATCGCCGATGGCAGCAACGTGCCGATGTACCTGAGCAACCGTGCCTGCCGCCCCGCCGGGCGGCTGCGCGGTGACATGGTGGTGTCCATGCGCCCGATCCGCGCCGACCGGGTGGCCGAAGCCTGCACCATCACCGCCCGCTATCCCTCGGTGCATGGCGCGCCGGTGCACGTGGGCGACGCGGCGCTGCTGGGCGTTGCCGACCTGGCCCGTCCCGACTTCGGCGACGCCGTGCGCATCGAACCGGGCGAAGTGCCGGTGTTCTGGGCCTGTGGGGTCACGCCCCAGGCAGCGGTCATGGCCTCGGGTGTGCCGTTCGCCATCACCCATTCACCCGGCCATATGTTCATCACCGACGTGCCTGACAGCACGTACCACGTCTAGGAGATTGCCGTGCGTTTTCTACCGGTCAACCTGGACACCCTGATGGTCGAGCTCGACGACCTCGAGCAGACCCTGGCCCTGTTCGACGCCTTGAGCGCCGAACCGATCGCCGGCGTGGAGGAAATCATTCCGGCCGCGCGGACGCTGCTGATCCAGTTCCGCCCCAGCGCCATCACTCGGCAGACGCTGGTCGATCAACTCGCCCGGCGCGATGCCAGCCAGCGCCGTGCCGTCGAGCAGCGGCGGGTGGAGATCCCCGTCCACTACAACGGCGAAGACCTGGACGAGGTTGCCGCGCTGTTGCAGATCAGCCGCGAGGAAGTGATCCGACGCCACACCGCCGACGACTACAGCGTCGCCTTCTGTGGCTTCGCCCCGGGATTCGGCTACCTGACCGGCGGTGCCGGATTCCAGGTACCGCGCCGGAAGACGCCGCGCACGCGCATCCCTGCGGGCGCCGTGGCGCTGGCGGGTGAATTCAGTGGCATCTACCCCAAGGCCAGCCCCGGTGGCTGGCAGATCATCGGCGTCACGCCCTTGCAGATGTGGGACCTGGAGCGCGCCGAACCGGCCCTGTTGAGGCCCGGTTACAAGGTCCGCTTCGTCGACGCCGGGCCTCTGCCTGCAGGCGGCCTGCCCGCACCGGCTGCGCCCGCCGCGGCCCTGCCGCCGAGCGGCGCGTACCTGCAGATTCTCAGCCCCGGCCTGCACAGCGTGCTGCAGGACACCGGCCGCATCGGCCAGACCGGTCAGGGCGTGTCCCGCTCCGGCGCGCTGGACCTGGGCGCCCTGCGGGCTGCCAACCGCGCCGTCGGCAACCGCTCGGACATGGCCTGCGTGGAAACCGTGCTCGGCGGCCTGCGCTTCACCTGCCATGGCCACGCGGTGATCGCCGTCACCGGCGCACAGACCCCGGTCACCCTCACCAGTGCCAGTGGCCTGCAATGGCCTGTGGACAACTATCGGCCCATCGAACTGGCGCCGGGCGACACCGTTACCCTGGGTGCGCCCAGCGCCGGGCTGCGCAGTTACCTGGCGATCCGCGGGGGCTTCGACGTGACGCCGGTGCTCGGCAGCCTGTCGACCGACACCCTGGCCCAGGTTGGCCCGCCCGCCCTGGCCACCGGCGACCACTTGGGGTTCACGCCGCCAACGGGCGGCACCAGCGTATCGCTCAGTGAAGCCCCGGCGTTCGCCCTGCCGAAAACCGCCGACACCGTCACCCTGGATGTGCTGATGGGCCCGCGCAGCGACTGGTTCACCGCCGACGCCATCGAGCGCCTGAGCAGCCAGCCGTGGCAGGTCACCGCACAGTCCAACCGCGTCGGCATTCGCCTGGCCGGTGAAACGCCGCTGGAACGCAGCAATCACCAGGAGCTGCCCAGCGAAGGCACCGCCGTGGGCGCCATTCAGGTACCCGCCAGCGGCCAGCCGGTGCTGTTCCTCGCCGACCACCCGCTGACCGGCGGCTACCCGGTGATCGCCGTGGTCGCCAACTACCACCTCGATCTGGCAGGACAGATACCGGTCAACGCCTGGATTCGCTTCAACCCGGTGGCCGCCTTCGAAGCGCTGCACCCCACCGCGCCTGCCCCTTTTTCACCTGCCGATGTGGAACGACTTCCATGAAAAAGCTCCTGATTGCCAACCGCGGCGAGATCGCCGTGCGTATCGCCCGTGCCTGCCGCGACCATGGCGTGCAGTGCGTGGCGGTGTACGCCGATGCCGACATCGACGCCCTGCATGTACGCCACGCCGACGAAGCCTATGGGCTCGACGGCCAGCGCCCTGCCGAAACCTACCTGAACATCGAGAAGTTGCTGGCGGTCGCCAAGCGCAGCGGTGCCGACGCCGTGCACCCCGGCTATGGTTTCCTCTCCGAGCGGGCCGAGTTCGCCCGCGCCGTCATCGAGGCCGGGCTGATCTGGGTCGGCCCCAACCCCGAGACCATCGACGTGCTGGGCGACAAGGTCGAAGCCCGCAAGATCGCCCAGGCCGTGGGTGCGCCTCTGGTGGCCGGCACGCCGGGGCCGGTGGAAAGCGCCGACGAGGTGCTGGCCTTCGCCGAACAGCACGGCCTGCCCATCGCCATCAAGGCCGCATTCGGCGGTGGCGGACGCGGCATGAAAGTCGCCTGGCGTCTGGACGAAGTGACGGAGCTGTTCGCCTCGGCGGTACGCGAGGCCGAAGCCGCCTTCGGCCGCGGTGAATGCTACGTCGAACAGTTTCTCGACCGCCCGCGCCACATCGAAGCGCAGATCCTGGCCGACCGGCACGGCCAGGTCGTGGTCGTGGGCACGCGCGACTGCTCCCTGCAACGCCGCAACCAGAAGCTGGTGGAAGAAGCGCCCGCGCCGTTCATCACGCAACAGCAGCGCGAGCGTATCCACCAGGCGGCTCGCGACATCTGCGCCAAGGCCGGGTACGTCGGCGCCGGTACGGTCGAGTTCCTGCTCAGCCAGGATGGCACTCTGTCGTTCCTGGAGGTCAACACGCGCCTGCAGGTCGAACACCCGGTCACCGAGGAAACCACGGGCGTGGACCTGGTGATCGAACAACTACGGATCGCCGACGGCTTGCCCTTGTCGTTCACCGAAACGCCCGTGCCGCGAGGCCACAGCTTCGAATTCCGCATCAACGCCGAAGACCCGGGCAAGGGCTTTCTGCCCACACCTGGCCAGATCGGCGAGTTCCTTCCGCCATTCGGCCCCGGCGTGCGCCTGGACAGTGGCGTGGTCAGCGGGTCGAGCGTGCCCAGCCACTTCGACTCGATGATGGCCAAGCTCATCGTCACCGGCGCCACTCGTGAGCAGGCAATCGCCCGCGCCCGACGCGCCCTGGCCGAATTCAGTATCGAAGGCATCGCCTCGGTGCTGCCGTTCCACCGCGCCGTGATGGATCACGCGGATTTCACCGGTCCCGAGCGCTTCGCCGTGCACACGCGCTGGATCGAAACCGACTTCGCTGAATCCCTCACCCTGGCGCCGCGGGTCGAACCCAAGGCCGAGGCGGACATTCTGCGTACCTTCGTCGAGATCGATGGCAAGCGCCACGCGCTCGGTCTGCCCGCTGCATTGCTGCGTGGCATGAGCCTGGACGCGGCACCCGCTGCCCAGGCACAGGCTTCGGCTTCGGCAGAGGTGGACGCCCAGGCGCTGCTCACTCCAGTGGCGGGCAACCTGCACACCTGGGTGGTGGAAGACGGCGCCGACGTTTCCAGCGGGCAGGTCGTGGCCGTGGTGGAAGCGATGAAGATGGAGACCTCGGTGCTGGCGCCGTGTGCAGGCCGCGTGCAGATCGGCCAGCAAGCCGGTGACTACTTCGAAGCTGGCGCCGTGATCGGTCGTATCCAGACCGACGACTGAGCGGTGGCTGCAGGCCCAACAGCAGCCGGCGGCACCGGGCCCTGGCCCAGGTGCCGCGACATGGAAAAAGCCCAGCCAGACGGGTCGCGCATCTGGAATAATGCCGGCCTTCGGCACACACGGCACTCCATGGATCTCCTGCACAAGGCTTGTGACAATGCTTTCGATAGTGGCTTCACTCCTGCCCATCCTGCTGGCGTTGGCCGGCGGCTGGGTGTTGGCAATCTTCATCAGCCCCGAGCTGCGTCATCGGCTGGTGAAGCTGATCACCCCGTTCATCTGGCTGCTGCTGTTCTCCATCGGCTACGAGTTCGGCAACGTCCTGGGCGCCCTGAACTCGGCGCGTGAATCGGCGCTCACCGCGCTGGTCTTCGCCGTGCTGACGACCGCAGTGCCGTGGTCGTTGCTCTCTAGGGGCGCCAGCGCCGTGGTGCCACGCCCGACGTCAGACCGCCAAGGGCTGGCAGGGATCATCCCGCCGCTCAAGGAATGCCTGATCGCCCTGCTGGCCCTGGCCTTGGGCGTTGGCGTGTATCACCTGTGGGGGGCGGCCGACGGCTCGGGGTTTGGCTGGCCTTCGACCAGCTACTTCCTCTATGTACTGATCGTGCTGGTCGGGCTGGACCTCTACGGAGTCAGGCCCGACCCGTCGTGGTACTCGCTGCGCACCTTGAAGATTCCCACCATGGTGGTGATCGGCTCGCTGCTGGGCGGCCTGCTGGCGGCCTGGGCCACCGGCCAGCCGTTGGCCATCTCCCTGGCGCTGTCCAGTGGCTTCGGCTGGTTCACCCTGTCCGGAGTGATGGTGGGCCACCATGCCGGTGAAGCGTTCGGTGCCATGGCCCTGTTGACCGACCTGTTTCGCGAGATCCTGGCCATCGGTCTGCTGTACAGCCTGGGTGCCCGGCGACCCTTGCAATGCATCGCCGCAGGCGGCGCCACGTCGCTGGATTCGACCTTGCCGATCGTCAAGCAGAAGTGCCCGCCCGAATTGCTGCCCGTAGCGCTGGTCAGCGGTTTTCTGCTGACCGTGATCGGGCCCTTGCTGATGGTGTTTTTCCTCACCGTATGAGTTATGCACATCGCGGCAGCCAGTGGATAAGTTACACACATTGGCTGTGCAACCGCCTGTGGATAATCTGCGCATAAGCGGCTAACGGCCCACGTAGCCGGGGGCTTGCGCGATGCGATCATTTTTTGATCAGCTTTGCAGGCCGGTTTTGCACAGACTGCGCGAGTTACTCACATCCGCTGTGCAACCGCATGTGGATAACCTGCGCAAAACAAGCCACAGGCCGCATATGGCAAGGCTTTCAGAGCGCCGATCAAATTTTGATCAGCAGTGCGTCTGAATACAGGAGCGGAACGGGGCGTGTAGAATTCGCCTTCTTTCTCTGTCGATCCGTTTCCATGCACTCTTCTTCCCCTCGCGTTGCCGTGATCGGCGGCGGACCGGCGGGCCTGATGGCCGCCGAAGTGCTGAGCCTGGCTGGCGTGACCGTCGACGTCTACGACGGCATGCCCTCGGTGGGCCGCAAATTCCTGCTCGCCGGCGTCGGTGGCATGAACATCACCCATTCCGAGCCCCAGCCCGCCTTCGTCGCTCGCTACGCCGAACGCGCGCAGGCGGTGGGAGAATGGCTGGCTCCGTTCGATGGTCCACGGCTGCGCGAATGGATTCATGGCCTGGGCATCCAGACCTTCGTCGGCACCTCCGGACGCGTATTTCCGGCCGACATGAAGGCCGCACCGCTGCTGCGTGCCTGGCTCAAGCGCCTGCGCGAGGCCGGTGTGGTTATCCACACCCGGCACCGCTGGCTGGGGTGGAACGACGACGGCAGCTTGCGTATCGAGCATCCGCACGGCGAATCGGCGGTGCGCCCGGCGGCCACGGTGCTGGCGTTGGGCGGCGCCAGTTGGGCGCGACTGGGTTCCGACGGCGCCTGGGTGCCTTGGCTGCAACGGCGCGGTGTACCCATCAAGCCGCTGCAACCCTCCAACTGCGGCTTCGAGGTGCCGGGCTGGAGCGCAGTGTTGCGGGAGAAATTCGCCGGTGCGCCGCTGAAGAACGTCGCCCTCGGGCTGGCTGGCGAGCCGTTGCGCACTGGCGAGTTCGTGCTGACTGAAACCGGTGTGGAAGGCAGCCTGGTGTATGCACTGTCCGCCGGGATTCGCGAGGCGATCAACCGCATGGGAAAAGCGACCCTGCATCTTGACCTGCTGCCGGATCGACCTGTGGATAAAGTCCGTGCGGCGTTGCACAAACCGCGGGGGTCCAAGTCCATGGCCCGGCACCTGCAGGGGCAACTGGGTCTGGAGGGGGTCAAGGCCGGCCTGTTGCGTGAGCTGACCGATTCGCCGACCTTCGCCGATCTCGACGCACTGACCTCGGCGATCAAGGCGCTGCCGTTAACGCTGGTGCGCGCCAAGCCGCTGGATGAGGCGATCAGCACAGCGGGGGGGGTGGATCTGCAGGGGCTGAATCGGCAGCTGATGCTTAACGATGTGCCGGGTACGTTCTGTGCGGGTGAAATGCTGGATTGGGAAGCGCCAACCGGTGGCTATCTGCTGACGGCCTGTTTCGCCAGCGGGCGGCGGGCGGCGGATGGCGTTCTGGAGTGGTTGGCTCGGGAGTGATGTTTGCCTCTCGGGCCCCTTCGCGGGCAGAGCCCGCTCCCACACAGTCAGCATTCCCTTTAACTTGTGGGAGCGGGCTCTGCCCGCGAAGAGGCCATCAGCCCCCCACACAATGTGAGAGCCCTCCGCCCACGAAGAGCCCATCAGCCCCCCCACACACCTCAAGGCTTGCGCTTGCGCGGCCCTGTATTGAATACCGGCACCTTGCGCACCGGTTTGACCACAGGGGTCGCATCCACCGGCGAATCGCCGCTGTCGACCCACTTGCCCAGGTTCTTCTTGCTGCCGCTGACCTTGGGCTTCTTCGGTTTTTTCGGCTTCTTCACCACCTGGCCGCTGGCATCGGTGTCAGGCACCCGGTGATCGGGCACGAAGTCCGGTTCGTCGACGCGCTTCAACGTCTGCCGGGTCAGCATTTCGATGGCCGACAGCAACTGCACTTCGTCGGCGCAGACCAAGGAGATCGCCTCCCCCGTGGCCCCTGCCCGGCCGGTACGGCCGATGCGGTGAATGTAGTCTTCGGCCACGATCGGCAGGTCGAAGTTGACCACCAGCGGCAGATCGTCGATGTCCAGGCCGCGCGCGGCGACATCGGTGGCCACCAGGATCTGCACCTCCGAAGCCTTGAAACGATCCAGTGCACGCTGACGCGTGGCCTGGGGCTTGTCGCCGTGGATGCCGTCGGCGTTGATGCCCAGCCCCTGCAGCTTTTCGACCAGCGCGTCCACGCCGTTGCGGGTCTTGGCGAACACCAGCACCTGCTTCCAGCGCTGCTTCTTCAGAAGATGGCAGAACAGCTCCGCCTTGCGCTTCTTGTCCACCGGCACGATCCACTGCTGCACCGAGCTGGCGGCCACGTTGCGCGGGCTGACTTCGATGCTCAGCGGGTCGTTGAGCATCTGCCCGGCCAGCAGGCGGATGGAATCGGAAAAGGTCGCCGAGAACAGCAAGGTCTGGCGCTTCTTAGGCAGGGCTGCATAGATGTCCCGCAGTTCCTCGGAAAAACCCAGGTCGAGCATGCGGTCGGCTTCGTCCAGCACCAGGGTCTGCAACTGGGAGAACTTGATCGCGTTCTGTCGATACAGATCGAGCAGGCGCCCCGGCGTTGCGACCAACAGGTCGACGCCCTTGCGCAGCTTCATCATCTGCGGGTTGATGCTGACCCCGCCGTACACCGCATAGGTGCTCAGCGGCAGGTGCTCGCCGTACTCGACGATATTGGCGTGGACCTGCTCGGCCAGCTCGCGCGTGGGGCACAGCACCAATGCGCGGACCGAGTTGCTCGCCACCTTGGGTCCTTCCATGGCCAGCAACTGCAGCAGCGGCAAGGCAAAACCGGCAGTCTTGCCGGTGCCGGTCTGGGCCGCGGCCATCAGGTCGCGACCGGCCAGTACCGCAGGAATGGCTTGGGCCTGCACCGGGGTCGGCGTCTGGTAGCCAAGCGTTTCAAGGGCGCGTTGCAGGGGTTCGATCAGGCCAAGGGTGGCGAATGTCATGGGTCTACCGTCAGAAGATGTTTCGCAATGGCCGGCAGTTTACCTTGTTGGCTAGGCTTTCGCCTTGCGCCATTGCGGCACGCCGATCAACACCACCGCGCCGATGATCACCGCCATGGCCACGCATTCCTCGACGCCGATGTGCTCGCCGGCGAACAGGATGCCCAGCAACACGGCCACCGCCGGGTTGACGTAGGCATAGCTGGTGGCCGCCGCCGGGCGCACGTGCTTGAGCAGGTACATGTAGGCACTGAAGGCCAGGATCGAACCGAAGCACACCAGGTAGGCCAGCGCGCCCCAGCCGGCGGCGGTGGGCCATTGCTGCATGCGCTCGCCCGAGATCAGACTGCCCAGCAGCAGCACCGCGCCACCGATGAGCATTTCCGTCGCCGCGGCCATGGCGCCCTGGGGCAATGGCAGACTCCGGCTCCAGACCGAGCCGAAGGCCCAGGCGGCCGCGGCGAAGATCAGCAGCGCCGCGCCCAGTGGGCTGGCCTGCAGGTTGGAACCCAGGTTGAGCAGGCCGATGCCGACCAGCCCGAGGACGATCCCCGCCCACTCCAGGCGGGTGTTGCGCTGCCCCCGGAACAGGCCGAAGAACAGGGTGAACAGCGGCACGGTGGCCACGGCCAGCGCCGCCACCCCGGACGACACGCCTGCATGTTCGGCGACCGTCACGCCGCCGTTGCCGCAACTGAGCAGCAGGATCCCCACGCACCCGGCCGCGCGCCACTGTGGCCAGGTCGGGTTGGGCGCGCCACGCAGGCGCAGGAAGGCATAGAGAATCGTCCCGGCAATGAGAAAGCGTACCCCGGCCATCAGCAACGGCGGCCACGACTCGACGCCGATACGAATGAACAGGTAGGTCGAACCCCAGACGAAATACAGGGCCAGGAAGGCGCCGATGAGCAACAGGGGAAAGCGGGCTTGAGCAGGCATTTCAAAGGTCGTCCATGGTGTGTTTTTGTTCTTTCCTGGTGGGAACCGGGCGGCGAGCCCTCTGCCCGCGAAGAGGCCCTCCAGCCCTACCCCAAGCGATGCTTCTGCAACACCTCACGCATCTTCGCCATCGGCACTTTCTGCAGCGTGCAGAACAGCCCGTGGGACACCTCGGCCAGCCCGTGCCGCTCGCGCAACTCGCGCGCCAGGTGCTGGGTCAGGTTGGCCGCCATCTCGGCATCGGCCATGGCCCGGTGAGCCTGGCCGGTATGTGGCAGCCTCGCCCACTGGGTCAAGGTGCCCAGCTTGTGATTCGGCGCGCCGGGGAACAGGCGCCGAGCCATCAGCATCGAGCAGGCAAAGCTCTGCACCCGCTCGCGGCGCAGCAGGCTGAGCTCGTGATCCCAGAACTTCTGGTCGAAGGAGGCGTTGTGCGCCAGCAACGGCGTGCTGCCGACGAACTCGGCGACTTCGGCCATTACCTCGGCCGCAGGCGGCGCCTTGCGCACCATGGCCGTGGTGATGCCAGTCAGGCTGGCAACGAAGCCGGGCACGGGCAGGCCGGCGTTCATCAGGCTCTGATAGCGTCCGACGATTTCGCCGCGTTCGAGCATGACCACGGCGATTTCCGTGGCGCGGCAACCCATGTTCGGCGAGATGCCGGTGGTTTCGAAGTCGATGACAGCAATGCGTTCCAAAGCGGTGAAACCTCAATTCTTCAGCAGCAACGCACCTTCGATGGGTACGTAGCGGGTGGCGGCGCGGATCAGCGAGTTGGCGGTCAGACCTGGCACGCCATAGGCCACGGCCTCGACGCCATGCTTGCCGATGATGCGGTCGAGCAGCAGGTCGAAATCACCGTCGCCCGAGGCAAGCACGATCTCGTCGACGTGATCGGCGGCGTCCATGATATCGATGGTGATGCCCACATCCCAGTCGCCTTTGGCCGAGCCGTCGCTGCGCTGGATGTAGGGCTTGAGTTTGACCGTGAAGCCGAGGTTGCGCAGGATCTGCTGAAACTGCTGCTGCTTGCTGTCGCCACGGTCGATGGCGTAGGCATAGGCCTCGACGATCTGTCCGCGCTGGCCGATGTCGGCCCACAGTGCGGCGTAGTTGAAGTGACAGCCGTAGGCCTGGCGCACGGTGTAGTAAAGGTTCTGTACATCGGCGAACACCGCGATCTTCTTCACCGCACTTCCTCGTCGCGCTGGGCGCCTGAGCTTCTGGAGAGCCAGTATGCCAGTGTTGGGGCGAGGATGGGGGTGTCAGTGCCGGCCTCTTCGCGGGCAGAGCCCGCTCCCACAGGGTCGTGCGCGATCCTGTGGGAGCGGGTCTCTGCCCGCGAAGGGGCCATGAGCTCCACCGAACAATGTAAAGGCAGGACGGCGAGCCCTCTGCCCGCGAAGAGGCCCTCAGGCCTTACACAAAATCATCATCGTCGGAAAAGAAGCCACTGTCGCCGCTGCTGTCGTAACCGGCATCGGCCAGCCCGCCCTGGTCGTTCCAGCTGTCATTGCTCACCTGCTGGGCGTCACCGCTGTCGTTCCAGCCGCCGTTGTCGCTCGCCTGGGCCGGCTCTTCCTTGATCACCTCAACGATCTCCTGAGGGTTGTCGTGGTGAAACAGGCTGCTGATGCCCTGTGCCAGCATCACGCCCCCGGCCACACCAGCGGCCGTCTGCAGGGCGCCGCGCATGAAGCCGCCACCCGCCGGCGCCTGAGCGCCTGGAGCGGCGTAGTTCTGCTGTGGCGGCGGCTGGTACGCCGGCGCCTGGCGAGCCGGTTCGCGCCAGCCGTTGCCCTGCGGCTGCACGGCCCGCGCCGGTTGCTGCACGTCGCGGTTGCCACCGCCGAAAATGCTCGACAGAAAACCACCACCGCCCTGCTGCGCCGGCGCGGCCGCCTGGCTACGCGCCTGTTGCAACTCGGTCTGCAACTGCTGGTTCTGCTCGCTCAGGCGCTTGATCGCCGCTTCCTGGACCAAGATCGCCTGCGCCATGTAATAGGGCGCGGCGGGCTGGGCGGAGACGTGGCCCTTGATGCGCTCGTCGGCCTGCGCATCGCGCGCACTGCCCTCCTTTTCGGCCTGCTGGAGGCGAGTGAACAGACCGTCGATCAGGCTTTGTTCATCAGTATTCATGGCGACCTCGTTCGATTGCCCGGAAAATGGGGTGGCCGGCGCACAATGCGTCGGTTCTGCTGCAATGATGGGGCTGCTGCCCCGTCTTTCAATGACCGGCCGCGATTAAACTTTGTTCACCTGCGCCCACCCTCACGCTCCATGACGCCCCGACCGGGTGTTGAAAAACGCCACCATCGGCTAAAGTGTCGACCTGCTTTTTGACCTGTGACCCGGCCCCATGAACCCGCTGATCGTATTGCGCGACTCGTTCTATTTCTTCCGCATCAACCTGTGGGCGATCCTTCGCCTGTGCCTGCCGCTGGTGGTCTGCGAAGCCCTGGCGCGCGAGTTGGTGGCACGCGTCAACGGTCCTGACGCCTCGGTGATGTACGACGTGGCCGTGGGCCTGCTGTTCTATCCGTTGTACACCGCCGCGCTGATCCTGTTCCTCGATGCCCGCACCGACGGCTATGAGCCCCAGGGCCGGCACCTGCTGGGCAAGGCCCTGCACCTGTGGCCACGCTTCGCCCTGATGGCGGCCATCAGTACCCTGCTGATCATGTTCGGCATGTGGCTGTTCGTGCTGCCGGGGCTGTACCTGATGATCAAGCTGTCGTTCTCGGAATACCTGCTGGTGCTGCGCAATACCACTCCGTTGCAGGCCATGCGCGAAAGCTTCGACCTGACCAAAGGCAAGTTCTGGCCGATCCTGTTCACTCTGCTGGCGATCATGATCCCGCTGTGGCTGCTCGACGGCCTCAGTGCCATGGCCTGGAGCGACGCCCAGCCCACGCCGGTGCGCCTGCTGGTCGACAGCGTCAACAGCTTTCTGCAACTGCTGCCCACCGTGGTGCTATTCCGCTTGTTCATGCTCATGGGCAAGCCGGACTGACCGCACCACTCACACGCTGGCTTGAGTACCCGCCAGTTCGTGGTAGCGGCGAGCGAAATAGACCAGCACGTCGGCCTCGTCCTGCTGGCGAATGTCCAGCACCTCGCAGAAGAGAATGTCGTGGGTGCCAACACTGGTGCTGCTGGTGATCCTGCAGTCGAAGGACAGTTTGGCGCCCTCCAGAATCGGCGCACCGGTAATCCCCTGGCTCCAGTGCCCCGCCGCGAAACGCTCCTCCTGGGGAATCTTGCCGCCGAAGGCGTTGGACAGTGCTTGTTGGCCATTGCCCAGGGTGTTGACGCACACCATGCCGTTGCCCGTGAAAGACTCGTACACCGAGGCTGCGCGGTTGATGCACACCAACAGCGTCGGCGGCTGATCGGTCACGCTGCACACCGCCGTCGCCGTGAACCCCGCCCGCCCGTGGGGGCCGTCGGTGGTGATGACGTTCACCGCAGCGGCAAGTCCTGCCATGGCATCGCGGAAGGCTTGACGCTCGACGGGAATCGAATGGGGCACGTTCATAGTGAGAGTCCTTGAAAGTAGTCCAGCACGGCGTGATGAAAGGGTTGTGGATCGCTGACGCTCGAGGCGTGTCCGCCGTATTCGAGCACCACCAATCTGGCGTTGGGCAGGTGCTCGGCCAGGTGCCGGGAACGCTGCCACGGCACCAGCATGTCGTCTCGATTGGCGATCACCAGCGCAGGCGTGTCGATGCCCGCCAGGCGCGACTCGATGTCGAAGGTTTCCAGCGCGTTGATCCGCCGCAGCAGGTTGTCATGGCTGGGGAAATGCGCCAGCGCATGGGCCTCGTCCGCGGCCAGGCGCGCACCGTTGCTGGCAATCCAATCGGCCGGGTACAGGAACAACGCCTGCGCCTGCACGTAAGCCTCGGCGCCACTGTCACGCAGCAGGTTCTTGCGCACGGCAAAACAGCGCGCGCTGTGCGGATTGGGGCTGCTCCAGGCATTGATCAGCACCAGGCTGCTCAAGCGCTGGGGCTGCAGCGCGGCCAGCGCCAATCCGACCAGGCCACCCAGGGCGTGGCCCATGAAATGGCATCGCTCGATCTTGAGCTCGTCGAGCAGCCCCAGCAGCTCTTCGGCCATGTGCTGGATGCTGTAGCCCTCGGGCAACTGCGCGGGGCTGCGCCCGGTTCCGGCATGGTCATAGGTCACGACGCGAAACTGCTCGCCGAGCAGCGCCAGATCGCCCGCCCAGAACCCGGCTGAACCGCCGAGCCCCGAACTCAGTACCAGGGTGGGTGCGTCGGCATCCTGCCGACCGTGTATGGCGTGGTACATGCAAACCTCCGCAGTGAGTGTCAGCCGATGTGCGCAATGCTGGCGATTTCGATCAGCGCGTCTGGTTTGACCAGACCGCACTGGATGCAATAGCGCGCAGGTTTCTCGCCGGCGAAGTACTCGGCGTACACCTCGTTGACCTTGGCGTAGTCGGCCCAGTCGCGGATCATGATCATGTTGAAGGTCACGTCATCCAGGGTGCCGCCGGCCGCTTCGACCACGCCCTTGATGATCTCCAGCACATGGTGGGTCTGCGCCGTCGCGTCGCCCACATGCACCACATTGTTGTCCTTGTCGAATGGCAGCGTGCCCGAGACGTACAGCACGCCATCGGCCATGGAACCGGGAACGAAGGGCGCCAGGGGCTTGCCTGTGCCAGCAGGGATAATCGATCGTTTGCTCATCTGTGCATCCTCAGGAAACAGCCCCGACGGGGGCGAAGGTGGTGCAGAAGTCG
Source organism: Pseudomonas sp. Leaf129 (assembly GCF_001423465.1). Lineage (NCBI taxonomy): Bacteria > Pseudomonadati > Pseudomonadota > Gammaproteobacteria > Pseudomonadales > Pseudomonadaceae > Pseudomonas > Pseudomonas sp. Leaf129. The sequence goes on along the minus strand of NZ_LMOC01000007.1, from coordinate 149,204 downwards.
TCGACGCTGGAGACCCAGCCGAAGAAGGTTTCGATGTTGAACAGCGCAGCCTGCTGCGCGAACGCCGGCCCGGCCTGGTGGGTGGCATCGGCCAGCACCACGCCGAAGTACTCCAGATGGAAACCGTCGCGCAGGGTCGACTCCACGCAGACATTGGTGGCGATGCCGGTGAACACCAGGTTGCGGATGCCGCGAGCGCGCAGGGTGCTGTCGAACGTGGAGTTGAAGAACGCGCTGTAGCGGGTTTTCGGGACCACGATATCGCCGGGCTGGGGCTTGAGCGGATCGACCAAGGCATAGTCCCACCCGCCCTTGGCCAGCAGCTGGCCTTGCAGCTCGGGGCGCTTGCGCATGGTTTTCAGGGCATTGGACTTGTGCCAGTTGGGTGAGCCAGGCCCGCCCGCCTCGACGTAGTCGGCGTCCCAGCCGTTCTGCAGGAAGATCACCGGAATACCTGCGGCGCGGGCTGCCACGAGGGCTTTCTCGATGGCCGCGATCACCGGGCCCGTACTCGATACGTCGAAGCCGGCCAGGTCCAGGTAGCCACCCAGGCTGGCGTAGGCGTTCTGCATGTCGACCACCACCAGCGCGGTTTCGCTGGCCTTCATGCGCAGGGCTTCGGGGCGGGCGGGAAGTTCACGGGCGGGGTGCGCGTCCTGCGGCAGGGACACACCGGCGACGTTGAGGGGCACATTCATCATACGGCCTCCAAGGTAGGCATCACGTGCTGGCGGCTGCTCATCAGCGGCTGGATCTTGCGGCCGAAGTCTTCGATGCCTTGCACGAAATCATCGAACGTCAGCATCACACCCTGGGTACCCGGCACGCTGGCGACTTCGTCGAGCATGCGCGCCACGCTGGCCCAGGAACCGACCAGGGTGCCCATGTTGATGTTGACCGCCGAGGTAGGGTCGGCCATCTGCCGCAGGTTGGAGCTGGCGCCCTTGTCCGCCGAGCCCTTCTCGCCCAGCCAGGCGATGGCTTCCTGATCGGCACCGGCCTTGATGTGCTCCCAGCGGGCGCGGGCGGCCTCGTCGGTGTCGGCGGCGATGATCATGAACAGCACGCAGGAGGTCACGTGGCGTCCGGTCTTCTTGTTGGCTTCGAGCAGCGCCTGGGCCGTGGGCGCGAACGCGGTCGGGGTGTTCACGCCTTTGCCGAAGCAGAAGTTGTAGTCGGCGTACTGCGCCGAGAAGGCCATGCCCGCCTCGCTCTGGCCGGCGCAGATGAGCTTCATGTCGGCCTGTGGACGCGGGCTGACGCGGCAGTCCTGCATGGTGAAATGTTCACCCTTGAAATCGCTGCGCCCGGTGCTCCACAGGTCGCGCAGGACCTGTGCGTATTCGCCCAGGTACTGATAGCGGGTGCCGAAGAATTCGTCGCCGGGCCACAGGCCCATCTGCTCGTACTCCGGCTTCTGCCAACCGGTCACCAGGTTGACCCCGAAGCGGCCGTTGGAAATCGAATCGATGGTCGCCGCCATGCGTGCGGTGATGGCAGGCGGGATGGTCAGCGTGGCGACCGTGGCGAACAACTGGATCTTGCTGGTGACGGCGGCAAGGCCGGCCATCAGCGTGAAGGATTCCATGTTGTGTTCCCAGAATTCCGTCTTGCCGCCGAAGCCACGCAACTTGATCATCGACAGCGCGAAGTCGAAGCCGTAGTGCTCGGCCTTCTGCACGATCTGCTTGTTCAATTCGAAGGTGGGCAGGTACTGCGGCGCGTTTTCGGAAATCAGCCAGCCGTTGTTGCCAATAGGAGTGAAAACACCGATATCCATGTGGTTCCCTTTCTGAGTGATGATCGTTACGCACCGGACAGGTTGCGCATGAAAGTCACTTAGCAGGGATCAGGCCATGTTTGGTTAACCCTTTACTTTCAACAGGTTGAAAACAATAGGTGGAAGTTTTCGGACCAAATGGTCCGAAGTAGAGCACTTGGTTTGTGCGATTTTCCGCGTCGCGGTGCAAAACGATGCACGACGTCCCCGTGCCTGTATCGTCAGCGGACATTCGCCCGTTATCATGGCCGCCTACCTCCAGCCGCAGGTTCCAGACGCGTGAAAGAGCATCCCCCCGCCAACGAGCCCCGTGCCAAGCGCACGCGCAACGTCAAGCCCAAGCCCGCGGTCAAGGCCACCCGCGAGCCGAGCGCGGCGGCACTCAAGCGGCGGCTGCAACTGATGGAAAGCAAACGCACCGCGATACTGGGCGCCGCGCTGGATGTGTTCTCCCGCTATGGCCTGCACGGCAGCAGCCTCGACCAGGTGGCTACTCGGGCCGACGTTTCCAAGACCAACCTGCTGTACTACTTTTCCAGCAAGGACGATCTCTACCTGAGCGTGCTCAGGCAGTTGCTGGAGGTCTGGCTGAGCCCCCTGCAGTACTTCACCGCCGACAAAAACCCGGTCGAGGCCATCGGCGCCTACATCAAGGCCAAGCTCGAACTCTCCCGGGATCACGCGGCAGAGTCGCGTCTGTTCTGCATGGAGATCATGCAGGGCGCGCCGCTGATGCTCACTGAACTGCAGCAGCCCTTGCGCGAAACCGTCGACACCAAGGTGGCCGTGATCGAACACTGGATCGCGACGGGCCAACTGGCACCGATCAACCCGCACCACTTCATCTTCTCGCTATGGGCAACCACCCAGCATTACGCCGACTTCCGCACCCAGGTCGAGGCCGTGACCGGCAAGACCCTGCACGATCCGGTATTTTTCGAAGAGGTCCTGGTGGGGTTACGCGGTTTGATACTCGATGGCGTGCGGCCAAGACCTGCGTGAATGCCCTCTAATCGTGCCAAGCGCACAAACCAAGTGCTCTAGTTCGGACCAATTGATCTGAATTAAGCCTCCGAAATAACCCAACACGTTGTAACCAAAGCGCTTTTCTGAAATGGCACGGATGCTGCTTTCGAGCTCCGGGCGGCTTAGGGCGGGTTCCTGGCCACGGCAGCATCCCGCTGCCCCATGCTCACATTTCAGGAAGGCGCCTCATGATCAAGACACTGCTACCGGGAATTTTGCTAGCCGCTTCGGCCTGTGGGACAGGCACGGCTGCCTACGCCGAGGGACTGACCCTCAAGGGCCCGGCCAAGATCGCCATGGTCTACATCAGCCCGCGCAACGACGGTGGCTGGACCCAGGCATTCGACGAAGCCCGCATCAAGCTGGAAAAGAGCCTGGATCAGAAGATCCAGTACGTCGAGAGCGTTCCCGAAAACGCCGCAGCCATCACGCCGGTGGTCGACCGCCTGATCGCTCGCGGCGCCAACATCATCATCGGCACCGCGTTCGGCTATTCCGACACCTTCCTAGCGTTGGCGAAGAAATACCCCGACGTGGCCTTCCTCAACGGTTCGGGCACCACCAACGCCGCGAACCTCGAATCCTTCTACGGTCGTACCTACGAAAGCCAGTACCTGTGCGGCATGGCGGCGGGTGCGGCGTCGAAGTCGGGCAAGCTGGGCTTCGTGGCCGCCAACCCCTTCGGCCAGGTCAACTGGACCATCAACGCGTACGAACTGGGCGCGCAGCAAATCAACCCTGCGGCCACGGTTACGGTCATCTACACCGGCGCGTGGAACGACCCGGTCAAGGAACGCGCTGCCACCATGGCACTGATTGACAACGGCGTCGACGTGATCGGCCAGCACGTCGACAGCCCGACACCGCAGATCGTCGCCCAGGAGCGGGGCATTCATGGCACCGGTCATCACCGGGACCTGAGCGAGTTCGCGCCCAAGGGCACCGTGTGCTCGTCGATGTGGGTGTGGGACCGTTTCCTCACCCCTGAGGTGAAGAAGATCATGGCCGGCAACTGGGTTCCCCAGGCCAATGGCGCCTTGCTGTCGATGCAGCAGGGCGGCACCGACATCAGCCTGACCCAGGACGCCGTGATCAGCCCCGAGAACCGAGCCAGGATCGACGCGGCGCGGGCCGAGCTGCTGGCCGGCACCAAGACGCTCTATACCGGGCCCATGGCTGACCGTGATGGCCAGCAGCGGCTCGCCCCAGGCCAGGTCATGAGCGATCCGGATCTGTGGAAAATGGACTGGTTCGTCAAAGGCGTGATGACCCAGAAATGAGCCAGGCCAACGCGCTCCAACTCACCGGTATCAGCAAGTCGTTCGACGGCTTCAAGGCGCTGAGCGAAGCCGACTTCAGCGCCCGCTGGGGCGAGGTGCATGCCCTGCTCGGCGAGAACGGCGCTGGCAAGTCGTCGCTGATGAACATTGCCGCCGGCCTGTACGCACCGGAAACCGGCAGCGTGATGATCGACGACAACAGCGTGCGCCTGCACAGCCCCAAGGATGCCAGCCGCTATCGCATCGGCATGGTTCACCAGCATTTCAAGCTGGTGCGCCCCTTCACCGTGGCGCAGAACATCCTGCTCGGCCTGCCCGAGCAACCGGGAGAAGGCAGCTACCGCAAGCGGCTGGCCGCGCTTGAGCAGACCATCGCCCGCAAGGCAGAAGAGCTGGGCTTTGTCCTCGATCCGCGCCAGGTGGTGGAAACCCTGTCGGTGGCCGAGCAGCAGCGCGTGGAAATTCTCAAGGTGCTGCTGGCGGGCGCGCGGATCCTGATTCTCGATGAGCCCACTGCGGTGCTCACCGACCAGGAAGCCGAGCGCCTGCTGAGCACGGTGCAGTCCTTCGCCCGCCAGGGCGCCGCGGTGGTGCTGGTCACCCACAAGATGGCCGATGTGAAACGCTACGCCGACCGGGTGACGGTCATGCGCGGCGGCCGCACGATCAAAACCCTTGACCCGCAGGGGGTCAGCGTCGAGGAGCTGGTGCGCCTCACCGTCGGCGAATCGGCAGCGCTCAGCCCGACGCTGCCGGCAACGCCGGGCGAAGCGTTGCTGCGGGTCAGCAATCTCACCAGCGTGGCCGGCACCGGCGGGCTGAAGGGCGTGGATATGATACTCCACGCCGGACAGATCTATGGCATCGCCGGGGTCGGTGGCAACGGCCAGGGCGAATTGGCCAATGCCCTGATGGGCCTCGAAGAACCGACCGAAGGCGATATCCACCTGGCGTCCTTCGGCGACCTGCGCAAGGCCAGCGCCCAACAACGCCGAACCTTGCGTATCGCCGCCATCCCCGCCGATCGATATGGGGCGGCGCTGGCCGGCTCGCTGTCGGTGGCCGAGAACTTCGCCATCGGCCAGTTGCACGATGGCCGCTACGGCTCTTTCCTGCGCCTGCGCGGCCAACGGTTGCTGGAAGACGCCGCCCAGGCGGTGGCCGATTTCGATGTCCAGGGTGTGCGCTCGCTGCAGCAGAAAGCCGCGCTGCTGTCCGGCGGCAATGCCCAGAAGCTGGTGATCGCACGGGAGTTCAGCCGCAATCCACGGCTGATCCTGGTACACAGCCCGAGCCGCGGCCTGGATGTGCGCGCCACCCAGGCGGTGCATGCACGCCTGCGCGCCGCCCGCGATGCCGGGGCGGCGGTACTGGTGATCAGTGAAGACCTGGACGAAGTGCTGGCCCTGGCCGATCGCATCGGCGTGATGAATGGCGGCCGCATCGTCGCCGAATTCGACTGCCCGGCCGACCGCCAGGCCATTGGCAAAGCGATGGTGAGCCATGACTGAACTCTCCCAACCCCTGCTCAAGACCTCACGCCAACCGCTGCTCGGCCGACGCTACACCCTGGAACTGCGCCAGCAGATGGGCTGGGGCGGCCAGGCGCTGGTGATCGGCCTGGCGGTGCTCGTCGGCCTGGCCCTGAGCACGGCCATTCTGGTGGCGGCGGGCGTGCCGGCCGACCAACTGCTGGAAGAGTTCGTCGGGCAGACGCTGCTCGATGCCGGCAACTTCAAGGCCGTGCTGTTCCAGGCGGCGCCGATGATTCTGGTCGGCATGGCCGGCTGCCTGGCATTTCGCGCACGTTTCTGGAACCTGGGCCTGGAAGGCCAGATGATCTGGGGCGGGATCGGCGCGGCGGCCATCTCGATCTTCCAGATCGGCCCCGAGGCCCTGCGCCTGCCGTTGATGATGGCCTCGGCCATCGTCTGCGCGATGCTCTGGACCCTGGCACCGGTCCTGCTCAAATTGCGCCTGAAGGTCAACGAAGTGATTTCGACCTTAATGCTCAACTACATCGCCGCCAACTTCCTGCTGCACCTGCTCTACGGCAGCTGGAAAGACCCACGGGACAACTTCCCCTACTCGCCCGCCTTCCGTCCGTTCGAACGGCTGCCCGACCTGTTCGCCGGCTACAACGTGGCGATCGTCATCGCCGTGGTCATCATGGCCCTGGCCGTGTGGTTCATCAGCGTATCGCGCGCCGGCCTGTACCTGCGCTTCGTCGATGCCAACCCGCGCGTGGCCAGCGCCGTCGGGGTGCCGGTACGGCGGATGATCCTCGGCACCGTGCTGCTGTCGGGTGCCCTGGCCGGTGTCGCGGGCTTCATCGTCAGCGCAGGCCAGGAAGGTCGACTGACCCAGTCGTTCTACCAAGGCTACGGTTTCTCGGGAATTCTCATCGCGTTTCTGGCGCGCAACAATCCCTTCGCCGCCGCCATCGTCGCCTTGCTGGTGGCGATGCTGTTCGTCGCCGGGCGCAACCTGCAGGTGTTCTACCAGATCCCCTTTTCGATGGTGCAGTTGATCCAGGCCATCCTGGTGATCTGCGTGGCCTCTTCGGACTTCTTCATACGGCACCGTTTGCGGCGCATCCAGGCGGGAGAACAGTGATGGATCTGGTGACTTACTGGCTGAGCAGCGTTCCCGAATTCGCCGTGCCCTTCGCCCTCGCCGCGCTGGGTTTGATCATCATCGAGCGTGCCGGCGTGCTGGCGCTGGGCGCCGAAGGCATGATGCTGGTGGGCGCCCTGGCCGGGATCGGCATGCAACTGGCCCTGGGCCTGCCGGGGCTGTCCCTGCTCGCGGCCATGGCGGCCGCCAGCGTGGTCTCGCTGTTGTTTGCGCTGATGGTGCTGGTACTGCGCATCAATCAGGTGATTGCCGGGCTGGCCCTGGTGTTTTTCTGTCAGGGCCTGACCGGCTTGCTGGGCACCCTGCTGGGCTGGACCAATCGCCCGGTCAGCGGACTTACGGCCGTCGAGCTGTGGCCGCTGAGCGAGTTGCCAGTGGTGGGAGGCCTGTTCAGGCAGAACCCGATGGTGTTCCTCACCGTGGTGATCTTTTTTGCCGTGGTCTGGTTTCTCAACCGCACCCGCAGCGGGCTGAAACTGCGCGCCGTGGGCGAGAACCCCCAAGCCGCCGATGCCGCCGGCCTGCCGGTGCTGCGCTATCGGCTCGCCGCGATTCTGGCCGGCAGCGCACTGATGGGACTGGCGGGCGGATTCATTGCCGTGCTCAGCACCAAGATGTGGATCGCCGACATGACCGGCGGCCGTGGCTGGATCGCCATTGCCCTGGTGATCTTCGCGCGCTGGTCACCTTGGCGCGCGTTCGCCGGTGCCCTGCTGTTCGGCGGTATCGAGGCACTGATTCCGCAACTGGCCGCCGCCGGTGTGCAACTGCCGCAGTATTTCATGCTGATGACGCCCTACGCCGTGACCCTGGCGGTCATGGTCTGGGTCGCTGCCAGCAAGCGCGCAGGTGCCAGCCAGCCGGGCGCGCTGGGTGAACCCTATGTTCGCGAAGAGCGACGCTGAGCGATTTTTGAACGGTCGATTTTTGAGCTGTCGAGGTTTCCACATGAGCGGTACTGTTTTCATCACCGGTGCGACGTCCGGTTTCGGGCGGGCCACGGCCCGTCGTTTCGCCCAGGCCGGCTGGTCGCTGATTCTCACCGGGCGGCGCCTGGAGCGCCTGCATGCCCTGCTGGATGAACTGGGCGCGCAGGTGCCGGTCCATGTTGCCGCGCTGGATGTGCGCGATGCCGCAGCGGTCGCGGCCGTCGTCGCCGGTTTGCCCCCAGCCTTCCAGCGGGTGACGGCGCTGATCAACAACGCCGGCCTGGCCCTGGCCCCGGTACCGGCGCAACAGGCCGACCTGGCTGACTGGCACACCATGATCGACACCAACGTGACCGGCCTGGTCAACGTGACCCACGCGCTGCTGCCAGCACTGCTGGAAACCGGCGCCGGGGCCAGCATCATCAACATCGGCTCGATTGCCGGTGAGTGCCCCTACCCCGGCAGCCACGTCTATGGCGCGAGCAAGGCCTTCGTCAAACAGTTTTCCTACAACCTGCGCTGCGACCTGCTGAGCACCGGTGTACGGGTCACCGACCTGGCGCCCGGAATCGCCGAAACCGAGTTCACCCTGGTGCGCACCCAGGGCGACCAGCAGGCCGCCGGCCAGGTCTACCAGGGCACCACGCCACTGACGGCGGAAGATATCGCCGAACAGATTTTCCACGTCGCCACCCTGCCCGCCCACATCAACATCAATCGCCTGGAAATGGTCCCCGTGCGTCAGGCCTGGGGACCGTTCGCGATCGATCGCGACTGAAACAAGAAGCGTCGTCCGGCCCGTTTCGGCCAGCAAGGCGCCAACGCAACAAGCCCGCGCCCCGCACGGGGCCGGGAAGCCAACTCGGTTGTCTGCCCACAACTTCGACGCCCGGTCCACGACATCTGTCGGACCAATGCCGGTGCGCCATAAACACCACATTGATTGATGGGTAAAACATGAAAAACGCTTGGGGAGCATCACTGTGCATGTTGGGTCTGCTGGGCGCTGGCAGTGCTCATGCTGAAGGGCCATTGCTGTGGCACGGAGAAAGTCTGACGTACTTGTACGGCAAGAATTACAAGGTCGATCCGGCAATACAGCAAACCGTCACCCTCGAACATGCCAGCGCCTGGACGTGGGGCGACCTGTTCGCCTTCGTCGACAACAGCTGGTACAACGGCGCGCGATCCGGCAATGGCCATTACAGCCTCTACGGCGAATTCAGCCCACGTTTCAGTGCCGGCAAGTTGCTGGGCCAGGACCTCTCATTCGGACCGGTGAAAGACGTGCTGCTCGCCACTACCTACGAGTTCGGCGATGACGACGTGGATGCCTACCTGATAGGTCCGGGCTTCGACCTGGACATCCCAGGCTTCGACTATTTCCAGCTGAATTTCTACTACCGCAAACCCGACGGCAACCGCGTGCCTTCCGGCGCCTGGCAGATCACCCCAGCCTGGTCCTACACCTTGCCGCTGGGCAATTCGAACCTGTTGATCGACGGTTTCATCGACTGGGTGGTGAACAACAAGAGCGGCCATGGCAACAACCAGTCCGACTACCACGCCAACCTGCACTTCAACCCGCAGATCAAGTATGACCTGGGCAAAAGCCTGGGCTACGAAGCCAAGCATCTGTATGTGGGTGTGGAATACGATTACTGGTCCGACAAATACGGCATCAAGGATGACGGCTCTTTCACCACAGACCAGGACACGGCGAGTTTGTTGGTGAAGTATCAGTTCTAGATCCAGCGGGTTTGTTCGGCAAGCACGCCCACCAGGCGGGCTGGACTGGACTGGAGTTCGAAGTTTGACGGGCCACTGGGATTTCCCCGTTCGCGGCAGTGGCCCGCACCGTGACGATACAAAATCAAATCCCGTATTGATCGCTTTCATGCATCAATCCATGCGAAATCAACGATTAACCTGGAGACCGGTTTACCCGAGAATATTGCGTAACGAGCGGTTACAAATAATCTCAAAAAAGCGCTGGAGAACAACAATGCATCAGACATCGCGCCCGTCCGATCGGACCGGGTCGAAAGCCGGAATGGTCTTCCGGGTGACCTCCGGGAATTTCCTCGAACAGTTCGACTTCTTCCTCTTCGGTTTCTATGCCACGCAGATTGCGGGCGTTTTCTTCCCCGCCTCGAACGAATTTGCCTCCCTAATGATGACCTTCGCCGTATTCGGCGCGGGGTTTCTCATGCGTCCGCTGGGTGCGGTATTGCTGGGGGCGTACATCGATGACGTGGGCCGCCGCAAAGGTCTGATCGTCACGTTGGCCATCATGGCCAGCGGCACCCTGCTCATCGTGCTGGTTCCCGGTTACGCCACGATTGGTCTGTGGGCACCTGCCCTGGTGTTGTTGGGGCGGCTGCTGCAGGGGTTTTCCGCAGGCGCGGAACTGGGTGGTGTTTCGGTGTACCTGTCCGAAATGGCGACGCCTGGGCACAAAGGCTTCTACGCCAGTTGGCAATCGGCAAGCCAGCAGGTGGCGATCGTCGTCGCAGCCGGGCTGGGCTACGGCCTCAACCAGTGGCTGGCCCCGGCTCAGGTGGCCGAATGGGGCTGGCGCATTCCGTTCGCCATCGGCTGCCTGATCGTGCCGTTCATCTTCTTCCTGCGCCGCAGCCTGGAAGAGACCGCCGAGTTTTCCAGTCGCGTACGTCGACCTTCGATGAAAGCGGTCTTCGCCACGCTGTACGCCAACGCCGGGCTGGTCGTGCTCGGCATGCTGATGGTGGCCATGACCACCACAGCCTTTTACATGATCACCATCTACGCGCCGACTTTCGGCAAGACCGTATTGCAGCTGAGCACCAGCGATGCGCTGATCGTGACCTTGCTGGTCGGCGTCTCGAACTTCTTCTGGCTACCTGTCGGTGGCGCCTTGAGTGACCGCTTCGGCCGCAAGCCACTGTTGGCGACCATGTCGCTAGTGACCGCGATCACGGCCTATCCCGCCCTGTCCTTCCTTGCCCAGGCGCCGACGTTCGGCCACATGCTCGAGGTCCTGTTGTGGTTCTCCTTTCTGTACGGCCTGTACAACGGCGCGATGATTCCGGCGCTTACCGAGATCATGCCGGTCGAGGTACGGGTAGCCGGCTTCTCCCTGGCCTATAGCCTGGCAACCGCCGTGTTCGGCGGCTTCACACCCGCAATCTCCACCTGGCTTATCCACGTCAGCGGCGACAAGGCTGCACCGGCTTACTGGATGATCTTTGCAGCCCTCTGCGCGTTCGTGGCCACGTTAGTTTTGTACCGCCGACTTGCAGTCAAGTCCCCCGTCATCGCCTGAACGCCTGAAACGTCTGAATAAGGAAACACCATGAAACTGCCCTTCAAATCCCTGCCCGCACTGGCCCTGGCGGCCTTCGTCCTGAGCCCCCTGGCCCAGGCGCAAGAGCTCACCGTGATGACCTCCGGTGGCTTCACCGCTGCCTACAAAAGCCTGGCCCCCGGCTACACCAAAGACACTGGCAACACCCTGAACACTGTGCTCGGCCCGTCCATGGGCAAGGCCCAGGAAGCCATCCCCAACCGCCTGGAACGTGGCGAACAGGCGGACGTCGTGATCATGGTGGGCTATGCGCTGGATGAGCTGATCAAGCAGGGCAAGGTCGATCCCGGCTCACGCGTCGAGCTGGCCGATTCGCGGATCGGCCTGGCGGTCAAGGCCGGTGCAACGAAACCTGCCATCGGCACCGACGCCGAGCTCAAGCAGACCCTGCTGGCGGCGAAGTCGGTGGCTTATTCCGACAGCGCCAGCGGCGTCTACATCGAGAAACAGCTGTACAAGAAGCTGGGCATCGAGGATCAACTGGCGCCCAACAGCAAGATGATCGAGCGCATTCCCGTGGCTTCCGTGGTTGCCAAGGGCGACTACCAGCTGGGCTTCCAGCAAGTGGCCGAACTGCTGCCGATTCCCGGCATCACCTTCGTCGGCAAGATCCCGGAAGACGTGCAGTCGGTGACCCGCTATGCCGCGGGCATCCCGAAAAACGCTGCGCACCCGACCGAAGCCAAGCAGTTGCTGGACTACCTGGCGTCGCCCAAGGTACAGGATGCCGTACGCGCTACGGGTCTGGATTCAGTGCCGCGCTAAAGTACCCGGCAAGGCTCGGATCAGGCCTTCCATTTCCAGCGCCGCCGGGGTCAGGGTGCGGCCACGACGCTTGAGCAGCCCCAGGTGCCTCTGCACCTGCGGCTCGATCAACGGCACACTGGCCAGAATGGGATGGGAGGCCGGCGGCATGGCGATCGACGGCACCGCCGCCACCCCCAGCCCGGCTTCGACCAGCCCCAGCACCGTCGTCACGTGCCGCGCCTCGCACAGGCTCGGCCTGGCGAACGTCAGGCCGGGCATGGCCCGGTCCAGCACCAGGCGATTGCCGGATGATCGATCCAGGGTGATGTAGTCATACTCGTAAGCCTGTGCCCACGTCACCACTTCCAGCTCGGCCAGCGGGTGGTCCTTGCGGCAGGCGATGACATAGCGCTCATCCATCAAGGTACTGAACTCGATATCCGGCGCCAGATTGCCGCCGAAGCTGACACCGAAATCCGCCTCGCCCGATGACACCGCCGCACTGACCTCATGGGCCGAAACGTCGATCAACCTGACCTTTACCTTCGGGTAGCGGCCACGAAAGCTGCGGATCGCATGGGGCATGAAGTAATACGCCGCCGACGGCACGCAGGCAACGACCAGCGTGCCGCCGCGCAACGCCCCCGGCTCGCCGATGCTCAATAACGCCAGATCGAGATCATCGAGCAACCGTTCCACCTGCGGCAGAAACGCCCGTCCCTGGTTGGTCAGAGACACCCGCCGCGTAGTCCGCTCGAACAGCTTCACGCCCAACGCCCCCTCAAGCTTTTCGATGCGACGACTCAGCGCAGACTGGGTGAGGCGAATCGCCTCCGCCGCCCGCCGAAAACTGCCCTGCTCGACCACTGCCCGAAAAGCCTGCAGGTCATTCAAATCAAAGTTGATGCTCACGGTGATGTCATCGCTTCAAGCCGGTACGTGCGCCGATGGTAGGTTGGCGAGGAGGCAGCAGCCAGCATTTGTTGCTGGCTGCCTGTGCGGCTTGATGTCTGCCAACGCGTCTCAAGGCCCGGAGACGAAGCCCGCAGTCTGGGTGGGCAAGACCTCAGCCAATGACGAACCTGTCTCGATTTTTTGCAATGAACTGATCGAGTGTGGTCAGTGGTACGCCCCAGCTACGAACGGTCTTCAGGTCTACCCTATAGCCCTCGACGTTGTTCCATGATTCAGCTTGGAAGTACAGTTCGCCATAGGGTCTGGAGAGTGGGGTGGTCCAACGAAACCGAGCACCCATTCAGGCGAGAATGCTCGCCACGGAGAGGTGTCTAATAACCAAGCAACGTTGTATCTTTACTCCTGAGTTCAAGCGCGAGGCTGCGTGCCTGGTGCTTGACCAGGCCTACAGTCCATTGAAGCGGCCCGTTCGCTGGGGCTGGTTGAGGCGGCGCGGCAACTGCTGCCATGACAACGCGTCTATGAAGCGGCTATTTTGCAGCCTGAAAACTGAATGGATACTGACGGTGGGCTACGTGAGCGCTGTGCTGGCACAGCAAAATATCAGTCGGTTTTTGATGGAGCGGTACAACTGGCGGCGACCGCATCAGTTCAACGAGGGCTTGGCGCCTGGCGTTGCCGAGGAAAAGCTCAATTCAGTATCCGGGATCAATTGACCACTACATACAGAGCCTAGAACACTCGCACGACATTGCGCTGTTCTAGCCAGGGTTTTACTTGCGAGGTTTGATGCGGGCAGTAGCCTCCGCCACCAACGGATCCTCCGGCCAATAATGCTTGGGATACCGCCCCTTCAAATCCTTCTTCACCTCTTCATAGGTATTGGCCCAGAAACTCGCCAGATCCTGCGTCACCTGCACCGGTCGCCGCGCTGGCGACAGTAGGTGCAACTTCACCGCTTGCCGTCCACTGGCAATGCGCGGTGTCTCGGCCAGGCCGAACAGCTCCTGTAAACGCACCGCCAGAATCGGCGGGTGCTCGCTATAGTCCAGGCGTACCGATGAGCCTGATGGCACAGCGATGTGGGTCGGCGCCAGCTCATCGAGCTTGTGTGGCAGCGGCCATGGCAGGCTGTTGCGCAGAATGGAGGACAGGTCGAGCTGGCCGAAATGGCTCAGGCGCGTGACCTTGCCCAGGTAGGGCTGCAGCCAGTGCTCCAGCTGTTTCGACAGTGCGGTGTCGCTGACGTCCGGCCAAGGGTTCTGGGCGTCCACTTCTCGCAACAGCATGACCCGTGCCTGCCACTGGCGCAGCTCCGGGGTCCAGGGCAACAGTTCCAGGCCCTTGCGGCGCACCAGCCCGAGCAGGGCCGTGGCGCGAGCGTCGGCGTCCAGGCCTGGCAAGGATTCGCGGCTCAGGATCAGCTCGCCCACTTTTCGTTGGCGCTCGGCACGCAATGCTCCCTCACGCTCATCCCAATCCAGCTCATCCACCAGGCGGACCTGATCCTGCAGAACGCTCTCGAACAGTTGCGGATCAAGATCCGCCGCCAGATAGATTCGCTCCTCGCGCTGGCCCTGGCGACTGCCCAGATCGGCGATAACCAGCCAGGCGTGCTTCATGAGTGCGTCGACATCGGCGAACATCGCCGCGCGCCCGTTGCTCAACCGGTATTCGGCCCCGCCGGGGCGCCGCTGCCGGGCGATACGATCCGGGTAGGCAAGCGCCAACAGGCACCCTACCCATTTCGGGTCATCCGCATCGGCGACAGCATTCAGCGAGGGTCCTTGCAGATAGGAACGGTACTGCTTCGCCAACTGCTTGGCCCGTTGCGCATCGCGGTGCACACGAGGCCCCGCCAGCATCGCCATTCGGCTATGCACATCGGCACCGCCTCCACGCTGAATATCGCGCTCCCCCAATAGCGCCGCCAGGTCACAGGCATGCTGAGACAGACCGAGCTCGTGCCCACGGATCAGAAGATGGGCGATACGCGGATGGGCAGGCAACTGCGCCATGGCCTGGCCATGGGCTGTGAGAAGGCCTTTGGCATCCAGAGCACCCAGCCGACAGAGCAAGTCGCTGGCCTGGGAAAACGCTGCCGTCGGTGGCGCATCCAGCCAGTGCAACTGATCGGGCGTCACTCCCCAACGGGCCAGATGCAACGCCAGCGCGGCGAGGTCCGCTTGCTGGATTTCCGGAGTGCTGAAGCTGGCGAGTTGCTCATGCTGGGCTTCTGACCACAACCGGTAGCAGACACCAGGTTCCAGCCGCCCTGCCCGGCCAGCGCGTTGAGTGGCACTGGCTTTGGAAATGCGCTGCGTGGCGAGGCGAGTCATCGAGCTGCGCGGATCGAAACGGGGCACTCGCTCCAGGCCGGAATCGATGACGATCCGCACCCCTTCGATGGTGATGCTGGTTTCGGCCAGGTTCGTGGCCAGTACGACTTTGCGTTTCCCGGACGGCGCAGGCTCGATGGCGGTGCGCTGTTCGCTCAGGGACAGCTCGCCATACAGCGGACAAAGCAGGATCCGTGACGCGTGATCAGGTGGTTGCCTGCCGAGCCAGTCTTCCAGGTCGCGATGCACACGTCGAATCTCGGCCTGGCCTGGCAGGAACACCAGTACGCTGCCTTCCTGTTCCTCGATCACCTCAATGCAGGTCGAGACGACGCGAGGCTCTACATACTCCCCGGTCTGCGTGGACTTTCCCCAGACCACGTCCACCGGGTACATCCGGCCTTCGCTGCTGACGATTGGCGCACCGTCGAGCAAGGCCGATATCCGCTCGCCGTCCAGCGTGGCGGACATCACCAGCACCTTCAGTGGCGAGTCGTCACGGAACAGCTCGCGGCCATTCAGGGCGAGTGCCAGCGCCAGGTCTGCGTCCAGATTGCGCAGGTGAAATTCGTCGAAGATGATCAGGCCCACGCCATCCAACGAAGGATCGTCCTGCAGCCTGCGTGCAAGAATCCCTTCGGTCACCACCTCGATTCGAGTCCTGGGACCAACGCGGCTCTCGAGACGGATTCGATAACCGACCGTTTCGCCCACCGCCTCGCCAAGCTCCTTTGCCATCCGTTCTGCTGCTGCGCGAGCGGCCAGTCGACGGGGTTCGAGCATGACGATGGTCTGCCCGGCCAGCCACGGCTGATCCAGCAGCGCCAGCGGAACACGTGTGGTTTTACCGGCGCCGGGCGGCGCTTGCAGCACGGCCTCATTGCGATCGTGAAGGGCTTCGAGGAGAGCCGGCAAGGCGGCGTCAATCGGCAACGAGGTCATGGTCTCTCCGGCAGTGGTGCCGCAATTATACAAGCTACGGCAGGCCGACGGGCGTACTCGGATCCCCATGCGCAGCCGTCATGTCCACCCCAGCGCCACGGCGGCCAGCACCAGATAACGCATGCCTTTGGCCAGGGTGACGATCAGCAGGAAGCGCCAGAAGGGCTCGCGCATGACGCCGGCAACGACGGTCAGCGGATCGCCAATGATCGGCACCCAGCTCAGCAACAACGACCAGTGCCCGTAGCGCAGATAGGACTGCTGGGCCTTTGCGAGCTTTGCCTCGCTCACTGGAAACCAGCGCTTGTGGCGGAATCTTTCAACGCAGCGGCCCAGCACCCAGTTCAGTACAGAGCCCAGTACATTACCGACTATGGCGACGGTCAACAGGGTCGAAATGACGTAGCGATCGGACAACAACATGCCAACCAGCACCGCCTCGGACTGCATCGGCAGCAACGTGGCGGCACCGAACGCTGCCAAGAAAAGACCCAGGTAACTGGTGAGTTCAAACATCAAGGACTTGCCTTACAGGTTCGGGCCGATCCAGCCATGGAGAACGATAGGTCGAGCGGTAGGCATAATCGCCGCTCCAGCTTTGGCTTGGCAGTGTCCAGGTATTGACCGACGAGTGTCGAGTACAACAGCGCAATATAGCCCTTGCAGATCTTGGACTGCTGGAAGCTCAGCCATTCTTGAAGCCGGTATCGATCTGCGCTGGCATGGTCGGACCCTGCGCCCCATCTACTCGGCTCGACCATTTGCTTGTATCGTTGCAGCTTATTTTGCGGAGATTGTCATGCGTATTCCCCAACGTTTGATCGGCGGCGCCGTTGCCGCTGCCCTGATGACCCAGTTGACCGCTTGCGGCACCTTGTTCTGGCCCGATCGGCGCGGGCAGATCGAAGGCCGTATCGACCCGGTCGTGGCGGCGCTGGATGCCATCGGGATCCTGTTCTATGTGATTCCCGGGTTGATCGCCTTCGGTGTGGACTTCGCCACGGGCGCGATCTACCTCAACGACGGCAAGACCGCGCAGATTTCGCCGGAAAAACTGCAGCCAGCGGTAGGCCGCGATGGCAAGGTGGACAACCTCAAACTGCAGGCCATTCTTGAAACCGAACTGGGCCGCAGCCTGCCGCTCGACGATCCACGCCTGATCCAGCACAAGGGCAGTGTCGAACAGCTGGCCATGTATGGTCTGAAACCCGCCGCTTAAGGATTGCGATGCCAACCAGCAAGGAACATGCGCGCCTGCTTCGCCTCGCGACGCGGGCGTCGCTGGCGGTGGCCAGCATTCTCATCGTGGCGAAGGCCGTGGCCTGGTGGCTCAGTGGTTCGGTGAGCCTGCTGGCGGGGCTGACCGATTCGGTGCTCGATGGTGCGGCGTCGTTTCTCAATCTGTTGGCGGTGCACTATGCGCTGCGCCCGGCCGATGATGATCACCGTTATGGGCACGGCAAGGCCGAGGCCCTGGCGGGAATGGCCCAGGCGTTGTTCATCGGGTCCAGCGCCGTGCTGATCGGTTATCAGGCGTGGAAGCAGTTGCAGGATCCCCAGCCGCTGGGGGCTGCGGGGGTGGGCATCGCGGTGATGATCCTTTCCCTGGCCCTGACCGTGGCGCTGTTGGCCCTGCAATACAAGGTCATCCGCGAAACCGGTTCGACGGCGGTGCGCGCGGATTCGCTGCATTATCGTTCGGACCTGCTGCTTAACGGCAGCATCCTGGTGGCGCTGGTCCTGGCCAGCTATGGCTGGCCGCAGTTGGATGCCTTCTTTGGCCTGGGCATTGCGCTGTACATTCTGTGGAGTGCGGTGCACATCGCCCGCGAAAGCACGGCGATCCTGATGGACCAGGAGCTGCCGCTGGATGTCAGCGAGCAAATGCTGGCGCTGGCGTGCAACGTGCCAGGCGTGCTCGGTGCTCATGACCTGCGCACGCGCATGTCAGGCAACCATTGGTTCGTGCAGGTGCATCTGGAGTTGCCGGGGCAGTTGTCGCTGGCCGAAGCCCACGGCATCTGCGAGGACGTGGAAGCGGCCATCGAAAGCCAGTACCCACGCGCCGAAGTTCTGGTGCACGCCGATCCCGTTTGAGAGGGATGGGGGCAGCCTGCAAAACCGCAGTGCCCCCGGACGCAGCTTGCGCCGCTGCTACAGGGGATCGCGGCGCCCCGTCAACGCACGCCCCTTGTAGCAGCGGCGCGAGCCGCGTCGGCGGTGGATGCGGTGTGTCAGGCAGAACGCGGTGCCTTGTGGCTGCGGCGCAAGCTGCGTCGGTACGCGATCAATTCACCGTGTAGCCGCGTGACGCGAAGCAGTTGGCGAGGCTTTGCCGATACACGCTGACCACTTCGGGCGATGGCGCATAGGTGGCGCTGGCGGGGTCGAAGCGGCTTTGTTCCACGGCCCAGCGCTTGCACTCGTATTGATCCTGGGCAATCTGCTGCGGACTCTGGCCCTGGGCCGGATACGCCGCGACGTCGTAGCTGGTCAAGGTCGGCGCCGGCTGTGGAATGCTGGCACTCACCGGCGGATTCACCACTACATATTCCTGGGTGTTATCGACCCACTGGTAGTACGTCCCCGCCGCCACGAAAAACACCGAACTGCCGATCCACATGCGCTGCGCGTAATCGGGCAGCACGCGCACTCGAACGCCGCGCGGTGGCTCGATCACCACGTACTGCGGGCCCTGGGGTCGGTACCAATACCCACCCGAGTAGTAATAATCCTGGCCTCGATACGGCACGCGATAATTCTGGCCGGGGAAACGGTCGATCACCTGCCCCGGACGATACTGCGGGCCGGGGCCCCAACCGCCACCGTGCTCACCGGGCCAGCGATCACGACCGCCTTCCCAGCGCCGGTCGTTGTCGCGACGCAGGTCCGGATAGCTGCCCCGCAACGGCGCCTGAGTCTGGCGCACTTCGTCAGGCTTGCCGATGATCGGCGGCCGATTGTCCTGTTGTCCACCTCCGGGACGACCCTGCTCCGGGCGACCCTGTTCTGGGCGACCCTGTTCCGGCCTGTTGCCCTGCCACTGGTTCGGATTGCCGCCTGGCCGGCCTTGCCACTGCCCCTGATTGCCCTGCACAGGCCGCCCTTGCCACTGGCCCTGATTGCCACCGGGCTGCGGCCGATACTGACCACCCCCGGGTTGCTGACCCGGCCCGGCGTTGCCCCCGCCCGGCCCGCGCTGGCCGCCGTTGGAGCTGCCGCGCAACTGATCCTGCGGACCTTCCGCATACGCCGGCGCGCCTACGGCCAGGCAGAGCGCAGCGACACCGGCAAGACGCCAGAGGGGCGATTTCATGCTGTTCCTCGCAAGATAAGGTGAGCTACTCATCATCAGACTGACAAACCCGAACGCGGTTCTGTGAAGATCCCGTCAGGGACCTGCACAGGTTATCGGCACAAGCAGCCACTTCATGACTGACCCACAACGCCACACTCACTACCGTTTCGCAGGCGAAAAAAAAGGAGACCCGTCGGCCTCCTCTTTCGAACTCTGTCCCTGCTCGACGCTTGTGACGTCGGCTCACCTCACGCCGCCTTCTGGGCAGTGTGCAGCCCGGGGGCCAGCGCAACCCCGGTGGGGGCGGTGGCCGCAACCCGCCTGATTGAGCGGATCGCAGTGGACTCATGTCCGGGCAGTGATTCTGTGGATAACTATAGCGCCGCAGGTGCAGCAGCCGATTGCGAACATTGCTGATTTACATAGCACTTGCGCAATTTTTGCCTTCGGATGGATAATTTGTCGCAACGCAAAACACGAAGGCAGATTTGATGAGCAAACTTGATCGCTATGATCTGAGCATCCTGGCTGAATTGCAGCGCGACGCGCGCATTTCCAACCAGGAACTGGCCGAACGCATTGGTCTCTCGCCGTCGCCCTGCTCTCGGCGCGTCAAGCAGCTCGAAGACGACGGCTATATTTCCCGCCAGGTCGCTCTGCTGGACCGCAAGAAGCTGGGGTTGAGCCTGACCGCCTATGTGCTGATCGGCATGGACCGCCACACCCCGGAACGTTTCGAAACCTTCGAAGCGGCCATTCGCGGACTGCCGCAGGTGCTCGAATGCAGCCTGGTGACCGGCATGGATGCGGACTATCAGCTCAAAGTGGTGGTGCCGGACATGGACCACTATCAAAAGCTGCTGCTGGGCCACCTGACGCGGATCGAAGGAGTGACCAGCGTGCGTTCCAGCTTCGTGCTCAACCAGGTCATGGCCAGCACTGAACTACCGTTGACTCATCTGCGTAGCCAAGGCTGAGGCCTGAGGCAGGCGGGTAGATCTTCGCGGGCAGAGCCCGCTCCCACAGGGGGCAGGGCCTGAGGCAGGCGGGCAGATCCTCGCGGGCAGAGCCCGCTCCCACAGGGGGCGGGGCTTGCTACAGACTGGCGGGCACCTCGCGCCATTCGCCCTGTCTCAGGCCCTCGAGGCTCCAGTCGCCGATGCGCACCCGTACCAGACGCAGGGTCGGCAGGCCCACCGCCGCCGTCATGCGCCGCACCTGACGGTTGCGCCCTTCCTTGATCACCAGCTCCAACCAATGGGTCGGCACGCTCTTGCGAAAGCGAACGGGCGGATCGCGCGGCCACAGGTCCGGCTCATCCAGCAATCGCGCCTCGGCGGGCAAGGTCATGCCATCGTTGAGTTCCACCCCGCTGCGCAAACGCTGCAATTGCGCCTCGTCGGGCACGCCTTCGACCTGCACCCAATAGGTCTTGGCCAGCTTGTGCTTCGGGTCGGCGATGCGTGCCTGCAGTTGCCCATCGTTGGTCAGCAACAACAGCCCTTCGCTGTCGCGGTCCAGACGGCCGGCCGGGTAGATCCCGGCGATGTCGATGAAATCCTTCAAGGTCGCGCGCCCCTCACCGTCGCTGAACTGGGTCAGCACGTCGAACGGCTTGTTGAACAGCACCAACCGAGGTTGGGCAGGTGGCGCCTTGGCCACGCGGCGTTTACCGGCGGCGGAACGTTGCTTGGAGCGAGGAGGCAAAGGCATGACAAAAGGCTTTCGTGCGGGCAAGAGCGCTCATGCTAGAGGCCCTTGCCCGCCACGGCAAACCTGTCAGCGGAACGGCGGCTCGTCGAAGCTGCGCAGCTTACGCGAGTGCAGCGAATTGAGCTGGCTGCGCAGCAGGTTCAAGGCAGCGATGCCGATGTTCAGGTGCTGGCTGACCGCGCGATTGTAGAACGCGTTGGCCGATCCCGGCAGCTTGATCTCGCTGTGCAGCGGCTTGTCGGACACGCACAGCAAGGTGCCGTAGGGCACCCGCAGGCGATAGCCCTGGGCGGCGATGGTGCCGCTTTCCATATCCACGGCCACGGCGCGCGACAGGTTGATCAGCGGCCGCTCCTGGGCCCAGCGCAGTTCCCAGTTGCGGTCGTCGTAGGTCAGTACGGTGCCGGTGCGCAGGCGCTTCTTGAGGTCGTCGCCGCGCTCGCCGGTGACTTGCGCCGCCGCTTCCTGCAAGGCCAGCTGCACTTCGGCCAGGGCCGGGATGGGGATGTTGGGCGGCAGGACCCGATCGAGAATCCCGTCCTGGCGCATGTAGGCGTGGGCCAGCACGTAGTCGCCGATGGTCTGCGACTGACGCAGGCCACCGCAGTGGCCGATCATCAACCAGCAATGCGGGCGCAGCACGGCCAGGTGGTCGGTGATGTTCTTGGCATTCGACGGGCCGACGCCGATGTTCACCAGGGTCACGCCATCGCCGTCCTCGGCGATCAGGTGGTAGGCCGGCATCTGGTAGCGGTGCCAGACCACGCTGGCCACCAGCGCCTGGGCCTCACCGTTGTCCATGCTCTTTTCGATGATCACGTTGCCCGGCATCACCAGACGCACGAAGCGTGGGTCGTTGCGCAGCTGCTCCAGGCCGTGGGTGACGAACTGGTCGACGTAGCGGTGATAGTTGGTCAGCAGGATCCAGGGCTGCACATGCTTCCAGTCGCTGCCGGTGTAGTGGATCAAACGGCGCAGGGAGAAATCCACCCGCGCGGCATCGAACAGCGCCAGCGGCAGCGGATCGGCCGTGGCCCAATCGTACAGGCCGTCGGCAATACCGTCGGTGGCGGCGGACAGGTCGGTGCTGGGGAACACTCGCGCCAGCGCTGCGGCGGTCACACCGCTGCCGGCCAGCTCGTCGCCCTGGTCGACGACGTAGGGATAAGGGATGTTCTGCTCGCTGACACCGACTTCGATGGTCACCGCGAAGTCGCGCATCAAGGGCCGCAGCTGGTCCAGCAGATAGCCGCGGAAGGCCGCAGGCTGGGTCACGGTCACCGAATAGACACCGGGCAGGTTGACCTTGGCGTAGGCGCGGGTGATGGCCGGCAATTCGCCGTTGTAGGCGTAGGTCAGGCGCAGTTCGGGGTAGCGGAACAGGTCACGTTCGGCCGCATCCGGCTCGCTGCGATCCTTGAGGTAGCGCTTGAGTGCCTGGCTCAGGGCGCGGGTGGCCCGTTCGTGCAGCTCCGCCAGCCGATCCACGGCTTGTTCGGCGGTTTCTACAACTACGAAGTCTGGGGCATTACTCATGGGGCATGTCCTGGCTGATCTGGCAGTCTTGCATCTTGCCTGCAATGCCTACGAAAGGCACCCCCGTGACGCGTCCCGGATTATGCCGGGGCTGCTCCGGGCGGAGCGTCCGCAGCCAGCGGCGAGAGGGGCTTGGGCTGAGCGAGGACGCAGCCATGCAACAGCGCCTGCAGTTCTTCGAAGCGCACCGGACGCGCCAGACACACCGACACACCTGCCTCCAGGCACCGCTCGCGCTGCCCCTGCTGGCCGACATCGATGATCGCCAGTACCGGCAGCCGCTCGCAACCTGGCAAGCTGCGCAGCATGCGGGTGGTCTGCAGGGCGCTCTGGGTCGGCAGGCTGCATTCCATCAGCACCGCATCGAATCGCTCGCGCGCCAGCAGGGCGAGCGCACCCGAACCATCCTCGGCGGTCCGTACCCGATAGCCGAGTTTGAGCAGCATGCCGCGAACGACCAACTGGTCGACGCTGTTGTCGTCCACCAGCAACACGGTGCATTCGTGGGCGGCGCGCTGGGTACCGAAGGCACCGGCACTGGTGCTCAAGGCACGGCCCGGATGGGCTTCGACCACCCCCAGACGCACGCTGAATTCGAAACAGCTGCCGCGTCCGGGCTCGGACTGGTGATGAAGTTGACCACCCACCAGCTCGGCCAATTGCCGACAGATTGCCAGACCGATGCCCAGCCCGCCGTATTCGCGGGTCATGGAACCATCGAGTTGGTAGAAGCGCTGATAGAGCGTCTCTTCGTCACGATGCGTGAAGCCGATGCCGCTGTCGCTGACCTTGAAGACGACCTGCAGGTGATCGTCCTGCGGCTCGCCGCCGCTGACCCGCACGTTGACGCTGCCTTCGCGAGTGAACTTGATGCCGTTGTCGATCAGGCAGGCCAGGCACAGCGCGAGCTTCTTGACGTCTCCCCGCAGACGATCGGGCAACCCCGCTGCGCGCTCGACGGTGAACGCCAGCCCCTTGGCATGGGCTTGGCGGCTGAACTGCATCTGCATGCTGTCGAGCAACGCCTGCAGGCTGAACGGCTCGTTGCGCGGATAGAGCCGCCCGGCCTGCAGTTCGGTCAGAATCAGAATGTCGTCGACCATGCGCATCATGTCCCGCGCCGAGCCTGCCGCAGTGTGTTGATACTGGGCCAGCTCCGGCCCCATGGGTACGGTCTGCATCAGTTCCAGCGAGCCGATCACGCCATTCATCGGCGTGCGCAGTTCGTGGGTGACAGTAGCCAGGAACTCATCCTTCAAGCGGTTGCTCGCCGCCAGCTCCTGGTTCGCCAGTTCAAGCTTGAGCCCGGCTTCCTTGAGCGTCTGTGCCTGCTGGTCGCGCAGCACGTTGATGCGGTCGGCCAGCGCCAGCGACAGCAGGCCGACCTCCAGCGCCGAGCCAAGCTGGCTGGCGTACATGGTGATGAACACATTGGGCAGGTAACCCAACACCATGAGGGTGTTGACGATGCCGCCCAGCAGGAACGCGCTCCAGGCAATGATGAAATAGCGCGCCAGGCGCATGCCGCGCAACCAGGCGACGATACCGGCGGTGAAGATCACGACGGTGAAACACAACGCCAGCGCCGTGGCCAGACGCAACGCCAGGGCGTAGCTGGTCGACAGCGACAGCGCCATGACCACGGCGCCGTACACCATGAGGCCGACCAGCAGCCGATCCATCCAACGACTGTGGCGGGCGGTCTGCAGAAAACTGCGCGAGAACAGGCAGCCGAAGAACCCGGCCGCGCCGATGAAGAACGGCGTGGCGGCGTTGGCCCACCACGGGTTGTTCGGCCAGAAATACTCGACCCCGGCGCCGTTCACCGACACCTGGTAAAGCCCGAATGAGGCGATATAGACGATGTAGTAGAGATAGCTGCGGTCGCGCACGCTGAGGAAGATGAACAGGTTGTACACCAGCATGCCCAGCAGCACGCCGTAGATCAGCCCGAGCACGTACAGCCGTGAAGGCTGCGCCTCCAGGTAGGCATTGGCCGACCAAAGGCTTACCGGCGCCTGGACCGAGCCCTGGCTGTGCAGGCGCAGGTACACCGTCTTGGCTTCATCGGGCTGGAAAGGCACTTCGAACAGGTAGTTGTTCTGCTTGATCTGGCGGCTGTCGTACGGCAACGCATCGCCGGTTCGCTGCACCAGGTGGTACTGGCCGGCGGCATCGGGCAGGTACAGTTCCAGGTGATCCATCGGCGGATACGCCAGCTCCAGCAGCCAGCTGTGTGGCGACCTGTCGACACGCGGCACATAGCGCAGATCGATACGCAGCCAGAACACCGACTCCGAATAGCCCGCATTGAGCACGTCGGCATGGTGCTGACGGAAGGCCGGGGCCAGGTCGCGGGTGATCTGCTCGATGGTCGCATCGCCGGCCACGTCTTCGTAGACCTGCATCGAGCGGCCGAGCGCAAGGCTGCGCGTGGTCTCGTCGAAGTCGACTGCACACGCCAGCATGGGCAGCAAGGCCATGATCAGGATAAGCAAATAGCGCATACAGCCCCAGCGTGGCACACCTGATCGCATCGGGAAGCCCCCATTCCCTTTGGTTCGATGCAATCGGCACAGCCTGTTATCGATATCGAATGACTCTAGCACAGCGTCTGCGTGCACGACGGGCGGTGCGCAATGTTCCCTCAGTCGGCTCTGGGCCGCTGCTTTCGGAACCTGTCAGAGTGTAATGTCAATATGATACAGAGGCACCGTACAAAGCGCGAACCCTGTCCATCGAACCAGTCATCGGGGCACCCTGCCCAGCGCTTGCAGCCCTGCTACAACGCCGTGCGCCGTGATAAGCTCGCGCACCATGAATATCTATAGCTCCCGCCCCGTTGTCCTCTGTCTCTCCGGCCACGACCCCAGTGGCGGCGCCGGCCTGCAGGCAGATATCGAAGCCTTGCTCGCCCAGGGCTGCCATGCCGCGCCGACGGTTACCGCGCTGACCGTGCAGAACACCGTCAACGTCAGCGATTTCCGTGTGCTCGACCGCGAATGGATCCTGGCCCAGGCCAATGCCGTGCTCAGCGATTCGCCGGTGGCGGCGGTCAAGCTGGGCATGCTCGGCTCGGTGGACATGGTTGCGACCGTGGTCGAGCTGTTGTCGGCCCACCCTCATCTGCCGATGGTCTGCGATCCGGTGTTGCGCGCCGGCGGTGGCGGCAGCCTGGGCAAGGACGAGGTCGGCTATGCGATGCGCGAGCAGCTGCTGCCGCTGGCCACCATCGCCACGCCGAACCTGCCCGAGGCACGCATCCTCGCCGACCTGCCCGAGGGCAGCGCCGACGAATGCGCGCAAAAGTTGCTGCCGTTCTGCAAGCACCTGCTGATCACCGGCGGCCACGGCGACGAGCACGAAGTGCACAACCGCCTGTACAGCCGCGACGGCAGCCGTCGCACCTTCACCTGCCAGCGCCTGCCCGGCAGCTACCACGGCTCCGGGTGCACCCTGGCCAGTGCTCTGGCCGGTCGCCTGGCCCTGGGCGAAGGCCTGGAAAGCGCCGTGCAGTCGGCCCTCGACTACACCTGGCGTACCCTGCGCGACGCCGAGCAACTGGGCCACGGGCAATTCGTGCCCCGTCGCCTACCCCTGGATTTCTGCTCTTGAGCCAAATCTCCGCCCCCTGCCCGAGGCCCAAGCGATGAACTTACGTGGCGTCTACGCCATCACCGACAGCCAGCTGTTGGCCGGCAAGTTCCTCAAGTACGTCGAGGCCGCCCTGGATGGCGGCATCACGATGCTGCAGTACCGTGACAAGAGCAACGACGAAGCCCGTCGCCTGCGCGAAGCGGAAAAACTGCGTCAGCTGTGCGAGCGCTACAAGGCGCACCTCATCATCAACGACGACGCCGAACTGGCCGCGCGACTCAACGTCGGCGTGCACCTGGGCCAGACCGATGGCCCGTTGACTCCAGCCCGCGCCCTGCTGGGGCGCAAGGCGATCATCGGCAGCACCTGCCATGCCAACCTCGACCTGGCGCGCCAGGCGGCCCGCGAAGGGGCCAGCTACGTGGCCTTTGGCCGCTTCTTCGCCTCCCAGACCAAGCCCGACGCATCGCCTGCCAGCATTGAACTGTTGAGCCAGGCGCGGGCCGAATTGAAATTGCCGATTGCCGTCATTGGCGGCATCACCCTGGACAACGCTGCGCCGCTGGTGGCCTGCGGTGCCGACCTGCTGGCCGTGGTGCATGCGCTGTTCGGCGCCGACACGGCCCAAGAAGTCACCCGCCGCGCCCGCGCCCTGAACGCGCTGTTCGAAACTGCCTGATGCAAGAGAGCTCATTTATGTCCCGTTCCGAAACCCTGTTCGCCAATGCCCAGAAGCACATCCCCGGCGGCGTCAACTCGCCCGTGCGTGCCTTCAAGAGCGTCGGCGGCACGCCGCTGTTCTTCAAGCACGCTGCCGGTGCCTATGTCACCGACGAAGACGACAAGCGCTACGTGGACTACGTCGGTTCCTGGGGGCCGATGATTCTGGGTCACAGCCATCCGGACGTGCTCGACGCCGTGCGCAAGCAGCTCGAACATGGTTTGTCATACGGCGCGCCGACCGAAATGGAAACGCAGATGGCCGACCTGGTCTGCGCCATCGTGCCGTCCATGGAAATGGTGCGCATGGTCAGCTCGGGCACCGAGGCGACCATGAGCGCCATTCGTCTGGCCCGTGGTTTCACCGGTCGCGACAGCATCATCAAGTTCGAAGGTTGCTACCACGGCCACTCCGACAGCCTGCTGGTCAAGGCCGGCTCCGGCGCCCTCACCCTCGGTGTGCCCAGCTCGCCCGGCGTGCCGGCGGCATTCGCCAAACATACCCTGACCCTGCCGTTCAACGACATTGCTGCAGTGGAGCAGATGCTGGCCGAAGTCGCCGATGAAGTAGCCTGCATCATCGTCGAACCCGTGGCGGGCAACATGAACTGCGTACCGCCGGCGCCCGGTTTTCTGGAAGGCCTGCGTCGCCTGTGCGACCAGTACGGCGTGGTGCTGATCTTCGACGAAGTGATGACCGGTTTCCGCGTGGCCCTGGGCGGCGCCCAGGCGTACTACGGCGTCACGCCGGACCTGAGCACGTTCGGCAAGATCATCGGTGGCGGCATGCCCGTGGGCTGCTTCGGCGGCAAGCGCGAGATCATGTCGCACATCGCGCCGCTGGGCCCGGTCTACCAGGCTGGCACGCTGTCGGGCAATCCCTTGGCCATGGCCGCCGGCCTGACCACCCTCAACCTGATCAGCCGTCCGGGCTTCCATGACGAGCTGAGCGACTACACCGCCCGCTTGCTCGATGGCCTGCAGCAGCGAGCCGATGCCGCAGGCATCCCGTTCGTGACCACCCAGGCGGGCGGCATGTTCGGCCTGTACTTCAGCGGCGCCGACGACATCGTCACCTTCGAAGACGTCATGAGCAGCGATGCCGAGCGCTTCAAGCGCTTCTTCCATTTGATGCTCGACGGCGGCGTGTACCTGGCGCCGAGCGCGTTCGAAGCAGGCTTCACCTCCATCGCCCACGGCGATGCCGAGCTTGCGATCACCCTGGATGCTGCCGAAAAAGCGTTCGCAGCCCTGAAGTGAACCCAGGCCGGAAGTAGCCATCCTGTAGGAGCGGTCAGTGGCCGCGAAGAGTTCACCGCGCAGTGTCAGATTTGCCGCGCATGAGCCTTCGCGGCCACTGACCGCTCCTGCAGATGGCCTTGCCACCCCTTCCAGCCGTTCACATGATCGCGCCTTCCAACGGCCGCTTGCCCCTGTGAAGTCTTGCCATCTGGACGATATCGCAGAAAAACGAGTAAAGACTTTGTAACCGCCCCCCCGCTTATTTCATAATGCAGCACCCGCCACGTTTCCACGTCGGGTCCGCCCGCATTCCGCAGAGGTAAGTCGATCCCCATGAACCGCACCGGCCGCGCCCTTGCATTGGGCTGCCTGTTGCTTCTTCAGCCGCTAATGGCTACCGCAGGCGGCAATTCGTTGTTGATCCCGGCGGTGGGTCGCTGCACCCTCAATACTTCTGCCCAGGCCTTGCCCGCAGCGCTGGCTGCCTGTCAGCAGGCGGCAAAGGACGGCGACGCGCAGGCGCAATTCGAGCTGGGTCAGTTCTACTACGACGGCACGCGCACCGAGCGCGACCTCAATCAGGCCCTGAGCTATTTCGAACAGGCCTCCCTGCAAGGCCATGCCGAAGCGCAGTATCACCTGGGGACCATGTTCTTCAAGGGTGAGGGCGTGGCGGCCAACAATATCCAGGCCTACATCGTACTGAAGATGGCCGCGGTCAACGGCGCCGAAGATGCGCTGGACGTGGCCGACGAGGTGTCCGGGCAGATGCGCCGCGAAGACCTCGAAGTGGCCACCCAGGTGCTGGGGCAGATTTTCCGCAAATACCTGCTCGAACTGCAGACCGCCGACGGCGGCAGCCGCTCACCCTTCGCCCCCCTGCCCTGAGCCGGGTCGCTGTCCGGCGAGTGGTTACTTGTCGGGCATCGGCATGGGGAAGGGCATCACGTTGCCGGTCATGCGCGCCTCGCTGATCTTCGGCGTGCCCAGACGCTCGACTTCATCGATCCGCACGATCGAATGCATCGGCACGAAGCTGCGCGTGACGCCTTCGAACTGCGCCTTGAGCTTTTCTTCGCTGGGGTCGACGACCACGGTGGTGCGCTCGCCAAAGACAAATTCCTCGACCTCCAGAAACCCCCACAGATCGCTCTGGTAGATCTGCTTGGCGTACATCTCGAATACCTGGCCCTGATTGAGGAAAATCACTTTGTAGATTGGAGCTTCGCGTTTGGTCATCGTCGGCAGATATAAGGTCGTGAGCTTGAAAGAGGGCGAAAACTATAGCATAGCCGCCCGACAGGCAATGCTAGGAACCACCGACCACGGACACTATAATGCGCGGTTCTTTGAACCACTTGATGATCACCTAATGGCCAAGAAGCTTTACATCGAAACCCACGGCTGCCAGATGAACGAGTACGACAGCTCGCGCATGGTCGACCTGCTGGGTGAACATCAAGCCCTGGAAGTCACGGCCCGCGCCGAAGATGCCGACGTGATTCTGCTCAACACCTGTTCGATTCGCGAGCGTGCCCAGGACCGCGTCTATTCGCAGTTGGGTCGCTGGCGCGAGCTCAAGCTGGCGAAGCCGGAAATGGTCATCGCCGTGGGCGGCTGCGTGGCCAGCCAGGAAGGCGAGGCCATCCGCGACCGCGCGCCCTACGTCGACGTGGTGTTCGGCCCGCAGACCCTGCACCGACTGCCCGAGATGATCGACGCAGCGCGCATCACCCGCCTGCCGCAGGTGGATATTTCCTTCCCCGAGATCGAGAAGTTCGACCACCTGCCCGAGCCCCGTATCGACGGACCGACCGCCTACGTGTCGGTGATGGAAGGCTGCAGCAAATACTGCACCTTCTGCGTGGTGCCCTATACCCGTGGCGAAGAGGTCAGCCGGCCCTTCGACGACGTTCTGGCCGAGGTCATGCACCTGGCCGACAACGGCGTGCGCGAAGTCACCCTGCTGGGCCAGAACGTCAACGGCTACCGAGGCCAGACCCACGACGGTCGCCTGGCCGATCTGGCCGAGCTGATCCGCGTGGTCGCCCAGATCGACGGGATCGAGCGCATCCGCTACACCACCTCGCACCCGCTGGAGTTTTCCGACAGCCTGATCCTGGCCCACGCCGAAGTGCCGCAGTTGGTGAAACACCTGCACCTGCCGGTGCAGTCCGGTTCGGACCGCGTGCTGGCCGCGATGAAGCGCGGGCACACGGTGCTGGAATACAAGTCCAAGTTGCGCAAGCTCAAGGCAGCGGTGCCGGACATCTGCATCAGTTCGGACTTCATCATCGGTTTCCCCGGCGAGACCGATAAGGACTTCGAGCAGACCATGAAACTGGTCGCCGACGTGGGCATGGATTTCTCGTATTCCTTCATCTATAGCCAGCGGCCCGGCACACCGGCGGCCGACCTGGCCGATGACACTCCCGAGGCGGTGAAGAAACAGCGCCTGGATGCCTTGCAGCATCGCTTGAATCAGCAAGGGTTCGAGATCAGCCGGCAGATGGTCGGGACCACCCAGCGCATCCTCGTCACCGATTATTCGCGCAAGGATCCGGGCCAGTTGCAGGGTCGTACCGAGAACAACCGTATCGTCAACTTCACCTGCTCGGATGCCCGACTGATCGGCCAGTTCGTCGACATCCACATCGCCGAGGCCCGGCCCCACTCCCTGCGTGGTGAACTGCTGGCCTGACAGCCGCACCACGGCGAACCCTGCGCGGCCGATGGCCGCTCCTACAAGGAGGCGACGAGCGCCATTCGCCGCTCGCCCCTTTCGCCTCGCCCCTGACAGGGGTTATCCTTGGACTCATTTCAATTGCCGTCGGGCGGCCGAATACGACCTTGAACGTACCTATCGAACCACATCGCTTCTTGCTCGAGCCTTTCGAGGCTCGCCGCTTCGCCAACCTGTGCGGACAATTCGACGAGCATCTGCGCTTGATCGAACAGCGCCTGGAAATCGAAATTCGCAACCGTGGCAATCAGTTCGAACTGATCGGCGACGCCCAGCACACGCGCTCGGCGGAAAACCTGCTGCGCCGCCTGTACCGGGAAACCAAGGCCACCGAGCTGTCCCCCGACACCGTTCACCTGTTTTTGCAGGAATCGGCCGTCGAGGAGCTGGACAACCCGGCTCCGGGCGAAGTGCCGGTGGCGCTGCGTACCCGCAAGGGCATGATCAAGCCGCGCGGTTTGAATCAGCAGCGCTACGTCAAGGAAATCCTGGCCAACGATATCAATTTCGGCATCGGCCCGGCCGGTACCGGCAAGACGTACCTGGCCGTGGCCGCCGCCGTCGATGCGCTGGAGCGCGAGCAGGTTCGACGCATTCTTCTGGTGCGCCCTGCCGTGGAAGCGGGCGAAAAGCTCGGGTTCCTGCCCGGCGATCTGGCCCAGAAGATCGACCCCTACCTGCGTCCACTGTACGACGCGCTGTACGAAATGCTCGGCTTCGAACACGTCGCCAAGTTGATCGAAAAACAGGTCATCGAGATCGCGCCACTGGCCTACATGCGCGGACGCACCCTGAACAACAGCTTCATCATCCTTGATGAGAGCCAGAACACCACCGTGGAACAGATGAAGATGTTCCTGACCCGCATCGGCTTCGGCTCGACCGCGGTGATCACCGGCGACATCACCCAGGTCGACCTGCCCAAGGGCACCAAGTCAGGCCTGGGCCAGGTGATCGAAGTGCTCAAGGACGTTCCGGGCATCAGCTTCACCCACTTCATGCCCAAGGACGTCGTTCGTCACCCGCTGGTGCAGCGCATCGTCGAGGCCTACGAGCGTTTCGACGCCCAGCCTGCCACCGTCAACGAGGCCGGGGACAAACGCCGCGATGCTTGAGCTTGACCTGCAACGGGCCAGCACCGCGCCTGGCCCGAGCGATGCCGAGTTCCGCCGCTGGTGCGAGCTGGCGTTGCGCCAGCGCAGCGCCGATTCGGAGATGACCATCCGCCTGGTCGATGAAACCGAAGGCCGCGAGCTGAATCTCACCTATCGTCACAAAGATTACGCAACCAACGTGCTTTCATTTCCCGCAGACGTGCCGGACGACCTGCTCGACATTCCGCTGCTGGGCGACCTGGTCATCTGTGTGCCGGTAGTCGAGCGCGAGGCCGCCGAACAGGGCAAAGCCCTGGACGCACACTGGGCGCACCTGGTGATGCACGGCTGCCTGCACCTGCTGGGCTACGACCACATCGACGACGATGAGGCCGAGGAAATGGAAGCGCTGGAACGAGAGTTGCTAGCAGAATTGGGTCATCCGGACCCCTATGCCGCCGACGAAGACGTCGACGACACCCCCACCAAAGCAATTGGCAAGGATCACGAGTAAAGGGCTATGAGCGAAGATCGATCGAGCAACGGGCAGAAGTCATGGTTGGGTAAACTGACCCAGGCCTTTGCCCATGAGCCCAAGAACCGCCAGGAACTGCTGGAACTGCTGCGCGAAGCGCACCAGAACAAGCTCCTGGACAGCGAAGCATTGACCATCGTGGAAGGCGCCATCCAGGTCGCCGACCTGCAAGTGCGCGACATCATGGTGCCGCGCTCGCAGCTGATCAGCATCAAGTCCACGCAGACCCTGCAGGAATTCCTGCCGGCGGTCATCGATGCCGCGCACTCGCGCTACCCGGTGGTGGGCGAGAACCACGACGACGTGATCGGCGTGCTGCTGGCCAAAGACCTGCTGCCGCTGATCCTGCAGAACGACCACGCGAACTTCAACATCAAGGATCTGCTGCGCCCGGCCACCTTCGTGCCCGAGTCCAAGCGTCTGAACGTGTTGCTGCGTGAGTTCCGCGCCAACCACAACCACATGGCCATCGTGATCGACGAATACGGCGGTGTGGCAGGCCTGGTGACCATCGAAGACGTGCTGGAACAGATCGTCGGCGACATCGAGGACGAGCACGACGTCGAGGAAGACAGCTACATCAAGCCGCTGCCCAGCGGCGACTTCCTGATAAAGGCGCTGACCCCGATCGAGAACTTCAACGAGTTCTTCGAAAGCCAGTTCTCCGACGATGAATTCGACACCGTCGGCGGCCTGGTGATGAGTGCCTTCGGCCACCTGCCCAAGCGCAACGAAACGACCGAGATCGGTGCCTGGCGCTTTCGCATCCTCAACGCCGACAGCCGCCGCATCCACTTGCTGCGCCTTACGCCAATCGCCCGCTGAGGCATCTGCCCAGACCCCTCGTTAAGGAAAATAATGCGCTGGATCACCCGCCCCGGCTGGCCCGGTAACCTGCTGGCCATGGCGGCCGGCGGGATGACCCCGCTGTTCCTGGCCCCCTTCGATCTCTGGCCGCTGGCCCTGCTTTCGCTGGCGTTGTTCTATCTCGGCCTGCGCGAGCTGAAACCGCGCCAGGCGCTGGGCCGTGGCTGGTGCTACGGTTTCGGTCTGTTCGGCGCCGGCACCAGCTGGATCTACGTCAGCATCCATACTTATGGCGGCGCGTCGGTGGCGTTGGCAGGTTTGCTGATGCTTGGCTTCGTCGCTGCGGTCGCGCTGTTCTTCGCCCTGCCCGCCTGGGTGTGGGCGCGCTGGCTGCGGCGCACCGATGCTCCATTGGCTGACGCTCTGGCCTTTGCCGCGCTGTGGTTGGGCCAGGAAGCATTCCGCGGCTGGTTTTTGACCGGTTTCCCCTGGCTGTACAGCGGCTACAGCCAGTTGCACGGCCCGCTTGCCGGCCTGGCGCCAGTGGGCGGCATGTGGCTGGTGTCCTTCGCCCTCGCCATGACTGCGGCGCTGTTGTGCAACCTTGCACGCCTGCGCCACCGCAAGCCATTGCTGGCGGGCGCTGTGGTGTTGCTGCTGGCGCCGTGGATCCTCGGCCAGGCATTCAAGGGCCACAACTGGACGACCCCCGCCGGCGAGCCGCTGAACGTGGCGGCGGTCCAGGGCAACATTGCCCAGAGCATCAAGTGGAACCCCGAAGCGGTCGATCACCAGTTGCAGCTGTATCGCGACAAAACCTTCGTTTCCAAGCCCGTGGACCTCATCGTCTGGCCGGAAACGGCGGTGCCGGTACTGATGGACTCGGCTCAAGGCTATCTGACGATGATGGGCAGGTTTGCCAGCGACCGGCATTCGGCACTGATCACCGGCGTGCCCATACGCCAGGTGGAAGACGGTCAGCGCCGGTTCTACAACGGCATTACCGTGGTAGGTGACGGCGAAGGCTTGTACCGCAAGCAGAAGCTGGTGCCCTTCGGCGAGTACGTGCCGCTGCAGGATCTGCTGCGCGGCCTGATCGCGTTCTTCGACCTACCCATGTCCGACTTCGCCCGCGGCCCGGCCGACCAGCCGTTACTGCAGGCCAAGGGATACCAGATCGCGCCGTTCATCTGCTACGAAGTGGTGTATCCGGAGTTGGCCGCGAGCATGGCCGCACGCAGCGACCTGCTGCTGACGATCAGCAACGACACCTGGTTCGGCACTTCGATAGGTCCGCTGCAACACCTGCAGATGGCACAGATGCGCGCGCTGGAGGCCGGCCGCTGGATGATCCGCGCCACCAACAACGGTGTCACTGCGTTGATCGATCCGTTCGGCAACATTACCACCCAGGTGCCGCAGTTCGAGGAGGCGGTGATGTATGGCGAGGTGACGCCAATGCAGGGTCTGACGCCTTATCTGCAGCTGCGGTCATGGCCGATGACAGTGGTGTGCGTGTTGCTGCTGGGGTGGGCGTTGTTGCGTAGAAGGGCTTGATGCTATCTGTACCGGCCTCTTCGCGGGCAGAGCCCCGCTCCCACAGGGGGGGGTGTGGGAGCGGGGCTCTGCCCGCGAAGAGGCCCTGAAGATCACCGATAAAACATCTTGTACCCCACCAACCCCACCGCTTCATTGAGCAGCTGGCCGTTCTGCCAGATGGCCTTGCTTTCAGGCAACCACCCTCCCAGCGGCCGTGCATTGTCGGTACCCAGAAAGCCCACCGGTGCCGGCACCACCTGCAGCCCGTGCTGTTCGAAGCTCCACCGCGAGCGCTGCATGTGCCAGGCCTGAGTGACCACCACCACACGCTTGATGCCGTGCTCGGCAAGTAACTGGGCGCTGAACTCGGCGTTCTCCCAGGTCGTGCGGCTGCGCTCTTCCATCCAGCGCGCCGAGGTGCCGAAATCGTCGCGCAACGACTGCGCCATGATCCACGCCTCGCTGGGCGGCGAGCCATAGTGCAGGCCACCGGAAGTCAGCACCGGAAGCCCGGACGCCTTGGCCAGCCTGGCCGCGTAGCGGACCCGTTCGAGCGCGACACCGGTCGGCTGATCGATGCCGTCCCAGGCCGGGTCGCCGCGCTCGCGACCGGCTCCCAGAATCACGATGGCGTCGGCGCGCTGCGCCAAGGTGCTCCACCCCTGCCCTGGCAGTGCCGGTTCGCTCTCGAGCCAGTTCGCCGCATGCTGCATCACCACCGGCAGGCTCATCAGCCATAGCCCACCCAATCCGGCGACGAAGCAGGCGCCCGCCAACCGTGGCCAGCGACGGCGCAGCCACCAGGCGACCAGCAACAGGACGAAAAAGATTCCGGGCGGCAGCAACAACTGTTTGAGGATGAAACGTGAAAACATCGGGCATCTCCAGAAAATGCCCGAAGCCTAAGCGTTGCCGCGCTGGCGAACAACTGCGCTCACGGTTTCCCGGAATACCCGCGGCCATGCCTGCCGATGGACGACCTGCGTCGGTCGCGCTCGTGCAGCCAGTACACCTTGGCCGAGGGCTTGCGTACCGGCACAGTGGGGGCCGACGGCTCGGCACAGGCGTGCTCGCCACAGACATGCAGGTAGGCGTCGATCAATTCGTACTCGGCCCGGCTCAAGCCACGCAACTCCAGTTCCGCAGGCTTTTCATCGCGCAGGCGAACCGCTGTTCGGGCCACATCCAGGGCCAGCCCCAGACGGTCGATGAGACGTTCGTAAACATCAGGCTGCATGGCCTTGATATGCGGCTCTACCATTGGCTCACCTCATTCCAGAAAAAAACGCTCTATCCTCCCCAAGCTTAGCGCTGGCTGGAAAATCAGTCGGTTGCAGCGACCAACGGATCGCGCCAGGCGCTTGGTCGAGCTGTGGCAGCTGCAATCAAGGTTTCCCTCGATAGAGGGGGGTCATGTATGCTACGGCGTTTAATATCATCGTACCTTGCCAACAGGCTCAGCCTATTTAGCAGCTGCCGGATAAGGTCACCCATTTCTCAGCGCAAAGTAGCCATGCACGAACTCTATCAGCCCCGCGAAATCGAAGCCGCCGCCCAGTCTTTCTGGGATGCGAAGAAGTCTTTTGAAGTGAGTGAACAGCCAGGCAAGGACACGTACTACTGCCTGTCGATGTTCCCCTACCCCAGCGGCAAACTGCACATGGGGCACGTGCGCAACTACACCATTGGCGATGTGATTGCACGCTATCAGCGCATGCAGGGCAAGAACGTCCTGCAGCCCATGGGTTGGGACGCCTTCGGCATGCCGGCGGAAAACGCGGCCATGAAGAACAACGTCGCGCCGGCCAAGTGGACGTACGAAAACATTGCCTACATGAAGACCCAGCTCAAGAGCCTGGGCCTGGCCATCGACTGGTCGCGCGAAGTCACCACCTGCAAGCCCGACTACTACCGCTGGGAACAATGGCTGTTCACCCGCCTGTTCGAAAAAGGCGTGATCTACCGCAAGAACGGCACTGTGAACTGGGACCCGGTGGACCAGACGGTGCTGGCCAACGAACAGGTCATCGACGGTCGTGGCTGGCGTTCGGGCGCGCTCATCGAGAAGCGCGAGATCCCGATGTACTACTTCAAGATCACCGCGTACGCAGACGAGCTCCTGGAGAGCCTCGACGAACTGCCGGGCTGGCCGGAACAGGTCAAGACCATGCAGCGCAACTGGATCGGCAAGTCCAAGGGCATGGAAGTCCAGTTCCCTTACGATCAGTCTTCGATCGGTGAGGCCGGCACGCTGAAGGTCTTCACCACACGTCCCGACACGCTGATGGGCGCCACCTACGTTGCCGTTGCCGCAGAACATCCGCTGGCGACTCTGGCCGCACGCTCCGATGCCGCGCTGCGGGCCTTCATCGAGGAGTGCAAGAGCGGCAGCGTGGCCGAGGCCGACGTCGCTACCCAGGAAAAACGCGGCATGCCGACCGCGCTGTTCGTCGAGCATCCGCTCACCGGCGAGAAGCTGCCGGTCTGGGTCGCCAACTATGTACTGATGCACTACGGCGACGGTGCGGTCATGGCCGTTCCGGCCCACGACGAGCGCGATTTCGAGTTCGCCTTGAAGTACGACCTGCCGATCAAGCCGGTGGTGCGCACCAGCGCCGGCGAGCTGACGCCTGCGCCATGGCTCGCGGCCTACAATGAACACGGCCCGCTGATCAACTCCGGCGAATTCGACGGCCTCGATTTCGAAGGTGCATTTGACGCCATCGAAGTGGCCTTGATCAAGAAGGACCTGGGCAAGTCGCGCACTCAGTTCCGCCTGCGTGACTGGGGCATCAGCCGCCAGCGCTACTGGGGCTGCCCGATCCCGATCGTGCACTGCGATGCCTGCGGCGACGTTCCGGTCCCCGAGGATCAACTGCCGGTCGTGTTGCCCGAAGACGTGGTCCCCGATGGCGCCGGTTCGCCACTGGCACGCATGCCCGAGTTCTACGAGTGCACCTGCCCGAAATGCGGCGCACCGGCCAAGCGCGAAACCGACACCATGGACACCTTCGTGGAATCGTCCTGGTACTTCGCCCGTTACGCTTCGCCGCACTATGAAGGCGGCATGGTCGATCCGGCCGCTGCCAACCACTGGTTGCCGGTGGATCAGTACATCGGTGGTATCGAGCACGCGATCCTGCACCTGCTGTACGCGCGCTTCTTCCACAAGCTGATGCGCGACGAAGGCCTGGTCAGCTCCAACGAGCCGTTCAAGAACCTGCTCACCCAGGGCATGGTCATCGCCGAAACCTACTACCGTCTCGAAGCCAACGGCAGCAAGACCTGGTTCAACCCAGCCGACGTCGAGCTGGTCCGCGATGCCAAGGCCAAGATCGTATCGGCCAAACTCATCAGCGACGGCCTGCCGGTGGAAATCGGCGGCACCGAGAAGATGGCCAAGTCGAAGAACAACGGCGTCGATCCGCAATCGATGATCGACCAGTACGGTGCCGATACCTGCCGCCTGTTCATGATGTTCGCCTCGCCACCGGACATGAGCCTGGAGTGGTCCGACTCCGGCGTGGAAGGCTCGCACCGCTTCCTCAAGCGCGTCTGGCGTCTGGCGCAGGCACATGTCGGCCAGGGTTCGCATGCCCCGCTCGACGTCGTAGCTCTGGACGACGAACAGAAAGCCGTTCGCCGCGCGATCCACCTGGCGATCAAGCAGGCCAGTCAGGATGTGGGCCAGAACCACAAGTTCAACACCGCCATCGCCCAGGTGATGACGCTGATGAACGTGCTGGAGAAGGCCCCGCAGGCCACGGCTCAGGATCGTGCCTTGCTGCACGAAGGTCTGGAAACCGTGACCCTGCTGCTGGCACCGATCACGCCGCACATCAGCCACGAGCTCTGGCAGCAGCTGGGCCACGCCGATGCGGTAATCGATGCCGGCTGGCCTGTATTGGACGAATCGGCCCTGGTGCAGGACAGTCTGCAGTTGGTCATCCAGGTCAACGGCAAGCTGCGCGGCCAGATCGACATGCCTGCCAGTGCCAGCCGCGAAGAGATCGAAGCCGCCGCACGGGTCAACGAAAACGTGCTGCGTTTCACCGACGGCCTGACCATCCGCAAGGTCATCGTCGTACCAGGTAAACTGGTCAACATCGTCGCCAGCTGATCGACCGGCGCCCGCTTCACCGGGCGCCCGTCACGCATGCCACAGCCAACAAGGTTTCTAGGGAGCAACAAGATGATCAAACGCAATCTGCTGGTTATGGGCCTGGCTGTCCTGCTGAGCGCCTGTGGTTTCCAGCTCCGCGGCACCGGCACCAACGAGATGGCCATCAAGGAACTCAACCTTACTGCGCGCGACGCCTACGGCCAGACCGTGGTGCAACTGCGCAAGGCGTTGCAGAACAGCGGGGTCCACGTGGCCAGCGGCGCACCGTACACCCTGGACCTGGTGAACGAGCGCGAGGATCGTCGCACCGCCAGCTACAGCGGTTCGGCGCGCTCGTCCGAGTACGAGCTGAGCAACATGCTGCAATATGAGATTCGCGGGCAGAACAACCTGAGCTTGCTCAACGACAAGATCGAAGTGCAGAAGGTTTATGTCCACGACGGCAACAACCTGACAGGTTCGGACCAGGAAGCCAGCCAGGTGCGTCGTGAAATGCGTAACGAGTTGGTCCAGCGGATGATGCTGCGTCTGCAGCAGATCACCCCTGCCCAGCTGCAAAAGCTGCAGGTAGATGCCGACGCACGCGCCAAGGCCGAAGCCGATGCGGCCGCCGAAGCTCAGCGTGTGATGGATGCAACGCCCCAGCAGTCGCCGATCCAGATCCCCAATCAGTAAGGCAGACAAGGGCGCTCAGGCGCCCTTTTCGCTGCCATCGCACCCGTGAAGTGTTCAATCCTGTCGATGCGTCCATGAAAATCACCCCCGCCCAGCTCGGCAAACACCTGCAAGGCCCGCTTGCGCCTGTCTATGTGGTCAGCGGCGACGATCCGCTGCTGTGCCAGGAAGCGGCGGACGCCATACGTGCCACGGCGCGTCAGCAAGGCTTCGACGAACGCCAGGTGTTCAGTGCCGACAGCAACTTCGATTGGGGCACGCTGCTGCAGGCCGGTGCCAGCCTGTCGCTGTTTGCCGAGCGGCGCCTGCTGGAACTGCGCCTGCCTTCGGGCAAGCCGGGTGACAAGGGCGCTGCGGCGCTGATCGAATACTGCTTACGACCTGCCGAAGATACCGTGCTGTTGATCAGCCTGCCCAAGCTGGACGGCAGTGCGCAGAAAACCAAATGGGGCAAGGCCCTGGTGGATGGCGCGCACACGCAGTTCGTGCAGATCTGGCCGGTGGATGCGCAGCAGTTGCCGCAATGGATCCGCCAGCGCCTGGCCCAGGCCGGGCTGGCGGCGCAACCGGATGCGGTGGAGCTGATCGCCGCGCGGGTAGAGGGCAATCTGCTGGCGGCCGCGCAGGAGATCGAAAAGCTCAAGTTACTGGCCGAGGGTAACCAGATCACGCTGGAGACGGTGCAATCGGCGGTCGCCGACAGTGCTCGCTTCGACGTGTTCGGCCTGATCGATGCGATCCTCAATGGCCAGGCCGAACATGCTCTGCGCATGCTCGAAGGGTTGCGCGGCGAAGGTGTCGAGCCGCCGGTCATCCTCTGGGCGCTGGCCCGCGAGCTACGCCTGCTGGCCAGCCTGTCGCAGCAGTACAGCCAGGGGGTGCCGCTGGACAAGGCTTTCAGCCAGGCCCGCCCGCCCGTCTGGGACAAGCGCAAACCGCTGATGAGCAAGGCTCTGCAGCGGCATTCGGCACTGCGCTGGGCGCAGTTGCTGCAGGATGCGCAACGCATTGACGCGCAGATCAAGGGTCAGGCGCCGGGTTCGGTGTGGGTGGGGTTGTCGCGGTTATCGCTGTTGATGACGGGCCAGCGCCTGACCCTTCCGGCCGAATAGCGCAGCATTCTGGTAGGCAGATGAAGCCTGCACTGCGGCATGTCAGATACATTGCGTCGCTGCATTCGCGGGCAGAGCCCGCTCCCACAAAGCTGCACCGCAGAGTGTCAGGCTGATCGCTGAACAGGCTAAACCCATGCTACTGGTTCGGCTGGCATGTTAAGGTTTGCCTCTGCCCCGAAAGCCCTGGACTTGTGAATGTCTTCTCGTCGTACCTCTGGCTGGCCCATGCGCCAGTTCGCCGTGACTACCTGCCTGGCCTTGCTGGTTGCCTGCGCGGAAAAACCCACCGTCGCCGATACCCTGCCCGCTCCGATCGTCCAGCCTTCCCTGCCGGTGCCCATGGCGCCCGCGCCGAGCAGCGTCGACACCCCGGTGCTGCCAACCCAGACATTCGCAGAATGGCAACAGGGCTTCCGCCAGCAAGCGCTGCGCAGCGGCGTCGACGCGCAGCTGTTCGACCGCGCCTTTGAAGGCGTCACGCCCGACCTGAGCGTAATCAAGGCTGATCGCAGCCAACCTGAATTCAGCCGTCCGGTGTGGGAATACCTCGACGGCGCCATCTCCCCGACTCGCGTGCGCCGTGGCCAGGCCATGCTTGACCAGTATGCGGACGTGCTGACGAGCATCGAGCAGCGCTACGGCGTCGAGCGCCAGGTGCTGGTTGCCGTGTGGGGCATGGAAAGCAGCTTCGGTCAGATCCAGGGCGACAAATCGGTGATCCGCTCGTTGGCGACCCTGGCTTACGAAGGCCGCCGCCCTGAGTTCGCGCAAAGCCAGCTGCTGGCTGCGTTGCAGATCCTGCAGAATGGCGACATCCAACCTGAGCGCATGCTCGGCTCGTGGGCCGGTGCCATGGGCCAGACCCAGTTCATCCCCACCACCTACAATTCCCACGCCGTGGACTTCGACGGCGATGGTCGCCGCGACATCTGGAACAGCGCCGCCGACGCCCTCGCCTCTACGGCCCACTACCTGCAAAGCTCTGGCTGGCAAAGCGGCCAGACCTGGGGCCTGGAAGTGCGCCTGCCCGAGGGCTTCGACTACGCCCTGGCCGACGGCAGCAGTCGCAAGCCGGTCAGCGAATGGCAGCGTCTGGGTGTAGCGACGATGCCCGGCGGCGCAGTCCCGGCGGGCAGCGAGAATGCCTCGGCGGCGCTGCTTCTGCCCGCCGGCTACCGCGGCCCGGCCTTTCTGGTGTTCGATAATTTCCGCGCGATCCTGAAGTACAACAACTCCTCGTCGTACGCGCTGGGCGTAAGCCTGCTGGCACAGCGCTTCCAGGGTTCGGGCTACATTCAAGGCACCTGGCCGAAAGATGACATGCCCCTCACACGCACCGAGCGCATCGAGCTGCAGAGCCGGTTGACTGCGCGCAATTACGACGCCGGCGCTCCGGACGGCATCATCGGCGCCAACACACGCAAGGCCATCCGCAGTGCGCAGCAAACCCTGGGCTGGCCAGCTGACGGCTATCCGACCCACAAGCTGCTGGAAGCCTTGCGGGCGCAGCAGTAACAGGATGTGGTGGCCTTGGCATCGCCTAGACCACCACATCCTGCTCCAACCAGACCTGCCGCTCAGTGGCGTCAAGCCTGACCTGCACGCCCAGCGGCAAGGTCAGGTTCGGATCGCAATGACCACTGCGCCACCCGGCCAGCACTGGAATGCCATCGGCCTGAAACGTATCGAGCAGCAGCGGCGTCATCTGCTCGACACCGATGCCCGCGAAGTCGCCCACAATCACACCCCGCACCCCACGCAGCTTGCCGGCCAGGCGCAGGTGGGTCAGGAAACGATCCACGCGGTACAGCGGCTCGTTGACGTCCTCGATGAACAGCACGATGTCCTCGCCAGGCAGCTCGTACGGCGTTCCCAGCGTGGCACTGATCATCGCCAGGTTGCCGCCCATCAATCGCCCTTGAGCCTGGCCAGGCAGTATCGTGGTCAGCGGCCACGCTGGCGGATGCCGCAACAGGTCTCCTGCCCCCAGCTCTCCGCGCAGCATCTGCCACAACGAAGACTCGGTAGGCGCTTGCTTCTGCGTCAGCAGATCGGATTTGAACAACGGCCCATGGAAGGTCACGAACCCGGCATGGCGAGCGATGGCCACATGCAGCGCGGTGATATCGCTGTAGCCCACGAAGGGTTTGGGGTGGCGCGCCAGTAG
Organism: Pseudomonas sp. Leaf129; assembly: GCF_001423465.1. Taxonomy (NCBI): domain Bacteria; kingdom Pseudomonadati; phylum Pseudomonadota; class Gammaproteobacteria; order Pseudomonadales; family Pseudomonadaceae; genus Pseudomonas; species Pseudomonas sp. Leaf129. The sequence goes on along the minus strand of NZ_LMOC01000007.1, from coordinate 106,359 downwards.
CGGGAAGTCGATCTTGTCCAGCAGACGGGGCGTACCGTAGCCACCACGCAGGCAGAAAATGGCATCTACTTCGGGATCGGAAAACGCGTCGTGGAGGTCTTGCAGGCGGGCCTCGTCGCTACCGGCCAGATAACCCTGGGCCAGCGCAACACCGGGGTAGATCCGCAGCGTGTAGCCGCGCGCTCGGGCCCAGGCGCAAGCTGCTTTGATGTCCAGCTCGATGGGGCCCGCCGGCGCGATCAGGGCGATCGTGCCGTGGTCGGGCAGACGTGGGGGTAATTGCATGGGAAAAACTCCGCAATCGTGGGTCCGGCGTACACCAGGCGGTGCCTGCTCTACGCCGGCAGATGTCAGAGCTTGATCTTGGCTTCGTGCGCCTGCTGGTCGGCATGGTACGAGGAGCGCACCAACGGCCCGGAGGCGACGTTCTTGAAGCCCATCTTGTAGCCTTCCTCGGCGAACCAGGCGAAGGTGTCCGGGTGCACGAAGCGCTGGACCGGCAAGTGGCTGCGCGACGGCTGCAGGTACTGGCCCAGGGTCAACATGTCGATGTTGTGCTCGCGCATGCGGTGCATGACCTCGATCACTTCCTCGTCGGTTTCGCCCAGACCCAGCATCAGGCCGGACTTGGTCGGCACATGGGGCACCAGCTCCTTGAACTTCTGCAGCAGGGTCAGCGACCACTGATAGTCCGAACCCGGACGCGCGGCCTTGTACAGGCGCGGTACGGTTTCCAGGTTGTGGTTGAACACATCCGGCGGCTCTTGCGCCGTGATGGCCAGTGCCACGTCCATACGCCCACGGTAGTCGGGCACCAGGGTTTCCAACTGCACGCCGGGTGACAGCTTGCGGATCTCGCGCAGGCAGTCGGCGAAGTGCTGGGCACCGCCGTCGCGCAGGTCGTCGCGATCCACCGAGGTGATCACCACGTACTTGAGGCGCAGATCGGCGATGGCCACGGCGAGGTTCATCGGCTCGTCGGCGTCCAATGCCTTGGGGCGACCATGACCCACATCGCAGAACGGGCAGCGACGGGTGCAGATGTCGCCCATGATCATGAAGGTCGCGGTACCGCCGGAGAAGCATTCGCCCAGGTTGGGGCAGCTGGCCTCTTCGCAGACGCTGTGCAGCTTGTGCTTGCGCAGCAGCTGCTTGATGCGGTCGACTTCGGGCGACACCGGAATGCGCACACGGATCCAGTCGGGCTTTTTCGGCAGCTCTTCGGTGGGGATGATCTTGACCGGGATGCGCGCGACCTTTTCGGCACCGCGCAGCTTGACGCCCGCCTCGACCTTGGGCCGCGGCGCGTTGGCCTTGGGCGCACCCTCGGCGAGGTTCTGCAGGGGGATCAGCGTTTGCACAGCTTCTGTCGCGGTAGTCATATCAGTCGATTCCGCCCGTAAGGGTCGTCTGCTCAACATAGTCGAGGTGCTTGACCAGCTGCGCTCGCAGCCTTGCACTGACCTCGGCAAATTCAAGGGGTGCGACATGATCGCACATCTGCGTCATCGGCAGGCCGGCATATCCACATGGATTTATCCGTCGAAAGGGCGCGAGGTCCATGTCGACGTTCAGGGCCAGGCCGTGGAATGAGCAACCACGGCGTATACGCAGGCCCAGCGAGGCGATCTTCGCGCCGTTCACGTAGACACCGGGGGCATCCGCACGGGCTGCGGCTGGCACCCCATAGGAGGCCAGCAGATCGATCAGGGTGTGTTCCATGCGCGTGACCAGCTCGCGCACACCGTAGCCCAGCCGGCGCACGTCCAGCAGCAGGTACACCACCAGTTGGCCGGGGCCATGGTAGGTCACCTGGCCACCACGGTCGACCTGCACCACCGGGATCTCGCCGGGCACCAGCAGGTGCTCGGCCTTGCCCGCCTGGCCCTGGGTGAAGACCGCCGGATGCTGGACCAGCCAGACTTCATCGGCGGCGTCTGCATCGCGCTGATCGGTGAACCGCTGCATCGCGTGCCAGACGGGCTCGTAAGGCATCAGACCGAGTTCGCGAAACCCCAGGCATTGCGGCATCAAAGCACCATTTTGACGATGCCGGTGGCGCGCAGCTCACTGTTGATGTTGTAGAGCTGTTCCTGGCCGGTCGCCAGGATGTGCAACTGCAGAGTGGTGTAGTTGCCGTTGGTGCTCTGGCGCTCGGCGTTCTTGTCGTGATTGACGGTGGCGTGCTTCTCGACGATCTTCACCACCGTGTCGCGAAAGCCCACGCCGGTGTCGCCGATGATCTTGATCGGGTAGTCGGCGCAGGGAAATTCGATCTTCGGTTCTTTTACTTCGGTATCGGTCATGACGATGACGGCCTCGGGTAAACCGTGAAAACAACAACGCCCCCGCCTGTTGCCAAGGCGAGGGCGCGCGGTCGCGATATCAGTTGAACAAGCCGTAGAAGAATAGACGAACGCTATCCCACACGCGGCGGAAAATACCACCTTCCTGTACATCGTCCAACGCGATCAGATCGGAGGTCTGAACGATCTTGTCACCGTTCTTCACTTCGACCTTGCCGATCACATCGCCCTTGGCGATGGGCGCGGTCAGCTGCGGGTTGATGGTCATGCTGGCAGCCAGATTCTTCAGCTGGCCCTTGGGCAGCGTCATGGTCAGGTCTTCAGCCAGGCCGGCCTTGATCTCGCGGATATCGCCCTTCCAAACCGGTGCTTTGGCCAGCTCGGTGCCCTTCTGGTAGAAGGTCTGGGTTTCGTAGAAGCGGAAGCCGTAGGTCAGCAGCTTCTGGGTTTCGGCTGCACGGGCCTGCTCGCTGTTGGTGCCGAACACCACGGCGATCAGACGCATGCCGTCGCGCACGGCCGAGGACACCATGCAGTAGCCGGCTTCTTCGGTGTGGCCGGTCTTCAGACCGTCGACGGTCTTGTCACGCCACAGCAGCAGGTTGCGGTTGGGCTGCTTGATGTTGTTCCAGAAGAACTCCTTCTGCGAGTAGATCGCATAGTGGGCCGGGTCTTCGTGGATGATGGCGCGAGCCAGCAGTGCCATGTCGTGAGCGGTGGAGTAGTGCTCAGGGTTCGGCAGGCCGGTCGGGTTCATGAAGTGGCTGTTGCTCATGCCCAGTTTGCCGGCGGTGGTGTTCATCATGTCGGCGAAGGCGTCTTCGCTGCCGGCGATGTGCTCGGAGAGCGCCACCGAAGCGTCGTTGCCCGACTGGATGATGATGCCGTGCAGCAGGTCGCTGACCGACACCTGGGTGCCGACCTTGATGAACATCCGCGAGCCGCCGGTGCGCCAGGCGTTTTCGCTGACGGTGACCGGGTCGTTCTCGCCGATCTGGCCGCGACGGATCTCCAGGGTGGCGATGTACGCGGTCATCAGTTTGGTCAGGCTGGCTGGCGGCAGACGCTGGTCGCCGTTGTTTTCAACCAGCACGTTACCGCTGGAAGCTTCCATCAGCACGTAGGATTTGGCAGCCAGTTGCGGCGGCGCTGGCATCATCTGATCTGCCGCCCAAGCGGCAGGGGCAATGATCAGCGGTACAAGCAGGCACAGGCGTTTGGCAAATGTGGTGATGTTCATCCGTCTCTCGAAATTGCTGATGGGCACATGCCCTTGCGGGCAGTCTTGTTGTGGGCGGGCGGCCCGGTGTCGCACGCCCGTTGCGGGGCGTTCATTGCAGCGCCGCCCGCAGGCGGCGCGGTTCAATCCAGTGTCACCAACTTGGGCACGCCGAGGTTGGCCATGCGCACGTTGTCCTGTATCTGCTGGGCTTCACCCTGGGAATTGATCGGTCCCAGACGCACCCGATAGAACGTCTGCTGGTTGACCGCGATCTGGCTGGTGAAGGCCGGTGCGCTGACCATCGAGCTCAGCTTGGAACGCAGCAGCTCCGCAGCGTCGGGGTTGGCGAACGCTCCCACCTGGAGATACAGGCCAGACGCTTGTGCAGAACCGTTTTTTTTTGCGTCCATCTGCACCGGCAGCGTGGCGACCGCGTGTTGCTGGGGCGGCGGCGTGTATTGCTCGACCGTGCCGGCCGACGGCGTGATGTTGGGCCGGGCCTGAGCCACCACCGGCCCCTGGTTCAGCACCAGCGGCGCCGGGCGACCACGCTGGGCCCACCATTCCTGAGGATCGATCCCCTCGACCCGGACGCGCGCAGTGCCCGTTTCGGCGTAGCCCAGCTTCTTGGCGGCGGCATAGGACAGGTCGATGATCCGGTCGGAATAGAAAGGCCCGCGGTCGTTGACCCGCAGTACCACCGTGCGATTGTTGTCCAGGTTGGTCACGCGCACATAGCTGGGCAGCGGCAGGGTCTTGTGCGCCGCGCTCATGCCATACAGGTCGTAGACCTCACCGTTGGCGGTGTTCTGGCCGTGGAACTTGGTGCCATACCAGGACGCCGTGCCGGTGGCCTGATACTGGCGCGACTCGGCTATCGGGAAGTAGGTCTTGCCCAGCACCGTGTAGGGGTTGGCCTTGTAGGGACCGGTGTGCAGGGTCGGTACGGCGTCGGGGATCTTCGACACGTCGACGTCCCACCATGGCGCGCCGTCCTTGTGAGCCCGATTGATGTTCAGGCCGGGAATGGCTTTGACGGTCGGGCCCGATTGCTTGACGGTACGCGACGGCGGCGGGGTCGACGAGCAGCTGGCGAGCAACAGGCCCAGTGCCGCGCAGGCCGCGATGGCTGAAGATGTACGTATCGGCATTGCCCGCATTACTTGACGCCCCGTGCTTGAACCAGCGATTCCGACAGTTGGTGCACAGCCATGGCGTACATCACACTGCGGTTGTAGCGAGTGATTGCATAGAAATTCTTCAGGCCCATCCAGTATTCCGGACCTTCGGCGCCCTGCAGGCGGAAGGCGGTCACTGGCAGGTCGTCGCGCAGCGCATCATGACTCGACCAGCCCAGCGCCCGCAACTGCCCGACATTCTTGACCGGGTCGATGCCCGGGCTCAAGCCATCGTCGACCTGCGGACCGGAAACGCTGGCCCGGCTGACCACTGGCTGGCCGGCGACCCATCCATGCTCCTTGAAATAGCTGGCGACGCTGCCGATGGCGTCATCGGCGTCGGTCCAGATATTGATGTGGCCGTCGCCGTCGAAATCCACCGCGTAGGCGCGGAAGCTGCTGGGCATGAACTGCGGCAGCCCCATGGCCCCTGCGTACGAGCCCTTGAGGGTCAACGGATCGAGCTGCTCGTCGCGCGCCAGCATGAGAAACTCGCGCAGCTCCTTGCGGAAGAATGGCGCGCGCGGCGGGTAATCGAAGCTCAGGGTGGACAGCGCGTCGATCACCCGATAACTGCCGGTGTTGCGGCCGAAGAAGGTTTCGACACCGATGATCGCGACGATGACCTGCGCCGGGACGCCGTATTCGCGCTCCGCACGGGCCAGCACCGCCTCGTGCTGACGCCAGAAGTCGACGCCGCGGGCGATACGCGCATCGGTGATGAACATCGGCCGGTACTCGCTCCACGGCTTGACCCGTTCGGCGGGACGCGAGATCGCGTCGAGAATCGACTGCTTGCGCTCGACTTCCCTGAACACCTCATTCAACTGGTCGCTGGCGAAGCCATAGTCGCGGGTCATCTCACCAATGAACTGGGTCACCTGCGGTGAGCCACCGTAGTCGCCGGCGCTGGCTTGCTGTGCCGACCCCAACAGGCCCATCAGGCCGATCCAGGGAACGCTTCGAGCTGCCCAGCTACGCATTACTTGCATGCAATTGCTCACCTTATTCAAACCTGTGCGATCCACTTGCGATGGGTGTGGATCGACATCAAAACGCCAAACGCTGACAGTAGGGTCACCAACGAAGTTCCGCCGTAGCTAATGAATGGCAACGGCACCCCCACCACCGGCAGCAGGCCACTGACCATACCGATATTGACGAAAACGTAAACAAAAAAAGTCATGGTCAGGCTGCCGGCCAGCAACTTTCCGTACAGGGTCTGGGCCTGCGCAGTGATCACCAGCCCGCGGCCGATCAACAACAGATAGATCAACAGCAGCGCACAGATACCGACCAGGCCGAACTCCTCGCCCAGCACCGCGATGATGAAGTCGGTATGGCTTTCCGGCAGGAAGTCCAGGTGCGACTGGGTGCCCAGCAGCCAGCCCTTGCCAAACACGCCGCCGGAGCCGATGGCCGCCTTGGACTGGATGATGTTCCAGCCAGTCCCCAGCGGATCGCTCTCCGGGTCGAGGAAAGTCAGGATCCGCTGCTTCTGGTAGTCGTGCATGATGAAGAACCACATGGCCACGGCAACGGGCACGGCGGCTGCCAGCACGCTGAGGATCCAGCGCCAGCGCAGCCCGGCCATGAACAGCACGAAGGCGCCAGAGGCCAGGATCAGCAGCGACGTGCCCAGGTCCGGCTGACGCACGATCAGCACGAAGGGAATGCCGATCAGGGCCAGGCTGGCCGCCACGTGCTTGAGCGTGGGTGGCAGGGTTCGCTTGGCCAGGTACCAGGCGATGGTCGCCGGCATGATGATCTTCATGAATTCCGAGGGCTGAAAGCGGATGACCCCGGGAATGTTGATCCAGCGCGTGGCGCCCATGGCGTTGTGACCCATCACGTCCACCACCACCAGCAATATCACCCCGGCCACGTAGGCCAGGGGTACCCAGCGCGCCATGAAGCGCGGCTCCAGCTGGGCTATCACGAACATCGAGACCAGGCCCAGACCGAACGAGGTCGCCTGCTTGATCAGCAGGTCCCAGTTCTTGCCGCTGGCCGAATACAGGACGAACAGGCTGCCGGCCGCCAGGGTCAGCAGCAGGATCAGCAGGGGGCCGTCGACGTGGATGCGTTGCAGGAACGTCGCGCGGCGACGCATCACATCCTCGCTGGAGAGGATGCGGTCGAAATTACTCTTCAAGGGCGGTGATCTCCGCGCCCGCGGCGCTGGCGTATTCGGGTTTCAACTGGCCGTCGGGGCCGAGCAGCCAGGCATCCATGATCTGCCGCACCACAGGCGCGGCGACGCCTGAACCGGACTCACCGTTCTCGACCATCACCGACACCACGATGCGCGGATTGTCGGCAGGCGCGAAGCCGACGAACAGGGCATGGTCGCGATGGCGTTCCTGGACCTTGCTGCGGTCGTACTTTTCGCCCTGGCGAATGGCGACGACCTGAGCCGTACCGGACTTGCCGGCGATGCGGTACTTGGCGCCGATGGCCGCCTTGCGCGCGGTACCGCGGGCACCTTGCATGACCATCTCCATGCCATGGGTGACCTTGCCCCAATCGGAAGGGTTGCGCAGCACGATGTCGGGCATGGGGTTCTCGTCTACCGGCGGCGCGCCCTCGATGGTGCGCGCCAGCCGCGGACGATTCCATTTGCCCTTGTTGGCCACCAGAGCGGTGGCCTGGGCCAATTGCAGCGGGGTGGCCTGCATGTAGCCCTGGCCGATGCCCAGGATCAGCGTTTCGCCGGGGAACCAGGCTTGGCGACGGGTCTTGCGCTTCCATTCGCGCGAAGGCATCAGGCCCGGCGACTCCTCGAACATGTCCAGGGACACCTTCTGGCCGATGCCGAACTGACCCATGTAGCTGTCCAGCTTGTCGATGCCCAGCTTGTGCGCCAGGTCATAGAAATAGGTGTCGTTGGAACGCATGATGGCGGTGTCCAGGTCCACCCAGCCATCGCCGGTGCGGTTCCAGTTGCGGTACTTGTGGTCGTAGTTGGGCAGCTGATAGAAGCCGGGGTCGAACACCCGCGAACCGGCGTTGATCACACCGGAATCCAGGCCGGCGATCGCTACCGCGGGCTTGATCGTCGAACCAGGTGGATACAGGCCGCGCAATACACGGTTGAACAGCGGCCGATCGATCGAATCGCGCAGGTCGGCGTAGGCCTGGAAGCCGATGCCGGTGACGAACAGGTTGGGGTCGAAACTGGGCTGGCTGACCATGGCCAGCACTTCACCGGTGCGCGGGTCCATCGCCACGATGGCACCGCGCCGACCGCCCAGCGCTTCTTCGGCGGCTTCCTGCAGCTTGATGTCCAGGCTCAGAACGATGTCCTTGCCTGGTTTCGGATCGGTGCGCTTGAGCACCCGCAGCACACGGCCGCGAGCATTGGTCTCGACTTCCTCGTAACCCACCGTGCCGTGCAGCTCCGGCTCGTAGAAGCGCTCGATACCGGTTTTGCCGATGTGATGAGTACCGCTGTAGTCCACCGGATCCAGGGTCTTGAGTTCCTTCTCGTTGATGCGTCCGACGTAGCCCACCGAGTGCGCGAAATGCGCGCCCTGCGGGTAGTGCCGCACCAACTGTGCGACCACTTCCACACCGGGCAGACGAAACTGGTTCACCGCGACCCGGGCGATCTGTTCTTCGTTGAGCTCGAACAGGATCGGCACCGGCTCGAACGGCCGGCGCCCCTGTTTCATGCGGCGCTCGAACAATTGCCGGTCTTCGTCGCTGAGCTCCAGCACCTCGACGATGGTGTCGAGCACCTGACGCCAGTCGCCGGAGCGCTCGCGGGTCATGCTCAGGCTGAAACTGGGCCGGTTGTCGGCCACGACCACGCCATTGCGATCGAAGATCAGCCCGCGCGTGGGCGGGATCGGCTGCACGTGCACCCGATTGTTTTCCGACAGGGTGGAGTGATACTCGTACTGGATCACCTGCAGGAAATACAGGCGCGCGATCAGGACGCAGATCAGCACCAGAATCGCCGCCGCACCGACCACGACGCGGCTGCGCACGGTGCGCGCGTCTTTCTCGTGGTCCTTGAGGCGAATCGGCTGGGACATCGGCTGGTTTACGGCCTATTTGTGATAAGGGTGCCCGGACAGTACGGTCCAGGCGCGATACAGCTGCTCGCCGATGAGTATCCGTACCAGCGGGTGAGGCAGGGTCAGCGGCGACAACGACCAGCGCTGCTCGGCACGGGCGCAGACTTCCGGCGCCAGCCCCTCGGGGCCACCGACCATGAAGTTCACCGTGCGCGAGTCCAGGCGCCAGCGATCCAGTTCCACCGCCAACTGCTCGGTGCTCCAGGGCTTGCCGTGCACTTCCAGGGTGACGATGCGCTCGCCCGGACCCACCTTGGCCAGCATCGCTTCGCCTTCCTGACGGATGAAGCGTGCGACGTCGGCATTCTTGCCGCGGGTGTTCAGCGGAATTTCGACCAGGTCCAGCGCAAGCTCGGCAGGCAGACGCTTGGCATACTCATGCCAGCCTTCTTCCACCCACTTGGGCATGCGCGAACCCACCGCGATCAGACGCAGACGCATGGCCCAGACTACTCTTGGTCGTTAAGAGTCTGGTGGCCGGGGGTATGGTGCGCAGCGCTGGCGGCACGGCTCTGCTCGGCGCCCTGCCACAGGCGTTCCAGGTCGTAGAACTGGCGCGAGGCGGCGGTCATCATGTGCACCACCACGGTGTCCAGGTCCAGCAGGACCCAGTCGCTGTCGCCCGCGCCTTCTTCGCCCAGCGGCTTGACGCCCTTGGCCTTGACCAGTTCGCGAACCTTCTCGCGCATGGCGCTGATCTGGCGGTTGGAGGTACCGGTGGCGATGACCATGAAGTCGGTGATGCTGTTCTTGTCGCGCACGTCGATGACCAGGATGTCCTGGGCCTTGACGTCTTCCAGAGCAGTCTTGGTCAGCTCGACGATTTCTTCTGCGGGGATTGCTTGCTTATTGCTCATAAAAAAACTCGTTCAGTTCAATTGGACGCACGGTACAGCCCGTGCGCCTCGATGTAGGCCAGTACAGCGTCAGGCACCAGGAAACGCACCGACTTGCCGCTGGCCAGCAGTTGACGGATCTGGGTGGCCGACACCGCGAGCGGTGCCTGCCAGACGAAAGTAATCTGCCCGCAGGGCCCCTTGAGGGCTTGCGGGTCGCTGATGGAACGCGCCGCCACCAGATTGCGCAGGGCATCGGGCAGCTCGGTGTCGGCATCAGGTCGCTGCAACACGACGATATGGCAGTGTTGCAGCAGTTCTTCCCAGCGGTACCAGGTGGGCAGGCCACAAAAGGCGTCCCAGCCCAGCAGCAGGAGCAACTGGTCTTGCGGGTCGAGCTCGGCACGCATCGACACCAGGGTGTCGAGTGTGTACGACGGTTTGTCGCGCCCCAGCTCGCGGTCATCCACGCTCAAGGGCGCCAGACCCTGAACCGCGGCACGCACCATGGCCAGGCGCTGCTCGGCCGATACCTGCGGCTGGTCGCGGTGCGGCGGCCGCGCGCTGGGCACCAGCCGCAGGTCGTCCAGACCCAGTGCCTCGACCACCTCCACGGCGCCGCGCAGATGACCGATGTGCACCGGGTCGAAGGTACCGCCCAGCACGCCGATTCGACGCGCAGCGCGGGAGTGTACAGCGTGGGGACCGGGGCGGCTCGGTGCGGTCAACTCAGACCGGCTCCTGGCCGCGCAGCTGGCCGTCGCCGATCACCACGTATTTTTCGCAGGTCAGGCCTTCCAGCCCCACTGGACCGCGAGCGTGGATCTTGTCGGTGGAAATGCCGATCTCGGCGCCCAGACCATACTCGAAGCCATCGGCGAAACAGGTCGGTGCATTGACCATCACCGAGGCCGAGTCGACTTCGGCGACGAAACGCCGGGCGTGGCCCTGCTGCTCGGTCACGATCGCATCGGTGTGGTGCGAGCCGTGGTGGTTGATGTGCTCGATCGCCTGGTCCAGGCCGTCGACCACACGGATCGACAGGATGGCCGCCAGGTACTCGGTATCCCAGTCCTCTTCGCTGGCCGGTACCGCGTCGATGAGGTCGCGGGTGCGCGGGCAACCGCGCAGCTCGACGCCTTTCTCGCGGAACTGGGCGGCCATCGGCGGCAGGAAGCTGGCCGCCACCGACTGGTCGACCAGCAGGGTTTCCATGGCCCCGCAGATGCCGTAGCGGTAGGTCTTGGCATTGAAGGCGATGCGTTGCGCCTTGGCCAGGTCGGCCCCGGCGTCGACGAACACATGGCAGATGCCGTCCAGGTGCTTGATCACCGGCACCTTGGCCTCGCGGCTGACACGCTCGATCAGACCACGCCCGCCGCGCGGCACGATGATGTCCACGTACTCGGGCATGCTGATAAGGGCGCCGACCGCCGCGCGGTCAGTGGTGTCGACCACCTGCACCACGGCGGCGGGCAAGCCGGCTTCGGCCAGGCCGCGCTGGATGCAGGCGGCGATGGCGCGGTTGGAATGGATGGCCTCGGAGCCGCCACGCAGGATGGTCGCGTTGCCCGACTTCAGGCACAGGCTGGCGGCGTCGATGGTCACGTTGGGCCGCGACTCGTAGATGATACCGACCACGCCCAGGGGCACGCGCATCTTGCCGACCTGGATCCCCGAAGGCCGGTAGCTCATGTCGCGGATCGCGCCGACCGGGTCCGGCAGGCTGGCCACCTGGCGCAGGCCGACGATCATGCCGTCGATGCGCGCAGGGGTCAGCGCCAGGCGCTCGAGCATGGCCGCGTCCAGGCCATTGGCGCGACCCGATGCCAAATCCTGCTCGTTGGCGGCAACCAGTTCGGCGCGGGCGCTGTCCAAGGCACTGGCCGCCGCCTGCAGGGCGCGATTCTTCTGCGCAGTGCTGGCACGGCCAATGACCCGCGAGGCTTCGCGGGCGGCGCGACCCAGGCGGGTCATGTAGTCAAGAACGGACTCGGTCATGGTCTCTATGGTCTTGGCAAAGAGGAAAGCGGCTGATTATAGCTGTCACGTACGCCCACTAACAGCGGTGACGGGCGGATGGTCGAAAACACCTCTTTAAACATATGTCCACGGGCCTGCCCGATGTGCAATTGCTATCATCCACCGCGACACCGAATGGACCCCGTTATGTTCAACCCGTTGCCCGACGCCTTTTTCGATACCGACGCGCAATCCCTGGCCCGTGCGTTGCTGGGCAAGGTGATTCGCCACCGTCAGGGACCCTATTGGCTGTCGGCGCGCATCATCGAAACCGAGGCGTACTACGTCACGGATCGCGGCAGCCATGCCTCGCTTGGCTATACCCACAAGCGCCGCGCGCTGTTCCTGAACGGCGGCCACATCTATATGTATTACGCCCGCGGTGGCGATTCGCTGAATTTCAGTGCCCAGGGACCGGGCAACGCGGTGCTGATCAAGTCGGCCTACCCCTGGCTCGACGCCTGCACCGACGACAACGCCTTCGCCCAGATGCAGCTCAACAATCCCGATGCGAGCGGCCAGCCACGTCCGGCCGAGCGCCTGTGCGCCGGGCAGACTCTGCTGTGCAAGGCCCTGGGCCTGAAAGTGCCGGTGTGGGACGCCCAGCGCTTCGACACCGAGCACCTGTTCGTCGACGATGTCGGCGCCACTGTCTCGCACGTGGTGCAGACCACGCGCCTGGGCATTCCGCTGGGCCGTGACGAACACCTGCCCTATCGCTTCGTGGATGCCGGCTATGCCCGCTTCTGCACGCGCAACCCCCTGCGTCGCGGCCAGATCGAAGGCCGCGATTATTTCTCGATCTTTCAAGGAACCTGACTCATGGGCGAATGGCTGGACAGTCTGACAGGCTGGCTGACGTTGCATCCGCAGTGGCTGGGCGTGGCGATCTTCGCCATTGCCTGCATCGAATGCCTGGCGATCGCCGGGATCGTCGTACCCGGCACGGTGGTTTTATTCGCCGTGGCGGTGCTGGCGGGCAACGGTGCGCTGTCGCTCAGCGAAACCCTGCTGCTGGGCTACGCCGGCGGCCTGTTGGGCGACGCCATTTCATACGCCTTAGGCAGGCGCTTTCACCAGAACATCCGTGGCCTGCCGTTGCTGCGCACGCACCCGCAATGGCTGGAGACCGCCGAGAGCTATTTCCAGCGCTACGGCGTTGCCAGCCTGCTGGTCGGCCGCTTCATCGGCCCGCTGCGGCCGATGCTGCCCATGGTCGCCGGGATGCTCGACATGCCCTTGCCGCGCTTCATCCTCGTCAGCCTGGTGGCGGCGGCCGGCTGGTCGGTGGCCTATCTGCTACCAGGCTGGGCAACCGGTGCGGCATTCCGCCTGCCCCTGCCCGATGACTTCTGGCCACAGGCAGGTATCGTCGTTGCCTGTATCGCCCTGCTGATGGGCCTGAGCCTGCATGCCACCTGGCGCAACCGCGAGCGCGGCACGATGCTGATCGCCCTCGCCTCCTTGATCATGCTGATTGCCCTGTTCTTCGGCTTCCCGCACCTGAGCGCGCTGGACAACGGCCTCAAGACCCTGGTGCAGGAGCACCGCAGCGAGGCCGCGGAAACTTTCGTGGTGCTGGTGACACGCATCGGTGATTTCCGCACCCAGTTCATGGCGGCCGGATTGCTCACCGCACTGCTGCTGATCACTCGCCAATGGCGGCCGGCCCTGTTCGCCTGCTCGACCATGCTGATCACCGCATTGCTCAACGGCTCGCTGAAACACCTGGTGGCGCGGCAGCGGCCCGACGTGCTGCTCGAACCGCTGACCACCTTCAGCATGCCCAGCGGGCACAGCTCGGCGGCCTTCGCGTTCTTTCTGAGCCTGGCGATCCTGGCCGGACGTCGGCAGACGCCGCGCATGCGCCTGGTCTGGGTCATCCTGGCGAGCATTCCAGCGCTGTCGATTGCCTTGTCGCGGGTCTACCTGGGCGCCCATTGGCCGACCGATATCATGGCCGGAACCATGCTGGCCTGCTTCGTCTGCGCCTCGTGCCTGGCGGCCGTGGAATATCGCAAGCCGCTGCCGGCCATGCCCCTGCATGTCTGGTGGCTGGTGGTGCCAGCGTGCGCGCTGCTGCTCGGCTTCTTCGCCGTGCACGGGCTGCCGATGGCACTGGAACAGTATCGCTATATGTAGCCCAAGCGCGGGGAACGCCCATGATCCTGCGAAAGATCAGGCCTGGGCGTCGCCCTGCAGGGTATCGAGCAGGGCCTGGATCTGCATCAGGGTGGTACCTGGATCGCTCTGGGCCAACAACCGGCTTTTCTCCTGCTCGGTGAACGGCAGCAGATAGGCCAGCTGGTTGGCCAACGACTGCTGTCCGTGCGCGCCTTCGGTCATGCCCAGAGCGGCGACCATCGGATGTTCGGCCAACGCCTGCAGCAGGGCCTGCAGATCGGCATGCTCTTCGGTCAGCGGCGGGTCTGCCTGCTCATCCAGCCAGCTGACGTCGGCCACCAGCAACTGATCCTTCTGCACCTCGGTACGCTCGACGCGGAAGCGCCGCGCACCTTTCACGCGAATACCTAGCAGGCCATTGTCCTGCTTCTGGAAGTCGATGATCACCGCCTCACAGCCCACCTGGGCGTGCGCGCTCGGCGCGTCGCCCACTTCTGCGCCGTCGACGATACCGACCACCCCGAATCCGGTGCCCTGCTTCATGCAGCGACCGATCATGTCCAGGTAACGCGCCTCGAACAGCTGCAAGTCCAGCACGCAGCCTGGGAACAGCACGGTGTTGAGGGGAAAGAGCGGCAATGTCATGGCTTGTGTCCTCACGCGAATGCGCTGATGGCCAACGGCAGGAAAACCGCCGTGCCGACGCCCATCAGACTCATGGCCAGCGCCGCGAAGGCGCCGGTTTCTTCACTTTCCTGCAGTGCCACCGAGGTGCCCACCGCATGCGCGTTCAGGCCCAGTGCCATCCCGCGCGCCGCCGGATGCTCGACGCCCAGCAAAGACAGCAGGCCGGGGCCGAAGATTCCACCGATGACGCCGGTGATCAGCACGAACACGGCCGCCAGCGCTGCGACGCCACCAATCTGCTCCGCCACCAGCATGGCGATCGGCGAGGTGACCGACTTGGGCGCCATGGTCATCAGAATCATGTGATCGGCCCCCAGCCAACGTCCCAGCAGCAGGCACAAGGCCGTGGCGAACAGGCCGCCCAGGCCCAAGGTGATCAGCGTCGGCCACAGCAACTGACGAATCCGCCGCAGGTTGAGGAACAGCGGCACCGCCAGGGCCACCGTCGCCGGGCCCAGCAGAATGCCGAGAATTTCCGTGCTCTTGCGGTATTCGGCATAGCTGATCCCGCAGCCGACCAGCACCGCGACCAGCAGCAGCATCGACAGCAGCACCGGTTGCAGGAAGATCCAGCGGGTCTTCTCGTAGCCGGCCAGCACCAGTTGATAGGCACCCAGGGTGATGCCGATGCCGAACAGCGGATGATGGATGACGGCCTGCACCGCGCCCTGCCAGTCCAGCATCATGGTTGCACCGGGGTGTCGTGTCGGCGGCGACGGATCAGGCGCTGCATCAGCCAGCCGACGAAAACCGTGGATACCGTGACGGAAATCACCAGCGAGCCGACGATGGCCCAGAAGTCATCGGCGATCTGCTGGGCATACACCATCACGCCCACTGCAGGCGGCACCAGCAGCAATGGCAGGTAGCGCAACAGGTTGTTGGCCGCCAGGCTCAGCGGCTCGCTGACCTCGCCACGGACCATCAGGTAGATCAGCAGCAGCACCAGACCGATGATCGGACCGGGCAACACAGGCAGAATCAGATGATTGAGGGCCGTGCCCAACAGCTGGAACAGGACCAGCCAGGTCAAACCGCGTAGCAACATTGGGGGTCTCCTTCGCAAGCCAGGCATTATAAGCACCTCGGGCGTACGCCTGGGTGATGCAAGATGGCGCACCCCTCGGCGGATTACGGACCGAGCAGGCAGGCGACGATGATCCGAACGCTGTCGGCGTGCAGGCAGCGCGTGGCCGAAAAGCACCCTGCATCTGTTTTCCACCCTTGCATCTGCGGCATACTCGGCGCCTCAATCGCCCGGACCCGCTCATGCGCCCTCTCGTTCCCCTCGCCCTGTCGTTGTTGATCGCCGCTTGCGGGGATGGCGAGCCACTGTCGCCGCCCGATGCGCGACTGCCCGACGGCGGTCGCTATCGCGGGGACGTGGTCAATGGGCTGTTGCAGGGCCAGGGCCGGGTCGACTACCCCAACGGCAGTGGCTACGCCGGGCAGTTCAAGGACGGCCAGTGGCAGGGTGAAGGCCAATGGCACGGGCGCAATGGCGAGGTCTACACCGGCGGTTTCGACCATGGCCTGTTTCATGGCCAGGGGACGCTGATCGCGCGCGGCACCACCTACACCGGCGGCTTCGTCAAGGGACGGCGCCAGGGTGAGGGCACCTTCAAGGAAGCCGGCGTGTCGTACCGCGGCGGCTTCAAGGAAGATCAGTACTGGGGTGAAGGCCACATCGAGCTCGACGATGGCAGCCAGTACCAGGGCTGGTTCGCCCACGGCAAACCCAATGGCGAAGGCACGCGCAGCGATGCGGCGGGCAATCAGTTCACTGGCACCTTCGTCAACGGCCTGCTCGAAGGCCACGGCACGTTCAGCAACGCCGACGGCGACCAGTACATCGGCAACTTCCACCTCAACCAGCTGCACGGCCGTGGCCGCTACGAGAATGCCGCAGGCGACGTGTGGATCGGCACCTTCAAGGAAGGCGTGCTCAGCGGAAAGGGCGAAATGTTCGCCAGCGATGGCAGCCACTACAAGGGCGAATTCGCCGATTGGCGCTTCAGCGGCAAGGGTTGGCTGGCCCTGGCCGACGGCAGCACCTACAGCGGCACCTTCGAGAACGACACCTATCAAGGCCAAGGCACCCTGACCCTCAAGGATGGCAGCACCCAGGTCGGCTACTGGCTCAATGGCCAGCGCATTCGCGATGCCCAGGGCCACCTGTTGCCCGATCCGCTGGAGCAGGGGCTGCTCAACCAGGGCCGGCTGCTGGAACAGGCGCTTGCCGCCGTTCCGCCGTCCACCGCGGCGATCGAACTGTACAGCCTGGCGCTGGCCGGGGATGGCAAGCAAAGCGTGTTCATGCGCGAAGCCGACTACGTCACCGGCATGCTCGCCAGCCGTTTCGGCGCCGTCGGCCAGATCACCCTGGCCAACCATCGCGATCACCTGGCCGATCGCGTGATGGCCAGTCGCGAGACCCTGAGCCGCAGCGTCCAGACGCTGGCGGCGCGCAGCGGCCCGGAAGACCTGGTGTTCATCTACCTGACCAGCCACGGCACCAGCGAGCACGAACTGGTGCTCGACCAACCTCGCCTGCAACTGGGCGACCTGCCGGCCGATGAACTGGCCGCCGTGCTGGCACCGCTCAAGGGCCGTGACAAGGTGGTGGTCATTTCGGCCTGCTACTCGGGCGGGTTCATCCCGGCGCTCAGGGACGAGAAAACCCTGATCATGACCGCCTCGCGAGCCGACCGCGTGTCCTTCGGCTGCTCCGAAGAGGCCGACTTCACCTATTTCGGCGACGCCCTGTTCGCCCAGGCCCTGAACCAGACGGATGACCTGCAGCAGGCATTCGAACTTGCCAGCCGGCACGTTGCCGAACGGGAGATCACCGACAATTACGAGGCCTCGCAGCCACAGATCTGGGCGCCCAAGGGGGTGCTCGCGCATTGGCGGCGATTGCGCCAACAACAGGCCAAGCGCGCATTGCACACTGCCGCAGCGCCTGAGAACACGCCATAGGGCATCCGCTTCACGCTGCCTGTATCAAGGGAGACACCGCATGTACTTGACGCCGCAGCACATCCTTCTCGCGGGCGCCACGGGCCTGACCGGCGAGCATCTGCTCGATCGCCTGCTCGCCGAACCCACCGTGAAAAGAGTCCTGGCGCCCACCCGCCGCCCCCTCGCCGAGCACGCGCACCTGGAAAACCCGGTGGGGCCGTTGCTGCCCCTGCTGGCAGACCTGCAAGGGCCGGTGGACATCGCCTTCTCGTGCCTGGGCACGACCATCAAGCAAGCCGGCTCCCAAGAGGCGTTTCGCGAGGTCGACCATACGCTCATCGTTGCCTATGCCCAGCGCGCGCTGGAACTGGGTGCGCGACACTTTCTGCTGATCAGCGCCATCGACGCCGACCCGCAATCTTCGGTTTTCTACAACCGGGTGAAGGGTGAAACCGAAGAGGCTCTGCGTGCGCAGGGCTGGCCGCAACTGACCATTGCCCGACCGTCGCTGCTGATCGGTGACCGCGTCGAGGCACGCCTGGCCGAGCGCATTGCTGGGCCGCTGTCGAAACTGATTCCGGGCAAGTACCACGGCATCGAAGCGCTGCAACTGGCCCGCGCGCTGTGGCGCCTGGCGCTGGAGGAACAGGACGGCGTGCGCGTGGTGGAATCGGACGAGCTGCGACGCCTGGGCAAATAGCTTTCCGCCCGCGCTCTAGTCATCGCTGCCGTGGTGGTGTTCGCCCCAACGCGGCAGCATGTCCTGAGGAATATCGAGCAGATTCAACACGCGTGCGACGACGAAGTCGATCAAGTCGTCGATGGTCTGCGGCTGGTGATAGAAACCCGGTGCCGCTGGCAGGATCACCGCACCCATCTGCGACAGCTTGAACATGTTTTCCAGGTGAATGGTCGAGAACGGTGCTTCCCGCGGCACCAGGATCAACTGCCGACGCTCCTTGAGGGTGACGTCGGCGGCGCGCTCGATGAGATTGTTGCAGGCGCCGGTGGCGATGGCCGACAGCGTTCCCGTCGAGCACGGTACCACCACCATCGCACTGGGCGCGCCGGAACCCGAGGCCACCGGCGACATCCAGTCTTCCTTGCCATACACACGGATCTGCCCGGCGGACGCTCCGGTGTACTCGTTGAGAAAAGCCTGCATGGCCTGCGGTTTGGCTGGCAGGGTGACGTCGGTCTCGGTGGCCAGCACCAGTTGCGCAGCCTTGGAGATGAGGAAATGCACCTCGCGGTCCTCACGCACCAGGCAGTCGAGCAGGCGCAGGCCATATTGCGCGCCCGAGGCGCCGGTCATGGCCAGGGTGATACGTTGCGGACCACTCATTTGAGCGCCTCCGCCAGTTTCAGATGCAGGCCGCCGAAGCCGCCGTTGCTCATGATCACCACATGGGTGCCGGGCCGGGCCTGGCCCTTGACCCGCTCGATGATCGCTTCCAGCGAATCGGCAACGACCGCCGGGACCGGGCACTGCGCCGCCGTCGCGGCCAGGTCCCAGCCCAGATTGGGGGGCGCGTACCAGATCACCTGATCGGCGTCGCGGACGCTTTCGGGCAAGCCGTCACGATGCGCCCCCAGCCTCATGGAGTTGGAACGCGGTTCGATCACGGCGATCAATGCCGCATCACCAATGCGCTTGCGCAGGCCGTCCAGCGTCGTGGCGATGGCCGTGGGGTGGTGCGCGAAATCGTCGTAGAGGGTAACGCCCTGCACTTCGGCGACCCATTCCATACGCCGCTTGACGCTCTTGAACGCGCACAGCGCCTCGATACCCAATGGCGCAACCACGCCGACGTGGCGGGCGGCGGCCAGGGTTGCCAAGGCATTGGCCACGTTGTGCTGGCCGGTCAGCGGCCAATCCACCGTGCCCTGCACCACACCCTCGAACGACACTTCGAAGCGCGAGCCATCGGCACTGAGCAGATTCGCCTGCCACTGACCGTTCTCGCCCGTGGTCTGCACCGGTGTCCAGCAACCCATCTCGATCACGCGACTCAAAGCCGGCTCGGTGGTGGGGTGGATGACCAGGCCCTCGCTGGGCACCGTGCGGATGAGGTGATGGAATTGACGCTCGATGGCCGCCAGGTCGGGGAAGATGTCAGCGTGATCGAATTCCAGGTTGTTGAGGATCGTGGTCCGCGGGCGGTAGTGGACGAACTTGGAGCGCTTGTCGAAAAACGCACTGTCGTATTCGTCTGCCTCGACCACGAAGAACGGCGTCTGCCCCAGGCGGGCGGACACCGCGAAATTCTGCGGCACCCCGCCGATCAAAAAGCCCGGTGCCATGCCGGCATGCTCCAGCACCCAGGCCAGCATGCTGCTGGTAGTGGTCTTGCCGTGGGTGCCAGCAACGGCCAGCACCCAACGCCCCTGCAGCACATGGTCGGCCAGCCATTGGGGGCCGGAAACGTAGGGCAGGCCCTTGTTCAGCACGTATTCGACCGCTGGGTTGCCGCGCGACAGGGCATTGCCGATCACCACCAGGTCGGGTGCAGGTTCCAGTTGGGCGGCGTCGTAGCCTTGGGTCAGTTCGATGCCCTGAGCCTGCAGCTGGGTGCTCATGGGCGGATAGACGTTGGCGTCCGACCCCGTGACGCGGTGGCCCAGTTCCTTGGCGAGCACCGCCAGAGAGCCCATGAAGGTGCCGCAGATACCGAGAATGTGAATGTGCATGGTTGGCCTCGTAAAACGTCGAGGCAGGGTAGCCTAGGGTAGGAAAAATCTCATCCTTTGATTGGCGATCACCCGCCTCCGGCTTGCCGCCGTGCAGCGGTTTCAAGGCGCCCTGCCCGGCTTTGTTCTACGCTTAAGGGGCGCTACCGCGCGTCCTCCACAGAACCACAACAGCAGGAGACTCCCCATGCGTTACGCACACCCGGGCACCGAAGGCGCCAAGGTCGAGTTCAAGGCCAAGTACGGCAACTATATTGGCGGCGAATTCGTCGCGCCGGTGGACGGCAACTACTTCACCACGACCTCACCCGTCAACGGCAAGCCCATCGCCGAATTCCCCCGCTCCAATGCCCGCGACATCGACAAGGCGCTGGACGCCGCCCATGCCGCCGCCGAGGCGTGGGGTACGACATCGGTACAGGCTCGCTCGCTGATCCTGCTGAAGATCGCCGACCGTATCGAACAGAATCTGGAAACCCTGGCCATCACCGAAACCTGGGACAACGGCAAGGCCATTCGGGAAACCCTGAACGCCGACATTCCGCTGGCGGCCGATCATTTCCGCTACTTCGCCGGATGCCTGCGGGCCCAGGAAGGCAGCGCCGCCGAAATCGATGGCAACACCGTCGCCTACCATATCCACGAACCGCTGGGCGTGGTCGGGCAGATCATTCCCTGGAACTTCCCGATCCTGATGGCCGCCTGGAAGCTGGCCCCGGCACTAGCCGCCGGCAACTGCGTGGTGCTCAAGCCGGCCGAACAGACGCCGCTGGGCATCACGGTACTGATGGAGTTGATCGGCGACCTGCTGCCGCCAGGCGTGCTCAACGTGGTCCAGGGTTTCGGCAAGGAGGCCGGCGAAGCGCTGGCCACCAGTAAGCGCATCGCCAAGATCGCCTTCACCGGCTCGACGCCGGTGGGCTCGCACATCATGAAATGCGCTGCCGAGAACATCATTCCCTCGACGGTGGAGCTGGGCGGCAAATCACCGAACATCTTTTTCGAAGACATCATGCAGGCCGAGCAGACCTTCATCGAGAAAGCCGCCGAAGGCCTGGTGCTGGCCTTCTTCAACCAGGGCGAGGTATGCACCTGCCCTTCACGCGCGCTGGTGCAGGAATCCATCTACCCGGCCTTCATGAAGGAAGTCATGAAGAAGGTCGAGCAGATCAAGCGCGGCGATCCGCTGGACACCGACACCATGGTCGGCGCCCAGGCGTCGGAGCAGCAGTTCGACAAGATTCTCTCCTACCTGGAAATCGCCAAGGGTGAAGGCGCCGAACTGCTCACCGGCGGTCAGGTGCAGAAACTCGAAGGTGACCTGTCGACCGGCTACTACATCCAGCCAACCCTGCTCAAAGGCACGAACAAGATGCGCGTGTTCCAGGAGGAAATCTTCGGCCCGGTGGTCAGCATCACCACCTTCAAGGACGAAGCCGAGGCCCTGGCCATCGCCAATGACACCGAATTCGGCCTGGGTGCCGGGGTCTGGACCCGCGACATCAACCGTGCCTGGCGCATGGGCCGCGGGATCAAGGCCGGACGGGTCTGGACCAACTGCTACCACCTGTACCCGGCGCATGCCGCGTTCGGTGGCTACAAGAAATCCGGCGTGGGCCGCGAGACCCACAAGATGATGCTCGACCACTACCAGCAGACCAAGAACCTGCTGGTCAGCTACGACATCAATCCACTGGGCTTCTTCTGACCCAACGACAGCGAGGGATGCCTTGGCGTCCCTTGCCTGCTCTGCCGACCTTGTCAGTTTCGCTGCACTGACACACGACCGTCGGTCGTTTGTGCGGACCTGGCGAACCGACCAACAAACCTGCTTCACCCATCGGTATACTGCGCGGATTCTCAAAGATCGAATCAGCACAGGTACCCGCCATGGAATTCAGCTTCATCGACCTCATCCTGCACCTGGATGTGTACCTCAACATGCTGGTGACCCAGTACGGCACCTGGGTCTACGCGATCCTGTTCCTGGTGATCTTCTGCGAAACCGGCCTGGTGGTGATGCCTTTCCTGCCCGGTGACTCACTGCTGTTCATCGCCGGTGCCGTGGCAGCCGGTGGCGGCATGGACCCGTTCCTGCTCGCGGGCCTGCTGATGACCGCCGCCATCCTGGGCGACAGCACCAATTACATCGTCGGGCGTACCGTGGGCGACAAGCTGTTCAGCAACCCGGATTCCAAGATCTTCCGTCGCGACTATCTGGATCAGACCCACGCCTTCTATGCCCGCCACGGCGGCAAGACCGTTACCCTGGCGCGGTTCCTGCCGATCCTGCGCACCTTCGCCCCGTTCGTGGCTGGTGTCGGCAAAATGCACTACCCGCGCTTCCTGGGCTTCAGTGTGCTGGGCACGGTGTTGTGGGTCTGCGGCCTGGTGACCCTGGGCTACTTCTTCGGCAACATGCCGTTCATCAAACAGAACCTGACCCTGCTGATCGTAGCGATCATCCTGATTTCGCTGCTGCCGATGATCATCGGCCTGGTGCGCAGCCGTATGGGCGGCCCTGCCCCGTCGCGCTGAAATCATGTGGTCGTACAAGGCCTGGCGGCGCCAGCGGATTCTGGACCGCCACCGTATCGATGACGCGCTGTGGCAAACGGTGCGTGAAGACCTGCCGATCCTCGATGGCCTCGATGCACGGCAGGACCAGCACCTGCGCGAGGCCTGCGTGCTGTTCCTGCAGGCCAAGACCTTGACCTGCCTGCCCGGCGTCGAACTCGACGACCGGGCGCGCCTGCACCTGGCAGCACAGGCGCAACTGCCGCTGCTGCAGCTGGGCGACCTGGACTGGTATCAGGGCTTCCACGAAATCGTCCTGTACGCCGACGATTTCGTCAGCCCGCAGCGCTACCGCGATCCCAGCGGCGTGGAGCACCAGTGGGACGGCGAGCACAGTGGCGAGGCCTGGCAACAGGGACCGGTCATCCTTGCCTGGTCGGGGGTGATGACCAGCGGTGGCTGGGACGGCTACAACCTGGTCATCCATGAACTGGCGCACAAGCTCGACATGCTCAACGGCGACGCCAACGGCCTGCCGCCGCTGCACGGCGACATGCGTGTGAGCGACTGGGCCAGCGCCATGCAGCACGCCTACGACGACCTCAATCGCCAGCTCGATGCCAATCCGGATGCGGAAACGGCCATCGACCCCTATGCGGCGGAAAACCCGGCGGAGTTCTTCGCCGTCACCAGCGAGTATTTCTTCGCCGCGCCGGATTTGCTGCACGAGGCCTATCCGCAGGTCTACGAGCAGTTGCGCCTGTTCTATCGCCAGGATCCGCTCGAACGGCTCGCGGCCCTCCCCCGACCTGCATAACGCCCGGACGCGGCTTGCGCCGCTGCTACAGGGGACCGCGTTCATCCGTACCGCGTCGGTCGTCGACAGCCAATCCCATTCCCCAACGCCACGTTTAATGGCAAACCCATTCCCTGTAGCAGCGGCGCAAGCCGCGTCGGCAGGCGCTGCACACGACCGGGGCCGGACCGCGGCGCGTGTGGCATGCGGTCCTACAATGTGCCTATAATCGCGCCCACATTTTCGGCCTGCACGGCCTTCAGACTGGCCCAAACCACGGGGGCAACGCCCAATGAGCTACAGCAAGATTCCGGCTGGCAAAGACCTGCCGAACGACATCTACGTCGCCATCGAGATTCCGGCCAACCACGCGCCGATCAAATACGAAATCGACAAGGACAGCGACACCCTGTTCGTCGACCGTTTCATGGCCACGCCGATGTTCTACCCGGCCAACTACGGTTTCATCCCCAACACCCTGGCCGATGACGGCGACCCCCTCGACGTGCTGGTCGTCACCCCTTACCCGGTTGCGCCAGGCTCGGTCATCCGCGCCCGTCCGGTCGGCATCCTGCACATGACCGACGACGGCGGCGGCGACGCCAAGGTCATCGCCGTACCGCACGACAAGCTGTCGCAGCTGTATGTGGACGTGAAGGAATACACTGATCTGCCGCCGCTGCTGCTGGAACAGATCAAGCACTTCTTCGAGAACTACAAGGATCTCGAAAAAGGCAAATGGGTCAAGATCGAAGGCTGGGGCGACGCAGACGCCGCCCGCGCCGAAATCACCAAGTCGGTCGCCGCGTACAAAGGCTGATCCGTCGCTGTACCGAAAACCCCGGCCCAGGCCGGGGTTTTTCATGGGCGCAGCAAAGGCATTTGGCGCTGAAGGGAAAAAGAGATTTGCACAGGCACCCGCCCGTGCGTATTCTTTGGCCCTCACCAGCTCAGGCTGGTCAACAGTTTGCAGGCGGTTGCGGCTTACCAAAAGTAAGGCAAGATCGTCGACGAGAAGCCGGCCATAAGCCGGCTTTTTAATGCCCGCAAGAAACTGCTCAGCGCCTGTTTCGCGGCCACAGACCGCTCCTGCGGAACACCGTATACACCCCTGTAGGAGCGGTCGTCGGCCGCGAAAGCGTCCTTCGGGCCACCATCGACTCCAGCATCTTCATGATAACTGGCTGCACTTACAGGTCGTAACCGCTGCCCGCCAGACCGCGCTTGACACTCTCAAGATGCAGACGCGCGCTTTCGGCGTTGCCGACCAGCATCTGCCGGCACGCGGCGCTGGCGATGGCGTGGGGTACGGGCTTGAGCGGGCGGCCGCTGGCCATGGCCTTGAGCTGCACTTCGGCGGCCCGTTCCAGGTAGTACAGGTCATCCCACGCTTCGGCGATGCTGGGGCCGAGCACCAGCGGGCCGTGATTCTTGAGCATGACGATATCCGCCTCACCGGCCGCGCGCGAAATGCGCTCGCCCTCGGCATCGTCCAGGGCCAGGCCGTTGTAGTGCTCGTCCACTACCATCCGCTCATAGAACTTCAACGCTGTTTGCCCGGCCCACACGAATGGGTCGCCTTCGAGCATGCACAGCGCCGTGGCGTTGGGCATATGGGTATGGAACGCGGCGGTGGCACGCGGGTTGAGGCGATGCAGTTGGGCGTGGATGAAAAACGCCGTCGCCTCCGGCTGGCCTTCACCGGCCAGGACCCGCCCCTGAAAATCGCAGATCAGCAACGAGGAAGCGGTGACTTCGGCGAACGCCAGACCGAACGGGTTGACCAGAAACAACTGCGGATGGCCGGGCAGCACAAAGGAAAAGTGGTTGCAGATCCCCTCGGCCATACCCAGTTTCGCCGCCATGCGAAAACAGGCCGCCAAGTCGCTGCGCGCCTGACGGATCTCGGGGCTGTCGAGACTGGCCGTACGCGTCATAGGGCTGACAGCGGGGTGGATATCGAAACTGTGAGCCATGGTCACGGGTCCTGAAAATGCTGGAGAGAGACTGCCAAGCGTAGCCAAAACCAGCCGCCGGCCAAGGGACAGTTACGCGATTTGCCTGGGCCAGTCGAACGGCCTGACCCACTGTTTCAGCCCATCTGGCCCTACGGACGCGGTAGCGTTTGTTCCTATCGTGAGCCACCGCCGTGCGCTCACGGCCCCGCCACCAGCCTTGGCTGACTACGATCCTGCAGAGGTAGCCCATGAGCACGCCCGTTTCCAACGACTACGTGTACGCCCTGGACCGTGAATTCGTGTTCCATTCCTGGTCGACCCAGGGCGCGCTGAACCCGCTGGTGATCGCCGGTGGCCAGGGCTGTACGCTGTGGGACTACGAGGGGCGCGAGTATCTGGACTTCAGCAGCCAGTTGGTCAACACCAACATTGGCCATCAGCATCCGAGAGTGATCGCGGCCATCGTCGAGCAGGCCGGCAGCCTGGTCACGGTGGCTCCAGCCACGGCCAACCTGATGCGCGGTGAGGCGGCCAAGCGCATCCTGGCGCGGGCGCCGAGCCACTTCAGCAAAGTGTTTTTCACCAATGCCGGCGCGGACGCCAACGAGAACGCCATGCGCATGGCGCGGCTGTTCACCGGGCGCGACAAGATTCTTTCCGCCTACCGCTCCTACCATGGCAGCACCGGCGCGGCCATCGTCGCCACGGGCGATCCACGGCGAGTGCCCAATGAATTCGCCCGCGGCCATGTGCATTTCTTCAATCCGTACCTGTTTCGCACCGAGTTTCATGCCACCAACGAGCAGGAAGAAAGTGAACGCGCGCTGCAGCACCTGCGCCGGGTCATCGAATGCGAAGGCCCGGCTGCCATTGCGGCCATCCTGCTGGAAAGCGTACCCGGCACGGCGGGCATTCTGGTGCCGCCCAAGGGCTACCTGGCCGGCGTGCGCGCGTTGGCCGACGAGTACGGCATTCTGGTGATTCTCGATGAAGTGATGGCCGGTTTCGGGCGCACCGGCAGCTGGCTGGCGCTGGACCATTTCGACATCGTGCCGGACCTGATCTGTTTCGCCAAAGGGGTCAACTCCGGCTACGTGCCGGCCGGTGGGGTGATGATTTCCAAACCCATTGCCGAGTATTTCGATGACCATTTCTTCCCCGGCGGCCTGACCTATTCGGGACATCCGCTGGCCATGGCGGCCATCGTGGCGACGCTGGACGTGATGGCCGAGGAAGGTATCGTCGACAACGCCCGGCAGATCGGCCTTGAAGTCCTCGGCCCGGGCTTGCAGGCGCTGGCAGCGAAGTACCCGTTGATCGGTGAGGCCCGAGGGATCGGCCTGTTCTGGGCGCTGGAGTTCATCAGCGACAGAACACTCAAGACGCCGCTGGCCGCTCCGGTGATGGGCCAGATGAAAGCGGCATTTCAGGCGCGCGGATTGCTGACTTTCATCGTCGAGAACCGCTTGCACGTGGTGCCGCCGTGCATCGTCAGTGCCGCTCAGGTGGAGGAAGCGCTGGGGATTTTCGATGAGGTGATCGGTGAGTTTTCGGGCAGGTATTCGCGGTGAATGGGCTGGCCCCTTCGCGGGCAGAGAGCTCGCCGCCCGCCCCGCTCCCACAGCAGATCTTATTTACCTGTGGGAGCGGACTCTGCCCGCGAAGAGGCCAGCACAAGCACCACAAGATCCAAGCCCCTCACACCCCCTCCAGCACCCCAGCCAACTGCTCTATCCCTGGCCGGATCTTGTCGGCATCGATGGCATGAAAACCTAGCCGCATGAAATTCCCGGGCGGTGCGGGCTTGAAGAAGAACTGCGCTCCGGATTCGATCAGAATGCTCTTCTGCGCCGCCGCCCACGCCAGTTTCTGAGTATCCACGCTGGCCGGTGCCTTGAGCCAGAATGCGCTGGAACTGTCGCTGCCCAGATGCTGGCAACTGCTCAGGCATCGACTGACAGCGTCCTGCATCGAGGCCCGTCGCCGCCCATGTTCCTCGCGAAAGCGGCGCAGGTGTGCATCGTAGTGACCTTGAGCGAGAAACTCGGCCAGCATGCGCTGGTTGTTCAACGGCGGGTGCCGGTACATCAAGCGGCGCAGGGCCCGCAGCTCGCTGATCAGTTCGGCATCGGCCACCATGTAACCCAGGCGCAGCCCCGGTGAAAAGGCTTTCGACAAGCTGCTCAGGTAGATCACCCGCCCACTGCTGTCGCTGGCCTTGAGCGCGGGCTGCGGATGATGGTCCAGGTTGAGCTCGGCGTCGTAGTCGTCCTCGATGAGGATCTGGTCGTGCTGGCGAATATGCTGCAGTAGGCGGGTCCGTCGTGCGGCACTCATGGCGATGCCGGTGGGCACCTGATGGCCCGGCGTCACATAGAGGTAGTCACAGTCGTCCAGGCGAGCATCCACCACCAGCCCTTCAGCGTCGATGTCCTGCTTGTGCACGTGAGCGCCTTGCAATTCGAAGATGCTCAGGGCATCGCGAAAACCGGGGTTCTCGATGGCCACCTTGACGCCATGCGTCATCAGCAGTGTGGCCAGCAGGTACAGCGCGTTCTGCGAGCCCAGGGTCAGCAGGATTTCGTCGGAGCTGGCCCAGATGCCCCGCTTGGGCAGCACGCGGGTGCGCAGCTGTTCGATGAGCATCTGATCGTCGCGGTCGAAACGATCGCACAACCAGCCTTGATCGCGTTCGCTGCGCAGGGTATTGCGCGACACTTCACGCCAGCGTTCCAACGGGAACAAGTCCCGTATGGGCTGCCCGTAGATGAACGGGTAGCTGAAGCCACTCCAGTCACCGGGCCGCAAGACGCCGTGCTTCAAACTGGGGAGCATCTTCAGGCGCCCGGCCCAATCCGGAGCGCGCTCCGCATCGCAGGTATCGCTGTAGCCGACCGGACGGTGACGGCTGAACGACGGCCAGGCGTTGCGCGCATCGCCGCCGCAGTAGTCGGCATGCAGGTAGTAACCACTGCGAGGACGGCTCACCAGATAGCCGTTATCCAGCAGGCTCTCGTACACCAGTGCCACGGTATTGCGCGAGATGCTCAATTGCTGGGACAGCTTACGGCACGACGGCAAGGGCTCATCGGGTGGAAACCCTCCGCCCAGAATCGCCGACACCAGAGACTCGCGCAGTTGCTCCTGCAAGCCGCGCTGCTGGTCGAAATCCAGGTAAAACACGTGATCGATCATGCTCTCGCTCCGCGATGGCCCGCCGCGGATTGATCCGCGTCGAAGCGCTTTCACCTGTCCTGGACCCGCCCGGTTTCCAGGGCGAGCCAACCTGTTGGCACCCATGCCGATCGATGGACTTTGCAAATAGCGCGCCATGCTTTTTTGCGCACGCAACTGGCCAGTCGAATGTGCCCAACTGCCCCTATCGCTGTGCGCAGACGCCTCACTAAGGTTGAGGCCATGCCACTGAACGCCTTCGTTCAGCGAAACGATCAGGCCTATTTCAACCCTCGGGAGCAGCATCTATGAAGCAACCCCGCAAGCGTTCGATAACCGGCACATCCCTGGGCCTGCTGCGCACGTTGAGCCTGGCCACGCTGGTACTCTCGGCCTCGTTCGGCGCCCATGCCGACCTCGCCGAGGTGAAGAGCAAAGGTTTCCTGAGTGTCGCCACCGAGGATGACTACGCACCGTTCAACTACATCGTCGATGGCAAACCCGAAGGCTTTCACAAGGAGCTGCTGGAGGACCTCAAGGCCTACGCCAAAACCCAGAACGTCGACGTCAAGCAGGACATCCTGCCCTGGACCGGGCTGCTCGCGTCGGTTTCTTCCGGTCAGTACGACGTGGCCTTCACCGGTGCCCTGGTCACCGATGAGCGTCTGCGCGTGTTCAACTTCGCCCCGCCTTTCGCGTCCGCCCAACACTTCTACGTCAAGCGTGCCGATGACAAGCGCCTCAGCGATATCGCCAGCCTGTGCGGCAAGACCGTCGGCGTGCAGGCCGGCAGCGCACTGCTGGCACGCCTGCCCGAACTCAAGAAAATGATGAAGGACAAGGGTTGCGAGATGGGCAAGGTGGTGGAGTATCCGTCGTACCCAGAAATCTACGCCGATTTGGCCAACGGTCGCTTGGACTACGCCGTGAACGCGCTGATCTCGGTGAACGACCTGGTCAAGACCCGCGGCGACACCTTTGCCAAGGGCATTGCCGTGTCGGGCGCCGGCTTCGCCGCCTGGCCCGTGCCGAAGAACAGCCCGGAGCTGCTCACGTTCCTCAGCGGCTTCATGGACCAGATCCGCGCCAACGGGCGTCTGGCCGCGTTGCAGACCAAGTGGTTCGGCGAAGCCTTCCCGGACATGCCCAAGGAGCCGATCACCAACGTCGAGCAGTTCCACACGTTGGCGGGGATGAAGTGATCGCCTGAATGATCGGGTTGTGCCGGTCTGGCCTCTTCGCGGGCAGATGGCTCGCCGCCCGCCCCGCTCCCACAAGGCTACGCGGTGCATCACTAATCCCTGTAGGAGCGGGCTGTGCCCGCGAAAGGGCCGGCACATACAACGCAACAACCCCAGCCAAGGATGCCTGCCATGAACACACACGCCTGGCTTCTCTTGCTCGAAGGCGCCTGGACCACCCTGTGGCTATGCGGCATCGCCATCGGCATCGGTGTTGTCCTGGGCCTGGTCATCGCCCTGATCCGCCTGGCCAAGGTCCCGTTCGTCGAGCAATTGCTGGTGCTCTATATCAGCCTGGCCAGGGCCACACCGCTGGTGACCCTGGTGCTGTTCCTGTTCCTCTCGGCGCCGGTGTTCGGCATCAACATGAACCGCAACACGGCCGCCATCGTCGCCATGACCCTGAACACCGCCGCATTCAACGCGGAAATCTGGCGCGCCGCCTTCCTCAGTTTCTCCCGCGACCAGCGCGAGGCCGCGCTGGCCTGCGGCATGACCGGTGGGGTGTTCTTTCGCCGCATCATGTTGCCGCAAATGATCACCACCAGCCTGCCCGGCCTGGTCAACGAGATGTCGTTTCTGATCAAGGGCAGCCCGGCCGTGGCCGTGATCGGCATCGTCGACCTGACCCGCGTCACCAACCGCATCTCGGCGGTGACCTACGATCCGCTGCCGCCCATCCTCGCCGCCGCCGTGCTGTACATGCTGATCATCGGCGTACTGCTCAAGCTGCAAGGGCTGGCGGAACGAAAAGCCAATCGGCTGGCCATGTGAGGAATTATCGACATGACTGAATGGACCATTCTGTGGGAGGCACGGGCGCTGTTCCTCGATGGCCTGCTGGCCACTCTGGGACTGTTCGCGCTATCGATCATCTGCGCCTTCGTACTGGGCTGCGCCTGGGTGTTCCTGCTCGAGGAGCGCAACCGGCTGTCCATAGTTGTACGCGGTTGGATCAACCTGATGCGCACCCTGCCGTTCCTGATTCTCGCCTATCTGCTGTACTACGGCCTGCCGGAACTGGGTCTGCGCATGAGCGCCTGGACCGCCGGCCTGCTGGCCCTGGTGATCTACCATGCAGCGTATTTCGCCGAGATCCTGCGCGGCAGCCGTCTGGTATTGCCCGAAGGTTACATCGAGGCCGCCAAGGCGCACGGTTTCACCCCACTGCGTCTGTACCTGCGCATCACCTTGCCGCAACTGCTGATCAAGACCCGTCCCCTGCTGGGCAACCAGTTGATCATTGCACTGAAGGACACCGCCTTTCTGACCATCATCACCGTGCAGGAACTCACTGCCGCCGCCAACTCGGTGCAGTCCACCTATTTCATCCCGACCCAGGCGTTCGTGGTGGTGATCGTGATGTATTGGCTGATCAGCATCTGCCTGGAGCTGGCGCTCAAGCGCGCCGGCCGTTTCGGCGCCAGAAGAGGATTCGACCATGTCTGAACCCAGCATCGCCATCCCGGCGGTCAGTATCCGCAAGCTTTCCAAGAGTTTCGACGGGGTCGAGGTGTTGCGCGACATCGATCTGGTGGTGAACAAGGGCGAAGTGGTCAGCGTGCTGGGCTCCTCGGGCTCCGGCAAGTCTACCATGCTGCGCTGCATCAACTGGCTGGAGGAGCCGGATCGGGGCAGCATCCACATCGCTGGCCAGCGCATCGGCATCAATGAGCAGACCCGCCGCAAGATGACCAGCAAAGAGCTGGCCACGCTGCGCGCCCGCACCGGCATGGTGTTTCAGGGCTTCAACCTGTGGCCGCACCTGAGCGTGATCCAGAACGTCATGGAGTCACCGATCTACGTCAAGCGCATGCCCAAGGACCAGGCGCGTGCCATCGCCGTGGAACTGCTGGAAAAGGTCGGCCTGGCCGACAAGCACGAGGCCTACCCCTACACGCTGTCCGGTGGCCAGAAGCAACGGGTAGCCATTGCCCGAGCGCTGGCCATGAGCCCGGAGGTGATCCTGTTCGACGAGCCCACTTCGGCACTCGATCCCGAGCGGGTCGGCGAGGTGTTGCAGGTGATGAAGAACCTGTCCAGCGAGGGCTACACCATGATCGTGGTCACCCACGAAATGGAGTTCGCCCGCGCCGTTTCCGATCAAGTGGTGTTTCTGGACAAGGGCCGGATCATCGAAAAAGCCCCACCGTCGAAGTTCTTCAGCAACCCTGATACCGAACGGGTGCGCAAGTTTCTCGAAATCACGGCCTAGATCAGGCCGCTGTCACCCTTCGCAGAAGCGAATCCGGTTGCCGAACGGGTCATACACTTCCAATACCCTTCCCCACCCCTGATCGACGATCTGCGGGCGCCCATAGCCATAACGCTTGGCCAGCAGTTCGTCGCGCAACGCTTCCACACCCTGCATCGGCACGAACACGGTCGAGCCTGGCGAGCTATCGCCATGATGTTCGGATAGATGCAGGTGCAGACTTTCTCGTGCCACGCCCAGGTACAACGGCAAATCAGCTTCGAAACGATGCTCGAACTCGACCTCGAAGCCCAGAAAGTCCAGGTAGAACTCGCGGGCCTTGGCTTCGTCGAAAATCCGCAGGATGGGGATGGCCCGGTCGAAACCGATGGTCGAAGAAGCGATCGGCGCCAGGCTGGCTGATGCGGTGTTCCAGTCCTTGTGCCCCAGTTGCCGGGCGACCATTTCCAAAGCGCTGGAATGGGACACTTCATGACCCTGCGCCTGCAGCCCGACGCGCAACGTCCTGGCCATCTGCTTGGCTTGCTCGATAGAAAACATGACAACTCCCGAGTCGATGCATGCTGGTGCTCGCGTTGCCAGACCTCGACGATCAAGAGAGGTATGAGGGCGGTGCTCGAAGATGCTTTCACCTTTCCTTGCGGAGCGAGCGGCGGGCAGCATGGGCCGTCGCAGAGCCTAGCGCAAAACAGGACGATGGTCATCCCGAAAAGTGCCGTGAGTTCTGCTCTGTGAGCCACGATTAAATTGACGGCGTGCCCGACGAAAAAATCATGGATCGGGCATTGGCGATTGCGCGTGATCGTGCGTCGTAAAGGATTTTACAGTCCCGACAAGGCGTGTTTCCGGGGGGCGGCGGTACGCTGCCTTGATCGACGCGCGTGCAACACCGTGCCAGCCCAGGAGCCCCGTCTGCGGCTGTAAATTTTCTTTCGAATCAAGGCCATTTCAGCTCGATTGACCCTGTCTGGCGGCGCTGCTAACTCTTACGACAGCCAACCCGCCCAACAGTTTTCCTTCGAGATTCGAATCATGGATGCAGCCACCACCGTCATACCTTCGGCTCTTGCGCCGCAGACTTCGAGCACCCGTTCGATTGCTGATGCGCTGTCGCACCACAGCACTCACCATCTGGAGCGTTACTACGATCACTGGGCTCGTCACTACGATGCCGATGTCGAAGCCGAAGCCTATTGCGGCCCAACCATGGTGGTCGATCTGCTCGACGCCGTGGCGCAGTGCCCCGCTGTCCGCCACGTCAGCAGTGTTCTCGATGCCTGCTGCGGTACCGGCCTGGTCGGGCGTACGCTGCATGAACGCGGCTATCGCCAGATCAGCGGGTGTGACCTGTCCAAACCCATGATCGACCAGGCCCAAGCTACCCAGGCCTATCAGCATCTGTACAGCCAGATAGATCTGACCCAGCCGCTGCCGCCCGATATGCTCCGGCGCTTCGATGCGGTAGTGTGCTGCGGTGCCTTTATTCCTGGGCATCTGCCGGCCTCCGCGCTGCGTGGCCTGATCGGCA
Source organism: Pseudomonas sp. Leaf129 (assembly GCF_001423465.1). Classification (NCBI taxonomy): domain Bacteria; kingdom Pseudomonadati; phylum Pseudomonadota; class Gammaproteobacteria; order Pseudomonadales; family Pseudomonadaceae; genus Pseudomonas; species Pseudomonas sp. Leaf129. Next base: position 72,821 of record NZ_LMOC01000007.1, on the reverse strand, counting down.
TGACGCAATCGGGTGGCGTGGTGGTGGTGAGCATTCGCGAGGCCTATTACGACACCGCCGGCTTCGAGCCACTGCTGCAGGCACTCGAGGATGAGCAGGGGGTGAGCGTACTGCAAGGGCAGATGTCGGCCCGCTACCTGCAGAACGCCAAAGCCCACTACCTGGCCTTGCACGTCGCATGAACGGCGCTCATGACACACCGGTACTTCCGGTCATTTCCCTTGCGCAACTGGCCGCATGCGAACCACAGGCTCTTGCCCAGCTGCACGATGCATGCGTGCACGACGGCTTTTTCTATCTGGTCGAACATGGCCTCTCGGCCGTGCTGATCGAGCGATACCTGAACGCCGCCCAGGCCTTTTTCGCGCTACCCGAGTCGGTCAAGCAGCGTTTCGGTCATGATCGGCAGCCCGGCTACCCGCCCACTGCACGCGGCTACGTCGGTGCATACGGCGAAACCCTGCACCCGGATGCCGGCCCGGACAACAAGCAGCATCTGGACTGGGGCATCGACCGGCCCGGATGCGCGCCCTTCAGTGGCCCCAGCGTACTGCCCGACGAGCATGTGGCTCCTGGCCTCAACGCCAGCGCCTATGCCTTGCAGGGCGAGGTCATGGAACACCTGTTTCCGAACCTGCGCCGTGCGATCGCCACCGCGCTGACCCTGCCTGCGCACGCCTTCGATGCACATTTTCGCCGGCCAACCCTGATCCAGCGCGCCTCGTATTACCCGGCCAGGTCGGGAACGGCCGGAAAGCACACCGACAACGGCTTTCTTACCGTGCTGATCCAGCAACCCCTGCCGCAGCCGTCACTGCGCGTCCATACCCGCGGCCAGTGGTGCGATGTGCCGTGCCTGGAAGGCGCCGTGCTGGTCAACCTGGGTGATCTGCTGCAACGCTGGACCCATGGACGTCTGGTCAGTACCGCTCATCAAGTCCTGCATCGTCAGCCCAGCGCTCGGGTGTCTCTGGCTTTTTTCATCTACCCGGACATCGACGCGATCATCACGCCCATCAACGACGGGCCAAGCTTTTCCACGGCCGAAGTCATGCTGGACAACTTCGACTCGATCTGGGTACGCAAACAGGGCGCTGGAAGGGCCCGCCAACTGGTTTGAACATTCAAGGAATCGCTCGATGACCCTTTCCATTGGCTTTATCGGTGCCGGCAACATGGGGCGCCCGTTCGTGACTGCACTGCTGAAAAAAGGCTTCATCGTGACTGTCCACGATCATGATCCCAGCTGCGAACGCTGGGTTTGCGGTCAAGGCGCGCAGTGGGCATCGACCCCTGCGGCAGCGGCCGTGGGCAACGCCATCCTGATCACCTGCCTGCCACTGCCCAGCCATGTGCGCGAAACCATGATCGGCAACAATGGCGCACTCACCGCCCTGGCCAGCGGTGCGGTATGGATCGACACCTCGACCACCGATTACCACAACACCCTGGAGATCGCCCGAATGGCCGCGGTGCGCGGCGTCATGAGCCTGGAGGCCCCCGTGAGCAACCTCTCGCACATGGGCGTGGACTTCAACAACGTCTGCTTCTATGTCGGCGGTGAGAAAAAGGCCTATGACATTGCCCGTCCGGCACTGGACGCGATGGGTCAACACCGCTTCCACGTGGGTGCCATCGGCCATGGTCAGTCGGTCAAGTTACTGACCAACCTGCTGTTCTACTGCGCGACCCTGGCGTGGGGCGAGTTGCTGCTGGTAGCCCAGAACCAGGGGCTGGACCTGCATTGGTTATGGAATGTGGCCAAGCATTCGCAAGCCAACTGCTTCGTCGTCGACCAGGTCACGCCAATGCTTCTGGACGGCAGTTACGATCACTCCTGCACCTTGGAAATCACCGTCAAGGACATGGCCCTGACGGTGGCTCTGGCCGACGAGCTCGGCGTTGACCTGCCACTGGGTCGGCTGATCGAGGCGCGCTATCGCCAGGCCGGCGGTCGTTACCCGGCCCACGCCAACCACCTCAAGGTGGTGGCATTGATGGAAGCCGAAAACCAGCGTCGCCTGTTGATCGACGGTTTCACCGCGCCCTCGCCTTATGGCGCCGACCGAACCTATCGCCATCCCGACACTTTCGTGATCGACGCACGCGGCCGACGCAAGCCCAGCCTGCCGGAGCACTTTGGCTATACGCTCACCCATCCCGCATGCGGCCACTACGCCCAGTGCGTACTGGAAGTCATGGCCTGGACCAACCACACCATCCTGCAGGAAGCATTGCAACTGGGGGACGCCATGGGCCTGGAGCCATCGCTGCTCGAGCAGGTGGTCAGCCGCAGTTGTGGCGCCAGCTGGGTGGATGATCAACGCGACAGCTATGTACCTCATGTGGCACTGCTGCACGATTTCCCAAGGCTCATGGAATCGTTGCATCTGCCCATCCTGCAAGCCCTGGCGCTCGACACTGTGCTCGCCCCCCAGCCTGCGAGGCATGCATCATGAAAATCAGTCGCCTGCGCATCTACCAAGTGGACCTGCCTCTGGACAAGCCTTACGCACTGTCCGGCGGACGTCTGCACTACAGCGCGCTGGACAGCACCATCGTGGTGATCGAGACCGATCAGGGCTTGTCCGGGATCGGCGAAAGCTGTCCGTGGGGCTCGTCCTACCTGCCCGCCTTCGCCCGCGGCGTGCGCGCCGGACTGGCCGAACTGGCGCCTCATCTGCTGGGCTGCAACCCGCTGAACCTGAATGCGATCAATCAGGTCATGGACCTGGCATTGCCAGGCCACCCCTACGTCAAGACCGCCGTGGACATGGCTTGCTGGGACATTCTGGGCCGCTACTGCAACCTGCCAGTGCATACGCTCCTCGGCGGACGCCTGAACACCGAATTGACCCTGCAAAGCAGCATCCCCACCTCGACGCCCCGGCAGATGGTTGTCGACATGCACCAAGCGCATGCCGAAGGCTACCGGACCCATTCGTGCAAGGTCGGATCGGGTGTGTCGGCCGACCTTTCACGGATCCAGAGCCTGTTGGCCGATCGCGTGCGCGGCGACCACCTGACCTTCGACGCCAATCGCGCTTGGCTGCCGGCCCAGGCAATCGCGGTGATGAACGCCGTCAAGGACCCCGAGGTTCATTTCGAGCAGCCTTGCCAGACACTGGAACAGTGCCAGCATGTGCGCAGGCTGACGCACCAGCCGCTGATTCTGGACGAATGCATTCACGACGCCGGCGATCTGTACCGCGCCTGTGCCCGCCATACCGCCCAGGTCATCGGTTTGAAGATCGCCCGGGTCGGCGGGCTGACCAAGGCCCGGCATCTGCGCGACTACTGCATTGAGCGCGGCATCCAGATGAACATCGAAGACGTGGGCGGCAGCCAGATCGCCGACACTGCGGCCATGCACCTGGCCATGGCCACCCCCCATCAATACCTGCGCGCCAGCTGGAACGCCTGCCGCCATCACAGCATCGTCACCGCACATGGCGGCGTAAGCGTGACCCGCGGCATTGCGCGACTGGATGACAGCCCCGGCTTGGGCCTGACCTTGTGCCCGCAAACCCTGGGCGATGCGGTGGCCGTCCATGAATGAATATGGCGCAGAACACCTCTGTACGGGCCTCGACGTCGGTGCTTTTCATCCCGATGCCGAGCACGCCTACAACTTCCCCGGCGCTTTCTATTTCGACGCCGCACGTTACGATCAGGAACTGCAGGCCATTTTCCATCGCACCTGGCAGTACGCCTGCCATGTTTCCGCGCTGGCGGTCGAAGGCAGCTTTGTCGTCTGCGACATCGGCCAGCAGAGCGTACTGGTGGTGCATGGCCAGGACGGCCAGCTCAGGGCGTTCCACAACGTCTGCCAGCACCGCGCCCATCGCCTGCTCGAAGGCTGCGGGCAACTGCGTGGCGCAATCACCTGCCCCTACCATGCCTGGCGCTACGACCACGCAGGCAGCTTGCTCAGCGCTCGGCACAGCTGCGACGTGGCAGGTTTCGAACCTGGGCGTGCCCGCCTGGCCAGCGTGCGCCTGGAGGTGATGTGCGGGCTGGTCTTCTTCAATCTGGACCCCGACGCCGCACCATTGGCCAGCCAGCTCGCCGGGCTGGAGGCGCAACCGCGCAGCTTCTCGCCTGCGCCAGAGTCGCTCTACCACAGCTACAGCCATACCTATGCACTGCAGGCAAACTGGAAGGTCTCGGTGGAAAACTATTCAGAGTGCTATCACTGCCCCGGCTGTCATCCCAGCCTGTCGCAGCAGACACTGGACCTGAGCAGCTACCGTATCGACCTGCATCCGGGCTTCCATGCCCATCTGAGCGCCGACCAAGGTGAACGGCAAGGCTACGCGACCAACCCCGGCGCGCCGCGCACGGGCGAATTCGGTGCCTGGTACGTTTGGCCAAACCTGTGCATCGAGGTCTATCCGGGCGGGTACATGAACCTGTTGCATCACGTACCCACGGGACCGCAACGCTGTGAGCAGCGTGTGCAGTGGTTCACCCAAGGCCCCCAGCCCGATCCCCAGGAGCAGGCCGTGATCGATTTCGTCGCGGTGGTCCGTGAAGAAGATCTGCCCCTGTGCGAGAGTGTCCAGAAAGGCCTGCACAGCCTGGGCTACTCTGGGGGACGGTTGATGGTGGATGCGCTGCGCAGCGGTTTCAGCGAACATGCCGTACACGATATCCAGAAGAGGGTACTGGCAGCACTTGCCGACCCTGGAGCACGCGATGCTTAGATCCCCCCACGGCACCTTTCGACTGCCACACCGGCGGCTGGCCAGCACGCGCCCCACGGTGCTATGGCTGACCGGCATCCCCGCCGCTGGCAAGACCACCATCGCCCGGGCCACGCAAGTGGAGCTCGAAGAGTTGGGCTATGCCTGTGTAGTGCTCGACGGTGACGAATTGCGGCGTGGGCTCTGCCAAGACCTCGGCTTCAGCGATAGCGACCGCCTGGAGCACGTACGTCGAACCGCTGAAGTCGCGCGCCTGTTCTGCCTCCAGGGCTGCATCGTCCTGGCCGCGTTGATCTCGCCGCGCTCTGCACACCGGGCGCTGGCGCAGCAAATCATCGGCAGCGATGCCTTCGTCGAAGTCTTCGTCGATACCCCCCTGGCGCTCGCCGAAGCGCGGGATCCCAAAGGCCTCTATCGCCAGGCACGCAGCGGTGCCCTGAGCCATTTCACCGGCGTGAGCGCCGCTTACGAAGCGCCGCTGGCTCCCCAGGTCAGGCTGACTACCGCCAACATGAGTTCCACGTGCTGCGTGCAGTCGCTGCTTGGCTGCCTGTCGCTGCGCAACGCGGTGATGTGACCCCTCAGGCCGAGACCGACTCCACGCTGGGCTTGAACTCGAGCAAAAGCTGTTGCAGCCACTGCACCAACAGGCCGGCCGCCGGCGAGAGCGGATTGGCATGCCACTTGTAGACGCCCAGTGCGTCGGTCATCGCCAAGCGCTTGTCGAACAGGCGCACCAACCTGCCATCTTCAAGCATCTGCCGGGTGGTCATCCCCCAGCCCAGTGCCACGCCATGGCCTTCCAGCGCCGCTTGCATCATGACCGGAAAACTGTTGAAGCCCATCCCCTTGCGACCCACCCGAAACGGCGCACCGACATATTCCAGCCACTGGTCCCAGCCCACGAAATCTTGCCTGCTCGGCTCGTAGTGCAGCAGGCGGCAGTTGGGCAACTCTTCAAGGGTCAACCGCCTGCAGATGCTATCGAAGTAGGCAGGGCTGCAGACCGGGAAGACTTCATCAGGTGCGCTGAACAGCAGGACGTGATCGGCACTGGCACGACCCAGAGTCTGGACCGCCACATCGAAGCGCTCGCGCTCGTCACCGATAGCAGCCAATGTCGAATGCAGGCGTAATTCGATCTGCGGATGCTTCTGATGAAAACCCGCCAGCGCCGGCATGAACAGGTAGAACGCCTCGACCAATTGCGACGACAGCACCACGACCCGTGCCGACGACTGATGCTGACGCAGCTCTTCGGTCCGCTGGGCAATATCCCGCAAGGCGGCGGCAACCGTCTGGCGATAGCTTTCACCGGCGTCGGTAAGAAAAACGCCACGGCTCTTGCGATCGAACAACTGCACACCCAGGTTCTCTTCGAGCGAACGAATCTGGCGGCTGATGGCGGTCTGGGTAAGGTGCAACTCGTCCGCCGCACGGGAGAAACTCTGTAGCCTGGCGGCTGCTTCGAATGGGATGAGACTTGAAAGTGGCGGTAATTTACGCCGGAGGTTTTCCATAACCTGAAGTTGCCCTGGCCGAATAAATGGTCGTTACAGACCATGTCACCTTTTAGGGCATCATGCAAAGACTCACCGCCTGGACTCACCACGGCATGGAACAGCGACGGCACCTCAACGATACACGCGCAGGTGCGGGGCTGATCACCGGTTCGGTATTCCTGGTCGCGACATCCGATGCATTGATCAAGCTGGGCAGCGCCCAGTTCACGGTATGGCAGCTGTACGTCGTTCGTTCCACGATCGCCATTGCCCTGCTCCTGCTGTGGCTGTGCCTGTCGCAGCGCAGCAGCACGTGGCTTCAACTGACATGGGATCGCTGGACACTGCTGCGCAGTGCGGCCCTCACGCTGATGTGGATCGCCTTCTACGCTGCACTGCCGCACGTGAGTCTGAGCCTGGCCGCGCTGGCGCTCTATACCGCGCCGCTGTTCATTGCCCTGCTGTCGGCAAAGGTGCTGCGCGAGCAAGTAAACCCACGTCGCTGGATGGCCATTGCTTTGGGTTTCCTTGGCGTACTGCTGATCCTGCGGCCAACGGCTGAACATTTTTCCGCCATGTCGCTGTTGCCGGTGCTGGCAGCCTTGCTTTACGCCGTGGCGGCTGTAGTGACGCGCACTCGATGCGCCAGCCACTGCGCGTTGTCGCTGGCGCTCAATCTCAACCTCTGCCTGTGCCTGGTCGGGGCACTGGTGTTGCTGGGCCACCGGTTGCAGAGCCCATCATCGGAGCCTGTGCACGAAGGTTTTCTGGCGCCGCATTGGGTATCGCTGGGGCCTGCGCAGTGGGGATTGCTGAGTGTACTTGCGGTACTGATGGTGCTGATGAGCGTGGGCGTTGCCAAGGCCTATCAGTTAGGCCCGAGCACGATCGTGGGCACGTTCGATTACAGCTACCTGCTGTTTGCGATGTTCTGGGGCTTTGCCCTGTTCAATGAAGTCCCCGACGCCATCATGATCGTGGGCATGGGCCTGATTGCCGCATCCGGGGTCTGGGTGCTGCGTGGTTGACCAAGGAGCTGGACATGTTGATGCGACCGCTGCGAGTGATCATCTGGGCCGTGTCCAGAAGTCGCTCTACTGCACTTGAACGCTGCGTGATGGAGCACCCCGCCGTGCACGTACTTCACGAACGACTGAGCGAGCCGTTCCTGATGCAGCACTGGCCTGAAAAATACCGCAACGTGCTCGACACCCACCGCAAGACCGGCAACCGGGACCTGGTGCCCACCTATGGCCAGGCTCTGGACGCGCTGGCCCTGGCGCCATTGCCCGAAGGAAAATCGGTGTTGTTGAGCAAGGAAATCGCCTGGTTCTGCGACTTTGCCCAGATCAGCGACGACTGGCTGCAGCAGTTCAAGCATGTGTTTCTGGTCCGCGAGCCGGAGGCGGTCATGCGCTCACTGTATCGCGTCGGCACTCAGGGCGAGGACACGTGGTTCGATGCCGAGGAGTCGGGATTCGAGGAACTGCTGGCGCTGTACCGGCGCGTGCATCGAGTGTGCGCGGCCCAGAGTCTGCTGGCCCTGGAAAGCGATCAGGACTTGATGCACGACAGCGCCAGCGGCTTGAGCACGTTGTGCGACTTTCTGGGCGTACCGTTCAACCCGACCATGCTGCAATGGGAGGCACAAACGGTACCTGCCTGGCAGTTTTTCAAAGGCTGGCACGATGAGGCGCAGCGCTCGACCGGTTTTGCACCCGTGCACCACCCTGAGCAAGCCTACCCCGCCGTGGTCGACGAAACCGCCGCCAACGCCCAGCCGACGTATCGATTCTTCGCCCTACTGGCCGGCCTGCAGCGACCTGCCAGTACCGCCGGGACGCTCAGCAGCCTGCACCGCGCACCTTCGGCGAATCTGGATATCGTCCTGCTGCACAGCGGGCTGCACAGCGGCAGCGAGGACCTAGGTCACCTGCTCTGGGCCATGGCCCAGTTCCCCAGGGTGGACTGCCATGCCCTGGATACCTCGGCACTCACCTGGGCCAAGACCGACGCGCCGGCCCCGCTGCATGAACTGCTCGGCCAGCCGCTGTTGTTGGTGTGCCGGGAAGCGGACATCGCAGCGCAGCGGCCGTCCATAGACAAGCTGATGGCGCAAGCCTGCGTGATCGGGCTGCTGACCGAAACCGGCTTTCATTTGCTGGATGCACAAGGCCGAACCGGCCCCTCGCCACTGACAGCGCCTCAGGCCTGCACCTTGCAACTGCAACGCTTGCGCGAACGCAGTCTCGATGACTGGGGCACCTTCAACCATCACAACCTGAGCCCGGTAGCCGTGCCTGACTGGCTGGATACGTTCAATGCCTGCGTGGCCGCCGACCCGGATCACGTCGCCGTCAGCGATGGGCGCGACAGTCTGACCCTGCAGCAACTGCACGATCAGGCGCAGCGGTTGGCGCAGGTACTGCGAGCCCGCCTGGCGCCTGATGCCTGGGCGGTGTTGTTCAAGCGCAAGAACATCCACACGGCCGTGGCCATGACCGCCTGTGCCCTGGCCGGCCGTCGCTATCTCGAGATGCCTGCCTGGTACAGCGCTCAACATTGCCATCAGTTGCTCGAGCGCCTGGGCGATTGCCTGGTGCTGTGCGACGCCGATGGCGCGCGACAGCTGGATGCTTCGCAGCCCCACTTGCTGGAAAGCCAATTCGCCCGCCAGGTCCCTGCCGACTGTCCGCCATGGGCACCCGCTCGTTCGGCCATCGCCTACGGCCTGCTGACCTCGGGCACCAGCGGCCCTGCCAAGGTGGCGTTGATGCCACCGTCTGCCGTGCTTGATTCCCTGGGCTTGTGGCAGAGCTATCTGCAGCCTGGGCAACGAGTAGGCTTCAATGCCTGGCTGACCAGCTACCTGTATTACCCGCTGCTCAGCCGGTGTACCACGGTGCTTATCGCCGATGAGGTGGTGCTGGACCCGATCCGACTGATGAACTTCATCGCCGACAACCATCTGCAGCAGATCATGATTACCCCATCGTTGTTGCAGGGCCTGGTCCGTGAAGCAGTTCGTTTCGTGGCCTGCTGCGCGGGCCTGGAAGTGCTCTGGAGCAGCGGGGAGAACCTGTCGGCGGCCTTGCGTTCACGCGTGCAGGCATTACTGCCCGACTGTCACCTGATCGACCTGTACGGTTCCAACGAAGCCGGCGACGTTGCGCTCAAACACGATGACGGCAGCCTGCAATTGATCAGGGGTGTCGAAGCCCGGGTGCTTGACCGGGACGGGCAGGCGGTGCCCCACCGCGTCGCAGGTCACCTGCACCTGCGTACGCCAGGGATGTTCACTGGCTACCTCGGGCAGCCTGACGCTGCGCTGAACGGCCAGCTGTTCGACAGCGGCGATCGGGTGATCTGGCTGGGCAACGGCCGCCTGCAGTTGCTCGGGCGTGATAGCGCCCACCTCAAGATCCGCGGCTACAAGGTGCATCCGGAAAACGTCGAGCAGGTCTTGAACAGCCATCCGCTGGTGGCCCAAACCTATGTCGGCAGCCGTCACGAAGGCGCCGCCCGACAATTGCTGGCCTACGTCGTGCCTGCCAACCCCAAGCAACTGCCCACAGCCACTGCCCTGCGCGCCTGGGCTGCACTGAACCTGCCTTTCTTTGCGGTACCCAGCGCCTACTACGCGTTGGCCAGCCTGGACGCTGGCCGCAATCAGAAACGCGGGGCGTTGAGCGCAGCCTACCTGGGGCAAGCCGTTTCACTGCCTGAAGACCAGGTGCCGTTGACCGCCACCCAGGCACAGGTTTCCGCAGTTTGGCGCACCCTGCTGGGCGACGATATTCCGGCCTTGCACGAAGACGATGATTTCTTTGACCGCGGCGGCAGCCTGCAACTGAGCGAATTGCTGCTCGAACTCAACCAGCGTTTCGATGTACAGCTTTCCCTCTCCACACTGATCAAGGACACGCGACTGCAAGGCATGGCATTGGCCATTGATCGCGCCCAGGCCGGGTTGCCTGTGGCCTCGGTCCTGCGCGAAGTCGCTGTGGAGGCAGCGCGTTACGCGTTCAATCCTGGGCCGCAAAGCGGCGCACAGGTTCTCCACGCCTACCGAGCCAAACCACGCAAGCGCATCCTGCTGACCGGCGCGACGGGTTTTTTCGGCGCATTCATCCTGTCCACCCTGGCCCGTCAGCTCGAGGTCGAACAGGTGGTCTGCCTGGTCCGTGCCAGGGACCTGGCAGAAGCGCGGCGACGCTGCCTGGACAGCCTGCACCGCCATGGCCTGGTGCCAACCGGCGTGCCGCTGGACTGGCTGGGCAAGCTGCAGATCGAATGTGGCGACCTCACCGCCACGCAACTGGGGCTGTCTGCAGATACTTATCAGAGCCTGGCGGCAACCGTCGATTGCGTTGTTCACGCAGGGGCCGAAGTCAATTGGGTCAAGCCCTATGCCAATCTGGTGCCGTGCAATGTCGAAGGCACCGCTCAGATCGTGCAACTGGCCCTCGATGGTGCGATGCCGCTGCTGCTGGTGTCCACTCTCGCCGGGGGCGGCAGCGCGCGAACTGGGTACGAAGAGAGCAAGCAGGTTGCCGAAGCCATGGCGCTGAACGCCGCACGCGAACATGGCCTGGCCGTTACCATCGTCCGTTGCGGCGACCTGGCCGCGCCCCTCGGGGTTGAGCACAGCACCGTCAACGACAGCGACTACGTGTGCCTGCTACTGGGCACGTGCATTTTGCTTGGATGCTGGCCAGCCGACCTCGAAGGCGGTATCGACCTGACACCCGTCGACGCCGCCGCGCAGGTCCTGGCGCAATTGGCGATCCAGCTACCCGCCGGCACACTGGGTCGAGCGTCCAACCTGTGCCATCCAAACGGAGCCCTGTCCTGGAAGGTACTGTGTGGCTGGGTGGCCGACACCCTCGCACCGGGCAGCTTCGTCCCGCTACCCCTGGACCGCTGGCGACAGCGCCTGGACAGCGACACCCGCCAGCACCCGATCATCGCCAAGACCCGCTTGATCCTGCCGATGATTCTCGATGACCTGGCCGCCACACCGGCGCGCAATGAGTTGGAATTCCCAGGCCCCTCGGCGCCTCGCCTCAACTCGGGATGGGCGGCACGGCTGACTCGACAACTGCTCCACAGCCTCGAGCAGGCCCGTCCATGAACGGACGCCTGGTCACCGCGTGGGCGGCCGCTCAATCCAAGCGCGAACTGATGACGCTCAGCTACCGCAGCCCGCCCTTGAGGCCGATGGATGTGGAAATCCAGGTCACTCATTGCGGCCTGTGCAGCAGTGACCTGCACCTGATCGATGGCCACTGGGGCGATGCGAGTGTCTACCCACAGGTGTGCGGGCACGAAGTGATTGGCCACGTCAGTGCCTTGGGTGAAAACGTCGCAGGTCTGCACCTTGGCCAACGGGTCGGCGTTGGCTGGTACCGCAGCGCCTGCCTGGCCTGTGAGTTCTGCCTTCGGGGCGAAGAGCAGCATTGCCCCTGCCTGATCGCCACCTGCACCCATGGCGAACGCGGTGGTCTGGCCGACTACATGCACTGCGACAGCCGCTTTGTATTCCCCATCCCTACCACGCTGAGCAGCGAACACGCCGCGCCTCTGCTGTGCGCAGGCGTCACCGTGTACACGGCGCTCAGACGCGCCACGTGGCCCGGCATGGCGGTCGGCATCGTCGGCATTGGTGGCTTGGGCCATCTCGCTGTCCAGTTCGCAGCCAAGCGCGGCTGTCGCGTCACTGCGCTGTCCAGCAGCCCGCACAAGGAACGCGATGCCCGGACCTTGGGTGCCAATCGTTTCGTCGACCTGAGCAATCCTGTCGAGTGCAAACAGGTGCGCGACGGCTTGGACTACATTCTGGTGACCAGCTCGGTCACCTGCGACTGGACGGCCATCGTCGACATGCTCCGGCCCTTCGGCACGTTGTGTTTCGCCGGTATGCCACCACCGGTGACCTTCGATATCGCCTCCATGATGTACAAGACCTTGAGCATTACCACCGCCAATGTCGGCGGGCGTCAGGATATTCTGGACACCCTGGACTTCGCGGCGACGCGCGAAGTAAGACCGTGGGTGCAGTCGTGGCCGATGGAAGACGTCAATCAGGCCATACGGCAGTTGCGCAAAGGACGGGTGCGCTACCGCGCCGTGGTGCACGTCGGCGACGTGCAGAGCCAGCCCCAGTAGCCGCGTTGCTCCCATTTGCCCCGCAGCCGCCTGTCTGATAACGTCGCCCGGTTTCAATCCTTCTCGCCGAGACCGCTGCCATGGCCCGCAAAAAAGCCTCCCTGGATTTCGAACAATCCCTTGCCGACCTGCAGACGCTGGTCGAACGCCTGGAGAACGGCGAGCTTTCGCTGGAAGACTCGCTCAGCGCTTTCGAGAACGGTATCCGCCTCACCCGTGACTGCCAGAGCGCGCTCGCCCAGGCCGAGCAGAAAGTCCAGGTGCTGCTGGAAAAGGACGGCGAACTCTCAGAAGAACCCTTCGACACGGAACAGCCTGAATGATCGCTGCCTACCAGGCTCTCTGCCAACAACGCGTGGATGGCGCGCTGCAAGGTCTGTTCATCCCTCCGTCGACGGAGCTGACCCGGCTTTACCAGGCCATGCGCTACAGCGTCATGAACGGTGGCAAGCGGGTCCGCCCGCTGCTGGCCTACGCCGCCTGCGAGGCCTTGGGTGGCGACGCAAGTCAGGCGAATGGCGCGGCCTGCGCGGTCGAACTGATCCATGCCTACTCGCTGGTGCACGACGACCTGCCGGCCATGGACGATGACGATCTGCGCCGTGGCCAGCCGACCACCCACAAGGCGTTCGACGAAGCCTGCGCGATCCTTGCCGGTGATGGCCTGCAGAGCCTGGCTTTCACTGCCCTCCTCGACCCGAGCCTGAGCCCGCAAAGCGACGCTATCCGGCTGAGCATGGTCCAGGTGCTGGCCCAGGCCGCAGGCCCCGCCGGCATGGTCGGTGGCCAGGCCATCGACCTGGGCTCGGTGGGTCTGCAGCTCGACCGGCACGCCCTCGAATTCATGCACCGGCACAAGACCGGTGCCTTGATCGAGGCCAGCGTACGCCTCGGCGCGCTGGCCAGCGCCCGCGCCGAGCCAGCGCAACTTCAAGCGCTGCAAGCCTACGCCCAGGCGGTAGGGCTGGCGTTCCAGGTACAGGACGACATCCTCGACGTCGAAAGCGATACCGCCACCCTGGGCAAACGCCAAGGTGCCGACATCGCCTTGAACAAACCGACCTACCCGGCCCTGCTCGGCCTGGAAGCCGCCAAGGCCTATGCCCTGGATCTGCGCGATCAGGCCTTGCACGCGTTGCAGCCTTTCGATGCCGCGGCCGAGCCGCTGCGCGAGCTGGCACGTTACATTGTGACGCGACGCAACTGACGAGCGCGTGCGCAGCCGCCGCCGCATCAGGTAAACTGCTCCATTCTTAAAACTCATAACGATTCGCCTGATGCCCACGACGTTTCAAGAGATCCCCCGCGAACGCCCGGCGACGCCCCTGCTCGACCGTGCTGACACTCCTGCCGGCCTGCGCCGTCTGGGCGAAGCCGAGCTCGAAACACTGGCCGACGAACTGCGCCAGGAGCTGCTCTACACGGTCGGCCAGACCGGCGGGCATTTCGGTGCCGGTCTGGGCGTCATCGAGCTGACCATCGCCCTGCACTACGTCTTCGACACACCCGACGATCGTCTGGTCTGGGACGTCGGCCACCAGGCTTACCCGCACAAGATCCTCACCGGTCGCCGCGAACGCATGGCCAGCCTGCGCCAGAAGGACGGCATCGCCGCCTTCCCGCGACGCAGTGAAAGTGAATACGACACCTTTGGCGTCGGGCACTCCAGCACGTCCATCAGCGCCGCGCTGGGCATGGCCATCGGCGCACGCCTGCAGAACAGCGGGCGCAAGGCCATTGCCGTGATCGGCGATGGCGCCCTGACCGCAGGCATGGCTTTCGAAGCGCTCAATCATGCGCCGGAAGTCAACGCCGACATGCTGGTGATCCTCAACGACAACGACATGTCGATTTCGCGCAATGTCGGCGGCCTGTCCAACTACCTGGCCAAGATTCTTTCCAGCCGCACCTACACCAGCATGCGCGAGGGCAGCAAGAAGGTCCTGTCGCGCCTGCCCGGTGCGTGGGAAATCGCCCGCCGCACCGAGGAATACGCCAAGGGCATGCTGGTTCCCGGCACCCTGTTCGAAGAACTGGGCTGGAACTACATCGGCCCGATCGACGGCCACGACCTGCCGACACTCGTCGCCACCCTGCGCAACATGCGCGACCTCAAGGGTCCGCAGTTCCTGCATGTGGTTACCAAGAAGGGCAAGGGGTTCGCTCCGGCCGAGGTCGACCCGATCGGCTACCACGCCATCACCAAGCTCGACCCGCTCGACGCGCCGGTCGCCGCTCCCGCCAAGGCCAGCGGGCCGAAGTACTCGGGCGTATTCGGGCAATGGCTGTGCGACATGGCAGAAGCCGATCCTCGCCTGGTCGGCATCACCCCGGCCATGAAGGAAGGTTCGGACCTGGTGGTGTTCAGCGAGCGCTTCCCCGAACGGTATTTTGACGTGGCCATTGCCGAGCAGCATGCGGTGACCCTGGCTGCCGGCATGGCCTGTGAGGGCACCAAGCCGGTAGTCGCGATCTACTCGACCTTCCTCCAGCGCGGTTACGATCAACTGATCCACGACGTGGCGGTGCAAAACCTCGACGTCCTGTTCGCCATCGACCGCGCCGGCCTGGTGGGCGAGGACGGCCCGACCCACGCCGGCAGCTACGACCTGTCGTACCTGCGCTGCATCCCCGGCATGCTGGTGATGACGCCCAGCGATGAAAACGAGCTGCGCCTGATGCTCAGCACCGGTCACCACTACCCAGGTCCGGCAGCCGTGCGCTACCCACGCGGCAACGGTCCGGGCGCGGCGATTCACCAGGGCCTGGACAGCATCGAGATCGGCAAGGGCGTGGTCCGTCGGCAAGGTCGTGGCGTTGCCATTCTGGTGTTCGGCGTGCAGCTGGCCGAAGCACTGAAGGTGGCGCAGAAGCTGGATGCCACCGTCGCCGACATGCGCTTCGTCAAACCGCTGGACGAGCAACTGGTGCGCGAACTGGCCGAGAGCCACGATCTACTCGTCACGCTGGAAGAGAACGCCATCATGGGCGGTGCAGGTTCGGCGGTCAGCGAGTTCCTGGCCCGCGAAGGCGTGCTCAAGCCTGTATTGCACCTGGGCTTGCCGGACACCTATGTGGAACACGCCAAGCCGGCGCAGATGCTGGCCGAGTGCGGCCTGGATGCCGCCGGCATCGAAGCCGCCATCACCCTGCGTCAGCGTCTGCTGCAGCGCTGACGACATCGCAATGCAGGGCCGACGGCGTCGGCCCTGCATTGCACACTACATCCCTTCGCTACCCTTGCGGATCGTGCCGACGACTTCGCCCTGATGCTCGTTGCCCATCATGTGGCCAAGCTTGCCGGCCTTGGTCGCCAGATAGTATTTGTTGTGCGGGTTGTGCCCGGTGTGCAGTGGCACCCGCTCGGCAACGTTGATGCCCATGTCGGTCAGCGCTTTGACCTTGCGCGGGTTGTTGGTCATCAGGCGCAAGGCTTTGACACCCAGGTGTTCGAGCATCGGTTCGCACATGCCGTAGTCGCGTTGATCGGCAGCGAAGCCCAGGCGCTCGTTGGCCTCGACCGTATCGGCACCGCCGTCCTGCAGTTCATAGGCACGGATCTTGTTCAGCAAGCCTATACCCCGACCTTCCTGACGCAGGTACAGCAATACGCCACGGCCTTCACGGGCAATGGCCTGCAACGCGGCCTCGAGCTGCGATCCGCAGTCACAGCGCTGGCTGAACAGCGCATCCCCCGTCAGACATTCCGAATGCAGGCGTCCCAACACGGGCGCACCGTCAGCCACATCGCCCAGGCTGAGCACGACATGCTCGCGGCCTGTGGCCTCATCGAGAAAACCATGCATGGTGAACAAAGCGAAAGGCGTGGGAAGCTGAGAAGCAGCGACAAAAACGACGGGCACCGGGTGCTCCTGATTCTTGATGAACTTGACAAGGGCAGTATTGTAACAGCAGCTCTGCGGGCCTGCTCAGCGGATGATCGTGGCGCGCTTTACACACGCCGGTCAAGGCGCTGGCTGGGGTGCATCGAATGGATAAGGTTGGCCCCAGCGCTGGTAGATGCCGCGCAGCTGTCCGCCTTGGACCAACTGCTCCATGCGTTGGTCATAAATGGCCAGCAACGCCCGCCCGCGCGCGCTGTCGTTGAAGCCTAGATACAACGGCAGCTCGGCCACGTGTACACGCTTGAAACGATCGGGATCGGCCGTCTCGCGCAGGATGACTTCGATTTCGGTCAGGGCATCGACGTAATAGTCGGCACGGTCGTGTTCGAGCATGGGCAGGATGCCATTGCGGCGCTGAATCTCGTTGTAGATCTTCACGTTGGGCAGGTATTTCTGGAACTGGTAGCCCCGTACCCAGGCCAAGCGATAGCCACCCAGACTGGTGAAATCGACCTGAGGCTTGTCGACCAGGCTCAGGGCGTAGATGTGATCGGTGTCGTAATGCCAACGTGGGTACAGGGCCTGCGTCTCGTTCTGGTACGAACCAACCCAGGCATCGGCTTGGCCCTGCTGCACCAGGCCGACCGAGCGAATGTAAGGCGCGGTGTGGATGACCACCGTGACACCCGCCGGCTGAAACACTTCTCGCAACACGTCCCAGGCCAGGCCCTTGCCATCGGCGTCGGTGTAGTCTTCCCATGCCTCACTGACCAGATCGATGCGCGCCGGCTGCGGCAACACGCCTGCGATGGCCGCCCCGCAGATCAGCACCGCTGCGCCCAGCAGCCATCGCCATCGACCCATCCGTTGCGCCCTCACAGCCGATCCACCCGAGGCCGGTTCACACGAAGCTCCAACCCCACACCAGCAACTGCATGGCCAACCAGGCAAATACCCCGGCCAGCACATCGTCGAACATGATACCCACACCCCCATGCACATGGCGATCTATCCAGCGAATCGGCCACGGCTTGAGAATGTCGAAAAAGCGGAACACCAGAAACCCCACCAGCAACCACACCCAGCCTTCGGGCACCAGCCACAGGGTGATCCACATGCCCACCATCTCGTCCCAGACGATGCCTTCATGGTCGTGCACGCGCAGATCGTCGGCGACCTTGCCGCACAGCCAGATGCCGAACAGCATGCTCACACCCAGCATCAGCCAGTAGCCCCAATCCGGGAGCATCTGCCACAACGGAATGAACGGCACGGCGACCATCGACCCCCAGGTGCCCGGCGCCTTGGGCAGGGTTCCGGAGCCGAAACCGAAGGCCAGGAAATGCCATGGATTACGCCACACCGAGGGGGGCACGAACTCCGCTGGAACCTGGTTGGGATGGTCTGTCACGGTGTCTCCGCAAAATGTTGGTAGCCCCGGATGGTCGGGGTGATGTCCTGGCCGTGATGATCGACCAGCGTGACGCCTTCGCCAACACTCGCTTGGCCGATGACGAAAAACACCTCGCCCTGCGCGCGCAGGCTGGCTTCTTCTTCAGGAGGCAGGGTGAACGCCAGTACATAGTCGTCACCGCCACTCAGGGCTGCCGACCAGGCACCTTCCAGTCCCAGCAGCGCCTGCAGGGCATTGGACACCGGTAGCCGCTCGCGTTCCACCCGCAGGGCGACTTTCGAGGCCCTGGCGATGTGGCCGCAGTCGGCCAACAAGCCATCGGAGATGTCCAGCGCTGCACTGGCCCGGCTACGCAATGCCTGGCCCAGTACGAACTGCGGGATCGGCGACCAGTAGTGCGCCAGCAACGGCCCGGCCACCTCTGGCTCGGCGCGACGCTGGCCGAGCACCAGTGGCAGGGCACCTGCGGCATTGCCCAGCTTGCCACCCACGCACAGCAGATCACCCGGTCGGGCGCCGCTGCGGGTCAGGGCCTGACCTCGGGGAATGCTGCCGAAGACCGTCAGGGTCAAACTCAGCGGGCCACGGGTCGTGTCGCCGCCGACCAGGCGCAGGGCGCAGCGTTCGGCCATGGCATCCAGGCCGCTGGCGAACTCTTCCAGCCATTGTGCTGAAACGCTGGGCAAGGTCAGGGCCAGGGTAAAGCCCAGGGGGCTGGCGCCCATGGCGGCCAGGTCGCTGGCCGCAACGGCCAGGGCGCGCTGGCCCAGCAGGAAAGGATCGGCACCGTCGGGAAAATGCACGCCCGCCACCAAGGTGTCGGTGGAAACCGCCATCTGCTCACCCGGCGCCAGTGCCAACAAGGCGCAGTCGTCGCCGATGCCCAGGGCGACACCCTCGCCGGCCCGCGCACAGGACGCAGCGGCGAAATAGTGTCGGATCAGCTCGAATTCGCCCATGGGCTGCATGTCCGCGATCAGCGCTTGTGCGCTGCTACTTCCGGGCCACGCAGGCTCGGCGCCAGCTTGTCGAGCACGCCGTTGACGAACTTGTGGCCGTCGGTGGAACCGAACACCTTGGCCAACTCGATGCCTTCGTTGATGACCACGCGGTACGGCACGTCGACACGCTTGAGCAGTTCCCAGGTGGACAGGCGCAGCACGGCCAACTCGACCGGATCGAGCTCCTCGATGGTGATGTCCAGGCAGGGCGCCAGCGCGCTGTCGATTTCATCGCGGCTGGCCGGCACACCGTGCAGGATTTCGCGGAAGTAGGCGCCATCTATGTCGCTGAAGTCGTTATCGACGCGAAACTGCGCTTCGATCTCGTTCAACGAGTGCTTGGCCATGTGCCACTGGTACAGGGCCTGGGTCGCCAACTGGCGGGCTTCACGGCGCTTGGCGCTGCGCGAAGGCTTGCCGGCGTCTGCAGGCTTGGGATCGCGCGGGTTGAAGCGATCGCTTTCGTCGTTGATCACTTGGCCTCCAACTGCGCCAGCAGGCTGACCATTTCCAGGGCCGAAAGCGCGGCTTCAGCGCCCTTGTTGCCGGCCTTGGTGCCGGAACGCTCGATGGCCTGTTCGATGGTGTCCACGGTCAGTACGCCGAAGGCGACCGGCACGCCGAACTCCATCGACACTTGGGACAGGCCCTTGGTGCATTCACCGGCGACGTATTCGAAGTGCGGCGTACCGCCCCGAATGACCGCACCCAGGGCGATGATCGCGGCGTATTCACTTTGCTGGGCGACCTTCTGTGCGACCAGCGGAATCTCGAACGCACCGGGGGCGCGAATGATGGTGATGTCGCTTTCGCTGACGCCATGGCGAACCAGGGCATCGATGGCACCGCTCACCAGGCTTTCGACGACGAAGCTGTTGAAGCGGCCAACCACCAGGGCGTAGCGACCTTTGGGGGCGATGAAGGTACCTTCGATGGTCTTCAGGGTCATTCGGGTCTGTCTCATCTTAAAGAGCCAGGCCGCCTGCAGGCGGCCTTTGCGGATAATGGATCACGAATATCGACGCTGCGGTTCGAGCACACCGCCATCTAGGCGGCACTGCGGCGAACCTTGCAGCCAGTCTTTATTCGGAGGGCACGTATTCTACAACTTCCAGATCGAATCCGGATATCGCATTGAACTTCATCGGCGAACTGAGCAGGCGCATCTTGCGCACGCCCAGGTCCCGCAGGATCTGTGAACCGGCGCCAACGATGCTGTAGGTGGTCGGTGTTTTTGCCGTGGCCTGCCCGGCGCTTTCGCGCAGGTGTGCCAGCAACACATCACCGTCCTGCTGATGACCGAGCAGCAGCACCACGCCGCTGCCGGCCTCTGCCACCGCGCTCATCGCGGCCCGCAGGCTCCAGCGGCCAGGCTGCTTGACCATCAGCAGGTCGCGCAACGGATCCATGTTGTGCACCCGCACCAGGGTCGGCTGGTCCGCCAGCACGGTGCCCAGGGTCAGCGCCATGTGCACGTCGCCTTCCACCGAATCGCGGTAGGTCACCAGGTTGAACTGGCCCAGCTCACTGTCCAGCGGCTGCTCGGCAATCCGCTGAACGGTACGTTCATGGATCATCCGGTAATGGATCAGATCGGCGATGGTGCCGATCTTGATGTCATGCTCGGCGGCGAACACTTCCAGTTCGGCACGACGCGACATGGTGCCATCGTCGTTCATCACCTCGCAGATCACCCCGGCCGGCTCGAAGCCGGCCATGCGCGCCAGGTCGCAGGCCGCTTCGGTATGACCGGCGCGGGCCAGGGTGCCGCCCGCCTGCGCCATCAGCGGAAAGATGTGCCCGGGGCTGACGATGTCTTCGGCGCGGGCCTCGCGAGCGGCCGCAGCCTGAACCGTGCGTGCGCGGTCGGCGGCAGAGATGCCCGTGGTGACGCCGGTAGCTGCTTCGATGGACACGGTGAACTTGGTACCAAAGCCCGACCCATTGCGCGGTGCCATCAGCGGCAGCTTGAGCGTCTCGCAGCGCTCGCGAGTCATCGGCATGCAGATCAGGCCGCGCGCATGGCGGGCCATGAAGTTGATGTGCTCGGCCTTGCAGCATTCGGCGGCCATGATCAGGTCGCCTTCGTTTTCGCGGTCTTCGTCATCCATCAGGATGACCATCTTGCCCTGGCGGATATCTTCCACCAGTTCCTCGATCGTGTTGAGCGCCACGCGGCACCCCCTTGTGTTCAGAACAGCAGACTGTTCAGGATTTCAGGTAGCCGTTGGCGGCCAGAAAGCTTTCGCTGATCCCGCCATGACTCGACTCGCTGGCCTTGTCGCCCAGCAGCAGTCGCTCCAGGTAGCGCGCCAGCAGATCGACCTCGAGGTTGACCAGGCGACCGGGACGGTAGTCGTCCATGATGGTTTCGCTCAGCGTGTGCGGAATGATCGTCAACTCGAACTCGGCGCCGTCCACGGCGTTCACGGTCAGGCTGGTGCCGTCGACGGTGATCGAACCCTTGTGGGCTATGTACTTGGCCAGTTCCTTGGGCGCGCGGATACGGAATTCCACGGCTCGGGCATTTTCCTGGCGCGAAACCACTTCGCCGACACCGTCGACATGGCCGCTGACCAGGTGCCCACCCAGACGCGTGGTGGGGGTCAGGGCCTTTTCCAGATTGACCCGGCTGCCGTTCTTGAGCTGGTGGAAGGCGGTGCAGTCCAGGGTTTCGCGGCTGACGTCGGCAACGAAACCATGGCCTGGCAGTTCGACGGCCGTGAGGCAGACGCCGTTGATGGCAATGCTGTCGCCCAGCTTGACGTCACCCAGGTCGAGCTTGCCGGTGTCCACGTGGACGCGCACGTCACCGCCCTTGGGGGTCAACGCACGGATGCTGCCGATGGATTCGATGATACCGGTGAACATGAGTTCTCCTCCAGAACTGGGCTGGCGCCAGGCGCAAGCCGAAAATTATACGCGCTTTGTCGGTACCGTAGCGGGCTGTGGCGCGGGGTTCGGGGCCGGGACGGCAATCACCCGCCAGTCGTCGCCCACCGCGGTCATTTCGATGATCTGCAAAGGCGCCGCTTCGCTCATGCGCTCAAGCGGCCAGTCGAGCAACGGTCGCGCCGTGGAGCCCATGAACTTGGCGGCGATGAACAGCTGGTATTCATCCACCAGGCCCTGCTTCGCGAAGGCACCGGCCAGACTCGCCCCAGCTTCCACCAGCACTTCATTGATGCCTCGCCGTGCCAGCTCGATGGACAGTTGCGGCAGATCGACCCGGCCGTCCTCGCCACGCAAACTCAGCAACTCATGGCCACCATGGGCGTATTGCGGATGCGCTGCCGCGTCTGCGCAGGTCACCACCAGCGCGGGCCCTGCCTGGAAGAACGGTGCATCCAGCGGCACCCGCAGGCGACCGTCGATCAGGATACGCAACGGGGTGCGGCGGGTGGCCAGTTCGACGGTCTCGGCATCCAGCCCCAGCTCGGCGGCGCGTACGGTCATGCGGGCGCCGTCGGCGATCACACTGTCGGCGCCGGTCAGCACGGCACTGGATTGAGCCCGCAGGCGCTGCACCGCCGAGCGCGCAGCGGGCCCGGTGATCCATTGACTCTCGCCGCTGGCCATGGCCGTGCGCCCGTCCAGGCTCATGGCCAGTTTCACCCGAATGTATGGCTGGCCGTGCTCCATGCGTTTGAGAAAACCGGGGTTCAGCGCACGCGCCTCGGTCGCGAGCAGCGGACAGGTGACGGCGATGCCCGCTTGCCGCAGGCGCTCCAGGCCCTGCCCGGCCACCTGCGGATTCGGGTCTTGCATCGCCACCACCACCCGCGCCACCCCTGCTTCGACCAACGCCTCGGCGCACGGCGGTGTACGCCCGTGGTGGCTGCACGGCTCCAGCGTTACATAGGCCGTGGCACCGCGGGCGCGATCACCAGCCTGACGCAGTGCATGCACCTCGGCATGGGGGCCTCCGGCCTGGACATGCCAGCCTTCGCCGACCGTTTCGCCGTCCCGCACGATCACGCATCCCACGCGCGGGTTAGGGTGGGTGGAATACACCCCCTTGCGTGCCAGTTCCAGGGCTCGGGCCATGTGCCGGGCGTCGTTGGCTGCCAGGTCGGACATGCAGGTCACTCCTTGGCCGGCTCGCGGGCCAGGCGGTCGATTTCCTCACGGAATTCGTCCAGATCCTGGAAGCGCCGGTAGACCGAAGCGAAACGGATATAGGCCACCTCATCGAGCTTCTGCAGCTCGGTCATGACCCACTCGCCCACGACCAGCGACTTGACCTCACGCTCGCCCGTGGCGCGCAACTGATGCTTGATGTGCACCAACGCCGCCTCAAGACGCTCGACGCTGACCGGGCGCTTTTCCAGGGCCCGCTGCATGCCAGCGCGCAGCTTTTCCTCGTCGAAGGGCTGGCGGCTGCCGTCTTGCTTGATCAGCCGCGGCAGCACCAGTTCGGCGGTTTCGAAGGTGGTGAAACGCTCACCACAGGCCAGGCACTCACGGCGCCGGCGAACTTGCTCGCCCTCGGCGACCAGGCGTGAATCGATGACCTTGGTGTCGTTGGCACCGCAGAAGGGACAGTGCATGGTGGCAGGCAACAAAAAAAGGGAGGGCCATGGTAGCGCATCCCACTGGCAAGACAAGCCCGAGCCTTTGCGGTATACAGACGGATCTACTTTTATCGGGTTTCGAAATGCCAACCAAGTCGCTCGTTCTGCTCGCCCTTTTCAGCCTGCTCGCCGCCTGCAGCAGCGATGCGCCCAAGCCTGCGGCCAGCGTCACGCCGCCCGCAGCGGCGCCTGCGCCGGTCATCAAGGCACCCGTCGAACTCGGCCCGTTGCCAGCCTACCAGCGTCAGCTCAGCGGCAACCTGCTCGGCGTGCCTGCCGGTGCCGAGGTTGAAATGGCCTTGCTGGTGATCGATTCGAAGGGACGTCCGCAAAAGCTGCTGGCCAGCGCCAAGCAACGCGGCACCGCGCAACCACTGCCCTTTCAGCTGCGCTTTGCTGCCGAAGCTTTCCCGGCAGGCTCGCGGGTCGAGTTGCGGGCCCGTGCCAGTCAGTCGGGGCAGTTGATCCTGCACTTGCCTGCGGTGCAGATCAGCCAACCGACCACCCAACTGCTGGGCAACCTGGAGATGATCAAGGCCCCCTGAAACGGCCTGACAGCGCCCGCCACCTGGCCATCCGAGCGGCGGTGGTGGGCCTGATTCGAATCCCTTATAGTCCACCGAACCGCTGATCCTCGAGATTCACATGAGTCAAGAAACCCCCTACATCTTCGACGTGACCACTGCCGATTTCGATCAGGCCGTCATCCAGAACTCCTACATCAAGCCCGTGCTGGTGGATTTCTGGGCCGAGTGGTGCGCCCCTTGCAAGGTGCTGATGCCCTTGCTGCAACAGATCGCCGAAAGCTATGCCGGCGAATTGGTTCTGGCCAAGGTCGACTGCGACGCCGAGCCCGACATCGTCGGCCGCTTCGGCATTCGCAGCCTGCCCACCGTGGTGTTGTTCAAGGATGGTCAGCCGGTGGATGGCTTCGCAGGCGCCCAGCCTGAATCGACCATTCGCGCGCTGCTCGAACCCCATGTGCAGATGCCGCCACCGCCAGCAGCCGATCCGCTGGAACTGGCGCAGGCGCTGTTCAGCGAGAGCCGTTTCGGCGAAGCCGAGCAGACCTTGAAGGGGCTGCTGGCCGAAGACAATGCCAACCCTGGGGCGTTGATCCTGTTCGCCCGCTGCCTGGCCGAACGCGGCGAGCTGGACGAAGCGCAGCAGGTGCTCGACGCCGTCAGCGGCGACGAGCACAAGGCTGCGCTGGCCGGTGCCAAGGCGCAGCTGACATTCCTACGCCAGGCGAAGGCCCTGCCCGACGTCACCGATCTCAAGGCCCGCCTGGGTCGGGACGCGGGCGACGACGAAGCGGCGTACCAGTTGTGCATCCAGCAGCTGTCGCGCCAGCACTACGAAGCCGCCCTCGATGGCTTGCTCCACCTGTTCATGCGCAATCGCAGCTACAGCGAAGGGCTGCCGCACAAGACCTTGCTGCAAGTGTTCGAATTGCTCGGCAACGATCACCCGCTGGTGACCACCTACCGCCGCAAGTTGTTCGCCGCCCTGTACTGATGGGTTGCGCAGGGCATGCCAGGCGAGCGGTCCTTCCCGCTAGCCGACCCAGCAATAGACCGGCGCATCCGCGCCGGCTTCCACCTTTACCTGCGGGCAATGGCGCAAGCGCACCAGCATTCGCTTGCCGGCCGCCACGTCACCCACCAACCCCTGGACCTGATCCAGCAACGCCGGACCCTCGATACGCCCTGCCTGCTCCAGCAGCAACAGCACGCTGCGCCAGGCGCCGTCGTCCTGCGCCTTGCCCTTGCCCGGCGCGGGCGCCACTGCAGACGTTGGCGCAGCTTCGGCGGCTGTCGCGAATGGGCCGGTGAGGTGCGCCCAGTCCTGGGCGTCTATTTCTATGGCCAGGTCCACCGGCAGATTGCCAACGGTGCCTTTGATTCTGATCATGCGAAT
This sequence comes from Pseudomonas sp. Leaf129, assembly GCF_001423465.1. Lineage (NCBI taxonomy): Bacteria > Pseudomonadati > Pseudomonadota > Gammaproteobacteria > Pseudomonadales > Pseudomonadaceae > Pseudomonas > Pseudomonas sp. Leaf129. The sequence continues at coordinate 47,691 of NZ_LMOC01000007.1, read as the reverse complement.
GCCCTTTCATAGCGAGGCCTCGTTGTAGCAGCGCCCCGCCAGTGAAGCAATCCCGCCTTCGACATCACGCCGTCCGCGCCCGCTGCCTGAAGCGAACATGAATCTTTCCCCAGGCATGGTCACAAAATGTAAATTTGTTATAACATTGCGTTCCCATACCGCTCACGAGATTCCCTTATGCGCCGTCTCATGCTTGCCCTGCCCTTTGCCCTGCTCCCCCTCGGCGTCCACGCCCACGAAGAGGGCCACGATCACGAGCATGAACACGAGCACGGCAGCCTCGGCGCCCATGAGCATGGCGTGGCCCGCCTCGACGCTGCGCTGGATGGCCAGACGCTGGAACTGGAGTTGCAAAGCCCGGCCATGAATCTGGTGGGTTTCGAACACGCCGCCAGCAGCGATGCCGACAAAGCCAAGGTCGCCGCAGCCCGCAAGACCCTGGAGCAACCCCTGGCGTTGTTCAGCCTGCCCGCCGCAGCGGGCTGCAAGGTCACTGACCAGGAACTGGAAAGCCCGCTGTTCGGCGACAAGCCGGATCACGAGCACGGCGCCACCGAAGCCAAGCAAGGCGATGAGCACCATCACGAGCACAGCGAGATTCACGCCCACTACCACTTCACCTGTGCATCGCCGAAGGCCCTCGACCACCTGGACCTTGCGCGCCTGTTCAGCACCTTCCCCGCCACCCAGAAAATTCAGGTACAACTGATCGGCCCGTCCGGCCAACAGGGCGCGGACCTCACTCCCACGCAAAGCAGCCTGAAATTCTGACCCATGAGCGATGCATTGATCGAGCTGGCCGAACTGGGCTTTGCCTGGCCCGGCCAAGCGATGTTGCTGGATATCCCTGCGTTCCGCCTGGAGCGTGGGGAAACCCTCTTTCTCAAAGGCCCCAGCGGCAGCGGCAAAACCACCCTGCTCGGCTTGCTCGGTGGCGTACACACTCCGCAACGCGGCAGCGTCCACCTGCTCGGTCAGAACCTGAGCGAGCTCAGCTTCGCCGCCCGTGACCGGTTTCGCGTCGAGCACACCGGCTACATCTTCCAGCAATTCAACCTGCTGCCGTTCCTGTCGGTGCGCGAAAACGTGGAACTGCCCTGCCGCTTCTCCCGACGCCGCGCCGATCGCGCCGGGCAGCGCCATGGCAGTGTTGCCCAGGCGGCTACCCAACTGCTGGCTCACCTGGGACTGCGCGACCCGGACCTGCTCCAGCGGCGCGCCGACACCCTGTCCATCGGTCAGCAGCAAAGGGTCGCCGCCGCACGCGCGCTGATCGGCCAGCCCGAACTGGTGATCGCCGACGAGCCGACTTCGGCCCTGGACAGCGATGCTCGCGAAGCCTTCATCCAACTGCTGTTCGCCGAATGCCGCGCAGCGGGCTCGAGCCTGCTGTTCGTCAGTCACGATCAAAGCCTGGCCCCCTTGTTCGACCGTCATCTATCCCTGGCCGAGCTCAATCGCGCAGCGCGCCCTGCCTCATCCGAGGTGTCTTGATGTACCTGCTTCGTCTTGCCCTGGCCAGCCTGGCCAATCGCCGCTTCACCGCATTTCTGACCGCCTTCGCCATTGCCCTTTCGGTGTGCCTGCTGCTGGCTGTGGAACGTGTGCGCCACGAAGCCCGCGCCAGCTTCGCCAGCACCGTCAGCGGTACCGACCTGATCGTGGGCGCCCGCTCCGGCTCGGTGAATCTGCTGCTCTACTCGGTGTTTCGCATCGGCAACGCCACCAACAACATCCGCTGGGACAGCTTCGAGCATTACGCCAGCAACCCGCAGGTCAAATGGGCCATCCCCATCTCGCTGGGTGACTCCCACCGCGGCTACCGGGTCATGGGCACCAACCAGAGTTATTTCGAGCACTATCAATACGGCCGTCACCAGTCCCTGCAACTTGCCCAGGGCCGTGCCTTCCAGACCGACCCTTTCGAAGTCGTGCTCGGCGCGGAGGTGGCCGACGCCTTGCACTACAAACTCGGCGACAAACTGGTGCTGGCCCACGGCGTGGCGGCCATCAGCCTGGTCAAGCACGACGACAAGCCGTTCACCGTCGTCGGCATCCTGGCGCGCACCGGCACGCCGGTCGATCGCACGCTGCACATCAGCCTGGGTGGCATGGAAGCCATCCACATCGACTGGAAAAACGGCGTACCGGCCCGCGGCGCCGGACGAATCAGCGCCGACCAGGCGCGCAACATGGACCTGACGCCCAGCGCCATCACCGCTTTCATGGTCGGCCTCAATAGCAAGATCGCCACCTTCGCCTTACAGCGCGACATCAACGACTTTCGTGGCGAACCGCTGATGGCGATTCTTCCCGGCGTCGCCCTGCAAGAGCTGTGGAGTCTGATGGGCACGGCGGAACAAGCCCTGTTCGTCATTTCGGTGTTCGTCGTGCTCACCGGTCTGATCGGCATGCTCACGGCGATCGTCACCAGCCTCAACGAGCGCCGCCGCGAGATGGCTATTCTGCGCTCGGTCGGCGCCCGTCCCTGGCACATTGCCGGTTTGCTGATTCTTGAAGCCTTCGCCCTGGCGCTGGTGGGGATCCTGGCCGGCATGGCATTGTTGTACCTGAGCATTGCCTGCGCCCAAGGCTACGTGCAGTCCAACTACGGCCTGTACCTGCCCTTGAGCCTGCCCAGTGTCTATGAGTGGTCGTTGCTGGGCATCATCCTCGCAGCCGCCGTGGTCATGGGCGCGATACCGGCCTGGCGCGCCTACCGACAATCCCTGGCCGACGGCCTGTCGATCCACCTGTGAGGATTCAACCTATGTTGCGCGCGGTAATGGTCTTGTTACTGCTGACCAGCCTGTCGCTGTCCGCGGCCGAGCTCAAGGAAGTCAGCTGGGAGGCACTGATCCCACCGGATGCGCCCAAGCTGGTACCGCAGATGACACCCATGCACGACCTGGCGCAGATGGGCACCGCGCTGGCCGAAGCCGGGCCCGCCGCCCATCAGCAGGCGCCGGACGCACCGGTCGTCCAGGCACTGGACGGTCAGCAGCTGCGCATCCCCGGCTACATCGTGCCGCTGGAGGTCAACGAGTCGGGACGGACCACCGAGTTTCTGCTGGTGCCTTACTTCGGCGCCTGCATCCATGTGCCGCCTCCGCCGTCGAACCAGATCGTGCATGTGACCAGCGCCGTCGGGGTGAAGGTCGAAGAGCTCTACCAGCCTTACTGGATCGAAGGGCCGATGCAGGTCAAGGCCAGCACCAGCGAGCTGGCGCAGGCCGGCTACCAGATGGCTGCTGCGAAGATCTACCCCTACGAACTGCCGGACTGAGCCATTGGCCTTTTATTGAGCCAGATCAAAAAACCGAGCCGGTGCACTGACTACCATTGGGCGAATTTCCTTCGCATTGCCCAATGGAGCTCCCATGAACAAGTCCTTGCTCGGCGCCTCACTGATTGCCATGGCGCTGGCAACCCCCCTGGCCCAGGCACACCAGGCCGGCGATCTGATCATCCGTGCCGGCGCCGCCACCACCGCCCCCAATGAAGACAGCAGCCAGCTCAAGCTGGACGGCGCCAAGGTCGCGGGCACCAAGGCCACCTTGGACAGCGATACCCAACTGGGCCTGGCCTTCGCCTACATGCTCACCGACCACGTCGGCATCGAATTGCTGGCGGCCACGCCGTTCCAGCACACCGTGGGTGTACGCGGAGTCAGCGCTGCCACCGGCATCGCCGGGCTGGACGGGAAACTGGCGGACGTCAAGCAACTGCCTCCCACCCTGTCCCTGCAGTACTACCCACTGGCGCCGACGTCGCGCTTCCAGCCGTACGCCGGCGTGGGTATCAACTACACCCTGTTCTACGACGAAGACCTGAGCGGTGCGCGCAAGCAACAGGGCTTCAACAACCTGAAGATTCAGGATTCGGTGGGCATCGCCGGGCAACTGGGGTTCGACTACATGCTCAGCGAGCACATGATGGTCAACGCATCGGTCTGGTACGTCGACATCGACACCAAGGCCAGCGTCGACGGCCCTACCGCGCTAGGCGTAGGCCGTACCAAGGTCGATCTGGAAGTCGACCCGTGGGTGTACATGGTCGGTGTAGGCTACAAGTTCTAGACGCGCTTGCCGTCGCCCGCCCTTCGCCCGTTGCGGGCGTGGGCTGGCACGTGAAAGTGAAAAGCCTACAACCCGAGCAGGCGCCGCAGCCCTTCTTCCAGCGGCGTCACCGGACCCAGTTCGAAGCGTTCCAGCAGTCGGGTATTGTCGGCCCGCGAATGACGGATATCGCCCCCCCGCGTCGGCCCATGGCTCACCGCCGGCAAACCACCCAGCACCGCCCCCAGCCCCGCCAGCAACTGGTTCAATGAAGTCGCCTGATTCAGCCCGACGTTGACCGGCCCCGCCTGCACATTCGGCTGCTGCAACCCCTGCATCAGCAAGGTCACCAGATCGCCCACATAGAAGAAATCGCGGGTCTGCTCGCCATCGCCGAACAGGCTGATCGGTTGCCCGCGCTGCGCCCGCTCGCTGAATATACTGATGACGCCCGAGTAGGGCGAGGAAGGGTCCTGCCTCGGCCCGTAGATATTGAAGAAGCGAAACACCACCGGCTCCAGCCCATGCTCGCGACGGTAGAAGTCAAGGTAGTACTCGCTGGCCAGCTTGTCGGCTGCGTAAGGCGTCAGCGGCGCCTTGGTGGTGTCTTCGCCAACCGCTTCGCCCTCGCCATTGTTGCCATACACCGCCGCGCTGGAAGCGAACAGCACTCGCTTGACCCCTGCCAGGCGCATGGCCTCGCACAGGTTCAAGGTGCCGATGAAGTTGCTCTGATGGGTTTTCACCGGATCGTCCACCGAGGCCTGCACCGAAGCGACCGCCGCCAGGTGCACCACCGCCTTGCAGCCACGCACCACCTGGGTCATCAGCGCGGCGTCGGCGACATCGCCCTCGATCAGTTCCAGCCTGGGGTTTTCCATCGGCAGGTTGCTGCGCTTGCCCGTGGACAAGTCATCGAGCACCCGCACCGAGTGACCGTCGGCCAGCAACGCATCGACCAGATGGGAGCCAATGAAACCGGCGCCGCCGGTGATCAGAATGGGTGTATCAACCATGTCGGTAGTATCTGTCCAGAAGGCTCGGCAACCCCGAACGCCAGGCGCGCGGCTTGATGCCGAAAGTGTGCAAAATTTTCTTGCAGGCCAGTACCGCGTGTTGCGGTTCTTCCCCTGCATCGGGTCGCGCGGCGTGGGCCTGCGCGGTGGGCGCATCGATCGCCAGCGAATGCATCGTCTTGGCTTCACTGATGATTGCCTGGCCCAGGGCCAGGGCGGTGGTCGCCTCGTTGCCGGCGTAGTGGTAGGTGCCCCACAGCGGCGCTTCGCAGTCCAGCTGCTTGAGCACCGAGAGGATCACCCGTGCAGCATCGTCCACGGGGGTCGGATTGCCGCGTCGGTCATCGGCCAGAGGCAAGGGTTGCGGCAACTCGGCACGCCGCAGGTAACGGCCCAGTACGCCGTCGGCGCTGTCGTCCAGCAGCCAGCCGAAACGCAACAGCACATGCCGCGGACAGGCCGCACGCACGCTCTGCTCGATTCGCCACAGTGCCTGACCGCGCAGGCCCAGAGGCACCGGCTCGTCCTTTTCGCTATAGGCAGTGGCCCGCGAGCCATCGAACACACGATAGCTGGAAGGCTGCAGCAGCACGATCTGATGCTCCTGGCATCGCTCGGCCAGACGCTCCACCGCAAGTTCTTGCTGGTCCAGGCGCGCCTGACTCACGGCATCGGCCTGAAACCAGTCGAAGTAGTACGCCAGGTTGATCAGCGCATCGGGGCGGGTTTCATCGAGCAGGTCGGTGAGGCTGGCCGCATCCCAACCAGCGTCCGGTGGACGTGGAGCCAGGAAGCCGATGCCCTCTTCCGCTCCAAGGCGAATCAGCGCATGCCCCAGGGCATTCCCACCGCCCAACAGCATAAGGCGCATTCGCATAGAGTCAGCAGGTCCGTTCAAATTGACAGTTCAGATTAACCGCAGGCGCGTGGTCGACGATCAAACCTTCGCCCGCACTCGAATCGAACAGCCATTTTGCGTTTTTCTGACGCTGACGTCACGCGCTATCAAAAAGAGGGGTTCGTGGCAGCGCCGCAGCCTCAGCCCGGCACGGCCTGCGCAGGCAATCGATGCCCAAGTAAACGACGCCCCAACTTCTGCCCGTTGACCTCGATCAGGTAGTAGGTGATGAAAGAAGCCCCGATCACGGCAAGCAATACCAGGCCCACGAGCAGATTGTTGAGCCACGGATAACCGCTGTCCAGATAGCGGAAATCTCCGAACACCGGCGCCAGCGGCAAGCCGGTTTTCTTCTCCAACACCATGAACAGCAGGATCAACACACTCAAAATGATCACATGGGTCAGGTAGATCGAGTAGGACAGTCGCCCCAGCAGCTCGAACACACGCGTCTTCAGCACGCTGGAAACGACCCCGGCATCGAACGCATACAAAGTCACCGTCAGGCAGAACAGAGCGCTGGCCAGCATGGCCTTGTTCGGGCTGTCGCTGCTCAAGGTCCACACAATCAAAGCGCCCGCCAGCATTTCCAGTAGCGATGCCATGCCAAACCCCAGCTGCACCCGTTGGCGCAGCGCTTCGAACACCTTGTAGCACAAGGCACCGGCGAAGAAGCAGGCCAGCCCCTTGTAGGCCAGCGCGGTAAACGGCCCCGCCCCGCTGTACAGCATCGCCACGGCGACGATGACGATCCCCGCCCACACCAGCACCCGACGCGCCGACGTGCACAGCACCACCGCGGCGAAAATCAAATACATGTAGTACTCGATGCTGATGCTCCAGGACGGATAGTTGAATGACATGTTTTCCGTCCACGGCGTCCACGCCTGGATCAACAGCAAGTTGGGCACGATCTGCGAAGGCGCATACATACCGGTGAACGGCTCCTTGTTGAAGTTGACCCCTTGCTGCGCGGCGCCCCACTTCACGAACTCGAAGACGATGAACACGCCCAGCAAACAGACATGCAAGGGCGCCAGACGAAAGGTGCGCAGAATGAAGAACCGCCGCAGGTCCAGATCATGCCGCGCGCCGTAGGCATGAGTGATCACGAACCCGCTGAGCACGAAGAAGAAGTCCACGAACAAATCGGCACTGCGAAAGAACGCCAGCTCGGTCAGGCTGCCCACCACATGCAGGTGGTACAACACCACCGCCAATGCGCAGATGCCGCGAAGACTGTCGAGCGCATGAAAGCGATGACCTGATGCCATGGAATGATTCCGTTCGAAGGGGTGTATCGGCTGCAGGCATTGCGCTGTAAGCAACAGCACGCGGGCAACAGGACGCGAAGTTTCGAAAAAGCTTAGTGAAGCGACGGGGCCGCGGCAAGAGAATACGCGATGCATATATTTATATTTTGCCGCTGCAAAAACAGCTGAAAAACTGACGCCAAATCAGGCTGCGAAGGCCGATTGCAAGCCGCGACCTCGCCTGGTTTTTGGCGAGCAACAAAAAGCCCCGCTGCCGGGTGGCAGCGGGGCTTTTTCGGTTCAAGCGGGCAGCTTAGAACGGAATATCATCATCAAAACTATCAAAATCCGGAGCCGGTTGCTGCGCTGGCTGCTGCTGCGCAGGCGGAGCCGAACGCTGCTGCGGCGCGGACTGCTGTGGACGCGGCGCCTGTTGACGCGGAGCCGGTGCCGACTGCTGGTAGTTGTTGCCGCCACCGCCCTGCTGGTCGTTGTTCTGCGGACGGCCGCCCAGCAGCTGCATGGTGCCCTGCATGTCGACGATGATCTCGGTGGTGTACCGCTTGATACCGTCCTTTTCCCACTCGCGGGTCTGCAGCTTGCCTTCGATGTACACCTGCGAGCCTTTGCGCAGGTACTCACCGGCGATCTCCGCGACCTTGCCGAACATCGACACACGGTGCCACTCGGTACGCTCGACCTTCTGGCCGCTCTGCTTGTCGGTCCACTGCTCGCTGGTGGCCAGGCTCAGGTTGGTGACCGCGTTGCCGTTGGGCAGGTAGCGAACTTCCGGATCCTGACCACAGGTGCCGACCAAAATGACTTTGTTAACCCCACGGGCCATATCGTTCTCCTAGGCTTCGCACGCTGTCGGCGCTGGGTTGACCAGGCGCTCGAGGGCGGTGCGATCCAAAATTTCTTTGTCCAATTTGATATAGATGGCAGCTTCTTCTGCTACCACCACCGCATCTGTTACACCGGGCACGGTTTTCAACCGCTCGGCCAATCCCGTCTCGCGCATCGCTTGGGGCGAAAGCGGCAAGCGCAGACTGGTCACGTAGGGTGGTTCGCGCATAGTAACAGCTATGGCCAGCCACAGGGCGCACAGCGCCGCGCATCCGATGAAGACCACACCCAGGCCACCGTGCTGGAACAGCCAGCCACCCAGGATGCCGCCCATGGCCGACCCCAGGAATTGACTAGTGGAATACACCCCCATGGCCGTCCCCTTGCCACCGGCCGGCGAAACCTTGCTGATCAACGAAGGCAGCGACGCCTCGAGCAGGTTGAACGCGGTGAAGAACACCACCGTACCGATCACCAGCGCCTTGAGACCGTCGCCGAACGCCCAGAAGAACAGCTCCACCAGCATCAGGGTTGCCACCGCGCCCAGCAGAACACGCTTCATCTTGCGCTTCTTTTCGCCGTAGATGATGAACGGAATCATTGCGAAAAAAGATACGACCAGCGCCGTCAGGTAAACCCACCAATGCTGCTCCTTGGGCAACCCGGCGCGCTCCACCAGCGCCAGCGGCAAAGCGACGAAGCTGGCCATCAGGATCGAGTGGAGGACGAAGATGCCCAGGTCCAGGCGCAGCAGGTCGGGGTGCTTGAGCGTGGCCAGCATCTCGCCCCGGGCCACGCCGGACTCGCGATGCCGAGTGTGGGCCGTTGCCTTGGGCACGACGAAGGCCACCAGCACGATGCCGACCAGAGCCAGCACACCGGTCGCCAGGAACAGCCCATGCAGGCCGAAGGCGCGGGTCAACAGCGGCCCGACCACCATCGCCACGGCGAAGGACACACCGATGCTCATGCCAATCATGGCCATCGCCTTGGTGCGGTTCTGCTCGCGAGTCAGGTCCGAGAGCAGAGCCATGACCGCCGCCGATATCGCCCCGGCACCCTGCAGGATGCGTCCTGCGATTACGCCCCAGATGGAATCGGCCTGGGCCGCGACCACACTGCCGATGGCGAAGATCACCAGGCCGCCGTAGATCACCGGGCGACGGCCGATGCGGTCGGAAATAACCCCGAAAGGGATTTGCAGAAAGGCTTGGGTCAAGCCATAGGCGCCGATCGCCAGGCCGATCAAGGCCGGGGTGGCACCTGCCAGGTCCATGCCATAGGTCGCCAGTACCGGCAAGACCATGAACATGCCCAGCATGCGGAAAGCGAACACCAGGGCCAACCCGCTGGCTGCGCGGGTTTCACCGCTGCTCATGCGTTCGCTGTGGGGATCGTGCATGGATAAACCTCGTGTGAACCGGTGACGATTCTACCAGTCCCACCCATTAACGGCACAGATGGCGACGCTATGACGCGCCTTCTTCATCTTTGCGCGCACGCACCGTGCGGTGCCATTGACAAGCCCCGTATACTCACCTGTTTACGCCCGCCGCGCGAGGCCGCCTTGGACAAGATTCTGGTACGTGGGGCTCGAACCCACAATTTGAAAAACATCGACCTGACCCTGCCCCGTGACAAACTGATCGTCATCACCGGGCTGTCGGGTTCAGGCAAATCCTCCCTGGCTTTCGACACCCTCTACGCCGAAGGCCAACGCCGCTACGTCGAATCGCTGTCGGCCTATGCCCGCCAGTTCCTGTCGATGATGGAAAAGCCCGATGTCGACACCATCGAAGGTCTGTCGCCGGCCATTTCCATCGAACAGAAGTCGACGTCGCACAACCCCCGCTCCACCGTCGGCACCATCACCGAGATCTACGACTACCTACGCCTGCTCTACGCCCGCGTAGGGACGCCGCGCTGCCCGGATCACGACATCCCGCTGGAAGCCCAGACCGTCAGCCAGATGGTCGACCTGGTCCTGGCCCAGCCCGAAGGCGCGCGGCTGATGCTGCTGGCCCCGGTCATCCGTGAGCGCAAGGGCGAGCACCTGGCCATTTTCGAAGAGCTGCGCGCCCAGGGCTTCGTCCGCGCGCGCATCAACGGCAAGCTCTACGAGATGGACGAACTGCCCAAGCTCGACAAGCAGAAGAAGCACACCATCGAAGTCGTCGTGGACCGCTTCAAGGTCCGTTCCGACTTGCAGCAACGCCTGGCCGAATCGTTCGAAACCGCCCTGAAGCTGGCCGACGGCATCGCCCTGGTCGCCTCGATGGATGACGACGCCTTCGAAGAGATCATCTTCTCCGCACGCTTCGCCTGCCCAATCTGCGGACATGCGATCAGCGAGCTGGAACCCAAGCTGTTCTCCTTCAACAACCCGGCCGGTGCCTGCCCGACCTGCGATGGCCTGGGTGTGAAGCAGTTCTTCGACAACAAGCGCCTGGTAAACGGCGAGCTGACCCTGGCCGAGGGCGCGATCCGCGGCTGGGACAGGCGCAACGTCTATTACTTCCAGATGCTTGGCTCGCTCGCCAGCCATTATCAGTTCAGCCTGGACGTGCCGTTCAATGAACTGCCAGCCGACCAGCAGAAAGTCATCCTCACCGGCAGCGGCACCCACAATGTCGACTTCCGCTACCTGAATGACCGGGGCGATATCGTCAAGCGTTCGCACCCCTTCGAGGGCATCGTGCCCAACCTCGAGCGCCGCTACCGCGAAACCGAATCGGCCAGCGTGCGTGAAGAGCTCGCCAAATTCCTCAGCACCCAGCCTTGCCCCGACTGCCGCGGCACTCGCCTGCGCCGCGAGGCACGTCACGTATGGGTGGGCGAAAAAACCCTGCCTGCCGTCACGGGTCTGCCGATCGGCGATGCCACCGATTATTTCGGCAGCCTCAGCCTGACCGGTCGCAAGGGCGAAATCGCCGACAAGATCCTCAAGGAAATCCGCGAGCGCCTGCAGTTCCTCGTCAACGTAGGCCTGGACTACCTGACCCTGGACCGCAGCGCCGACACCCTGTCCGGCGGCGAGGCCCAGCGCATCCGCCTGGCCAGCCAGATCGGCGCGGGCCTGGTGGGCGTCATGTACATCCTCGACGAGCCGTCCATCGGTCTGCACCAACGCGACAATGACCGCCTGCTGGGTACCCTCAAGCACTTGCGCGACATCGGCAACACCGTGATTGTCGTCGAGCATGACGAGGATGCCATTCGCCTCGCCGACTACGTGGTCGACATCGGCCCAGGCGCCGGCGTCCACGGTGGTCACATCGTCGCCCAGGGCACCGCGCAGGAGGTCATGGACCATCCTGACTCACTGACGGGCAAGTACCTGTCCGGCCGCGTGAAGATCGCCGTACCTGCCAAGCGCACACCACGCAACAAGAAGCTTGCCCTGACCCTGAAGGGCGCCCGCGGCAACAACCTGCGCAACGTCGATCTGGAGATCCCGATCGGCCTGCTCACCTGCGTGACCGGCGTGTCCGGCTCGGGTAAGTCGACCCTGATCAACAACACCCTGTTCCCCCTCAGTGCAACCGCCCTGAATGGCGCAACTACGCTGGAAGCGTCAGCACACGACAGCATCAATGGCCTGCAGCACCTGGACAAGGTCGTGGACATCGATCAAAGCCCGATCGGACGTACGCCACGCTCCAACCCGGCCACCTACACCGGGCTGTTCACGCCGATCCGTGAACTGTTCGCCGGGGTTCCTGAGTCGCGCTCACGCGGCTATGGCCCGGGCCGATTCTCCTTCAACGTCAAGGGCGGACGCTGTGAAGCCTGTCAGGGCGACGGCTTGATCAAGGTCGAAATGCACTTCCTGCCTGACATCTACGTGCCGTGCGACGTCTGCAAGAGCAAGCGCTACAACCGCGAAACCCTGGAGATCAAGTACAAGGGCAAGAACATCCACGAAACACTCGAGATGACCATCGAGGAAGCTCGTGAATTCTTCGACGCGGTACCGGCGCTTGCCCGCAAATTGCAGACGCTGATGGACGTGGGCCTTTCCTACATCAAGCTGGGCCAGTCGGCGACTACGCTGTCTGGTGGCGAAGCGCAGCGGGTCAAGCTGTCGCGCGAACTGTCCAAGCGCGACACGGGCAAAACCCTCTACATCCTCGACGAACCCACAACAGGCCTGCATTTTGCCGACATCCAGCAATTGCTCGACGTGCTGCATCGTCTGCGCGACCACGGCAATACTGTGGTGGTGATCGAGCACAACCTGGACGTCATCAAGACGGCCGACTGGCTGGTCGACCTGGGTCCGGAAGGCGGCTCCAAAGGTGGACAGATCATCGCCGTCGGCACCCCGGAGCAGGTCGCCGAGATGAAGCAGTCCTATACCGGCCACTACCTCAAGCCCCTGCTGGAACGCGACAAAGTCTGAAACCAAAAAGCCCCGCGCAAGCGGGGCTTTTCTCAACACAATCCCTGTATCAGCAGCGCGACCCCTGTAGCAGCGGCGCAAGCCGCGTCAGCGATCTCTACATTCCACCGGCCGAATCAAACCACAGCCTGCCATCGATCAGAACTGCGACTGCAGATAATTCTCCAGCCCAATCGACTTGATCAGCCCCTGCTGCTTTTCCAACCAATACGTATGGTCTTCCTCGGTATCCGCCAACTGCACGCGCAGAATGTCGCGGGTCACGTAGTCATTGTGCTGTTCGCACAACTCGATCCCCTTGCACAGCGCAGCGCGCACCTTGTATTCCAAACGCAGATCGGCGGCGATCATGCTCGGCACATCGGTCCCGACCTCGAGATCGTCCGGGCGCATGCGCGGCGTGCCTTCGAGCATCAGGATGCGGCGCATCAAGGCGTCGGCATGACCCGCCTCTTCTTCCATTTCGTGATTGATGCGCTCGAAGAGCTTGGCGAAGCCCCAGTCCTCGTACATCCGCGAGTGGATGAAATACTGGTCACGGGCAGCCAGCTCGCCAGTGAGCAAAGTATTGAGGTAATCGATTACGTCCGGGTGGCCTTGCATCGCCGTAGATCTCCTAGCAGAAAGGCATAGTTTGAACCAAGGTCGCGGATACGTCACGGCCTGCGGTGCAGAAATACGCTAAAAAGCAGAGAAAAAGTGACGAAATAAAGCGAAAAACCGCCCAAATGAGGGCGGTTCTTTTTATCACTTAGGTTCAGCCGAGCTGGATGCCCAAGGCTTTGGCGATGCCATTACCGTAGGCTTCATCGGCATGGTAGAAGTGCTGCAGCTGGCGCTCCACCACGTCCGCGCTCACACCCATCATCGCACCGGCGATGTTGTCGATCAGCAGCGTCTGCTGCTCGGCACTCATCAAACGGAACAGAGCACCAGCCTGGCTGTAGTAGTCCGCGTCCACGCGATGATCGAAGCGATCCGCATCGCCATGCAAGGCCAAGGCAGGTTCGCGGTACTGAGGCGATTGCTTGGGCGCATCTGCATAGCTGTTCGGCTCGTAGTTGGGTGCTGCCCCGCCATTGCTGCCAAACGCCATGGAGCCGTCTCGCTGGTACGAATGAACCGGGCTGCGCGGCGCGTTCACCGGCAGTTGCTGGTGATTGGTCCCGACGCGATAGCGGTGGGCATCGGCGTAAGCGAACACACGACCCTGCAGCATGCGGTCAGGTGACAGCCCTACACCGGGCACCATGTTGCTCGGGCCAAAGGTCGCTTGCTCGACTTCGGCAAAGTAGTTCAGCGGATTACGGTTCAGTTCCAGCATGCCCACTTCGATCAACGGGAACTCCTTCTGCGACCAGGTCTTGGTCACGTCGAAGGGATTCTCGTGATGACGGTTCGCCTGGTCCTCGCTCATGATCTGCATGCATACGCGCCACTTGGGGTAATCCCCACGCTCGATCGCATCGAACAGATCGCGCTGAGCGTAATCCGGATCGGTGCCGGCAATACGAGCCGCGTCGGCAGGTGCCAGGTTCTTGATCCCCTGAGCCGTCTTGTAGTGCCACTTGACCCAGTGCCGCTCGCCCTTGGCGTTGATCAGGCTATAGGTATGGCTACCGAAGCCGTGCATGTGACGATAGCCATCAGGAATACCCCGATCCGAGAACAGAATGGTGACTTGATGCAACGACTCAGGCGAATGCGACCAGAAGTCCCACATCATCTGCGCGCTTTTCAGATTGCTCTGAGGCAAGCGTTTCTGTGTGTGGATAAAGTCTGGAAACTTCATCGGATCGCGAATGAAGAACACCGGCGTGTTGTTGCCTACGATGTCCCAGTTGCCTTCCTCGGTGTAGAACTTGAGCGCGAAACCACGCGGGTCGCGCTCGGTATCTGCCGAACCACGCTCGCCACCCACGGTGGAGAACCGCAAGAAGGTTTCGGTCTGCTTGCCTACCGCGCTGAACAGCTTGGCGCTGGAGTATTCAGTGATGTCCCGAGTAACGGTAAAGGTACCGTACGCGCCCGAACCTTTGGCATGCACGCGACGTTCTGGAATGTTCTCGCGGTTGAAGTGCGCGAGTTTTTCAATCAGATGGAAATCGTCCAGCAACAAGGGACCACGAGGTCCCGCCGAGCGGGAATTCTGGTTGTCGGCGACAGGTGCGCCGCTGGCAGTGGTGAGGATCTTGCTCTGGCTCATGGACGATGTTCCTTGGTCTGGCTTGCTGTGTAGGTGCCGACTTGAGCGGCGTGAAGCAAGTATCCGAAAATCCTATCCATAGCACTAATCGGGAAATTATCTTTAGCCGATAGATTTTGGCTAACGAGCAGGCATAAAAAAACCGGGCCAGGGCCCGGTTTTTCAGAACAGACTTTTCGTCTTATTCGGCAGCTTCAATCGAGCCACCGACAGGACGATCAACCAGCTCGACGTACGCCATAGGTGCGTTATCGCCAGCGCGGAAGCCGCACTTGAGGATACGCAGGTAGCCGCCCTGACGGGTTGCATAGCGCTTGCCCAGATCGTTGAACAGCTTACCAACCATTTCTTTCGAGCGAGTACGGTCGAAAGCGAGACGGCGGTTTGCAACGCTGTCTACCTTGGCCAAAGTGATCAGCGGCTCGGCAACGCGGCGCAGTTCCTTGGCTTTTGGCAGGGTAGTCTTGATCAGCTCGTGCTCGAACAGCGACACCGCCATGTTCTGAAACATGGCCTTGCGGTGCGAGCTGGTACGGCTCAGGTGACGTCCACTTTTACGATGACGCATGGTTCATTCCTTACCAAACACTACGTTCGGTGATTACGACGATCAGGCAGTCGCCTTGTCGTCCTTCTTAAGACTTGCAGGCGGCCAGTTGTCGAGGCGCATGCCGAGGGACAGACCGCGGGAGGCCAGAACGTCCTTGATTTCAGTCAAGGATTTCTTGCCCAGGTTCGGAGTCTTCAACAGTTCTACTTCGGTACGCTGAATCAGGTCGCCGATGTAGTAAATGTTTTCCGCCTTAAGGCAGTTAGCCGAACGTACAGTCAGTTCCAGATCGTCAACCGGGCGAAGCAGGATCGGATCGATCTCGTCTTCTTGCTCGATTACCACAGGCTCGCTGTCACCTTTGAGATCGACGAACGCAGCCAGCTGCTGTTGCAGGATGGTTGCAGCGCGACGGATAGCCTCTTCAGGATCCAGGGTACCGTTGGTTTCCAGATCAATAACCAGCTTGTCCAGGTTGGTGCGCTGCTCGACACGGGCGTTTTCCACCACGTATGCGATACGACGTACCGGGCTGAACGAAGAGTCGAGCTGCAAGCGACCAATGCTGCGGCTTTCGTCTTCATCGCTTTGACGCGAGTCGGCCGGTTCATAACCACGACCACGAGCTACGACGAGCTTCATGTTCAGGGCGCCGTTAGACGCCAGGTTAGCGATTACGTGATCGGGATTAACGATCTCGACATCATGATCCAGCTGAATATCGGCAGCGGTAACCACCCCCGAACCCTTTTTCGACAAGGTCAGCGTAACTTCGTCACGACCGTGCAGCTTGATAGCCAGGCCTTTCAGGTTCAACAGGATTTCAATGACGTCTTCCTGTACACCTTCGATGGCGCTGTACTCGTGGAGTACACCGTCAATCTCGGCCTCGACTACTGCGCAGCCGGGCATTGAGGACAACAGGATGCGTCGCAGCGCGTTGCCCAGGGTATGGCCGAAACCACGCTCGAGAGGCTCGAGAGTGATTTTGGCGCGGGTTGGACTGACGACCTGCACATCAATGTGGCGGGGCGTCAGGAACTCATTTACCGAAATCTGCATGGATGCACCTATTTTCTAGCCCTTACTTGGAGTAGAGCTCGACAATCAGGCTTTCGTTGATGTCGGCGGACAGATCACTGCGAGCAGGAACGTTCTTGAAAACGCCCGACTTCTTCTCAGTGTCTACTTCTACCCATTCTACGCGGCCACGTTGGGCACACAGATCGAGAGCTTGGACAATGCGAAGCTGGTTTTTTGCTTTCTCGCGAATCGCGACCACGTCACCAGCACGAACCTGGTAGGACGGAACGTTAACGGTCTTGCCGTTGACGCTGACGGACTTGTGCGATACCAACTGACGGGATTCGGCACGAGTCGAGCCGAAGCCCATACGGTATACAACGTTGTCCAGACGGCATTCGAGCAGTTGCAGCAGGTTCTCACCGGTTGCGCCTTTCTTGCCGGCAGCTTCCTTGTAGTAACCGCTGAACTGACGCTCGAGAACGCCATAGATACGACGGACTTTCTGCTTTTCACGCAGCTGGGTGCCGTAGTCGGACTGGCGGCCACGGCGCTGACCGTGGATACCTGGGGCTGCTTCGATATTGCACTTCGATTCCAGGGCGCGAACGCCGCTTTTCAGGAACAGGTCAGTGCCTTCACGACGAGCCAGTTTGCATTTTGGACCAATGTAACGAGCCATTATCTATCGTCTCCTGAATTACACGCGGCGCTTCTTCGGCGGACGGCACCCGTTATGCGGGATTGGCGTCACGTCGGTGATGCTGGCGATCTTATAGCCACAGCCGTTCAATGCACGGACAGCGGACTCACGACCTGGACCTGGACCCTTGACGTTGACGTCGAGGTTCTTAAGGCCATATTCCAGCGCAGCTTGACCAGCACGCTCAGCAGCCACCTGGGCAGCGAACGGGGTGGACTTGCGAGAACCGCGGAAACCCGAACCGCCGGAAGTAGCCCAGGACAGGGCGTTACCTTGACGATCGGTAATGGTCACGATGGTGTTGTTGAAAGACGCGTGGATGTGGGCGATGCCATCAACCACTGTCTTTTTGACTTTCTTACGAGGACGAGCAGCAGGTTTTGCCATGACTAGATTCCTGTCGATTCGCTGGTGCGATTACTTGCGGATCGGCTTACGCGGACCTTTACGGGTACGCGCGTTGGTCTTGGTACGCTGACCGCGTACTGGCAGACCACGACGATGACGAAGACCGCGGTAGCAGCCCAGATCCATCAAGCGCTTGATTTTCATGTTGATTTCGCGGCGCAGATCACCTTCGGTGGTGAACTTCGCCACTTCGCCACGCAGCTGTTCAATCTGCTCGTCGCTCAGATCCTTGATCTTTGCGGCTGGGTTGACCCCAGTGTCTGCACAGATTTTCTGTGCAGTAGTGCGACCAACACCATAGATGTAGGTCAGCGAGATAACAGTGTGCTTGTTATCTGGAATGTTGACGCCTGCAATACGGGCCATTCAGTGGGACTCCAATTGACAGCTACCTACGCCCCGGAAGCCAAGAAATAGGGCGCGAGATAATATCGCTGTAATAACAAATAATCAACCCGGCAGCGCACTAGCTGCCGGGCTTGTAGCACATCACAGTCAGCCTTGGCGCTGTTTGTGACGCGGCTCTGCGCTGCAAATGACTCGAACGACGCCTTCGCGACGAATGATTTTGCAGTTACGGCACAGCTTTTTCACCGATGCACGAACTTTCATTGCCAACTCCTCGAACCTTAAGGGACTGTCAGCGCAGCAGACCGCTGCCACCGTAGCCTTTCAGGTTGGCTTTCTTCATCAGGGATTCGTACTGGTGCGAAACGAGGTGCGATTGTACTTGGGACATAAAGTCCATCACAACCACTACCACAATCAGCAACGAGGTCCCGCCAAGGTAGAACGGAACGTTTGCAGCCACCACCAGAAACTGTGGAAGCAAGCAGACGCACATCATGTACAGGGCACCGAACATGGTCAAACGAGTCAAAACGCCATCAATGTAGCGCGCCGACTGTTCGCCCGGACGAATACCCGGAATAAAGGCACCGGACTTCTTCAGGTTTTCCGCTACGTCTTTCGGATTGAACATCAACGCCGTATAGAAGAAGCAGAAGAAAATGATCCCTGCACTAAACAGCAGAATGTTCAACGGCTGACCAGGAGCGATCGACTGCGAGACGTCCTGCAACCAGCCCATACCTTCGGACTGACCGAACCAGGAGCCCAGCGAAGCCGGGAACAGCAAGATGCTGCTCGCGAAAATGGCAGGAATCACACCGGCCATGTTCACTTTCAGCGGCAAGTGGCTCGTCTGCGCAGCGAAGACCTTGCGGCCCTGCTGACGCTTGGCATAGTGAACGGCGATTCGCCGCTGACCACGCTCGATGAACACCACGAAACCGATAATCGCTACCGCCAGCAGACCGATTGCAACCAGCGCGAAGATGTTGATGTCGCCCTGACGTGCAGACTCGAAAGACTGCCCTATCGCTCTCGGAAGACCAGCAACGATACCCGCGAAGATCAACATCGAGATACCGTTACCCACACCACGCTCAGTAATCTGCTCACCCAGCCACATCATGAACATGGCGCCCGCCACGAACGTGGAGACCGCCACGAAGTAGAAGCTGAAGCTTGCAGTGAACGCCACACCCTGGTTGGCCAGGCCGATCGACATGCCGATCGCCTGCACCAAGGCCAGGATGACGGTGCCATAGCGGGTGTACTGGCTGATCTTGCGACGGCCAGCTTCACCTTCCTTCTTCAACTGCTCCAGCTGCGGGCTCACGGCGGTCATCAGCTGCATGATGATCGATGCCGAAATGTACGGCATGATCCCCAGTGCAAAGATGCTCATCCGTTCCAGCGCGCCGCCGGAAAACATGTTGAACAAGCTAAGAATGGTCCCCTCATTCTGTCGAAACAGGTCTGCGAGTCGGTCCGGGTTGATACCTGGAACCGGGATGTGTGCGCCAATTCTGTAGACGATGATCGCCAGGAACAGAAAACGCAGACGAGCCCAGAGTTCAGACATACCGCCCTTGCCTAGCGCTGAGAGAGCACCTTGCTTAGCCATTTATTCCTCGAACTTGCCGCCAGCTGCTTCGATAGCCGCACGCGCACCTTTGGTGGCGGCGATACCCTGGATGGTTACAGCGCGAGTCACTTCGCCCGACAGCATGATTTTCACACGCTGAACGTTCTGGTTGATCACGTTGGCATCCTTCAGGGACTGCACGGAGACGATGTCGCCTTCCACTTTGGCCAGCTCGGACAGACGCACTTCTGCGCGGTCCATGGCTTTCAGAGAAACGAAACCGAACTTCGGCAGGCGACGATGCAGCGGCTGTTGACCGCCTTCAAAGCCTGGAGCGATGGTGCCACCGGAGCGGGAGGTCTGACCTTTGTGGCCGCGGCCACCGGTCTTGCCCAAACCACTACCGATACCACGACCCGGACGGTGCTTTTCGCGACGCGAACCGGGAGCTGGACTCAGATCATTGAGTTTCATCGATTAACCCTCTACGCGAAGCATGTAGTAGGCCTTGTTGATCATCCCGCGATTCTCGGGAGTATCCTGGACTTCTACAGTGTGACCGATGCGACGCAGACCCAGACCCTTAACGCACAGTTTGTGGTTAGGGATACGGCCGGTCATGCTTTTGATCAGCGTAACTTTTACGGTAGCCATGATCAGATGATCTCCTCAACGTTCAGACCGCGCTTGGCGGCGATGGACGACGGGGACTGCATGGCTTTCAGACCCTTGAACGTAGCGTGAACCACGTTGACGGGGTTGGTGGAGCCGTAGCACTTGGCCAGAACGTTCTGGACACCAGCGACTTCGAGAACGGCACGCATTGCGCCGCCAGCGATGATACCGGTACCTTCCGAAGCAGGCTGCATGTACACCTTCGAAGCGCCGTGGGCAGACTTCATGGCGTACTGCAAGGTGGTCCCGTTCAGGTCCACTTGGATCATGTTGCGACGAGCTGCTTCCATAGCTTTCTGGATGGCAGCAGGCACTTCACGAGACTTACCACGGCCGAAGCCAACACGGCCCTTGCCATCACCTACCACGGTCAACGCGGTGAAGGTGAAGATACGGCCGCCTTTGACGGTCTTGGCAACGCGGTTAACTTGAACCAGCTTCTCGATGTAGCCTTCGTCGCGCTTTTGGTCGTTATTTGACATAACTTAGAACTCCAGCCCAGCTTCACGAGCGCCATCGGCCAGCGCTTTGACGCGACCGTGGTACTTGAAGCCAGAGCGGTCGAAAGCCACCTGCGAGACGCCAGCGGCCTTAGCACGCGAAGCGACCAGCTGGCCAACCTTAGTGGCCGCGTCAATGTTGCCAGTGGCACCATCACGCAATTCTTTGTCCAAAGTCGAGGCACTTGCCAGGACCTTGCTGCCGTCGGCCGAGATGACCTGGGCATAGATGTGCTGCGAAGAGCGGAACACGCAGAGACGCACGACTTCGAGTTCGTGCATTTTCAGGCGTGCTTTGCGAGCGCGACGCAGTCGAGTAACTTTTTTGTCGGTCATTTGCTATGCCCTACTTCTTCTTGGCTTCTTTACGGCGGACGACTTCGTCTGCGTAACGTACACCTTTGCCTTTGTAAGGCTCTGGCGGACGGAAATCGCGGATTTCAGCGGCCACTTGACCCACCAGCTGCTTGTCGATGCCCTTGATCAGGATATCGGTCTGGCTAGGAGTCTCAGCGGTGATGCCTTGCGGCAACTCGTAATCCACCGGATGAGAGAAGCCCAGCGACAGGTTCAGCACTGTGCCTTTTGCTTGTGCCTTGTAGCCAACACCGACCAGCTGGAGCTTGCGCTCGAAGCCTTGGCTTACGCCCTGGACCATGTTGTTGACCAAAGCGCGAGTGGTACCGGCCATTGCACGGGTCTGCTGATCGCCATTCTTGGCAGCGAAACGCAGTTCGCCAGCCTCTTCAACGATTTCAACCGACGAGTGAACGTTCAGTTCCAGAGTGCCCTTGGCACCCTTCACCGAAAGCTGTTGGCCGGCGAATTTGACTTCGACACCAGCTGGCAGCTTAACGGGGTTCTTAGCGACGCGAGACATGCTTATCCCCCCTTAGAACACTGTGCAAAGTACTTCGCCGCCGACACCGGCAGCGCGCGCAGCACGATCCGTCATCACACCTTTGTTGGTGGAGACGATGGATACGCCGAGACCGCCACGAACTTTTGGCAGATCTTCAACGGATTTGTACTGACGCAGGCCTGGACGACTTACGCGCTTGACTTCCTCGATGACCGGACGGCCTTCGAAGTATTTCAGCTCGATGGAAAGCGACGGTTTTGCTTCGCTGCTTACCTGAAAACCCGCGATGTAACCTTCGTCCTTCAGAACTTTGGCCACAGCTACCTTCAACGTGGAAGATGGCATGCTTACGACGGACTTTTCAGCCATCTGGGCATTACGGATTCGAGTTAGCATGTCCGCTAACGGGTCCTGCATACTCATGGGCTAGACGCTCCTGATACAAAAATAATTAGCCTTGCGGCTACAACGTCGCCGAGCGTGTGATCCGGTCCAAAAACCCGGGCTCAGGCGAGCCGGCAATTCTAGACGTACGCCAGAAATGAATCAAGCCCCATAAGGGGCTTGATTCAATCGCCATGACACCGGCGGTCGGTTGATTGCTCAATTTTCCGCCGGCACCAGGCCGGTCCGACTTACCAGCTGGCTTTTACCAGACCTGGTACGTCACCGCGCATGGCGGCCTGGCGCAGCATGTTACGGCCGAGGCCGAACTTGCGGTATACGCCATGTGGACGACCAGTCAGGCGGCAGCGGTTACGCATGCGCGAGGCGCTTGCGTCACGTGGCTGCTTCTGCAGAGCTACGGAAGCATTCCAGCGTTCTTCTTCACTTGCGTTCAGATCGACGATGATAGCTTTCAGCTCAGCACGCTTCTTGGCGTATTTAGCTACCGTCAGCTGACGCTTCAGCTCACGGTTCTTCATGCTCTTCTTGGCCATTTTCCTACTCCAATCAGTTGCGGAACGGGAAGTTGAAAGCACGCAGCAAGGCGCGACCTTCTTCATCCGAACGAGCAGTGGTGGTCAGGGTAATGTCCAGACCGCGCAGAGCATCGATCTTGTCGTAATCGATTTCCGGGAAAATGATCTGCTCTTTCACGCCCATGCTGTAGTTGCCACGACCATCGAAGGACTTGGCATTCAGGCCGCGGAAGTCGCGTACCCGAGGCAGGGAGATCGCCAGCAGGCGGTCCAGGAATTCGTACATCTTTTCGCGACGCAAGGTCACCTTGACACCGATCGGCCAGCCTTCACGGACTTTGAAGCCCGCGATGGATTTACGAGCGAAGGTCACAACGGCTTTCTGGCCGGTGATCTTCTCGATGTCGGCTACAGCGTGCTCGATGACTTTCTTGTCGCCGATCGCTTCGCCCAGACCCATGTTCAGGGTGATCTTGGTAACGCGCGGAACTTCCATCACGTTCGCCAGCTTAAGTTCTTCCTTAAGCTTGGGAGCGATTTCCTTCCGGTAAATCTCTTTCAGTCGTGCCATGGTCTTCTACCTAGCAGTGTTCAAGCATCAACCGCTTTTTGGGTCGACTTGAAGACACGAATTTTTTTGCCTTCTTCTACTTTGAAACCAACGCGGTCAGCCTTGTTGGTTTCGCCGTTGAAAATGGCGACGTTGGAAGCGTGCAGAGGCGCTTCTTTCTCGACGATACCGCCCTGTACGCCCGACATCGGGTTAGGCTTGGTATGACGCTTCACCAGGTTGACCCCACCAACGACCAGACGGTCGTCAGCGAGAACCTTGAGCACCTTACCGCGCTTGCCTTTGTCTTTGCCGGCGATCACGATGATCTCGTCGTCACGACGAATCTTTTGCATGTCGGATCTCCTTACAGCACTTCTGGGGCGAGCGAGACGATCTTCATGAACTTCTCAGAACGAAGTTCACGGGTCACTGGCCCAAAGATACGGGTGCCGATTGGCTCTTGCTTGTTGTTCAACAGAACAGCAGCGTTGCCATCGAAGCGGATGATGGAGCCGTCAGCACGACGAACGCCGTGGCGAGTGCGGACTACAACAGCAGTCATCACTTGACCCTTCTTCACCTTGCCACGAGGAATTGCTTCCTTCACGGTCACCTTGATGATGTCGCCGATGCCAGCGTACCGGCGGTGCGAGCCGCCCAGTACCTTGATGCACATGACGCGACGAGCGCCGCTGTTATCGGCCACATCGAGCATGGATTGAGTCTGAATCATAGAATTTCTCCGACCCCTAGCCCTTAGACTTCAACAGCGCGTTCGAGAACGTCAACCAGTGCCCAGGACTTGGTCTTGGCCAGCGGACGGGTTTCACGAATAGTGACCTTGTCGCCGATCTTGCACTGATTGGTTTCGTCGTGAGCGTGCAGCTTAGTCGAACGCTTAACGTATTTACCGTAGATCGGGTGCTTTACGCGACGCTCGATCAATACGGTGATGGTTTTGTCCATCTTGTCGCTGACCACACGGCCAGTCAGCGTACGGACGGTTTTTTCGGCTTCAGCCATGATCACTTACCTGCCTGCTGGTTGAGCACAGTTTTCACGCGAGCGATGTCGCGCTTCACTTGCGAGAGCAGGTGAGACTGCCCCAACTGGCCAGTTGCTTTCTGCATGCGCAGATTGAACTGGTCGCGCAGCAAGCCGAGCAGTTGCTCGTTCAGTTGCTGTGCTGATTTTTCACGAAGTTCATTCGCTTTCATCACATCACCGTCCGCTTAACAAAGGAGGTGGCGAGAGGCAGCTTTGCAGCCGCCAAGGCGAAAGCCTCACGCGCCAGCTCTTCGGAAACACCCTCGATTTCATACAGGACTTTGCCTGGCTGAATCTGGGCAACCCAATATTCCACGTTACCCTTACCTTTACCCATACGAACTTCGAGGGGCTTTTTGGAGATAGGCTTGTCCGGGAATACACGGATCCAGATCTTGCCGCCACGTTTTACGTGACGGGTCAGTGCACGACGCGCTGACTCGATCTGACGAGCGGTGAGACGACCACGAGCTACAGACTTCAGCGCGAACTCGCCGAAGCTGACTTTGCTACCGCGCTGAGCCAGACCACGGTTGTGGCCGGTCATCTGCTTGCGGAACTTCGTACGCTTAGGTTGCAACATTTGGCGTACCCCTTACTTAGCAGCTTTTTTACGAGGCGCAGGTGCTTGTGGTTTCAGTTCTTCTTGGCGACCACCGATTACTTCGCCTTTGAAAATCCAAACCTTCACACCGATCACACCGTAGGTGGTGTGAGCTTCGTAGTTGGCATAGTCGATGTCGGCACGCAGGGTGTGCAATGGCACACGACCTTCGCGATACCATTCAGTACGTGCGATTTCAGCACCGCCGAGACGACCGCTCACTTGGATCTTGATGCCTTTGGCACCAATGCGCATGGCGTTCTGTACGGCGCGCTTCATCGCGCGACGGAACATCACACGACGCTCCAGCTGCTGAGCTACGCTCTGCGCAACCAGCATACCGTCGAGCTCCGGCTTGCGGATCTCTTCGATATTGATGTGCACAGGCACACCCATTTGCTTGGTCAGGTCCTGACGCAGCTTCTCAACGTCCTCACCTTTCTTCCCGATAACGATACCAGGACGAGCGGTGTGAATGGTGATGCGTGCAGTTTGGGCCGGACGATGGATATCGATACGGCTTACGGACGCGCTTTTTAGTTTGTCTTGGAGATACTCACGCACCTTCAGATCTGCGAACAAGTAGTCCGCATAAGTCCGACCGTCTGCGTACCAGACGGAGGTGTGCTCCTTGACGATTCCCAGGCGAATGCCAATGGGATGTACTTTCTGACCCATCTGATCGACTCCGTTACTTGTCAGCAACCTTGACAGTGATATGGCAAGACCGCTTGACGATGCGATCAGCCCGGCCTTTGGCACGAGGCATGATGCGCTTCAGCGAACGCCCTTCGTTGACGAAAACGGTGCTGACCTTCAGGTCATCAACGTCTGCGCCTTCGTTGTGCTCGGCGTTGGCTACGGCCGACTCCAGCACTTTCTTCATGATTTCCGCGGCTTTTTTACTGCTAAAAGCCAGCAGGTTGAGCGCTTCGCCCACCTTCTTCCCGCGGATCTGGTCGGCGACCAAGCGGGCTTTCTGGGCGGAGATTCGAGCGCCCGACAACTTAGCGGCTACTTCCATTTCCTTACCCCTTAACGCTTGGCTTTCTTGTCAGCCACGTGCCCGCGATATGTACGGGTACCGGCGAACTCGCCCAGTTTGTGGCCGACCATGTCTTCGTTCACGAGAACGGGGACGTGCTGACGACCGTTGTGTACTGCGATGGTCAGACCGACCATTTGTGGCAGGATCATCGAACGACGCGACCAGGTCTTAACTGGTTTGCGATCGTTCTTTTCCGCCGCCACTTCGATCTTCTTCAGTAGGTGAAGATCAATAAAAGGACCTTTTTTCAGAGAACGTGGCACTGTCGTATCCCTCTATTTACTTGCGACGACGGACGATCATTTTGTCGGTACGCTTATTACCACGAGTCTTCGCGCCCTTAGTCGGGAAGCCCCATGGCGATACCGGATGACGACCACCGGAGGTACGACCTTCACCACCACCATGTGGGTGGTCAACCGGGTTCATGGCAACACCACGAACGGTTGGGCGAACGCCACGCCAGCGTTTGGCACCGGCTTTACCCAGCGAGCGCAGGCTGTGCTCGGAGTTCGAAACCTCACCCAGCGTTGCACGGCACTCGGACAGCACTTTGCGCATTTCGCCCGAACGCAGGCGCAGGGTCACATAGACACCTTCACGAGCGATCAGCTGAGCCGAAGCACCAGCAGAGCGAGCGATCTGAGCACCTTTACCCGGCTTCAGTTCGATGCCGTGGATGGTGCTACCAACCGGGATGTTGCGCAGCTGCAGCGAGTTGCCTGGCTTGATTGGTGCCAGAGCACCTGCAATCAGCTGGTCGCCAGCGCTCACGCCTTTCGGTGCGAGGATGTAGCGACGCTCGCCGTCTGCGTACAGAACCAGAGCGATGTGAGCAGTACGGTTAGGATCGTATTCGATACGCTCGACAGTGGCGGTGATGCCATCTTTGTCGTTGCGACGGAAGTCGATCATGCGGTAATGCTGCTTGTGACCACCACCGATGTGACGGGTGGTAATACGGCCATTGTTGTTACGACCACCAGACTTCGATTTTTTCTCGAGCAGCGGTGCGTGAGGAGCGCCTTTATGCAGCTCCTGGTTGACCACCTTGACCACGAAACGGCGGCCAGGGGAAGTCGGTTTGCATTTAACGATTGCCATGATGCACCCCTTCCTTACTCAGCACTGCTGCTGAAATCGAGATCTTGGCCTGGCTGAAGGGAGATAACTGCCTTCTTCCAGTCATTACGCTTGCCCAGACCGCGAGCAGTGCGCTTGCTTTTACCCAGTACGTTCAGGGTAGTAACACGCTCTACTTTCACGCTGAACAGGCTTTCGACGGCCTTCTTGATTTCCAGCTTGGTTGCGTCGGTAGCAACCTTGAAAACGAACTGACCTTTCTTGTCTGCCAGAACCGTAGCCTTCTCGGAAACGTGCGGGCCAAGCAGAACTTTAAATACGCGTTCCTGGTTCATCCCAGCAGCTCCTCGAATTTCTTCACGGCCGACACGGTGATCAACACCTTGTCGTATGCGATCAGACTAACTGGGTCGGAACCTTGAACGTCACGTACATCGACGTGCGGAAGGTTGCGAGCAGCCAGGTACAGGTTCTCGTCGACGGAGTCCGATACGATCAGAACGTCGGTGAGGCCCATGCCATTCAGCTTGCCCAGCAGGTCTTTGGTTTTCGGTGCTTCGACAGCGAAGTCCTGAACCACGACCAGACGATCGGTACGCACCAGCTCAGCAAGGATGGAGCGCAGTGCTGCGCGATACATCTTCTTGTTCAGCTTCTGGGTGTGATCCTGAGGACGAGCTGCGAAAGTGGTACCACCGCCACGCCAGATTGGGCTACGGATAGTACCGGCACGCGCGCGGCCAGTACCCTTTTGACGCCAAGGGCGCTTACCGCCACCACGAACGTCGGAACGGGTCTTCTGCTGCTTGCTACCCTGACGACCGCCAGCCATGTAGGCCACGACTGCCTGGTGCACCAGTGTCTCGTTGAACTCGCCGCCGAAAGTCAGTTCGGAAACTTCGATCGCCTGAGCGTCATTTACATTTAATTGCATTTTCGCTTCCCCTTAACCGCGAGCCTTGGCTGCCGGACGCACAACCAGGTTGCCGCCGGTTGCGCCAGGAACAGCACCCTTGACGAGCAGCAGATTGCGTTCAGCGTCGACGCGCACAACTTCCAGGGACTGCACGGTCACGCGCTCAGCGCCCATATGACCGGACATTTTTTTGCCCTTGAATACACGGCCAGGAGTCTGGCACTGGCCGATGGAGCCAGGGACGCGGTGGGAAACGGAGTTACCGTGGGTGTTGTCTTGACCGCGGAAGTTCCAACGCTTGATGGTACCGGCAAAGCCTTTACCTTTGGACTGACCGGTAACGTCTACCAGTTGGCCCGCTGCGAAGAGTTCAGCATTGATCAAGTCGCCGGCCTGGTACTCGCCTTCTGCAAGGCGGAATTCCCAGACGCCACGACCGGCAGCAACGTTCGCCTTGGCGAAGTGACCTGCCTGAGCAGCAGTCACGCGCGAAGCACGACGCTCGCCGACAGTGACTTGCACTGCACGATAGCCATCAGTTTCTTCAGTTTTGAACTGGGTGACGCGATTCGGCTCGATCTCAATGACCGTGACCGGAATGGAGACACCTTCTTCGGTGAAAATACGGGTCATACCGCATTTACGACCGACTACACCAATAGTCATGTTGTAAACCTCATGAGTGTACGGGGCTTTCACCCGCTATGGCCGCCCATTTCAGAGCGTTACACGACTAAGACCCAAGTCTTAGCCGAGGCTGATCTGCACTTCCACACCTGCCGCAAGATCAAGCTTCATCAGCGCGTCAACGGTTTTGTCCGTTGGCTGGACGATGTCCAGAACACGCTTATGAGTACGGATCTCGTACTGGTCACGCGCGTCTTTGTTGACGTGCGGGGAAACCAGAACAGTGAACCGCTCTTTACGGGTAGGGAGTGGAATTGGACCACGCACCTGAGCACCAGTACGTTTCGCGGTTTCCACGATTTCCTGGGTGGATTGGTCGATCAGGCGATGGTCGAAAGCCTTCAACCTGATACGGATTTGCTGATTTTGCATTGGATTTCAGACTCCGGCTGCTGTTCCCACCGGGCGCAATGCACCCGTTAAAAGGAGGCGCAATTCTATAGACGCGCCTATCGAGTGTCAACCCAATAAAAAAGCCCCCGCTAAGCGGGGGCTCTTTCAAGCGATCAACGATTACTCGATGATTTTGGCTACGACGCCGGCGCCGACGGTACGACCGCCTTCACGGATAGCGAAACGCAGGCCGTCTTCCATTGCGATGGTCTTGATCAGAGTGACAGTCATCTGGATGTTGTCACCTGGCATTACCATTTCAACGCCTTCTGGCAGCTCGCAGTTACCAGTCACGTCAGTTGTACGGAAGTAGAACTGTGGACGGTAGCCTTTGAAGAACGGAGTGTGACGACCGCCTTCTTCCTTGCTCAGAACGTAGACTTCTGCGGTGAACTTGGTGTGCGGCTTGACCGAACCTGGCTTGACCAGAACCTGGCCACGCTCAACGTCGTCACGCTTGGTGCCGCGCAGCAGCACGCCGCAGTTCTCGCCAGCACGACCTTCGTCGAGCAGTTTGCGGAACATTTCAACACCGGTGCAGGTGGTGACGGTGGTGTCACGCAGACCAACGATTTCCAGCGAATCCTGAACGCGAACGATACCGCGCTCGATACGACCGGTAACAACAGTACCGCGACCGGAGATCGAGAACACGTCTTCGATTGGCATCAGGAACGGCTTGTCGGTCAGACGAACTGGTTCTGGGATGTAGCTGTCCAGAGTTTCAACCAGTTTACGAACGGCAGTGGTGCCCATTTCGTTTTCGTCGTTGCCTTCCAGAGCCATACGAGCCGAACCGATGATGATCGGAGTGTCGTCGCCTGGGAAGTCGTAGGTGGACAGCAGGTCACGAACTTCCATCTCGACCAGTTCCAGCAGCTCAGCGTCGTCTACCAGGTCAGCCTTGTTCAGGAAGACCACGATGTACGGAACGCCTACCTGACGGGACAGCAGGATGTGCTCACGGGTTTGTGGCATCGGACCATCAGCAGCCGAGCAGACCAGGATAGCGCCGTCCATCTGGGCAGCACCGGTGATCATGTTCTTCACGTAGTCAGCGTGACCTGGGCAGTCAACGTGAGCGTAGTGACGAATGGTCGAGTTGTATTCGACGTGCGCGGTGTTGATGGTGATACCACGAGCTTTTTCTTCTGGTGCGCTGTCGATCTTGTCGAAGTCAACACGAGCCGAACCGAAAACTTCGGAGCAGACGCGAGTCAGAGCAGCGGTCAGAGTGGTTTTACCGTGGTCAACGTGGCCGATGGTGCCGACGTTGACGTGAGGTAGGGAACGATCAAATTTTTCTTTAGCCACGACAATAAACTCCTAGCCTAAGGGGCTGAATCAGCCTTGTTTTTTAACGATAGCTTCGACGACGTTCGACGGAGCCTCGGAGTATTTGGAGAATTCCATAGAGTAGCTCGCCCGACCCTGGGACATGGAACGAACATCGGTCGCATAACCGAACATTTCGCCCAACGGAACCTCGGCACGGATAACCTTGCCGGACACCGTATCTTCCATACCCTGGATCAGACCACGACGACGGTTCAGGTCTCCCATCACGTCACCCATGTAGTCCTCAGGTGTTACAACTTCCACCTTCATGATCGGCTCAAGCACAACACCGCCGCCTTTGGAGGCCAGCTGCTTGGTCGCCATGGAGGCAGCCACCTTGAACGCCATCTCGTTGGAGTCGACGTCGTGGTAAGAGCCATCGAAAACGGTCGCCTTCAGGCCGATCAGCGGATAGCCGGCAACGACGCCGTTCTTCATCTGCTCTTCGATACCTTTCTGGATCGCCGGGATGTATTCCTTCGGAACAACACCACCCACGACTTCGTTCACGAACTGCAGACCTTCCTGACCTTCGTCAGCAGGAGCAAAACGGATCCAGCAATGGCCAAACTGACCACGACCGCCGGACTGACGAACGAACTTGCCTTCGATCTCACAGGCCTTCGTGATCTTCTCACGGTAGGAAACCTGCGGTTTACCGATGTTGGCTTCTACGTTGAACTCGCGGCGCATGCGGTCAACCAGAATGTCCAGGTGCAACTCACCCATACCCGAGATGATCGTTTGACCAGTCTCTTCATCGGTCTTGACGCGGAAAGACGGGTCTTCCTGAGCAAGCTTGCCCAGTGCGATACCCATTTTTTCCTGGTCATCCTTGGTCTTGGGCTCAACGGCAACCGAGATTACCGGCTCCGGGAAGTCCATGCGAACCAGGATGATCGGCTTGTCGGCCGAGCACAGGGTGTCACCGGTGGTGACGTCCTTCATGCCGATCAAGGCCGCGATGTCGCCAGCGCGTACTTCCTTGATCTCTTCGCGGGTGTTTGCGTGCATCTGCACCATACGACCCACGCGCTCTTTCTTGCCCTTGACCGAGTTGATCACGCCGTCGCCGGAGCTCAACACACCCGAGTAGACACGGGCGAAGGTCAGGGTACCCACGAATGGGTCGGTAGCGATCTTGAACGCCAGAGCCGAGAACGGCTCGCTGTCGTCTGCATGACGCTCCATGGCCACAGTCTCGTCATCCGGATCGGAACCCTTGATGGCAGGAATGTCGACAGGGGCCGGCAGGTAGTCGATGACCGCATCCAGAACCAGGGGAACGCCCTTGTTCTTGAACGAGGAACCGCAAACAGCCAGGACGATTTCACCAGCGATGGTACGCTGACGCAGAGCGGCCTTGATTTCGTCGTTGGTGAGTTCTTCACCTTCGAGGTACTTGTTCATCAGCTCTTCGCTGGCTTCGGCCGCAGCCTCGACCATGTTGCTGCGCCATTCGTCAGCCAGTTCCTGCAGCTCGGCAGGGATCGGCTCACGGCGTGCAGCCATGCCTTTGTCAGCGTCGTTCCAGTAGACCGCTTCCATGGACATCAGATCGATCTGGCCCTGGAAGTTGTCTTCTGCACCGATGGCCAGCTGAATCGGCACCGGGGTGTGACCCAGGCGCTGTTTGATCTGACCGATCACGCGCAGGAAGTTGGCACCGGCACGGTCCATCTTGTTCACGTAGACGAGACGTGGAACACCGTACTTGTTGGCTTGACGCCATACGGTTTCGGACTGAGGCTCGACACCGGAGGTACCGCAGAACACCACGACCGCACCGTCGAGTACACGCAGCGAACGCTCTACTTCAATAGTGAAGTCAACGTGGCCGGGGGTATCGATGATGTTGAAGCGGTGGCGTGGGAACTGCTTGTTGGAGCCTTCCCAGAACGCGGTAGTAGCAGCGGAAGTAATGGTAATACCCCGCTCCTGCTCCTGCACCATCCAGTCCATGGTCGCGGCGCCATCATGCACCTCGCCCATCTTGTGGTTCACGCCCGTATAGAACAGGACGCGCTCGGTGGTGGTGGTTTTACCCGCATCCACGTGAGCGACGATACCGATGTTACGGTAGCGATTGATATCAGTTGTACGAGCCATAAAGCCCTCGCAAAATAAGTGACGCCGAATTTAGAAGCGGTAGTGCGAGAACGCTTTGTTGGCTTCAGCCATACGGTGAACGTCTTCACGCTTCTTAACTGCAGCACCTTTGCCTTCGGCAGCGTCCAGCAGTTCGCCGGCCAAGCGCAGAGCCATGGACTTTTCACCGCGCTTGCGCGCGAAGTCTACCAGCCAGCGCATTGCCAGAGCGTTACGACGGGACGGACGAACTTCGACCGGAACCTGGTAAGTAGCACCGCCTACACGGCGCGACTTCACTTCGACCAGCGGAGCGATGGCGTCGAGAGCTTTCTCGAAGATTTCCAGGGGGTCGCTGTTCTTGCGTTCTTTAACCTTGTCCAGCGCGCCATAAACGATACGCTCGGCAACGGCTTTCTTGCCGCTTTCCATCACGTGGTTCATGAACTTGGCCAGGATCTGGCTGCCGTATTTTGGATCGTCAAGCACTTCGCGCTTGGCTGCTACGCGTCTTCTTGGCATGGATAAGCCCTCAAACGGTCTTCAGGTTAGCTCGGGACAGGCCCGACCTTACTCTTATCGACTCAGAAAAATAGATAACTGCAGTATTACGCAAACGCCGATTACTTCGGACGTTTGGTACCGTACTTCGAACGACCTTGGTTACGACCTTTGACGCCGGAGGTATCCAGGGAGCCGCGAACGGTGTGGTAACGAACACCTGGCAAGTCTTTTACACGACCGCCGCGGATCAGTACCACGCTGTGCTCTTGCAGGTTGTGGCCTTCACCGCCGATATACGAGGAAACCTCGAAACCGTTGGTCAGACGCACACGGCATACTTTACGCAGTGCCGAGTTAGGTTTTTTCGGCGTGGTGGTGTACACACGAGTGCATACGCCACGACGTTGCGGGCAGTTCTGCAGCGCAGGTACGTCGGATTTCTCGACGATACGCTTACGCGGCTGACGTACCAGCTGGTTGATAGTTGCCATCTACTAGCTCCACTGTTGTCTTGCGACGCTATTGTCTTGCAAGAAAAGCAAAAATGGCAGGAATCAATCCCGCCAAATTTAGGGGTACAAGAGTCTAAAGAGGATCTCGTCCCCAGTCAAGACAAGGCCCCGGCCTCCCCTGCCCACTCCGCCGCGACTTTCGTGTCGTTGCGGAGCCTGCAAGGGCTACCGAGGCCCTGTCATCACTACCGCTGGTCTCAATTACCGCTTGAGTTCAGCGCTTCGGTCAACGCAGCTTCAACTTCACTGGCGCTGACGCGGGTTGGTTTGTCGAGTTCACGACGACGCTTGCGCTCGCTGTGATACGCCAGACCGGTACCGGCCGGGATCAGACGACCCACGACCACGTTTTCCTTCAGGCCGCGCAGGTAGTCGCGCTTGCCGGTAACCGCCGCTTCGGTCAGCACTCGAGTGGTTTCCTGGAAGGAAGCCGCCGAGATGAACGATTCGGTGGACAACGACGCCTTGGTGATACCCAGCAGAACACGAGTGAACTTGGAAACGAACTTGTCGTCACCGCTCAAACGCTCGTTCTCGCCCAGTACCTGGGTCAGTTCCATCTGGTCGCCCTTGATGAAGCTGCTGTCGCCCGACTCGGAGATCTCGACCTTGCGCAGCATCTGACGCAGGATCGTCTCGATGTGCTTGTCGTTGATCTTCACGCCTTGCAGACGGTATACGTCCTGAATCTCGTTGACGATGTACTTGGCCAGCGCACTCACACCCAGCAGACGCAGGATGTCGTGTGGATCGCTTGGACCGTCGGAGATCACTTCGCCGCGGTTCACTTGTTCGCCTTCGAAGACGTTCAGGTGACGCCACTTCGGAATCA
This sequence comes from Pseudomonas sp. Leaf129, assembly GCF_001423465.1. Lineage (NCBI taxonomy): Bacteria > Pseudomonadati > Pseudomonadota > Gammaproteobacteria > Pseudomonadales > Pseudomonadaceae > Pseudomonas > Pseudomonas sp. Leaf129. The sequence continues at coordinate 13,830 of NZ_LMOC01000007.1, read as the reverse complement.
GCTCTTCGTACGGATCGGTACCGTCGTTCGGAGTGATGACCAGACGGCGCTTGCCCTTGGTCTCTTTACCGAACGCAATGGTGCCGCTGACTTCCGCCAGAATCGAAGCTTCCTTCGGACGACGCGCTTCGAACAGGTCGGCAACACGCGGCAGACCACCGGTGATGTCACGCGTCTTCGAAGTTTCCTGCGGGATACGGGCGATAACGTCACCCACACCCACTTGCGCACCATCCGCCACGCCGACCAGGGCGTTGGCTGGCAGGAAGTACTGGGCCGGTACGTCGGTACCCGGCAGCAGCAGATCCTTGCCATCGACGCCGACCATCTTCACAGCTGGACGAATTTCCTTGCCCGCCGCTGGACGATCCTTGGCATCGAGTACTTCGATGTTGGTCAGGCCGGTCAATTCGTCTGTCTGACGCTTGATCGTGATGCCTTCTTCCATGCCCACGTAGGTCACGGTACCTTTCATCTCGGTGACGATTGGGTGAGTGTGCGGATCCCACTTGGCCACGATGGCACCAGCGTCGACCTTGTCGCCTTCCTTCACCGAAATCACTGCACCGTACGGCAGTTTGTAACGCTCACGCTCACGACCGAATTCGTCGGCAATCGCCAACTCACCGGAACGCGACACGGCTACCAGGTTGCCGTCGGCACGCTCTACGTGCTTCAGGTTGTGCAGACGGACGGTGCCGCCATTCTTCACCTGGACGCTGTCTGCAGCCGAGGTCCGGCTTGCCGCACCACCGATGTGGAACGTACGCATGGTCAGCTGGGTGCCCGGCTCACCGATGGACTGGGCAGCGATAACGCCGACCGCTTCACCGATGTTCACCTGATGCCCGCGAGCCAGGTCACGACCGTAGCACTTGGCGCAGATACCGTAGCGGGTTTCGCAGCTGATCGGCGAGCGCACGATGACTTCGTCGATGCTGTTCAGCTCGATGAATTCAACCCACTTCTCGTCTACCAGCGTACCGCCTGGAACGATGACTTCGTCGGTGCCTGGCTTGAACACGTCACGGGCGATCACTCGACCCAGTACGCGCTCGCCCAGAGGCTCGACGACGTCGCCGCCTTCGATGTGCGGGGTCATCAGCAGGCCGTGTTCGGTACCGCAATCGACCTCGGTCACCACCAGATCCTGCGCCACGTCTACCAGACGACGAGTCAGGTAACCGGAGTTCGCAGTCTTCAAGGCGGTATCCGCCAGACCCTTACGAGCACCGTGAGTGGAGATGAAGTACTGAAGTACGCTCAAACCTTCACGGAAGTTCGCGGTGATCGGCGTCTCGATGATCGAGCCGTCCGGCTTGGCCATCAGGCCACGCATACCGGCCAACTGACGAATCTGAGCAGCCGAACCCCGGGCACCGGAGTCAGCCATCATGTACATCGAGTTGAACGATTCCTGGTCGACTTCGTTGCCATGACGATCGATGACCTTCTCTTTCGAGAGGTTCGACATCATTGCCTTGGAAACTTCGTCGTTGGCCTTGGACCAGAGGTCGATCACCTTGTTGTACTTCTCGCCCTGGGTTACCAGGCCGGACGCATACTGGCTTTCGATCTCTTTCACTTCGTCGGTCGCAGTACCGATGATGCGAGCTTTCTCATCCGGGATAACGAAGTCGTTAACGCCGATGGAAACACCCGAAATCGTCGAGTAGGCAAAACCGGTGTACATCAACTGGTCAGCGAAGATCACGGTCTCTTTCAGACCTACCACGCGGTAGCACTGGTTGATCAGCTTGGAGATCGCCTTCTTCTTCATCGGCAGGTTGACGACGTCGAAGGACAGGCCTTTAGGCACGACCTGGAACAGCAGGGCACGGCCGACAGTGGTGTCGACGATACGGGTGCCGCTCACGCTGCCGCCATCACGGTCGTTGACGGTTTCGTTGATACGAACCTTGATCTTGGCGTGCAGGGCAGCTTCGCCGGCGCGGAAAACGCGGTCGACTTCCTGCAGGTCGGCAAAGATGCGGCCTTCGCCCTTGGCGTTGATCGCTTCACGGGTCATGTAGTACAGACCCAGTACAACGTCCTGCGAAGGAACGATGATTGGCTCACCGTTGGCTGGCGACAGGATGTTGTTGGTCGACATCATCAGCGCACGAGCTTCGAGCTGGGCTTCCAGGGTCAGCGGTACGTGAACCGCCATCTGGTCACCGTCGAAGTCGGCGTTGTACGCGGCGCAGACCAGCGGGTGCAGCTGGATGGCCTTGCCTTCGATCAATACCGGCTCGAACGCCTGGATACCCAGACGGTGAAGGGTCGGTGCACGGTTGAGCAGCACGGGGTGTTCGCGAATCACTTCGGCGAGCACGTCCCACACTTCTGGCAGCTCGCGCTCGACCATCTTCTTGGCGGCCTTGATGGTAGTCGCCAGACCACGCATTTCCAGCTTGCCGAAGATGAACGGCTTGAACAGTTCCAGAGCCATCTTCTTCGGAAGACCGCACTGGTGCAGGCGCAGGGTCGGGCCTACGGTAATTACCGAACGACCCGAGTAGTCAACGCGCTTGCCGAGCAGGTTCTGACGGAAACGACCCTGCTTACCCTTGATCATGTCAGCCAGGGATTTCAGAGGACGCTTGTTCGAACCAGTGATGGCACGACCGCGACGACCGTTGTCGAGCAGCGCATCCACAGCTTCCTGCAGCATGCGCTTTTCGTTGCGCACGATGATGTCGGGAGCCGACAGATCCAGCAGGCGCTTCAGACGGTTGTTACGGTTGATCACTCGACGATACAGATCGTTGAGGTCGGACGTTGCGAAACGACCGCCATCCAGTGGAACCAGTGGACGCAGATCTGGCGGCAGAACCGGCAGAACGGTCAACACCATCCACTCAGGCAGGTTGCCGGAGCCCTGGAAAGCTTCCATCAGCTTCAGGCGCTTGGACAGCTTCTTGATCTTGGTTTCCGAGTTGGTCTGCGGAATCTCTTCGCGCAGGCGACCGATCTCGTGTTCCAGGTCAATGGCGTGCAGCAGCTCGCGAACGGCCTCGGCACCCATGCGGGCGTCGAAGTCGTCACCGAACTCTTCGAGTGCTTCGAAGTACTGCTCGTCGTTCAGCAACTGGCCCTTTTCAAGGGTAGTCATGCCCGGATCGATAACGACGTAGCTCTCGAAGTAGAGAACGCGTTCGATATCACGCAGGGTCATGTCCATCAGCAGACCGATACGGGACGGCAGCGATTTCAGGAACCAGATGTGAGCGACCGGCGAAGCCAGTTCGATGTGAGCCATGCGCTCGCGACGAACCTTGGCCAGCGCGACTTCGACGCCGCACTTCTCGCAGATCACGCCACGGTGCTTCAAGCGCTTGTACTTACCGCACAGGCACTCGTAGTCCTTGACCGGGCCAAAGATCTTGGCGCAGAACAAGCCGTCACGCTCAGGCTTGAACGTACGGTAGTTGATGGTTTCCGGCTTTTTAACTTCACCGAACGACCACGAACGGATCATCTCAGGCGACGCGAGGCCGATGCGGATCGCATCGAACTCTTCGACTTGACCCTGGTTTTTCAGCAAATTCAGTAGGTCTTTCAAGGCCTTTCCTCCTGGCGGAGCAGGGAGTGGACGGTAGCCGTCCACTCCCGATTCGCGTCACGTGTTATTCGGTTTCCAGATCGATATCGATACCCAGAGAACGGATCTCTTTGATCAACACGTTGAAGGACTCGGGCATGCCCGGCTCCATACGGTGATCGCCGTCCACGATGTTTTTGTACATCTTGGTACGACCGTTCACATCGTCCGACTTCACTGTGAGCATTTCTTGCAGGGTGTATGCCGCGCCGTATGCTTCCAGCGCCCACACCTCCATCTCCCCGAAACGCTGACCACCGAACTGCGCCTTACCACCCAGCGGCTGCTGGGTAACCAGGCTGTAAGAACCAGTGGAACGCGCGTGCATCTTGTCGTCCACCAAGTGGTTCAGCTTCAGCATGTACATGTAGCCAACGGTGACCGGACGCTCGAACTTGTTGCCGGTACGACCGTCGAAAAGCTGCATCTGGCCGCTTTCCGGCATGTCGGCCAATTTCAGCATGGCCTTGATTTCGCTTTCCTTGGCACCGTCGAACACCGGGGTAGCCATTGGAACGCCGCCCTTGAGATTCTTCGCCAGATCCAGGATTTCCTGGTCGGAGAAGGTTTCCAGCTGTTCTTGACGGCCACCGATCTCGTTGTAGATCTCGGTCAGGAACTTGCGCAGATCAGCTACCTTACGCTGCTCTTCGAGCATGGTGTTGATCTTCTCGCCCAGACCCTTGGCCGCGAGGCCCAGGTGGGTTTCAAGAATCTGACCAACGTTCATACGCGAAGGTACACCCAGCGGGTTGAGTACCACGTCCACCGGCGTACCGTTGGCGTCGTGCGGCATGTCCTCGACAGGCATGATCACGGAAACCACACCCTTGTTACCGTGACGACCGGCCATCTTGTCACCCGGCTGGATGCGACGGCGGATGGCCAGGTAGACCTTGACGATCTTCAGCACGCCCGGAGCCAGGTCATCGCCTTGCTGCAGCTTGCGCTTCTTGTCTTCGAACTTGTCATCCAGCAACCGGCGACGATCGACGATGTAGGCCTGAGCCTTCTCGAGCTGTTCGTTGAGCGCGTCTTCGGCCATGCGCAGTTTGAACCACTGACCATGCTCCAGACCGTCGAGGACCTCGTGGGTCACCTCGGTGCCTTTCTTCAGGCCAGCGCCGCCTTCGATGATCTGCCCCATCAGGGCCGAGCGCAGACGTTCGAAGGTCGCGCCTTCAACGATACGGAACTCTTCGTTCAGGTCCTTGCGGATCTCGTCCAGTTGGCTCTTCTCGATCGACAGAGCACGAGCATCACGCTCGACACCGTCGCGGGTGAAGACCTGTACGTCGATGACAGTACCCTTGGTGCCGGTAGGCACGCGCAGGGAGGTGTCCTTAACGTCGCTGGCCTTCTCGCCGAAGATCGCGCGCAGCAGTTTTTCTTCCGGCGTGAGCTGGGTTTCGCCTTTAGGCGTCACCTTGCCGACCAGAATGTCGCCGGCGCCGACTTCGGCACCTACATAAACGATACCGGCTTCGTCCAGCTTGTTCAGCGCCGCTTCACCCACGTTCGGGATGTCCGCAGTGATTTCCTCTGGGCCAAGCTTGGTGTCACGGGCCACACAGGTCAGTTCCTGGATGTGGATCGTGGTGAAGCGATCTTCCTGAACCACACGCTCGGACAGGCAGATGGAGTCTTCGAAGTTGAAGCCGTTCCACGCCATGAACGCGATGCGCATGTTCTGACCCAGCGCCAGTTCACCCATGTCGGTGGACGGGCCATCGGCCATGATGTCGCTGCGCTGAACCACGTCACCCTTGTTGACCAGCGGACGCTGGTTGATGCAGGTGTTCTGGTTCGAGCGGGTGTACTTGGTCAGGTTGTAGATGTCGACACCGGCTTCGCCAGTCTCGACTTCGTCATCGGCAACCCGGACCACGATACGGCTGGCATCGACGGAGTCGATCACGCCGCCACGACGAGCCACGACGCAAACGCCGGAGTCACGGGCAACGTTACGCTCCATGCCGGTACCGACCAGCGGCTTGTCGGCACGCAGGGTAGGTACAGCCTGACGCTGCATGTTCGAACCCATCAACGCACGGTTGGCGTCGTCGTGCTCGAGGAACGGAATCAGCGATGCGGCTACCGACACGACCTGCTTGGGCGAAACGTCCATCAGGGTGACGTCTTCCGGCGCCTTGACGGTGAATTCGTTCAAGTGACGTACGGCCACCAGCTCGTCGATCAGGACCTTCTTGTCGTTCATCGTGGCCGAAGCCTGAGCGATCACGTGATCGGCTTCTTCGATGGCAGACAGGAACACGATCTCGTCGGTGACCAGAGCGTCTTTCACCACACGGTACGGGCTTTCCAGGAAGCCGTACTGGTTGGTGCGCGCATAGGCCGCAAGGGAGTTGATCAGACCGATGTTCGGGCCTTCCGGCGTTTCGATCGGGCACACGCGACCATAGTGCGTCGGGTGAACGTCGCGCACTTCGAAGCCTGCACGTTCGCGGGTCAGACCACCAGGGCCGAGCGCGGAGACGCGACGCTTGTGGGTGATCTCGGACAGCGGGTTGTTCTGGTCCATGAACTGCGACAGCTGGCTGGAACCGAAGAACTCCTTGACCGCGGCAGCCACTGGCTTGGCGTTGATCAGGTCCTGCGGCATCAGGCCTTCGCTTTCGGCCATCGACAGACGTTCCTTGACCGCGCGTTCTACACGCACCAGGCCAACACGGAACTGGTTCTCGGCCATTTCGCCTACGCAGCGAACACGACGGTTACCCAGGTGGTCGATGTCATCGACGATGCCTTTGCCGTTGCGGATGTCGACCAGGGTCTTCAATACAGCAACGATGTCTTCCTTGCTCAATACACCCGAACCTTCGATCTCGGTACGACCGATACGACGGTTGAACTTCATCCGGCCGACCGCAGACAGGTCATAGCGCTCAGGGCTGAAGAACAGGTTGTTGAACAGGGTCTCGGCAGCATCCTTGGTTGGCGGCTCGCCGGGACGCATCATGCGATAGATTTCCACCAGGGCTTCAAGCTGATTGCCGGTGGAATCGATCTTCAGGGTGTCGGAGATGAACGGACCGCAATCGATGTCGTTGGTGTACAACGTCTCGATGCGAACGACCTGCGCCTTGGCGATCTTGAGCAGCAGTTCGGTGGTCAGCTCGGTGTTGCACTCGCACAGGATCTCGCCGGTGGCCGGGTGCACGATGGCCTTGGCCGTGGTGCGGCCCAGGACGTAGTCCAGTGGCACTTCCAGCTGCTTGATGCCGGCCTTTTCGATCTGGTTGATGTGCCGGGCAGTGATACGGCGGCCCTGCTCGACAATGACCTTGCCCTTGTCGTCGACGATGTCGAGAACGGCGATTTCACCGCGCAGGCGCTGAGGCACCAGTTCCAGGCTGAGCTGCTCGCCCTGCACGTGGAATACGTTGGTGGTGTAGAACGCATCGAGGACTTCCTCGGTGCTGTAACCCAGGGCGCGCAGCAGCACCGAGGCAGGCAGCTTGCGACGACGGTCGATACGGACGAATACACAGTCTTTCGGATCGAACTCGAAGTCCAGCCAGGAGCCACGGTAAGGAATGATACGGGCCGAATAGAGCAGCTTGCCCGAGCTGTGCGTCTTGCCACGGTCGTGGTCGAAGAACACACCTGGCGAACGGTGCAGCTGGGAAACGATGACGCGCTCGGTACCGTTGATTACGAAGGTACCGTTCTCGGTCATCAGGGGGATTTCCCCCATGTAGACTTCCTGCTCTTTGATGTCCTTGATCGCTTTGTTCGACGATTCTTTGTCGAAAATGATCAGGCGCACTTTTACACGCAGCGGCACGGCGTAGGTCACGCCACGCAGTACGCACTCTTTGACGTCAAAGGCCGGTTCGCCCAGACGATAACCAACGTACTCCAGAGCAGCGTTGCCGGAGTAGCTGATGATCGGGAAAACGGATTTGAAGGCCGCATGCAGACCGACATCACGGAACTGGTCCTTGGTCGCGCCCGCCTGCAAGAATTCGCGATACGAATCCAGCTGGATAGCCAAGAGGTACGGTACGTCCATGACGTCCGGCAACTTGCTAAAGTCCTTGCGGATACGTTTTTTCTCAGTATATGAGTAAGCCATCAGCGTTCCCCAGCTTGGTCACCTGCTTGTGGCTTCTCCCGACGGGAGCAGCCAGAAAATCGTGCAAACCCCGTGGTTTGCGCCACCCTCGGGTGGTTACAGCGCGTTGCCGGCGTCGACCTGATCGACTGCCAGTAACGGAAAAAGGCCGGTGGCATGAGCCACCAGCCATCAGCCTTTCGCTTGACGCTCGGGCTGGAGACGCAAGGTCGATGCTTACTTGAGCTCGACTTTGGCGCCTGCTTCTTCCAGCGTTGCTTTGGCTTTGTCGGCTGCGTCTTTGGCAACAGCTTCCAGAACCATGGCAGGAGCGCCGTCAACAACAGCCTTGGCTTCTTTCAGGCCCAGACCGGTCAGTTCACGAACTGCCTTGATGACGTTCACTTTCTTCTCGCCAGCTTCCAGCAGCATGACGTTGAATTCAGTTTGCTCTTCAACAACGGCAGCTGGACCAGCAGCTGGACCGGCGGAAGCGGCAGCAGCCGAAACGCCGAACTTTTCTTCCATCGCTTTGATCAGCTCAACGATTTCCAGAACGGATTTCTCGCCGATTGCTTCGATGATTTGGTCGTTAGTCAGAGACATGACTATAAATTCCTGTATTGGGGTGACGGCCTAGGCGGCCATCGAAATAAACAATAAACGTAGAGAGAAGTCGCTCAGCCTCAGGCTGCTGCAGCTTCTTTCTGGTCGCGAAGGGCCGCCAGAGTACGAGCCAGTTTGCTGGTAGCGCCTTGAATCACGCTCATCAGCTGGGAAATGGCTTCGTCACGGGTCGGCAAGCTTGCCAGCACGTCGATTTGGTTAGCTGCGAGGTAGTTACCCTCGAACGCAGCTGCCTTGATCTCGAACTTGTCCTGACCTTTAGCGAACTCCTTGAACAAACGGGCAGCAGCACCTGGATGTTCGTTGGAGAAGGCGATCAAGGTCGGGCCAGTGAACACGTCGTTCAGAACACTGTAAGGAGTGTCTGCAACGGCGCGCTTGAGCAGGGTGTTACGTACGACACGTACGTATACGCCAGCTTCACGAGCCTCTTTACGGAGTCCGGTCATAGCGCCTACTGTTACGCCACGGGCATCAGCCACGACAGCGGACAGAGCAACTTGGGCAGCCTTGTTGACTTCAGCGACGATGGCCTTCTTGTCTTCAAGTTTAATTGCCACGGGTTCAACTCCTGCTTGTTACCGTTTCATCCAACCGAGGCCGGATGTCGTTTTGGTGTCTGATTCGGTAAGGAACCGGGAGCACCATCTGCGTAGGCTTGTGGTTTAAGACTTGCGCCGCCTACGGTCTTGGATAGCCCCCGCCAGGCAGGGACCCCAATTTTTTCAGCCACCGGCCCGGTTACCCAGGCCGGTGGCAAAGTCTTACGCGTCCAGCGAGCCTTGGTCGATGACCAGACCTGGGCCCATGGTGGTGCTCAGGGTAACGCGCTTGACGTAGATACCTTTCGAGGAAGCTGGCTTGATACGCTTCAGATCAGCGATCAGGGCTTCAACGTTTTCCTTCAGCTTGACGGCGTCGAAACCGACCTTGCCAACGGAAGTGTGGATGATGCCGTTCTTGTCGGTACGGTAGCGAACCTGACCAGCCTTGGCATTCTTGACGGCGTTGGCGACGTCTGGCGTCACGGTGCCGACTTTCGGGTTAGGCATCAGGCCACGTGGACCGAGGATCTGACCCAACTGACCTACTACGCGCATGGCATCCGGGGATGCAATGACGACGTCATAGTTCAGGTCGCCGCCTTTCATTTCGGCGGCCAGGTCGTCCATGCCAACGCGGTCTGCACCGGCAGCCAGAGCGGCTTCGGCAGCAGGACCCTGGGTGAACACGGCAACACGTACGGTCTTGCCAGTGCCGTGTGGCAGCACGGTAGCGCTACGTACGACCTGGTCGGATTTACGTGGGTCAACGCCCAGGTTCACAGCCACGTCAACGGATTCGCTGAACTTGACGGTGGACAGTTCGGTGAGCAGCGCAGCTGCATCTTCGAAGTTGTACAGCTTGCCTGCTTCGATCTTGGAAGCAATAGCTTTTTGGCGCTTGGTCAGCTTAGCCATTACACACCCTCCACGTTGAGGCCCATGGAGCGAGCAGAACCGGCGATGGTACGCACGGCTGCTTCCATGTCAGCGGCAGTCAGGTCCGCATTCTTGGCTTTAGCGATTTCTTCGAGCTGAGCGCGAGTCACGGTACCGACTTTGACGGTGTTCGGACGGGCGGAACCGCTGGTCAGGCCAGCAGCTTTCTTCAGCAGTACCGAAGCAGGGGTGCTTTTGGTCTCGAAGGTGAAGCTACGGTCACTGTAGACAGTGATGATTACAGGAGTCGGCAAGCCGGCTTCTTGACCCTGAGTACGGGCGTTGAAGGCCTTGCAGAATTCCATGATGTTCACGCCATGCTGGCCCAGGGCCGGGCCGACGGGCGGGCTAGGGTTGGCCTGGCCGGCCTTTACTTGCAGCTTGATGTAAGCCGTGATTTTCTTAGCCATGAGCTACTCCACTATTGGGTACGAGCGCCTTGCGGCTCCCCAGTTGCTTGCGTTTTATCCCAGTGACGACAAAACCCCGCAGCTTACGCCTGCGGGGTATGGGATCCGTTTCCAATCAGACTTTTTCGACCTGACTGAACTCGAGCTCTACCGGAGTAGAGCGACCGAAAATGAGCACCGCGACCTGGATCCGGCTCTTTTCGTAGTTGACTTCTTCGACGGTACCGTTGAAATCCGCGAACGGACCATCGGTGACGCGAACCACTTCGCCTGGCTCGAACAACGTCTTGGGCTTGGGCTTGTCGCTACCATCAGCAACACGACGCAGGATAGCTTCAGCTTCCTTGTCGGTGATCGGAGCCGGCTTGTCTGCCGTGCCGCCGATGAAACCCATGACCCGAGGCGTGTCCTTGACCAAGTGCCAAGTGCCTTCGTTCATGTCCATCTGCACCAGCACATAGCCTGGAAAGAACTTGCGTTCACTTTTACGCTTTTGGCCATTTCGCATCTCGACCACTTCTTCAGTGGGGACGAGAATTTCGCCAAAACCGTCTTCCATACCAGCCAGCTTTACACGCTCGATCAAAGAGCGCATAACATGCTTCTCGTAACCCGAGTAAGCATGCACAACGTACCAACGCTTAGCCACGGGACACCCTTAGCCAACAATCAAGGAAACAAGCCAGCCGAGCAGGGAATCTAGCCCCCACAACAGCAACGCCATGACCAGAACGACCGCAACTACGATCAGCGTGGTCTGTGTGGTCTCTTGGCGAGTCGGCCAAACGACTTTACGGATTTCGGTGCGCGCTTCCTTTGCCAGGACGAAGAACGACTTGCCTTTGGCGGTCTGCAGAGCCACGTAGGCAGCCACAGCAGCAATGGCAAGAAGTGCAAGCACCCGGTACAGGATCGGCGACGCGGAGTAGTACTGATTACCAACCACGCCAACCACGACCAAAGCGACAACAACGAGCCACTTCAGCAGATCGAAACGAGATTCTGGGGCTTCAGCCTTGGGAGTCATCTAGGAGGATCCTGTGAAAAGAAAGCCAGACACACCGAGTGAATCTGGCAGGTCAGGAGGGAATCGAACCCCCAACCTACGGTTTTGGAGACCGTCGCTCTGCCAATTGAGCTACTGACCTAAAACAAATCAGGCCGAACATTATGCCGACCCGGGAAAGCTATTTCAACACCTGATTGGACCGCCGCATTGCACAAGAGAAGATAACTCCTCGCTAGGCACAGACCTCACAATCCAAGATGCCAACAGCAGAGACCTGTAATGCCCACAGGAGCAAGACACGCCTACCATTAAAACAAAGGCAGATATTTTCATATCTGCCTTGCAAAAATGGAGCTCTTGAGCGGATTTGAACCGCTGACCTCACCCTTACCAAGGGTGTGCTCTACCAACTGAGCTACAAGAGCTTGAAACCATGCACAAACAGCAAACTTGGAGCGGGTAGCGGGAATCGAACCCGCATCATCAGCTTGGAAGGCTGAGGTTCTACCACTAAACTATACCCGCGGAGCTTGCGGCTCACGCTAAAAATGGTGGAGGGAGAAGGATTCGAACCTTCGAAGTCGTAGACGTCAGATTTACAGTCTGATCCCTTTGGCCGCTCGGGAACCCCTCCTTAACGTGGCGGCATTTTACGCTATGCCACCTTGCTGTCAAGCTTTTTCTCATTAAAATCTTGAGGTTAGCTACATCGACAGCCGTTTCACATCGCTGGGCATTCGCACCATCGCTGTGAAGCGGGCGCCATTCTATGCAAACCATTACACCCTGGCAATACCCTGGCTGAGATTATTTTACGTTTTAAGTTATTGAATTCATTGAGCCCCTGCTGGGCCCTTGATACACGAGTCATCGCAAGTCGTGCCTTGGGCATTCAGACCTGCAGGCACACGCAGCGCAAGTCAGTCAGTGCTCACTCGCAGGCTTTTCGTTGAGCAGCTGGATGTTGTGCCGCTCGCCTTTGTAGGTAGAGAGCGGCTCGAATTCCTTTGGTCGTACCGGCAACTCCTGGTTGTGCCACCCGGCATAAAACACATTGAGCACCAATAGAAGCAGTACCAGCCAGCGCATCATCTTTCCTCGCCTTGGTCAGAAGCCGCTAAGGGCTGGTCGTTTGCTGCAAGTCGCAGACTCAGCTCTCCGCCATTGAATACCTGCTCCGCTCCGTTCACCACGAGCCGCAGGCCACCTTGTCCGTCTATTCCAAGTACCTGGCCCTCAATGGCTTTCAAACCGGCACTGAGTACCACCGACCTGCCCTGCCAAGCATGAAGGGCTTCCCATTCCTCGCGCAACTGCTCGAAGCCGGACACTGCATGACGCTCCAGGTAACACTGCAATTGGTCATTGAGCTCGGTAACCAGAACATTGCGGTCCACCAGACACATGCGCTGCAGACGCATGGACGTCCAAGGTCGATCCACCTCGGTATTCAGCTTCATGTTCACGTTGATACCGATACCGATCACCACGTGACACACGTCACTGGGGTCACCGACCAGCTCCAGCAGTATCCCTGCCAGCTTCTTGTCTCCCACCAGGATATCGTTGGGCCACTTGAGTCTTGCCTCGCTCACGCCTTGCGCATGCAGGGCTCGTACCACGGCAAGACCGACAACCAGACTCAATCCTTCCAAACGCGTCATACCGCCCTCTATGCGCAGCGCCAGGCTGTAATAGAGGTTTTGTGCATACGGGCTCACCCACGGCCTGCCTCGTCGCCCTCTGCCTGCAGTCTGACGCTCTGCCAGCACCAGCAGCGGCAGTGGGCATCCCTTGGCTATGGCGTGCAGTGCCTGGGCATTGGTGGAATCAGCGCTTTGCATGATACGTACGTCCCAGCCAGCAGGTGCTCCTGCCCTCACTGCCTCCAGGCACAACGAAGAGATCGGGTCAGCCAGACGATAACCTTTGCCACGAACCTTGTGCACCTCGATGCCAAGCTCTGCCTGCAACTGCTGAAGCTGTTTCCACACAGCGCTACGGCTAACCCCCAGGACTTCGCCAAGTACTTCGCCCGAGTGAAACTGACCGTCTTTAAGCAAATCCAGTAATGGTGACATAGCCAACTCGGCGCCTGTGGTAAGGCCGCAATGATAGCCATGCCCGTAAGCTTCGAACACTGGCAAAAATGAAGGATGACGATTGGAAACGCGAGATGCGGAAAAGACAAAACCCCTACCTGCTCACGCAGATAGGGGTTTCGGAATTGAATCTTGACGATGACCTACTCTCACATGGGGAAACCCCACACTACCATCGG
>NZ_LMOC01000007.1:0-308 GCF_001423465.1 Pseudomonas sp. Leaf129 | reverse complement strand
GGAAACCCCACACTACCATCGGCGATGCATCGTTTCACTGCTGAGTTCGGGATGGGATCAGGTGGTTCCAATGCTCTATGGTCGTCAAGAAATTCTGTAGCCGGGATGCCCTTTGGGAGCACTCCAGCGAATCGGGTATGTGATAKTYGTGGGTTGTCTTGCTTGCGAACTTTCGGTTCGTGTCATCTCCACAGTCACCGCAATCTGGTCTTCGACRCAAATTGCTTGGGTGTTATATGGTCAAGCCTCACGGGCAATTAGTATGGGTTAGCTCAACGCCTCACAGCGCTTACACACCCCACCTATCA